>JACKHN010000001.1 GCA_020638975.1 Planctomycetaceae bacterium
TACCGTAAGGAGCACTACAGGGTCTGAGAAGAGCTTATGCAGGCATGAGTAGCGATAAACCGGGTGAGAAACCCGGTCGCCGTAAGCCCAAGGTTTCCCAGGGAAGAATAATTCTCCTGAGGGTAAGTCGGCCCCTAAGCTGAGCCCGAAAGGGGTAAGTGATGGGAAGCAGGTTAATATTCCTGCACCATTAGGGTTGGCGTTGAACCGAGCAGGGACGGAGAAGGGTAGGCCGAGCTGGCTGTTTGGTTGCCAGTTCAAGCGTGTAGGCGGCTTCCGTAGGACCCGACAGGGACAAACGCGGAGGCATTACGCCGAGACGTGATGAGGTGGAGCTTCGGCTCCGGAACTCGGTGATCCCATGCTTCCAAGAAAAGCTGCGCGGTGAGCCTCTCTAGTGACCGTACCGCAAACCGACTCAGGTGGGCGGGGTGAGTATCCCAAGGCGCGTGGGAGAACACTGGCTAAGGAACTCGGCAAAATAGCACCGTAACTTCGGGAGAAGGTGTGCCCCCGTTACGTGAAGGCCCTGCGGCTGGAGCGGAAGGGGGTTGCAGAGAAATGAGGGTTGCGACTGTTTACCAAAAACACAGGACTCTGCGAACTCGTAAGAGGACGTATAGGGTCTGACGCCTGCCCGGTGCTGGAAGGTTAAGGGGAGATGTTAGCCTTCGGGCGAAGCTTCGAACCGAAGCCCCAGTAAACGGCGGCCGTAACTATAACGGTCCTAAGGTAGCGAAATTCCTTGTCGGGTAAGTTCCGACCTGCACGAATGGCGTAACGACATCCCTACTGTCTCGGCCAGTGACCCAGCGAAATTGTATTGGGGGTGAAGATACCCTCTACCCGCGGCAAGACGGAAAGACCCCGTGAACCTTTACTGCAGCTTGGCAGTGAAGCTCGGAACAGTCTGCGTAGGATAGGTGGGAGACTTTGAAGCCGGGATTCCGGTCTCGGCAGAGTCGTCCTTGAAATACCACCCTGGCTGTTTTGGGCTTCTAACCCAGGTCCGTCATCCGGGCCGGGGACATTGCCTGGTGGGCAGTTTGACTGGGGCGGTCGCCTCCCAAAGTGTAACGGAGGCGCGCGAAGGTTCCCTCAGGCTGATTGGAAACCAGCCGTAGAGTGCAAAGGCATAAGGGAGCTTGACTGTGAGATCGACAGATCGAGCAGGTGCGAAAGCAGGTCTTAGTGATCCGGTGGCTCCGCATGGAAGGGTCATCGCTCAACGGATAAAAGGTACTCCGGGGATAACAGGCTGATCGCGCCTGAGAGTCCATATCGGCGGCGCGGTTTGGCACCTCGATGTCGGCTCATCGCATCCTGGGGCTGGAGCAGGTCCCAAGGGTTTGGCTGTTCGCCAATTAAAGCGGTACGCGAGCTGGGTTCAGAACGTCGTGAGACAGTTCGGTCCCTATCTGCCGTGGGCGCAGGATACTTGAGAGGAGTTGACCATAGTACGAGAGGACCTGGTTGAACGTACCTCTAGTGTTCCGGTTGTCCTGCCAAGGGCATAGCCGGGTAGCTATGTACGGAACGGATAACCGCTGAAAGCATCTAAGCGGGAAGCCGACCTCAAGATTAGGTATCCCGGACCGCAAGGTCCCTAAAGGCCCCTTGAAGACTACAAGGTGATAGGCCGGGTGTGGAAGCGCAGCAATGCGTGGAGCTGACCGGTACTAATCGGCCGTGCGGCTTGACCTACTTCTAAGGTACGAGTCGATCACACAGCTCGAGGACAGGGTTGGAAGTAAGAGCGGGCGCGTTGGCGACCCGTCCAACCCCTCGCGAAGCGGCGAGGAAGCACACTTCTACGGTTTTCGGTGGCTATGTCGAAGGGGTCATACCCGATCCCATCCCGAACTCGGAAGTCAAGCCCTTCAGAGCCG
>JACKHN010000010.1 GCA_020638975.1 Planctomycetaceae bacterium
ATCACCCTGAGCTGCTCGTCTCGACGAAGGATCGCTGAAATATGACAATTGTTGTGTTCGAAGATGAACACGTGCCGCGACTATATCCCGTCACGTTCGGGCGTCCGGCCTATGCGATCAGTTGCGGAAGCTTTCGATTGCTGGACTGGCTCAAGCAACTCGGCAAGCCAATCACGGGCGTCGTGCGGTCACACTTGGCACAAATTCAGGTACTGGATTATCCCGAGTTGAGTGGAGTTGTCGCCGCCAGCTCAGAGAAGCTGCTCTTCGTCAATGCGCGACTTGTTCCTTCGCGAACGAATTTCGAAGTTTTGCGGAAGATCCTCAAAGCGGACCGAGAAGGCATCGTGTCCCACGACGGCGAACTCGCGATTGCACTTGTATCGCCAAATAACGCTGTCGGCGAGAAGCCATTGACTGTGAATCGCATGCCAGATGCATTCAAACGGCTGGGCGTCGAACAACTCGCTCCACTGGATCACGAGTTGTCGCTACTCCAGTACCCACACGACATCGTTCGCTACAACATGCAAGTCCTGTTGGAGAACCTTGAGTACCGGTTGTCGATCGGTTCGTACAAAGAGATCGCTGACGGCGTTTACGTTGGCGAGAACGCTCGACTCGGCCAATACGCGGTAACAGACACGACGAAGGGCCCGGTTATTTTGGAAAGCGAAGCCGTAACAGGCCCGTTCTGTTATCTGAACGGCCCGGCCTATATCGGCCACGGCGCCAAGCTGATTGAACACGCTGCTGTAAAAGATGCCGTTAGCATCGGCCATACGACGAAGATCGGCGGCGAGGTGGAAGCTTCCGTCATCGAGCCTTACACCAACAAGCAGCATCACGGGTTCCTTGGGCACAGCTATCTCGGCAGCTGGATCAACCTCGGTGCGGGCACGTGCAACAGCGATCTCAAGAACACGTACGGCACCGTCAACGTCGACCATCAAGGCGAGAAGGTCGCGACCGGCATGCAGTTCGTTGGTTGCATCATCGGTGATTACTCCAAGTCGGCGATCAACACGAGCATCTTCACGGGCAAGTCGATTGGCGTGTGCAGCATGCTGTACGGTTTCGTCACGACCAATGTGCCGAGCTACGTCAATTATGCTCGCTTGTTCGGGCAGGTTACCGAACTACCTCCCGAAGTCATGATCGCAACGCAGCAACGCATGTTCCGTCGCCGCAAGGTCGAGCAACGTCCCTGCGACGTCCAGCTGCTTCATGACATGTACGAATTGAGTCGCGACGAGCGACAACTCGCTGGTGATCCTTTATCTTTATAGTCCAGACCGGCCCCCATCGTGCGGCTAGTGGTCAGTCAACTGAATCCTGATTGATAGAACGACAACATGACACTTACTAAGCATTACGGCCCCGGCAAACTAGGGCTTTCCTTCGAGTTGTTTCCGCCAAAGACCGATGCCGGCGAAGAGGCGATGTATCGACACGTCGACCACCTCGTCGAGTTCAAGCCAGACTTCATCACTTGCACCTACGGCGCGGGTGGATCGACACAGGAGAAGACGCTCGGCATCGTCGAGCAAGTCAAGCAACGCTACAACTTGCCAGTCGCGTCGCATCTGACGTGTGTGGGTTCGACGGTCGATCAGTTGCGAACTTACCTCACGGAGGCAGCGAAGCGTGGCATCGATTACATCGTCGCTTTGCGGGGTGATCCGCCTCGCGGCGAAACGAGTTTTCAAGCCGTCGAAGGTGGGCTCAGCTACGCGAATGAGTTGGTAGCATTGATTCGGAGCGAGTTTGCAAACTTCGGGATCGCGGTGGCGGGCTATCCTGAAACGCACCAAGAAGCTCCCAGTCCCGAGATCGACTTGGAGAACCTCAAACGAAAGGTCGATGCCGGGGCCGATATCGTTGTGACTCAGCTATTCTACGACAACAACGACTTCTTCCGCTTCCGTGACCGATGCGATGCTGCCGGGATTCGCGTGCCGTTGGTGCCCGGTATCCTTCCCGTGACCAGTCTCGCTCAAATACAACGCATTACATCCATGTGTGCCGCTCGCCTGCCCGAGGAGTTTGTAAAAGATCTCGGCCAGCGCGAAGACGAAGAGTGGCAATTTCAAGTGGGAATCGAGTTCGCGACCAAGCAAGTTCAGGGATTAATCGACGCCGGCGTTCCGGGCATCCACTTTTACGTGCTGAACAAATCCCAAGCCACATCTGCAGTACTAAAGGCGATCCAACGCCCTGTGTAATTGGACAAAAACATTGGCGGACAAAAAGATAAAAGCAAAGCAGCGGCTCCACTCTTTTTTTGCCCAGCCATATTTTTGTCCCAACCCAAGCGAAGCGATGCGATGCTGGCCCGTGGCGGTTTACGGAATTCCTATCAGCTATGCGAGGTCAATCCACGCCCAGCTTCGAAACTCGCACGTGACGATCGTAGTGCCCCGTAACCACATGCAGCCCGTCCGCCGCAAGGTCGAGATCGCGAGCGTTGTTTTTTAAGTTTACTTGGTGAAACTCTTCCTTGCCGTCCGGTTTCCAGAACAGCAGGAACCCGCCCCCGCCACCACCCGAGATGCCGATCACGAAATCGTCGGGATGAAAAACAACGCCCCAGCCAACGCCCTTGAGCTTCCCTTTGGATTCGTGCTGAAGCTTTAATTCACCGGACTCCCAGTCGTAAACTACGACGGCTGGGTTGCCGATTCCAGCGAAGGCATTCGTCACCTCTGTAATGCCGCTGCCCGCAAGACGCTTTCCTGTCCGATCGAAGGCCAAGCCTCGAAAGCCGCCGATGTCTGCACGAAAAGTCGAGTCGTACTTACAAAGCGATTCAGCAGTCATTTTGCGAACTTGCTCGCCCGACTCGATGTTCCATTGGATCAAATTCGCCTTCAAGTCGCCGGATACGATGCTCTTGCCGTCCGGATGAAAGAGGACGTTATAGACGTGACAGTCGTGACCAGCGAGTTCCTTAATCAGCGAACCATCGGCGAAGTTCCAGAGTTTAACTTTATGATCATTGCCGGCGGTCGCAACGAGCGATCCGTCGGGGCTGATCGCTACGGCACGAGCCCATCCGTCGTGAGCTTGCGTTTCGCGAATGGGTTCAGGTTTCTCCGCCGTCGCTGGCCACCACACTAACCGACCGTCGTATCCAGCCGTCAGTACCGCCTCGCCGTTTGGATGGAACGCAATGCCCCGCACCCAAGCGTTGTGATTAAGCTCGACCTTCGCGTCGCCGTTCCATTCCCAGCGCCAGACTTTGAAATCCTGTGCGCCGAAGAACACGTACTTGCCGCTTGGATCAAAGCGACAGGAGATGATGGGGCTATCGTGCTTTAGCGCTTTCGCAACATGCGTCTTTGTAACGTCGATATTGGTCATGCTCGTCCAACTTACTTGCGGGTTCGTTTCGTTTAGTACTTACTTCCGGTGCGATTCGCTCAGGCGAACCAGTTCTTTGTCATCGCCTCCGCCGGATCATTCAGTTCGGTACACGGCCAGAGTGCAAGCCGCTCCCTGTAGTTATGCGATACATGATGACATACTTTCTAACAGACTGGTGATTGGCATGTCAGGCGATGATCTGTTCGATCGGCTGGCCGAAATCGATTTCAAGTCGCTTGTGGCCGGGGACTTCAAGACGTCGCGCGTCGAGTCCAAGCAGTTGCATGATCGTGGCGTGGACATCGGTCACATAGTGCGGATGCTCGTCGGCGTGAAAACCAATCTCGTCCGTCGCTCCGTGAGCAATGCCACCCTTTAAGCCACCCCCGGCCATCCAGATCGAGAATCCATAGGGATGATGATCGCGCCCGTTTCCGCTTTGCGAGCCGGGTGTCCGCCCGAACTCTGTGGCGAAGACGACGATCGTTTCATTGAGCAGTCCACGCTGCTTCAAATCTTTCAGCAGGCCCGCAATTGGTTTATCGACTTGGGCAGCAAGGCCCGTGTGATTCGTCTTCAAGTTGGAATGCGCGTCCCAGGCCCCAGCCGCTCCGTCGCCGTGCATGATCTGGATGAAACGCACGCCCTTTTCGACGAAGCGACGCGCCGCCAACAACTGCATTCCAAAAGGCTTTGTCGTGGCATCGTCAAAGCCGTACAGGTCTTGCGTGACTTTTGTCTCGTCATCGAAGTTAATCACATTTGGAACGGCAGCTTGCATGCGAAAAGCGAGTTCGTACGATTTGATCCGCGCCCGCATCGCCTCATCGTCTGGATACCGTACTTCGTTCAAACGATTCAGCCGGTTGATCAAATCGAACTCGATCTTTTGCTCGTCCTGTGAGAGATCCAACTCCGGCTTGGCGAACGGCAATGGATCGTTCGGGTCGACCTTCAGCGGAACCGCGTCGTTGGCTGGCCCCAGGTAGTGGCCATCGCGCTTGTCAAAGAATCGCGGGCCCATCGTAATGAACTGTGGCAGATTATCGTTCAGCGACCCGAGCCCGTACTTCACCCACGCACCGATCGTCGGGTAACGCCCGTCGAGCATGTGACGGCCCGAATGAAACTGAACTTGAGCGCCGTGATTGTCGTCAGTGGTCCACATCGACCGGACAACCGCAAGGTCGTCGACGCAAGATCCGATATGCGGAAACCAATCACTGACCTCGAGACCACTCTGCCCATACTTTTTGAAGCCGATCTGTAACGGAAACAGTTCGTTGCGTTGCTGGCCGTTGGCATCGTTCACGACAACGACGCGAACCTTCTTAAGTCGCTCGGGATCCTGGACGCCGTTCCAAGGAGTCTCCTTGATCGTCTTGCCCGCGTACTTGGTGAGCATCGGCTTATGGTCAAAGCTCTCCATGTGGCTCACGCCGCCACGCATGAAAAGCCAGATGACGCTCTTTGCTTTCGGCGCAAAATGAGGCTTGCCATCCGGTAGCTGGTGCGAGTTGGCAGCTCCAAAGCCGTCTTGTTGCAACATCGCCGACAACGCCAGTCCGGCGAAGCCGAGACCTGTGCCGGAGAGAAACGAGCGGCGAGACGGCAGAGCAGACGGGGAGAGGGGGAGGCAAGGAGATGGGGAGGGGGCGAATCGTTTGCTCATTTTATTGTCCAGTCTGCCGCGTGATTGATCATGTGGACCAACATCGCAATCAACTCGTCATATTCGGAATAGAGTGCTTTTGCATTCTCGCGGCTCGCGTAGCCGCATTCGACAGAGAACTGTAACCAAACTTGCGTCTCCGCAGCTTCCGACTCGCAGTCACTCAGTTTTGCGATGAACGCAGCCTCATAGCGACGCTTGCGCCAAGCCTCAGCTAGATTCGCACTCACAGACCTCGACGACCGCCGAATCTGGTCAACAAGCGAGTACCGCTCCTCCTGAGGAAAGCTCTTCGTCATATTATAAATGAGCATTGCTGCCTCGAACGACCGTTTATAAACATCCAACTCCGTATGCCGCCTTATCCCCATCTCCCCATCTCCTTGTTTCCCCCTCCTCTGCTATCGTATCGTGACAAAGTCGTTGTGGTTCAGTAAGGCATGGATTAGGTCGGCACGAGCCCGCGATGGTGGTTCGGCGTGATTTCCTTTCGTCAGAGTTGCTTTGATTTGCCCAATCGCATCAAGACACGCAGCTATTTCCGCGGCAGTTGGTTCGACGGCGAGTATCATCATAAACGCCGCAGCGACAAACTGCTCGTCGCTTGCCTCTCCAAGTTCGCTTTGCAGTCGCTGTGCCATCTTTCGTGCCAAGGTCAGCGACAACTTGCTGTTGGCCAGCGTCAAGGCTTGTTGAGGCACGATGCTCTCCTCTCGCCGATAGCAGCGATCGATGTCGGCATCGTCGAACATCGTGAGAAACTTATGCTCATCGTCGCGCGAGTGAGTGAAGTAAAGACTGCGGCGATATGCAACGTCTTCCTTCTGCGGATCGATCGTCGGACCACCAATCGCTGGGTCCAGGACACCGGCCAATTGCAACAAGCTGTCACGCACGACTTGCGATTCCATCCGAATCGGCTGTCTTCGCCAATAAAACGCATTTTGCGAATCGGAATCGCGAGTCAACTCGTCAGTCTCGGCTACCGAAGTGCTCAACCGATACGTCCGCGAGGTCACCATCATCTGATGCAGACGTTTCATGCTCCAATCATGCGACATGAAATCGACGGCCAACCAATCGAGCAGCGCGTGCTGCGCTGGCTTTGGGGCACGACGTCCAAAGTCGGTCACGGATTCGACCAACGGTTGCCCGAAATGTCGCGACCAGATGTGATTCACGGCGACTCGCGCCGTCAGCGGGTTCTTCGCGTCGGCGATCCAACTGGCAAGGGCCGTTCTGCGACCTGTGCTTGTCGTGGGATAGGGAGCGTACCGTGAATCGTCCGTTTCGGCAGGCCCTTCGAGGGCTTTCATCGAAGCGCGAATGGACGTGTAACGTTCGCCTGGTTGCTCGCAAGCGGTGCGAGCCTTTTCGACACTCGCTTGCGCGGTCTTGAGATCTTCTTCGGCTTTAGATTTCGATTGCTCATTCGCGCCGGCCAGCGTCAGTTCGGCGGTCGCGACTGCTTGCTCGGCTTGGGCCAACTCCAACGATCTGGCCGCGATGGCCGCTGCGTGAACCAGTTGGCGCAAAGTGTCGGGAGACGCGTTTTCATGCTTTGCCACATCGGCGGCATGGGCCGTTTGTAGTGCCTTGGCCCGAGATTGAGCAGTTGCCACACTTCGTTCCGCTACCGAGACCGCAAGTCTCGCCTGCTCGATCGTCGTTGGATTCTTCGATCCGGAACCGGCGGGCATCAACTTGGTGTCGGCAGCAAGTTCGTGAATTACAAGCGAGTCGAACTTGGCAGCGGCGTCGAACGCAACAAGATCGATGTGGCCCGCACGGCGATCTACCGGCAATTCATACGCCAAGAGATGCTCGCCATTCAACGAAACATTGACTAGCCGCTCGCGAACGCGTATCAGCATCTCGTAGGGAGTATCCAGAGCGACTGGCAGATCGATCTTTCCATTGGCGGGATAACTTTGGTCGGCACCCGTCTTGTAGGAAACCTGCAACTTCGATCCAGGCGAGACCGCACTCAAATAAATCATCTTCTCGTGGTCGCTTGCCACGTCAAACGCCAGCCCGACGGATCGCCATCGTTCGCCACCGGTTGTCGTAAACTTTAGCGTCGCCTGAAAGTCGGACGGATGCTCGCGAAGCGTACGAAGATATGCTCGATTCGCACCGATCTGAGTTTGAATTAACACACCGCCTTCGGCCTTCCAATCGCCCGGTCCAACTTCCCATTGTTCTGACGAAAGCTGATCAAAGTCATCCTGCAAGAACATGGTCGGCGTTTTCGCTGCGGCGGACGCTACCGCTGTAGTTGCTGCTTCGGCAGTCGATTCCAGCGATGCCAACACCTTCTGTGCTTGTGACAGAGAAGCGTTCGCGGCTGTGATTTGTTGCTGGGCGACGTGGAGATGATCTTCGAGCACGAAAGACTGTAGCGCTGGGTTGTGCGATTCTGCGGGCAATTCGACTGGGCGGATGTCTGGTGCACTCGCGGCCAAAATCTTTGGGACACCCGGAGTGATCACGCGATTTTTGTCTGGATTAGCAGCATCGCCACGAATGTGAAGATACGTCGGCTCTTCAGGATGAGCGTCGAAGGCTCGCGGCAATCCGTCCTTCTCAAAATCGGTCTGGCCCGGGACTGCGTCCAATCGAACTTGATGCGGCTCGAAGATCGCTCGCATTCGGTAGTAATCAACTTGCGAAATCGGATCGTACTTGTGGTCGTGACACTTGGCACAGTTCAACGTCAGTCCGAGGAACGCCTGCGACGTATGTTCGATCGTGTTGTCGAGCCAGGTAGTACGGTTGAACAGAAAGTAGTTGCGAGCCAGGAAGCCGGTCGCACGCAACGTGTCGCGATCGGTCGGTGCGATTTCGTCGCCGGCCAGCATCTCCTCGATCATCCGGTCATAGCCTTTGTCTTCGTTCAACGATTCGATGATCCAGTCACGCCAGTGCCAGATGTGTTTCTGGCTGTAACGCAACTGCGCGCCGAGTCCAAACCAATCGGAGTAACGCCATACGTCCATCCAGTGACGGCCCCAACGCTCGCCATAGTGAGGGCTCTCTAGCAACTCGCTGACTACGCGTTCGTAAGCATCATCACGAGTGTCGTCAAGAAACGCTTGCATCTGTGCGCGAGTCGGTGGCAGTCCGATCAGATCCAGATAGACTCGTCGCAATAGCACCGGTCGCTCGACGAGTGGAACAGGCATGAGGTCGCGGCGTTCCCGCTCGGCTGCAATGAACGCATCGATCGGATTGTGGCTCCAGAGCGGATCGTTCGTGTGAGGCACTTCGCTTTGAACAGGTAACTGAAACGCCCAATGTTGTGCAGGATCTTCGTCCGGCTGCTCGTCGTCTGGCGAGACCGCCCCGGCGTCGATCCATTGCTTTAGTACGGCGATTTCGTCAACGGTCAGCGGTTTTCCTTCCGGGGGCATCCGCTCGTCTTCCGATTCGGCGACCACTCGCTCGATCAGCAAGCTCGCCGCCGCTTTGCCCGGTTCGATCGCCGCACCGCTGGCGCCGCCTTGTCGTATCAGCGAGCCCGTATCGAGGCGCAGATCGCTCTCTTGCTTCAATGCTCCGTGGCAAGCAAAGCAGCGTTCGTGAAGGATCGGCTTGACATCGCGGAGATAATCAACCTCTGCCGCTCCGGTCGGCAATGCGAACAGCGAGAGAAGCAGCAGCGACGCAAGCGGGAGACGGCGCACGGTGTAATTCCTCTTCTTCGTTCAAACCAGTGAGCAACGCTTAGTGGGATAGGCTTCCAGCCTGTCAGCGGCAATCCGACAGGCTGGAAGCCAATTCTGTTCGGCATGACATTTGCTAGCCGGATTTTCTTACGAATTGGGCTAGCTAGCCGTGGTTGTGTTTGTCATGATTGTGGGCATGGCGTCCAAGGATAACACCGACAAAGGCATCCAGGAAAGCGACCTCTCGGGGCTCCGCGATCTGCAGGCGATGGCGAAGCTGCTTAAACCGCTGCACCGAATCGGCACGGAACGGGACAAAGCCAATAACCGTGACTTGCACATGGATCAGTACTGCTTGCTTGTGCTGATGTGGCTCTACAACCCCATCATCGATTCGTTTCGCGGATTGCAACAATGCAGTGGCTTGAAGAACGTGCAGAAGCGACTCGGCGTCGGGCGGGCTTCGCTGGGGTCGCTGTCCGAGTCGGTCACGATCTTCGATCCAACGCCGCTCGCCAGACTGGCCGAAGAACTGAGTGACAAGCTGCCTGATCGTACGCCGGAGAACTTCGCCTGCGTTGACAAGAAGATCACCGCCGTGGATGGATCGGTGTTTCGCTTGCTGGCTCAGATCGCTGAGCTGGCTTGGCTGCCCAAAGGCGATGGCAAGTCGTCCTGCGGCTATCGCTTGCATGCTCAATTTGAAGTCTTCAAAGGCACGCCCAGCCGCATCGACGTGACCGGTGCCAATCCCAAAGGCGAAGCGGACGAGCGACGCGTGTTGGAGCGGACGGTCGAGGCCGGACGTTGTTATCTCATCGATCGTGGCTATGCCAAGTACGTGCTGTGGAACGCCATCGCTGCGGCGGACAGCCAGTATGTGTGTCGGCTGGGCGACGCGATACCGTACGAAGTGGTCCGCGAAAACGCACTGACCGACACGGATCGAAGTGCCAGCATCGTGAGCGACCAGATCGTACAGTTTGGCACGGCCAACAGCCGCACGACTCCACCCGATCACTCCACGCGACTGGTGATTGTCAAGGTCAAGCCTCACGATAGTCGTCGCAGCAAGAACGGCGTCAGCGGCGCGAGCAGCGATGGCTACTTGCGGATCGTGACCAACAATCTAGACGTGCCCGCCGAGATCATTGCGGCGCTGTACGAGTTGCGTTGGACAATTGAGTTATACTTCCGCATCATCAAACAATTATTGGGCTGTCGCCATCTGCTGAGTACGAAAGCCAACGGCGTGACGATTCAGATCTACATGGCGATCATCGCTTGCATCATGATCTTGGCGATGACAGGTAAGCTGCCGACGAAGCGGACGTATGAAATGATCTGCTTCTACCTGCTTGGCCTCGCCGAGTTGGACGAGTTGGAGGCCCACATCCAACAACTTCCGCCGAAGTAGTCGCCACCGCGTTGGCCCGGGCCTCGCGGCGGTTCACGCTGCGCACTCCCTAACCGCTCGCCACACCCTGCCGCCAACCATCACTCGACGAAGCACATGACACAGCATCCCGCGACAGGTAGGATAAATCCGGCAAACCACGTGCCGAACAGAATTGGCTGGAAGCCTATCCCACGTCGGAAACTGTCCGTTATTTCACGAGCGATACTTAGCATCCATGCGACGAGACTATCTAAATCAATTCCTCAATGGGCGTCGGATCATCGAGAACGGATGTTGGTCGACCACTGTGGTCGAGGATCTGCAGGCTGGGGTCGATGCCCAGGCAATGATAAATCGTGGCGTGAATATTTTCTGGACGAACGGGCCGCGAGGCCGGTCGTTCGCCGCGACTGTCCGTCGAGCCAACGATCTGACCACCCTTCACGCCACCGCCGCCAAGCAGGCAGAACATCGAATTGCCCCAATGGTCGCGACCGGGCGTTCCTTTGCTCATCGGTGGACCGCCGTTGCCGCCGTCGTTCATGCGAGGCGTCCGGCTGAACTCGCCGCACAAGATGACTAGCGTCGTGTCGAGCAAACCGCGTCGATCGAGATCCGTGAACAGTGCCGACACGGCGGAGTCGACCATCGGCAGGTAACGCTCCATTCCCGATTGCAGATCCCAGTGATGATCCCAACCGCCGAAGTGAACCGTCACGAACGAAGCGCCTGACTCGACCAATCGACGAGCAAGCAGCGTGCTTTGGCCCCAGTTGTGTCGACCGTACATGTCACGTGTCGCGTCGTCTTCACTTGCTATGTCGAACGCCGTGCGGGCCTGTTCTCCCGACACGAACGATAACGCTTGTTGCTCGAAACGGTCGATCGCATCGAACTCGCCACGTTCTTCGATCGCTCGCGGAATCTGATCCAACCGCGACAGTAAGTCCTGCCGGTCGTCGAGTCGATCGACGGAGAGCCCCGTCGTTAAGTGCAAGTTTTGAACTTTGAAGTTGGCGTTGTTCGGATCGCCGCCGGTTTCGAAGGGATTGAATTGAACTCCCAGCAAGTCGCCGCCGAAGTAACCGGGACGCAACCCGATGCTCGACGCAACAGGGACGGACACATAGGGAGGTACGGTCGTTGGCATGTGTTGCCGTTGATGGGCGACGATGGCTCCGATGGATGGAAAGCGGCCCGTGGTGTTCGCTCCGCTGACACCCATGTTCTTCGTGGTCAACATGCGATGACCACCAGCAAAGTGATCGCCCGTATCGTGATGCAACGATCGCACGATCGAGAACTTGTCGGCGACCTTCGCTTGTTTCGGAAATAACTCGGTGATATCGAAGCCAGGGACGTTGGTCGGAATTGGCCGCCACAGACCTCGATATTCGGAGGGTGCTTCGGGCTTCATGTCGTACATGTCCATGTGCCCTGGCCCGCCGTCAAGCCAGATCAAGATCGCGGAAGTTTTTTCCTTGGCTCCTGTGACCGCCGCCGATGCTTCGCGGGCTCGCAATACTCCCGACAGGCCGACACTGGCCATGCCGGCAACTCCCAATTGAACGAAACTCCGTCGGTTCATTCCGTCACAATAGCGGCCCGTCTGGCCTGCTTCGATTCGAAACATGGTCTCGGTCTCCAGCGACTTGTATTTAGGTGGGATGGTTTGTGGCGTGAGCCGTCACGATTTGTCGGGAACAAACCGGCAACGGCATGCTGGGTCTGCCCTAGTTATACTTCGGCGCGGCCCGCAAAACAATTCAAGTTATGGCAAGCCCTAGTGCTGTGTTACGGCTAAGAATTCGGGTGCCACTTCTATGAAAAGTTAGTGGCTGTCAATAGTTTGTTGTTTCATTTTTTGTGTTAAGTTTGAATTAGCCCAGACGGAGGATAGGGCAACGCAGAGGTGCGACCCGAGCGCCGGACTGGGGCCGAGATCGAAGCGGGTGGTTTGACGTAGGTTGAATCACCTGCATCTCTCTACTTTCTTCGAGCTTGGCCAAATGCGATAAACCTTCGCAGCACGATGCTGCGACCTCTTCGAACATGGAGGTGAGTGGCGATGATATCCAACACCAATCGATACTGTCGGTCTCCCATTCTTCTATCCGAGCGTTGAGCCCAAGTTGGGATTCGAAAGGCGTGAGGCTGCCCCACCTGGCTACGAGCAAGATCCAGAGAATCCGCCCAGTGGCACCACGAGCTCACCTCACAACCGAGAGCCAAATCGTATCGACCTTTGTGTTCATCTTCATCACAACACCTCGGTTGTTCCAAGAAGCCTAAGCAACCTGTGATTGCTGTTCTACTTGACGCATCTCCCAAAATAGTTTCCGTATCCAGCGATTGGCCACGGTGGCTGCGGCAACCGAACCCGGTTTGCCTCGCTGTTTCAAGCCTTCCTTCATTTGCTTCCAAGTCGGTTGAAAACGCGCCAGACGATGAGCCGCTTCGATCAGCATCGTTCGCAGTGTGAGGTTGCCAGCTCTGACCAAGCCGCCATCGGCCTGACGTTTGCCGCTGGAAGCATTCTTCGGCGTCACCGCACAATAGCGGGCCAGTTGCTTGCCGCAAGCAAACCGATCGAACGAACCGATCTCGGCTCGCATCACAACCGCCGTGACCAGCCCTACGCCTTTCGTCTCACGCAGCTTTTGCACCACCGGATCGTCGGTCGTCGCTTCTTCCATCCGTCGTTCGACCTCGCGCACTTTCGCGACCAGCCGCTCGAGGTCTGCCAAGTGTTGGTCCATGACCCAGCGACTGTGGCCATTCAGCGACTCGGTTGACTTCAACCAAATCAGCCAAGCCTTGGTCCACACGTTGCCAACTTCACGCGGAGCCGCGATACGTTCCTCGCGCAGCATCGCCCGCATCCGCAGCTTCACATCGCGACGTTGCTCGACGAGTTGCTGTCGATAACGACCTAGTCTCCGCAGATCGCGAATCTCCGCCGGCGGCAACCAGACGCGCGGCAGGTAACCGACGCGACACAGGTCGGCCAACAAATGAGCATCTGCCAAGTCGCTTTTGTCCGGGCTCTGCTTCATCTTGGAACAGATGCCGGCGTGCGCCAGTTCCACCGGCCAATCGTGGTTCCTGAGTTGCTCCGCGAAGTGACTTGCGCCGCAGCAAGTCTCGACCGCTGCACCTCGAATGATTCGTCCGTCGCGCGTGTTGTCTACATACTCCAGAATACTGCTCATGTCATTCGCAACCCGCTGATTTCCGAGTACTTCCCCAGCCTCATCAAGGATGCAAACTTGCACGAAACAATCGTGATAATCGAATCCCACAAAGCAGCACCAGTCAGCTATACTTGCCATGTTCGTCACTCCAACCATTAGTTTTGGGATTAAAATTCTCGTCACAAACTAATAGGTCAAGGAGTGACGAACTTCTTTCATCCCATCTGGCTCCGCCAGTGCTGCACGGACCAACCACGCCCGTGACGGCACTGGCAGAGCCAGTGGCACACAACCCGAAGATTAAGCTGTGACCAGGCACTAGCGATTAGATTTTCAATCCAGGCAATTCGTAACGCGTGACTATGCAGCGATTGTCGTGCTTACGCCTTTTGAAATTGCCCTGTTTCGACAGTCGCGATGCGACGACGGATAGTAGCCCCGGCATTTATGCCGGGGATTCAGCAGTTCGTTCCTCCGAAGCCCCGAAGGTGGCGACACAAGGATATCGCCGCCTTCATCACAATCGAATCTCACGCTCGGCAATGACAACGATTTCGTCGCCTTCCGAAAAGATGTGCCTGGCCGGATTGACAATCATTTCACCCGTTGCAGCGTGAACGGCAATTAGAATCGCATTGTGTGACTGTTTAAGCTGAACGAACAGGTCGTTGAAACTTTTGCCGAACCATTCGGATGGCAGCACCGTGCGATAAAACTCATTGCCGTGTTGATACGTGAGCAACTCGGAGAAGACTCCCATCAAGCCGCGGTTCATCGCTGCCTGTGCCAGCATATACGCGCCGTATTCGCCGCTGACTACAAAATCGTTGACGCGGCCCATCTTCAAGTGCGACGCATACGAACGATTCATCAACTCGGCACAGGTATAAACGGCGGGGTTCAGTTTCTCGACGGTCAAGGCGGCCAAGATCGTACGCGCGTCGGCATCCTGTTCGCTTCGCCCGGCGGACGTATCGGCCATGATGATGCACGTCTTGGCGCGATGAACTCCAGCTTGCTCGAGCGCGGCGATGCGAGTGAAATCATCGTCCAGGAAATGCACGGTCTTGCGCAGTTCCGGTGGCAGCGTCGGCGGTTCGCCTTCGAAGTGTGTGATGACAGCGATGGCTTGGCCGTTGCTCACCTTCGAAGCGTGGAACTCAGCAACGATGATTTCGGCCTTGCTGTTCCAGCCACAGACGATGATGTGATTCTCTAAGGCGTCCCAATTCACCATACCACTCTCCATTCTCAATCGCTCTACCATAAATGCCGACACCGTGCCCGTGAACATGGCAAAGATCGTCAGCCCCATGAACATCACAAAGACCGCCACGATTTTCCCGCCGATCGTCTTTGGTGGCCCCGGGATTGGTTCGCCTGCGAACAGCGAGTAGACGCTGAACCAAAACGAATTCTGTAGGTCAAAAGGTTGTTCCGAGCCAGTTGCTGCGTTTCCTTCGAACACCATCATCGCGCCTGTTCCGAACAGGACCGTCAAGCCCAACAATCCGCAGACGAACACATACTCCAACGCCCCGCGTCGCAACACATCGGGGAAGTGCACCGCCAGACGCGACGCGACACCAAACAACCGCAGCAGACGAATGAGGCGGAACAACCGAAAGACTCGCATCGATCGGAACACGCGAAACAGCGGCAGCACTGCAACGATGTCGATCCAATACTCGGCAAAGAAGCGGCGTTTGCTGGGACTGGCGGCGAATCGCAACGACAATTCGATGACGAAGAGGAACGTGATGACGTCGTTGGCGACTTCCAGCATGGCCAGCATCGGGTCGCCGTCTCGCGTGGCTCCTGACGCATGCAACGTGAACTCAAACAGCGTTAGCCCAACCGAGATCAGAACCAACACGCCGATTGTCAATTCGACAGAGGCCTTGGCAAAGAATCGCCCCAAAGTGCGCTGCCACGGCGCGAGCGGTGTAGCAATGATCGTAGATTGCTCGGCTCGACGCATCGATCACCTGCCGGGAACGGGACTAACGCGATTGCATGGGTTGCATAACTATCGGTCGTAGGGAACGAGTGTAAATCGTGCAGTAGGTGAATGCTATATCGCTATTCGCTGTGGAAGGCACTTTATTCGTTGTTGTCTACATGGGGGCAACGGTGTGACGGTACATGTTCGAAACGGAGTCGTCCAACAAACCCACGTGATTGATCGGTGCGACTAACGAAGCCACCTGACGACGAACCTGATCGATTGTGTTGTCACTCGAACGGTGAGCATGTTGCGAGATCACGGCACAGGCGTCATGGAGTAAGCTGCGGACACTATCTTGGTCGGCACATAGAAGGGCGAGCGATGTATTGCCTTCGCACCTCAATCGTTCGTATGTCGTCGCAGCGGCGAAATACAACATCGAGGCGACGACGAGCAAGTCGAAATTGTCAAAACTCGCGAAGCATGCCGCGACTAATTCGTCGATCAGATCAAGTTCCTTCTCAAGTGTCTTGCCATAACCTGCCAACGCTTTCGTCCGCGCAGCATCTTGCCATAGTTGATCGAGAATCTGAACCAACCGTTCGATGCCGCACAGCGAATGCGCGATGCCGGTGCTGTGGAGTGGGTCGACGAACCCGGCAGTATGCGGCAGCAACGCCCAGTCCTCGCCCGCCAATTGAGACCATCGCCGTTGTAGCCGCTTGGTGCGGAGTAATCTGCCCGGCGCCGTCGCCAACTCGGCATCAGCAAACATCGCGGCCAGCGACGGATAACGCGCGAGCCACTGGTTCCATTCGGTGAATGTGTCCAACGAAGGATCGAGCGGGTACTTTGCCTCGTCGAGGACTAAGCCAGCGCTCGTTAGCCCGTTGTTGAATCGCAACATCCACAACCAGGCACCGTCCAGGATGTGATGTTGAGCCGCGTTGTCGCAGTGAAATGGGTGATCCTGCGTCAAACCTCCGAGCGAGTTCAGCGCGTCATGCCAGGAGCCAACGCCTCGAAAGTGGGAGAATACTGCGCGCGAGTGAGTTCGACATCGGTCGACGCAGGAAGCGATTCCAAGCGAACGCGGCAAAACGCCCGCTTCGCCTGTGGCATCAACAAGGAAGGAACCGTGAAACGAGATCGCTTGCCCTTCGTATTGGCAATCGATCGACCAATCGTTTAGTCCGGCGTGCTGAATCTCGCGGACGGTACATTCTTCCAGCACCATGACTCCGATTGCCGCCGCTTCGGAGCAAAACCATTGATCCACATCAGCACGTAACCACTGCGTGTCGCTATCCCGATCATGGCTGCTCGCCGCTACCAGCAGTTCGTTGGCGTGCGTTGGTGATGGCGTGAAGACCTGCCCAGGCTTGTGCCCAAAGTAACTGAAGCCTCGCTTCAAACCGCATCCGACGTGGGGGTAGGTCTCTTGCCAACTTCCGTACTTCGCGAGCGGAAGCAACCGCGGCAAATCGTATCGCTTCGCCAGATCTCGCAGCACCATGTTGGCGATTGGCGTGGACGATTCGCCGATCACGAATCGCGGATGTCGCGTCTTGTCAATCAATGCCACCCGCCGTCCGACTCGCTGCAAAATCATCGCGGTCAAGCTGCCCGCAAAGCCAGATCCCAGGACGACGACATCGAACTTTTGTTCTTTCATCCGGTTGCCTCGCAAGTACACGAGACCATCGGCAATACTTTCTGCGTCAAATTCATCCGCTGGAGACGATCACGCCGAGCGGTGCCGCAGCGCTGACAGTCAAAGAACCGTTCGGCGTCCCACAAATCGACGAACACTCGTCCACGACACATTGCTAGTCCTTCCGCCAAGACGGTTTCTAGCGAACGAAACGTTGGCGGCGTGAAGGCGCCATCGCCGTGCAACTGCTCCATCGCGCCATTGCCATCACGTGTCGGGATGACGCTACAACATTGCACTCCCACATCGAACGCGAACTCGATCGAACGAAGGGCCCATTCAACGCCTTCTGCTTCGTTGAGGAACGGAGGACGCAACAGAATGAACGCGCGAGTTGCAATCTCGTTCTCCGTCAAAAAGCGAACCGCTCGCTGAAAGTCCTCGACGGTCATCTGTTTATTCAATCGCGGCAGGACTTCAGGATGGATCGTCTCCAAGCCAAGTGCAATCTCCAGCTTCCCTGCCAGCAAATCGCGAAACCGCAAGCAGTCGTCGCCGCACAATCGCGGATGATTCTCGACGATCACGGTCTCGAACGAGGCCACGCGATTGGCAATCGCCTCATAGTCCTCGCGCGGAATCGCCTGTCGATCAAAGAAGTTGCCACTGTTGTAAAGCTTGACGTGTTTTGCCGGTGGCAACTCGGCTAAAGCAAAGTCGATTTGCTCAGGAATCGCCCCGACCGGAACTCGCTCGTCGGTCGTGTTCTTCCACAGATCGCACATCAGGCAGCGAAACGGGCACTCGCGATTGGTGAGGAAGATCGTCGCCACATCTTCGATCACTCCGCTTGCTGAGCACTCTGGCTCAACCAGATACGCGTAAGGTCGCCGTGGATCGACCCGATTCTTGGGCGGTCGCACGGCGAGGATGGCCGCGTCGTTCCAATTTTCTGCTCCGGCCATCGCCTGCTTTCCGCCAATTCCCGTGATGCCGTTTGAATCGCACGTAGGACGGACGCCTCGTCCGTCCAGTGCTTAAAACGGTTGCTAGGTCGGACGGGGCGTCCGACCTACAGATGATATCTGCATCCAATTCTGGCCTCATTTTCCAGAAGGTCTTTCAGAAGTATACTGGTCGGCTCGTGATGTGTCCTTCGAGGCTGTGTTCCAATATTCCCGCCGTGCCGAGGCAAATAGATGGCTGACAAGTTTGATCCTTATCGTGAAGCGATTGTTGTCGAGACTAACACCGTCTGGCCCGAAGCCTACGACGAACTGGAACCGGCGGAAAAGGCTCGTATCGCCGAGGCACTGCACGCGGATCCCGAAAGCTGTGCGAATCTGGAATATATTCGGATGCACACCGGCTTCGCCCGTCAGATCACCGTGACCGAAGAAGATGTCGATCGCGTTAGCCAAAACGCCTGATTTTCGTGAAGGGGTCGGGAGTCTTTTTCGGTGATCAGCTCGTCTATTGGTGAGTCGCCTGGCCGAAAAAGACTCCCGACCCCGGTGCGTTCGAAACGTCTGATTCGCTGCCTTTGACGGAGTGGGAGAGAAAAGTTGGCTTCTGAAACCACAACCGTCCACGTCGCGCTCTCTGATCGTAGCTACGACATCGAAATCGGGCCCGGCTTGTTGCCGACAACAGGTCGTTTCGTTGCCGAGCGGACGAGTTGCTCGCACGCCGTCGTGATCACGGACTCGAACGTCGAACCACTGCACGGGCAGCGAGTCGTTGAAAGTTTGGAGCAGGCCGGTGTTCGAGTCGACATCGCGACCGTGCCGGCTGGTGAATCGACCAAGTCGGCGTCGCACGTTGATCAACTATGGCGGTTGATGTTGGAGTTTGCTGCCGACCGCAAGTCACTCGTAGTCGCGGTGGGCGGCGGCGTCGTAGGCGACTTGGCAGGCTTCATCGCCGCGAGTTATGCCCGAGGTATCCGGTTCGTTCAGATTCCAACGACACTGCTGGCGCAAGTCGATTCGAGCGTGGGCGGCAAAGTTGGCATCAATCTTCCCGGTGCGAAGAACATGGTCGGTGCGTTTTGGCAACCGGCGGCTGTGCTGATCGACACCGATGTGTTGAACACGTTGCCGCTTCGCGAGTATCGATCCGGCTTGGCGGAAGTGGTGAAGTACGGCGTGATCCTGGATCCCGATTTCTTCACCTATCTGGAAGACAACATCGACGGGCTGAATAATCGTGAACCGAGTGTGATGCGCCACATCGTTGCTCGAAGCTGTGAACTCAAGGCACAAGTAGTCTCAGCCGACGAACGCGAGGAGACGGGACTGCGAGCTGTTTTGAACTATGGCCACACGTTTTGTCATGCCTTCGAGGCGGAAACGGGTTACGGAACTTACTTGCATGGCGAGGCGGTGGCGATCGGCATGTTGTGCGCCTCGCGACTCGCCGAATCGATGGGCCGCATCGATTCCGAGATAACACGAAGGCAGCACGCGTTGCTTGAAGCTCTCGGGCTACCACTGACCGTGCCCGATGTCAGCCACGACGTCTTGATTCGTGCAATGCAGAAGGACAAGAAGACCGAACACGGCAAACTGCGATTCGTTTTGCCGACGCGCATGGGGCATGTCGAGCTTGTGTCCGGAGTGCCCGCCGACCTCGTAAAAGCCGCCTTGGCGGACGTTCATCGGGTTTAATACGAGCGGTCGAAGAGTTTTTGCGTGCCGTGGGACGGACGCCACGTCCGTCCACATTTAGCGGACGGACGTGGCGTCCGTCCTACCGGTAAATCACCAATTGCCGCTCGCGTCAAACGGGGCGACTTGCTGGACGTGCCGCATTGCTCAGCGTACATTGTTGCCATCACTTTCGTGTCGCGGCAATGACGGGAGGGATCGTGGCAGACGGGGTTGAATCAACGCGAGAGGCTCTTGAAGCGGCAGTACGATTGTCGCTGGTTCCAGGTGTCGGACCACGCACTCGCAAATCGCTGCTCGAATGTCTCGGATCTGCGGAAGCCGTGTTTGAAACGGCTCCGAGTATCCTGCGGCAAGTGCCCGGAGTCGGCCCGAAGCTAGTGCGAGCCATCTCCGATGCTCGCACGAACATCGATGTTGCCGCCGAGATGAAATTGTGCAGCGACAACGGCATCTCGTTGGTGCTGGAAGCCGACGACGGATATCCCAAGCTGCTCAGTCAGATCTACGATCCGCCGGGCATTTTGTATGTTCAGGGCGAGATCCGCCCGAGCGATGGGCTGGCGATCGCCATTGTTGGCACACGGCACGCGACTCAGTACGGTTTACAGCAGGCCGATCGATTGGCCGAAGGACTCGCTCGCGCCGGGATGACGATCGTCAGTGGATTAGCTCGCGGCATCGATGCCGCAGCCCATCGGGCGGCGATCCGAGTCGGTGGCCGAACGATTGCCGTGCTGGGTAGTGGGTTGCTGAATGTCTATCCTCCCGAGCATCGCGATTTGAGTCGCCAAGTGATTGAGAACGGTGCGTTGATCAGCGAGGCTTCGCCGCACAGTCCTCCCGCCAGCGGAGCCTTTCCGCAACGGAACCGCATCGTTACCGGATTGAGCGTCGGGGTGATCGTTGTTGAAGCGGCTCTGCGATCAGGCGCGTTAATCTCGGCCGAACACGCGATGGAGCAAGGCCGTGAGGTCTTCGCCGTGCCAGGTCGTGTCGATAGTCGCACCTCGCATGGCTGTCATCGTTTGCTGCGCGAGGGAGCCAAACTGGTCGAAAGCGTCGATGATGTACTGGAAGAGCTCGGACCGCTGTTCGCTTCGGCACCCAGCAGTGACGGGCGTGAAGTCCGACATCCGGCCGAGTTGCAACTGAACGATCAAGAGCAGGCAGTTCTCGACGCGATTCAACAGGAGACGACCAGCATCGACCAAGTTGTCGCAGCGAGCGGATTGCCGATTCATCGCGTGTTGTCGACAATCAGTGTTCTGGAGATGCGCCGTTTGGTCCGAAGAATCAGCGGCAATCAAGTAAGTCGGTACTGACCATGATTGACAACGGGAACGTTTCCATTTTTTGAAGGCTCTCAAGAGTAAGGTCGTTTACGGCCTTTCCCGGCGTAGCCGATACTAGGCTCGTGCTTTAGCACGGGTCGCGGATGCGACACAGACCGTTTCGGCTTCCTCGTCCTGCCGCCGCGAAGCGGCGGCAGGACGAGGAAGCCGAGGAGAGCGCTCGTGCCGCATGCGTTACCCGACGTAAACGTCGGGCCTAACACCGGCTTCGCCGGCAGAGCCCGGCTGAATTTGACTACGTCCAGAATGGAAACACTTCCCCTGACAACTGAATGCGACCCGCTCATGCAAGTTGGTATTTTTGCTGACACTCACGACCATTTAGACAACATTCGCTTGGCGGTGGCTGAGTTTAATCGGAGGGCGTGCGAGATTGTCTTGTTCGCCGGCGATTTGGTGTCGACGTTTGCGATTCCCCCGCTTCGTAAATTGAACTGCCCAATGATTGCCAGTTTCGGCGACAACGAAGGCAACAAGGTCGGTGTCCGGGGCGGCATGCAGATCATCGGCGAGATCGGCGAGCCGCCGTTTTGCTTTCAACTGGCGGACGGCAAGCGAGTGCTGCTGACTCATCAACGTGAACTGATTCGCGAACCGGTCGATGGCGTCGACATCATTGTCTATGCCCATACTCACAAGCCGAAGTGTCATCGCGACGCGGCCGGACGTCTGTGGATCAATCCGGGAGAGACGAGTGGTTGGACGTATGGAAAGCCATCGATCGTGATGTTGGATACGGAGCGAATGGAGTGCGAGATTGTTTGGCTTAAAGAGTTAGTAGCTGTAGGGTCCGCTGTGCGGACCACATAGCGGACGGTCCGCACAGCGGACCCTACTTGCTTGAACCAACCCACTCACGTTGGTCCCCATCGCTACAATCGTGCTACGACAACATCACACTCGCCGTTATCTGATGCAGCTTGGTTAATTCCCGTACAAGAATTCCAGCTCCAGTAGATTCTTCTCTACCAGCGAATCTGCGAACGAGGGCATGTAGCCCGTGGGCCTAAGCGCCACTCCGTCGCGGCGATTGAAGATATCGGTGATCATGACGTCGGTGGTGAGTGGGTGGACGCCGGTGACTTCTGATACTTGACTGACAACTCGCTTGCCCGTCGGCAAGCGATCAATGTGAACGATAACATCGACGGCCGAGGCGATCTGCCGATGGATCGAAATCATGGGCAACTCTGCTCCCATCAGCATCAGTAGCTCCAACCGCTCGATCACTTCTTCGGCGCTATTGGCATGAACCGTTGTCATGGAACCGGCGTGTCCGGTGTTCATGGCTTGCACCATGTCGAGCGCTTCGCCACCGCGGCATTCACCGACGACGATTCGATCGGGTCGCATACGTAATGCGTTGCGAACCAGATCGCGAATCAGGTATGCTCCCACCCCTTCGACATTCGCTGGCTTGCTCTCCAACGAAACAACGTGCTCCTGATGCAACCGCAACTCGCACGTATCCTCGATCGTGACGACGCGTTCCTTGTAGGGAATGAAGCTGCTCAGCACATTCAGCATCGTCGTCTTCCCAGAACCGGTGCCGCCGCTGATCAAAATACTGCGGTGATCAATTACACAGGCTCGAATGAAAGTAGCCGCCGCCTTTGTGATGCTCTTGAAATCGATCAAGTCATCCATCTTCAGACGTTGGATCGGGAATTTTCGAATCGTCAGACACGGCCCAAACACTGCCAATGGAGGAATAATCGCGTTCACCCGCGAACCATCTGGAAGCCGAGCGTCGACCAACGGTTGGCTCTTGTCGATGCGGCGACCAACTTGAGCAACGATGCGTTCAATAATCGACTCGGTTACCTTTTCCGAGATAAAGCGTCGGCCTGATTTCTCGATCACACCATCTCGCTCGACGTAAATCTGGTCGCTGCGAACGACCATCACTTCGGAGATCGTTGGAGCGCGGAGCAGGTCTTGCAGAGGGCCGAATCCAAAAACGATGTCCTTCAAATCCTTCTTGAGCGTACGGAGCACGATGTACTTGCGCAGCTCTTGATGTAAATGCGGTCGAAGGTGATGAAAGACATCGTTGAATTTGTCTTCGACGCAATGGATCTTGCTGCTGATATCGGGCAGACCCTCCAGCTTGAGCTTCTCGCGAGCGAACTGCAGCAAGCTGTGCAATTCCGTTTCGCGTTCAGGGACCAGCGTTGCCGGAACATCAAACTCGTTCGTCGTCAGCACGGCCAAGTCGAAGATCTCTTCGTCACCCGTCTCCATGATCAGCTGATTGATGGCGTGATCGCGGAGGCTCAGTCCCGTAATCTCCTCGATCAAGGCATCGTTCTCGTTGCCGAAGACATTTAGTTCACGGCAGACGTCTTCGATGTTGTTTTCCAGCAGCAGGATGTTTTCAGTGTTGTCACCTCGCGTGGTCTCCATGTCGTACAAGTCGAGGCGTTCCAGCAGCTTCTTATGGATTCGCAATTCGAGATCGGCCACGATGGAGCGCAGATGGGCTTCGAGTTCCGTGCGACCGATCGCGGTGACTTGATCCGTGTCGAAGCTCAACGTGTAGGGCCAGATACGGACCTTTACCGAAGGTTCAAACGTGACGCGTTCGCCGCCCAGCACTTCCGTCTCGCCGACGACGCAACTGTTGACGCCAACGTTTTCAAGTTCAAGTTGCCCGTCGCCGTTCACTCGCCGTACGACCGCATGCCGCCGCGAGACAAGCGGACTTCGCAACACGACATCGTTCGTCGCATCGCGACCGATGTGCAACTCTTGGACGTCCAATTCGACGACCGAGCGGCGGCTTTCGTTGACTTTATTGAACCAGATTTTCATCGCAGGATCAGTGATTCCGATCTCGCCGCGCTATTTGCGGGCATTCAGAATGATGCCAATGTTTCGATAGTCGCCATTTGCCAAACGATCACGCAAACGTTTCGCTCGCTCGACTTCTTCCGGCTTCGATGTATCGACGACGATGCCAATTTGACGCTCTTGAACCGGAGCCCGCCGAGAAGCTTTCATGACATCCAGCGTCCCCAATCGATCGCCAAGCGACTTGACGCGGAACGGGCCGATCTCTTCCGTAGGCCCCGCCACGGCATCAGCAGTCGCATCCGTGACGTCGGCTGCGGGAGTGGCCGTGGTTGCGCGTGCCGGTTGATTCACGTAGACCGGTACAATGAAGGTAATGCGATCACCGGGGTTGACCAGCGAAGGCACGAACGAGCGGCTATCCACCGGAACCCAAAACAGCTCTTCGTTGTCAGCGAGTTTCAACTCGGCCGGAGGCGTTCGGTGATCGGCGCGAAAGACTAACTCGCCCCCTTCGTAACTGCGAGTGGCTGGCGAGCCTTCGAGCGTGACACGATCTTCGTACATATAGACGAAGTCTTGCAGGTTCTTGGCATGCCGCTCTGGTATTTTGACTTCGACGAAGTGCCGACCGTTCAGCGGTTGTCCGGGCGCGACTGATACCCCCTCGGCGACCCCGAGAAACGAAACACTAGCAACGTCTCGCGTCTTGTTCTCGAGATACAGCCAGTTCAACACGCCGCCCAGCAGTCCGAGAAAGACAGCAAAAATCAATCCGTAAGCACCCTTCATCGTGTATCTCTTCTCTCCTTGGTAGGGCGGGCAGTGCCCACTCTACGGATATAGTCAACGGTCGGAAACTCGAGCGGGCGACGAGATCACAAGGCTATGCAGTGTATCCGCCCCGTCCTGATGAATCACGACGTCTACCGTTTCTTTATTTGCAACCTCGAACCGACGTCTCCACGTTCCCACTTCGGCCTGCCAACTGCTGTTGGGCACCGAAGGCGAATCAGGGAAGGAGTCATCATAAAACTTGGTCCAGCTCGCGACGGTTCCCCTTCCAGCGTAACCAATGACAGCGTCACCGTGCTCGGTTCGGAGCGCGAGCGTTCGCTGTCCGCCGGGTGGCCCGATCCGAACTACTTGATCGGGCGTCACGCGGTTAGTTGCGTCTGAAGAGTAAGTAAATAGCGTCCAATTGGTCTGTGGTTCCCCTTCGGGTGTCGCGTCGGGCACCGCAAGTCCCCAGGATACCACGCGCTGTTCTGCGGTCGCAACTTGCGAATCGAAACTTCGTACACCAACGACCATCGGCATCGGGGAGCCGATTTCATAGATGGACCAGACGTTCGTTTGCTCTTCAGCAGGCTTAAGCCTCTTCGCCGCAGCGATCATACTTACTTCCGCGTCGCTAGGTGTTTCCGCGAGTGGTTGCGCAGAAGCGACGGCGCGGTGACTCGCCTTTCGCAGTTGCAAGAGAACTTCATTCACGTTGCCCGAAAACTCCTGGCGGTTCAGCACGAATGGAAAATCACCGAACTCGAGTAACTGTTGGTCGGACGCTTCGAGTGGAGAGTATTCGCCGACCACGGAAGCGATCGGTGAAGTGGTTTCCTTGGAGGCATCGGCTCGCCACCAAGTAATGATCTCGCGGCCAAATGCGAGTCCGACGATCAAGATCACACCCGACACTAGTACGTTGGACGCAAGGTTCCCCATTCGTGCAGCGAGACTACGGGGACTTGCTGGATCGGAGACACTTTTGTGAGTCATGCGGAATCCGAACCCGAACGCGTTAAGGAATCACTGCCGATGCCGCGGATCGCAGGCTGTCCTCGATCTGAGGCAGGCGAGCTTCGTACTGTTCGAGCTGTTCGATCTTCGGCAAGATGGTCGCGATCTCGGCTTCGAGTGCGGCGATCTCTGACTGTATTTGGGCGCGGCGTTGCGCGTCCGGAGGCGGCGTGCCGCTCAATTCATCTTGCAGATCTTGAATCCTTTGACGCATTCGTTGTACGACCGCTCGATACATCCCCAAGAAGTAGTTGGTCATCGTACGCGGCAAACGGCTGATCTCTCCCAAGCGGATATCGCCATCGGCCCCACGAATGTCCACCAGCGGTTCGACTTCGCGATCGTAGACGACTTGTGGGTCAAGCTCGCACATTCGACCAACCCGCGGATGGAAATCGACGTAGCCGCCAGTGTACCTGCGGATGTCGGCATCGCGGTCCAACACGGCGAGTGCTGAATAATGGGGAATCGACAAGACACTTTGCACGGCCATACTGAACGCCCGTGGCAAACTCGGATCGGTACGGGGCAACTGATAAAGTACCAGTGTCCGGCGGTACATATTTGGAATGCCCATCATCGCCGAACTCCACTGTCGGTCGATCAGCGGCGTATCGACATCGCCGCTCTCGAAACTCCCGATCCGAGGCAGCAACGGAAACTGGCGGTTGACCTCGGAAACGCCTTTGATGGCTCCACGCGTTGGATCGAGGACGGGTCGGACGACGAACCCGTTCGGAATCGGGCCTCGGACAACCGGATGATCGATTTCGGGAATATTGAGCAAGTCGGGTGCGGTATCTGGCTCGGTTGTCATGCCCGCGTCGGCAGGCCAATACGGTCGGGTTGGTGGTGATTCGGTCGCGGCGTTGCGTGGCCATCGAGTACGCCAAACTGCATGTTGCGAGACAATCTCGCTCCGCACACGCCACGTTGCCATCGTGCCGTAGTTCACCATCAATGCCATGACGAACAGCAACACAGGCAGCCACAGTACAAACTCCAAAGGAGCAAGTCCCTTACGCTTTCGTAACTTCAAATCTGAAATCTGAAATCGCAAATCTAAAATTCCTAGTGATGACTCAGCCAGCGAAAGTCTTCGACGCTTAACGAGTACAAATCGGGTGTATCGAATCCGGTCACGCCATTGATTTCGGGCGACACGCTTAAGATCGCCGGAATCGTCGACGTTGTGGCCGGCACGAGTTGCGTGGCCCAGTTTTGATTGATGAGATTCCAATCGTGTGGATACCAACCCCGAGATTGATAACCGATCGTCCACAGTTGTTCGCCGTTCTCCTCAGGATCTCGCGGCGGCGGTGGGGTGTCGGGTGTCGGCGGTCCCGGGAGCGGCAACCCTTCGCCAGGCACTCCGCCAATCGTCCCGGCAGCAGGTATGGATGAACCGGGGTAGATCTTGAGCAACCGACGTCGCGGGACGAACAGCATGGTTTCTGAATAAGCTTGCGTATCCGTGGCGACGGGGTTTCGAAACACGCCAGGGACCATATTGTTGAGTTGCTGGCGGTAAACGACACCCACGAACATAAAGTCAGTTTCGAGATGCGAGTTCACGTCCGCGATGTCGTTCCGTTCATCGCGTATCTGAAACGGCAAGTTCGTGGCGGGGTACTCTACCTCCAACAGTCGAGTCAGTTGGCCGCAAGTAAAGATTCGCCACAAGTTGCTGAATTGAGACATCTTGCCCAGGACGTCGAAAGAGTGCAGCGATTCGTTGTTCCAATCGCGGAGATAACGGCGTGCGAGTTGTTCGCGTTGAACTCGTGCCGTGCGAAAGTAGCGATCCTGATCGAGCGTTACATCCATGACGGGATCGACGACAGGCAACGTACGTCGCGACATCTCGCCAATACCGCCCACCGGATCGACATTCGTTCGCCACATGACCGCTCGCAGTTCGGTGTTCACGGGCCAAGCCTGCCCATGCCGTCGAGCGACTTCATCGGCGGCGTACTGCACCATGACGGGCGTGGCGTCTGTCAACGATCGTTGAAACTCGGGAATCATTCGCTGGGCGAGAATTTCCTCGAATACGGGCAGCATCATTTCGGCGGCTGCATAGGACCACTCGCTGAACGTGAAGACCATGTCTCGCTCAGCGGGGACCTTCTCTTCAATGGCATATCCCAGTTGATCAAAGGGTGGAAACTCCGAGCCCTGAAAGGCCGGTGCGACTCGTTCCCAGTTGTTGAGGATTTCGGGCGTTAAGCTTTCAGAACTGCGATCGCGAGCCTCACGGAAATACGCCGTCAGCGCGAACACATCGGAAAGTAGATGGTTCGTAAACGCCAGTGTGTTCATGTTGCGAGATAGCACGACACCGCCCGCATAAGTAGCGGAATCTGCTGCGTTTTGGAGCTTCACCTTTTGATCGACTTGGCGAGCCGAGTTCATCACCATGCCCAGCAACAAAACCAGCATCATCAAAGCGAATACCGAGACGATGCTCAGCGACCCGCCTTCGTCGCGATGCAATGTATGCACGCGTCGACACAGGGTCGTGGAGGCGTTCAGGGTGCGGTTACGTCGCGCCATTAGTAGTCTTGCTCGGGTTCTTCGGGTTCAGGCGGCCCAGTCAAAGGCAAATCACCATGGAGCGATTGGATATACGGAAGCACGGACTTTTGACCTTCGTTGTTCAATCGCACTGTAGCCGACATCGGATAAACGAAGATGCCGTTCTCGCGACGAATTCTCTCCGCAACGACATCTCGCGGCGAGGCGACGGTCGTGTCGCGACGAGGTGTTGATTTGGCGAGGAATCGGCCGGGGCCTGGCAACAACGCGAAGTTGTGATGGACGGTCACGATCAGTTGGTCCTGCCAACCGATCTCGTTGTCTTCAAACTCACTCGCGTCTGGCCAAGGCCGAATCAACGGCGGTTCGGTGTCCTTGTGGCGAACTTCAATTTCTACGTTGGTGTTGTGCAGCGCATACGCCAGCTTGTTTTGCAGACGAGCTGGGATTCGAGTGTTGTTTGCCGACGCGGGCGACATTGCTAAGTAGGTTCGTTCGATAGCGGCGACCGCTGCGAGTCCTGAATCATCCATCGTGATTCCGGTGTCACGAGAAGGACAGATCGACATTAAAGCCGCCGCTGCCGCGAGTCGAACCTTTTCCGACTTAGGGCTATCAGGTGCGATCTCGTAAACAGCGAACAAATTTCCAGCTTCGTCGGTCGCGTCGCCCGTATAGATTCGATAGCTGATTCGATTCTCCGTTTCGTAATCATCTCCCAAAGAAGCCGGAATCCAAACGATCGCGGATCGTGCGGCGGCGAACGCCGAGTATTCGACCATCAATCGTCCAAGCGTCAATTGGCTGAGCTGGACGATGAACAGCATGATCATCACGAACAGCGGAAGTGTTAGCACGAAACTCAGACTTTGTACGGCACCGTGTTCGTCGCCGTGTAGCTTGCGAAGCTGAGGCAGTTGGAAGCGAGCACCGCTGATACCCATTAGCAAACGCAGCACGATTACCGAAGCGGCAATCCCAGCGACGAAAGGTGAGCAGGCGATGATTAGTTCACGGCTCATAGTGTGTTCGTGGCGCGGCTTTGCCAGCACCCTACCTAGGCGAATAGCTCGACGAGTTGAAATCTTACGATGACGACGCCTACCAACGCGCTCGGCGCGAGAAACAATTCGGTCTTCAACGGCTCACGCTCCTTCTCCGTCAGTTCAAACGTCGAGCCAAGTTTCCATCGATACCACGCGACTCGCATCACGCGGGTCGACAGAGTCCAAAAACCAAACCTCCAAACCAGCGAGATCAGCGCCGCACATCCTCCCAGTACGAACGTCCACAACATCGCTTCTAGTCCAGACATGACTCCGAGATAAGCTCCGATCATCGCAATTAGCTTTACATCCCCGCCGCCAACGCCGCCAGGGAAAAAGACATAACAAACGATCATCATTGCACCACAGGCGAGCAGTCCAAAGAAACTATCGGGCCAGCTGATCACTCCGAGGGTGTCGACTTGTGTCTGCGATCCGTTTATGACGTCGATCCCGAGCAGCGTCGCCGCACCGCTCATCAACAACGCGGCGATCATTCCCGGGTAAGTAGTCCAGTTGTAGATTTTATGCTGGCGGATGTCGGTGAATGCTGACACCAGCAGCAGACCGACAAGCACCAACGTCATCACCATGCTTGACCTTCGTTAAGCACCCGCGGCATCGTCCATCCCGCCTTCGAGTTCTTCCATGCCTTGGTTAAACCATGTTTTGATTCGCGGCCAGCCGAACTTGATGATGAAGATAAGGATTGGAATCGCAATGGCCGCAATGATCAGAATTGTCTCGATGCTCACGGCACCTCGCTCGTCACGGTGAATGCGACGTAGCAACCTCCCAATCGACGGGGCAGCGAGATGCGTTTCGTCGGCAGTCGTTGATTCGTGGGTGCTCATACCTTGAGAGGGCAATTCTTGCTGGGTCGTTGTCACAGTCATGTGCCTGCCGATTTACCTACATAAAGGGCCAGGAAATAAGCACGCAAGTCATTTCGTAGACCAAGTTCATGATTCGCGGGCTAGCCCACAAAGCAAAGGCCGCCGCCGGCAACACAATCGCCAACAGCAATACATAGTCTAGCGTCGCCACGCCACGTCGCGGGCGGTTCGCTCGCCGAGATTTTAAGAATCCGGCACCTAACATGATCGTGCTATTCCCAGTGGTAGCTCACCTTGCCGCTAAAGCTTTATTGTACAAGACCTTGCGCTGAAGTCAAAACCACTCGGCGTCGTTCCCAGGGCCTTTCAGTTTTTCAAGCTGAGAGGTTTGTACGACGGGCCTCCGAGCCCGTCGATGAATCTAAGTCGTTGTTCGACGGGCTCGGAGGCCCGTCGTACATCCTGTGCAACTTCAACAAATGAAAAGCCCTGGCGTCGTTCCTTCGGTGAGTACCGGCAGCCCCATGGCATTCGTTGCACTCGTGTGATAGGTACGAGTACTTGGTCGTGTTGCTGGATCAATCGGAATCCAGTTTCCAACAATTCTTAAGTTACGGCGAATACCCGGTAACTTAGGACTCATCGAACCAAGCAATTCGTGCATCGGGCGACGCCGGTAACTATAGTAATAGCCACCGTACGCTGGCCCGGAGTCCTTTTACTTTTTACGATCCGATCTTGGGTCTAGCGGCAAGCGACTTCCGTCCTCTTCAAGGTGGATCGCGGTTCGTAGTTACGGCTCGTAGTTACAAAGGCATCCCATGAGCGAATTTATCGAGACAGCGTTCTCGCCAACCGTGATGCCGGCAACGATCTTGTTGCTCGTGGTGGCGTTGTATTGGCTGGTCGCGGTGTTTGGCGGACTCGGGCTCGACCTCCTCGATTTTGATTTGGACTTCGACGCCGATTTCGATGCCGACTCGAGTTTCGACACAATCATGAGCGCCGGGGCCGTTACGCTCCGTTTCCTGAATATTGGTCAGCTTCCAATTAATATATGGCTGAGCGTCTTTGCCATTGCGTTTTGGACAATCTCGATGCTCTGGCAATCATCGGAAGAGGTAACGGCCTTATTTTCGATCGTAACCATCGTCGTACGAAACGGCGCGGTGGCGCTGCTGCCGACAAAGTTGCTAACACAACCACTACGAGGAAAGTTTGAACCAATCGAGCCGGATACGGCGGAGGATTTGATCGACAGCGTCGGCGAGGTCACGACCGCGGAAGTGACTCCGCGCGGCGGGCAAGCCCGCTTCACGTCCGTTGCTTCGCCTCTGTTGCTGAACGTCCGATCGGCCCAAACCGTGTTGGCCAAAGGTGAACAAGTCCGCATCGTGGATTACGATCCGACCGCACACATTTACATCGTTGAAAGACTAAGTCAGAAAGAACTGTGAGGGATAAACATGGATCCTTGGACAATCGCCGGAATTGCATTCGGCGGCTTCATTCTTTTTGTGATAGCCGCTCTTTTCGTCTTCGCGAACTTCTACAAAAAGGTCGGTCCGGAAGAAGCGCTTATTCGATCTGGACAGGGTGGATTGAATGCAGTGACCGGCAGTGGAATCATGGTCTATCCCGTGCTTCACCGTGTCGAACGCATGGATCTTTCGGTCAAACGCATCGAGATCCATCGACGGGGCGAGGCGGGCTTGATTTGCAAAGACAACATTCGTGCGGATATTGAAGTCGCGTTCTTTGTTAGGGTGAACAACACGCGAGACGACATCTTGCAAGTCGCTCAATCACTGGGCTGCAAGCGTGCGTCCACTCGCGACGCACTGATCGAGCTATTTGATGCCAAGTTCTCCGAAGCATTAAAGACCGTTGGCAAGCAGTTTGACTTGGTCGAGTTGTTCGTCGAACGAGACAAGTTCAAGCTCGAAATCTTGAAAGTCATCGGGACCGACCTGAACGGCTATGTCCTCGACGACTGTGCGATTGACTACTTGGAGCAGACGCCGGTCGACAAGCTGGACCCTCGCAACATCATGGACGCCGAGGGCATCAAGAAGATCACCGAGTTGACGGCTCGTGAGCACATTATCTCCAACGATATCAGTCGCGAGAAAGAAAAGACGATTCGCAAGCAGGACGTCGAGGCTCGCGAAGCGATCCTGGAACTCGACAAGCAACAAGCCGAAGCCGAAGAAAAGCAACGACGCGAAATCGCCGAGATCTCGGCACGTGAACGCGCACAGTCCGAAAAAGTCCAAGAGGAAGAACGGCTGAAATCCGAAGCGGCTCGCATCCGCACCGAAGAAGAGATCCGCATTGCGGAAGAGAACCGAGATCGTCAAATCCTCGTCGCTCAACGAAATAAAGAACGAACTGATGCCGTCGAGATCGAGCGGGTCGAACGGGATCGCATGCTCGAACAGACGGAACGGGAGCGATTGGTCGGTGTCGCTGAAGTCGAAAAGGAAAAGGCGATCGAAGTCGAACGCCGCAATATCCAAGAAGTGATCCGCGAGCGGGTGGTTGTCGAACGAGCGGTGGTCGAAGAGCAAGAACGAATCAAGGACACCGAAGCGTTTGCCGGTGCCGAGCGGAAGAAGAAGGTCACGATCACCGCCGCCGAAGAAGCGGCTCAACAATCGTTGGTCAAGGAAGTCAAAGCGGCCGAAGCCTCGAAGGCTGCCGCAACGTTGCTGGCCGACCAGGCTGTGATCGAAGCAGAAGCGAAACGTGCGGCGTCCGAAAAGCAAATGCAAGCCACTAAGATGTTGGCAGAGGCCAAGACAGCAGACGAAGCTGCCGTCGGACTGGCCGAAGCGAACGTCATGCTGGCGAAAGCCGACGCCATCGAAAAGCACGGTACCGCCGAAGCCAACGTGACGCAAAAGAAAATGGTCGCCGAAGCCAAGGGGCAGGAAGCCAAGGCCGTCGCCATTGAGAAGGAAGGAACTGCCGAAGCGACCGTCCTGCACCTACGCTATTCGAGCGAAGCGAAAGGCATTCAAGAGAAGGCCGAAGCGATGAAGCTGTTCGACAGTGTCGGCAAGGAGCACGAAGAATTCAAGCTGCGACTGGAGAAGGACAAGGAAATCGAGATCGCCGCAATTCAAGCTCAGATCCCGATTGCGGAAGCTCAATCGCACATCGTCGGCGAAGCCATGAAGTCGGCTCGCATCGACATCGTGGGCGGCGAGAGCGACTTCTTCGAACGCGTTATCCAGTCCGTCAAGAGCGGCAAGGTCATCGATCGATTTATGGACAACAGCCAGAATCTGACCGACGTCAAGAACACCTTCTTCAACGGCAATCCCGAGTATTTTCGCGATCGGTTGCGATCGTTGGTCAACGAGTTGAACCTAAGCACGGACGACATCAAAGACCTCTCCATCGCCGCCTTGATCGGCAAGATGATGGGATTGGCCGGCAATGATGGGATTCGCAACGAGTTGGGACGGTTGTTGGGACTCGCCTCGCAGGCCGGTTTGATTGACGAACGCGTCAAGACGTTGAAACTCGATAGTGCGGGTGTGGCGTCGAAGGACGACGAAGAGTCGGAAGCGTAATCGATGCGGCGCGAGGGGGTCGGGAGTCTTTTTCGGTCGAACGTGTTTCCAATTGAATTCGGTTAGGCCGAAAAAGACTCCCGACCCCGTCACGTTCACACCGCTCAATGCAAGACAACGTAGATCCATGTCCGAACCAACTCCTGAACAATCTGCGAACGACCAACCGCCGGTCGAGCTAGAAGGCGGCACGTACGAGATCATTCGTAATCGATTGGCCTCGCATGGGAAGGACATGCGCTCGCGGTTGGCGCAGCTTAATGAAGCGCGACGTAGCGTGTTCGGAGCGATCGAAACCGAGCTGATCGAGACGGCTCGGATCACAACCGAACATAACTGCGTACCTCGCGACATGACGGTTGTCGGACGCAAGCTGTTGTTTGGCTACAACATCCACTTCGGACTCAAGACAGAAACCCATCTGAAGGATGTCTTCTCGGTCTATGAGTTTTCCGACGGCGAATTTCACCAGCAACCGCTGGCGCTGATTCAGGACGACAAGTTCGCGCGTGACTTTGCCGAAGTCTATCGCTACTACAAGCAAGCGGTGTTTGCCAAGTTCATGACGCGCGGGCCGCATCTGTACATGGTGTTTCGCGTGGGCAATTCGCCCAACGACATCAAGAGCTTCAAATGGGCCGTCGCTGGCGACGAATTGCATTATCTCGACAACCGCAGCGATCACGAAGTTCGCTATCCGCCGCAGCACCAGTTCGATTGGATTCGTACGACGCGCGACATGCACCACTTTGGCATACACCCCCATATCTCGATCGAAGACCGTGTGTTCGTCGAGACCGTCGGGGGTGACCTGACCGTCAAGATCGAGAACAATACCGAGAGCGGCGAAGGTATCTACGCCGAACCTGTTGACAACCCCGATCAAACGCTCGACGACGCCGAAGTGTTGTATGCGATCGTCGGCAACATCATTCTGCTGAAGATCCGTCCTTACCAAGAGAAGACGTTTCGGCATATCGCCTACAACGAGAAGACGAATAAGGCACAACGCATCGACGCCATCGCCGACGCCTGCGTGTTGCTGCCCGATGACCAGGGACTGATCTTTTCGAACGGCTACTACCTGCAAACTGGCGAGTCGAAGACTTTCGGGAACGATCTGACGCAGATGATGTTCGAACGGCGTGTTGCCGCGCCCAACGGTGAAGATTTTCTCTACACGTTCTACAACCGCGATACGGGCACCTACATCCTGCTGCCTTATCATCTGATCGAGCAGCGTGTGGATACGCCGGTGATCTGCAACGGCTTCACGATCTTTGACAGCGGCGAGATGATTTGCTTCCAAACGCAAGAGGAAGCTCAAAAACATCATGCTCTGCAGATTTGGCGAACTCCCTACGTGGGCGAAGATCACGCCCCCACGGCGCAAGCGGATTCCTTTCTTTCCAAGATTGGCAACCGCGACATCGTTCGCGGCATGGCGGAATGCCATGAGATTCTCACGTTGATCGAGCGGAAGGACGTTTACGCCAGTCTGTACATCGACATCGTTAAAGAAACGACCGACGTTCTCGATAGCTACTTCTGGCTCGCCAGCGACGATACGTTTCAGTTGAAAGAACCGCTAACTGCGATCAAAGCGACGGCCGCTTCGGCGATTGACGAGTTCGAGAAAGTCGTCCGCGCAAAGCGAAACACGGCGGAACAGACAAAGCAGATCAGCACGCAGGCCCGCGAAGTCCTCAAGGCGATCCATCACCGTCGCTTTGTGCATATCAACGAGTTCGTCGAATCGCTGGCGTCCTTGCGTCGCGTTCGCGGCGACATCATCTCGCTGCGCGATCTGCGTTACGTCGATACGTCCAGCGTCGATCAATTGGAAACAGAAGTTGGTGAACACACCGAGCGGCTGTCGCATCGCTGCGTTGAATTCCTGTTAAGAGCGGACTCATTGCAGCCCTACGCCGATCACGTCGCCTCGCAAACGGCGAAGATCGACGGCCTGACCAAAGCCAGCGAAGCCAAGGAACTGCAAGAGCAGATCGCCGCCAGCGCCGGTGAACTCGAAATGCTGATCGAGATTGTCAGCAACTTGAAGATCGATGATGCGACGCAACGAACCACCATCGTCGACAACATTTCGACAATCTTCGGCGTCGTTAATCAGGCACGCGCATCGCTGAAGCGCAAGCTCAAGGAACTGGCCTCGGTCGAGGGCGTGGCCGAGTTCAATTCGCAGGTGAAGCTGCTGAATCAAGGCGTCGTCAATTATCTCGATATCTGCGACACGCCTCAAAAATGCGAAGAGTATCTGACGAAGGTCATGATCCAGCTCGAAGAACTCGAAGGCCGCTTTGCCGAGTTCGACGAATTCATCCTGCAGCTGACCGAAAAACGCGAGGAGATCTACAACGCCTTCGAGAACCGCCGGCTGGCGTTGGTCGAAGCTCGCAATCAACGTGCGAACACGTTAATGAGTGCCGCGGATCGAATCTTGAAAGGGATCAAGAACCGCGTCGACAGTCTGAAAACGGTCAGCGACATCAACGGCTACTTCGCCGGCGACTTGATGATCGAGAAGATCCGTGACATCGTCAATCAGCTCGAAGAGTTGGAAGACAGCGTCAAGGTCGGAGATGTCCATAGTCGGCTGAAAACGATTCGTGAAGATGCCGTCCGCCAGCTAAAAGATCGCGACGATCTGTACGTCGATGGCAAAAACATCATTCAGTTCGGCACCCACAAGTTCGCGGTCAACGTTCAGCAACTTGACCTCACGACGGTGTTGCGTGATGACCGAATGATGCTGCATTTGACCGGAACGGGTTTCTTCGAGCCAATCACGGACGCGGAGTTGAACGACCTGTCCGATGTGTGGCGTCAGGAAGTTGTCTCCGAGAATCGAGACGTGTATCGCGGCGAGTATTTGGCGCACCGGATCTTCCACGCGGCGATTGAACCGCAATCGCGAAATGATGAAGAACCTGCGATGCCGATCGATTGGCTGGCTCGTGCTGAGGAGAACGAGTTGCTCGACTACGTTCGGCGGTTCATGGGCCCGCGCTACGCGGAAGCCTATTCCAAGGGCGTCCACGATCAGGACGCAGCACGGATTGCGCGGGCATTGGCACAAATGCAAGCCAGTATCGGCCTGCTGCGATTCCATACGCAGTCCCGCGCGATGGCCCGCGTCTTTTGGAATCACTTTGTGGATCGCAAGCAGAAGACGCTCATGTCAGCCAAGTTGCAAGGTTGCGGGGTCATCGGCACTTTGTTCCCCAACGCTCGACAGCAGGAACATTACATTCGCGCCCTGGCGGCGATGTTGCAAGCCTTCGTCGAAGAACACGAACTGTTTGCACCAACGCTGATCGAAGAAGCGGCCGAGTACTTGTATCACGAACTGGCAACTGGCAACGATTTTGTGATCAGTCGCATTGCGAGCGAATTGCATGATGCGTTTCATTCGCATTTGACGAAGCATGGCTTTGTCGAAAAGTTTGCCGAAACGCTTCAGAAGCTGAAGCATGATTCAGCCGGGTCACTGGTACTTGCTCGCGATTGGATGCAAGCGTTTTTGGATGGTGTGTCGACGGACGAAGCGCAAGAGCAACTGGATTACATCGACGAGGTCGCCGCGTTGCTGGTCGCTGGCAAACTGACCCGCACGCGGATCGTGGATGGCCAAGTAACGCACGAACTGACTGACATGGCTGGTTCACATGCGGTGATCGCCGAGCGTCGGTATCACCTGCACTTCAATCGCTTTACTCGCAAGCTCCATCAGTACGATCGTGACGTCGTACCGCGATTCCGGCGATACGTTGCGTTGAAGAAGGAAATTGTCGACGCCGCGCGCGAAGAGATGCGACTAGAAGACTTTCGCCCGCGTGTGCTGACCTCATTCGTCCGCAATAAGCTGATCGACTCGGTCTATCTGCCGCTGATCGGCGATAACCTGGCGAAGCAGATCGGTGTCGTCGGCGAGCAGAAACGAACCGACTTGATGGGGTTGCTGTTGCTGGTTTCCCCGCCCGGTTACGGCAAGACGACGTTGATGGAGTACTTGGCCAATCGACTGGGCGTCATCTTCATGAAGATCAACGGTCCCGCGCTCGGTCATCACATCACGTCGCTCGATCCGACGGAAGCCACCAACGCCGCCGCGCGTGAAGAAGTCGAGAAGCTGAACTTGGCGCTCGAAATGGGCGACAACGTGATGATCTACGTCGACGATATCCAACACTGCAACCCAGAGTTTTTGCAAAAGTTCATTTCGCTGTGCGATGCCCAACGCAAGATCGAAGGCGTCTACAAGGGTCACACCCGCACTTACGATCTCCGCGGTCGTACCGTCGCCGTCGTGATGGCGGGTAATCCCTACACCGAAAGTGGCGAGAAGTTTCAGATTCCGGACATGCTCGCGAATCGAGCCGATGTTTATAACTTGGGCGAGATCATCGGCGACAGTGCGGATGTCTTCGAGATGAGCTATCTCGAGAATTCGCTGACCTCGAACCCCATCCTCAACAAGTTGGCCAGCCGATCGCAAGCGGATGTTTACGAAGTGATCCGGCTGGCGCAGTACGACAAGCACGAAGACGTCAATCTCGAAGGCAACTACTCGTTGGAAGAGTTGAACGAGATGGTCGCCGTTATGAAGAAGCTGATGCGCGTCCGCGATATCGTGTTGGCGGTGAATCGTGAATATATCCGCTCGGCGGCCCAGTCGGACGACTATCGTACAGAGCCTCCGTTCAAGCTACAAGGATCGTATCGCAATATGAATCGGATCGCCGAGAAGGTGGTTCCGATTATGAACGACAAGGAATTGCAAACGCTGATCTTGTCGAGTTACGAAAACGATGCTCAAACGCTGACGTCGGATCAAGAAGCGAACATGCTCAAGTTCAAAGAGTTGATGGGCATTATCACACCCACGGAAGCCAACCGCTGGGACGATATCAAGCGAACGTTTGCTCAGAACGTTAAGCTGCGCGGCGTCGATGCCGGTAGCGAAGTGGCCCAGGTGCTGGTGCAACTCGGTTCGCTGAACGATGGCTTGCACGCGATCCGTCGCGCGTTGGTGGAGGGCATCGGGCAACTGGCCGAGCCAGATGGCGACGCGATTGGAGCCCAGGAACAAGTCGCTCGTGTGGTGGAAGAATTGCAATCGCTCAACACCGGCATGAATTCGATTGGGACCGTGCTAAACAACAGCGTCGATCGACTTAGTCAGGCGTCCACCACGCCGTCAGCACTTTCGGCAGAAACGCTCGCGCCTTTATTGAAGCAGTTGCAGGAGAGTGCGAGCGCGAAGGATATGTCGGACGAGACGAGACGCATCATCGTGCAATACCGACTCCCCAAAGAGGTCGTGGGTGTCCTCCAGCACCAATTCAATTTGATGCAGGCCTGGATGTTGCCGATCTTAAATGCCGCCAACTTGCAGAGTTCGGACATTCAGCGTCTTCAGGCATCCCTCAACGAGACGCTAAACGCGTACGCAACTCTGGTGGAACATCTTGAAGACCTGCCGCCTCGGCCACCGACGTCGTGATGTAATCGCGACGAGCTAGCTCGCAGTGGGGTCGATAACCCAGCGTTGGCTGCCGTCATGATGAGCGACTTCGATTACGGGGCGTGTCTTGTCGACTAGCAGCGTGAAGCGGAGCGGAACAACATCACTTGTAATCGGCGTCGCGTTGTCCGTACGAGACTTGGCAATCAGCTGAAGTGTATCATTGCGGAGACGAAATAAGGTAAGTTCCCAAGGATCTCGATCGATCACCAACAATTCTCGCGTTCCCACTTGAGCGTAGAACGGCAATTTTTCCATAACACGGTCTTGCGGGCTCACGATTTCGACTGCGAAGTCCGGTCCGCCGTACCAGTACGCGCCACAATCCTTAGCGTGGGTGTCCTTCAAGTAAACGGCAACATCAGGACAACGATAGTTGGTCGTCCAATCGTCATTTTGATCGCTGACGTTCACTCCAGGAAACACTCGCCCGAGTCCTGGCCACCCGACAGCGAGATTGAGGATCGTGGTGAAATCGGTCACCAATCGCTGATGCTCGTTGTTAGCCATCGGTGCCATCACATAGACTCCGTCCCAGACTTCGTCATACTTATCAAGACCCGCCTCACGACGCTGCGCAATCAAGCGTTCTTCCAGAACCTGGTCATTAATGATCGTCGTCACGTTGATGGCCTCTTTGGGAGATCTAGCCTCGTGCCTCTCTGGCAATTCTCGCTGAAGCAGCTGGCTGTGTCCACCGACCGCTACTGAAGGTAGTGGTACAGTTTGCGATTCCTGAAAGTAGGACGGCCACTCTTGGCCGTCTTCTGTCGGGCAGGAGTGGCCCGTCTTCTGTCGGGCAGGAGTGCCCGACTTACGGTAAAATGTACCACTACCCTACTGAATACAGCGTGCAAGCAACTCAGAAAACTCCTGTTCTAGCTCGCTCTGCGAAAGATCTTCCGTCGCTTGTAAATAGCGAATCAACTTCGCTGCGTCTTGTTTGTCGTTCAGCTTGTACTGGGCAAGGGCGACCGAATACTTGGCGTAAAACCAGCGATTCGTTCGGGGGCGGGTGCGGGCAGCCACGCGTCGCCATTGATCGAGTGCTTGCTGCCAGTGGGCCTCGTTGTCGCTTGCAAGCAAGAAACGACCGAAGTCTTCTTGAACTGCGGCGTTACCGGAATGTTCTTTCGCGAGTCGTGAGAAGAGTTCATACGCGGCATCCACGTCGCCTGTTACCTCGAGAGCCTTCGCGAGAGTTTGATCAACCAGCAAGCTTTGCGCTGCGTCAAGCTCGCCGCCTTTTGCGTCAAGTCGTTTGGCAACATCGGCGACGAGCTTTGCCAAGTCCATCTGAGCGGAACCACTTGCCGCTTCCATGAGCAGTGCGATCTGCTGAAACAATGCAAACAGTTGATTCGTCGATGCCGCTCCGACTTGCGCTAACATCTCGCGAGCATCGGCTTCGCGGCCAGGTTGCCGAGCCACAATGCCAACTAATACCGACTCGGCAGCAACTCGCCAGGCGTCGCTTGGTTCCGGCGATCCCGCGAGCGCGGCCTTGAGGAAACTTTCCGTTTCGGCAAAACGGACATCACCGTATCGTAGGCGGATCTTTGCCAAGGCCAGTACTGCTTCACGTGCGGCAGGCGACCACTCGGTCGGGAGTTTCTCCTCATCGCCAACAAAGGCCCGACGCAAAGTATCATCCGCCCGTTGGAGTTCTTCCGTTATCGGTTGTTGCGCTGCACGAAGCGATTCCAATCGCATCAGCCAGCATTCACCAAGCTCCTTCACGGACGAGGTAAAGTGTTCTGATTCAGGTCTGACCTTCGAGAATGCTTCGATCGCGTCCTGCCAGGAACGCCAACCGGTCTCAAACTCGCCAAGCCAGAAAGCCGCCGTGCTCGCGGAATCGCTGTTGGGCCAGTTCGCAAGATGTTCTTGTAATAACTCAGGATAGGATTCGAGCCATTTACCTGCCGCAGCGGACGCTTGACGCGTATTGGCGATCGCCAGCAGATGCGAGTTCGCGGCATAGGCATGCGACTTCTGAGCAAGTGCAAGTTTCTGGAACCTCGTCGCAGCTTCGGGATGTTTCTGCTGTTGCTGCAAGACGAGTGCCGCCTTGTACGCCAGCTCGAAGCTTTGATCCAGTTCCGCTGCATTTATCGCGGCCGCCGCCGCTTTGTCGTAGGCTGTGATGGCATCATCAAGATTGCCTTTGCGATATAAGTCGTCAGCCGTTCGCCGCAAAATGTCGACACTTCCATCACCACTCCCAGCGCCAATACGGACGAGCAAGATTTCCGCGCGGCGGGCCCAATACGCTCCGTGCTCCTGTTCGACAAACTTTGCCGTTGCGATCGACTTGTCGCGCCAACGGCTGGCGTCCTCCTGTTCGCGGCCATCCGCCGCGGATTTCCACAGGCTGACGTATGTTTCCAGGAATGCGAAGTCGAGTTCGGCTAGCGTAACACTAGCGATCGTTCGCCCTTCGGTGACGACCTTTAACGCCTCGTTGGCTTGCCCTTTTGCCAACTGCCAACGAATTCGCTCGACCTGCACGCTTAACTGCTCTTGTGGCGATAGGTCCGCTTCGCTCAAGGCCTTCAGGTAGGCTGCCGCACCACTAAGATCACCCAATAATCGCAAGCAGGCAATCTGTTCTAATCGTAGATCAACGTATAAGGACTGGCCCGGAGCGAGTTGCAAGAGCGGTTGCTGCAGTTGATCGATGGCAGCTGTCAACGATGCCGTGCGATCGCTGCTCGCCGGAGGAAAGCACAGGGCCTGATTCTTGTACGTGCGAGCCAATTGATATCGCACGTGGTTCTGTAACGACGTTAATTCTTCCGCCGACAATTCGTCAGGGCGAAGCGGATTGCGACGTTGAATAGGGATTGTCTCGGTAAGTTCGCGATCAATCGATGTGAGAGCCGAAGCGGCTTCACGTAGCGTCTCACGCGCCGCTGTCAACGATTCGTCGGGCATCGGAGAAACCTCAGACTCCATCCGAGACAATTCGCCACGAGCCAGTACGGTGAGTGCATCTTGAACACGAACTAAGACGGCGCGGGGGCGCTCCGTTGTGTTGAATGAGGTCGCAACATCACGAGCCTGTTGCCAAAGCTGGTCGCGTTGGCTGCCGCGAGAGTTCATCGCATGTTCGGCAAGAGTGCGGATGAGTTCGACGGTGAGTTCAGCACGATCCGTCGAACCGATCTGCCCGACCTTCAATCGAGCCTGGCAGTAAGTCTCCGCAAGCGAGAACAATCTTCGTTCGCGGAGGCCCGCCATAAAGCGACCGTCTTCGTCGCTTGCGACCAAGGCAGAGGGAAAAATCAGACAGATCGTGATCAATGAAGCTTTCACGCATCCTCCGCCGCCGCGAATTGCACTTCGTCGAAACCGACGCGACGGGACAGGTCGTAGACGTCGATGACGTCGCCAAGGGGTGTCGCTTCGTCTGGATCGATGATCACGGGTGCTTCAGTGTTCGCCGCGTAGATTCGAGCGAGCTTTGATTCGACGCTGGCGAGGTCGCTCAGCATCTCGTCTCCGACCCGCCAACTCACACGCCCCTCGGCCCACAAGACGCGAACCACCACGTCATGAAAATCCGCTTCGGGAGGCGGCGGCTCGTTCGGACTCGGCGAATCGCCACCTGCGGTTTCGGACACGCTGCTAGGCAAGATATGCTCGACGATATGAAAGCTGGCCGTCCATACGAAGAAAATTAGCAACAAGAACACGACGTCGATCATCGGCGTCATCTTGACGTCCAAAGGTTCGCGTCGGTCGGTGAAAATTGAGGGTCGTCGCATGGGCGAAGATTTTTGTTGCGTTAACGAAACGGGGTCGGGAGTCTTTCTCGGATTACATCGTCTCCATTGTTTCACGGTCTGGCCGAAAAAGACTCCCGACCCCTTCTTCCTCCACTCAGCGAACGTCCTTGCTGCGATAGACGCCGAAGGTCACTTTCCAGATTCCTGTACGAGCACAAGACAGCATAATCGGCGAGACGGCGGAATAGGGAACGTTTCGATCACCGCGAATGCGGATCTCGACATCCTTACCATGTTCGTTACGAGCCTCTTCGAGTCGTTGTTTCAATTCGTCGCGATCGATGCGTCGACCGGCAAGCAGCATCGAACCGTCCGCCGTGACGTTGAGCGTTACGCGCCGCAACTCGTCATTCGGCTCTTCGCCGCTGTCAGCGACCGGCAAAGGCAACTCCATTTGAGCTTCTTGCTTGGCGAGATGGCTCGATACGAGAAAGAAGATGATCAACAGGAATACAACGTCGATCATCGGTGTCATATTGAAACCGACGTCGCCACTGCGGAGTAGAGTGGGCACTCGCATCACGCACCTCCATCGGTCGGCGGTGGTGGAGGGGTTGCGGCGGAAGGCTGCGGCTTCGCCGATCGCCGTCGTTTCAGTGGAGCAAAGGCATGCAGCGCGACGTAGGCCGCTTCGGCAACGAGTTGGTCCACGCGATTGCGAAAGATCGCGAACGCGCCCAGGCACGGAATGGCCACGATCAAGCCACCCACCGTTGTTATGAGCGCTTGGTAAATTCCTTCCGCCAGATCACCAGCACCTGCCGAACCCTGCGTATTGGCAACCTGTTGAAACGCAAAGATCATGCCCGTGACAGTGCCGAGCAACCCGACCATCGGAGCGATGTTGCCGATGACTGACAAGTACTCGATCTTGCGAAACAGCCGAGCCGATTGCTCCGCAGTCGCATCTTCCAATGCCTTCTCGACGGCTGCCCATCCGCCATCTAATTCAGCAAGTCCGTTCAAGAGGACGAACGACAGGAAACTCGGCTGTTGGCGACAGGCTTGATCGGCCTCTGCGACTCGCCCAGCGGCGAGCGATTCGCGGACTTGATCCCCGAGTCCTTCGGGCATGATCTCGCTGCGGCGCAGCGTCATGATGTGTTCGAAAACGAGATAGGCTGCCGTGAGCGAGAGCGCGAACAGGAGCAGGACGATCAGGAAGCCAACGAGGCCGCCCGAAAAGATAATACTGAAAAAACCTTGCGGCGAGGATTCAGCGGCTGCTGACGAATCGCCTTGTGCAAAGACGGTTGCTGTCAGGCACAACGGCACAATCGCAGCGGCGTTCTTGATAAAGATCTGTCGCAAGGTTCCCTCCCGCTAAGTTTCCAAACTCGTAGGGTGGGCTGTGCCCACCGGTATCGTTGGTGGGCACAGCCCACGCTACGGCTACGTCAATTCCTTCAACACCGGGCCAAAGGCCCAACGATTTACCTAGCCCAGCCCAGCGGGCTGGGTGTACTTCCCAATCGATTATCTAGGGCCAACGGCCCGACCGTTTGTTCACGACATCAATCCCACACGTATCGCTCATCAATCTCAAGTCCGTGCTTCTTACATAGCCTTCGGTACTCGTCTTTGAATGACAGCTTCGCGTGATGTTCTGCTTGACTCCGAATGTACTGGTCCACTTTATCCGTCAGTGAATGGCTAACAGAAAACGCACCGTAGCCGGCCTGCCATTTGAACGCTGAATCGCCGCCATCCGCGATCTTCGCCCATTTGGACGTTTCCGTTTTAACATTCTCGACTAATTGAGCGATTGTAATGGTCCGTGACAGGCCAACCAGTAGATGCACGTGGTCAATGAATCCGCCAACCGAAGCACTCGTGCATTTCGATTCCTTTACATGGTGGGACAACATTCGGAACATTTGCGATCGAAACGATTCATCTTTGAAAAAGGGAAGTCGATCTTTCGTAGAGAATACGATATGAACCCAGAGTTGAGCGAGTGACTGCGGCATTTGTAGTAGAATCCGCTGGGCACAAACGTTCAGGCCGTTGGCCCTCTTCGTTCTTTGGTGTTCCTCAACCCAGCCCGTTGGGCTGGGCTAGATAAACGACCGGGGCTTTGCCCCTTCTATTTCAGTTACCTAGATCGTTGGCGAGTCCCTTTAAGCGTTCTCCGGCTTGGCTGGCAACTCTATCGGTCGGATGCTTCGTCAGGATCTCGCGGTACAATCCGATCGCTTCCGCTGCTTGGTCTATTGTTTCGAGTTCTCGTGCGGCCGCCAACAGCGCATTGGGCACTAAATCTCGCTGCGATGAATATAGTATCGCGGTTCGCATGAAGCTGATCGCCGCTTGCTCGTGCAATTCGTGGCGACTGAGGGCCAGTCCAACGACATAGTATGGCCCGCCACGGATCGCGGAGGGCATCCGTTCGATCCGCTCTTGCCAACGACTTACGTCTTCGGGCTGGGAGGTTGCAACTTGCGTTCGCCACAGTTGAGCCTCCGCCAGAAAGACGATTCGCGGATCGGGATCACTGACGAACTCCCGCAAAACCTTAATGGCTTCGGCTCGTCTAGCGGTCGTCAGTGACCAACTGGCCCCAATCAGCCGTGAGGCCGTCGAATCTTTGTCTTGCAACCACGACGTGGCTTGCCGTTCGAGATCAAGCTCCACGGAAGTGGCCGTCCAGGTCAGCGGAATTGCAGCAAAGTGAGGTGTCTTCGGATCGTCACGATAGAGCGGTAGAAAGGCCTTTACGGCATTACCCGTCTGGCCGAGATCGCGGTAGCACCAAGTCAATTGCGCGAGAACTCGGCGTTGCGCCCAGCGACGATCTTCGTCGCGCAATGCCTCGCGGTATTTCATTTCAGCGGCAGCGAAGTCTCCCTCAGCAAACAAAGCGTTCGCCGCTTGATGACTCTCCTTCCAATCGCCCAGCACTTCGACGACCTGCTCGGGAGAGATCTTCTCTTCGCGACCACTCGTATGTCGAACGAGCAGGCTTTCACCCGTGAACTCGACGACAGTTCCCGTGACACGACGCTCGCGGCCATCCGGTTCGGAGCGTAGGACGACAGTGTCATTCTGCGCCTGCGACGATGCCGACAATACGATGACACCCGCTATCGCGACCAAGCTCGCACACAGGCGACTACGGAAGCTTCGAGACATCAACATAGACGTGCTTTCCGTGGTTCTCGCGTGCCAATCGCATCAGAAAGTTCTCGCCCCGTGGACGGGGACCTGAACCGAATTCGATGGCGTTGATTGTAGCTTCCGACCGATTTCGGCGGCGTATCGTCGATAATTCAGCGGGAGTTAGTTGTGGTTCGGCAGCGTCGGTCAGAAAAAAAACGACATCGGGGCTCATGCCCAAGGCTAAGACTAACGCTTCGACATGCCTGGTTCCGCCGAGCGCCGTCATGTGTTCGACAAAGCTCTTGGCCAGAGTCTTGTTCTCGTCACTTGCGAACAGGATGCTTGGCGGTCGTGAACGATCGGGATGGAAGACGGCGGGCTCTTCGTTATAGAACACGATTTGAAACTGGTGCACGCTTTCCAAGTCGTTCAAACTTGCGGTCAACTGCGACTTGGCAGCGGCCATCGGTCGGCCTTGGAATCCTTCCATGCTCGCCGAGCGATCGAATACATAGATGAATTTGTTGCCGGTTCCTTCGGCTCCGAACACTTGCGTGCGAGTTTGCCCTCCGGTTAGACCGCGAGCACCTTCGCCGCCGGTGGTAAATCCGATCGCTCCGGGCAACACTTGGCCGAGGCCTGTGCTCGACGACAGCTCCTCTGACGAGGGAAGCTGCACCGCGAACTCGACAGTAATCTCGGTGTTTGGGCTTGGTTGGCTCGACGAATCCGTAACCGAAGTGGCAGAAGCCAACGATTCCGCGGCCATGTCTTCCTCGGTGAAATAAGTCGTCTCGGTTTGTGAACGCTGGACCAACGCAATGCCCGCCGTTCGATTGGGTTCGACGGCGGGTCCTTTGGTTGGAGAGCGAATGAGCAGAGCGGCTAATACGAGCAGGCAGGTATGCAGCGCGACGGACATCAGCCACGCGGGCACGCGTCGCGCGACGCGATAATCGCTCGGTATTGCAACGTGCTGATCGCCGACGACTGCCTGGGCAAACATGCGAAAGCTCTGTTGAGACAAGGAATTAGGCCAAGCCGCGAGAGATTCTAGGAGTGACGCCTCAATGCGTCAACGCGACGGGTCAACGCGACGGGGTCGGGAGTCTTTTTCGGATGAGCCGTATCTCAATGCCAATCGTATCTCGCCGAAAAAGACTCCCGACCCCCTCATGCGTTCTAAGCTGAAACGTATAATGCGGGATTACCAATGTTGGAGAATACTCTTGGAAATCATCACCTATCCCCATCCTACGCTACGGCACAAGTCGAAGCCAATTAAGCGTGTCGATGCTGAACTCCGCGAGGTCGTGCGCGAGATGTTCAAGCTGATGTACGAAGCAAAGGGCGTGGGGCTGGCCGCAAATCAAGTGGACCTGCCCATCCGGCTGTTCGTTGCCAATTTGGAGGCCGATCCGGACAAGGGCGAAGAAATGGTCTTCATCAATCCCGTCGTCAGCATGCCGAAGGGAACCGAAGAGAACGAGGAAGGCTGCCTGAGCCTGCCTGGGTTGTACGGCAATGTTGTCCGTCCGAAGAAGGTGCGGATCAACGCCTACAACATGCAAGGCGAAGAGATCAACGCTGATGTCGAGGGATTGTTCTCGCGAGTTGTCCAACATGAAACCGATCACTTGGACGGCGTGTTATTCATCGACCGCATGACGGAGTCGGCGAAGATCGAAGTCGAAGGCGAACTCGATATGTTCGAGACCGAGTTCAACAGTCGTCGCGACACGGGCGGGATTCCAGACAATGCCGCGATCGCCGCTCGGTTGAGCGAGTGGGAAGCGAAGTACTGCTAATGCGAATCATCATGATGGGGACGGGGCCCTTCGCCGTCCCAACGTTTGAATCGCTGCTGGAGTCGGAGCACGATGTGGTCGTGCTGGTCACTCGACCGACACCTCCCGTGCGATCACGAGGCAAGGCACCGCGTAACCCGATGCGGGAAGTTGCCGAAGCTCGCGGTATCGAAGTACTCAGCCCCGAGAACGTCAACGCGGAAGCCGCACGGAAACAACTCGCTTCACTGCGTCCTGATTTGTATGTCGTCTGCGACTACGGCCAGATTCTTTCGCCCGAGACGCTGAGCATTCCGCCGCTGGGCGGCATTAACCTGCATGGCTCGCTGCTGCCCAAGTATCGCGGCGCAGCGCCCGTTCACTGGGCCATCCTGAACGGCGATCAAGAAACTGGCATCACGGTCATTCATATGACGCCCAAGCTGGACGGCGGGCCAATGCTTTCGCTACGTTCGACACCAATCGGCAAAAGCGAAACCACGGAAGAGCTCGAACCGCGTTTGTCGCTACTCGGTGTCGAACCGGTTCACGAAGCGATCGCCATGCTCGCCGCTTGGGACCGTGAATCGCCAATTGGCACGCCGCAAGATCAGTCGCTCGCCTGTCGCGCTCCGCGGCTGAAGAAGTCTGACGGTGCAATCGATTGGTCCCGCTCAGCCACGCATATCTATAACCAGTTCCGCGCATTAAAACCCTGGCCCGGAACATTCACCGAGTGGAACCGACCGAACGGACAGAGCTTGCGTTTGTTGTTGGATGACATCGCGGTGACGGATGGCGTCGTGGATGCAGGGACCGAGCCAGGTACAGTACTCGTTTCAGACGGACAATCGTTTGAAGTTGCGACGGGTGCTGGCATACTGTCACTCGTGAAGGTTCAACCGGCCGGGAAGCGAGCGATGTCGATCGGCGAGTTCCTTCGCGGCTATGCAATCCCCGTGGGAGAGCGACTCGGGGACTGAAGCGCCCTAGCGGTTCTTGCGACCAAGTCGGAGGTCTGCTGTGTCAGGGGCAGGTAGCGTGAAGTCGGTACCCGAGGCAGAATCGACGATTACCGTTATTCTGCGGCGACGACCCTGGCGTGAGATAGGCGAGCAGCGAGGAAATCCCATCCCGCACTTGTAGCCTTCCAAATGGACGTGCCAACCACAAAAGCGCCCGGCATATCAGGTGACTACTGGCCTTACTCCCATCCCACGTTGGATCACGATGTCGTCATAAGGACGACAAGAGCAACCTCGATACGGTTTCGAGGACTTGGGTGCCGTTGTGCTAAACAGCGACGCAGTAAGAACCTATGTCGCATTCGCAAAGTTTTGGCATGTCGTCTGCGTTTGAGAGCTGACATCACAGCCAGAAGGACGGCCCGGTGGTCGCCAATCGCTGAGAAACTTTCCATCGCCCGAAGGAGATCGCCATGAAACGTATCGCTCTTTGCATAGCAACCGTCACTGTTTTGGCCGCCTGGACCAACTCCGCCAGCGCTTCGGACCTCACCGAATTCCTGCACAAAGCGTTCGGAACTAACCGTCATGCGTATCGCCATGCTGAAGAGCGTGCTCACGCACAGCACCACGCCGATCTCGAGCATCGGGCCATCGAGCGGGCGTATATCTCGCAAGCTGCCCACCAGCAACCACTGAGCCCTTACCAAGACATGCGATTGCACCGCGAACTTGATCGAGCTGCATTCCTCGACAGGCGCGAGCACGACATTGCACACGCGACGCGAGCTTACTCGCCACACTACAACCAGAGCTATCGCAACGTGCCATCGGGATCGGGAGTTCAGTTCCACTCGACCCAATACCAATATGGGGGCGCGCCGTACGGAACCACTGCGTATGGGGCCTCTCAATTCCAATCGTACCCTATTCAAAGTCGAGTTGGTTGCTCGCCGTACGATCGGTATTAAAGGGTCGGTAGCCGTTGCTACATCCAAGCGACGCTCGCGATCGACTGGCAGTCCCTCCTATCGGGCTCCGTTGTTCGCGGGCGATTTTCTTTTCTTGGCAACTGGGCGCATGTGAGCGATGCGGAGGTTAAACTGGTCGGTTTCCTGCCTACTGTTGCCCACCTAATGAGGAACTTGCACTATGAAATCGGCGTTTCACTTTGTCTGTTTATGTTTTGCACTGGCCCCCCTCAGCCAGAACCCTATCGCTGCCGACGAGTATCTAAATGGAATCAAATGGGAGCCACCTGCCATTATTACGGTCGGCGACAACGGTGTGCCTTCGGATGCAATCGTGTTGTTCGACGGAACGGATCTATCTTCCTGGGAGAACGCGGACAACTGGGAAGTCGAAGCCGGCGCGATGATCAGCGGTAAGGGCGACGTCCGCACGAAGGAATCGTTTGGCGACTGTCAGTTGCACATCGAGTGGTCGGCTCCAACGCCACCCAAAGGCAGCGGCCAAGGACGTGGCAACAGTGGCATCTTCCTGATGAACAACTATGAAATCCAAGTTCTCGATTCCTACGACAACGAAACGTACTTCGATGGTCAAGCCGGCGCGATCTACAAGCAGACTCCTCCACAAGTCAACGCGACGCGACCACCGGGCGAGTGGAACGTGTACGACATCATTTGGACGGCTCCGCGATTCAACGAAGACGGCACCTTACAGTCTCCCGCATTTATTACGGCCCTGCATAACGGCGTGTTGATTCTGAATCACTTCCAGCTCAAAGGGGACACGCCGTTCACTCGTCCTCCGCAGTACAACAAGCACGCCGATCGAATGCCGATCCGATTGCAAGATCACGGTAATCCTGTCAGCTTCCGGAACATCTGGATTCGCGAGATCAAGGACGCCCAGGGCGAGCAAGAACGCGAACCATTCTTGCGAAACGGAAAGGGTGAAGAGCGACCGATTGAGAGCGAGTAATCGCGTTTAACTGAATCGTAACATGAGCCGGTTGCGCGCAAATGGACTCAGCCGGCTCTCGCTCGCTCCAGGAGATGTGAACGCATGAAGTATAAGACTTGGTTGATTGGCCGTAGTTGGTTGACGTGCCTTGGCTGGCTTGTCGCGGCATCGGGCACTGCAGAAGAACTTCAGCTCACGTTGCCGCCGGTTGTCTACGCGGTCCCCAACCTTGAGTCGGCCATCTACTTCGACAATATCGTCCTGACACAGTCGCCGGGGGCCTATCGATTCGATGTGACTTGCGATCTTGGCACACAAGAGGCGACACGTTGGACCGTGACGCCAAGAGCGGATTCACGTGGAGACCATCCAGTTACAGTGCGAGTGCAAGATGTTGATGGCAAAGTCCTCGGAGCGGAGAAGGCGATCTTGCGCGTCGCAGCACGGGAGTCCGCAAAGGATGAAGAGGTACGTCTGTTGATTGTTGGGGACAGCCTCACTCACGCAAGCGTGTATCCCAATGAGCTCTACAGGCTGCTTTCGCAACCAGGCAATCCAAAGGTGACGCTGCTGGGCACTCACCAGCCCAGTGGTGCTGCGGAAGGTGTGACGCATGAGGGTTACGGAGGTTGGACGTGGCAACGGTTCGTCAGCCAGTACGAACCGAATCCCGATGGAACGTATCGCAAGCGAAGTAGCCCATTCGTTTATCTTGGCGAGAATGAAAAACCGTTGCTGGATGTATCACGCTATTTCCAAGAGGAGTGTGGCGGTGAGCCGCCCGATATCGTCACGTTTCTGCTCGGAATCAATGACTGCTTCAGTGCGGACCCCGACGACTCGGACGCAATCGACGCCAGAATCGACACCGTATTCCAGCATGCCGATCTCTTGCTAACGGCATTCTCGCTGGCTGCACCAGAGGCAAAGCTCGCGGTATGCCTGACGCCGCCACCTAACTCGCGGCAAGAAGCGTTTGAAGCCAATTACCAGGATCGCTATACCCGTTGGGGTTGGAAGCGAATTCAACATCGGCTCGTGCAAAGGCAACTTGAGCACTATGGCAATCGAGAAGCGGAGCACATCTTCGTCGTTCCGACCGAGCTGAATCTTGATCCGGTCGGCGGCTATCCGGTGAACAACGGAGTGCATCCGAACGAATCGGGATACCGCCAGCTCGCGGCGAATATTTACGCATGGCTCAAGTCGGAGGCGTTTCCACAGGGGGAGTTAAGTGAGGGCGGTCTCGACGGGTAAACGATTGACGACCCTGCCCGCAAAGCGTTTTTCGAATCGAATGACCGTGAGCAACTCATGATTGACCGCGTCGCACCATCCGTTCGCCCTTCGGGACCGATCGCCGGGTATCAGCGGTGGCGTTCGCTCCTGTTCATGCACTGGTCGGTTTCGATCGACGCTCTCCGCCCGCTGGTCCCGTCGGGGCTGGATTTAGACTTCTACGATGACCAAGCGTACATCGGAGTTGTCCCTTTCGAAATGGAAGGCGTGCGTCCCTGGTGGTGGCCAGAAGCGTGTGCAATGAGTTTTCTGGAGACAAACCTGAGGACTTACGTCATCTGTGACGGTCGACCGGGAATTTACTTCTTTTCGCTCGAAGCCAACTCGCGGCTAGCGGTCTTCGGTGCCAGAACCGGATGGGGTTTGCCGTATCATTTCGGGAAAGCGAGTATCCGAAGAACCGACGACGTGACCGAATATGAAACACGCCGACCCGCTAACGGCCCGAAGCACCTTGTGCGTTATCGCGCAGGAAGCGACCTTGGGCCGTCCGAACCAGGAACGCTCCAGCACTTCTTTCTAGAGCGTTATTTGCTGTTCGTCGAGCGACGCGGTGAGATCTACTCGGGACAAGTGCATCACGTTCCCTATCCCGCGTTCGATGCGACGGTGCTTCACGTGGAGGACGAGCTGATCTCCGCCGCGGGTCTGCCTGCGCCCGCGAAACCTCCCGAATTTGCTCACTTTTCGCCCGGTGTGGACGTCAAAGTGTTCCCGCTAGCGGCGACAGGCGTGGCGCTCTGAAGTTTCGTGTGACGCTCGAACGTTTATATCTGTACAAGCCGTTCTGCGGCTTGAGTGGCGCCCTTGCGGCGCTGCGGCGAGTCGTCGCGTACCTGCCCCATGCGACGGCTCGTTTTTACTTAAAGCCCGAAAAAACGTGATCGTTTTGACCCGTGCCGGTTCGCGGTGGATCGAGTCGCAGGCACGACGATTTTGTCAGTCAAAGTCGTCTCGCGTGCGGGGAGACACTGGATTTCAATGCCGGGGCGGGTCTGGCCCCTCGATTCACACAATCGTTCCAAACCGAAGTACTGAGTCGAAGGACATTGGAGAGTCTATCGGCTGGCAGGCGTTTCTGGGCAGCAATTTTCGAAATGCGAGTGCAAGCTGGCGGCGGGACGTGATAGAATGGACTCACTGCGGTTGCCTTCGCCGCCGCTTACGTCGAGCCCTTGATGATCGCCGCCACACGACGTGGTGACGAATAGCTCATGCAAGTCTCCAAGTCGACTAGCGAGTTTCTCACGCTTCTCAAGAAGAGCGATCTGCTTGAACAAGCAGATCTCAAAGACGCTGCGCTCACGGCTGCTCAATTAGAAGATCCGACCCAGCAGGAGATTGCAGACGTCCTCGTCGAAGATGGCTATCTCACTCGTTTCCAAGCCGATCGCTTGCTCGAAGGTTCTTTCCGAGGCTTGGTGATCGATGGCTACAAAATTATCGAAGTGCTCGGGCGCGGAGGTATGGGCTGGGTTTATATCGCCGAGGACGTCGAGACTCACTGGCGCGTCGCGCTCAAAGTTCTTCCTGAAGACGCTCGCCACGAAGCTGGCACGCTGGCACGCTTTCGACTCGAAGCACAAGCCGGCATGAAACTGAATCATCCGAACATCGTTCGCAGCCACAAAATGGGCGAAGCCGAAGATCGTTACGGCCCCGTGTCGTACGTCGTCATGGAGTTAGTCCGCGGCGTGAACTTGTTCGAATTCATGTTGATGAAGAAGCAACTCGACGTCAGTCACGCATGCGACATTATCATGCAAGCCGCCGAAGGCCTCGACTACGCCCACGCACAAGGACTCGTCCATCGCGACATCAAGCCAGAGAACATCCTGATCTGTGCGGATGGCACCGTGAAGATCTTGGACTTTGGCTTGGCGATGGTCGACGAGAACGATGAAGAGTTTTCGATGGCCATGATCTTTGGCCAAAACCGATTGGGGACAGCCGATTACATTTCGCCCGAGCAGTATCTCGACAGCTACAAAGTCGATGCTCGAGCTGACATCTATAGCCTTGGTTGTACGTTCTATTTTGCGCTGACGGGCAGAGTTCCGTTTCCGTTCGAGACGTCGGCGCAGAAGCTAAAAGCGCATCTCAAGAAGAAGGCGACACCGGTCCAGGAGTTAAGGCCTGACATCCCACGACAAGTTGCGGCGATCGTAGCCAAGTTGATGACGAAGCGTCCGGAGAATCGTCTGCAGACTGCGCGTGAAGTCGTTCGGTATCTGCGACCGTTGGCCGAGCGACAGCCAACTCCGTTTAACTTCCGTTCGGTGTTGAACGCTCGCATGTCGCAGGCCAAGCGGAAAGAGCTTGATAAGCAGGCAAAGATCCGCGAGGGCGGCAGCACGGCCCGATCACTGAGCGATGCCGTCAAGTTGCCACAGGACGAGACGCGTCAATCGACAATCGAAACGATCGTCCGTGAAGAGACGATGCTCGACCAAAAAGAGTTGCGTAAGCGGCAGGAGTAGTAGGTCGGTTCAACTTGCGTCGTGCCTCACTTTGCCTTGTTCACGCGGATTAAGTTCATTAACTGGCTGCCTAGCTCGTTAAGATCTTTCGCCAATTGATCCGCGCGGCGAGTGGATTCTAGAGCCTGGTGAGCCTCCCGATCGATCTCTGTCATCGACTGGCTGATTTGACTCATCGCCGTCGCTTGTTGAGCGGCAGACGCAACGATCTGAGACGCAGCGCGAGCCGCGCCGCTGATCGTTTCCGACAGGGCCTTAATCGTAGCATCGGCTCGCGTGACAACTTCTGCGGCTTCCTCGATCGAATGAGTAACTTGCTCCGTCGACGCGACGGCTTGATGGGTTGCATCTTGAATCTCGCCCAGGATGCGGCGAATTTGCTGAGTCGCATCTTTCGATTGTCCTGCCAGCGATTTGACCTCGGCAGCAACCACCGCAAAGCCTTGGCCGCTTTCACCAGCCCTGGCCGCTTCGATGGCCGCATTCAATGCCAGCACATTCGTTTGTTCGGCAATCTCGCTGACAGTCGAGATGATCTCGCCAATCGTCAGCGCTCGTTCGGCTAGCGATAGGATCGACTCGGCGGTCGCCTGGGAGTGACCTTGCACGTTCTGCATCGCCGCAATTGTCGCTTCGATTGCCTCGCGACCGGAATTGCTGACCTCGTCCGCGCGCCGTGCCGAGCCGGCCACTTCTTGTGCCCGCTCCGATGTCTGTTGGGCGGTACGCGTAATCTCTTCCACCGTGGCTGTCGTTTCCGAAACAAGCGCTGCCTGCTGCTGAGCCACTCCAGTTTGTTGCGAGGTACTGACCAAGATCTCGACACTCGCCTCCGACAATCGCGAGACCGCTTCTCGAATGCCCTCGAACAATTGCCTTCGTTCGATTTCTATCCGGTTACGTTCGGTGATGTCTTGGAGGGTGGCGATGAACGTTCGCTCGCCACGAAAGTTCATCTCCGCAACACGCATCGAAAGCGGAACCACGTGACCGTCGCGATGATGGCCTAGAGCTTCCGACTCGCCACCAATCGATCGAGATGTGCCAGGGGCGAGAGAGTTCTCATGAACTTCGTGCTCCGGCTTCCAGGTCAAGGCGGGAACTATCAACGATACGTTCTTGCCAACTAATTCGTCGGACGCGAATCCGAACATGCGGGCGCTAGCCGCATTAATCGAGAGGACAGTCGCATCTTCGTCGATCGTCAAAATCGCATCTGCGGTCGAGTCGAGAATCGTCTTCGTTCGTGCTTCCTGTTCCGAAAGGTCATGAATGTTTGACTGCAAGCGTTTCGCCATGCGATTGAACTCGACACCTAACTGCCCGATCTCGTCGGTAGAAGTAACAGCGACACGTTCCTGAATATTACCTTCGGCGATCGTTCTGACGCTATGGATAAGTCGCGCAATCGGGCGTGAAATAGATCGGGAAACTAGCATGGCAACGAAGATAACGAGCAACAACGTGACGATACCAAAGACAACAAACGACTGCTGTAGCCGATATGCCGAGGCGAATGCTTCGCTTGTATCCATCTTCACAATGATTCCCCAGCGAACTTGCGGGAGGTATCGCCAAGCGGCCAGTATCTCTTTTCCTCGATAGTCGATTGAGATTCCGGAACCCTTTCGGCCGAGCAATGCTTGCTGAGCCGGGATCGCATCGGAAGAGCCAAAAGTCGCTATGCGCCGTGTTGCGTTCTCGGAGTCGTGCCGCATTTGCGTTACGAATACCACTGCGTCACCATCTCGCGAGGCAACCATGATTTCGCCCGTTTCGCCCAATCCCGTATAGTCGGTGGAAAGTTTCTCGATCTCCCGCACGCTCATCTGCAACGCCACGACACCAATCAACCGTTCGTCGCGGAACACGGGTGCGGTAACGAACCCTGCCGTGTCGTTCGATGGCGGGTAAAACCGAAAGTCTGAAATGTCTGTTATGTGCGACGTCGATGCGGTTTGAAAGGCCTTCGCCAACTCCGTCTCGCGATACGGACCGGTCAGAAGATTTGATCCAAAGTCATCTTCTTTGATGACGGTAAAGATGACATCTCCATCGGGAGAAATCAGAAACAAGTCGTAGTATCGATCCTCGTCTTCGTAGTACGTTTGATAGTACTTCAAGAATGGCCCGAACTCGCGATCCACGGCGATATACTCGCTAGAGTCCACGCCACTTTGGTACGCCCCAATGAATTGTTCTACGGCGTCGATGACCGACGGATTATGAGCCAACGTCGTAACGTTGTGTCGGGCTTCAGAGAAGTAAGCATCCACTTGACGCGACTTTGCGTCCGCAGCAGCCGTCAGGTTCGTAGTTACTTCGCTTCGGAGAATGCCTGCTGCGTGTCGTACCGCCAGCGAGCCTGCTATCGCCAGAGGCAACAAAGCAACCGCCAAGAAGCAAAGCAGCAACTTGCCGCCGATGCCCAGTTTTTTAAGTGAATCTAACATGCAACTCGCTGCTTAGGTTCCGGGATTCTCCCACTGGTCGCCCCATTCTTGATAGAGGTTGTCCAGGAACTCGTCCCATTGCGTTGGAGTTCGATAGATTGGATAGGGCACGGGCCGAAGTGGCCTGCTTGATGTCCAAATGATTTCAAATTGGCCATCGTGTTGAATCTTCCCAATACGAACAGTTTTCCACGTGTGTCGGCTATTGGCGTCGATCGAGACGATACCTTCTGGGGCGGGAAAACTTTGGTTAGGTAAGTTGCGAAGAACTGCAGCGACATCGTCTGTCCCCGCATCTTCGACGGCTTGTGCCCACAAATAGACACCAAAGTACCCCGCCTCGATTGGATCCGCCGTCACGCGATCTCGGCCATACTTTTCCTGAAAATGCTCGACGAACGTGCGATTTTCTTCGCGATCAACCGTCTGGAAATAGTTCCAGGCTGCATAGTCACCGACGATCGCTTCGACGTCGATGCTCTGCAGTTCGCTCTCGGCGAGGCTGAATGACATCGTCGGAATATTTTCCGACGAGATGCCTGCGCGGCGTAAGGCTGCAAAAAAGGCGACGTTGCTGTCACCATTGATGGTGTTCAAGATGATGTCTGGTTGCGTGTCGATAATCTTCTGCACGACCGAGTCGACCTGATCGCTGCCAAGCAGGATGTATTCTTGCCCGACGATTTCACCTTGCATTGCCGTTACTTGCGATTCGATGATGGCATTGGCCGCGCGTGGGAAAACGTAGTCGGATCCGACAAGAAAGAACTTCCTTGCATTCAACGATTGGAAACACCAGTTGACCGCCGGCACAATCTGTTGATTTGGGGCGGCACCGGTATACACGATGTTTGGCGATTGCTCCAACCCTTCGTATTGAACGGGATAGAACAACAGATGATTGTGTTGTTCGAAGATCGGACGGACCGTCTTACGACATGCAGAAGTCCAACACCCAAAGACAACACTAACTTTCTCGGTCGTGATCAGTCGTTCGGCTTCCTTCGCGAAAGTCCTTGGGTCGGACCTGCCGTCGACGACAAGGGGTTCGAGTTTTCGACCAAGTACGCCACCGTTCGCATTGATCTCCTCGATCGCCATTAGCGTCGCATCGCGAACGGGTTGCTCGCTGATCGCCATCGTACCCGTCTCAGAATGCAGGATGCCGATCTTAATGGGTGGCAAGGACGAAGAGCCTGCGAGCACGAACCAGGCAAGGCCGCAAGCGCACCCCACGAGGATGACCACCGCAGGCAGAATTGTGACGCGACGGGAGTCCATGACTCGGCGCTCGAGGATGCAACGAGAAGATCTTGTCGTCTCTATTCTAACATCCCGTTTTGCGTGTTTCCTTGACGTTTACGAGAATCGTTGAGTTTTGAAGCCCGAATTCTCAGTTATTTCAGGATTTCGTTTCACCGCCCTACTCAAAGGATCTCGCTCGCTTGTTCGGCCTGTTCCAGCGTCTTATCCGTGCTGCTCGCATCCACTTGGCGACACGACTCGGCCAGACGATTGGTGATGTCGTCCAATTCGTTCCGCCATTCGTCCGCTGTCGTATCCGGAGGGCATAATTGCTTGAATTCCGCGAGTAGAAGGATCATCCGCAACACATGTCGGAAGATGACGCCTTCCTGCTTCTGCAAGGCATTGCTCGTGATGAAGTTGTTGAAGTCGCCTCCGAACTCCAACAACTCGCCCGCTGCCCAGACAGGCACCACACGCACATCATGCACCCCCGGGAAGTCATGATCGAACAGCAGACGCAGTTTCTCGGCCAGCGTTAATACCCAAACAGGTTCTTCTTCGAAGATACCGTCGCCGCGCCGTCGACGTTTTTCGTCCTCGTCCTCTTCCGCCGCCCCGAGTTGTTCCAGCGTCACGAGTCCGAGTTTCAGCAGTTGCACATCCAGACGCGTGGTCGCGAGGGGGCCCGGCGGCATTTGTTCGTGCTTGGGAACTCGCACGAAACGCGCTACCGAACCCGGAATCTCCAAGATGCTCTCGATCGCTTGAATGCGTTCCGCGCGATCCGCGATGCCGAGATGATTCAACAAGAAGACTCCGAATAACGGGTTCACGCCACGAAAGTGCAGCAGCCGTTGCAATGCTTCGGTCGGATGGGCGAACTTCGGTCGATAGGTGTAGGGTGCCGAGTCGTCTTGTGACTCCGAGATCTGTTGGGGTTCCGTCTTCGAACTACCAGTAAAAGTCAGCTGCTGGGGGCTCGAAGACTCGACCTCAGCCACACGCTCCAAGCCTAATGCTCCTTCGCTCTTCTCATCGTCTTTCGGAGGTTCTGGATCGAGCGTCACATAGCCTGCCGTCCAAAGGGTTGTCAGCATTCGATCGAGTATTTTTTGTCCACTCTCGAATTGCTTGCCTTCGAGCAATCGTTTGTCGATCAGCGAACGGATCAGTGCCAGATCAGGTGACACATCGAGCATGTAGGCCAACAGTCGCCACGGCAACGGACCACGACTGGCGAGCTTGCTCGACGGCGCATTACGCAGCTGATCGAACTGTTGCTCGGTCCAATACTGCTGATTGCTGCGACGCTTCGGCATCTTCTTCTTGAGTGCCTTCTTCGCCTTCCGCAGGCCGAGGTCTTTGGTGTCTTCCGGGATCTGGTCGTACTTCTCTTTCCAACGCAGATGTTTCACGTCGTCTTCGTGCGCTAAAGCAAACACATGTCCTTGCGTGTCGAATTGCGGGCGTCCCGCGCGACCGAACATCTGATGAGCCGCACTCGCTTCGATCAGTCGCTTCTTATCCGGTGGACCCTTGAGCAGTTCCGGAATCACGACGCTGCGGGCCGGCAAGTTAATTCCCGCCGCCAATGTCTCGGTGCATACACAAACCGACAACAGCTTTTGTTGAAACAGGTCTTCGACAATGCGGCGATACTTCGGCAACACGCCCGCATGATGAACACCTACGCCACGCTGCAAGATTTGTTTCAGCTTGGGGCCGGCACCTTTCGACCAATCGTATTGCTCTAGCTCTGCGACCAAACGCTTTTGCTGACCGTCGTGCAACACCGACTTGCCTTTGAGTTGTTCCGCGACGTTCCAACACTGCTCGCGATTGAAGCAAAACACCAGTGCCGGCGTGTAGCGAGATTCCTCGTCGCCCGCTGCCATCGTCTCGAGATGCTCCGTCAGCATCGCATCGCCAACCCAGTGATACGTTAACGGGACCTTCCGTTCGTCGCTCTGGACCAATTCGATGTTGCGATTGTGTGCACGGCGCAGCCAACTCGTAAACTCGTAGGCGTTCCCGACCGTCGCCGACAGCAACAGAAGCCGAATGTGATCGGGCAGCAAACCGAGCGTCAATTCCCACACGATGCCGCGTTCCGGATCATTGAAGCTATGAAATTCGTCCATCACGACGGCACAAACGTCGTCAAACTCGAATTGCTCGCGATGCAGCAATCGATTGAAGAGGATCTCCGCGACGACAACCAGGATCGGAGCGTCTGGATTGACTCGGCGATTTCCCGTCACCAAACCGATGTCGTCTTCACTGAAGCCCCAACGTACCGCTGCCGCTTGCATCTCTTGCAGTTTTTGTTCGGTAAGCGCGATCAGCGGCGTCGTGTAATACGCACGCTTGCCCGTTTTTAATGCTTCGAACAACGCCGCTTCCGCAATCAGCGTCTTGCCGGTCCCCGTCGGAGCGCAGACCAGAACTCCTTGGGCCGACGCGAACCAATTCAGCAGCGCATCTTCTTGGACGGGATAAGGCTCGAACTCCAATTGATCGAAGTAGTCGCTGGCAAGTTGATCACGCGTCGGAGTTTCTAAAGCCATGCAAGTTCATTCCAAGTTGCTGAGGTAGGGCGTCGGCGTTAGCCGCCCCACGCGGAAAAACTGCCGCGAGCCGACGACTTTTCTCGCGAACAATCGGTGTAAGTTCTACAAATCCAACCGTCTCACAGACTCCCGACCACGACCATCTCGACCGTCGTAAGTCGAGCGTCTGCAAACGATTACATCATCTTTCGGGCACAGAAGTCGTGGCTTTGGCACGACCCTTGCGTATGATTGTACCGAACGGAGTGGTTACAACATATCTTCCAAGGCGTTCCGCCTTGCATCCACGAAGGAGTACAGCGATGCGAATGATTTGGCAAGCGATTCGAGCCGTAACGGTCGAAGCGATGGGGGTTGGGGCGGTGATCTTCATGCTGTTCGGCGCCGCCGGCTGGACCATGGAAAGTGCCGGAGTGCAAACCAAGCAAGAGGTGGATCGAGCTTGGCAGTGGGTTCAGGAGGCGACCGACGAAGTGAGTGCGACGATCAAGCCAGGTCTGACCGCCGACCAACGAGAACAGTTCGCCGCCGAGCGACTCGATTACTACGGCGGCCTTTATCGCGACGCAGCTGGCGGCTATGCGAACCGAGCTGCTGAACAAATGAACTTCCAATTGCTTCCCGCCGACCAGCGTCCATCACTGCCGACGAACCAACTGCTGGGCACTCTTTAATCTCCGCTGCTACGCGAGTACTAACGGCACTAGCAGATTGCCGAGAATCACGGCGCACAGCAGCCACGACGCGGTGACATAACGGGGCGAGTACCTTTGGCGTTCCAGCCAAAGAATCAGTTCGATCAACACCGCGACGAGCCCGCCAACGATTGGGGCACAGATCAGATCGAACACCCATTCCAGGTCATAGACGGTCATCGCCATCGAGCAAACCAGCATCCCCGCGCCGCCTGCGACCGCTCCGAAGAACACGCGTCGAGGCAGTTGCCCCGGTGGAATTGCTCCGCAGGCTGCGCCAGCCAGCATTCCTACGGCAGACCAGGCATAACGGAAGACCGCTGGCGCCGCGGCGTCTCCCGAGACGGACAGGAAGGCGGCGGTTGTGATCACGACCGACCAGTACGTCGTATCGCCGATGCGTTTCACGGGCCATCCGATGAGTACACCGATGACTGCCGCAGTTACGAGCACGATGGCGGCAGAAGCGAACAAGTTGGGCGAGTTGAACTGCCGCAGATAACCCAATGCCAAAGCGATCACAAACGTTGCCCACAGCATGGCGTTAATGCCGAACTGTGGTCGGGCTGGAGATCGTATCGCGATGGTGTCGTCAACATTGGCCACGATCTCAGCCTCCGGTTCTCCAGTGAACAGTCAAGATTCGATGCGTCGTTGCTTCCGGGACGACACAACTTCTAACAACTTGTCGACAGCGAGTGGTGGATTCTACCCGCTTGGGAAAAATGCAGCAATCTTTGCAAGATGTGCGAGAATGCGCGTGCTTCGATCCTTCTTCGAAACGACAAACGCCGCGCGAGGCGGCGTTTGCTGGATCGATTTTCTGGAGATGCGTCGCTACTCGGTATAGTTCGGATCGCCTTTCGTGGAATCGATTACCCACGGCAACCAGCACAAGCAGGGGCCGGTCATGAACAGTAACAGCGCGAACAATATTACCCCCGTCTGATTTAATCCTGCAAAAACAGGTTTCCCTTGCGGCATTGCAAACTCTCCCGGTGATCGGAATCGAAGTTTAGTAGTCAAACATCTTACCGAATCCGACCTTAACGTCAAATTGTTGAACGATCTATTGCGGAACCTTGCGAGCATTCCCTGCTTGGCCGAAGGCAGTCATGCGCGCGATGCAGACTTGCTTCATGGCTTCGCGAGCTGGCTTGAGGTAGTCGCGGGGATCGAACTTTTCGGGGCTCTCCGTCAGCACCTTGCGAATGGCACCGGTGATGGCTAGCCGATTGTCCGTATCGACATTGATCTTTCGTACGCCGTGCTTGATTCCTAGTTGGATCTCTTCGACGGGTACGCCCCACGTTTGACGGATCGCTCCGCCATGAGCGTTGATGATGTCCTGCAGCTCCTGCGGAACGGACGAACTGCCGTGCATCACCAAGTGGCAATTGGGGAGACGCTTGTGGATCTCGATGATGCGATCCATGGCCAACGTCTCGCCGGTTGGCTTGCGTGTGAACTTGTACGCACCGTGGCTCGTGCCGATGGCAACGGCCAAAGCATCGCAGCCCGTGTCGGCAACGAATCGCTCGGCTTCGTCAGGGTCCGTCAGCAACTGATCGTGAGACAATTGACCAACCGCACCGTGGCCATCTTCCTGCTCGCCTTCGCCCGACTCGAGCGATCCAAGACAGCCGAGTTCACCCTCGACGGAAACATTCTTGGCGTGGGCAAGCTTGACGACTTCTGCAGTGACCTTCACGTTGTAGGCGTAGTCTGCTGGCGTCTTACCATCTTCCTTAAGCGAGCCGTCCATCATCACTGAAGTAAAACCGTTCTCGATGGCACTCATGCACGTCGCGACACTGTTGCCATGGTCCTGGTGCATGACGATCGGAATGTGCGGATACAACTCGGCGGCTGCCAGCATTAAGTGCCGCAGGTAGTTATCCTGCGAGTAGGATCGGGCTCCGCGCGACGCTTGGATGATGACCGGCGAATCGGTTTCGTCGGCAGCCTCCATGATCGACTGGATTTGCTCCATGTTGTTGACATTGAAAGCGGCGACGCCATAGTTGTTTTCGGCGGCGTGGTCGAGTAGCGTACGCAGGGGGATTAAGGCCATTCTGGTCTCCTCAGATTCAATGGGTTCCTCAAACGCGGAGGAAGCCCTTGATTATCGGGATGACCCTGATCCCCGCAATGCCCCGTTTGCCTTGGGAACGGTTCAATCGAGTGGCGTGGCGAGGGGTGCTGCGGTTTGTTCTGGTGCGAACAAGTCGTCGTATTGAGTTTGCGCAAGCCGTATCAGGAGAATCAGCCGTTCCGATGTATCGCCCGTTCCGCGCACAAACAACAGACTGCCAATCCCTTTGGGTTCGTCGCTGCTGGTGACGAGCAACGTCTGCCCGGGCGAGAGCACGGCGGACACTCGTAACGGGTCAAAGGCACTTGTCTGGCGACCCACGTCGTGGCGCAGCGTGCCATTGCCGGGAACCCACTGGTGTTTCACTTCGCCGTGCTTGATCTCGGGGACTAGTTCGACACGAACCGTCCCATCGCCAGATGGATAACTGCGTACGGCGAACAGTGCTTGGCCTTCGTTGAAGGTTTCCGCTCGAACACGTCCTTCTTCACTGAACAGAACCACTTTACGCCCGGTGATCTCGGGCACGACAATCAAGTCGGAGCGTTCGCCCGAACGATTCTGTAATTTGCGGTAAACCGCCGTGACGCTATCCGTCGACAACGACTCGCCCTCACCCAAGGGTTGATCGCGACGAGCGGCACCCATGAGGTCTCGAAGTTCGTCCGGCAACTGCGTGCCGACCACTCCGCAGCGAATTCCGTTGGCAGTCAGGTTGCGTCGCGTGTCAGAGTCGAAAAGTTGTTCATCGGTTTTCTGCCAGAGCCCGTCGACTGGATGCCCAGGCGGCACTCGCACGAATGCCGCTTCCAAGACAACACTGTCGTGTGGCAACCGTGGGATTGGCAACTCGGGTACGGTTGTCGCCGACCAAGTCGAACAGCCCGCCACCAATGCAAGGGCCAGAATCGCAAAGCTTCGGCGCTCGATCAACATGCGTTCACAAGCCACCCTCCGCCACGCGCGCGGCGGTCGCGCAATGGGGTGCTTCACCGAGCTTGGGTGCCATGGAAACATGAGAATTCAGACGAGACCTTAGAGCTCTGGTCGATTGGACGCGAGAAATGGCGGCGAATCGTACTAGAAGTTGCGGCGCACCGTCAACGGAAGAAAGGAGCTCGCGGACGGGGCGCTTTGTCGAGCCTGCATTTACCGCAGCGGACGCACATGCATGCTGTGCCAGCCCGACGCGGGTAAGTTAGTCCAATCGGGTGGTCGCAGTGACAACAATTTAGTGAACTCCACACCGAATCCTGTCGGTGACTATCGACGCGACACCGTACGGCATGATTTTTATTGCACTCGCAATGGTCTCGTATCCGGCGAGTCCGAACGGCGAACGTCTTTTGCAGTTCACTTGATGTTCTACTATGTCATGCGAGCCGGTACGTCATGCGAGCCGATGACGTCCGTTGACATCAAGCCTTTGCCATGTACGTAGCGGTCGCAACGTTCGGCCCTCGTTGGGACAGGAACGGCGTTCGCCATCCGCTACGAACGAGCCCCATGACGGAAGCAGACAAGGATGACATTGACCGTCGCGTCTCTGATCTCTTCTGGAATTATGTCCCCGCCAACGAGGGCGAAGCACTCGCCAGACTCCATACCGAGTTTGGCATTGTCGAAGAATGAAATGGGCGGCGGATTGGACGTGGCACGAAGTGCCATTTCCTCCACGGGAGTGTGTTGAGGATCAAGGACGAAGAACGGGCCGGAGAAGCCTACTCAGGCGTTTTGCCCTTCATGGGCTCGCCAAATAGTTTTGCAGGATTCTGCCTCAACTGAGCCGTAGGTACTAGAACGCACCGCGAGACGCGGATGTTTTTAAGCACTCTCTGCGAAAAGAGAGTGACCCCAACGGGACTCGAACCCGTGTTGCCGGCGTGAAAGGCCGGAGTCCTAGACCGCTAGACGATGGGGCCAGAATCGCTGCCAAGCAGTGATCGTAAGTCGTTATTTAAAGAGTGTTATCGCTGCGAGTCAAGCCGGGGTCGGTTTCGACGACGTAGCATCCACGAAGATCGCAGTTGAAAGCTCAGAGCGACATGGCGTCGCGGGGACGCAGAAGGCGGAGTGAAAGGCGGTGGGGCAGGAAAGAGAGAGGCAGTAAAAGCAACGACTTAGCCGTTGGTCTCGTTGGTTGAATCTCCTTCGACGGACGCTTGTTCGTTCCGCTTGATCGCGTCATAAACTTCGCGGCGGTGGACAGGCACTTCCTTCGGAGCTTCCACTCCTAGTCGAACCTTGTCGCCTCGGATTTCCACCACAACGATCGTGATGTCATTATTAATGACAATACTTTCGTTTTTCTTGCGGGATAAAACTAACATCGTCCATTCCTTGTAACGCTGCCGCTTTACTCGCGGCGGATGGCCTGAAGATCCTTATAATCAGCGGCACCAGCAAAACTCCTGGAATCGCATTTTTCGGTAACGTGCTGCTCTCAAACTAAAGCCACATCAACGCTTGCGCGCATCGTCAGTCTTCCCTCCACTCTACGTGCTGCCTTAGCGTAGTCAAGCAAAGCCCGCGCCCGCTCGCGGATTTTCGGGTGAAATGTCGGAGCGGATGGGTTACGACTGCTACCGCCGCCGAAGGCTCTTTATTTAACGCAGCTTTACACGCGACGTTCACAATCCTGTAAAGTGTGTTGTGAACGTTGCTTACATCCGAGTAGACAGCCATCTCGCACTTATTAATTCGCCCGCCGAAACTTACCGCTACAACGGGGAGGGCGTAGTTGCCGGGCCAATTGCTGGCAACTGCCGGCCTGGAGGAAGGAGTTTCGCGCCATCGGACTCCTGGGTCGCGCACAGGGACACTTTCGCATGGATCGGCAGACCGCCTATCGCGCACGCCAGATCGCTGATGAGCTCTCCAAGACGTAAGCTTTCAGTTTGCGATCCAGCTTCTTTGCGAGCTGGAAACTGACGCCGCTTACTTCTCGGTCGATGCTTACGCTCGACAACCTCGCCGCATTCAGCAAATTTCCGTAGCGACATGTACGATGTGATCATGGTTAGTACCATCGTCGTGAAGACCTTCGCGTAGATGCTCGATCGGCGCTTGCGGAGTTGGGTAAGCTCCCTATAATTCAGCGTTGGTCCCCGAAGCTGCAACTCTTTCTTGGACACGATTGATGTTGGATTGGTTTAGAAATGTCGGCGTTGCGGTTTATACCGTGGGCCACGGGATGTGGGTGACGTTGCGTTACTGGCTGATCACCTACAAGTCAGATCGAGGTACGTTTACCGATCAGTTCGAGTATCCCGAGAAGCCGGTCCCCGTCGCGGCTCGCTACCGGGGATTTCATCGTTACGACTTAACGACTTGCATCGCGTGTGATCAGTGTGCCAAAGCCTGTCCCGTGGACTGCATCTACATCGGCAAAGAACGCGTCGAAGGTGCGAAGGGCTTTAAGGTTACGGGATTTACGATTGACTATTCCAAGTGCATGTTTTGTGCGCTTTGTGTTGAGCCGTGCCCCGTGGATTGCATCTTCATGGGTGCAACCCATGATTTGAGCTGTTACAGCCGAGATGGATGCATTGTTGACTTCTCGCGTCTGCCGACCGATGTCGCGTGGGGGCGATCGACGCTGAATCCAACAGCGGTTGCTGAGTCAAAAGTGCTGGTAGAACCCGTTCACGGTGGGCCGAATCAGTAGAATTGACGTATAATTACTGTTGGGTCGGCCACTATTACCGTTCCGTGAGTTTTACGATGTCGCCTGACAAATATACTCCCGCAAAGATCTTCACCGTCGAGGAGGCGAACGCTCGCTTGCCTCTCGTACGCGTGATCGTGAGCGATTTGATGCAGCTCGCGACGGAGTTGTCTGATCGACGCGAACGGCTTAGCCGGCTTTCCCGCAAGCGAAGCGGAGGCTCATCGGATGTTTATCAGGCAGAAGTTGAGCAAGTCGAGCAAGAGTTAGAAAAAGAGAGCGAGCGACTCGCCGATTACTTGCGTGAGTTGCTGGAGTTGGGCGTCGAGCCGAAGAGCGCGATGGCGGGCTTAGTGGATTTCCCCGCGATGATCGACGGCAAGCTTGCCTATCTGTGCTGGAAATACGACGAGCCGGAAGTGCTCTATTGGCACTCCCTCGAAGGTGGTTTCGCCGGGCGTCAGTCGCTGACCGCAGACTCTGCGACCGGCTCTGATCATTCTGACGGCTTGCTCGACGCATAACTCACCGCCAGTCGGCACTGCCAGAACCGCTCCTTCGCAGTGATTTCTCGTGGTGGCTTGCAAGATCGCAGTCCACGTCTACAATTCGAGACTTGTATTCTCAGCTTCTTCCTCGACGCAGATTGTTAGGCGCTGGATGTCAGCATTTGCCTCCTCGATTGGAATCGTTGCCTACCTGGCGCTGTTTGCCAGCGTGGGCCTCATCTTCTTGTTTGTGAACTTGCTCGTCGGGCGATTTCTTCGCCCCCACGACCCGCATGCAGAGAAGCTCGAAATCTACGAATGCGGTGAACCGACCATTGGTTCCAGCTTCGTGCAGTTCGACTTGCGGTTCTATGTGGTCGCGTTGCTGTTCATTATTTTCGATGTCGAAGTCGCGTTCTTCTTTCCGTGGGCGACGGTCTTCGGCAAGTCGACGCACATGATGGATAAGGATTTTCCGGTTGCCGTTGCGACGGCAGATGGCGTTGAATTATCGGATTCGGCTCGACTGCTTTATCAAGAGATGGGAGTTCGCAATCCGGTCGTTCCTGACTCGATCCCCACAAGCCTTCAGCCCACACTGGGTGAGCCGGCGGGCAATCTAACGCTAACGGAAGTCGAGTCGGTCACTCGTGAAGGTGCTCGCCAACTCGCGTTCGTCACGATCGTCGATATCGTTGTCTTCTTTGCGATCTTGCTGGTTGGGTTCGCGTATGTGTGGAAACGCGGCGATCTTGACTGGGTGCGAGCCGTCAGTCAGGAGCGAGCTCAGCAGCGGCGTGGCCCTCCTGTTGACGCTCTCGAAGATGAGCCTGCGCTGTCAGCCTAACGAAGCTTTCTTTTTGCGAAGCCGATTCGCTTCGCGGGTGACTTGAATAAATGAGCGGACAGAATCTAGTTGAGCGGTTATCGAAGCGCTTTGGCGACAAGATCACCGGGTCCAACCTCGAAGCGATCGATCCATGGATCGAAGTTTCACCTGATGGCATCGCCGAGGTATGCGAGTACCTTCGCGATGATGCCGAGCTTCGCTTGAATCTGTTGAATTGTATTACTGGTGTTGATTACTTCATGGCCGATCCCAAGAAGGCCGCCAAAGCTGGCTGGGAACCGCACACGGAAGTCGTCTATCACTTGTCGAGTACGCTGAATAAGCACTCGCTCGTTTTGAAGGTGATACTGCCCCGATGGAAAGATGGTGTTGAGGGTGAGCTGCCGGAGGTTTTATCGGTTTCGGGCGTTTACAACACCGCCAATTGGCACGAGCGAGAAGTCTATGATCTTTCTGGCGTGAGGTTCGTGGGGCATCCCAATCTCCGCCGCATTCTCTGTCCCGAGGATTGGGTCGGTTATCCGCTCCGCAAGGATTACGAGATGCCACTTGAATACCACGGCATCCGCGGAAGATAGTCAAGTAAGCCCAAGACATAGTAGGACCGAAACATGGCAACACAACTCGATGACGCACGGATCATCGAATTCGACGTCCGCACCGACGAGATGCTCGTCAACATGGGACCACAGCACCCGAGTACGCACGGCGTGCTGCGATTGGTGCTGCGAACCGATGGCGAAATTGTTTCTGAGGTCGAACCGCATCTCGGCTACTTGCATCGTTGTGCCGAGAAAATCGGCGAGAATCTGACGCCTCGGCAATGGATTCCCTACACTGATCGCATGGACTATCTGGCCGGGATGAATATGAATCTCGGTTGGTCGCTGTGTGTCGAGAAGCTGATCGAGCACGATTTATCCGAGAAGGCCAAGCATCTGCGAGTAATCATCGCCGAGATGGGCCGGATCGCCAGTCACCTGGTCGGCATGGGGGCTTATGGCCTCGACCTCGGCACCTTCAGCCCCTTTCTCTACGCGTTCCGCGAGCGCGAGAAGATCTTAGATCTTTTTGAAGAGGCTTGCGGTGCACGGTTGACGTACAGCTATCTCACACCTGGTGGAGCGACCGCCGACCTACCAAACGGCTGGCTGCAGAAATGCTCCGCTTTTCTCGATCAATTCGAGCCGGTGATTCAAGAGTATCACGCGCTGCTCACGACCAACGCGATCTTCGTCAAGCGGACGGCTGCGATCGGCGTTATGTCGGGCGAGATGGCGGTCGACTATGGTTGCACGGGCCCTGTGTTACGCGGAAGTGGTGTCGACTACGACCTGCGGCGCGATGGTGAAGAGCGTTATACCGAGATGTATGACGGCTATGCGTTTGAGGTGATCGTCCAGAAAGAAGGCCATTATCCGAAGGACCACGATTATCCCGCGATTCCTAAGGAAGCAGTGCTCGGCGACTGTTGGCATCGCTTCTATGTTCGCATGCTGGAGGTCGTTCAGGCCGTCGATCTCGTTCGGCAAGCGATTGACCGATACAGCACTGCGAGTGGCGACTGGGGTGTGCCGATCAAATTGACGCATAAGCTGCCGAAGGGTGAAGTTTACCTGGAGACGGAAGCTCCTCGCGGTCAGATGGGTTTTTATTTGGTCAGCGATGGCAACGCGATTCCGTGGCGAGTTCGCGCGAGAAGCAGTTGCTTCTGCAATCTTTCCGTGACTTCAGAGCTTTGCCGTGGTTGCTTGATCGCCGATGTGCCGGCGATCGTGGGGTCGCTGGATGTTGTGATGGGTGAGATTGATCGATAGTTTTTCGCGTGGAAATTGTGCACGCGGGGGCTTGTCGGTCCCCAATACTTTGTGCCATATTTCACGATCTTGATTTTGAATCATTTGCCCAAGTGCTCGGCGTCGTCGGCAATGGGCGCAGCGAATTGCAACCTGTTGCGGTCGTTATCACGCCGCGCAGGGGGAATTAGGATTAGTTCAAGCAAGTGGCCGAATTTTTTCACACGACTTGCAGCTTGCCCACGCCATTGGCCTATCTGGTGGCTGCGATCATTCATTGCGTATTGATCATTCACGTCGTGGCGGTCGGTGCGCTGATCTTCATCTGGCTGGAACGCAAAGTTTCTGGGCGCATTCAAGATCGCCTGGGTCCAACGCGTGTTGGTGGTGCGTTTGGATGGTTGCAGACGTTGGCGGACGGTATCAAGCTGATCGCCAAGGAAGATATCACCCCCAAAGACGCAGACTGGATGTTGTTTAAAGCAGCTCCCTACGTCGGGTTCGCAGCCAGCTATTGTGCTTATATCGCCTTGCCGTTTTCAGATGGTTGGGTCGCTCAACATATGAACACGGCGGTGTTCTTTATCTTGGCTGTGCTTGGGATTGAAGTGTTCAGCCCGATTCTCGCCGGCTATGCATCTGGATCAAAGTGGTCGTTGTTTGGTGCGATGCGTGAGGCGGCTCAAGTTGTCAGTTATGAAGTGCCGCTTGGTATGTGTGTTGTCGTTCCCTGTATGATCTGCGGCACCTTGAACTTGGTGACCATTGGCAATCAGCAAGCGGGTTTGTTTACAAACTGGCTGGCGTTTAATGATCCCTTCACTTTCGTCGTTGCTGTTGTCTATTTCACGTGTGCCACGGCGAGTGTGAATCGAGCCCCGTTCGATTTGGCGGAAGCGGAAAGCGAACTTGTTGCCGGTTTCCATACCGAGTACTCCGGTCTTCGCTGGAGCTTCTTCTTTATGGCCGAGTACGGCTCGATGTTCTTGGTTAGTGGCCTCGCAGCGATCCTCTTCTTTGGCGGTTGGAATGGTCCGATCCCGATCTTCCAGGTTCTGGGTTGGTCGGAGAGTGACGGCGTGTTGCTTTACCTGGCTCGCCTTGGCGGTTGCCTCAACTTCCTGCTGAAGGGGACTATTGGCGTTGTTGTGATGATGTGGGTTCGCTGGACGCTGCCTCGCTTGCGTATCGATCAAGTGATGACGACTTGTTTGAAGTACTGTGTGCCAATTGCCGCTTTCGGTTTTCTCGGTGCATTGTTTTGGCAAGTGAACGAGTTACCAACTTCCAATGATCTTCCGGGCATCGGCATTAATCGATTCGAGGCTCGTGAAAGTTGGGTGATCGAAGCCGATCAGCAGCGGGCAAGTCGTGCCGCAGCGGTTACTCCATCGCCTTCCGATGTACCCATAGGGCCTATCGGCAGTGTGGAGTTTGATCGTGTTGAAGCTCTTGTCATGACGGGAGGTGCAAGGTGATGTTGCTTGCAGCCTTCGATTGGCACTCGCTGTTCTTCATGTTCTTCGCGTTGCTGACATGTGGCTTCGCAGTCGCGATGTTGTTTTCCGATAATGTCGTTCATATGGCGTTCTATTTGATTCTCTCGCTCGGTGCCTCGGCCGGCCTGTTCTTTTTGGCGGGTGCTGAGTTTGTTGGTGCCATGCAATTAATGATCTATGTCGGTGGCACGCTGGTGCTGTTGATCTTCGGCGTGATGCTCACCGCTCAAAGCCGCTTCATCTCGATGAAGACTCGTAGCGGTGAATGGGTGATGGCTCTTGTGCTGGGCGGTTCGCTGTTGTTCCTGCTGTTGACGGCTGCCTTTCGTGTCGAAGATTGGCGCGATGGCAATCCAAATGCAGCGGACATTGGTATCGCGGAGTCAAAGACCACGACCCAGATCGGCATGGGGTTCACAGGCGTTCGCGTCGATCGCCTGGATGCTCCGGAAGATTCGACGCTGGTGCCTGGCATGTCCGGCTACTTGCTGCCGTTTGTCATCGTCTCGGTGCATTTGTTGGTCGTTCTGGTTGGAGCGGCTTACATGGCCCGAACGAAACGGCGAGCGACTTCCACAGGAGCCGCTGCATGATCGGAATTTCCCCCGTCTCCGTATCGCATTACCTCGTGGTGGGTGCCGTCCTGTTTGTGGTTGGCGCCATCTGTATGGCAACCAAACGTAATGCTCTGGGCGTCCTGATGGGTGTCGAGTTGGTGTTGAATGGCGCCAACTTGAATTTCATTGCCTTTGGCAGCAAGTACCTTCGCGCTGAATCGCTGGGGCTTGATGGTCAATTGATCGCGTTGTTTGTCATCGTTCTGGCTGCTGCTGAAGCCGCCGTCGCGCTCGCCATTGCTCTTAATTTTTACAACAATCATGCCACGATCGATGTCGATCAGGCAAGTGAACTCAAAGGCTGATGGATCCAGGTCATTCCATATCGATGCTGTTAGGCTGGGCGGTCGTGCTACCGCTCTGTTCCTTCTTTGTCATCCTGGTTTTCGGACCTCGGATGGGCAAGGCGGGCGAGCATGCGGCGAGTCTAGCAACAGCTGCCATCGCCTTGGCGTCGGTGTTGTCGTTCATTTCGCTGGCGATCTGGCTCACGAGCCATCGTCCTAGTGGCGCGTCGCACGGCGAAGCTCATGCGTTACTGGTATCACCAGATGCGAGCATCGTTGTTCGTGGGCAAGATCCGCACGAGGAAGGCCATACTACTGCCGAACCGCATAGCGAGTCGCACGAGACCGAGCATCACGGCGAGCATGCGTCCGGCGATCACGCTGGCGTACCAATTCATTACACCAATGACTTCAGTGCACCGGGTATCGGTGGTCCTTGGGTGTTGGGCGAGTTCGGCAGCTTGCGGCTGAGCATTAGTTACTATATCGATTCGTTGACCGTCTGCATGTTTTGTATGGTCACGTTCATCGCGACATTGATCCATGTCTATGCGATGGGTTACATGCACGACGAGTTGCATGACTGGACGGATCCAGAAGTGACGCTGAGCAACGGCGAGAAGTTGCATCGTCCAGGTCGATACCACCGCTTTTTCCAGTACCTGTCGCTCTTCTGCTTCAGCATGCTCGGGCTCGTCATCGCAGGTAACATCGCGATGGTGTTCGTGTTCTGGGAGTTGGTCGGTGTTTGTTCGTACTTCCTGATCGGCTTCTACGTCGAACGTAAGAGTGCTTCCAACGCGGCCAATAAAGCGTTCATCGTCAATCGCGTCGGCGACTTCGGCATGATCCTCGGTCTGCTGGCTTTGTGGACTGGCCTCGGAACGTTTTCGTTTGGCGACTATGACTACGTCGATTCCGACGGCGAGAAGCAGGCTCAAATTGGCATCTTCACGCAAGTTCGTGAGGCGCAATCGCTGGTTCATGGAGATGGTCACGGCGAGAATCGCCGCATGGCAGCTCCGGATGGCATGGTGCGATGGACGGCAAAAAGTGAAATCGCCTCCATGGTCCATGACCATCAAGGCCTGTTCGACAATGATGCAGAAGCAATCGCCGCAACGGATGCTGAGGCCGCTTTCCGGACGACCGATTGGCGAAAGAATGGCTACGGATATGGCCTGCTGATTCTTGCCGGCGTGGGTATCTTTTGTGGTTGCGTTGGCAAGAGTGCTCAGTTCCCGCTGCACGTCTGGTTGCCCGACGCGATGGAAGGTCCAACCCCGGTTTCCGCGCTCGTTCACTCGGCAACGATGGTGGCGGCTGGTGTGTACTTGGTCGGTCGCTTCTACCCAGTGTTTACGCCAGAAGTATTGCTCATTATCGCTATTGCTGGCGTGATTACTTTGTTCATGGCCGCGACGATCGCGATCACTGCTACCGACATTAAGCGAGTTCTCGCTTACTCAACGGTCAGCCAGCTTGGCTACATGATGATGGCCTTGGGCGTCGGCGGTTGGTTGGCCGGCATGATGCACCTCATCACGCATGCATTCTTCAAGAGTCTGCTGTTCATGGGTTCCGGGTCGGTAATTCACGCCGTCCATACGAACGAAATGTCAGAGATGGGCGGCTTGCGGAAGAAGATGCCTGTCACGGCTTACACGATGCTGGTCGGCTGCTTAGCGATTGCTGGTGCTGGTGTTCCGTTCATTATGTCGCTGTTGGCCACCGGCGGGAACCACGAAATGCTGAAGGGACTCGGCTTCAGCGGCTTCTACTCGAAGGATGCCATCCTTGAACAAGCCTATTCGTTCATGCAGGCCAATGACTCGGCGTTTGCGGGTGTGTTCTTCCTGGCAGCCGCTGGCGGAGCTGCGATCACCGCGTTCTACATGTTCCGTATGTGGTACTTGACGTTCGCTGGCGAGCCTCGCAATCAAGAACGATACGATCACGCGCATGAATCGCCTCCAACGATGTACGCCCCGCTGATCATTCTGTCAGTGATGGCCATCGGAGTTGCTTGGTCGCCGCTCCAAGGGCTCGTCGCGGGATCGATTGCGACGCTGGTGTTCCTCGGCTTGTTCATCCGATGCCAACTTGGCCACAAGGCTCAGCACGCGGAAGTCGAGCATGTGGCTCATCACGACCATGCAGACGATCATCATCATGACGACCATGGCCACGATCACGGCCACGCGGATGAACATCATCACCACGATGCACTTCCCGCTTGGCTAAGCCGGCTGCCGTTGGCTTTGAGCGCCGTGGTTCTTGGCGTGGCGTTGATTTGGACGATTGGTGGATTCGGCGACATTACCCTGGCTGGCTTGCTTGGTCAGGCCAATCCAACCAACGATCTCGTTGGCATTGAAGGTGTCTGGCTTGAAGGCTGGACATGGCCTGCTGTTCATGAGGCTCACGAGCCCAATGTTGTCGTGATTGCCTCAATTGTTGCGATTGGAACCGCATTCACAGGATTCTTCTTAGCCACCGCCATGTATGGCCTTGGCTATCTCGATCCTGCCGAAGTGCGTGCTCAATTCCAGCCTGTCTACCGCTTCCTGCTCAATAAGTGGTGGTTCGACGAACTGTATGACCTGGTTTTCATTCGCCCGACGCACGTTGTGTCTGGCTGGATCTCGGGTATCGATCGGAATTGCATTGATCGACTGATTGATGGACTCGCAGCGACCGTTCGCCGCTTCTCGAATTTCTGGGCGTGGTTTGCGGACGGCAAGATCGTTGACGGCTTTATCGACGGACTAGCCGCCAAGACATTCGCTCTCGGGCTTTCATTGCGAGCGGTTCAGACCGGTCGCATTCGACAATACGTGATGTTTATCGTCATCGGTGCGGTGGCGATCTTCATCTTGATTAGTTTCTTCTGGAATCCAACCCTGGCTGGATGATCGATGTTTGATCCGCTGGTACTACTAAGTCTAATTGTGTTTCTGCCGGTCATCGGTGCGATCGTTCTGGCGTTTGTGCCAAGCGGTAAGGATGAACTGGTGCGCTATATCACGCTGGCGTTTACCATCGGTGTGTTAGTGCTGTGTGTGATCGGTTTCTTCGGGAACGGCGAGACAGAATTCAGCACCGGTCAAGCTTCAATGCAGAGCGTCTTTAATAAGGCGTGGATTCCTTCGTTCAACATCTACTTCTACATGGGCTTGGATGGCATTAGCTTCCCGCTCGTCATGCTTACAGCGCTGGTCAGTGTCTTGGCGATGGGTGCGAGTTGGTCGATCAAAAAGCACGTCAAAGGTTACTGCATTCTGTTCCTGCTGCTGGAAACAGGCATGCTGGGCGTATTCATGGCTCTCGACTTCTTCCTGTTCTACGTGTTCTGGGAAGTCATGCTCCTGCCGATGTACTTCCTGATTGGCATCTGGGGTGGTGAGCGTCGCGAGTACGCAGCGATCAAGTTCTTCCTGTATACCTTGGTCGGCAGTGTGTTGATGCTGATCGCCATCTTGATGCTGTACTTCAGCAGCGATCTTCGCGAAGTTGCCAAGATCTCGACTTTGGTGCAAGAAGATGCTGCGATTAATTGGTCGGATCTGCATGTGTCACCGGATGTCGAGGCCCGCATTGGCCGAGTAATCACAGCGGACGACGCGACTCGCCAAGGCGCCGCGTTGGCATTGATGCGAACCGGTGATTCCAACGATCACTCCCTTACGGTTAAGTTCAAGATCGCACCGAGCGGCGAACCGACAGCATCGCGTGATGGGCAGGTGGTGACCGTTAGCCTTAGCGCCGACCACGCCACTGCTGCCGATGCCGTGAAGGCAATTAACGGTAGTGACGGTGTTTCATCGCTTGTTCACGCCACCGCATTAGCCGGCGGCCAGGGACTCATCGTTCCCGCCGACGAAGTCGAGTTGCCAGCAACCGACAAACCCGTCCATACCTTCAATTTGCTTGCTTTGGCCGCGATTGGCCAGCATACCGAATGTTTCAGCGATTCCCTGCTGTTTGGTTGGTCGTTGCAGCGTTGGGCTTTCATTCTGCTGTTTATTGGCTTTGCCATCAAAGTTCCCTCCGTCCCGCTTCACACTTGGTTACCTGACGCTCACGTCCAAGCACCGACGCCGATCTCGATGATCCTGGCTGGTGTGTTGTTGAAGATGGGCGGCTACGGCATCATTCGCATCTGCTATCCGATCTGCCCTGCCGGCGGATACGAGTTGGCGTTCTTCGTCTGTCTGCTGGGCGTGGTAAGCATGGTTTACGGAGCCTTCGCAGCGATGGCTCAAACCGACTTCAAGCGATTGGTCGCCTACAGCTCGGTCAGCCACATGGGCTACGTCGTGCTAGGCCTTGGTGTCTGGTCAGCTCGTGGCGGGAACCTCTTTAATTCCGACTACTGGAACATGGGCATGCAAGGTGCGATGTTCCAAATGATCGCGCACGGTATCAGCTCCACCGGCATGTTCTTTATGGTCGGTGTGATCTATGACCGAGTGCATCATCGCGACCTCAACAAGTTTGGCGGTTTGTTCTCAAAGATGCCGGTCTATACGGCACTTGGAATAGGCATCTTTTTCGCGGGCCTTGGTCTTCCAGGCTTGTGCGGCTTCCCCGGCGAAGTCTTCGTGGTGCTGTCATCCTTCGAGTTCAGCCCGGTCCTAGCAATTATCTCGGCTACGGTCGTCGTCTTGACGGCTGGCTATATCTTGTGGGCGGTGCAGCGAGTCTTCTTGGGTGCCGAGTACAAAGGCCCCCACGAAGAAGCCATCGTCCCTTCAACGCTGCGAGAGAACACCATCGCAGTCACTCTGTTCGTGTTGGCGATTGTGTTTGGAATCTTCCCCTACCACACGCTGCTCCGGTACATGGATAAGACGGTGAGTCATCAGGCAGCGACGTTGACCGAATGGACAGAACGACACGAAGCGACACTTGCCGCTGAAGAAGTGGAAGATGCTCATGCCGAAGCGGTCCCCGCGAACGAACATGTTTCGCTGATCGCGTCCCCCGCAATTCAAGACGTAACGCCCGAGACGACGGTAGCTATCGTTACCGTCCAAGAACCACACTCTGTCATTGAACAGCAATAGCCGTGAATTTGCACGAACTCGTTAGCGAACTGATTATCGATACCAAGGGCTCGGTGTCCGGGGGATTATTCTCCTTGCCGACAGCGGACTCGAGTATTGGTGTATTCACGCCTGAGCTGTGCTTGTGCGCGACGATCGTTTTGCTGCTCTTTATTCGGCTGTTCAACGGTGGCCGTAAAGTCGATTTATTCTGGGTGATGCTGATCGGCACCGGTGTCGCTTTGGTTGCATCGTCACCTTGGAAGTTTCTTGGCAGCCACCCGCCTCTCGGCGGGCTAGACGCCGTTTCCCGGATGGAAATTTTCACCGGGATGCTCGTTTATGACCCCTTCACGGTCTACATGCGAAGCGTCTTGATTGGCTTTGCCTTCCTGTTTGCGATCTTTACCAAGCTGTCTGGCATCCCGGATAAAGAAGACGGAGCGGATATCTATACGCTCGTGCTCGGCTCGACGTTGGGTATGTGCTTAATGGCTTCCGCCAACCACTTGCTAATGGTCTTCATGGCCGTAGAGATGGCGAGCGTTCCATCCTATGCATTGGCGGGAATGCTCAAGGGTCGGCGGACGGCCAGCGAAGCGGCCCTCAAATACTCCGTTTACGGTGCCGGCGCTGCCGGTGTCATGTTGTACGGCATCAGCCTCGTCGCTGGCTTGATGAACACGGCTCACTTGCCGACGATGGCCGTGCAACTCGCCGAGCGATTGCCAGAGATGCCCGGCCCCGAAGTCATGGTGCTCGCGCTAGGCGGCATGATGATTATGGTTGGTTTGGCGTTTAAACTGTCTGCGGTGCCATTTCACTTTTGGGCTCCGGACGTCTTTGAAGGTGCATGTGCCGAAGTCAACGCGTTCCTAAGCATTGCCTCGAAAGCTGCCGCGTTGGCATTGCTTGTTCGAGTCGCGATCGGATTTGGTGCCATTCCGCCAACGGGAATTGAGCCCGGATCGCGATCCGTGGCTCAACATCATGCAGCGACAACAGAAACAGCTTCATTAAACAATCACGCCGGCGGCATGTTCGCACTTGCAGACGAAGCCCATGCACCAACACCTGCCGCCCACGAAGGCGGCGCGCATGACGAGGCGGCTCATGGTGACGAAGATCACGCAGCAGCAACCGCCATCGACGGACTGGCCGCTTCGCGAACATTCATGGCCAAGTTGATTGCGTTCCTGGCGGTGTTGACCTGCACGTTCGGCAACCTGGCGGCCTATGGTCAAACGAACATCAAACGCCTGCTGGCATATTCCACCATCGCCCACGCTGGCTACATGATGATGAGCGTCGCGGCGTTCCTCGTGATGGCAGGCGACGCACCGCTGCAAGCACAGAACGCGATCGCCGCCTTGGCGATTTACATTGCCACCTACGTGTTCATGAATTTAGGTGCCTTTGCGATTATCGCATTCCTCCGCAATGCCATGCACAGCGAAGAGATTGCCGATTACGCGGGACTCCTTCGCCGCTGCCCGATCACCGTGATCTGCTTCTCATTAATTCTGTTCAGCCTCGTGGGCTTGCCGCCACTCGCTGGTTTCATTGGCAAGTTTGCGATCTTTGCCGCCTTGGTCGATGGCTATCAGGTCAGCGTCAGCGCCGGTCATCCGGCAGCGTTTCTGATCGTGTTGCTGGTCGTTGGCGGTATGAACACGGCGATCAGCTTGTTCTACTATCTCCGCGTCGTGAAAGTCATGACGATGGAAGAGGAGCCAGCGGACCGACCGCCGTTTGTCTATTCGGAAGTCTCGCTGCAGGGAGCGTTCGTGTGGTTGGTAACAGCCCCGACGGTCCTGCTGATCATCAACTGGAACGTGTTGAGCGAGTGGGCTCACGCGGCAACCCTTTATCTGCTGGCTGCTGCGTAGGGCGATCGACTTATGAGTGATGTAACAACAAATCGCCTGCTCAATCATCTGATTGCGATTCACAACCGCTCGCTGCCGGTGTATTTGACTTATGCTGCTCCGGCTTGGCATGGTGGTGAAGAGGCAGCCAAAGAGACAATGCGACTGATTGCTGCTGATCAGCGCGAGACAGCCGAGCGATTGGCGGCGATGGTCACCGAGAACAATGGGGTCGTCAACAACGGCGAGTTTCCGATCTACTACACGGGTTATCATGATTTGTCGTTCGACTTTTTGTTGAACGAAATCATTAAAGAGCAGAAAGAAGACATCGCGACGATTGAAAGTGTCGTCTCGAAACTGTCGCTCGTTCCCCTGGCAAAAGCGTTGGCCGAGGAGACGCTCGGCGCAGCGAAGGGACATCTCGAGTCGCTTGTCGAGTTGAAGCAGGCAGCAGCTTCTTAAACACGTTAGGCTTTCCAGCCTGACTGTAGGACGGACGCCTCGTTCGTCCCAATCTGCGGACGGACGAGGCGTCCGTCCTATCGGTCGCTAACCCAATTGCTGTACAACGAGTCATGCGATTTTTTGATACGCATTGCCATCTGGACGACGACGACTTCGATTCCGATCGCGACCGCGTCATCTCCCGCGCCACCCAAGCCGGCGTCGAGACAATCCTAGCCGTTGGCACAACAGCAGATTCGAGTTCTGCCGTTGTGGCGCTGGCGGCTCGTTATCCCTCTGTCCTGGCCGCAGTTGGCATTCAGCCAAACTACTGCGCCGAAGCTAAGTCGGACGATTGGACTCGAGTTGTCGAACTCGCATGCGCCCCGCGGGTGGTGGCAATTGGCGAGACAGGTCTCGATCGGTATTGGGATCACACGCCGTTTGACGTGCAACAAGACTATTTCGACCGTCACATTCGGCTCTCGCAAGCGAAGAGCCTTCCCTTCATCGTTCACCTCCGCGACTGCGAGGAAGACATTCTGGAGATGCTACGCGATGCTCGAGCACGCGGGCCGCTGCAAGGTGTGATGCATTCGTATACGGGAACTGCTGCCGGTGCCGCCGAGTGTATCGAACTTGGTTTGTACATCAGCTTCGCGGGGATGGTGACGTACAAGAAGTCTGACGACTTGCGGGCGGTTGCTGTCACGATTCCGGATGATCGCATTCTGATCGAGACCGACGCGCCCTACCTCTCGCCGCATCCCAAGCGGGGCCAACGCCCCAACGAGCCGGCGTTAGTAGTTCACACGGCAGTTTGCCTCGCCGAAGTTCGCGGCGTGTCGCTCAAGTCGCTCGCCGAGTTAACGACGGCGAACGCGTGTCGATTGTTCACGCTGCGTCGGTAGACGATCGTGTTGGATTGCGCTAAACTCGCATCAAGACGAACCTCCTAGCAATCAACGGAGATGCCCTCATGGTCAAGACCGCTAGTACGATGTTGTCCCTTGGAACCAAGGCACCGGATTTTTCGTTGGTCAATGTCGATGGTAGAACCGTCTCGCTCTCGGATTTCGATGGCAGCCCAGCGTTGCTCGTAATCTTTATGTGCAATCATTGTCCGTTTGTAAAACACATCGCGTCGGAGTTGGCGCGATTGGGATACGAGTATCAATCGCGTGGTGTCGCCATGGTGGGGATTAGCTCGAACGATGTGAGCAAGTATCCGGCGGATTCGCCCGAGCAAATGATCCACGAAGCAGAACTTCAAGGCTATTCCTTCCCTTATCTTTACGATGAAGACCAAGCCGTCGCGAAAGCCTATAAAGCCGCTTGCACACCCGATTTCTTCTTGTTCGACGCGGAGCAAAAGCTCGTCTATCGCGGCCAATTGGATTCCAGTCGCCCTGGCAACGGGATTCCCGTGACCGGCGAAGACTTACGACGCGCGCTCGACACCGTCCTAGCGGGCAACCCGGTGCCCGAAGAACAGACTCCCAGTATCGGGTGCAACATCAAATGGAGAGTGGGCGACGAACCAGATTACTTTAATCCGACTGGAACGGCCTAGTACTTCGTCAATGTTAAAAGCTTGGGTTGGAGTACAGGCTTTAGCCCAATACCGCTTAGTCAAGGACCGACTCTACGTGAGCCGACGGCGCTAGCCGCGGGCATTGTTGCTTCATCCGTGGATTCTTCGAGGCCCGAGGCTAGCGCCTTCGGCTCACTGATTATGCGGTATTGGGCTTTAGCCTGCTCCGTTCAGCCTGAAGGCTATACTCCAACCCAATGATCGACACCTGACACGGCACTAGTACGCCAAAGTAAGGCGAACTAGGAACGGGATTCATCCTGTAGAATCGTTAGTCACCGCTTTCCCCCAATGGCGTGCGACCGTCGAGATAACGCCAGTTCTTGATGAATGAAATCAGATCAGCCATGTCTTGCGGCGGGATGGTCTTCTCTAGTCCTTCGGGCATCAACGAGATGCCGTTGGATCGCATCTCTTCAATGTCAGATCGTAGCAATGTGACGGTCTTGTCTTCCGGTTGACGCAACGTAATCGACGTCGCCGTATCGCTGGCAATGATTCCTGTGAGTGCTTGTCCGTCGACGGTGATGACCGAATAACTGATGTAGTTGTTGTCGATTGCACGATTGGGTTGCAGCACGTCGGCTAGAATCTGTGCGGGTTGCTTCGTGCGAGAATCGGAAATATCAGGAGCGACGTTCACACCGATCTCGCCAATTCGATGGCAAGTCGCACAGTTCTTTTTGAAAATCGGTTGGCCGCGTTTTGGGTCCGCGTCCATCTTTAAGACAACTTGATAATCCTCCAAAACCTTTTTGCGGTCTTCGGGAATTGCAGCGGCTAACAACTTGCCAGCCCGCTCGCGCAGTTCGCTGTTGCGATGCTTTAGCAAGCGACCGACTTGAGCCGTTTCAAGTTCTGCGACCTTGATATGGTTTGCTTCGATCGCATCAAGGAGCATTGTCGTGCGAGCTTCGTTCGCTAATGCCGCGTTGATGACGGCGCGGCGAATCGAGGGCGAGTGACCCGCAAACTTCGCCAGCAACTCTTGCCAAGGCATTGGGTCCGATGAACGGCTAAGCTCATCAATGGCTTGAACTCGAACCGACTGAACGGGCTCGGCCAGAGCCAATGCCACCATCGTTTCCTGGTTGTTCTCATCACTGGCCAACAGCTTTACCGCTTCGATGCGATCGGCAGCGCTTGCCGACGTGTCGCTTGCTACGCCGCCGGCTTTCGCAAACATCGCGCGAACGGCTTCCACCTGCGTCTTGTCCTCGGTCGCCTTCAATAAGGCGGCGAGATTTGTCCTCCGCCGCGGCAGCGCTTCCGCAAATGTTTGTAACGCGATCTGCCGCAGCCGATCTGCATGCTCGTTTGATGGCAGGTCGAGGATCGCAGTCAAAACCCGCGACTCGGCACCATCCTCCTTGCTGGCGGTTGCGAGTGTCACGAACTCACGGATCAAATCGATTTCGTCCGGTTTGGCTGCTCGCCCACCCCACGGCAACTGGCTGACGATACCTTCGAACAGCTCCAAAGTCCGCTCGCCGCTGGCAATGGCCGCAGCCCGCCTCGCCCACACGTCGCGAGCGTCGGCGAGGACGATGACGCGAAGTGCCGCTACTTCTTCAGCGTCTTGGACCGGGGCAAGCGCCAACGCTACCTGAAAGCGAACTGGCGCAAAGTCATCGTCGGCCAACTTAAGGATCGCAGTTCGAAGGCTCGGCGACTCGTTCATGTGAGCGGCGGCAAGCACAACGCCTTGTGCTCGAACGGCTGGTTCCTCGTCGTGCAATGCCGCCTGAATCTGCTCGGCGCTGAGCGAACCAAGACCGTCAAGTGCCCACAAGGCATGCACTCGTGCGGCCGGGATATTACCGCTGGTGATCAGCCGGCTTAGTCCTTCGACAGCCGACTTGTCTTGCCGCTCGTAAAGCAGCCGAGCTGCGGTTTCGCGTTGCCACGAATTAGGATGCTCTAGCAAGGTTGGTAGCGAGTTGCTGGGCACATCGCCCAACTGAGGCCAACGGAACTGATCGGGCTTTGCTTGGGCAGTAATTCGATAAATCCTTCCCCGATCAGTGCCGAGTGCCAGATCTGGTCGCTGCTTTAACTCGTCAGGCATGAACTGCGGATGTTCGATCACCGCGCGGTACATATCGACTACGTACAAGGCTCCATCGGGTCCATGCGCCAAATTAACCGGACGAAACCACTCGTCAGGCGAAGCGAGAAACTCGACTCCCTCGCGATCCGGCCGCCCGGTGAACGTCGCACCACTGGCTCCCAAGAGCTCTCGATGGACTAGGTTGCCCGTCGGATCGCAGGTGAAGCCGTTGCCGTAAAATCGTTCGGGCATGGCATTGCCTCGAAAGATCAAACAACCACAAGCGGCCGTGAACTGACCCGCATGAAGATTCGAAGTCGTCCAAGCGCGGCTGATCGGATAGATGCGAGAGTCCTCGCCAGCGGCAGCCACATCATGGACGGCGGTTGGCGGTGCGTAGGACGGGTTTCTCGCGATATCGCGATCTTCGAGGACGATATGTTTCAGCGGGTTGCGGTTGCTACAGACAAAACGATTGCCGTAATCGTCGAACGTCAATCCGAACTGTCCGACGCCGGTCAACGCTTCGAACTCGAAGCTTGTCGGATCGAAGCGAAAGTCCTTGCCGTTTAACTCGACAACTTTGCTATCCGGCTTACGAGCATCCACGACGGAACCGCCGCGCAATCCGTTTGAAATATAGATGTGGTTGTCTAGCCCGAATTTCGGATGATTGGCTCGCAGCTGGGAATTCTCTTGTGCAAAGCCCTTGTACCACGTTTCTCGTACGTCAACTCGACCATCACCATCGGCGTCCTTCATGTAAGCCACTTCGCCTGCCATCGTCACGATCACACCACCACGCCACGGTTGCACGCCCGTCACAAATAGAAGCTTATCGGCGAAGACTTGCACATGCTCAAAGACACCATCTCCATCGCGGTCTTCCAGTGTCTTAATCACACTGCGAGGGTCTTCGCCTTCGGCAGGCCCATGGGGATAGTCCCGCATCTCGACAACCCACATCCGACCGTTCTCATCAAAGCAAATGGCAACTGGGTCGATCACTTGCGGTTCGCTGGCCACAAGCTCCATTCGCAAACCGTCAAGGAGTTTGAAATGGCTGAGCGAATCCTGAGGCGACAGAGGACCGGCGATCGGGGACGAAGCGTCTTGTCCGCAAAGGATCGACCCGATCAAAACAGTCGCGAAGATGGTTACTAACACGCGACCTCGTCGAACAACCACAGCCATCGATCAATCTCCCTTTAGAACCGAAGTTTAGTTGCCCTTTAGGATAACCTGCGGACGAAGGAAATGCAGGAACCAGAGCAATCAAAGCCGACAAGTCACACGCATCGAGCCCGCGTCTGAAATGCGGCGAGGCAATGCCGAGCCAAGTCGCCCGCGCCCACACAGTGTAGAAATCAGGCCTTTGATGTGGAAACGCACCTCTTCCGCCCAGATTATTACTCCGCAACCCTTCAGTACTTTTGCCTATCGTATGTTGCAGACAATCCGCTGATAACTGACTAAGCAAGGAGTGCCGTTATCGGTCACTTCGAGAATGATGTGAATCTGTTTGCCTGGTTCATTGGGCACATCGAAACTGGTCCTATCTGGCGACTCGGTATTGGTAATCGTCACGGTCGCCGTGGCGGAGTCGGCGTCGGTGTGCTGCCACCAGTGGAGCGTCACTTCGTCGCCGTCGGGATCGGTCGCAGTAGCGGCGAGTTTCACTGGCTCACCCGGTTTCACGTCACGCGTCAGTTCGCCATCGACTTTGACGCTTGGGTGGTGATTCGCTTCATGGAAAGCCTTGACGCACCAATCGGCTCTCGCGGCGAAGTCATTCTGGATCGGACCGATCCAACGCCATTGCGGTTTGAGGTAGGCGATCAATTCGGCATCGTTGGGGATCTCTTTCTTCAATCGCTGGCGGCCCCAAGCCGAATTCGTAAACCAGCGACCGGTCGGATACTCGTAGCCCGGCTCGGAAACGGGATCGAGCCACGTGTTCTCACGCACCTTCACAAAACGCCCGCCCCAACCGCCCCAGTCTGGCGATTCATCACTCCGCAATCCGTTCGGGATGCTGTAAAGAAATGCCGGTGAATCACCCTCGGATCGAAAATCGCCTTCGCTGAATCCTTTGTCGCCCTTCTGATGAGCCTTGTACAGCGAACACAGCGGCCCGTGGTCTTTTAAAATGTTGTCCTTCATCCACGAGCCGACCAGATAGGCCTGTTGTTCAGCCGGAATGTATTTCTTCCAATGGTAGAACAGGGCGATGAACTGATCGGAGATAATGGTCTCGATGCCATACTTGCCCCAATGCGGCCGAATGTACTTCTGGTAAGTCTCATCCTGTTCCCAGATGAAATAGAAGCGAATCTTCTTCGCCACTTCGGCCATTCGCTCGGGATGTTGCTGCTCGATTGTCTTCAGTGCCCGCGCGATGGTGTTGGTTCCACCCCACGCCTGAATCCAGACGGGACGCCGGTCCGACTCATCCAGAAGAACCTCAACAATTCGTTGCGATCCTGCGGTAACCTCCACCATTTCTCCTTCGGCCTTCACGTTGCCGAGCAGCGTGCGGGACTCCAGGAACGCGGGAGTGGGATAACGCGAATCGTGCTTGACGAGGTTTGGATAGACTTCGGCATAGGCGTTCAGGTAAGGTCGCATCCAGTCGTCTCCGGCCCACTTGTGCCCCTGCCAGTGGTATTGCGAACTCGATGTAATGATCCCCTCAACGTCGAACTCGTTCGCGTAGAGCAGGAACCGGACCATCGAACATTCGTCGTCGATCTCGCCATCGGTGGTGACGATTACGCGAGGCTTGTCCGAGGCCATCACCCAATCGTCTTGGCCGAGTACCATCGTGGCTAATAGTATGAGCAGAAGTCGAATGACCATGCCGTGATGCGGACTAGTTCCCACGCAACTTCTCCAACGTGTTGATGTTCATCTCTGACTTCGTATAGTCCACGAACTCAGTCGGATCTGTGCCGTTGAGCCACTCTTCGACGTTCGTGTAGCCGTCACCGTCTACGTCCGAAGAGTTGTCGTTCGCATTGTTCGCGTTCAAGCCGTACCGCTTTTCCCAGTGATCGGGCATGCCATCACTGTCCGAATCCTGTGGTGCTTCTGCAGATTGTAGCTTTGGCCAGCCGCCAACTTCCTCCGGTGTCGTGATAATTCCGTTCTTGCCATGTGTTGCGGTGCCGCTACGCACTTCCTCGATGATGCGCCGATCCACGACATCTCGCGAAGAGAGCGAGCAACCGGCGTGGTCCAACACAGACGCATACGCGTCCTGTGGGGCCTGCTGATGAATGGGAATCGCATCCCACGGCGAGTCCAGTCTGGTGAATGTCTTGCTTCGCAGCCCCAACTGGTTTTCGGCGGTCACATCGGGAAAACCATCGACAAAGTTATCGGCCACATACCAACTGCCGTAATCGTCATCACCGCGACTTGAAGGGCTTGCGATGCAGTCCCTGACGTCGCTTCGAGTCCCAGGTCCGGGCTTGTAATAGTTCGCGATCATGTTGATGGTCGAAAACTCGATCGGCGGGTTTCTGCGGTCTCCTTTCTGCCGTGCTTCACCACCATACGAACTTTCATATCCCCAGTTATACAGCACGTTGTTTCTGTAATCGTTATAGCCACAACCCGATGCCCAGCGAGGGTTTCGACTGTCGTTGTGTGCAATCAGATTGTGGTGATACGTGCCATACTGATTGCCCCAGATTCCACCGAACCGGTGCGAGCCGTCTTCCTTGGCGCAGGCTTCGGTGATCACGCACCATTGAATCGTGACGTTTTCATTGTGGTACAGGGACAGCACCTCATCGGTACTCCAACTGGCCGACACGTGATCCAGAATGATGTTCTTCCTGTATCTTCCGCCGAGTGCGTCACCCTCGTGGTCCGTTCTGACCCGGATGTATCGAATCACAACATCATTAGCGTCGATGCCGACAGTGCCTTTGATGGTGATTCCATCTCCTGGTGCCGTCTGTCCGGCGATCGTAATGTGATCGTTCTTGATCCGGATATCTCCATCGATCGTTCCTACGACCTTGAAGACGACAATGCGCGGCCCACTGGCCTCACACGCCTCCCGTAGGCTACCCGGCCCTGACGGATCGAGGTTCGTCACAGCGATTATGCGTCCACCGCGACCACCGGCAGTCTTGGCACCATATCCCTCCGCTCCAGGAAACGCCGGCACGTCCCCAGCCAGGATCGGCCCAGTCGCGACCAGTGACAAGACGATCGCTTGTGTTGCGGACGCAGCGGTCTTCTTGAAGCATCTCCTCAGTCTCGCTCGGAATTCGTTTTCTTGGTCACGGTTGGCCAACGTTCTTATCACGTTCATCTCATTGCACTCCAAACAAATAGCAACGCACTTACACCTGTGACTGTCGCATTTTAAGTTACTGCTTGCCGTGAATCTTCCTGGATCGGGAGCAATACTCACGGTATTCTAATGTCGATGAAGCAATTCGATTCCAGACGCTCCGAGTTCTCCCCCTACGGTTTCACGTGCGAACTGTGGAAACCGGCTCGCATGCCTCGACCTGATCGCCACAACGAAGTCGAGCTGAATCTACTCGCTTCTGGTTCGCTGACTTACCTGCTCGGCGGTCGTCGTACCACGATTGAAGCTGGGAAACTTGCCATCTTCTGGGCTGCGATTCCCCACCAGATCGTCGATTTTCAAGGAGACACACCTTACTTCGTCGTGACCTTGCCGCTCAGCGAGTTCCTGCGAATTGGCGTCGATACCATATTGATGCGTCGAATCCTGCAGGGGGAGCTACTGATCGATTCGAGATCTGACAGTACCGACGAAATGATGTTCCAGCGATGGGAGCGGGAGCTGCGCGGAAGCACACCTTCGCTGGAGAAGGCGGCGGAATTGGAAGTGCATGCGCGCCTGTTGCGATTCGCGGAAGGTGCCTCAAACGGACGCTCGGCGCCGCCCAGTCCAATTCTGTCGCGTGCCGATCAACTTGCGTGCTACATCGCGAGAAACTACGAGCAGCCGTTGACGTCTCAGTCAATTGCTGATGCGAACGGCTTGCATCCGAATTACGCCATGAACCTGTTTCGCAAGACGTTCGGCACGACGATTGGATCATTCGTCACCCAGCACCGCATCTCGCACGCACAGCGTCTGCTGGTCACTACCGACGACGCCATCCTGCACATCGCACTTTCATCGGGGTTTCAGAGCCTTAGCCGCTTCAACGAAGCCTTCAAAGCGGCCTGTGGTTGCTCACCGCGAGGATACCGCAAAGAACACCATCCAACAGCCGGCACTCAATCGTTATCGTGAAGTTGAATGATTCAGTTCGGCATCGCCGCACAGCAGAGCATCACTTGAGTACAGTGTGAATAGCTGGATGAAATCTCCCCGTGCAAGCCTCTCTTCGTAACAATAATCTCCAGCGATCAAGCCTTCGGACTTACGTCTCGAAGTTTGGCGATTCAAGTCGCAGACGAGAATCGTTTCTGTTTGGCAGTCGTACGAATTCGATGTGGCGACGTTTTTGTACAGGGCGGGGACACGACCCGGGTCTCAGCAAAGGCGAAGGAAGCTGGGCTGAGTTCCTAGAAAAGCACGCGGACACACTGTATCAATGCGACTTTTTCTCGAAGAAGATCCGGACACCGACTGGCTTGCGTCAGTGCTTCGTGTTGGCATCTCTGCATGTTTGCAGTCGCACGATATTCGTGACGAAATGTTCGCGCAAGCCGGACTCCGGATGGATGAAGGAGCAGGCAGAAGCGTTCGTCGAACATATTGAAACGTCGGGTTACAAATGTGAGAAGCTGATCCACGACATGGACAACATGTTCATCAAGGAGTTCGACAGCATCATCGAGAACAGCGGCGCGGAAGTGAAGAAAGTGGGTCCGCGAGCAGCCAATATGAACGCGTTTATCGAAAGATGGGTTCAAAGCCACAAGCAAGAAGCGCTGGACCACTTCATTGGCTTCGGCGAAGACCACTTCAACTACTTGGTCTCCGAGTATGTCGCATACTATCAGACGGTCCGGCCACATCAATCGCTGGACAACAAGCCGCTGACCGGCGTCTGGCCTGATCCGGAAAGTGCTGAACCTCCCGATGCCGAGATCATCTGCCACAAACGGCTGGGCGGATTGCTGAAGCACTACGAGCGGAAAGCGGCGTAACTGTATCGGCGGTCACTCTCGGCGATATCGCAATGATTCGTCGCATAGACCCCAGACGTCAAGTCCTCACGGACTGTTGCACGCCGGAGTATTTCTTGACGTTCATGCGTTGCTCCCACGCGACAAGTTCGCCCGTCAAGCGTTTCACAATGGCGGGGTTGGAATCCGAAACATCGTTCTGTTCGGCTTCTTCTTGGTCGATGTTGTAAAGACTGACCTTGCCGCTGCGATAGGCCAGCATCTTCCAGTGACCATCGCGAACTGAAGCGTAAAGATCTTCGTAAGCGCGGTAACCGAACAATGGCATTCCACGATCAGGAAGTGGTTTGCCACAAATCGCCGGCATCAACGAAACGCCATCCAGGTCGCTGTGAGCCGAAGAGTCGCCGCCCGCCACCTCAACGAGCGTTGGAAACAGGTCGGTCGATTGCACCAAGCTGTCACACTGCGTGCCGGGCTGGGTGACGCCGGGCCAATACACGATCAGCGGCACACGAGCGTCGCCTTCGCATTTCATGATGACAACTCAAGAACCTGCATGGTTCCGGTGGCACTGGCGAACGTCTCGATTTCAAGATCCGATCGTTGAAGCATCGAACGAACTTGTCTAAACACTTGTGATTAGCTCCCATCAGAAGACATACTTTCACGTCGAATCTGAGTCCAACGCGGATAGCATCCCGCTCCATACCTTTGAAACGTCTTGCTGTGTTGTTCGCCAATTCGTCACGGAAAGGCGAATCGCTGGCACTGCGAAGTATTCTGTTGGCGTCATGTAAAGAACTCCGCCAAATTGCACGCGGTGCAAATACTCCTGGACCGAGCTGTGCGTCGCGGTATCAACAGCAAGTGTAAACACGATGCCGTTCATTCGTACGGGAGCGAGCAGCTGAAACCGATCCGAGGATTGGAGCAATTCACCAATCTCCTCAGCGATCTTGCAGTTTCGCATCACGACCTCGCGGTAGCCCTCTCGGCCATAAGCCATCAATGTGAACCAAGCGGGCAAGGCGCGGAAGCGACGCGAGTTCTCGGGAGTGAGATTCACGAAATTGGTTGGTGTCGGATCAGCTTCAAGGTACGCTGCGGAATTTTGGAACACCTCGCGTTGCAGTTGCAGATGACGCGTGAAGACCATTGCCGAATCATACGGCACGTTGAGCCATTTGTGGGCGTCAATGGTAATGGAGTCCGCGCGGTCTATACCAGCTACGAGCGATTGCTTTTCGGGAACGCAAGCTGCAAAGCCACCGAAGGCAGCGTCCACGTGCAACCAAACCTCAAACTTGTGACAAAGATCCGCCAGAGCGTTCAAGTCATCATAGTCGACGCTATTGACCGTTCCTGCATTGCCTACGACCAAACACGGTTGGCCGGAGTCGCTCAACTCCACCAATCGCTTGCGCAGCGACGCAACGTCCACGGCTTCTCGATTGGGGAGTGTGGCAATCCGTTCCAAGCAATCGCGTCCAATCCCCAACATCGCGCACGCTTTATACACGCTGGAATGTGGCGTGCCGCAAAGCACCCGGATTGGCGGGAGCCCCGAAAGTCCCGATTGAGCAATGTCGACACCGCGCCTGTGTCCAAGCCATTGCCGCCCCGTGGCCAGGCCGACAAAGTTTGCCATCGTCGCGCCCGATACAAATACCCCCGCGTGTGCTTCCGAAAGACCAAACAACTCACGTAGCAACCCGATCGCGACTAGTTCAATCTGAGAGGCGATCGAATCGTTGGAACCCGTCGCATTCTGGTCATAGATTGTCGTAAGCCAATCGCCCACAATACTTGCCGGTGTCGCGCCGCCAGTGACAAGCCCAAAGTAGTGCGGACCAGCCGCCCCACTCATCCAGTCCGCATACTTTGATCGAAAAAGATCAAGCGTTGCTGTCGCTCCAATTCCGGCTTGGGGTAGCGTTTCTGCGATGGTGGCCGGCGGCACGCATCCAGCAGGCCTCGAACCAAGGGTGCTCAGAAAATGAACGCTGTCATCCAGGACGCTCGCCAAGATTTGCTGAATGCGTTGGTGGTCGTCGAGAAGTCGTTCGTACATATTGTGGGACACTGTTAGTAGTGCGAAGCCAGTAGAGCCACGCGTAATCCTGCCAAAAGGTAGTCGTCAAAGGTCCTGCGGACGCCCCGTCCCGGATGTCCGTAGAACGGTTGTACTGAGTCCATGGCTGGGTCCATGTAACGAACACGAAGCGTCGCTAGAACCACAGGTCGCTCAATTGGCCTGATTCGAGTTCATTGGCGTAGCTCAAGTAATAGTTCCGGTTGGGCGCGTTGTATTCCCGCGCCGCCAAGCCTCGCAGTGCCTCGATCTTTACCTTCCGGGCGAGTTCCCTGTCGGCATCCTCCAGCCATTTCACGTGATCCGCAAGTTCCAACGCCCATTGGTAGTCGTTCTTGGCCAAGGCAGCTTCCATCTGTGCAGACAGTCGTTGCGTCCCACCGGCCAACTCGGCCATCTTTTTCGCTTTGAGCCTGGGCTCAAGCGGATTCAACGTTGTCGGATTGCCGTCGTACCAACCTAACAGACCTGTGTAGATGGCTCTTACCGCATGAGGGACCGAGCCATAGAACTGAATCAAATAGGGCTTGTCTTGCAGATGCTCGGGAAGCTTGACTTCGTGAGCGAGTTGGTCGGGACCTTTCCCGGCGTTGATGCCTCGCACTGTTTGGTCGTACACACTGCGAATCGCTTCGCTGTAATCGGTAAGTGCCGTCGTGGCCGCTTCCTGTCCTTGGATGGGCATCGTGTGCCCAGGAACGACAACGTGTGGTTTTAGCTCGGCCATCTTCGCGACGCTTTCGGACCAGCTAAGCACGTCGCGATAAGCCGTGCCTCGAATCGCATACAGGTTTGGAAAGGAACTGTAGAAGTTGTCGCCCGCAAACAGCACCTTCTCCTTCGGGAGCCAGATGAACATCGCATCATCGGTTTCTCCCGGGCCGATGTGGAATTCGATCTCGACGCCGGCAATCGTCGCTTTGAGGCCGCTGCTGGGGACCGTGACGGTGGGTGGAAGAAAGCCTTTACCACGGTCGTGATCAATCGTCCCCGTGGGAGCAACGCCGCGATTGGTGCTTTCAGTCGGTGGAAGATTTCGACCAAACTGGCGCACATTGCGTCTTGCCTTGACCGGATCGACTGCTTGGTTCACGCCTTCGGCCGAACCGAAGCCGTCTGCTGCGTAGACGTCGGGTTGCGCATCGCCAACGAAGGCGCTGGCCCCACCAATGTGATCACCGTGGCTATGGGTGTAGATGATTGCCTTCACCGGTTTGTCGCTGTACTTCCGAAATGTCGCCAAGGCATTTGCGGCGCTGGTCGGCCCCATGAGCGTGTCAACGATGATGACGCCGTCCGTGCCGACAATCATCGATGTGTTCGCTCCGTGAAAACCAACGGCGGTGAAGACGTTGTCTGAGACTTTGACAATTCCTTGCTCGAACTGTTGCTGCTGAGTGGTGAGCATTCGCAGTGCCGTGTCCGGTTCGGCCTGCGTCTGCCCTCTGGCGTTTTGGGCAGTCAACGCGCAGACTCCGAGCAGCACGAGGCAGAGCGAGAAGATGTTCTTGGTCATGAGCTTAATCCTGGGAAAGGTGGTTCGTTAAGTTCTTCTGCATCTTCCGCAGAACGTTGAGAGTTGCCTCCAAATCCGACTTAGCGATCCCCTTCAGAGCAGTTTTCCGCAGGTCGCCCAATAAGGGGAGCACCGTTTGCAGTTTCTGTTCACCACGGCGAGTTAAACCGATCATCACGATGCGTGCGTCTTGGCTTGATACGCTCCGCTCGACGAATCCCTGTTCCACGAGTCGGTCCAACTGTCGTTTCACCGTCGTCGGATCACGAATCATCAGAGACGCCAACTCGTTCATGCTTAACGGCTTGCCAGTATCCGACAAAGTGATCAGTGTCTGCGTTTCCTCGGGCGAGAATGGCCACCCGGCACTTTTCAGAACGGCTGCCATTCCAGTACGAATCAAGTAGGCGACACGCCCAATTGCGAATCCGGGCGAGGACTCTGAGTCAAAGTGCATGTTCATCGCCTTGTGAAAGTTAGCAAGGCTGGGTAATTGGCTTGAGGCATAAGTTCATGTTGTCTCGCTCCCGACCCACATACCTGTATATTACAGGTATATGCCACCCAGTCAAGGCCTGCGAAAAGAAGCATGCGGAAAAATCCCATCGATGATTGAGAATGTGAACTGATCACGCCAGTCTGAATTGGACATTGGCGTGCTAAGTCAATGACAGGAACGACGTGCCCGTGTCCACGAAAGGTAGACCGAATCCTCAAGTCCAAACGCGTCTTATCAAACGGATCGAGTAATTCCGCCGTCAACGCGGATGTTTTGGCCGGTGATGTAACCACCTCCGTCAGAGGCCAGAAACGCAATCACATCGGCGATCTCTTCTGTTCTGCCGTAACGTCGCATGGGAATTCGGACTTTGAATTCTTCCTTTTCCGGCAAGCTGTCAATGAATCCGGGCAGCACGTTGTTCATGCGGATGTTGTCGGCAGCGTAGCGGTCGGAGAACAGCTTGGTGAATGCTGCCAGGCCGGCGCGGAAGACACCGGAAGTCGGGAACGCCGGTTCAGGCTCGAATGCCGCGAACGTCGAAATGTTGACGATGACTCCACTCCGCTGGCGCTGCATCACGGGAGTCACCAGCCGCGTCGGGCGGACGACATTCAGTAAGTAGACCTCCATCCCGGTGTGCCAGTCGTCGTCCGTGAGTTCCAGAACCGGCCCCTTTGGTCCGTGCCCGGCGCTGTTCACAAGCACGTCGATGCGGCCCCACTGGTCCAGCGTTCGATCGATCAGCCGCTTGAGATCATCACACGACTGATTGGACCCTGTTACTCCGATGCCACCCAACTCGCCCGCGAGCGACTCGCCTTTCCCGGATGAAGACAGAATCGCAACAGCAAAGCCATCGGCGGCGAGTCGCCTCGCAGCGCCGGCCCCCATTCCGCTGCCGCCAGCAGTAACAACAGCAACTTTCCTTTCATTGCCCATCGAAACTCCTTCAGTTTCCATTCGTGACGCTTTATGATCATTCGGGTTCGGTGATAACCGGTGCCAGATAGATGTCACGGTACATTACTTGGGTATGTCCTCTAGCGAATTCGTTACGAGCTGTACGGAGGTGATGGTCGTGCCGGACTGTGTCGTGATTTTCACCTCGTTTTCGTCGCGAATGACCGTTGGTGCCACCTTCGCATCCAAGGGTGCAAAGAACTCGCTGAACTCAGCAGCGTCGCCGGTGTCGATCTCGACTGGCGTTCCATTGACCTCGACCATCAAAGGCTCGGCAATTCCACCGCCGCGATGAACGCCAATCACGAGCCGCGCCGATACAATTTTGCTCACGTCAGCGATAGCCACGGTGAACGCCAGTGGCTCGCCATTACTCTTGACGGCGGTCGTTGTTGCATAGTGGCGCTGCAACTCCAGCATGTTCGTTAGGACGAGTTGCTGATCCAGCTTCAGACGCACAACCGTTGTTTCATTTACGTCGACAGGAATGGCCGCCGCATCAACTTCGTGCTCCGCCTCAAACACGACTTCACCCTTGTGGTAGTTCAACCGCGTTTGAGTCGCTGTCGTCGCGCCCAGCCGTTCCGCAACGCCGGAAAGATCGACGGCGATCTGCCATCCGCCCATATTCGTCACCGCGATCGAAATCCGCTTCCCATCATGTACCGCGACGACGTCCAACCAATCGCGATCGAACTCGACGGGCAGTCGTCGGCCGTCGAAGTCACGCCACAGTTCAAAGTAGTTCGCAATCGTCGTCGGCTCGAAATCGTCGATCGTCCTGTGCCACTCTCGGTCTGCCTTCGGTGTGAAAGCCGCGTCACCGCTGTACGGATTCCATGACATGTGCAGGAAGATGAATGGCACGAACAGATCAATCTGATCGGGGCGCTGCATCGACTTGGTCAAATACGCATTCCACGCGAGCAACCGCAGCCAGTTATCCGAAGGCTGTCGGCCGTTCTGCAATGATCCGCACTCGGTAATCAGGACCGGCAGCACGTTGTCGGCCTTGTGCATGTGGGCTCGCAGCATGTCGAGGATGGCTTCGTAACGACCCAGCAGATAATTGGAGTAGCCGAGTCCGCGACGCTCGTGCGCGCCGAGCATCAACGCGTTTTCGTAGAAGTGATGCGAGAAGAAATCGATGTGCCCGCGTGTCTCTTCGATGAACCTGGCTTGGTTCTGATAAAGATCGAAGTCTTTGACTTGAAGCTGCATGTAGGCCGACGACGGACCGCCAACCTTCACTTCCGGAGCGCGCTGGTGAACCGCATCGGCGACTCGATTGTGAAAGTCCGCGAGCAACCCCCAGCCATCGATGCCTTGCCGCTCCTTCCAATGATGAGCCCACTCGGATTGAACGCTGCTTTCGTTCTTGACTTCCCACCACTGGGCAGTGAATCCGCCGTCTTTGATCTGGTCCTCGACGTAGGCAGCAGCGAGTTCCGCGGCATCGTCAAAATGCTCGGGCTTTGGTGTACCGCGACCGACAAGAGGTACCGACATGAAATCGGGCCAGTCGTTGAAGCAGTACGCGAACGGGATCTTCTTGAACTGTGGAATGGTGCTGCGGTGCCTCACGCCGGCGTCGTATTGCTCGAAGAACGACAAGTCGGCGGCTCCGGGCTTGTCCGTTCTTTCCTTGAGCGGTTCCCAGTTGCCCCAGGAACGCGTGATGCCGGGATTAAACTTGAAAGCACCGCGGCCCGGCAAAAAGTTACGCTCGGCAGCCCAGCGCTCAAACGATTGATCCACTACGCCGGGCGTTTCGTGCATGCGAAACCAGCGTTCGCGCTGGAGCTCGGTCGTTCCCGCGATCGACAGTTCGTGGTCGGTGTCGATGTCGATCTCAACTCGCTCGCGAGGAAACTCCGAGCCCAGGTCGCGATAGGGAATCGTGTCGAACTCAGGCGAAATTGGGCTCTGGGCAATGAACACGAGATCAGCGATTCGGCACGTGGCCTCTTTGTCCGCCATCAGGAATCGAATCTTCATCCGCTCCGGCAACTCATTGGTGAGCGGGATCGATGGCATTTGGACACGATAGAAGTCTGTGACCTGCTGGCTGCGAGGCGGAGCTTTGTCCGGCGAGAAAGGAAAGACGTGAACTTCTTGAATGCGATCGAGATGGTCGCCGTGAAAGGCAAAGTGGCGAAAAAGACTTGCGACTCGCTCGGCGCCTTCAGGCAGCAAGACCTCGTCCCCGTGATGAATCACTCTCGTCTCGGACAAGATTGTCACTTCTTTCAACCCACGGTCACGCCCCGTTCCCTCAAAGGCCGTCTTGCGTCCTTCGGCGAAGGTGTCAAACAGGTAGTCGTGGATCGCCTTCTGATCCTGTCCCTCTTTGCTCAGCGTTTGAGCGGAAGAGGAAGCAGTGAGCAAGACGACGGTGGATAGAGCCAGGAGTGAAAGTCGAATGTAGGTCTTCATCAGCAATATCGTAAGGCAAGGGTGAAGTGAGCCGCTGGCCGTAAGGCCTCGGGCGTGTTTTCGTTCGCGATCTACTATAATGCCCGGCCGCTTACGCGTCACGGCTCACTTTCTATTAACGGCTTGGACGGGAAGAGCGGGCAATTCGATCCGGTCGTCGTCGGCACCCGGCGAATAATCGCTGATGTGTACCTTGTCTCCGCCTTGCTTCGTCCAGGCGACTTCGACTCGACCATCGCCCAGCACGATATCCTGCAGCTTGGCGCGAAGGACCCCGAGCACGGGTCGATAGCGCTCGTCGAAGGCAACGTTGTGAATCTCGTCAGGATCACTGCGCAAATCGAATAGCGTCGGTTCGATGTCTTTCAGGTCGGCCGTGACCGCCCACTTGAAATCCTTCCCTGCCGTCGCCGCAGTCATCGTGTGTCCGGCGCGCGGGCGGATCTTCATGGCGAACTTGTAGCCTTTGGTACGGATGACAGCTCGCGGGCCGATCACCCAAGTGGGTTCGGCGATGATGTAGTCGCGTGGTGACAATGCTCCGGTCGCAGTCTTCGCCAGATCACGGCCATCGAGATACTCGTACTCGGGCGTCGAGATATCGATCCCGGCTGCGGCGAGAAACGTCGGTGCCATGTCGACGAAGCAGGTAAAGTCCGTCACGACCTTGCCGGCGGGAAACTGCTCCTTGTCCGAGGAGATCACGATGAGCGGGTTGTGCAGATCGGTGTCGTAGTGCGAGAACTTGCTGACCATGCCGTGTTCATTCAGCCGCCAGCCATGATCGCCGCAGACATATAGGATCAGCCATGGCCGCTTCTGCTTCTCGGAAAACTCGATGAAGCCATCGACTGCGCGACCCACCAGCGAATCGCCGTAAGCGCAGAACGCATAGTAATCCGCGATCATCTGATGCTTCTCGGCATCGGTGAAGTGATCGCTTTGCGAGTTCTTGTAGAGCTTCAACAGTTGCGGCGGGAACGCGGCGAGCTCCTCCTTGGTGAACTCCGGGATTTCATACTTCAGCTTCTGAAACTTCTCGCGGATGTCGGCTGGTGGCAGCACCGGCGTGTGCGGAAACTCGAAACCAACGTAGGCGAACAACGGCTTGTCGCTCGCCGGACCATTTTGTTTTCGACCAAGCATATCGGTGTAGTGTTTGCCTGCATAAGCCGAACGGCGTAAGCCGTCGAGCTCTTGGTGTTGTCGAGCGGATGCCCGGGGCCTTACGGCCAGCGGCTCACCGGCGTGAGCCAGGTGATCCAACAGAGCGCCGGTAAAACTTCCATCGCGCGTGCGATCGCCCGGTTGCGGGTTAACGCCACCCAGGATGCTGCCGTTTTTGTCATCGTCGCCCGGAGTGTACTCGCGGAGCAGATCAAGCCGCCGCTGGATTTCCGCACGATCATTGGGCATACCGTCTGGGTTTTCAGGCCAGATCAGCCGTGTACCGTCGGCAAAGAAAAACGTCTCGTTCTTCGGCCCCGGTTGGCCACCCGACCACTTCGTTTCCGAATTCCAATCCACCAGCCCCTTCGCGGCAAACTCTTTTCGATAACCCAAGTTGGTCTCGTAAAGCGGCGGCTCGGTGCCTCCCTTCTGATTAGCAGAATGCTGAGCGCGAATACCGAGTTTACCAACGGCCAGCGTCTGGTATCCCGCTTTGTCGCGCAGAATCTCCGGTACCATCGGTCGCCAATGGGCTTGGCCGGTGGGGTTGTAGTACTCGAATCCATAAACGCCCGTGCGGTGCGAGTAGCGTCCGGTGTGCATCAATGTTCGGGATGGTGCGCAACCTGGGTTCTGGTTGAACGTGTTGATGAAAGTCGTGCCCATCGTCGCCAACCGATCGATATTCGGCGAAAGTACATGCCCCAAGCTGCTATCCGATCTGCCATGACGAATCCGATTAAACGCAGCGATCGAATCGACGCGTTGGTCGTCTGTCACAATCCACAGGATGTTCGGACGATTGTCTACGGGTTCAGTATCGCCGTACAACAACGTAGCGCAGACGGACAGGATGAGGAGTGAGATTCCAAGAGTGGCTTTGTTCATGCGTGTTTCCGTCTGACTTGATTCGAAATGTTCGAATGCACAATGTGCTACGCGGCAAACAGCTCGTCGATGACGCCGCGTGAATCGCCGAACTGTTCGGCCTCGATGCCGGACCCTTTGAGGAGACTCAGCCACAGGTTGCAGAGCGGAGTCTTGCGGTCGTCCATCACCAGATGACGACCGTGCTGGATACCAGCTCCGCCACCGGCGACGATCGTGGGACAGTTAGTGAGACTGTGTTTCGTGCGGATATTGCTGCCGAACGCGATGGTGGCATTGTCGAACAGTGTCGACCCGTCTGCCGATTTGGACGCCTTCAGCTTGTCCATGAAGTCGGACAGCAAGATCGCATGATGTCGGTCGCGAAGTTCGGAAACTTCCTGCCGGTCTCCTTCCGCGTAGTGGCTCATGTTGTGCGCGCTCATATTGGCGCCGAGGCTCGCGAGCATCGTGTCGCCCGGCATGCGATACGTGAAAACACGCGACGCGTCGACCTGCATGGCCGCGACCATCAGGTCGTACATGATCCGCATCTCTTCGACGCCTTCGAGGGATTCCGCGGGTTCCCTGATCGGGTTCTGCGGTTTCTTCTTTTCGACTCCCATCCACTTCTCTTCCTTGGCCAATCGCACTTCAATTTCGCGGACCGACTGGAAGTATTCGTCGAGTTTGTCGGAGTCGGTCTTATTGATTCGTCGCTGGACCGATTTCGCATCGGTCAGCACCACGTCCAGAACACTGCGCTGCTCGGCAAGTTGCTGCTGTCGAACGGCCAGCGGTGCCGAGTCATCGGAGAACAGCCGGTGGTAGGCGACAACCGGCAATTGCCATGAAGCAACAGGTTTCCCCTGTCGATTCCAGGCGAGCGACAGACCGGGACCATGACCATCGCTGGCATTTCCGAGATTGCTACCGCTCAGCTGGATCGAAGTGAAGCGAGTTTCGCGACCCAGTTGTTCCGCTGCGACCTGATCCACGGAGATCGTGTTGTGGAAACTCTGCCCTGCAACGGCGTAGCGATTCGCCCCCGTCAGCCAGAATGTGCTGCCAAAGTGCCCATCGACCGTGTACTGGTGATAGAGGTTCTGAATGATCGTGAGATCATTCTTGTGCTTAGCGAGCGGCGTCAGCACCTTTGGCATGTCGTACTTCTCACCGATCTGTGACGGATCGGGGTACCACGATTCCTCAGTCACTCCAAAGCCCATCCCCAGAAAGACCATTCGCTTTGGTGCCGGTGTCACGGTCTGAACGGCCGCAGAAAGTGGTCGCTGCATGCCGAGCGATTCGAGCAATGGCAGAGCCAGCAGAGTTCCGCCGGCTTTGATAAAGGCGCGACGGGTTTGGGTATGTTGCGCGGTAGTCATGAAGCTTCCTTTTTGTGAATGTTCGTGATCGTTTTGTGCTATTTTGATTGGAATGGTTTCGATTGAACGAGCGCGTGAATGAACTGGCTCAATTCATAGTCGTGTTCCCTGGCTTGTTTGACGATCTCGTCAGCAAATTCCTGATCAGTAAAGCCAAAGGGGCGTCCGAGACCGTATTCGATAAGTGATTCAGTTAAGCCGCGGGCGAAGTCATCGGTGCGCGATGCGATGACGTCGCGCAGGCTGGTGTAATCCGTGAAGCGAGTTCCGTCAGCCAGTTGGCCGCCTGGTTCGATCGCAAACGTCGTCACGTCCTTCTTGCGTCTGCCCGTGCGAACCAGCTCTCGCTCGCGCCACAGCCCGGCGGCATCGAAGTTCTCCAGGCCAAAGCCAATCGGGTCGATTTTCCGATGGCACTGGGCGCACTGCGGTTCCTGCTGGTGGGCCAGTTGAAGCTGCCGGGACGAAAACACCTCGCCCTCGAACCGGCTGACCTGCGGGACATTCGGGGGCGCTGGCGGAGGTGGATCATGCAACAGATGACGCAGCACCCAGGCGCCTCGTTCCACCGGTGATGTCCGCAGACCATCAGAACCCATCGCGAGCACGGCAGCGGTGCCGAGCAGGCCGCCGCGAGGCGATTCTGCGGACAGCCTCACTTTGCGGAAGGCTTGACCTTCGACACCGGAAAGTCCGTAGTAATCTGCCAGCACATCGTTCACAACGATGAAGTCCGACTTGAGCAGCGTGGCGAGCGGAAGTTTCTCGTCAAGCATCGTGTGAATGGTCTGATACACCTCTTCGCGAGCGCTCTCACGTGCCGCGTTGTCGAAGTCGGGATAGTCCCGCGCTGTGAATTCGAACATGCCGAGCCGGGCCAGTCCCAGCCATTGATGCACGAACCCGCGGACAAAGCGATCACTGCGGGAATCTTCGAGCAGCCGCGAAGTCTGTTGCCGCAAGACGTCCGGCTCCGAGAGCCTGCCTTCGTTGGCCAGCGACAGGAGTTCGTCATCCGGCGGAGCACTCCACAGAAAGTACGACAGCCGCACGGCGAGTTCCAGTTCGGTCAATGATTCATCGCCGCCGGACGACTCGACCATGTATAAGAAGCCGGGCGAGGAAAGGACAATTCCCAGCGGCTCGATCAATGCATCTTGCAGAGTGAGGCCTTCGGCACGTTTCGCGTTGTATCGGGCCACGAGTTTGTCCACATACTCCGATGACGGCCGCTCCGTGCGAAAGGCTCTTGTGGCAAACCGCGTGATGACTTCCCGAGCATAGCGATCTTCGCTCCAGTCTGCAGGTCGATCGAAGAGCACAAGCTTCGCGGCTTCGGGCCACTGCCCCTGCTGTGGCGGATAGTCCACTTCCACCCAGTCGACCCACAAACCTGGCGGCGTGCCAATCGGATTCGTTTCGCGATGCTGCGCCCACAGATTCTTGTCACCTCGCCCCTGATGCGTTCGCTGATGAACGTAGAACTGAACTCGCTCGCCGGCAGGCGCGAAGACGTCGAATTCGATGATCTCCGGCTGCTCGAGCGTGCCTTTCACCTTGCGCCATCCAATTTCCGTGGTGTAGCCGCCCGTCCAGGACCGCATCGTGAATTCGAGGTACTGATAGCGTGGGTCAACGCCTGCATAGGCTCCGGCACGAACGCGTAAGCGCAATGTCATGCCAGGACCACCATCGACAATTCGCGTCTGAACTTTTGAAACGCCCGTCTTGATTCGGCTGATCAGCGTCGCCCCATGCTTCGTTTCCGGTCGGCCGAGATAGTCTACAAGCTGCGGCATATACGTGGCCGTGGCGCGAAGCTGTTTGCGGGCTTGCCCTTCGTCGAGAAAGCCGAACTCTGTCGCCGGTTTTCCTTGTTGCGCGAGATAGGCTTCGGCCCGTTTCTCTGTGTCGTGCAGTTCGGCAAGGAGTTCGGAGTAGAGTTGGGTGTATTTTTCTTCCGGTTCGATCCGTTCCGTTCGCCCCTTCCGCGGCTCTTCCGGATGCAAGGCCAGGTTAAGCGTATCACGGGCGACGGCCAGATACTGCTCCAGTTGATCGCTGGAAAAAAAGAGCGACGCACCGGCGGTGTCAAAACCCGCACTGGCCTGGTCGTCAGGAAGGGACGACACATTCGGTCGAACGCCAAGCAATGCTTCGACCGTGTTCTGATACTCGCGGCGGTTCAGCCGCCGCATCGTGATGACCCCGTCGCTGTCACTGAGAATTCGTCGGGCGACGACCATCTGCGTCGACAGGTCTTCCAGGAAAGTAAGCTTCTCCGCATTGGATATCGGCTCGGCGTCTTCCGGCGGCATCTCGCCAGAGTTGATCGCGTTCAGAATCTTCGCCCAGAGTTCCGCGGTCGGGATATCCCGACTGATCTGAAACGAAATCGTCTCCAGATCGACGCTGCCTTCCTTCGTGTCTGAGCTGTGACAGTCGAGGCAGTATTTCTTGAAGACGGCCTGATGTTTTTCAGGCATCACTGCTCGGACGTTCGATGGCGGAGTCTGGGCGAAGGCCGGTTGGCAGCAGAGGGCCAGAGCAAACAGTCCGAGAACGTATTTGTTATTTAGTTGCATCGTTATTCCATTACGTTGTGTGCGGGCTGGCATTTCCGGCTCATGGTGTCGCTTTTAGTGTGAACTCGAGCAGGGGACCCACCGCCTCGGGATGAGAGTCGCTGGCGAACGCATGAGCCAGGCCCGGTCCTTCGCCATGGATCTGCGTCGTCTCGCGAACAAGGATCAACGTCACGGGACCGCCTTGATTCGCTCGGAGGAACTTCAGAAGTTCATCATTCTGAATGCCGAAACTTCCACGTTGCTGACTGCGGGGAATCTCGAAGGTTCCGAGCAGGACGCCATCCTCCGGGCCTGGCGACTCTTCCCACAGACTGTCAATTGTCCAGTCCGCCTTCGCCCGTTCCACGAGGCCGTAAATGCCGAAGCGATTGATCTCGGGCAGGCGGGAAGCAAAGCCCCGGCTGCTGGGCACCAGATTGAGTCGCAGCCGGGCCGAATCGACCTCACTCAAATTCACGGTCGACATATCAAATGAGAAGAAGGAACGAAAATCCCACTCTCCCTTATTCGTGCGTTTTACTAACAGCACATCCGGATCAATGTACTTCCGCCTGTTATGGCGAACGGCCGATGCCGTTCGCCCGTTTGTTCCGACACGGATGATGCCGCGGGGAGTCCCGCCGATGGCCTCCATCGCACGCGAATCAGTTACCACGAGTGCCTGATCTGTCACGGTCGCTGACTTCCCCTGTCCATTGAGACGCACTTCATCTCCAGTCTTCGGATGATGCACGGAGATCTCACCTTCGATGATTTCGAACCTGGACTGACTCTGTTGCCGGTCCACGTTCACGGCGAACTGAGTGCCGTAATCGATGGCATATCCGTCAGGCGTTTCGACCACGAAACCGATGGCCGATTCCGGCACGTCAATCATCGCTGCACCGGCCAGCAGTCTGGTTCGCATCGGTGTAAAGAGTTCCAGCTCGGCAGGTGCTTCGAGCACGACTTTTGCGCCAGAGTCGAAGCAGATCGTGGCGACACCCGATTTGAGTACGAGAATTCCAGGCTCTAGTTTCGACCCCGGCGTTGTCGGGAGCGAGCTTTCCCAGGCCGCGTTCTCACTCGACACCAACGTCGCAATCGAATCCTGTTGGAAGAGCGAAGAGCCAAATGCAAGTACCATGACGACAGCTGCCGCAACACTCAACCAAACGACTCGACGAGACCATGCTTCGAGACTGGCTCGAGACTGCCTCTGCACTGGCTCAGCCGCACGTTCCATCGCAATTTCGCGCAGGCCTGCATCCGTAACCGCGCCGAGTACGAATTCTCGTCGTAAATCCGGGTCGTCCGCCAACAAGCGATCGAGTTCCGCGACTTCATCTTCACTGATGTCGCCGACGAGATAACGCTGGATCAACGATTTAGGAACCATATCAAGACACCTCTGGTTGAAGCCGTCCGCGAATGCATGTTGCGAGCTTGTCCCGCAGCCGCCCCAGCAACTTGTAGAGAGCGTTCACCGACTTGCCGCACTGTTCGGCGATCTGTTTTACCCGACCGTCACCGGCATACGGAGCCAACAGGAGTTCCTGATGCGCTTTCGAGAACTGAGTCAAGCAAGCATCCAAAGCTCGCTGGACGTTGGCCGCATCCTCGCTGCTCATGGCCTCGGCTTCATCGGCCAGCAGTCTTAGAACTTCATCACTGAGGACATGACGATCGCGCCGCGCCGCCGCGACTGCGGAAAGACACTTGAAACGCATAATCACTTTTGCCCAAGGCAGAAATCCGTCCTCGTCGCGCAACTGCCCAAGCTTCTCCCACATCGTGACGCTGGCTTCCTGTAGGGCGTCGTCCACGGAATTCCAGTCCGGTAGAATCGACCGCGCAAATGCGCGGAGAGCGGGCTCATGCTGCACAAAAAGCCGCATGAATTCGCCTTCGGAGAGGCCTCGCCTGGAGTCGTGTGAGTCTGTCATGCACACCTATTCGAGAAGCGAAGTCAACCTGCCGTTCTTTTTCGGAAAAATGCCTGAGTCAAAGAATCGCCTCGTTTCCTGGCCGATAACCTGTGCACCGCCGACTCTGCGCCAAAGTCGCGATTAATCAGTCTCCCGCGTGCTTTGACATATAGGCGTCAACTGCTCCTGAGTCACCTCATGGACGCCCTTTCAAATGGCATTGGGGACAGCGACTTGATGACCGATTCAAATGTTCCCGGCGGAATTAGAGCTAATCGCCAATTTTGGGCAAAGAAGTCCGTGGCGGTGCGGTTGGTTCCAGGATGGTCTCTTTGTGTGGTGGCTCGCCAATGCTGTAAATGCGGATGCGGCACCACGGGGCGAGGGTTGCGAATTGTTTGGCCGCAGCCTCGCGTTTCTCTCGTGAGTTCCCTCGGCCCGTCATAACCAAACTCGTCAGCCGTAGCATTTGAGCGAACGGTTCCCAGTCATTCGGTATCGTGTGATAGAGCATGAGTTCCTGAAGCGAAGACGAATCCACGGCCCCACGCTCCCAGGGAAATCTCGCGCCATCAGCCAATGATAGTGTCTGCAGTTCCGGGAGTGCCGCGAGAAATGCCGGATCAGTATCTTCTGGGCCAATACCTGACAACTTCAGGTAGCGAAGATGAACAAGCGTTTTCAGGAGCGGCAGGCCATCCTTCGTAGCGGTCGCAAAATTTGGTTGAAAATCCAACACGAGCGATTCCAGATCGGTGAGCGTCCCGAGACGTTTCAAAACCTCATCCGTTGCGTTCTGACTGTCTTCGATTCCTCTGCCGAATTTCACGCCGACGATTGTCACTGGGTGTTCGGGCTGTGGGTCTGTCGGCTTTAACGCGACATCCTGATCGGGTCCGCTGCGGAGTGTGAGTGTCACATTCAGGCCTTGCAGCCAAACGATATCCTCGGGCCGAGAAGGTTGCAGCGGCCAGCGCACAGTAAAGCTAAGAGCGTCGTTCCCCTTAGGCTGCTGATCAGCTAGACCCGAAGATCCTTCCATTTCGACCAACTCATCGCTGATGACCTTGCCAGGCCACTGGCCGTCTTTGAAGAAAGACAGATTTCCTTCAACAATCGCGACATGCACCGAAGTCGTTCCATCCTTCTTCACGGTGAACTCATCCGTCTCGGTTTCAAATCCATCGCGCTGAACGATCAGCTTGTGGGGGCCAGCCGACAGTCGAATTGCAGCACCATTGCCTTCGATTAATACATCCTTGCCATCGACCTTGAGAGCGATCGCTGGATCATCGACTGTGATCTGCACATCGTACTTGCCTAGCCTCACGAAAAACGTGATAGCTGCCACTAACACGATCAAGCCGCCGAGTCCTGCTGCAATCAGCTTTGTGCGGTTTCCACCGCGTGCAGCAGATGGTTTCTTGCGGAGCCGTGCGATCGATGGGCTTGTCGCTTCAATCGTGATCTTGGGAAGCGATGGCTGGGTGCGTTCTAGCGAAAGCGTCGGGACATTGGCTGGGTCGCCAGTCGTTACTTGGTTCGTGGCGGCAATCTCTGCAGGTAACTTTCTGCCAATGACAGCCAAAGCCTTCGCGACCTCGGCGGCCGTCTGAGGCCGAGCGTCGGCGTCTTTTGACAGAAGCCGCATGATCAAGCTGGCCAGATCCGAATCGATATTAGGCTGAACCTCCGAGATCGGCGTTGGATCGGCTTGGGCAACGGCTATCAAAGTCGCAGTGATGTTACTACCAGCGAAGGGAGCTGTTCCTGTAGCCAGCCGATAGAGAACACTGCCGAGGCTAAACAGATCGCAACGATGATCGACAACTTGCCCTTGGGCTTGTTCGGGAGCCATGTACTTGGGCGTGCCCAGCACCGTGCCGCTTTGCGTTAATCCTGCATCATCATCCGCGCTGCGGACCAAACCAAAATCGACGATCTTGACTCGATCACTGCCTTCTTCGAGCCAGATGTTGTCCGGTTTGATGTCGCGATGGATCAAGTCGCGCTGATGCGCTGCGTCCAGTCCGTCGGCAATCTCGCGACCGATCTTGGCCACCTCCTGCTGACTGAGACGACCTTGCTTATCCAACCGATGTTGTAGCGATTCGCCGCGCAAGAATGGCATCGCAATGAACGGAACGCCTCGATCTTCGTCGACTTGGTAGATGTGAACGATGTTGTCGTGTTCGATGGCGGCCGTCGCTTGGGCTTCGCGAATGAAGCGATCTTTCGCTGAACGGCTGGTTGCCACTGCGGGCTTCATTGCTTTCAGCGCGATCTGGCGTTTGAGCTGTGGATCCTCAGCACGGAACACCACTCCCATACCACCAACGCCCAACACCTGCAGGACTCGATACTTGCCAAGCCGTCCGATTTCATCTTCTTCTTCCGCCGGAGCAAGGAAGCCGATTTCTTCGGCATGGGGAGAGCTATCAGTAGCATCAACGCCATCTGCCGACGGAAGATCTTGGGCGACAATTGTCTCGTCGATCCCAGCAGTATCGCTTGAGCGTTTCAGTCGCTTGGCGCGTTCAATGACCTCGGGCAGGTGTTCGTCGCTACTCTCGTCAATCTGCAATGATCGGATGGTGGCCGTTAACTCGTCACTCGCCGAAATAGTTTCAGAAGCACTCGCACAAGCCTCGCAATGAAGGAGATGCTCTTCGAGCTCAGCAGCGGCGGGGCCAGCCAGCTTACCCTGTAGCAACTTCTTGAGGGGCTCTTCGTCGGGACAGCTCTTCGAACTCATCTACTCTTTACTCCAAGCCGCTCGGCCATGCGTGTGGTCAACCATCACTTAAGATCTCTTCCCAATAGGGCCTACACGTCAACCCATTAAAACCTTTCAGAGAATTCTGGCGAATGTTGAATTTTACTCAATCAAGCCTACCAGTTCTTCGCGTAACCTGCGCATGACTCGGGATTTAGCGATATGAACGGCGTTTGCAGTGATTCCCAGTTCTTTGGCCACATCAGCCGCTCGTCTGCCATCCACAACGTGCAACCAACAGGCCTGCCATGTTGATTCCTGAAACTCTGCCCGCATGATCCGCATCGCTCGTTTGGCGAGGAATCCTCGGTATTCAGCTTCGTCGAACAGATCGACGCTACTTGCCACAGCTATTGCTTGAATCGACTCTTCAGCGCCGGTCGCGGGGAGCGTTGATGCACGCCGTTGATAATTCCGGGCTGCATTGGTGGTTACCGTTCTTAACCAGCCTCGAAATCGTTTCGACGGGTCGTAAGAGAACTCCGGTAGTTTGGTAACAAGGATCGTCATCACTTCCTGCACCAAGTCAGAAGCATCCGTAGCATTCAGCCCTTGCCCGCGTCCCCAGTAGAAGATCAACGGCGCATACAAATCCACGAACCGCTGCCAAGCGTTTTCTTCGTTGGGTTTCTGCAATCGTCGCAACAGGCTGACCGATGTCGAATCCATACGTTTCTTCCAAAGAGAGCAGTGACACTATACCGTAAACTGCGTGCCTTGGCATCGCGGTCGAACTGACTGCCTTTGTCGTTGGAAGCCTACCGACGAGAACGTCACCGCGGGCCCCCACGCAAAGGTAACTGTTGCCCCATCGAACGCATGAAACAAGAACGCTATCGATATCACCATTCGTCCGACGATATCCGCGGTCGTTCAGTTCCTAGCCACGATCTCTATCGCATAGCGTCTCAACGTTACTTCGATCACGGTGACGACCTGAGCTTGTGCGAAGCAAACACCGTGACTTCTGTTCCGTCTATCGTCCACCGACCGACGCCACGTGGCCCACTCGCACGCGTGCGTGTCCTGATCGCAAGCAACGCGAACAAGTTCCCGCGCCCATTCCTTCCGGCGTCCGAACCCAACCAGGTCGCTAAACCAAAGGGAGCTGTTAAACGGATATTGCAAGATTTTGGGCGCGAAGTTACCCCGGTGGGCAACCGAGCGGCGTTCTCCACGCGAAAACACAGAACTCTCTCGACGCAACCAATCATCGCAAGTCGTCGCCACACTAGCGGAAATCGTGAAGCGCCGGGCGAGGAAACGCTCGGTGTTGTGCGTTAACTGGATTGTCGGCCGCAATTTCGAAATCTGAAAACGCTTCCCGAGGCGACACCCAACACAACTTTTGAGTTGCTTGAGTACGCATTTAGGCGACAAAAGTCATGTGCCTATGCGGTGAAAGCCGTACAATGAAAACAAGTCGCTCGTACACGATGCAACCGCTGACATTGGCACTGGCTCCCGTCCGCCCTGAAGTCCTCAAGATTGATTCGTGCGAGGTACGTTGTCTGCAATCGATCGGTGAGAAAAGTGCTTCTGCAGACGACGATTTGCGAAAGTTGCGTGTGTAGGTAGTACTCCGCGGTTCGAAATGTTGGTCCATCATCGTATTATCTGGATGAACCGCCTCCGTTGGCAATCCGCTGGACTTCGAGGTAGTGGTACCCTTTGCCGTAAGTCGGGCACTCCTGCCCGACAAAAGATGGCCAAGATTGGCCGTCCTACTTTCAAGAATCGCAAACTGTACCACTACCGACTTCGAACCCGGTGCAGTGAGATTGCCTGCCGCGGAGTAATGATGAGCATCTGAGAGACCGTATTTGTTCTAACTATCCGACCACCAACGAAGCGCTAAATCTCTCGCCAAAGTATCGAGGACATCGCTTAGGTTGACTTCCTCGGCAGATGAACCGCGAATTCGAGAACGAACCATCTGTTCGCGTTCACCGACGATGCGGAAGTAATCGTCGTTTGTACAAGGTGCTGTCGACTCACCGAGTGACGTCTCGATAACTCGTCGTTCTCCTGGTATCTCATTTGTCGGCTCTAGCGAATGAACAGCACCCAACGGTAACTTAGTCGGAGATTCGCCCTCGGACCCAAACTGACTGTTTAAATAGTTGATGACAATCAGCACGTCGAGCGGGCTGAGCGCACCGTCTCCGTTGACGTCGTAATAGGCAAGTGCCGAACTGGCGGGACGCGACGTGGGGAGCTTGCGGCCTCCGATTAGGAGCGGATTGCCGATCTCATTGAGCAAGTTAATGCCAACTAACGCATCAAGCGGCGTCACTTTCCCATCACGCGTCGTGTCGACTGGGTTTGCTGCATTGTGCCAAGGGAATTCGTTCTCGAGAATCGAAAGCGGAATCGATGTCACAAGACTTCCTGCGGGGTCACCGGAATCGACCGCGGTGACCTCAATCGAAATCGTTGTTTCGGAAGCGTACGAGAGGAAAACCCCGTCCTTGAGCTTTACCGTCGTCCCAACGATCTCGAAGCGATCATCGCCAATCGACAGCTGATGCGTGTCCGAGGCGTCTTCGTCGATAACTGTAATCGTACCGACGACGGCTCCTGCCAGCTTCTCGGACACTTCAACGGTGTCGATCGTGATTTGCGAGGGAGCATCATTGACGTCATTGACCTTCACTTCGAACGACTTGCTGGAAGAACGAGCGGGTGTCCCAGAATCGGTGGCTGCCACGGTCAACGTATAGGAAGCGATCTGTTCGAAGTTCAATGTGGCATTGGAGGCGACTGTGATACGGCCTTCTTTATCGATGGCAAAGGCATTGCCAGCATTGCCCGACGTGATTGCGAACGAATGCGACTGCGATGTGTCTTGGTCGCTGACCGCGACACTGCCGACCACACTCCCGGAAGAGCTGTTTTCGTCGATCGAGAAGGATGCGGCCTGAATGACCGGATCAAACTCATTAACATCGTTAACTGAGACAGTGACGGCTTTACTCACCGACAAGCCAGGTGTCCCAGAATCCGTAGCCGTGATGTCTAGCAACAGCGTTGCGCCGGCTTCAAAGTTCAGGCTTTGCCCGCTCTTGAGCTTCAACCTTCCACCAACAACTTCGAATCGCGGGTCCGAAACGACGATTGTGTGAGTGTCGTTCACATCCGGGTCGACGACGGCGACGTCTCCAATGACGGCACCGAGTTCGTTCTCGGCGATTGGTTCCGTCGTTACTATAACTGAAGTGGGTGCTTCATTGACGTCGAGGACCGTGACAACGAACGACTGGGTACGGGACAATGCCGGCGAGCCCGAATCCGTTGCGGTCACACTCAGCGAAATGGTCTCGGCAGCTTCGTGATCGAGAACAACACCCGCCTTTAATTTCAACTGGCCATCCTTCACCTCAAAACGTGAATCAGAAACGACGAAGCTATGCGAGTCGCCCACGTCGGGATCAACAACCAGCAATGAGCCAACTAAGCCTCCGGCGACATTTTCTTCGAGCGAAGACTTCGACAGCGTCAGACTGGTCGGCGTCTCGTTGACATTCGCAACAGTGATCGTAAACGGCTTCGTCACACTCAGCGCCGGCGTCCCTGAATCCGTGGCCGTGATCATCAGCGAGATCGTTGGAGTGGACTCGAAATTCAAGCTCTGTCCAGCTTTCAGCTTCAGGAGGCCATTCACTATCTCAAATCGGTTATCGGAAACGCTGATCGCGTGTACGTCGCCCGCGTCCGGATCCGTTACCGTGACAGAACCAATCGACGCACCGCTAACATTCTCCGCGATGTTTGCGTTGGAGAGCTGGATGCCGGTCGGGGCTGCGTTGGTGACCAGTTCTTCGAGAACGGTGAGTGTGACTGACTTCGTCAGGCTTCGTTGTGGAGAGCCATTATCGGTTGCCGTAAGATTCAATGTGATCGTCGGCTCGGTGCCATGGTCGACCGCTTGCCCCGCTTTCAGCCGTAGCGTGCCTCCAACGATTTCAAATCGAGGATCGGAAACGGTCGTAACATGCGAGTCGCTGGCATCTGGGTCATTGACCATAACGGTTCCCACCGCAACTCCTGCTTGGTGCTCGCGAAGCGTCGCAGCAGACAACACGACATTGGTTGGTGCATCGTTGATATCATTGACGTTCACCGAGACCAACTGCGACAGTGTATGCGTCGGAGCGGAGGCGTCGAAAGCGGTCAGCGTGAGTGTAATTGAAGCCTCGCTCTCGAAATCGAGTGACATGCCGTCTTTCAGCTTCAGTCGATTGTTTGCGACCTCGAATCGATCGTCCGACACGGAGAAGGTCGTGACACTGTTGGCATCCGGATCGTCTGCCAACAGTTGAGCCAGCACTTCGCCGCTGGAGTTCTCGTTGACAAACACGATTGTCAGCGGGGGCTCGTTGACGTCATTGACCCGGACCGTAAACGACTGGGTGAAGGTAGTCGGCGGAGTCCCGGAATCGGTGGCCGTCACGTTGACGGCTACTTCCGAAGCCGCTTCGAAGTTTAAGCCGACTCCTGCCTTCAGCTTCAAATTGCCACCGACGATCTCGAAGCGCGGATCGGAAACGGTAAACGCATGTTGGTCGCCGAGGTCAGGGTCGTTTACGGTCAAGGCCCCAAGTGCGGCACCGAACTCGTTTTCATTCACGCGATCGTTGCTTAGCGAGATGCCCGTGATTGGCTCGTTGATATCAGCGACATTCAGCACAAAAGATTCTGTTACCGCTAAGCCAGGACTTCCCGAATCCGTAGCGGTCACGTCCACAAACACGATCGAATCCTCTTCGTAATCGAGATTGACGTCGTCCTTCAGCTTCAACGAGCCATTGACGATCTCGAAGCGGTTGTCCGATACAGAGAATGTGTGCGTATCGCCAGAGTCTGCGTCAGCAACCGTTAGCTCACCGACAATGGCACCAGAGAGGTTTTCGGCAAGGCTATCGTTGTCAAGCGTGATCGCCGTAGGTGCTGCATTTGCCGCCGAGACGTAGACCGTGAAGGTGCGAGCGAAGCTGCGATCGTCGTCCGTGCCGAATTGGTTGTCCCAGCCTGCGTCTTGGACCGTGACGGTGATGTCCGAAGTGCCAACAGCAAGTGGTGTCAGCCGCAACTCGCCGGTTGTCGGAAGCGTCCTTTCGTTGTAGATACTCGTGGGGTCGGCAACGACTGTTGTGTTGCTGCTGGTGGCGGTGACTCGCAAACTCTTGCGATCGTCATCACCGGAGGTAATGCCACTGATTAAAATCGATTGTTCGCCGGACGCCGGTAGGATGCGGCGGTCGGAGATCACGTCGAGAGTGGGTGGTGTGTTCAGCGTCACATGGACGAACTGTTCGCGTATCGCGTCGTCCTCCGTGCCGAACGTGCCGTCGGCACCGGCATCTTGCAACCTCAGCAGTATCTCGCCGAATCCGAAGGCACTCTCAAAGGGCGTAAACGATAGCGAGCCTGTCGATGCGCCGGGTATGTAGCTAACATCTAGCGTCTCGAAGAAGTTGGTAGTTGTGCTGGTCGCGGTGATTAGCAGTTGCTGAGTTGGTTCACCGATGCCGGGTGAGATTCCGGTCAGCGCTATGGACTGCGCGCCTGGATTAGCGTGCAGTGCCACCGCAGCGACTTCGTCAAGCGTAGGAGCGTCGTTTCGTTCAGCTACCGTGATCGTAATGGTTTCCGTTACCGTCGTCTGGCCGTCGCTGATTGCCAGATAGACCAACGCGACGCCACGTTGGTTGACGTTCGTTGCTAGTCGCAGTTCGGCCGCATCTTGGCCCGCAACGTAGTCGACGGCAAGCTCTGAGAACATCGTTGGCGTATCCGTTGTCGCCGTGATAGTAACTGCGTCCGGCTCATCGGCACCGGCCGTAATGCCGGTAATCGCGATCGTCTGCTGGCCTGCATTCTCGAAAATCGATAGGGAGTTCGTTTGCACAGCGCCGCTTGGCGAGTCGTTCACGGACGCGACGTTGACAGTCACGGTAGTCGTCGTCACGCCATCGTCCGCAGTATCGAACTGGCCGTCCAAGCCGGCATCTTCCAAGGTGAGCGTGATAGTTGCCTGACCAAAGGCATTCGCGCCGAGCGTGAACTCCAGCGTTCCGGCTTCCGCGCCGGTGACATAGTTGAGCGTCAGGTTGGAGATCAGTTCCGCATCGTCCGTCGTAGCGGTCATCCGTATCAGTTGATTTTCGCCAACACCCGCAGAGATCCCAGTCAACTCGATGACGAGAGTGTCCGTCACACCGTCGCTGTTCGCATCAAGATCCTCCGTCGTTACCAGGTTGGCAATCGCATCTATCGTCGGCGCGTCGTTCATATCGACGATCGCCACGACATAATCTTCGACTTCACCATCCGCTGCCAAACCCGCAGGACCGGCGACACCCACCGTGCTAACTCGGAACCGAGCCTGTGCCACTCCCAATTTCGCGTTCGCGGGGACGTCAAACGTCACGGTTCGGTTACCGGTTGTGACGGACAAGCCATCGGCAATCACTTCACTGGCATCGAAGACGCCGTTGCCATCAAAATCAATCCAGGCGTCGAGCTTCGCACCACCAGGCGCATTGCGAATGTCGACAGTAGCGACTGCGATCATCCCTGCAGTAAGCGTTGTAAACGTCACGCCATCTTCGTTGCCAGCGTCTGGTCCGGCATCTGGTTCCGCATCGCGAGTTGCTCCCAGCGTCGGGCCTGTTGCTAAGTGTCGCGCGCCGTTGTCGGCCAGCAGCGTCCCATAGGAATCGGGCGCGGCACCGAAGTCCAACTCGCTGGTGGCGAGCGTTGTTAGCACGACGTCGTTTCCATCTCCGCCGGAGTAGTTGATGCGGAACACGCCGGTAGCACCCAGCCTGATGATCGAATCTTCGGGCAAACCTGTAAACTCGCCAATTCGCTCCGAATCCGTTGCCACCAGATTGACCAACGTCATCGTGCTGCCAACGATCGGCGTGAAGCCCAGCGTTAGATCGAGTGTCGCATTCGCAAGATCGACTTTGCGTGCCGCACCGATCACATTGAGCTGATCGTAACCAGTTCCCGCGGTCGCACCGTCGAGCTCCATGTGCAAAGTTGTATTGCCCGCAAACAACACGTCGCCTGCAACGTTTAGGGTTGCCGGTCCCGTGCCAATCAGCAACTCGCCGCCATCGCCTTCGCCGCGCAATCCCGCGTCAAGCGTTCCGCCAACTCGAACCGTGCCGCCATCCATCAGCAACGTGCCAGTGAGTCCATTCGGCAACTCGAGTGTGCCTTCTTGTGCTGTGACCGTGCCAGCGGCAGTGCGATCATTCAGCCGCAAAGTGCCCGTACCAGCCTTGGTCAAATTGAAAGCACCGGCAATCGGTTGCGACAATGTGGTCGTGCCGGCGTGCGAGATGATTGTGTCAGCGAGCAAGGTGATCTGATCGCTGACGATGAGGTTGCCCGTGGTTCGCAGTAGGCCACCCGTCAAATTCACGTTGCCGCTGAGCGTTAAGTTACCCTCACCGTCAACCGCCCCGAGCGTAATGACGGAACCGGTGAGTTGCGTATTACCGGCCAAGACCACTTCGCCGAAGCTAAGCGGATCACCGCTCGTTCGTATGATTCCTTGCAAGGTTGTCACACCAGCGCTGCTCACCAGGCCGCCATCGAAATCGAAGACGTCTGTCACACTGTCTCCTAGCGTGACACCACCGATATTTCCGAGCGTCACGGCGTCGCTGAACTGTGCTCCTGCCGATAGTACGAGTGAAAAAGCACCGCCTGCGGCGAGCGTTGTGCCGACCAAGCGGCTTGGAATCGTGAGGCTGCCACCGGATTTCGTCAGAGTGGCATTGGCAAGTTGCAGGTCACCGACGCTGCTTTGCACGATGTCGTTGCCATTGCCAGCAGCGATGATGAGTGGTTTGGTGAAGGTTGTGTCTTGCGGTCCGAAGTTCAAGACATTGTTGCCGCCCGCAACATCGATCGTGGTGGAGTTCGTCGGGTGAATGAAATTCACCGACTCGCTCGACGACACGCTGCTGATCTGCGACTTGCCATCGTTCGTGGTCCCGGTATCGGCGACGGTAATAACATCGTCGGCATTGGCAAACCGGAACGTGCGGTCTGCCACGACGGTCGTATCATCGATCGGTTCGAGTCCCGTATAGGTGATTGTCTTGCCGTCGACTTCGACGCTACCATCGTGCGGGTTAACGAAGTTCTGTGCAAGCGTCTTGGCAGTGGCGCCGTTCTGGAGCACGTTCAATACATCAAAGTCACCATCGCCGTTTCCGTTATAGATCATGCCGGCTTGGGGAATCGCTGCCGAATCGACAGTGATGGTATTGTTCCCGGCGTCGCCGTCCACAATCGTCGTCGCGACGTAAGACATTGGCACGCGGCTCACGATTTCCTCACCGATGCGGGTCACGATGCTGCCAGCTTCCAGTTTGATATCGAGCGGTTCGGCAGCGACCGACATGCGTAGAGAATTGGGTTTGTTTTCCTCGAATCGTTCTCCATCGATAATGTTGATGACATAATCTTCCACTTCGCCATCCACGGCCGTCCCCGTTGGTGTTAGTCCGCCGAGGGAACTGAGCCGGAAGCGGGCATACGTCTTTCCGGAAACCGTGCCGTTCGTCGTTCCGAAATCTGCCTTGGCCGGGATGGTAAAGCCCAGCGGCGTTCTGCCACCTGGGACAGCGACGTTCGTAAAGATGTGTTCTCCCGCGTCCATCCAATCGCCGTCCTGATTGAAGTCGATCCAGGCATCCAGTTTTGCCGCGACCGACGCCGTTACGATCACGCCAGCTTGTGTTGCCACGCTGCCGGTGAACAGCGATGCGATGAAGGTGATGCCGTCCTCATCCGTACCATCGCCGCCAGCATTACCGTCAGGCCGGCCATTCGCTTCGCTGTCGCGAGTCGCACCGAGGAGCGGGCCGACCGCACGATGTACCGCGCCGCCATCGGACTTCAGCGTTCCAAATAATGCATCGCCATAGTCGCCAACGCCGTAGCCGAGGATGCCAAACGCGTCTTGCGTCGTGGGCGTGCGATACTCATACCGAACATCCGTCGTGCCAGCCACACTGATCACACCATTTAACGCATTGCTAAATGCGCCTTCGAGCGTCGGCGTGTGAATGAACACCAGCCGCTCGGCGACTTGAGGAGCATACTCCAACATGGAGTACACCATGGCGTTGCCCAGTGTCACCTTGTCGGCACGAAGGCTTCCCAACGCGTCGGCGGCAGTGCTCGACAACACGAAACCGGCGTTCTTATCAAACGTCACGTTACCGCTGACGGTCAGGTCTCGCGAGCTGCTTGGTGTCGGTGCCACCAAACCATTGGACTTCACATTCAAGTTGCCGGTGATCGTTCCATTGCCGAACAACGTCGCGTCCGACACGGTCATGTTTGACGTCACACTTCCGTTCAGTCTCAATGATCCACCAACGACATTCGTGGTGCCGGTGTAGGTGTTGGCACCGTTGAGTGTGGTGGGCAACGAAGTTGTCAGGCCACCCGTACCGCTGATGATGCCCTGAAAGTTCGCTTCTCCATCGCCGGACACGGTGAGAGCGGCGGGCAAGGCGACCGCAGCTGCGTAAGTCTGATGATGGGCGACTATCAAACCGCCATTCATCGTGATGCTGCCATTTGCGGACAGGGATTCGAGCGGCAGACTCGCACCGATTGCACCGTTCACAACCGCAGCGCCGGAGATCACCAAATTCACAGGCCGTGGCGTGCCACTGGTCATGTCTTCCGCGGCATCGACTTTGTCGACCGTAATTAGTGATCCAGCCAGGTTGACATCGGCGCCTAATGCGAGACTTCCGTTGTAGGTCTGAGTACGCGTGGTCGTGACGTCGCCACCAAGTCGTGTCGAGGCATTGATTTCAAGTTGGCTGAACGGAGTCTGTGATCCCACATCGCCCGCGAGTTCCACAACTTCGGCGTTAATCTGTACCTCGGCCAATTTCAAACGATAGCTCCGGACCCAGTTGCCGAAGCCGCTCGTCGTGACACCGTTCCGCGAAGTACCTGTGTAGCTTGACTGACCGGCCAGTATCGTGACTTCAACCAATGCGCGTTCGCCGACTTGCAAGATGCCGGCGTGAACGGCGGCGGCACCCAGCGCCGAATCGTTCGTATACACGTCGCTGCCCCACACGTTGCCGCTGGTGGTACCAATTACATCGACATAGAAGACTTCGCCGATTGGAACGGACGAAGGCGAGACTGCACTCGCGGCATCCGGTGAAATGGCATCGACTCGATCGCTAAATGTTACCTTCGCGGCGTTGAGAGTCGCGCCGGGAGCCAACGTCACCGATCCAAGATACTCTTGGTCGCCGCTGGTGGTGAGTGCGTCGCTGTCGAGCCGAATCGTTGCGCCTTGAATGCGCAAACTGGGCAGATTGCTACGAACCGGCACTCGCCAAATCACGTTATCTTGATCCGCAGCGTTGCCGACTTGCAGTGCTGCCGCGAAGTTCGCTCCCAATCCGCTGAACAAGATCGTGTCGACCGAGTTCTGTCCGCCAAAGACCGAGAGCGAGTCGAGCGGATTACGAATCATGATTGCCGACCCTGCCGAATTCGCAAACGTGGTGCCATCTTCGGAGGCGGCCAATGCCACGACCGACTCCGCTTCATCGCCGAACGTCAGCACCGTATTGGACGCCGTGAGTTCGGCGAAAATCCCTTTGACGCCGGAGAAGCTTAGTTGTCGTCCGTCCGCCAGAAAGCGTCCTGCGTCCAACGAACTAAACTCGATATCCAAATCCGAGATGGGAGAGCTACCACGGAGTGTCAATGAGTTGGTGGCGGCTGTCGAGAAGTTGACGGCAACGTCAGGTTGAAGGTCGTCGAAGTTCACGATGACATGTGTATTGGCACTGGCGGCATCAATCGAAATCTGGTCGATGTCGTTGTAGCGAAGTGTGCTGCCCGAACCGATCAGGTTACTACCACTGATCGAATCCTGAGTAACGGTGAACGCGCCCGGCGTGGTGTCTGTCGAATCGATGATCGTCAGCGTATTGGTTCCCGTGCCGCCATCCACGAACAGCTGCATATTCTCAATGAAGTTGACCGTGCCGCCAGCGATTCCCGCGCCGTCGCTGTCCAGTCGGATCTGATCGTCGCCACCATTCGCATTGATGGTCAGGCGTGTTGGCGGCTTAAAGATCGAGAGTGTAGCGTCGTTAGACTCAAGCCGCAGGAGTCCGCCTCCCACATGCTTTCGCAACACAGCATCACTTGCCGCGTCACCCAAGTCGAACGTCATTGTCTCGACGTCGACGGACGAGGACAACAGTTCGGTATTCGAGTAGGACAGAGAGGCGTTATTGGTCAACTCAATCGCGCCGGTCGTAGCATCGATGTAGGAAATCGTTTTGGAGTTAAAGGTCGCATTCTGCAACAGCAGTTGGTCAGACTCTCCGCCTCCGCCGTCAAACTGAATCGGACGGTCAAAGTTTCCGCTGCCATAGTCCAATGTAAGTCGATCCGCACCGCCCGCGGTATTGATGATGACTTTGCCATCGAACTCGACCAGCGGCACACGGATCGTGTTAGTTCCGTTTCCGTAGGCGAATGTAATCGCAGTATTCAGAACGTGCGTCGGATCGTGGATTGTGATGTAGTCGAGATCGGTGCTGACGGTTAACAAGTCGTCCGCCGCGCTGCCGGTGATGACTAGATCGCCACCCACCAAGCTAATCGTCGTCGTGCCTGCGACGGGTGCGCGAGCGGGGACAAGAGTAACGGGATGATCTTCCACCTCTCCATCGGCTGCCAAGCCGATCGGAGCAAGGTTGCCCGCCGTACTCACACGGAAGCGGGCGTACGTATCGATCGCCGTGACGCCTGTTGGCAGTGTGAATTCAAGCCGATTGCGCCCATTGACGACGGCTTGGTTTGCAAAGATCTGCTCGCCGGCGTCGCTGAACCTGCCGTTGCCATCGAAATCTATCCAGGCATCGAGTTTTGTCTCCGCACTGGCGTTCGAAACATCCACACGGACGAAGGCCTGCCCGCCGGCAGTCGCCTGAATCTCACCGAACAAGATTCCATCTTCATCGTCGGCGGCTTGATTCGTGTCGTCCAACGGGAACACGGCTTGAGCGTGTGGGGGGAACACGATCCCGTCAAGGAATGCCGTATCGCTGCCGGTAGCTCCTTCATCGGGCGGGTCCGTAATGAATGCCCACGTGAATTTGTGCCGACCAGCCGTGATCGGGAACGATTCGCGCGTGAACGAACTGTCGACGCCCGACCATTTATTCATGTAGACGTCGTCGATCCAGAACACGAGGAAATCGCTGGCCTGCGAGGACGTCTTGCGATCGAATTGGACAGTGCCGTCCATGACAATGTCAAGTGTGACCTCGAGCGATGAGTGTTGCTGATCGGCGATGGCACCGGCTCGGGCGCTATACACTCCACCAGACTTGTCTGCAGAAGTAATCGTCCACGGCGCGGCGCCACCGGTTTGCCAGGGCAAGGCGCTAAAGTCGCCCGTCTCGAAGCCCTCCAAGTTGGTATCTTGAGTCTCTGTGTCGACGCTTGATCCAAGCACGGGACCGCCGATAATGTGTCGCGGTCCGTCAGCGATTAAAGATGTCTGCGAACCGGGCGCGTCTCCGAAATCGAGATTGCTTTGGATCGTGACTGTATAATCTTCGACCTCGCCGTTCGTCGCGGAACCAGTCGCTGATAGATCCTCGACCGAACTTACCCGGACACGAGCCACCGTCTCGCCGATAGTCGCATCGGCCGGAATATTGAAGAGGTGAAAGACATTGTCGGTTCCGCTCACCAACACGCCCGACGCGATCTGTTCGTTGGGATCGAAGTCGCCGTCTTGATTGAAGTCGATCCAGGCATTGATGTACGAAGCTCTGCCTGCGGTGTTCGTAACGAGTACCGACATCGACGCATCGCTTTGGCCGATCATCAGACTGCCGAATTCGACGCCATCGTCGGTATCGGCATCTCCGTCAACCGTGGCACTATCCAGTTCCGCGTCGACCACTTCACCGAGCCGCAGCGTGCCCAGCAAGTGATTGGCCGCACCGTAGGAAGCCGGAGCATCGCTGAAGTCCGACGCTCGTGATAGGACGGTCAGCACGACATCGTTGCCATCGCCCGCCGCGTAATTAATTCGGAACCACCAGCCGCCCGCCTCGAACTTCGCGTCTTCCGCAAGCACATTTCCGTCGGAATCTGAAAACGTGCCCGCGACGGACGAGCCCGCATCGGCCAAGATGATCGTGAACGCGTCGTTCACGGCAGGAGTGAAACCAAGCAACACGTTGAGCTGCGCTCCACCCAACGTCACCGTGTGGCCCGCCCCTTGGATCTGGATCTGGTCGTACTGAACTCCAACGACATTGCCGTTCAGTTCGACTTCCAGCACGCTGCCGGTCAGCGATACGTCATTCGGAATCGTCTGAATACCCGGCGATAGACCAGGCGTCCACGAGCCACCTTCTTCGACTTTCACATTTCCCAGTGGATTTCCCTTGCCGCCGAGATTCGCGTCATTCTTCACGACGACGTTCGAAACGATCGAGCCATTCTCTAGAATCTTTAAAGCACCCGCTCGTATGGTCGTCAAACCCGTATAAGTATGGACGCCGGCCAACTTCGTCGTGCCTGATCCGCTATGCACCAAGCTCAATACGCCGCCGCCCGGTTGCGAGATGACCCCGCCGACTTCGCCCGAATCATTGGCACCCAACGTGAGCGTGGCGGCCGTTGTCGAACTCAAAGCAATCGTTTGGGCAAACACGACATTCGTCCCAGTGAACTCTGCGTTGCCGTGCAGTGAAACCGGATCGTTGTAACGTTGCACATCCGAGACGACGCTTACGTTCGCGTCAAACTGAGTCGTGCCGCCTGCGTCGGTGGTCAGCGATGCGAGCGTCGTGTCGCTGCCGATGTCGCCTTTGAGTTGAGTGGTCCCGGTTCCCGAGTTGAGCGTTAACGCGAACGCGCCATCGATCCTGCCGTTGACGACAAGATCGCCATCGGGCGTGCCCTGCGAGTCGATGGTTAGATCTGCGTCGAGTTCAATATCACCGTTAAAGGTCGCAGCGGTCGTATCGACGTTTCCGCCCAGTCCGATCGTGGCGGCGTCGAGCGCAATGCTGATTGGTGCCGCGATTCCTTCGGGCAAGTCGAGCGTCGATCCTTTGACGGTGAGAGAACCCGTTGGTCGAGCAAACATCGTGGCGAAAGAATCGACGTAAACGGCCAACGTGTTGGCAACATCAGTTGGATAGAGCTTCGCCGTCCCCGCGTGGTTCGAAGCGTCCACAGTCAGCGTTGTCGCAGTCAACGACAGATTCACGTTCACTGGTCCGCTCCAAGAAATCGTTTTGGGAGCAGCATCGACCGTGATAGCGGCACTTCCCGTCTGGTCCGATTCATAACTAATCTGCGTCGTCGTGACCGTGCCGGTTGAAGTAACGGTCAAGATATCACGAGATACTGACGAATCGGCGGAGTCTCCCCCGTCAACCGAGATGGCTGGCAAGTTACTGCTGGCGTGGATGTTGATGGTGTCCGTTCCCGCGGCGGTCGACAGCCGAACTTCACCGGTAAATGCAGTCTTGGGCACTGTGACTGTTTGTCCGTTAAGCGTCGCACCTGGTACGAGCGCGAACGACAGATCAACGGCGTCGGCGAACGTGAACTGCACGTCCGTCGCAGTCGCGGTGATCGATAGTTGGTCGTTTCGGCTACCGTGACTGGTGACCAACAAGTTTCCTGCGTCCGTGCTAAACTCCACGCCGCCAATCGCGATCGTATGATCTTCGACTTCGCCAGACGCCGAATCCGATATGGCTGTGAGATCGCCGTCGCTGGCCAAGCTGATCCGCATTCGCATCACGGTGTCACCGATCGAGGCATCGGTCGGGACGGGAACGTTAAAGACGCGTGCGCCGTTCTTCGTGACAGGCGAACTGTTCACAACCTGTTCATTGGCATCGAACGTGCCATTGCGATTAAAGTCGATCCACACGTCGATTTGTGCTGCTTGACCGCCGATCAGATTCTGCACATCAAGCGTCACTTCGCCCGTGTTGCCTCGACGCAACTTCGACGACACAACGCCGTCTTCATCGCCGGTCGCGACGACGCCAGTCCCTGCCGGCGACTCCCTGTCCTCCAAGCGTAATGAACCAAAGCGCGGCCCACGTGCGATGTGCTTGGCTTCGGCATAGGCAACGGCGTTGCTGAAGTCGTTATGGATGACCTTCGAGGTGACGCCTTGGCTGACTTGGGCACCGTCTTGATCGACCACACGTACCATCACCATGTCGCCGTTCGGATTGTCGGAGACATAGGTCGTGCTGTACTTCCAGGTTTGCAACCCGTTCGCGTCCGCTTGACCGTCTTGCATCAACATCAGCGGGATCTTTCGGCTAGTCCCCGCGATTGCATTCTCGACAATCAAGCTGCCTTGCGGTCGGTCGCCAGAGAAGTCCGTGACTTGTCCGCTGTAAGTCCGCACGGGATCATTCAACGTGGATGTGGCTTCGGTGAGCGTGAGGCCGGTCGGCGCGAGGTTATTGACCACAAAGCTGCGTTTGGCTTTCACCACATTGCCGCGTCCGTCATCAACAGTCACGATGGCCAACCAGGTCCCGGACAGGTTCGGAACAAAGGTCGTGTTCGTACCACGCGACTGCGAGTTGCCGTCGGGAGCGATCACTTCCCAGGTAATTGTTTCGTTCTGAGCCTTTGCTCCGACGTAGTGAACGTTGGCGGCGAAAGTTACCGATTGGCCATCATTGATCGGGACAATGTCAGCAATGGTCACCGTGGGCGCGACCGCCGTGACCGTCAGTTGCAAAGTCGCCGGCTCCGAGGCTCCACCGTCGTCATCCGTCGCCGTCACGACAACATTGTGGATTCCCGGGGTTGTGTATGTATGAAAGATAGGAGCGAGCGGATCGAGACCTTTGTCTGTTTTGCCATCGCCCCAACTGACCGTCAACGTATGCACGTCGCTGGCTCCGGGATCGCTGATTGTGATTCCACCCAACGTATACAGGCCCACGGTCGTGGAGGCCGTCAGCGTACTGAGCGCAACGGTCGGCGGCGCATTCACCACATCAAGAGCGATATCCCTCCGCGAGTAGAATTGCTGTGCCTGGGCTCCTTCGCCGAATGTGTCGTAAACCAGCGTAAACAGAGTGTATGAATCGTTGTCGGGCGGCACCACTCGGACGATGGCATCTGTTCCTCTCGCAAGAACATTGTTGAACCCTTCATCATCGTACGTCTCGATACCCCACTCGTACGTTCGTTTCGCGTTGACGGACGGAGCGCCGGCGAGTGACTCCAGATCGAACGTGAGCACATCCCCTTCATCAAGTTGGTCGATGGTTCCTAAAGGCACCAGCGTACCATCCTTGTCAGCTCCGAGAGGCGAATCGAAACTCACCCCATTCACATGTCCCGTCGTGAGCTGAAACCTCGGCTTAACTTCAAGAGAGAACGAATCTTCGTCGACTGCCCCTTGCGGATCGATGGTCTTCTTGGTGACTAAATAGGAGCCGGCGAATTCCGGCGTGAACTCAAAGCTCTTATCCGCACCGTTCGCAATCGCCTGGCCGGTGATCGTCGTCACTTTCCACTCATAAGTCAGCTGTCCGGTGTCGAAGGGTGCGTCGTCCGCAAATTCGACTTGGTAGAAGTAACCTTGACCATCTGATGTAGGTTGCGAGCCCGGTGCAGGCGACTTGAAACTGAACACCATATTGTCGTTGCCATAGCTGTCGCTGAACTGAATCCGCAACGGATAGTAGGTGCCCGCGACCAGGTCCTTAGTCGCGGCAACCGTCTGCAAACCATGAATGCCGCCGTTCTTGATCAAGGCGTTGCTGGTTGTGAAACGATCATCCACAGCATCGTCTCCGATCCAGACGAAGCTGCCATCGTCCGATACCGAAGAGAAGGTCCAAGTGCCGTCCGCGTCGGCCAGGAAGTACCCGAACCACTCGACCGTGTACTGATCCCGACTCCCATTACCGGGAACGTACCCGGTCGTGGAAATGTTTCCGTCTTCTTGAACATAACCGACCGTTCCCGCCGCAATGCCGGAAATACTGGTGGTGCTGCCTGTCTGCTCGATATCGCGAAACCGGAAGTAGTCCGAGTCGTCCTCGAAATAACCATCCGCCAACCGCCACGCTAATCCATCGCTGCGAAGAAGGTTGCCCTGAGCAGCTAACGTGATCGGGTCAGTGATATTGGGCTTGTCCGTAACAGCGCTGACGCTGATTTTCTGACCAACATCACTGGTGGCTGTACAAACTTCGGCGGCGCAGAATTGAGGAACAACCTCGAGAGAGATTTTCGTCGTCGGAGCAATATTGTCGACTTGGATCGTCGTTGAACTTGTCGTTGAGGTGACATCGTCCGCTGCAGTGACTTCCAGCGTATACACTCCGTCATTAACGAAGCGATACAGCACGTCATCGTTGGCGACGCTCGGCACACGCTCGACCGTGCTGAGCGTCTCAATCGTACCGTGATGCCGATCAAGAGCGTCAGCAACCTGCTTGCCGGCGGCTTCGTCAAAGTGATAACTGGCGACCAAATTTGCCGTTCGAGGCGAAATGCGTCCTTTCCGGTCTTCATTGATCTCCTGTCGTGAGCGTGCGCGATTGAAGATACGAAGCTCGTCGATGGTGATCCCCGGACCACCCACCCGCAGCCTATCGGTCTCGTTGGGCTTGAAGTCGAATCCACTGCCGACGGTTGTTTCGCCTAGCAAGCTGCCGTTTTGATATAGGCGGAGCTTTGTGCCATCGAAACTGATCGCAAGATGCGACCACACACCCACCGAGAAAGGCAACATCTCGGAGACCCGTTGAGAACTAACAATGGGTCTGGGAGGCTGATTTCCAAACGCAACAAGTTCCGTCCCTTGCAGAATGCCGCTGAGTCGCCGTTGAGTTGCCGATCCCTCGATCATCCATTGCAGGCTCTGGCCATCGAAACTCAGCAGTGGCAAGAGTCCATTGGCGGACGTATCGATGCGGACATTCATCTCGACGGTAAAGATCGGTGAAGCGAAATCACTGGTTGTCGGAATGACAATGGCCTGCGCACCGGCATCGAACTTCAACGCGTTGTCATACAGCGGGGTGCGATTGCCGAAGGGGTCGAGCACGGTTGCATAGGATATCACGGTGTCGGCAGGGTCGCTGACGGTGACACCTGCAAGCAGATCCGCAGCCGACCGCGTTGTCCCTTCTTTAACGCCGGTGATTTCTGCTGGCAACGTCACCGTCGGCGGGACGTTGCGGATGATCCCAAACTCGCCAAACTCGTCGCTGGCGAAGATTGCTGGTCCGTTCTTGCCTGCCGATTCCGATACAACGCTGTTGGGGGCCTGATTGAGAATCCCATCGTCAACGCGTAACTCGTCTAGCTCGTCAAAACCAGCGAATTGCGATCCCAACACCTCTTTACGAACAGCATGAGGAATCCGCAGCTTTTGGAGTGTTTTCGGGAGTTGCGCGACACCCTCCCACACGCCGGAAATAGTCGTGCCGAGATTCAGAACTCGTAATCGACTTGTGCCAATTTCCTCGCCGACCAAGGGGTGCGGCGCGAGCGCCCGCCTTGGAGTTATCGGGACGAGGCTCGGTGGCTTGTTGTTCGTTCCCCGCACCCCATCTAACAGGTCAAGCTGTACAAGATTGGCGAGGTACTCCAATCCTTTCAGATCGCGAATACTTGTCTCGAAATCTTTCATCCGCCAAGACAGATATCCAATCGATGCCAATTCGGAAGCTCGAAACGTCGAGCCGGGCCGCTTGCCCAGGGCAAGCTCGATCGCTCGTCGCAAGTTGGCGTCCGGAATTTCGGTGGCGGGAATCTCTGGATCGACTTCTCGCCTTACACCGATCAGTTCGCTGGTTGGTGGCGTCTTCGTCAATCCGATTTCATCATTTGCCAAATCTTGCTTCTCGCGGTCTTCGCCAATGATCGTATCCAGACCGCTGCCGCCGATCAGCACATCGCGATCACCGTGACCCACAAGAAAATCGTTGCCGTCGCCGCCGTACAGTCGATCGGCGTCCGGATGTGTAACGCTCTCATGCGTTTGACCCGCTCGGGGCGGATTGGCTTCCAATGTGAATTTGGCCGGGCTACCGTCCGACGTATACACGCGAACAAAGTACTCGCCCGCTTCGATCCCGCGCAGCGACATCGCACCGGCACCTTGTCGCAGCGTCTGGCCCGAGGCATTGACCAGATCGACACGCAGCTTGGGAATCGCGTTCAGATCGAACGCAGTCTGTAATTTCGGCGTCGCACTCGCGGCGTAGTTCGCGGGCAGGACGCGCAGACCGTCGTTCTCCAAACCATCGCCCAGCGTGTTGAAGTGGAACCACAGTTCGTTCTGTGCACCACTGGTCTCGTACGGCATCCCGTTGTTGGAGAACGCGTAGACGCCAAGGCCGGTTTCCGCCAGGAAGTCACCACTGCCAGGCACGCTGTCCGTGCTGAGTTCTTTCGCGACGGTTGGCAAAGGATTCGCTTGAGGCCGACCATAGATCGTGTAAATGCGACCTGCACCGTCTTTGGCTTCGCTGTCGGAACGCGAGGCGCCAATCACCAGATCGTCAATACCGTCGTTATTGAGATCCAGATTGGGCGATGTCATCAACTGACCAAAACCGTCCTTCGTTCGTTCACCGACTAGTATGAGGTCTGCCGCGTCGAATGCCATCGATGCCATACCGGCAGCAACTTTGTCGACCACCGAATAAAACACACCAACACGTGCGTCGTGAGCAGCATCTGGCTTGAATCGCACCGCCAGATCGATCTTACCATCGGCATTAAAGTCGCCCGTCGTGCCGGTGAACGCTTCGCCTGAGGTACCGCTGCCGGTCACGGTAAAGTTGGCCGCGTTGTCATTCAGATAGTTCGCGCGGTCGAAGTACACACGAAAGGCGTCCCGTGTACCGCGACTCACATCCACTTTTCCATCGAAGTTAATATCGCCCACATCGAACGGGATGTCCGCGACGCCGTCACTACTTTTAAGAACGATTCGCCACGGATCATTCAACTGGGATCGCGAGATGATTGGCGAAGTGACGTAACTTGTGAAGGATGAATCCGCAACAACGATCGGGTTTTGTATGCGGTAACTCTTCAAGCCAACAAAGCTCAAGCATCCAATAAAGTTTGGGCAATCGATGCCACTTTGCTTTCCAGATCGCCATACGGGAGTGCCCTGACTATTCAACACTTGCACGGCGTAGTAGGGCAGCGGGCTATCGACCAGGATGTGGTCAATCGTACGTTCAGAGCCCAAATCAACCTGCCAATATGGATTGATCGCAAAGGTAATGGAGGCGGAGGTGTGTTCTCCATCGACGGCAATTGCGGTGATAGGCGCTGGCGTAATGCTTGATCGACTCTGCTCCGTCTTGGCTCGCAACGCGACATTCTGTGTGCTGTCAGGCGTAAATACTTCGACCTCCCGGAGACTCACTAGTTGAGGGGTCGCGGCAAGGGGATTTGTTGAAATCCCATCCGTTGACAGGTCGATTTTCACAAATTGTCCGGTCGGACGCACGTCGATCTTGTCGGTTGTTGTGGTAGGAGAAGTTTGGAAGGTTGTCTCCACCCTGACCTTGTAGCCAGTTGACGCAAACTGAATGACGGGGCTTCGGTTATTGCGAGTTGCTGATGGGAGTGCCAGACCGCCAGTAGGCACGGGATTTAGTGGTGCGGTAATCTCAAGCTGAAGCATGTTAAGCGGCAGATCAGAGTCGATTCGTTGCTTGATCTGTTGATAGAGCTCTTCGATCGAGAGCATCGAACTCAGATTCGCGAACTCGAATTGCTTCAGTGTCTGTGCCCCATCAGCGATTGCGACCTTGACGTTAAACTTCATCTCGACGCTGCTGAGGAAGCGGCCCGAGGTCGGGTTCACGATAGACACTTCCGGTGGCCAGACTAAATCGGTGCGTGCAGGCAGCTTGTTCCGCGTCTGTTGCTCTGCCGTCAATCCTTCCACGACAAATGCGTCAAGACTATTACTTCCACCACCTGAAATGACGGCGATCGGCAGCGCGCCGGTGATTGTCTTGTCCAGCACGACGGTGCCGGCGACATCAAGGTCGAGCAGCATGGGGTCGTTCGCCCGGGTGCCTGAATGGTTTATCGTCGCCTGGTTGGCGATACGTTTTCCGGCATAGATAAAGCCCCCGATCCTTTGATCGCCAATCGATTCATGTCCGAACTCTGCCCGCTTCGTCGTCAGCAAGACGTCTGAGAATCCCGGCTCAAGGAACGATCCTACAGTAATCGACGCGTCCGACGCCGACCGGCCAGCGGTTGCAAAGAATTGATCTTTGCCGACGAGAATCGATTTGATTGACAAAGCGCCGTTTTGCTTCGCAAGTGTTTGCGTAATCAAGTCGTCAGACGCGTCCCAAAGTCGCGGGTAGTCAATTGACGCGGTGCTGGAGACTTTCAGCCGTTCACCGCCGAGTAGAATCACGACTTCAAGATCTTCTCCCTTGTCCCGCAAGAACACCAAATCTGCCAATTTGTCGTTATTTAGGTCTCCGAATCGCTCGGCAGGCCGGCCCATGTAAGAGTGGTCGAAGACAATGTCGGCGGCTTCGCGGACGTTGTCGAGTCGGTCGAGGTCGACAGGTTGGAAGAACAAGTAACTGAACTTGTCACCCGAAACGAGGAAGTCTGATTTGCCATCGCCGTTGAAGTCGCCGTTCAGCGGCGTCACGCGAGAAATCGTCTCGGATGCTTCGCTGCCTTTCAAACCGAACGAGTTGGATAGATCGGGCACCAGGTCCAACCTCAACCGGAAGCCTCCCTCGACCTGATTCTGTGTGGCGATGATGATCTCGTTCGTACCTTCCTTTAGGTTCGGGAACCCAAGGGGCTTGCTGTCAAACTTCTCTACATCTTTCAACGAGTTGTCCGGACGCAACGTGAGGGTGGCGAAGGGTGCGGCTTGGTTCACGGTGCTGGCGCCGCTGTTGCTCGATTCTCTGGCGATCTCGATGCCATTGATGAAGATGACCGCGTTTTGGGTCAGCGACATTTGCAGTCGCAGGGCCGTTTGCAGCGGGTCGGTGACTTCGAAGGTGCTGCGGAAATAGCGGACACCAGCGACCGCTTGCAATGCTTGGCCGGAAACAAACAACGGCTGCTCGTCATCATTCAGCTTGGCGATCATCGACGCGGTTGTCGGGTTCGCAAATGACGAATTCACTGGCAGTGGCAAGACATGGTCGAGCGACTCGCGACTGACGTCCGTGCTGACTTTCCAGTCGCTGGTATTCGAGAAGAACGGCCCGCCAAGCGTCTTGGTGATGTCGACACCGGTTAACGGCGGTGTGTCGAAAGTTGGTGAAGCAAGCTCGTACTCGTAACGTTCCGAGGGTTTGCCAAACACCAGCGCTGGCCGACCACGCCACGGTAGAAAATCGTCGTACACTTGGTCCGGGGATGCTCCGTTTGGCGTATTGCCAAACAACTTATCCTTGTCGCTGCCGCCATCGAGAATATCATTCCCCTCGCCCCCGACCAAATAGTCATTGTCTTGATCGCCGTAGATCGTATCGTCATAGAAACCGCCAAACAGGGCGTCATCGCCCTTCCCGCCGTCAATCGTGATTCTGGCCAACGAGCCAGCACCTTGCTCCCACGCGCCTTCGGCGATTCCCCAGTTTCCGGCGAACAGGGGCGTGTCGTCGGACGTCAGCTTGCCGTCGTCCTTTCTGACATTGAATTCCGCGTCTGCATGGACCACGTCGTCGCCGGCCCGCGTGGCGATGACCGTGCTCTCGACATCTCGCGTTTGATAGAACAAGAATTGCTGTCGATACGAACCATCCTCGTTGGTCTGAAACTGTTGCTTGCCGATATCCCAAACACCGGAAGCAAACTCCCAGCGATGCAAGACGGTGTTGTACTTGATGGCCACGATGTCCGGGACGGCGTTGAACAAGCGGTCCTTGTCGCCGCCCAGGAACAAGACACGGTCGAATCCGTCACCACCTCGAAATTGGTCGCTGGTGGTCAGCAATTCGGTGGCTGCTTCGCCATCGAAGAAGGTCGCCAACGGACCGCTCACGCTCGGCAAAAAGTCCGGAATGATTTGGAACGTATCGTTGCCTTCGCCACCGAACAACAGATCCGACGCACCGCGATCCTTGCCGCCCGTCAGCACATCGGTTCCCGGTCCGCCGAAGATCCAATCTTCGCCGCCACCGCCGCTGAGTACGTCGTCGCCAGGTCCGCCCAGCAATACGTCCCGGCGTGTGGAACCCGGGCCATCGATGATGGTTTCAAAGCTCTTAATAACGTTCGTCGTCTTTGCATCGCCATCCAGGTTGAATTGAATGTCGTAGATCGTTGGACGCAGGTTGTCGCTGATCTTGAGCCAATAATCCTTGCCAGTCACAAGGCCGTCCAGCGACACTTGGAAGTCACCATTCGCTTTCGGACTGGATAGGTCGTTCGGGTCCTCGTAAATCTCGAAGGTGAACTTATCTTCCTCTGTATTCAGACTGGCGACGGTAATTGTTGCCATCGCCGTTGGCATCGCAGCCAAACGGAACTTGTACCAGTCGACGTCTTCGGGATTGTCGATCGTTAACTGAACAAAAGTCGGATCGCCGCCCGCGTTCGACGTGATCGTCCCCAGATCGAACGCGTGCGTCGCAGTATCGTTTCGCTGGCCGCTTGTCTCACCATCGGCTTTGACGCTCTCCGTCTTGTCGGTCAAGATTGCTTTGCCGTTGCGGTCGATGACGCGATCGTCCCCTTCACCGGCGTTGACCCACACGGACTTCTGCACGGTGGGCCCAACGATGATTTCATCATTACCATCGAGCGCGTCGATAATGATCGCCAGATAGTCGTCTTCGGGTGGAACCGTTGGATTCGGTGCGGTGCCTTGCTTGGCGGACGCGACCAGTTGCAACAGTTGCTCGTTTGTCAGGTTTTCATTCGCCTCGGCTCGCCGTGCAAGTTCATCAACGATATTCACGATCGGATCTTGCGCGTCCCAACCGGATGCACCGATGGCGGCGGCGGCCGTGAAGTCCAGCCTGGCTTGTGCGGCAAAACTAAACGCGCCGTTGTTCTCGGTCAGTCGTGTGATGAGGTGGTGGCCGGTTAAGTCACTGCCCGGCTCGGTCACGAAGTCGACGTGAATCTCGTCATTGGCGTTGCTGCCACTGACATACCAGACCTTGTTAGTGCTCTTGGCGTATTTGGCCCAATCGTCCCCAGCCACACCGCCATCGGCCGATTCGAGCCGAGTGCCATCGCGACGGAATAGAATGTCATTGCCGGTTTGGCCATGCAGAAAATCAAGCCCCGTACCGCCCAACAGCATGTCATCGCGATTCTGACCGAGAATGCGATTGAACCCCGTGTCTTCGAGCGCGAGCTCCTTGCCCATCGTGATCGCCAGGGACGTGTTGCTGGCGGGCACCGTCGTTACTGCTGTGGCGTTGCTGTCAATCGTGACCACGCTGAACACCTGCGGTGCGACAAGATTGAACGCAGCATCCCGTGACTTCTCGGCATCGACCGAAACCGTAATGTTCGAGATGGTGTCGCCATCCTTCGCACCGTCAACGACGCCGGTGACCGTGACCGTTTGCGGCGTGTTCCAGTTGTTTGTATTGAAGGTTAGCGTCTTCTTGTCAGGCGATACTTCAGACGGGTTCGACGGTATCACTGCGAGGACGACTTCGGATTCTGGCTTGTGATCGAGTCGTACGGAGATCGTGGCGGTAAGAGTAGCGGCTTCGTCAACAAGCAAGCTGTGCGATTCCAGATCGCCATTGAGCTGCCGGTAGATTCCGAAACCGCCGTCGGGAACGAACGTTGAAAACGTCGTAGCATTCCTAAGATTCTGGGTCGGATTGGTACCGGGAACCAACAACGGGTTTGGCGGCAACGACCAAGCGTACAACAGATTCTTACCTTGGCCACCGATCACGTCGTCCGCTCCGCCACCGGCAAAGGCAATGTCCAGATCCAGTGACGAGCCGCTGCCGGAATCACCCCATAAGCGATCATCTCCGCCGAAACCGAACATGATGTCGCTGCCGCCGCCACCATCGAAGCGATCTCGGCCCGGTGTTCCCACGAGCAAGTCATTACCACCCCCGCCATCGAAGGCCGTTGTCCAATCCGTTCTGATCTTGCCGTTCTCGTTCTTCACCAGTTTGCTCAAGTCGATCGGCGCCCGTTGCAAATTCCCGGTAATATCGAGCGGGGCCAGGAGCGCGAGGTTGCCGAACTCGGCTTTGAGAAGACCAAACCCAACGACATCGTCGCCGCCCAGCGCCGAGACCTGGAACTGCTCGAGTTCTGGTTTGCCCGTGCGGCTATCGGCCCAGATCACCGTCGTCGATTGCATTACGCCCAACGTCGTGATGTCGACCACCAACTTTGGTGGTGTGGTCGTGGTCTGACTGATGCGAATGATGTCATTGTTGTTCGTACCGCGAAAGACGACGATGTCGGTCGCGTTGTCGTCGGGCACATCCTTCAACTGCCGGTTGCCTGCATGGCCTCGAATGGGTTCGTCGTTCGCGCGACCGACAGACAAGGGGAGGATGAACTTGTCGATGCCAGCCCCGCCGTACATCTCGTCTTGGCCGCCTTGGCCGTCAATCGCATCTGAATCGGCACCGCCCCAAATCTGATCATTACCGCCACCACCAAAGAATTGATCTTCGCCATCGTCACCTAGCAGCAGATCGGCCACACCGGTCGTCAATGCTGCATCTCCCGTGATGCGGATATACCCCGGTCCCATAGCATCACCATACAACACATCGTTGCCAGGCCCGCCGACCGCGAGATCGCTGGTCGTGCTACTGCCGTAGAAAATATCATTGCCGGAATCACCGAACATCTGTTCGCCGTTGATGCCGAAGGTGGTCGTGAACTTTGGCAGCGGGTAGTTCATAAGATTTGCAGTACTGGTTGGCGCGAAGCCAAATAACTGGTCGCTGCCGTTGCCGCCGAACAATCGCTGGAACGCATATTGCGTTGCCGCACCGCCAAACAACTTGTCGGAGCCATCGTCGCCGTACACCTGATCGATACCGTCGTCGCCATGCACGATGTCGTCGCCGCTGCCGCCGCGCACCACGTCATCGCCCGCGCCGCCATGGACATCAACATCGTGGCCCGCACCGGCGTCGAGATAGTCGGCGTCATTGCCACCGTCCAGCAAGTCCGCACCGCCACCGCCCAACAACACATCAATGCCCGCGCCACCAAGCAACTTGTCGTCGCCGTCGTTAGGTCCGCCGTCGTATCCATTCGCCACGATCTTCGGCGTTACTAGAATCTGCGGCGGCGAGTCGATGGGGAAAAACTCGATCAGCTCGGGGTCGTCAAAGCGCGGCGGAAGTTGATAGTTAAACGCCAATAGCTCGGCAGAGCGACTAAACAAGCGCGGGTCGTCAAAGTCTCCCGCCAAGTCGCCGAACAGCACATCGTTTCCATCGCCTCCCGACAACAGATCGCGTCCGAGACCACCAATTAGAAGATCGTCACCCGCGTCACCGCGCAAGTCATCATCTCCCGAGTTACCATACAGCCGGTCATTGCCTTCGTGGCCGTTCAGTTCGTCGTTCCCGCCGCCACCGTACAGCACATCATTGCCCGCAAAGCCATAGATCACATCATTGCCATCGAGACCGTTGAGTTGCTCGGAGTCGCCGTAAAGCACATCGTTCCCGATGCCGCCCCAGATGCGATCGTTCCCGGTACCGCCTTGCGCTTTCTCGTCCAAGGCTTCGGTTTCGGTAAGATCTTGCGTGAAGACATACAACAGATCGTCGCCCGCGTCGCCAAACAACGAATCGCTGTTCTTGCCACCAACCAACAGGTCGTTGCCCGGGCCACCACGTAGGATATCGAGTCCATCGTCGCCGAACAGCGAATCGGCACCGGCACCACCTTCGAGCTCATCTTCGTCCGCACCGCCCTCCAGCCGGTCGTCTCCGTCATCGCCAAACAGCTTGTCATTGCCCGACTCGCCCTTGATCAGATCGTTGCCAGCGCCGCCGCGCAGCGTGTCGGCGCCATAACCGCCAAAGATCATATCGGCGCCGGCACCGCCATCCACATTGTCCTGGCCGTCGTCGCCCCGAATAACATCATCGCCGGCTTCGCCGAGCAGCCGATCATCACCATCGCCGCCGTCCAGCTTGTCTTGGCCAGCGCCACCGCGAATCGTGTCGTTGCCAGCGCCGCCGAGAAGCGTATCGTCGCCATCGCCACCATCGATCGTGTCGTCGCCCCCTTGACCATCAATGGTGTCCGTGCCACCGCCACCTGACAGAATGTCATCGCCTTCGCCGCCGATGATCTTGTCCTTGCCTTCACCGCCTTCGAGCCGATCCGCACCGCTACCGCCGCTCAGTTGGTCATCGCCTCTACCGCCTCGAATATGCGTCGGGATCACGACGCTTTCTTCGATCGTGATGACGTCATTCCCTTCACCGGCATTTCCGCTGATCGACGTGATGCCGTCGAACGATTGCGTGACACCGAATGCGGTAACGAGAATGTTATTTGCGGTCGCACCAGCTTGAATTGTGTACGTTTCGTCTCCATCCAATAGGTTTATCTTTTTCTTGTCTGCATCCTTCAGCCCCGTGCCACGTTTTCCCGCATCGGGACCAATGTTCAGCTTCAGCTCGCCGCCAACCTTCGTCGCCAGCACGGGATCGACCGGACCGGGACGCTCGAGCGTGAACGTGGCGATCGTGAAGTCCTTGTCCCAGTTCGCTTCGATGCACAGCGGGCAGGGACCGAGCGCTACTTCGGCAAATACCTTCACCTTCAGCGCGCCCGTGACGTCGAAGATCAGAATGCCAGGAACCTCCGCACCCAGGATGTTGGCCTTGAGTTTGGCATTCTCGATCAATTCGCCGACGCGTACTTTGCTGTCGTCGTTATTGTCGTGCAAGTTGAAATCGACATTCGCGTACAAGCCACCACCAACGGTTGCCGACACAACTCCCAGATTGACACCTGCACCGACCGTCAGTCCGGCTTCGATTGTCACTTCGGGGATATCGGGACCGGAGCCGTCGGGGTTTTCGTGATCTGTCAGGAAGAAGCCATCGAAGACATCAATGACGTTATTGGTATTCATGAACTTGCGTATGCCCGAGGTATCGAAGCCAAACGCTAAGTCGATCGTACCTTTCAGACTGCCGCCCAGTTCGATATTGATCGCTGGCAGCGGCGGCAGCGGGAACGACTTGCTGATGGTGGCCTCCATACCGAACTTCGGCAGCTCCAAATACAACAAGTCGATATCCTGACCCATCAGAAACTGAAAGATCGAACTGGGGTTGCTGAGAATTGGGAAGCTAACATTGAGCTGGCCCTCTTTGAACGAGCCTGCCTTCTTCGTGAACTTGGCCGCTTCGAAGTTCTTCGCAGCTGCCTCTTTCGAGGCCTTCTTGACCATGGCGCCCAGGTCTTTGGTAATACTCGCGGGATCAAAGCCTTCGGGCAGCATTATCTCTGGAACACGAGCCTGTGAACCGCCCGCCAGCGGATTCGCATCACGCAAGCTGGCGGTGTTGATTTCGAAGCTGCCGATGCCGAGCCAGCTGTCGGCACCAAGATCGGTGGGTATCGAGTCGACCAGCGACTTGAGTTGAGAGACCGCATCGATGAACTGCACCGCCTGCGTCACCTTGCCACCAAACAACCGAGCCATATCTAACAGCGACGTGGGCGATCCGGTCAGATCGCTGATCACGGGCAACGGATCGTTCAGCACCTTAAGCACGGGATCGAGCGGCTTTAAAATCTCCTGAACCTTCTTGAGCGATTGACCAGCGAAGTTATTGAAGAACTCGCCAAGATTGATCTCGACATTGTTGATCGCGATCGCATCGGGAAGGCTAGGGAACTTCGACCTCTTCGCACTGGAACCCGGTTCTGCGGTGGCTGCGTCGCTGGGATACTTGAACCGCCAGTCGAGGTTCAGATCGGCTCGAATGCCAGGCATCGCCACGTCGCCCAGATTCGATTGCAGCCGGAAGTTCAAACTGGCCGCGCCGTTCACCTCGAAGTCAATCGCTTGTCGCTTTAACTTTCTGAACTCCGGAATCGTCAACTTCGTATCATTGTCAGTCGCGAGGTCCTTCAGATCGACTTCGAACTTTGCCGAGAAATTGCTGGGTGCCAGCTTCGTGACTTCGCCAAGTGCTCGCTGAAATGGCAAGGGAGCGTTGGGGGTCTTCCTTTGGTAAGGTGTCGCGTCGATGACTAAGTTGTGGTCGCCTGCTCCACTGCCGAGTACGGCAGTGAAGTGCTGGCGGAAGGTATTCGAGGCATTCGCGAGTGTGACGAGGTCGCCGGCCTTTTTATTCGCGGCAACGTAGAACGTGACCAAACGCGTCACTTTGTCGTATTCAACTTTTTCGTCCGCTGTGACTGTCTTGAACTCAAAGCGAACATCGCCCAGTCCGGCAGACGGGTTCTTCGGCACGATCACGACCGGCTGCTTGGCTTTTCCGGCAACAATGGACTTGCTCGCCAGCGTGGCGCCGGTTGGTATAACTGCCTTCAGTTGGTCGGCTTTGTCACCAATGACGCTGAGCGAAAACACGTCGTTGAACGACGGCGAGGCGATCGCCTTCTCCCTCAATTCCTTCGCGGTTGTGGTCACTTTGCCGCTGGCGTCCTGGGCGAGGAAGAACGTGATCACTCGCGCATCGGCATCGTACTCGGCTCGTACTTCGTCGGTTGTTGACACCGTGTTGAAAGCGATCTTCACACCTTCGGTACTACGCCCCACGGTGCGTGACGTCACCAACAGCGGATAGCTGGTCGTGCCGTCCGTAGAATTCAACACGCCGATGCGCGCACCGGGCAGATCCTTGGCACTCATCCCCAAGAATCCCAGCGTGCCGCTGGCATCGAAGCCGGGTGTCGACACATCAACCCCAATCGTGAACTCGTTGGAAAGCAGTTTTCCTTGAGCGTCCTTGGCACCGATGGCGTTTCCTTGATCGTCGACCATGCCGGTTTCGATATAGAAACCGTTCTTGGTGTCGATCCCAACCATCAGGACAAAATCGATGTTGATATTGCCTTCGATCGGTGCATCAACTTTCAAGTCCAATCCAGGAACGCCAATGTCAAAGTTCGGATTCGTGTTGAACGCGATGTCCTTACCCAAGTGCATCTCGAATTGAACGCCGTTCGGCACACCCGCATCATCTTTAAGGATGCGAATGCCGACGTCTTCTTTGGTGAGCTTGCCGTCCGGAGTCCAAAGCGATTGCGTTTGATCGTCGCTATGGGCATCTTTGAGCAGATTCACGCCATCGGGCCCCAGTCCGGCGTAGATCACTTCTTGAACCTTATCCGTCAGATACTCTTCGGCTCCGTTCACGGCTCGCAGACCGGAAGTCACCTTTTCCTTCATGCTGACGAGGAAAGTTGCTTCCTCCTTCAGCTTGTCGCCAATCAATGGCAAGTCGATGCCAAACACTTCGCCGTTCATCGCATCAATGAGCAGATCAAAAGCTCCTTCCCAGCCGCCGACCATCGCCGACAGATTCTTGAGCCCGTCCTTGCCGCTCAAACCGGAGATCCCTCCCGTGACCAGCTTCGTGAACGGTGTGCTGCCGTCATCGTTGACAATGACTTTGCCGTCCGGTGTCACGATATCGATGGATGGCTTGAACCCGCTCTTGAGGATATCGCTGAGTGTGAATCCGAACTGTAAGTGCGGTTCTTCAGTACTGAGTGTGGTTGTGCTAACGGTTCCATTGACGCGTTCTTTGCCCGACACCCGCGTTGGCAGGCCACGCAACTTGATCGGCAGGTCAGCGACAACCTGACCATCGAGTGCTTGTTCAAGTGTTCCTCGCAAATTGGACGTGTCGATACCAAAATCCTTCAGCCCGAACGAAGCACCCGCTAACACTTCGAATTCGCCCGTTCGTACAACTTCGGGGGGCGTATCGTTGCCCAGCACATCGTCGTCGAGCGTGATCACGCTGATCGTCTTGTCCTTGGCTTTCTTGAGCGTTGCGGGCAGCTTGGGGTCGGTGGTGTTGAAGCTGAGCGTGATGGTCGAAGTCTGCTTGCGATCGCGAGTATTGTCGTCAACACCTTTGACGAATACCGTGAATCGTGTCGCGGTTGGTGTAAAGATCATAATGCCCGCGCCGCGGAAGTCGGATTCGGTTGGCGTTTGTCCTGCTGCCACAACTGCGAACACGGCTTCGCTCGGATCCGTGATTTCCAGTCGGACCTCGGCCCGTTCGCTGCCGACCAGCGGGACGCCGAGCGAGACAGAGAACTTGTCGTAGCACTCGCAATCTGCAGCAAACGTGCGGCGGCCATCCGACTCGATCACAGTAACCGGTCCTTGGCTGCCAGCGAACTCGTTCAGATAGCGTCGACCATCGGGATTGGCCTCCTTGGATTCCTGCAACCCGATCGTGAACGATGCCCCACCCGGCGCCGTCGACGGCTGACCCGTTGGATGAATGTGCGCCGAGCCATCTTTGATCTCGATGCCCAAGGGCCCGAGACTCGTCACGAAATTGATGTCGGTCGCGTCTGCGTCAGCGGAAAGCACGACCTCCGTGCCAACTTCTTGCTTTAGAACCCAGGAAGCGGCTCCGACATTCTCCGCAAGAAGACCTGCCGGTGCGGCATGAAGCATAACCTGGCGCTCGGCAACATTGACCCCGACGATCCGGAATAAGTTCGTGTCTGAACCATCGCCAACACCTCCGCTCGCTCCGGCCAGGCTGAGCCAGCCTCCGTCGCCAAACACCGACATATCGAAAGGCTGCTCGCCGTCCGCTGTCAAGGTCATTTCCGGAAAGGTGATGACGTTGGTATCGACTGCGCCCACACCAAACGCACGGGTGGGCACGAGGCTGCGGCGCTTCAATGTCCAATTGGTTGATGTCGCATTCAGTGCATCGGGTGCGACAGTAAGCGTCAGCTTGCGATTGACAATGTCGACGCCGGCGATCTTGAACAGTTCAGGCTTGCCGTCGGTATCAGGGCGCCCGACTTTCGACCCGGACAGCTTGATCCAGTCGCCTGCAGTGAATAGCGTCATATCGCTCATCGCGGGCAGCGTCACTTGCTTGTTGGCCGCATCGATCCCTGCCAACGTATGAGCAGCTGTTCCGCTCGGCGCAATGACGGGGTTGTTGGTATACAGGAATGGCTTGGGACGGAATGGATTGGTGACATCAAAGCCAAGCGACAACGTGACCTCTGCGCCGGCTTTGACCGTCAAGTTGCCAGTGGCATTGAAATCGACAATGCCGCCCAACGCCTTGATCGCTTCGATACTGGAGAGATCGATATCGAGCGGCAATTCCTTTTCAAACGCTGGAGTTGCATACGCGATATCCAGTCTCAGCGCAGGTCGCTTGCCGATCAGCCCAGGGATGTCGCCTGGGTCATACGAGAACGTCACCGCCTTAGCACCGAGCCCGAGTCGAATTCTGTCGGCTAACTCGTTGAGCTTTCCAATCGGATTCGCCTCGAACTCGATGAGAAAATCGCTGAACTTCAGGGCGATGTCCAACGAATCGCGGAGATTGATGTCCAACAGCGGAATATTCTGATTGAAGAGCGGGAGATCAAGGTCGCCCACATCTAATGACTTCAGATACTCCAGCCCCATTTTCAACCCGGAAAGAATCACGTCGAAGTCGAGCTTCTTCAGGCTTTGCAGCTTGTTTTTGAAATCCAAGTCGAGACTTGGAAACTCAATATTGATGTCTTTCAGATCCGTCAGCTTGGGAATCGTCAAGCTGATGTTAGGAAGGTTAATCGCAGGCAGCTCGATCCCGGGAATGGGACTGGGCAACTTGAACGGCAAGTCGAACGTCGCCGAACCGTCGATGGTAGGACGAATCAGGTACTTGGAGTTGGATGTCGTGAAGCCCAACGATGCAAACGGCGATATCTCTACAATGTGAGCCCGCCCGTTGTTCAAGTGAAATGACAACCGATTCCCACTGCTGCCAACCGAGATGGTGGTGCCGGCCAGCTTCGCTTCAATGCCCGCGACCAGTTGATCGATATCCTGATACGTGACCGTACCATCAAAGGCAATGTTGACGGCAGTTGTCCGATCATCTCGCGACACCGTCATATCGAGCGTCGTACTGGCCGACAACGGAAACTGCGGCTTGAGAGTCACGCTTTTATAATGCACTCCGTTACGGTCCAGTCCCAACGCTAAGGACTGTGCGACCGTCAATCTCGCCACGCCGGTTTCCTTAAGTTCGATAACGACTTCGCCAGCGTTTACTCCTGGTTTGGCGAGCGCTAATGGCATAAAGTTCGCATCGGCGTTTAGCTTGGCGATCAAGCCAGCAGCGTCCTCCGAAGCGGCAGGAATTTGCAAGTCGGTATCCTGTCCTTTGATCGTCAGCGCGAGCGTTCCTGTCGGCGAGATGGGGTTACGTGTGCCATCTTCCTTGACAAACGCGACATCCTTCTGCGCCGACAGTTTCGTGCGGACATCGAGGATTGCTTTCGACGCTTCCATCAATGTCACTCGCCCATCAAACACGGGCCCCGGATCATGGATCGCCAAGCCCGCACCGAAAGTCGCCTCGCCGGTGGCGTTTTCGATGGTGAGCCCCACGCTGCCGAGACTTGCTGTCGCCTGGCCGATCGTTGCGCTAAGATTCGCGACCGCGTCTAGCTGGAGATTGCGAATGAAGACATTGTCCATCAGCGACTTGCCGTGCAGCGGTCTGCCGAGGATGGCCAACGGCTCTCCGGCGTTCATCACCATGCCCGTACCAGCGATCCCAAGCGCGACCGCTGCTTTGGAGGTGCCTAGCGTTTCAACCTTCAATTTGCCCGCACCGACTGGGGTAGCTGACGCCGTCTTGTCGATGAGCTTGAAGCCGGTACGATCCTCGTTCGCCGCTAGTTCGAACTCCGTCGCGTACGCCTGGCCCGCCACGTTGATTCGATCAATGATCTGGCCTAGTGTCGTTGGCGGCCTATCGATGGCCCATTCAAAACTTCCCGCGCCTGCTGTGGGCGTCGGGTCGACCGTCAGTTCGCCGGTTGCGGCGTTAACATTCGTAATCGTAAAGCGATCCGTTCGCCCTTGGCCATCCGTTCGATTGATGATCGACAAGATCATGCCGGTCGTCACCGTAGCCAGATTCGGCTTGCTACTGAATGTGATCTTGTTCGTCAGGTCGCCGTTGACTTCATTGATTTTCGCCTTAATGTTCGATGTGATCGGGACGATGGCTTCGTCGATATCGACGTCGAACGACTTGCCATTCGTTAACGTGATCCTAAAGTCCTTTCCGACCGCCGACATCAAGTCGCCACCGGCGTTCAGGGAGCTGACGAGCTTCCCAGACCGAAAGACAATCGTGCCATCAGCTTGACGATCAGCGATTTTGTCAACATCGGACTGGCCTGGTGCCTGTAGCAAAACGATGAAATCAAACTGTGCGTCAACTTGCGCTGACAGGCCGAGATTGCTCTCCGTGATTCCGAACTGTGCGATGTCACCGAGTTCCACGTCGAAGTTCAAACTTGTGTCAGGAATCTTCTCGACGTGGCTGAAGTCCATCTCGAACTGCAGTCGGGGATCGTTCTTGCCGTCGCCGTCAAAGTCGTCGTTCTTGAACCCAACTTTATCTCCGATGCGTTCCGCAAACTCCTGCACGTTCTTGAAGGCAGCGGTGCGTACATCGTTGGCAATCTGTTTGGCCGTATCAACAACGCTGGACTCCGTGTTCTCCGCCGATTCGCGCGCCTTGTCGAGCACTTTGGCGTTAAAGGCCTCTTCCAGATTCAACACTTCGCCCAACGTCTTGCCATCCGTAAATGGAATCTCCGTTTGGAAGACTTCCGACTCGCTGAGCTGGCCGAAGTAACCGCCGAGCTTCTCAACGACACCGAATAGAGCCGCATTGCCCATCGCGCGGAAGTCGGTCAGTGCGGGTGGAATAACGAGGTACACGTCCGCAACGTCGGTCGGTCCGGTCTTCGTTAAATCGAACTCGCCGTCGAACAGATCATCGTCTTTAATGATCAGGCTCTCGTTATCGACCACCATCGCGTCGCCAATCTGGACGGACAACGGCAAAGTCAACCTAGCGGTCTTGTCAGCCATCTCATTGGTCTTGAGACCAAAGACGTTCGTCACATTGGACGCAGTTGTCTTGAGATTCGAAAGGGTAAAGTCATAAGATGGCTGGTTACCACCGAAGTCCATGGGCAACGCCACGTCAATCACAAACGTCGCTCCGCTTACCTGTGCCCCCGCGATACCGATGGACATCTCGGCATCAGGTAGCGTGGAGGTAACGCTCGCCACGATTCTCGAGCCGGTGTCCTTCGTTCCATCTTTCAGCGTCAGCTTGACGACTTCGCTCGGTGCGCCGCCAATCTTCGACAGATCGATCTCAATGGAAGCGCCCAAGTGGAACTCGAAGTTGAGATCGGTCATCAACGTGCCGATTGACGCTTCAACTCCAGCCGCCATCAACTGGGTATCAAAATCCGTTTCAATTTGAAAGTGCTTGGTAATGCCAATCTCGAAGTCGGCTTTGAACTTCTGATCGAGGATCGTTGGCGGCGTCGCCATGTTGCCGAGCCCACCATTGGCGATTCCGGCCAATCCACTTGTGAAAAGCGTCTGGAAGTCTTCCAACGATGGCTGAGAGCCTTCCAAAAACTTCTCGACGGGCGTGAGGAACTGGTCATCCAGTAGTTGATTGAGATCGACGACATCGCTGATGGACTTGTCGAGAACCGGAATCTTCGCATTCAGCAACTCGGACTGCTCTAAGTTCGAGGCAAAGCCCGACAACGATTCGAACGCTTCCTTCAACGAGCGCTTTTCCAAATCGCCGAGCGTGGTCATCAACAACCGAGGTTCGAGCGCCTCGACGTTCAATCGACGTTTTTTCAGTGCGGCGAGGCGACGAGTTCGTTTCGTACGAGTCATTTCAAGAATCCTGGGGCGGAGGAAGGCGACCGCAATGGTCGTTTGCCGTGATAGTCATCCGTACAAGCGGAGCGGCGGGAGTGGAATCTACACAAGCGTCTCAAGTGGTTCGCGATCTTCGGGTCCCGCTTCATGGAGCACGCACCGCCTTTAGGGGTGCTGATGTGTGATGTTCATAATGCGGGGCCAAGTTCAAGGATGCAAGGATTTACATGGTGTCGATCTGGTGTCGATTCTTGGTCCTCATCAACACGAACGCAGACGCCAATAAATGCCTTGTCCATTGCCGTTGCCGTGAAAGCCGATCAGTGGTTGTATCTGCGACCGATTCAGGCGATTGATTACATCGTGCAGTCGGCGCTTTGGATCGACATCGCCGTGCACTGGCAGCGGGTCATCGATATGCTCAGGCCAGTTCTCTTCCTCGAAGGCCGCCAGAACGCATTCCTGGTTCTGGGCTGGAACGCGAAGCCGTTTGACGACCACATCACCCAGCCACAATTCGCGTCGAATCGCCTCCCATCGCGGCTGGATAGTAGGTGAGTCCGATGCCATGCGGAACACGGCGGATGCTGGAAGAACGGTCGACGACAAGTCGATGCCGGCAGGGGTGAGCACGAAACAAGTCTTCGGTGCAAAGTAAGTTCCAGCCCGCCGCTTGAAAGAACGCACAGCGTTCCCGCGACGCGTCGTTTCTTCACCATGTTCGACGTAGCCTCTAACGGCTAACCAACGCAAGTCGTTGATCGTTGCACCGGCCTCGTGCAGGTGTTCCGCTCGAATCGCGAACTGCCACAAATCTGTCTGCGCATCGTGTGCATAGGCGTGTGCTTGAAGGAGAAGTGCGAGTGCCCGACTCAAGGAAGGCGGTACGACAGGAAACACGCGTTCTGTGTCAACTGATGTGCGCGCGTACTTTATGGTGTTAAAGTCTGGGGCCATCGATAAGTCGTCCGTCATGGCAAGTGAGTGGATTCGATTTGACAATTCGGCAATTGCGACTGAAGCATTTCCACGGCTTCCAACGACAAGCGGTCTCCTAGGGTTAGCCGGTTCAAATGCGTGAAATGCCCGAGTTCCCCCAGGGCCGCGTCGGTGATTCCAGTGCCCCGCAAATTCAATGAACGCAGCGATGTGATGGGTCGCAAAGCCGACAGTCCCGAATTCGTTACATTGGTTCCTTCGAGATCGAGGCGATCAAGCTTCTTCAAATCGGAAAGGTAAACGAGGCCTTGATCGCCAACTTTCGTGAAGTCAAGATTCAACCACTTGAGCTCCTGGAATCCCGAAACGTGTTCCAGCCCGGCATCGTTCGTCTGTGTGTAGGCCAGGAACAAACACCACAGTTTGGTCAGCTTACGGAAGTGGACGAAACCGCTGCCATCGACCTGCGCAAAGGTCAACGCAACGAACTCAAGCTGTTCCATGTCGCCAAGAACGGCCAACCCATTATCCGTGAGCCGTCTGCCAGACAGGGTCAACCGCAACACATTGTCGAGTGTGCGGATCGACTCGCACTCTTCATCACCCACCATCGCGCCGCCAATCGTCAAGTCGGTGAGATAAGGCAGGCGGCGCAGTTGCTCTAGCCTATGTGATGGCGTAGAGTCATAACGCAGTTCCAGGATCGCGAGCTTCGGCATTGCGACAAGATGAGCGAGAACTCGATCCGAAAGTTCCAGATCTTGAAAGTAGAGGTGGTTCAGCGAAGGTGCATTGATCAGCTGAACGAAGTCGTCGTCGGTCAGATAAAACGCCTTACCAAAGTTGATTCCAGCGACCTGAAAGTCGCCTGAGGGCAACTTCCCGACCCTGTCCGCCAGCTCGAGTCGGTTCTCTACAACGAGATCGAGAATCGCCCCTTTCTCGATCGCCCACTCAGCAATTTCCCTTTCATTCATTGAGATCCGATGAGCAACGTTTCCCATGTCACTCGCTGCCACATGCTTCACGTTGCAGTTCGGCAATCGCTGGCGAAGTTCCCGGACGGACTCTTCTGTGAACAACTCACCAACCAGCAACTCCGTCAACGACTCGAAGCCGACCAGCGTCTCGATCGCTGCCGCGTTCACTCGCGTATCAACCAGATCCAAGGTGCTGAGAAGCTTGGCCGATCGCAATTTTTCCAGACCGTTGTTGGTCGTTGATGTTTCGCGGAGCGTCAGTCGTTGCAGGGCTTCCATATTCGCAACGTATTCGAATGCTTGGTCGGTGATCGCCGTTCCGTCAAGGTTCAGCCAACGAACATGCGGTAAGCTTGACGCAGATAGCAGGCCTGCGTCGACGACTTGTGTATGAGCGAGATGCAACTCGCTAAGGTGCGACAACTCCGAAAGGACGCTCAGATCAGGTTTCACGAGCGGCGAGTACACGATCGAGAGAAGCTGAAGCTGCGGCATATTTGCGAAGTGCGACAGACTAGCGTCCGACAAACGCGAATGCATTGCCGTAATCGCAATGACGTTCGTCAGTCGCGATGTCATCGCCGCTACGCCGTCATCAATTGCCGCTCCCTCCAGCGTGAGATGCCGCAAGTTGGGCAATTGATTTAATGGCGTAATGTCATCCGTCGTGATCGACTGGCACGCGAGTGTCAGTATCTGCAATTGCCGGATTCTGGCGAGGCTCGCCACGAGTTGGTCGTTCAGTTCAACGTCACGGAAGTTGACATCCACGAGTCGCGAGAGTTTCGCAAGACTTTCCAAGTCATCGTCCGTCAACTCGACGTGCGATTGAAAGCGGACTCGATATGTGAAAAAGCTTGTTGAGGGAAGCTGCTCGCGAGTGCTGACGCTTAGAAAGGCATCCCCGGTCGACACTTCGATGTCCCCGCCCAGTTCCAACACACGTTCCGCGACAACGCGATCGACCGGAACCGGCGAGCCATCGGTGGGATGCTCGACAGACGCCTTGATGACGACTCGATCGTTGCGGGCGATCTGGAAATCGTACGCGTCCAATCGCAGGCCAGTTGATCTGTTCTCGACTCGAATAGCATAGTTTCCCAGCGGCAATCGTCGTTGTGTCGCTTTGCCGGCCACCGACAACGCATACGACTCACCGTTGACCTTGTCGGTTATCAGCAGGTGTTGGCCTTTGAGTTCGGCGGCGATTTGTTCGCCGTCGATTTCGACGACGATTGTGCCAGCACCTGTGTTGAAGTAAAGAACGATCGCTGCAACACCAACCAGCAATCCCAACAGTCCAGTTGCGACAAGGAACACCCAACTGCGCTGACGCGAGAAGATAGCTCGCCTGCCGTCCGTCTGCCGCGCTGGCAGCGACGTCACGGTGTCGGTCATTGCCAAGTGCTTCGATAGGTCACTGGTATTTCCTGCGGCAATCTTCGTGTCAGCCGCGACCGAACAAAGCTTCGCCAAGTTGGCACCAAACGTGAACGGCTGTAGCGCTTCTGCGAAATCGCTAGCGGTGGCGAATCGATCTTCGGGAGACTTCGCGAGAGCCTTGTCAACGATCGCCGAAAGTTGAGGAGGCACGTCGGTGCGGCGCTCGATCACTGCGGTAGGCGGTTCTTGCTCGTGAGCCATCAGCTTTCGGAGCGATGAATCGTGCTTCTCGTCGGAAAATGGTGGCCGCCCACAGAGCAGTGCATATAACGTGCAGCCAAGACTGTAAATGTCGGCTCGCGAATCGACTTCCTTTGCCTTTAGGGCTTGCTCTGGGGCCATGTAGTCGGCTGTCCCCATGACTTGAAAGTCCGCCGTCAGACCTTCCTTGCGACTTTGCATATGTAGACGCGCCAGTCCAAGATCCAGAACTTTGACGCACCCGTCGCGTGTGAGCATGAGATTCGAAGGCTTGAGGTCGCGATGGATCAGGCCATTACCGTGCGCGTGCTGAATTCCGGCGGCGGCTTGCCGGATGACTTCGCAGGCATCATTGATCTGCAATCGCCCCAACGCCCGTACTAATTGGCTCAAATCGCGTCCGTCGACGAACTCCATCGCGAGATAGTGTCGACCGGCTACTTCGCCCGCATCCGTAGCTCGAACGATGTTGGGATGGCTGACTTTGCCAACGGCCTTCATTTCGCGATCGAAACGAGCAATCGCTTGGGCATCATCCGTCAGGTGATCGGCCAGAACCTTAACCGCGACGATCATCTCCAGACGTGCATGTTCGGCTTTGTAGACGGCCCCCATTCCGCCTTCGCCGAGCAGGTTCAGCAAACGATATTGCCCAAGCTGGAGTCCACTGAACTTAGTTGCATCCTGAATCGAGGTATCATCCAGAGAAACATTGTGCCCGGGCGAATCGTCGCCTGCTCGCATGCTGCTGATACAGGCAAGTGCCTGTGCAAGCTCGGATTCGCTGTCGAATTCACTTTCGCCGGTCTTCTGCTTGAGGGCAGCGATCAAAGTGTCCGCTGTTTCATCGCAGGCAGCCAATACCGTCTGACAGGCTGTACAAACAGCCAGATGCTTATCGACCGACTCGGCAGATGCTTCGTCGATCCGACCCACCAAGTAGTCGTTTAGCTGGGTCCGCTGGGGGCATTGATTCGCTGGCATGCTGATCTCCGCGTGCCAAACATCAAACTAGGCACCGCACGCAAGATGCCTAGGTACAAGAACGATCGCGCCTGACACGAATGCGGCAAGATCTTGAAAATTGCTAACAACGCAAACGCGAAGGCATTTGTTGGCAACAGGTTAGCGGCGGGGAAATCGATGTCGACGATTCAGAGCTACTCAAGCAATTGCCGAGCTCGTCGCAACACACGGGATTTCGCTTGCCAGACTGATTCGACCGAAATCCCCAACTCCTCGGCCACGGCCGCCGGAGCAACCTCATCAATCGTCGACCGCCAAAATGCCAGCCAAGTCTTCTCCTTCACTTCACCCCGGATGATTTCGAATGCCCGGTGTGTCAGACCGCTGGTGGCGGCGATCGTCGAAGCCGAATCCTCGTTTGGTTCCTCGGCGGGAAGTTCAAGCAGTCGCATGTGAGCGTCTGTACCACCGGCGGCCTTCGCCTTGCCCGACCGAACTTTGAAGAGATCACGGATCTTGTTTCGTGTGATCGACCACAGCCAACCACGGAACGATCCGCTCGTGTCGGTCCTTTCAAATGTCGCGATGTGCAGCATCACGGACCGAAAGACGTCTTGAAGCACATCCGCTGAATCCTCCGGGGCGAGGCCAGCACTGCGGCACCAATGATAGATCATTGGTCCATACAACTCCGTCATGCATCGCCACGCCGTTTCGTCGCGCGATCGAACAAGATCAAGCAGCGAGTTGGATGTCGCGTTGGCATGACTCTGGCTAGATGAGGCATTTGAAGCATTCATTTAGCAAATATGGTAGAGGCGACTGAGGGCTAGACGGGCGAGGAACCGAGTTGCAAGTCACGCCAAAACCATAGGGAGTCCGCGTGTTCCCCCGCTGTGGCGACGGTATGAATCGCCCTATTGTGTTCTGCGCCGTTCGGAGAGTCAACTAGTTTGGGAGGCTTCGGAGAGCCGGAAACGCCTATCACTAGCAGACACGTTCAGGAGTTCACGCCACGCGGAGCAGTCGCACTGCACCGGAGAGTAAGCCGGTAACCTTAAGACAAACCTCTGGCTAAGGTGCAAAGAGAATGCCACACCCGCGCTGTTCACGAGCGCGTTGAGACTGTCGACGACTGGCAACACGAGACGGTCCGGTACTACCGGCACTTCGCTCCATAATTCAGCCAACAACCGGTCCAACTCTATTTCGCGGAGCTTGGATCTGACCTCTCCGCACACTCGATCCGGCGACAGGTATTCTTTCAATGATGCGCGTACGTATTCTTCAGGCGCTTTGGCAAGCGGGTCGCGGTCGTCTCGGTCGGTACATCACTTATCCGGATCATGTCGTCCATACACGGTCGATGTACCGGGGTGAATCATTACGTTGCAGTCAAACTAGGCGATCGAATGTCGCTGCGCTGGTGTCGCGGCAACGCATCAGCAACGCATGCCACGACAAGCGCGCGTCGGCCTATCACGTCGGCGATAACTGCTCCGACACCCTTGAGCTGTTATGCGCAACTCACTTGGCGGCTGTGCGATATCCCAGGGCTCGAACCGCTTGTCGAGAGTGTGATCGGATCGCTGCGACGTTCGCGAGACGCAACTCGAGATGTCGCGATGTGCTCAGTGACACGTGGCGTCACGGATGGGCCAGAACTTGTTGGATCTGGGACGCTGATACTGGATCGATTAGGCCACGTTCGGTGATGATCGCTTTGATGTATTCAGCAGGCGTGACGTCGAAAGCAGGGTTGTAGACTTTGATTCCGGTCGGTGCCGTCTGTCGTCCGAAGCCGTGCGTGATTTCTTCGGATGCTCGCTCTTCAATAGGAATCTCCGTACCGCTGGCGATGGCGAGGTCGAACGTGGACGAAGGCGCCGCGATGTAGAAGGGAATGCCGTGCGCGCGAGCCAGCACGGCGATTGAATAGGTTCCGATCTTGTTCGCCGAGTCGCCATTGGCTGCAATGCGATCGGCTCCGGTGATGACAGCTTGCACGCGGCCCTCTCGCATCACTTGCGCCGCCATCGAATCGCAGATTAATGTGGCGTCGATGTTTCGTCGCGACAACTCCCAGGCGGTGAGACGCGCGCCTTGCAGCAGCGGTCGCGTCTCGTCAACGAACACACGGAGGTTCTTGCCTTCGTCTTGGGCGGTGAAGAAGACCGATAAAGCCGTTCCATACTCGGCGGTGGCAAGCCCGCCCGCATTGCAGTGCGTGAGGACTCCCTGACCGTCTTCCAATAACGCGGCCCCATGTCGTCCGATCGCGTGACACATCGCGCGATCTTCGTCGTGGATCGCGCGAGCTTCTTCGAGTAGCGTTGTTCGGATCGAAGCGACTGTTTGCCCTTGCAACGTTGCTGCCTTGGCTTTCATTCGATCGAGTGCCCAGAACAGATTCACCGCAGTCGGGCGACTTGTGGCAAGGTACTCGGCGGCTTTGTTCAGTTGAGCGAATAGTGTGGAATCGTCGCTTGCACCTTGGATACCGACGCAGACACCATAGGCCGCCGCAATTCCGATCGCCGGAGCACCTCGGACTCGCAGTTGCTTGATCGCTTCCCAAACTTGCTCGATCGACCGGCAGTCGATTTCCTGGAATTCGACCGGCAACAAAGTCTGGTCAATCAACACAAGGTGGCCATCAACGTCGCCAACCCATCGAAGTGTCTCGACCCTGTCGCTGTTTGACATCGTATCCTTTCGAGACCGTCCCGACACTATAAGGACTCTTGCAGCTTCGCGTCCTTGGCGGCAATTTGATCGACGAGACTGGCCTTGAATGCAGCGAACCTAGCGCGGAGCGCAGGATCCGCAGTCGCGATGATCTGAACAGCAAACAATCCGGCGTTGCGAGGTCCGCCCATGCCAACGGCAACACTTGCCACGGGGACATCACCGGGCATCTGAACCGTCGAAAGTAACGAATCGAGTCCACCCAACTCCGGCGTGGGAACCGGTAAACCGATCACTGGCAAGGCTGTATGAGCTGCCACAACACCGGCCAAGTGAGCCGCGCCGCCAGCGGCAGCGATGATCACCTGCAAGCCACGCGAGTCGGCCTTCGTCGCGTAGTCGGCGACGAGATGCGGCGTGCGGTGGGCGCTCATCACATGGACTTCAAACGGTATGTCAAATTGATTCAACGCATCAGCGACCTTCTTGATTTTTGGCCAGTCGCTGTCGCTTCCCATCAGGATTCCCACGCGGGGAGCTTCGTCAGTCATGATGTGCTTGCTTTCGATGAGGACATAATGGTGCGGCTGGCGCCGCCACCCTGCTAATTTGGGTGGCGTGCAAATCCAAATGGATGACTCATTACAGAGGTTTGTACGGCATGCCGAATGTCTCTGCAACCGCCTGATTCGTGATGTCCCCGCGACGAATATTGATCGCTGTGGCAATTGGTGCGAGGTCGCGAGCGGCTTGGTCGATGCCGCGATTAGCGAGTTGCAATACCCACGGTAGCGTCACGTTACAGAGCGCAAAAGTACTCGTGCGGCCAACCGCTCCTGGCATATTGGTCACACAGTAATGGACGACATCGCTTTCGATGTAAGTGGGGTCGCTATGTGTCGTTGGGCGACTCGATTCGAGACAGCCACCTTGGTCGATACAGACGTCAATGACCACACTGCCGGGCTTCATGATTTTCAAGTCTTCACGAGTAACGAGTCGCGGAGCCTTTGCACCCGGGATCAAGACCGATCCGACAACTAAGTCAGCCAGCTTAAGCTGCTCGCGAATGACGTGGCGATCGCTATACAACACGTTAACATTGGCGGGCATGATATCGTCCAGATAACGCAAACGATCCATATTGATATCGAGGATGGCTACATCCGCCTGAAAACCAGCTGCTATCTTAGCGGCATTGGCTCCCACCACACCTCCGCCCAGAATCGTGATATGCGCCGGTGCGACGCCCGGTACTCCGCCTAACAGAATCCCGCGTCCCATTTGAGGACGCTCAAGGTACTTGGCACCTTCTTGAATGCTCATTCGCCCGGCAACTTCGCTCATCGGCGTGAGCAGCGGCAAGTTTCGGTTGCGATCTTGCAACGTTTCGTATGCGATGCAAGTTGCCTGCGAAGCGACCATCGCTTCTGTCAGTTCTCGTTCGGCGGCGAAGTGGAAGTAAGTGAATAACGCTTGCCCTGGACGAATCAAAGGCCACTCGCTTGACTGCGGTTCCTTGACCTTCACGATCAAGTCGGCCCGCCCAAAAATCTCGCTCGGCGAAGTCACTAATTCTGCTCCGGCCTCGAGATAGTCGTGGTCTGGCAGCCCTGACCCCAATCCGGCACCGGCTTCGATCAGAACGGAATGCCCTGCCCGAACCAGCTCTTCGACGCCCACCGGGAGCATGCCGACGCGGTATTCGTCTTGTTTGACCTCTCGGGGTACACCAATGATCACGTGGAAACTCCTTTCCTAAGTTCTGTGGTGGGTTGCCAAACTCACAGAAACGGGACGTCGTGTAAAAGAAACCGCTTTGTCTGGCCCTTCGTCAGGCCCATTGTAACCGTTTTGAAATGTACTGATCGAGGTCGTACCTGTCTAAACAGTCGGATTTGAGGCATCGCTCGCTCAGCAACTTTGCCACAATCCCAAAATCGCGCAAGCTTAATTGCGGCTTCGGTCTTGTAAGAAGGCCGCGATCTACCTAGATTTCTCGGACGCGTGCCTACTGATGACGGGACCTTTCACCACGGAATGACAGATGAATACGTTCGGCCCAACGACGACTAACGACGATAGCGATGGTCCTCAATGGCGACCTCTGGACCGCATTCAACGCCGCGTGGCGGGCGTATTGGTCGAGAAAGCCAAGACAACACCCGAGAATTACCCGCTGTCATTGAATGCTATCACAACCGGTTCCAATCAGAAGAGCAATCGCAGCCCGCAGATGGACCTCGACCCGAGTGATGTCGAGGTAGCTTTGGAGGAGCTTCGCGAGATGGGTGCCGTCGTCGAAATTCAAGGCGACGGGCGCGTGGCAAAGTACAAGCACCGCATGTACGACTGGCTCGGTGTCGACAAGGTGGAACTGGCAGTAATGGCCGAATTGATGTTACGCGGCGAGCAAACCGTCGGCGAACTGCGCGGGCGAGCCGCTCGCATGGAACCGATCGCGGATATCAATGCCCTGCGACCCGTTCTGCAGTCGCTGATCGAAAAGAAGCTCGTCCTGTCGTTGACACCCGAAGGCCGCGGCCAAGTCGTCACCCATGGCTTGTATCAGCCGAACGAGATGGACAAGGTTACCGCACGTGCCGGCGAGATATCGGCCAGCGAGTCATCACGACCAACACCCGCGCCAAAGGTTTCGCAGGATGCAGCCAGCACATTGCGTGAAGAACTTGCGGAGCTTCGTCAAGAGATTGAGCAACTCAAAGAACGCGTCAGTACGCTTGAGAGCTGACCATTAGAGAAGCGGTTTCCCCAAAACGGCGAGCAGCACGTTCGCTGCGATCTTCATCGCTGCTCTTCACGCAAATCCGGTCGTGAAGGAGACCGTTTGTCAGCACCACATCCACCCCCGCCCCCGAACCCCTTGGTACCAAACACCCCGTTGTACGTGTTATCTTCAACGAACATGATAATTCGGTTTGGAGATGGACTCCGATCTGCGTCTGGATGTGGATGTGGATGTGGAAGTCGAAGGACAGGAAACTCTTCTTTAGAAACTCGCGGCGGCACGTCACAGCATCCTTCATGGTCGCCTTCGGACACCACCCAACCATCGTCCCCAAGTGTAAAATCAAATGCAGCTCCGCTGATGCAGATAGTCACTTTCCATCGGTCATCGGCAAAAACCAAGCCCTGCATTGTTACCTCGGATTCTCGAAATTCGCGTAACGCGGTCATCACTTGAGACCTGACGACATGCAGCGGGTAATGGCTTCGGTATCCTATGGCTCCTCGGTTCCGTTGCCGCAGAGGCGCAATGATGTTCTCCGGACGTCCGATCGATGGCACCGATAACTTCTCGCCTAGATTAAGCGTGTGAAGCACGATGCGATCCACCCATGGCGAGTCGCGCCGACTGTCAAAGTAAACCACGCCTAGGAGATCATCGTGGCTCAGGTGAGCCGCCGCCTGCATGAGAGCATCGACGCTTACTTCCGTCCAGATACCCCGAGCTCGGTCTTCTGATTCGGACTTCGCTTCTAGGCAGTACTCCGTAAGCACAGACGCGAATGTTCCTCGCTCGGAAACGGAGTCGCTGTTTTTTTTTGGATACACGCTCGCGCAAACAACGTGACCGAAGTTTCCTCGAACTTCCCCGACCATAACTCAACGGGGGTCTCCTCGATGCCCACTAGAGACCAAGCAGTTAGCACGATCAGGAAGTTCATTACCAATCTTCGCTTTCACGAACGTCTTACGATAAATGCTCATCAATTATAGCAAGATGTGCCTCACAAGAATTCGCTTCTGACGTAAGACCGCAGGCTTAAATGCCTCGAACCGGACAAAGCAGCTGGCAGGCGATCAATACTAACGATGCGTTACCTTCAGCTCGTAAATAGCCACTTCGCCGTACGCTTCAGGTTTGTCACCCTTTTTGGCATTCGACTGCGTATAGCAGCCGGCCTTGAAATAGCACTGTGACTTCTCGACTGCCCAATCCATCTTCAGTTCGTCGTTGTACCAGACCTTAATGCGGCCCTCGCCCGCAGCGATGCGAAGCGTGAACTTGTCGCCAATCTTGTAGTTCGAATCGAGTGGTACATCGTCAAATTTGTTTCGTTCGACGAATAGTTTCTGTTTTTCCAGCCGCACCATCATCACATCATCTTCTTTGTCGTGGATCTGGGCACAGACCACATGCTGTTTCACGTCGGGCACGTGAGTAATCGCCTGCTCGATTTCCATGACGTGCAGCGTCGCGTCCTTCGTCGACCAACCGATTTCGTCTTTGCCACTGGCCTTCATTTCTCGAAGTTCCGATCGTGGGAAGCTCGAATTCTCGGTACCCAGTCCACCGCAGGATGCTCGAAAAATCACGGCGTCGCCGGACGGAGATGTGAAGAAGCAGTTGGGATCCTGAAACAAGGCTAACTCAGGTTGAACGACTTCATCGGGATTGCCTTTCCGCGCGGTGTTGTAAGGCAGCGTTAGCTTCCAGGCCGCGAGATCGAGGATGGCGGCGGGTGGTTCTGCGGCCGACAACGAAGTGACGACGAGAAGGGATAGAATCGAGATCGCCTGGCACTTCATTTTTTTGTTTCCGATTGGGATTTGATCGACAACACGGTAAGGATAGTGGGCCGGCTTCGTGCGAGGTGCAATGCCGTCGCGATAAGGCACTCCGCCGCGTCGTTCTTCCAACTGGTTTATCGCTCCGTCCACTGCCACCCGAACGGAGTTTGCAGCTCACGTTCGGCGAGCTTCGCCCACGGCGTTCCAGGGTGTTCTGCAACGACACGCTCTAAGTACAACTTGGCCTTCTCGCCTAACTTTTTTAATGCGCTAGTCGCGTCGGTGGTCTCGGCTGTGGCTAACTCCCACGTACTGTTGGACTCGTTTGCGAAGTTCTTGCCGCGTTTCAACTCGGCCAACATCGCGTTGTATCCATCGACGCGTGACTTGGCGGCGGCGGCGCGACCCATGGCAACATCATAAGCCGCTTGCCAGCGTGGCGACGTTAACTTGTCGCGATCCTTCTCGCCTCGTTCGATCGCATCGTACAACCGGTTGACGCCCGGCTCCAACTTGGCCGCCAGTTGCTGGGCACGAGCCACGTCGTTGGCCAACTGAGCCTCGTCTTTTTTGACAAAGGTTACTTGTGGCAACTGCGTGAACTCGACTGCTTCTATCTTCGATGCTTCGTGCAACGCCATGCACGCACCATTGCTTTGCAGGAGCTTTTGGTAATCTGCCTCGGTCGTGTAATCCGGCGCATACTTTTGCATTACATTTGGGTCGGGTTGCCAGACACCAGAGGAAGGCCACTCGCTGACCATGGCGCCGGCAAACGAGTAACCGCTGGTCGCTGGGCGAACCGCGATATAACGGCCACCCGTTCCGCGACACAGCTTTTCCAAAGCAAATGGACCGAAGCCCGAGTCCATCATGCGGAAGTCATTCATGCCACCCCAAAAGCCGAGTTCGATGTGCTCACGATAACGAGATTCAGGCCCCTGGCGAATCGAGAGCTTGTCGGCGGCGTTCTCGATCGAAGCGTCCAGTGCCGCCATTCGCCCAAATGGAGCTGGTACACCGATGACGTACATGGGGATGCTGTTGCGACGCGTCTCGTCAATCAGCGAGTCGACTAGATTCTGATCGTCGCCAGCTTCGTCGGTAACGATAAAGAACATGACCTCGCGACGGTCTTGCGTGCGATACTTCGTGTACTTCTTTAACGCCTCACCGATCGCGGTGAACACCATTTCTTTACCGGTCGCATCTGTGGGCATGCCGTTCATCGCGGTGATCAGCGACGATGGATCAGGTGACGGACTGTCGACAGGAAAATGCAGCTGTCCACCGAAAGTGCATACAGCGGTCAAGAACCGTTGCGAGTCGCTATCGGACTTCAGGCCGCTGTACGGTTGTTGGATCATGCTGCTGATTGTTTGTACGAGCCCACGAGCGCTCTTGGATTCGTCGATCACCCACACCGCCAGCGTCGGGCCGTAGTCGATGGAGTCCTTCAGCAGCGAAGTCACGCGTTCAACGATCTTGGAGCCCGACAAACCTTCTCGCGATTCGTTCTTGCCCGGCGAGGTAAAGGCACCGCCGCCTTGGAACGCATAGTCGCCCGATGATCCACCGAAATTGAAATCGAACTCGCTTTCAGTTTCGGGAATCTCATCGAATCGAGTTCGCTCGTCCGGAGCCACGCGAGGACGGCGAGCCGTTGGCGAATTGCTCTTCGTCGTCGCCCCCTGCTGCGGCGCGGCGGCGAGTTGCTCTGCGATCTTATTGCCCGAGGCCTTTTGTTTTGTTGAGGGAGGCGTCGGCTTCCCACAACCCACAACGAGCAGACCCACCACAGACATGGCCACAGCTAAAGAGCGAATCGTGTTCATAGCATCGCACCGCAACGATAAAGTTCTCGCAAAAGATAAGCCCGAAGATCATCGGGATCGCACTTTTCGATTCTAATCGATAATCGATGTCGCGTCGCGGGCACAAGGTCGCGATACAGGGCTTTTCATTTGTTGAAGTTGCACAAGATGTACGACGGGCCTCCGAGCCTGTCGAAGAACGACTTAGATTCATCGACGGGCTCGGAGGCCCGTCGTACCAACCTCTCAGTTTGAAGAACTGAAAAGCCCTGGGTCGCGATAGGGGACAAACTCGCTGGGATCGGGGCCTTCGACCCCACAGAGCCGTTGTCGCTGCAACGCCCGTGGCGAGCGCCGACGGATCGCAAGGATCACTATTCGCTGCGGGGAGAACGGCCCGGCGGGGTGTCTTTCGGCTTGTACTTTTCGGCCCAGGCTTCTAACTGCGTCTGCGCCGGCGGGGTGCCGTAGTTGTCTAACTTGCCAGCTTCGATTATGCGCCGAGCGATATCGCCGATTCGTTGTTGGGCATCCGGCTTGTCTGCCACGTACGTCTCGATGCCAGCGATCGTGTCTCTGACCTGCTCCTCGGTCGCAGACTTCTGAATCAGCGAACGCAGTAAGGTGTCGAGTTTCGGATCGTTCGGTCCTTCCCTTACCATTCGCTCCGCGATCTTCTTCGCAGTCATCAAACCGATCGCGACTGGATTTGGTGCCGTCAAATCCTCAATCGTCGGCACATCGCCGCCGCCGAGAACGTCGACAATCTCCTTCGCGATTTTCGGTGCATCGGCTTGGATGCTGGGCTGGACCAACGCGAAGTTGGCCGTCACCTTATTGTCTTTGGCGACAAGTACCGTGAGCGCGACATTGCGGTTCAATCCATAAGCACCCGGCCCTTCCTGGCCGTCTGTCGAGATGCCCATCGCAACATCTTTGGGCAATGCGTTGGCGGCACGCTTCATCCAGTTCTCGGTTTCTGTCGGATCAGCACTCAAAAACACGACGCCGCTTACCAAGCCATCCTTCGCGCGCGTCGCCGCATAGCTCATAACCAATCGCGTCAACCCAAGCGACGGTCGCGTTACCTCGTGGACGAAGATGACAAACGTCGGTTTGCCGTCGGCCATCTTGATCAGATCGAACTCTTTACCCGCGATGTCACCGGAAGTGCCGCGAGCTGTAAACGACACCAATTGTTCACCCACTTGCGGCCCCGAGAATGGTTCGTCGTCGCCCCGAATCGTTGTGACCAGAACGGTAATTGAAAGGAAACCTGCCGTAAGAAGACGCATCGCTGGACTCCTGGTCTAGAGACGATCCGGTGCAAGACAGCGTGAAGTATCAGCACAGCCAGGCCGCTTCGCAAGCCACTTCCTGCAAACATTGTGCAGGCGAGTGCTCTAGGCGTGGTGATCTTGAGCTCACGCGGCGCACTCGTTGCGTGAGTGAAATTGAGAAGTCCCGCACGCTGGCTTCGCGAATTCGAGCATCCAGTGAGACGACAAGAGCTTTCTCCGAAGCATTCTCGTTCCGACGATCGGAAGCCGCTTGGGTAGGCGTCGGTCGAGCAACCATTGCCAAGCCAAGCCTGAACGCCTCGAACTCCTCCCGGAATTGCATCCGTATCCGTTGGAAGCTCAACGTCGGCACTTGCCAAAACTGAATCGCCGATAACGCTTCATCTGACAGCTCGTCGTGACAGGCGACACACGCAGCTGCCGACTTCACAATTGTCTTCTCGGTCGAAGATATACGGCTCCCCGCTTTGTGGCACTGCGTGCAACAGGCGATGTCTGCGGCGGCAAGTTCCACAGCGTTCGTCGTCGAGCGGCAAGCATTTGGAAGCTCCAACGCCGCCAGTAATGTATAGTCGCGGTTCTCGTGCAGACGGACGTTGGACGCCAACTGCGAGTCGCCACCCGAACGCCGATTGAGTCCCAACGTCGCAAAGACCGCCGATCCGACCAGCATCACGCTCGCCGCGATGACTAACGCGATCATCGTGATCGAATTGCGGACGGGTGGTACGCCGGTGCGAGTCGGCTGCGGCAGCGCGTCGATAATGGGCAGCAACCGACCACAATACATTGGCAACTCGTCGTTGCTCTCGACCGCCATCGACTCGTGAAAAAGCCCGACCGCCGGACGAAACGCTTCCGCCAACTGTCGACACTCGTGACAAACAGCCAAGTGCGATTCAACGAATTCATCGTCCGCGCTGCCCGACGGGAACGGCTCACGCGTCAGAACATCAAACACATCATCACAGGTAAAAACGGCTCTCATTGCCTGCTCTCCAACGTTCGATCAATCGGTAAGTCTTCTTCGGGGCCGAGATACTCGGCCAGCTTGGTCAAGCCCCAACGAACACGGTTCTTTGCGGACGATAAACTGCATCCCATCGCCTCGGCGATCTCTTGAAACTTCAGGCCGCCAAAGAAGCGAAGCCGTAACGCATCCGCCTGCGTTTCGGGCAGCTTGGCGAGTAAAGCGTCGAGCAACTCCGAGCGTTCCTGCGTCGCCATCCGCGCGGAAGGCGCTTCGTCCGACTTGAGTTGTTCTGCCAACGTCGCTCGCAGGTCATCGTCGCTATTCGACTGAGTCCACGCTCCGATAAAGAGACCGCGTGAAAACTTTTTCATCTGACGACGGCACTGGTTCAGTAGGATCGTCCACAACCACGTCCGGAAGCTGTACTGCGAGTTGTAAGTGTGCAGCGACTTGAACGCACACAGAAACGTTTCCTGCACCACATCTTCCGCCCAATCATGCCGCCCCATGCGACTGCGAGCGACGCGAAACAACGGGCCCTGATACCGCGAGACTAACTGCGCAAACTGATCGCGGTCGCCAGCGAGTGTCGAGGTGATCAATGTTCCATCAGAGATTTCTTCGGCTGATATTGTCACGAGGAGCTTTACGGGTGATCGAGTAGTCTGCAAACAACACGTCCATTGTCGCCCAAGACAACATCGCGCGACAATGGTTGTAGTCAACTCGCCGCAAAAAAGGCCAAGTTTCGCACACTGGTAGCCTTCGAATCGCAACCTGATGGACGCTTAGGAATAAGTCAGAAATTACTTCGGCATTTCAAGAGATAGGGGTAGGGAAGTCCGGTTGAGCCGGACTCCCCTCCCTCCGAACCGTGCATGCGGTTCTCCCGCACACGGCTCTCCAGTTAGTGGTTGCCCAGTGATAGGGATTGAACGTAGCGGGTGTGGGCGTTGCGCAGACTTCGCAACCCCAGATCCGTGAAGTAGGCATTGGGCCAACGGCGTGTTCTCGACAAGCGTTGGGGATTACGCCGGTGACGCTTGAGCAACTGACGGCGCAGTCGTCGACGGATCATCCCATCATAGGCATCGAAAACATTCCAGTTACTGTGACGAAAGTACGTGAACCAGCCGATCGTCACCGCATTGATCTCCGCAATCGTTTGTGTCATCGACTGTCCCGATTTACGCGGAGTCAATTCGCGGATTCGATCGACCATCTTGCGGCGACTCTTGGCCCGCGGGAAGCGATCCTTCCAGCGGAACGAATAGCCCAGAAAATCAAAACTCGTCTCACGATTATCAACAACTCGCGTCTTCTCAGGATGAAGCGTCAAGTCCGCAGATGTGACAAAACGTTTCACTTCCTCAAGTGCCGATTCGGCTTCGGCCTGACTACCACACAGGATCACGAAGTCGTCACAGTAACGAACCATTTCGTAGCCAAGCTTGGCCATCTGATGATCCAGTTCACTCAAGTACAAATTCGACAACAACGGAGAAAGAACGGCCCCTTGTGGAACTCCCGCTTCGGGCGTCCACTCGGATAGTTCTTCCAGGATCGATTGATCCAGAAACGATTGGATCAAAGCCAACAGACGGCGATCCGAGATTTTCGCTTGCACAAGTTGCATCAAGCGATCTTTCGGAATCGTATCGAAGTAGCTTTGAAGATCGGCGTCAACAACAAACACCTTGCCTTCGTCAAGCTTCTGCTCGACAACTCGCAGCGCGTCATGGCAACTGCGTCCGTGGCGAAAGCCGAAGCTTCGCTCGTGAAACTCGTTGTCGAAGATCGGTTCGATCACGTTAAGAATGGCCGTTTGCACGACCCGATCTCGAACCGTTGGAATCCCCAGCGGACGTTCCGTCGAACTGCCCGGTTTAGGAATCCAAACTCGGCGTACCGGACGCGGGCGGTAAGTCCCCTCGCGTAGTTGCCGGTGTAGGCGTCGGATTTCGTCGATCTCATGTTCGGCGAAATCGCTGGTGCTTTGGCCGTCCACTCCAGCGGCCCCGTCTCTCCCGACGACCTTGCGAGCCGACGTGAATAGGTTGAGTTCGCTTTCGACTTTGTCGCTCAGAGCATGCCATTTGCCTCCTCGCACTCCTACAACGAGTGCGTTCAACATGCGGTCGGTCCAAACACTACGATTCGCCCAAGCGGAGATCTCACGTGTTGATTCCCGTGCCTCGGGTTCTACCGCCGGGGTAGCCGCTGTAAACGGCACTGTGACGGGGATGTAGTTGTTAGCTCTACGTTTCGTGTCTTTGGTCATTCGCGCATTCCACTTTCCTGCCTCCCTTCGCTCGCGCCAGGTTTGGTTCCCAACGGTCGTCACTACTATGAAGGCTCTGACTACTGCCAACCGCCTGTAACAAATTCATCGACGATCATGGTTTCGCTCTCGCATTCAGCCTGATCGTTGGCCGAAGGAGCCTGGAACATTGAGTAAGCGACGTTCCTCATCGCTATCTTAACGATAGATTCTGGGCTGTCTGTTGAGTTGGCAGTTCTCCCTGCTTACCTCGTTTGAACTTCTGACCATTCCGTCTCCAACCACCTTAATGCCATTTCACCACGCTCGATTTAACACGTTACCGAGGTTCTCATCATCGTCGTGGCTGCTGCACCGACCGTCCTTGCAATGGGACAGACCTATCGCGGTCATCATCGGGCCGACTGCGTGCAGTCAAGGGTTCGCCAGATCCTAGGAGGCTCCCCGACAGGCTTGGCCGAATCGAGTTCACTTTCGTTACGGACTGGTCATTCGTCTCAGGTTGCTCTCCACCTTGTCTCGCGACAACGCAGTTACCACTTTCGACTACAGGCTGGTAACGGTAGCCTGGACGGGACTTTCACCCGACAATTCAAACGCCTTCACAGGCGCACTAGGGTCCGCTGTGCGGACCAGGAATCCTGAGGTCCGCACGGCGGACCCTACGCAAACGAAGAAGTTATTGTTGATCCGGTCCTTAGGCGAGCTGCAGAGATGGATTTTCCCGTACAATGACTCTCCGACGCCGTCAAATCAGGACTCGACGGACTCGGAGGCCCGTCGTACGCCCCGTTGCCCTTAGAGCACTCTCGCTCCAAGTGGAAATACGAGCGACTAACCACAATTCGAACAGTTCCTAGCCGTTTCGTACTAAGATGCCTTGAATTGACCGACCGATTCCAGGAAAAACTATCATAATTGCTGCGTTCCTTTGCTTGGCTCGCGGTGAAAAACAAACCAATCCACGCGCGCGTACCAGTTCTTCAATAAATATTCCCGCCAAATCGACCAGACCAAGACATTTTCATCCGGCCAGTCTATGCTATGCCCGAACTGCCAGTGCAAGGTCGATGACGAGACCACACAATGCCCTGAATGCGGTAGCTTCTTTCCAGCGATGCGGCATCGCAAAGGTGAGGTCGGCTGGGGCGCCGTGTGCGGCTTAGTCCGCGGCATGTTCATCGTCGCCGTGTTTGCAACGATCGGCAGCATCATCAACCTCTTTTATGAAACAGTCCATGTCCTAGACATTCTGATGCCCCTCAGCGGCACAGTTGCAGCTGTTTTTCTGCATCGCATTGCTCGCCGCTGCCATAAGCGAGCATACCATGTAGAGTGACCGCTACATGGCCAACACAGTCCATTCCCCAGTCGACAGCGTTATGAGCGCGTGGCACGTCCCGATGTTAAAACCGTCTCTTGTTCAAAGTTGCCCGCTTCTTTTAGGGCTGCGAAAGTAAGTTTACACGTTGAGGGATCGGGACCACTACCAAATGCCGCAAGTTGATCTCGCCATCGAACATGAATCTGCCTTCGTTCGCGCATTCATAATACGCGAGTGCCGCGAACGGTATCTATCCCAACTCGCGCTGCCGAACAAGCGTGCCGGTCTCCTGGACCGCTTAAACCATCAGTTCAACAAGGATCTGGATTCCCGCTGGATTGCCGAATCGCAACCGTCCTCCGTACCCAGTGCAGACCAACTGCGCTATATCATTGCATCCGAGAACGAATACGATGGCCGCATCGTGCCGGCTCGGGACACATCTGAAATATTGGCGGCTGCATTATTCGGAGTCGTCGTTTCGTTCGCCCCTGGCAAGCTCGCTGTCTACAAAGACGAAGCGCCAAGCGATGTTATCTGGCTTCATCGAACGTAGGCCACACAACTCGCGTACTTGTATCGCCTCGCCAGCACCGCATAACGTCCAACTTTGTCGCCAGCAATCACCACGAAACATAGACTAAGGTTGCGATGCAATTTCGCCTGATGACCTACAACATCCACAAAGGAATCGGAGGTGTGGATCGACGCTACCGACCGGAGCGAATCATCGCGACAATCGGTCGCTATCGTCCCGACATCGTTTTCCTGCAAGAGGTCGATGATGGCGTTCCTCGCTCTCGTTTTGATCGCGAAGTAGATCTTCTGGGCGATGCACTCGGCTTTCAGCACCGGGCTTTCCAGCAAAACGTCAAGCTTCGTCGCGGCGGTTATGGAAACGCGATACTCAGTCGTTTTCCACTTTCCGACGTCCATGACGTCGACCTGACGATTCCACTAAAGAAATGCCGCAAAGCGCTCGTGGCTCACTGCGGCTTGCGATGGGAGCACCATTCGCGAACACTCTTGCTCATGAATGTGCATCTCGGACTGGCGGGATTCGAGCGAGCGATGCAGTTACGAAAACTCTTGTCGTGCGATGCCTTGCAGCACACGCAACGATCAACCGCAACAATTGTCGGCGGCGACTTCAACGACGTCTGGGGGAACCTTGGTAAGCACAGCTTGGAACCCCAGGGCTTCATGCCTGCGCTCGGCACCATCAAGACCTTTCCCGCGATACTTCCCATGCGACCCCTCGATCGCGTCTACTTTCGTGGAGGGCTAACGCTGGAAAACAGCTTTGCCTCCCACACCAAGCTCTCGCAACATGCTTCCGATCATCTGCCCGCGATCCTCGACTTTGTTCTCACATAAATGCGAAACCGCAGCAAACTGCTTCGTGAAGTTAGCGTCGCCATTTGATGGAGGTATCGTTGTTTTTACCATCTCGTGACTCTTTGTCGCAACGCAATTTCACATGGCATCCTGAGGCTGGCGTTCTGTCCTGAGCTGTTATTCGGCAGCCCCTATGGGGCAGACGGCTCGCGAGGCAACGGCAAGTCGATACCTTCTCTGATCGACGCAGAGCGGTAACCTGCAAACAAGATCTCGCTGGCCATTGCGGCAACATCGACCGACACGGCGCTCTGTCGACCTTGCTCGATGCAGTCCAGGAAATGCTTGGCGTCGATCGCCCACGATGGAGTGGCCGGCAGTTGCCATGCGTTTTTCGGTGCTGCTTTGTAGGGACTGTCGGGCAGCGGAGCCCACATCCCCATCGGATCTTCGGGATCACGTGGTGGTGGCGTCCAAGGATCGACATCCGCCCAAACTTCCACGCGCGGTCGATGTGCGTCGACGGTGATGGATGCTTTCGTGCCGATGAGGCATACGCGGTGCAATCCGAAATCAGGATGAGATCGCCAGCCAGCGCGACCAGCACTGATCGTAGCGGTAACCCCGCCATTGAATTCGAGTAGCATCTGCCCAAAGTCTTCCATATCGTTCTCTTGGTGTTCGGCGAAGAAGAAGTTGCCTGTCGTCGCGTGTACGCGTTTCACATCTTGCCGGAGCAACCACAAAAGCATCGCAACCGGATAGACGCCGACGTTGGTTAGCTCTCGCTTTGCATCGAGTAATTCAAACCGTTGTGGAACTTCCTGTTCGACTCGAGACCGCGACAGATCCGCCGTCCCGCCGTGCCCTTTTGCGAAACAGACATCGCAGTGAATTGACACAAGCTCGCCAAGCTTGCCCGACTCGACGATCGCTCGGACGCGTTGCGCCGGGTCCCAATGGACTTGCGTGAACATGTGAGCCACGACACCACTAGTCCGAACCGCCTCGACGACGGCGTCCGCGTCTTTCCTTGACCCCACGAGTGGCTTGTCGAGATATAGATGCTTTCCTGCTTTTGCCGCTTGGACGATGATTCGGCCTCGACGGTAGGGTTCGGCGCAAACGCTGACGATGTGGACATCATCACGCGCGAGTGCCGCAGCTAGATTCGGCAGCATCGGGATGCCAAGTCGATCTGCCAGCTGTTGGTTCCATTGCTGGCGCTGATCATCGACGTCGTCTTCGTCAGCGACGCCGATGAGCTTACAGCGCCCGTCTGACATCAACGCATCGGCATAGCCCGGTTGGTGCGTGTGATCGCCCGAAACGAGCAGCACGCCGTAGGGTGGCGCAACGGGGTCGAGTGACGCAACGGGGTCGGGAGTCTTTTTCGGTGAGCGATCGTCGCAAATGGAAAGCGGTTCGTCTGAAAAAGACTCCCGACCCCTTCCCGCTTCCCACGACAAGACGCCGCGATTTCCAAATACAACAATTTCGACCAACGTGTCATCGGTCGCGACCCCAGCGGAAACGAGCGCCGAACGCCCCATCTTCGTTCGCACCAATCGACTAACGTGTTGGCGGTGCTCTCCGATCGTGAACGTTGATTCAGCGGTATCGGCAAGCCAACCGAGTGACTTGTCAACGAGCATTGCCAGCAACTCGATCGATTCGCGTTCGTTCTCGGCGATGTTCGCGATCACACGAACGGCGACAGGTGTTCCAATCTGGCCTGTTGCCAATGCCTGTTCGATGGTCTGGAACGCCGAGGTGCATCGCATCGTAAACGCCTGCCTAAGTAGGTTGCCGGTCCGCGACGACACTCGCGGGTAGGTCGTTATTCTTGCGGTTGGTCGGGCGCGATGTCAATCGAAGGTTCTGACGGTTGTGGTACAGTTTGCCGTAAGTCGGGCACTCCTGCCCGACAAGAGACGGCCAAGAGTGGCCGTCCTACTTTCAGGAATCGTACGCTGTACCACTGCCTTCTGACGGCAGATCGCTTCTTTCGGTCTCGGTCTCCTCCATCCAAAATCGCGAGAACTCTGAAGGTAGTTCAGGCGCCTTCCCTTGAGGCATCGACGTTATGCGTTCGTCAATCTGAATGCGCGACTGCCAATGAAACCACGTTCCTACCTGCCACAATTCAATTCGAGCCCCATATCGCCCCCAACCGAGCACCCCTGCCTTCCAACGGTCACTCGAAGGCCGCGACGAACCATCTCCGACGTGAACCTGCAAGTTATTACGCATGATCCTTTGTTGTTCCACGTCGAGAATCTGATCCAGATCGCTCCATAACGCCGCCTCCAGATCGGCCAATTCTTGTTCCGTGAACTTTTCGATCGTGATCACTTGATGGCCAAGGTCGTTCGTTACCCGGGTGGTGTGTTGTTGTTCGATCGCCAAGTAATCGTGATGCACGATGTTAAGGACTTGATTCACAAGCGGAACTTGCCCAGTTCGAAGGTCAAAGACCTCCGTTCCGTAGTCCGTGAGGGTAAGTTCGCCGTCCGATAGCTCAAGGTGGCCGATGCCACGGCGTTCGGCCAGTTCGCGAGCAACGTTGACGTTCTCGATCGCACGAGCTTGTTCATGCATTGCGTTGGCGAGTTGGTCGCGACGGATCTGCAGATGATTCGATCTTGTAGACATGTAGAGTAAGACCATCAGAGCCAAGCACGCGCCGACAATTGCCAGCAACAGGCCGACGACGAACACACAGCCCCCGCCGCGGGTCGGTTTGTACAATGGATCTTGGGCATGAAGCTTGCTGGGTTGTTGCGAGTGCCGTTTCGCGATTGACATAGCCAACTGCATGCCAATGACCATCACAAGCATGCCGATTGTCGTGACAACCGCAAACCCCGTCATAAAGCCGTCTGCCCACGGCTCAAAGAAATCGGCTGCAGCAGGATCTCTTCCCATGCCGCTCAGTCCGTGAACGGCGAGTGCCGCGCCGCCATACGCAAAGTAACCGATCGCAACGCCACCCATGGCGATCGTTCCGAGAGCTCCACCTCCACATGAGAAGCCAAGCCCTGCCGCTGCTCCACCAATCGCAACGAACAGCCCCACCGCTGCACCTGCAAACGCGAAGAGCCCGATTGCGGCACCGCCGCACGCGAACACGCCGATCGCTGCTCCCCCGATCGCGACTCCGCCCACTGCGACATCGCCGATCGCGACGACTCCCTTGGCGACTCGCTTGCGGCCCGTCTTTGGATCGACACCAGTCGCCACGTGCAGCAGCGGCCATCCAAACAACTCTGCCTTGGAACGATAGTCACAGCCTTGCAGGTGACGCATCTGCGGCGAGAGGCTCGCGTAGGCACTGATCGATTCGACGTCGGTCTTAATCTCGCTGGCGTTTTGATAACGACGCGACGGCTCCTTCTCTAGCGTGCGCAAGACAACCTCGTCGACGCGGACATCCAGTTGTACCTTCCGCGACGGGGCATCAAAGCGACCAAGCGGCAACTCGCCGGTCAGCATCTCGTAGAACACGACACCCAGCGAGTAGATATCCGCGCGATGATCGACTTCGTGAGAACCTTCCATTTGCTCGGGGGCCATGTAGCGCGGCGTGCCCATGACCTGATGCGTTCCGGTCAGCGTGAAGTTGTCGGCAGCTTGGCCGAGCAATCTTGCTAAACCAAAGTCAGCGATCTTCACTTTGCCTTTCTTATCGAGCAAGATGTTTTCCGGTTTGATATCGCGATGAACGACGCCTTCGTCGTGAGCGTATTGCAACGCTTCGCAAATCTGGGGAACGATGGCCAACGCTTCGGCCGGTGTCAGCTCGTTCGTTTGAATCGCCTCGCGAAGGTTGATGCCGTCGACATACTCCATCAGTAGGTAATACAAGCCGCCGGCGTTGCCTGAATCGTGAACGACCACGATGTTCGGATGACTCAGTCGTGCGAGCGCGCGAGCTTCGCGAGAGAAACGTTCGGCAAACGCAGGGTCTTGACTGACCTCGGGTGGCAGGATCTTCAAGGCCACCATGCGATCCAGTCCGCGCTGGCGAGCTTTGTAAACCGCTCCCATGCCCCCGTGTGCGATCAGATCGAGAATTTCGAGCTGCGGGAAGTGCTGCGCGAGTTGGTGGGGCTTGGGAGGCGTGAAGCCGCCGCGCCGGTCGGGTTTGTCCGAATGCGATGTCGTCTGCATGCCGATCCCTAGCAGACATTGAGGACAAACGCCGGAAGGGGCATCACTGGGGAGAAGGCGTCCGCATTGAGGGCATTGAGCGGTTGAGGGCATGAGTCGATTCTACTGGTTGCGGAAAAGGGGTCGGGAGTCTTTTTCGGCCAAACGATCAGCTATCATCAAAGCGGTGGGGCCGAAAAAGACTCCCGACCCCGTGTGGTGCGATTGGCGTACGGAACGTCGCTGCGAAAGACGGCTGTACCAACTAGTAACCCATTTCGCACGCAAGGTTACAAAGTTCCTCGATATTTTTCAAAGCTCTACCGCCGCAAAGAGTTGCTGCAGCTCGGTATCGATGGCACCCGGATCGTCGACGGTGTGTGAGATCTCTTCCCGCAAGATCTGGCCGCAGCGTTTTCGCATCCGATGAGCCGCCACCTTCACCGCCGTTTCGCTCATTCCCAGCCTTTCGGCCACCTCGCGGTAGGGCGTAGTGGTGCCCTGGCCAAGGTGGCCCTTCAAGGCTTCGAACAGCTCCACCTTGTCAGAAAGCGAATACTCGTCGCTCAATCGCGATATCGTATGCTCGAGCAACGTCATCGCCCAACGCCGCTCGAAGATCCGTTCGGCTGTCAGGTCATGTGACGGTTCGTGACGATAGCGTGCCTCACCGGCTGCGACGTCAATCGATAGGTGAGGGCTACCGCCGCCACGCTTCTGCGCTTTGTCGCGTCGCCATTGATTGGCAACGAAATTATTTAGCGATGCGAGCAAGAACGACCTAAAGCGGCCTCGCTCCTGATCCGCCAGCTGGAAGCGATCCTTCTCCAACAGTTCTGCGAAGAAAGCTTGCGTCAAGTCTTGAGCTTCTGCCGGCTGATGCCCTTTGCGGCGGACGTAGGCATATAGCGGATACCAGTACGTCTCGCAAAGCGAGGCCAGGGCGTCACGAGACTCCACCGACGAAGATTCTCCGATGGCCGCGATGAGGCTCCACCGCGTCGTGGCGAAATCTTGATGCTGGTCCGACGATGCCATGATCGTATCTCGCTGGGGTTGCGTCCCAGTATAGTCGAGCTACGAGTCGCTTCGTCGTCAATCAGTCCATAAACTCGACGAGTTCAGCACTATGACGCGGCATTTGCAGCATTCGCAGGGCGCGAGCTTCGAGCTGGCGAACGCGTTCACGAGTGACTTGGAAGACGCGAGCCACCTCTTCAAGCGTATAGTTATAGCCATCGCCAAGACCATAACGCATGTTGAGAATCTCGCGATCTCGCCAGCTGAGGTTCTGCATGACAGCACGCAGTCGGGTGCTGAGCATCTTCAGGCCCGTATTGTCAGCCGCGTCGATCTCACTCATGTTGGGCAGCAAATCGCCGAACTCCGTGTCTTCACCGCGACCGAGTCGCACGTGTAAGCTGGTCGGGAAGCTGCTCATTTGTAGCAAGTGCTGTGTCTCTTCGACGGGCAGATCGGTCGCCTTCGCAAGTTCCTCGACGGTCGGCTCGCGGCCCAGGTCGTGGGTGAGCGACGCCTGCATCTTGCGCACCTTGGTGACTTCGGTTGTCATATGGACGGGTACGCGAATCGTGCGGCTATGATCTGCCACGGCTCGGGTGATCGCTTGGCGAATCCACCACGTCGCATACGTGCAAAACTTGAAACCGCGGCGATACTCGAACTTCTCGACGGCTCGCATCAGGCCAGCGTTGCCTTCTTGGATCAGGTCGCTGAACGTCAAACCACGCTTGCGATATTTCTTGGCAATCGAAACCACCAAGCGGAGATTTGCAGCGGAGAGCTGTTGCTTCGCATCTTGATGTTCGGCAAGAATCTTTTGCATCTGAAGAACTCGGTCATGCAAACCGGCGGGGGTTTGCTGGACGGATCGTACCAATCGCTGATACTCAGCCGCCAAAGGCCGCCATTCATCTACCGGAGCGTCTTCACGCTCGCAGCGAGCGAGCTCGGCTTTCAGGTACTGAAGTCGCTCGTCAATCTTGACCACTTCGTCATACATGTCGGTCAAAAACTGAAGACGCAGTCCCAGCTCTTCGACCAAGACCACGGCGCGCCGACGCCGACGAACTACACGCCCGTAAGCCGCTTGTCGCGTGGCCTTGCCAAGGGACTTCGCGGTGACAACCATGAACTCGGCTTGATTCAACTCTAAGATTGCGTCAAGCGTCTTTAAGTTGTGTGGCAAGCGGCCAATGATATGATCTTTCTCCAGTCGATCGCTCACGGAAACCTGCACGGTTCGATCGAACGCCAAGTCTCCTGAGTGAACTCGGCGCAACAAACCGACCGCCGCTCGAAGGACGTAGTCACAGTCCAACAACATACGACGGAAACGGGTGCGGGTCGTCTCGACTTGTCTGGCGAGTTGGATTTCCTGGGGACGTGTCAACAACGGCACGCGTCCAATCTCGGACAAGTAGAGCCGGATCGGATCGTCGACCCAAGATGCGTCTTCGTCAGGATCTCGTCGCTCGCGACGCTTGCGAGTGTCCTCGCCATCTTCGCCTGAGCGGAAGGCTTCCGGCTCGAAGGCTTCATCGAATTCGGAGGACGATGATTTGAAGGATGAGGCACTGGGAAAGGTGATCGGATTGTAGGCTGCGGTACTCATGGTTCTCGTCGTTCTTACTTAAATACTTCCAAAAAAATCGATTCTTATTGTGAAAGTTGCTCGCGAATCGTCGCCAGCAACTTTTTTGTGTCATACGGCTTTGGCAAAAAGTCAATCGCGCCCAATTTCCGGGCACGCAGTTTTTCGCCTTGATCTGCAGACGCTGATACCACGATAACGGACAACCCATGCTCGTGTGCCGAAATTCGCTCCAGCAACTCGAGCCCATCCATCCCGGGCATCCGTATATCTAAGATTACACAACCACGTCGATCCGGGTGAAACACCTCCCAGAACGCATCGGCTGACTCATAGGTCTCGACTCGGAACGTTTCCGCTAGCAACAACAACTCAAGCGATTCACGCATTTCAGGGTCATCGTCGACGACAAATACCGTCGGAACACTGAAAGGGTCTACCGTGCTGTCATGCTGCGGTTGATTCAAGGTCTGGCGATTCGATTGACGCGCCCGATGGACCGGAGCAAGACGAAGCGATGTCGCGAGTGGCTCGGTGGGCGAGGTCTTCGTCGTTTGCATTTCCGCGCGTCAATCTTCCTGAGCAAGAGTCGAACTAAACGTATCGACTTAACATGACTCAGATCTCTTATAATCTCAATTCGGCAAACCGCCAGTGAACCTAGCCGTTGGCTAGGTTCACTCCCTAGGAAGACACAAGATCTTTACCTAAGTTCACACGCGTCGTCATAACTAGACGCGACGACCGACGATTTTTGCTAACTCGACGATCGAATCGACTCCCATTTTGTCGAGCATGTTCCGACGGTGGAAATCGACGGTCTTGGTGCTGAGGTTCAAACGGTTGCCGATTCTCTGGGAAGTTCCACCGTCCAGCAGCAAATCCATAATCTCGCGTTCGCGAGGCGTAAGCGTGGCGAGTAGGTTCTGCGTTCCCTCGTCCTCTCGTTCCTCTTCACGCCGCTGTTCATCTTGACGGAGCGCTTGTTGCACTCGCTCCAAGAGTTGTTGTGGGCTGTAGGGTTTTTGTATGAAATCGACTGCACCGGCTCGCATGGCCTCGACCGCCATGGGAACTTCCGCATGCCCCGTCACTAGAATGATAGGGAGCTTGATTTCGTTATCAAGCATCCACTTCTGAAGTTCCAGGCCGCTCATTCCAGGCATCCGCACATCGCTGACGAGACAGCCGCCGCGCCGGCGATCGTAATTCGCGACGAAGTCTTCTGCGGAAACGAACACATGTGCTTTGAGCTTCACCGATTCGAGCAACAAAGACACAGACTCACGGAACTCCGGATCGTCGTCGACAACGAAGACGGTGGAGTGAGAAGTCGCGACGGGCTTGGAGCGGAATGTTTGGGTGGGCATCAAAGTAGGCAGGGTTCGAATGGCAACTCAATAATCAGTCTATCTTGGCATCTTCCGACTGAATTGGCAAATCGACGATGATGGTGGTGCCCTGGCCAGGCTCGCCCGCGATCTCGATCTTGCCGCCATGACTCTGGACAATTCCATGGGCAATACTCAGCCCGAGGCCAGTGCCACCCTGTTTTTGTCGTGTCGAATAGAAGGGATCGAACGCCCGTTGCCGCTGCTCGACATCCATTCCAGGGCCATTGTCCGCGACGGAAATTCGAATTCCCTCCTTAATTCGGGCGGTGCGCACAATTACCTGAATTGGGCCCTCCGCCGAACGACTGGCGTTGTCGATCAAGTTGGTCAAAACTTGCTCGATCTCAAGTTCGTTGATCCACACGGGTGGCAAGTCATTAGCCAATTGCAGGTCGATCGTCGCGTTCTCGCGTTCCGCATGTGGCAACGCGGACACTTTGGCGTCTCGGACGACGGAGTTGATGTCGACGAGTGACCGCTCGGTGGGCTCTTGGCGGGCAAACTTCAAAACATTCTCGACGATCAAGCGGCAGCGGTGGGCAGAGCGAACAACATTGTCGAGGCAGCGTTCCAGGAGATGTTTCGCCTCGGGATCGTCCTTGAACCGCATTGCCGCTTCCGCAGCGTTGAGCGCGGCTGCGATGGGATTGTTGATTTCGTGTGCGATGCCGGCCGCCATCGTACCAATCGAGGCGAGTCGTTCGGCCCGTCGAAGCGCACCCTCGGTGAGCTTTTGTTCCGTGACATCTTGGCCAACCGATTGTAACTCAATTAGTTTGCCGGTTTCGTCGAAGATCCCGCGCTCGGTCCAGCGTTGCCACCGCGTCTCGCCGTCGAGGCCGACGCCCTTGTGTTCACCATGGGCCACCGGGTGTTCAACGGTGATCGAGGCAACTCGATTTTGGAGGGCTGCACGTTCATCGTCGCTAGACATCCAGGGAAAGAATGACTTTCCCAACAAGTCTTCAGACGTCTTGTTGAAGTAGCGGCAGTACGCTTCGTTCACGAATGTATGCGTTCCATCCGGAAGCCAACGAACAATCAACTCGGTTTGCCCTTCGACGACGTTTCGATACCGCTCTTCGCTTGCTCGAAGTTGTGCCGTTCGACGGGCGACACGTTCCTCCAACTCGGTGTTCAGTCGTCGGATCTCTAGCTCGGCTCGTTTCCGCTCGACGCTGTATCGAATCGAGCGAACCAGAAGGGAATCGCTGATCGCGACGTCCTTGACGAGATAGTCCTCGGCGCCTCGCCGCAGGGCTTCCAGGGCAACGCCCTCATCGGTCACGCCAGTCAAAACGATAACCGGAAGGTCCGTCGTGTAAGCCGACAGACGCTCAAGTCCCTCAAGGCCATTGCAATCGGGCATCATCAGATCCAACAAGACAACATCGAACGGTTGCTTCGATAGCAATTCGACGGCTGTACGAAGTTGCTCGGCACGGTGAACGCGGAACTGCGGAGAAGGTACAGCCTCTAATAAGCTCGTTACCAGCTTGGCATCGAGCGGACTGTCTTCGACCAAAAGAACGCGAAAGGAATCACCTTCACTCACGCCAGCCACCCCACATCATTTCACTTCCAGCATTCGCTCGAGCGCGATTAGCGACCATTTGGATGTTTCGGCATCGACGTCGATAACGTTGATCGGAGTGCCTGCCGCGAGGTTCTCCAAGCTCCAGCACAGATGAGCAAGGTCGATTCGATACATTGTCGCACACATGCAAATCACCGGAGATAGGAACTGAATCTCCTGTTCGGGATGCTCCGCCTTTAAGCGATTCACTAGGTGTAGCTCGGTGCCGATCGCCCATTTGGTGCCGGCTGGCGCGGCTTCGACTTGCTTGATGATATAGCCAGTCGATCCCGACAGATCAGCGATGTCGTTCACCTCTTGCGGGCATTCCGGATGGACGAGAATCTTGATGTCCGGAGTCTTCGCGCGAAGTTGATGAACGTGTTCGGGGCGGAACATTTGGTGGACGCTGCAATGTCCCTGCCAGAGAATGACCTTACTGGCTTGCAGCGCCGCTTCCGTATTACCGCCCAACTCATCGTCGTGCGGATTCCACACGGGCATCTGGTCGTTGGTGATTCCCATCTTGAGCGCCGTGTTGCGACCCAAGTGCTGGTCGGGGAAGAACAACACGCGGCTGGTTCGCTTAAAGGCCCAATCCAATACGGCGGCGGCATTACTCGATGTACAAACGATCCCGCCGTGTTTCCCACAAAATGCTTTCAAGCTGGCGGCCGAGTTGATGTACGTCACCGGTGTCACGTCATCGGTGTCGATCACTTCACCAAGGTCTTCCCACGCCGCTTCGACTTGCTCGATCGCGGCCATGTCTGCCATCGAACATCCGGCCGCCATGTCTGGTAAGACGACGGTCACTCGCGTTCCCGCGCGCTCAGCAAGCTTCTCAGGACGATTCGCCAGGATATCCGCCGTCTCGGCCATGAAGTGGACGCCACAGAACGCGATATACCTGCAGTCGCTACTCGACGCCGCCATCTGGCTTAACTGATAGCTATCACCGCGCAGGTCACTCAATGCGATAACTTCGTCCTGCTGATAGTGATGCCCAAGTATCAGCAACTTCGACCCCAACGATGCTCGAATAGCGTTGATGCGCCTTGCGAGCTCTTCGTTTTCGAGCGACTTGTAGGGTGCCAGTTCGTAGGTTGGCGCGGGATCGATAGCGGTTGACATAGGGCACTTGGAAGGTGAAATGACTCGAATTCGGCAACGTGCTCGCATTATAGACAGCTTGCAAGGCCCTCGACAGCCTTGAAGTGCTGCAACGTTTTGAAGGGGTTAGGCAAAGTTTGCGGGCACATCAGCCGATATAAGATGTCGACACAGTCAATTCGAAGAGATTGCAGCTAGCACGATATTCCATCATGGCTGACTTCACACCAGACATCGCATCCGAGATTTTGGCCGCCTGCCAGAGCGGCGGCGCGGACGCTGCCGGTGCATTTGGCCGCGCATTGGATGGCGAATTCGCACTCGTGCCCGGCGATCCTTCCACGGTCTCCAGTGATGCGATTCCGGACACTTGGAATGGCCCAGGGCTGATCGTCTCGTTCCAGGTGGGCGATTCAGGAGCGTTGTTGCTGCTGGCTGAATCGAGCGAGTTGCTACCGGACTGGTACACTCAGCCTGACGATACCGGTCGGAGCAAGCTGGCAACACTGGCACAAGAACTCGGGTACACGCTGTTGCCCGAATCATTTACGCCCGACAAAACGAGTGCGGCACGAGTCAGGGATTTGGCAGGGGCGTTCGGTCGTGCCGAGCCAGCCAACGAAGTCGGCTACCTACCGCTAGGTTTGACGTGTGGGGAAAAGTCTGGCGAAGCGGTCCTCGTGTGGCCTGTCCGGACAACCGCAAAAACGTTCGACGAACCGTCGAACGATGAAGCAGAACCTATTCCGACTCAAGACGCGGTTTCAGCGATCGCTGACGCCGAAGTTGGGCAACGTGAAAGTTTGCCACCAAACGCTCCACAAGCCTCGCCGAAGCCGCGAATTCAGTACGCGGATATCGACGATGGAATTCGCCAGTTGCCAAAGTATGCGAAGAGCCTGTTAAAGGTTCGGGTTCCAGTGACCGTGACACTTGCAACAACGAAGTATCCGGTCAGCCAGATCTTAGAACTTGGCCCGGGATCGATCATCCAATTCAATAAGTCTTGCGAAGACAACTTGACGCTCGAAGCTGGCGACCAGACGATCGCATCGGGTGAGGCCGTGAAAGTCGGCGACAAGTTCGGTCTGTGGATTACGTCGATGACGATGCCCGACGAACGCTTCTGGGTCATCCATGGTCGACGTACTGGCGCTCGCGTGAAATAGCTCGTCGAGTCACAGCGTTTCGAGCAAATGCCCCGCTTTCTCCCAACCGTCACCGGCCAGATTGCGAATTGAGAATCTGAGCTTATCCCTGTTCCGCTCGATCTGCCGATTCGCTTGGGCGACGAGTCTAGGTCGCCGATGGTTGATCTCGTCTTGAAGCACATCGCGCAAACTTCGCCCCAATTGCTCGACACCAGGGCCCTGCAAATTGCTGACTCGCTGCAGGTCGAAGTGCATGAGTGTGAGGTCCGCTGCCGTAATCTCAGGCTCAACGACAAGGTCCGGAACGAATTGCTCGAAGTCGAGCTTCATGCTTGCTTCGCACGTCATTCGCAACTGGACAACCGCTTCCGCGTCGGTACTCACACTGATCAATTGGACGCCGTGCTGCCACTCGGACAGCCTCGCGAACAATCCAAGCTTCGCGTCGATCGCAATCTCGAATGCGATTCGCCCCTTTTCGGCCTCGCGAATGTTCTCGATCCTGAGATCAAATTGTTGGTCTGGGTCGATCAACCAGGCGTTATATCGTTTCCAGGTGCCGTGGTTTGCTTCTTTCCATCTCCGTTTTGTCTTCAACTGCAAACCGTCTAACGAAAGATGCACCCCATCCCATACCCGGCGGGTCTGCCCCCAGTGTTTGTTGTTTTCGTATGTCTCGGGGATCGCTGCGAGTGCCAGTTGGCGCAGGAGGTCTTTCGACTCGCCTTCCGCAACCAGCGCGGCGACCTCTGCCGAATCATCGACGGAAAGCTGCGAATCCTGCGCCGCCCGGGCAATCACGCCGCAAAACAGTAGCAACGCAAACGTGCCGCTCGCCGACTTTCCGAATATGCCGCTCATGAATGCTCCCCGTTTGCCGATAGCTCGCTTCCCAAAGGGTACGCTGAACGACCCCAAACGGAAAGCAAAATTGTTGTGCGTGGGCACAACCTACCAACTCCGACTAATAGCATCGGGACACCAACCCGGCTCACGCCAGACCAGCCATAGAGGAGCTGTCGCGACGTGGCTACAATGGCGTCATGATTCTTTTAATCGATAACTACGACTCCTTTACTTACAATCTGGTCCAGCGGATCGGCGAGATCGACCCTGAGATCGAGATGGAAGTTCATCGCAACGACCAGATCACGCTCGACCAAATCGAAGCCAAAAAGCCATCTCACTTGATCGTGTCCCCTGGTCCGTGTACGCCAGCGGAAGCCGGGATTTCGGTCGACTGCGTGAAGCGGTTCATGGGCAAGATGCCGCTCTTGGGAGTCTGCCTCGGCCATCAATCGATCGGCCAAGCCACTGGCGCGACCATCGTGCGGGCCGAGCATCTCATGCATGGCAAGACGGACGAGATCCATCACGACAACCAAGGGATCTTTGCCGGGCTGCCGAATCCGTTTATTGCAACCCGCTATCACAGTCTGGTCATCAAGCCGGATACGTTAAGCGACGACTTTGACGTCTCGGCCTGGGCTTTCGCCCCCGACGGGTCACGCGAGATTATGGCCATCCGGCACAAGCAGCTTCAGGTCGAGGGGTGGCAGTTCCACCCCGAGAGTTTCCTGACCGAGCCGGGTCACGAACTGCTGCGGAGATTTTTACAGCAGTGATCAGCGTTGAAGAAGCTCTCGAACGGATCAATCAGCACGCGACAACTCGCGCCCCGCGAATGATCCGTTCGGTAGACTCGCTCGGCCTCGTGCTGGCAGCAGATATTAAGAGCGATATTGATTCGCCGCCGCACGACAAGGCATTGATGGACGGCTATGCGGTCGTCGCCAGCGACATCGTGCCGGGTGTCGAGTTGACGATTCTCGAAGAAGTGACTGCGGGTGATGTGCCCACGAAGCCAGTGACTGCGGGAACAGCCACACGCATCATGACCGGGGCTCCGATTCCCGACGGGGCGGACGCCGTCGTGATGGTCGAACGAACCGAAGTAGTTGGGAACAACGGAACGACAGTCCGTATTGATTTCGACGCGGCACAACCGGGACTGAACATCATGCCGCGCGGCGAATCCGTCCGGGAGGGCGACGTCGTGCTACGTTCGGGTCGGTTGATTCGCCCCATTGAAATGGGCGTGTTAGCGGAGTGCGGTGCGACCGAGATCGCCGCCTACAAGCGCCCGAGTGTTGCGATTCTGTCGACTGGGAATGAACTCGTCCCGCCCGAGAAGCGACCGAATGCAGGCCAGATTCGCAATAGCAACGGCCCGATGCTCAAAGCCTTGGTGCAGCGAGCTGGCAGCGATGCCGTAAACCTTGGAGTTGGTCGAGACGAACGCGCGGATCTGGATCGGCTCGTGCAACGCGGGCTCGAGGAAGACGTCCTCGTGCTGTCTGGCGGGGTATCGGCAGGCGTCCTCGATCTTGTTCCCGAAGTCCTAGCGTCGAACGGCGTGGAACAAGTCTTTCACAAAGTTCATCTCAAGCCGGGCAAGCCCGTTTGGTTTGGGATCAAACAGGATCCACGCGGCGACCGACTTGTCTTCGGTTTACCGGGTAATCCGGTGAGCAGCCTCGTTTGCTTTGAATTGTTTGTTCGCCCGGCGCTGGCGAGTCTCGCGGGCCAAGCGTTCGGAAATGTCGAACGAAGAACTGCGTGTTTGGCGACAACGCATTCACGTTACAGCGATCGTCCAACGTATTTCCCGGCACGCCTGTTCGAACGCGATGGTCAACCTCAAGTCGAACCGCTGGCCTGGAAGGGCTCCGCCGACCTGAGAACATTGGCCGACGCCAACTGCCTCGCACTCTTCCCGCCAAGCGAAAATGAATTCGCTGCCGGCGTGGTGATCGAAGTGTTTTTAATCTAGGCGGTCAGGGAGTTCGAAGGCGACAAAAAAATGTGCGGGCAAAAAAATGCTATGCATCGCGTTTCTTTGCCCGCACATTTTTTTGTCTTCACCTCTCCCGTTCCGCCTCACGTCAATCGAGAGTCAGTAACTCGATTTCCGCGATGCCAACATACGCTCCACTATCAAGTGCCGCGACGACTTTCTCATGCAGGGCTTCGGGATTCGCTTTCACCAGCATGTGATTTATCGGTTTCTCGCCAACCGCTCGTTCTCGAATCTGCCTGAGTACGCGAACCAAATCGTGCTCGCTGGGAGCTTCTTGCTCGAAGCTATCCGCCGTCACGTGAAACGTATTAAACTCATCGACTTCGACGACGATGTCGGCTGGCTCTTCCTCAACAATCGCGGAAATCACTGGCTCTTTTGGCTGGGGCTTCGGCACAACCATCGAGCGTTGCATTGCAAATGCTGCGGTCACCATGAAAAAGATCAGTAATAAGAAAGTGACATCCACCATCGGCGTCATGTCGGACTCAGGCTCCAACTTCGGCGTCTGCTCTGGCCTAAAATCCATTACCGCCTCCTCGAATGTGATCGTGGTAGGATGGACGCCCTCATCCGTCCGTGTTTATTCGCGATGGCCGGACGGACGAGGGCGTCCATCCTACATTTGGTTACGGCGGAGCCGCGTTAGGAAAGATGTTCTTTCTTGTGTAACTTGGCATGCTCTTCATCATCGTCGGGGCGATTGTCAAATCCTCGCTCCGACGTGAGTTCGATGTGATCGACGAATTTGACGTTGGCACACTCGTCAATTTCGTCGGTGTGGCAGGCGGCGTGGTCAGGGATGTAAAAGCGGAATGGGCCGCCCGCTTTAACGTCCAGCGGTTTGCCGTTTACGCGATAGATTACAAAGGCGCTGTCGCGGACTGGGGTGAGGGGAATGCTGGCGTGAAAGTTGTCGAGCGTCCCGTGCAAGCCGATGTACTTCGCGGAATCTTTGGCACCGACCAATTCCAGCAGTCCTGATAACTTGACGGCGTCGCCTTGTCGCTTTGGATCGAACTGGCTGACGTCGATGATTTGATGCAAAGCATCGATGGCTTCCAGGTCACTGAACGTCAACGCATGTGATGCGTTTACCTCACCGTCGATTTTCAAGACGGGCTCGTTACTCATAGATTACTTCTCTCGCAGCTGTCCACAAAAAAAGAGCGTTGCCGCAGTTTGCGACAACGCCCATTGTAACCAACAAAAGGTTGCTCGGGGCATCCGGCCCTCAATCCATTACGAGCAACCCATACTGTTTCCACAGTTGTGACAGAGATAACAGTTGCCGTTGCGAACCGTGATCGAACCGCAGTTATCACAGCTTGGCGCGTCGCTTTGGAAGCGAGCGAACTGCGAGTCGCGGCTGGCTGGTTTCGCTTTGGCATCTACTTTCATGGCAACGCCAGCTCGATCCAACGAGTCCAGGTCAATGACCCGAGTGCCCGCGCTGGTCGCTTGCCCGTTCGGCGAAGGAGCTACAGCGGCACCGTTGCCGTTGACCGGACTCTTCGCTTCAGCTTCTTTGGCTTCGCTTGCGTCTTTCTCCTTGCCAATCGGTGGCATTCCCTTATTCGCTTCCCGATATCCAGGCAGGAAGGTAATACCAAGCCAACGGAAGATATAGTCGACCACGCTCTTCGCGATACGAATATCGGGATTCGTCGTGTGACCCATCGGCTCGAATCGCGTGTGGGAGAACTTGTTGACCAAGACCTCCAGCGGTACGCCGTACTGCAAGCTCATGGAGATCGCCGTGCCGAAAGCATCCATGATGCCACCGATCGTGCTACCTTCCTTGGCTTGTGTGATGAAGACTTCGCCAGGGCGTCCATCTTCGTACAAGCCCACCGTGATGTAGCCCTCGTGGCCCGCCACGTTAAACTTATGCGTCACGGACTGTCGCGTATCGGGCAGTCGCTCGCGACGCGGACGAGCAACTTGCTCTTCCTTGCTCTTCTTTTCGTCAGCCTCGCTCTGAGTGGAGAGAGGTTGACTGAGCTTCGAGCCGTCGCGATAGATCGCCAACGCTTTCAGGCCTAACTCCCAACCCCAGCGATAAGCTTCCGCAATATCTTCTGGAGTCGAGTTGGTGGGCATGTTCACCGTCTTCGAGATCGCTCCCGACAGGAACGGCTGAGCGGCAGCCATCATCCGTACGTGAGCACGCCAGGCAATACTGCGTACACCGTTGGCAGGCTTGAACGCACAATCGAAGATCGACAAGTGCTCGTCCTTCAACTCCGGAGCGCCTTCAATCGTGTCATTCTCGTCGATGTACTTCACGATATCCTGCACTTGCGGCTCGTCGTAACCGACGTTCCTCAAACCCAGCGGGACCGTCTTGTTGACGATCTTCAGCATGCCACCACCGGCGAGCTGCTTGTACTTGACGAGTGCAATGTCTGGCTCGATTCCGGTCGTATCGCAATCCATCATAAAGCTGATCGTCCCGGTTGGTGCGAGTACTGTGGCTTGAGCGTTGCGGAAGCCGCGTTCGCGACCCTTTGACAACACTTCGTCCCACAGATCGCGTGCGGCATCCTTCAACTCACGCGGACCAGCGTTATTAATCTGCTCCACCGCACTGCGATGCATCTGCATCACACGAAGGAACGGTTCGCGGTTATTCGCATAACCCTCGAACGGACCAACCGCTGCGGCCAATTCCGTGCTCGTCAAGTTCGCCGCACCATGCAGTAGTGCAGTGATCGAGCCACACAGTCCATAGGCTGCATCGGAATCGTAGGCCGCACCGCTCGCCATGATCACGCTGCCGAGATTCGAGTAACCAAGTCCAAGCGGACGGTACAAATGGCTGTTTTCAGCAATCTGAGCCGTCGGGTAGCTGGCGTGGTCGACCAAGATCTCTTGAGCGATGTAGAAGATTCGGCAAGCTGCTGTGAATCGCTTCACATCAAACGAGCCTTCTGCGTCGACAAACTTCATCAGGTTGATGCTCGACAAATTGCAAGCCGTATCGTCGAGGAACATGTACTCGCTGCACGGGTTGCTGGCATTGATCCGGCCCGAGTTCGGGCAAGTGTGCCAACGATTGATCGTCGTGTCGTACTGAACACCCGGATCACCGCACTGCCAGGCGCATTCCGCCATGCGGTCTAGCAACCACTTGGCTTCATACTCAGGCCCTTGATCGTTGCCGGTGATCATTCGAGTGGACCATTTGCCACCCTTTTCGACGGTCTGCATGAACTCGTCCGTCACACGAACCGAGAGGTTAGCGTTCTGGAAGAGGATCGAGCTGTACGCTTCGCCGTTGAAGTTGGACTCATACTTGCCACTCGCGATCAGCGTGTGAGCCTTCTGCTCTTCCTTCCACTTACACTCAATGAACTCGAGAATGTCTGGATGCCAGACCTTCAAGGATTGCATCTTTGCAGCACGACGCGTCTTGCCGCCAGACTTCACAACGGCAGCAATCTGATCGTAGACACGCATGAAAGACAGTGGACCCGAAGGACGACCGCCGCCCGAGAGACGCTCGCGGTGCGAACGAATCGTCGACAGGTCCGTTCCCGTCCCTGAACCAAACTTGAACAGCATGGCCTCGCTCGTGGCGAGCCGCATGATGTCTTCCATGTTGTCGCCAACGCTTTGGATAAAGCAGGCGGAACCTTGGGGAAACTCGTAAGGGTTATCGGGCATGACAACCGTGCAAGTCTCGGGATCCCATCGCCAGTTGCACTTGTCTCCCCGCACACCGTACTGATGGTACAAGCCAACATTGAACCAAACCGGCGAGTTAAACGCTCCGTTCTGGTGTAAGCAGAGCCAAGTCAAATCGCGATAGAATCGCTCGGCATCATCGGCAGACGCGAAATAGCCATCACTGAGGCCCCAATCCGTGATCGTGCGGGTGACGCGGTGGATCAGCTGACGAACGCTGTTCTCGCGTTCCGGAGTGCCGTTCTCGCCGTAGAAGTACTTGCTGACAACGACGTTGGTCGCCAGTTGGCTCCATTTCGCAGGGATCTCGCAATCCTTCTGCTCGAAAAGCAAACCCCCGCTCTCGTCTTTGATCTGAGCGCTGCGCAACTCCCATTCGACCGTGTCGAACGGATCTGCAGCGGTCTCTGGACAAAACTGGGCTTCAATCTTGAGTTTCTTCGAGTTGCTTCCGCTTTGGCTGGTGGCCTGAGAACTCGTTTCTCGCGATCCGCTCGCTGTGACAGTTGCCATCCTGTGCTACCTCCTGAAGGTGTGGCCAATGGGTATCCGTGAGGATATTGATACAGTGTACAAGTATACACACAATTACAATCGACCAGTCATTGGTCGAGACATCAGGGAGAAACACCGGATCGGTGCCTAAACGCCGAGATACAGGTCCTCCCTAACCCAATATGTTGTATCTGGCAGTGATGCTGCCACAACATTTGGCGTGAGGGACGAGTTTACACATTTGGATTCGGTCGTCAATCACTTCCGAAAAAGGGGCGTTAGGTGCTTCAATACCAACGGGTTGCGGCGCACGAAGTAATGTCGATCAGATTCGCGTGTGAAAGCTAGGTGAAGACGTAACCAGTAATTATATATATGGTTACATGTTTTAGAGCGATCTAAACACGGTCGCTGCACACGAAAAACATTTTATCAAAACTAATCTCTTGGCGCTGTGTCGCGCAAAACAAAAGGCCGTATTGCCACGGCCTTGGTGATCGCTTGCTGGTGAACAAACGTGAGCTTAAGCGCCCACGATCTTTCCAATACGGACTCGCGTGTACATCTGTCGATGTCCGGTCTTGCGACGCGAGTTCTTGCGCCGCCGAAACTTCTGCACAACGAGTTTTTCGCCTTGCTCGACGCCCAGCACCTCCGCGGTCACGCTGGCACCAGCAACAACGGGCGAGCCTAGCTTCAGTCCGCCTTCTCCGGAAACGGCAAGAATGCGGTCGAACTTGAGCTCATCGCCTTTCGCGGCTTCGCGAAAATCAACGTCAATTTCCTGACCTTCTTCAACTTTGAACTGCTTACTGCCGTCCGAAATAATTGCATACATAACGCTGCTCACGCCTAACTAGAACGACTCGGATTTTGGTGAATCCAGAATTTTAGTGGACAAATCGGTCATCGTCGAGGCCCGTTGGATCTTGAAAAGGGCTTCTCAGTTTTTCAATTTGGGTGGATTCGTACGACGGCTCTCCGAAGCCGTCGAGCAACGAATTACAGAGTTCGACGGCTTCGGAAAGCCGTCGTACGAATTGTGTAGATTGAACGAAACGAAAGCCCTGGGATCTTGAAACTCGTAATCCCCTGCCACCCCTATCGCTCGTCAACGACCCGCTGTGATCGGGATTCCTGTCGTCTTGCGCCGTCTCCCAACACCCCGCGACTAGAGAATTTAGGAAGTTTCCGCTTGGAGTACGGTAATCTGCCGATTATCCTAAAGCAAATAGAACTCTTTGCAGGTAAGGGGTGCGCTCGAGCGGGTTCTGCTCCCGCCGAAGTGCAACGGCCAGTTGATTTGGTCCACACCAGATCAAGGAACGAGAAGCAGGCAAGAGGATTTAAGCATGACTGTCCAGAAGCTTTTTGGTTGGGTGATTGTTGCATTGTTCGCTGTGATTACAGCGACACCCGCGTTTGTGCTGGCCGATGATCGCGCCGAAGAGTCGCCCGTCGCGGAAGAAATCCGGAAGGTCGGATTATTTGAAGCGATGGACAGCGGCGACGTGGAGGTTCGGTTCATTCCCAAAGATGCGACCGAAGCGAACGTGCTGATCGAGAACAAGACTGACAAACCGTTGACGATCAAATTCCCTGAAGCCTTTGCCGGCGTGCCAGTGTTGGCACAGTTCGGTGGCGGCGGTGGTGGCTTTGGTGGTGGCGGCGGTCTCGGCGGTGGTGGTCTCGGCGGTGGCGGCGGCGGCCAAGGTCTCGGCGGCGGTGGTGGTGGTCTTGGCGGTGGTGGTCTCGGCGGTGGCGGTGGTGGTTTTGGCGGTGGCGGCGGTGGCGGAGGCTTCTTTAATGTTGCTCCCCAAAAAGTCACCAAGGTCAAAGTGCCTTGCGTCTGCCTCGAACACGGTAAGCCTGATCCGACTCCTCGTATGAAGTACAAGATTGTTCCTATTGAAACTCTCACGAAAGATAAGAACGTCATCGAAGTTTGCAAAATGCTCGGTTACGGCGAAGTCCCTCAGAATGCTGCCCAAGCAGCCGCTTGGAACTTGGCCAACGGAATGAGCTGGCAAGAGCTGGCGGTAAAAAACCGAGTTGAACTACGAACGATTGGCTATGCCGAGCGATTCTTTTCAATGCAAGAGTTGGCGTTGGCAAGTCGAATTGCTGGTGAAGCTGTGAACCGCGCCAAAGATGCGAAGACAAGCCCTGGCGAAGAACCTTACACAACTGGTGGCCTTCAAGCTGGCGGTCAGTAACAAGTCGCGTTCAGGAAACGGAATTCAATCGAGACGTCGCTCACTTGGTGAGCGGCGTCTCGTTGTTTCTTGAGGACTTACGCCGCCGCAGATGAAAGCTGTTGCCGAGTAAATCGACGCAATTGAGCTTGCAGTTCGCTGCGTTCCGCTCGCCACGCTGCTTCGCGTTCGCGAAACTCCTGTTGCTGGGCATCGAGTTCGACCTCGCGTGCGACGAGGCGGGCGGCTTGCTCTTCGATACCTTCGTTTCTTCGCTCAAGCCATTGCTTGAGTTCGGATCGCTGCTGTTTCAGCAGTTGCTGACGCTCTTTCAGCTTACCTGCTAATTCGCGAAGCTGCTGTTCCTTGCCTGCGAGCTCGTCGTGCGACACACGAAACTCATCGGCTAACTTTGCACGCAATGTTCCCAGCGACTGAGTCAACTCGCCGATCGGTTTCGCTTTGGCGGCATGCTGCCATAGTTGCTCGGCGACCATCCGCATTTCGATTGTCTCGCGATGCAGTTCGAAGACCTGTTGTTTCATCTGTTCCAGCGACGCGCGTCGCTGGTCGACGATCGCTTGTCGTGCAGCGAGTTTGTCTCGCAGCTGTGCGAGCGATTGTTCCGCTTGGCGTCGTTGCTCTTCGAACGCCTCTCGCTCTTGTCGTAGTGATTCAATCCCCGCCTCTCGCCGCATCGCGAATTCCTGACGTTCCTCGTCCAGCATTTTTGCTTGGTCTTCGAGTAGCGAGGATGCAGACTCCAACGCGCCCTTCTGCTCTCGCAATGCATCCGCGATTTCTTGCTGACTCCGAATGCCAAGTTCCTTTCGCTGTTGTTCGAGCCGCTGTTCTCGCTTCTCCAATGACTGCTGGTGCGTAGCCAGATTTGAGAGCAATCGTTGCTGTTGATCTGCGAAAGTTTTCTCGCGGTGCTCAAGCTGCTGCTGAGCAGCCGTAACGCGGCTTTCATGTTTCACTCGGTCGCCTCTCAATCGTTCGATGGCGACACGGAGAGACTCGGACTCTTCGGCGATTTGCAGTTGTCCTGCACGCCATCGGTGCTCGCGAGCGTCCAAGTCGGCTTCACGTTGACGGAGTTCGGCGCGATGCTCGTCGAGCTCGGCGTAGGCCGAGACCTCTGACGCCGAGAAGGCTTTGATTTCTTGCTGCAACTCAAAGATCTCTTGCTCGAGTTCCTGCTCCCGCTGGAGGAAGACATGTTCGCGCTCGGCGCACCAAAGCCGCGAAGTTCGTACTTCGCGTTCGAGCTGAGCGATCCGTGCGTTCAGCTGGGCTTCTCGATGGTCGATTTGTTGCTGCTTCGCACGCAGGTGACTGGCCAACTGACTGGCTTGCGACCGCATCTGTTCCCCGACATGCGTCTGAGCCTCGCCTGCGGCAATCAACGCCAGCTCACGCGACACAGGAGCCAACTCGAGCGGCTCCTTCGACCGAATCGGATGCGCAGCGTCGATTCGAGTAACACGCGAGCCTGCTGGCGGTTCCTGTGACTGCGACATGTGGCGGTCCTCCCAATCGAACGGCTGCTAGCACGAAAATTCGACGTAATCGTTAAACTTTGCCAGATGGATGATCGGACGATACAGCCGATTTCTGAAGACAAAAGCCGCCACGACGCTCGATCAGAGGCCTACAGTAAGGCGATACGAGGCATCTGGGGCGGCGATGAACCTGTCCGGTGCCATAGACGTCTGTACTGGAGTAGAATCCAAGCCCCCTGGTTTAACTTGTTCCTCGCCGCATTTCGACGGCCTGGCCCAATTCCAGTTTTTTCCCGTTTGATCCCCGAAGGAGATCTGGTGGACGACCCAACAGTGAGTGACACTTTGCCCGAAAAAGAGAGCTCGGACGACAATTCGTGTCGGAGCCTCGAATTGGCCTTGGCCGCTGCGCGTACCGCATCGGAAAACCGGGGCCGCGATATCGTCGTGCTGGACCTGCGTGAAGTGACACCGATCTTCGACTATTTTGTTGTCGCAACAGGTACCAGCCGTCGCCAGCTACATGCGATGAGCGAGGAGATCGACCACAAGCTGGAAGACGATCTCGGCGACAAGCGGATGGGGATCGAAGGCTATTCCGATTCGCGGTGGATCTTGCTCGATTACGGAACGGTCGTCATTCACTTGTTTGATGACGAGACGCGGGCCTACTACGATATCGAAAACTTGTGGACCCAAGCCAAACAAGTCGACTTGACCGACGTGATCGAAAAGCCTTCGACCGAGTAGACTCGCAAAGCCGTTGGGTAGGCAGTGGCCACTACAACCCGGTGGTAGGCGGTGCCCACCCTTCGGAAGTTCATAAGTCAAATCAGCCCCAAGGATTGTTGTCTCGGATGAACATCTTGCCGGAATTGAAGTCACGGTTTCGTGTCGTCTTGAGTGAACTGGTTGACGATCCTACGGAGTTGTTGGGGATGATTCGCCCGGCGCAAGACGCCAAGTTCGGCGACTATCAAGCCAACGTAGCAATGCCTTTGGGGAAAACGCTTGGCAAGCCGCCCCGCGAAATTGCGACCGAGATCGTCAGCAAGCTAGATGTGAGTGATATCTGCGAGCCGCCGGAGATTGCCGGTCCCGGCTTTATCAATTTGCGATTGAAAGACGATTGGCTCGTCTTTCGGCTGAACCATGCCGTCGGCGACCAACGGCTCGGCGTGGCAGCGGACAACGAACCGCGAACCTATGTTCTCGACTACTCGTCGCCGAACGTCGCGAAACCGATGCACGTCGGTCACATTCGTTCGACCGTGATCGGCGACTCGCTAAGCCGTACGTTGCGGTTTCTCGGACATCAAGTTATCAGCGACAATCACCTTGGTGATTGGGGCACGCAGTTCGGGATGATTATTTACGGGTTCAAACACTTCGTCGATCGAAATGCCTATGAAACCGCGCCGGTCCCGGAACTGAGCCGCCTTTATAAGCTCGTGAACCAACTGGTCGAGTATCACAACGCGAAGGCCAAGCTGCCGACGCTCGAGAGCGAGTTGGCTGCACGCACCGAAGCGGTCGCGACACAACGAAGCCAGCCTGCAACCGGTGACAAAGCGGCTGACAAGAAAGCCAAGAAAGAACTGGGCAAGCTCGAAGCCAAAGTCACTGAGGCCGCTGAAACCCTTGCGGCCACGCGGGCGAAACTGGCAGCGGTCGAGAAGGACTCGAAGCTATCTGAACTTGCCGACCAGCACCCAAACATCGCCTCGGACGTGCTTGAAGAGACGGCCAAGCTGCATCGAGGCGACGAAGAGAACCGTCGATTGTGGGACGAGTTCCTTCCCAAGTGCCGTGAGGAAATCCAGAAGTTGTATGATCGGATCGATGTCAAATTCGATTTTGAGTACGGCGAGAGCTTCTACCACGATCGGTTGGCCGGAGTCGTCGAGGAGTTTGAGAAGCACGGTCTCGCAAGAGAAAGCGAAGGGGCGATCTGTGTCTTCATGGATGGCTTCGATGCTCCGATGATCATCCGTAAGAAAGACGGAGCCTTTTTGTACGCGACGACTGATCTGGCAACCATTCAGTTTCGGATACAGCAATGGAAACCCGATGCGATCCTGTACGTCGTGGATCATCGGCAAGGCGAACATTTCGAAAAATTCTTTGCTGCGGCCAAGCTGTGCGGCTATCCCGATGTCGAACTGTGCCACGTCAGTTTCGGCACGGTGTTGGGCGACGATGGCAAACCGTTCAAGACGCGATCGGGCGACACAGTCGGCCTGGAAGCGTTGCTCGACGAAGCTGTCCAGCGGGCCTATTCGGTCGTCTCGCAGAACGATGATACAAAACCGAATGGTCCTGAGTTGGGCGAAGCCGAGCGCCGACGAGTCGCCGACGCGGTCGGTCTGGGCGCGATCAAGTACGCCGATCTCTCGCACAACCGCACGAGCGACTATGTATTCAGCTATGACAAGATGCTGGCGCTGACCGGAAATACGGCAACGTACTTGCAGTACTCGTACGCTCGCGTTAATGGGATCTTCAGCAAAGGTTCAATCGACATCGCGAAACTTCGGGCAGACGGGACATCGATTCAGATCGTTGAGCCTGCCGAACGGGCGCTCGCGTTGGAGTTGCTGCGATTCAGCGATGCGTTGGCAGACGTTGTCGAAGACTATCGTCCGAATCAACTCACCAATTATCTGTTCCAATTGACAAAAGTCTTTTTCAGCTTTTACGAACAATGCCCGGTGTTAAAGGCCGAAGCGGATCAAACACGCAACAGCCGGTTGCTGCTGTGCGATCTGACGGCTCGCACGATACGTCAAGGGCTCAATTTACTGGGAATCAACGTCATCGATCGGATGTAGTCACATGTCACAGGTGCCACGTGGAAGGAAGACGAGTACGACGGCCCTCGGAGGCCGTCGAGCAGAACTGCTGGTGGACGACGGCCTCGGAGGGCCGTCGTACAAGGCCGGCTTGATCGATCAGATCCATCACGGCGATTCGCTCGAACAACTGTCTGCTTTGCCAACCGAGTTGGTCGACTGTACGGTCACCAGCCCGCCTTACTATCGACAGCGAGACTACACCGGGATCGATCAGATCGGCTTGGAGCGAACGCCAGAAGAATACATCGAACGATTGGCGGCAGTCTTTCGCGAGACACTTCGTGTTACCAAAGACAGCGGCAGTTTGTGGCTGGTGATCGGAGACAAGTACATTGATGGCGAGCAGTTAGGTATGCCTTGGCGAGTCGCCTTGGCGTTGAAGGATGTTGGTTGGCGATTGCGCAGCGACGTCATCTGGCACAAGCCGAATGCGATGCCTTCGTCGGTAAAAACTCGTCCCACAGTCGACCACGAGTACGTCTTCTTCTTTACGAAATCCAAGGACTACTATTACGACGCCGACGCCATTCGCGAGCCGCACGTCACCTTCTCGGAGAAAAGCAAGATGCGAGGCGGTCGCGGGCACTTCGGCAAACGAGGCAGTACGCCTGAGCAAGGCAAGAACAGCGGCGACTCGAACTTGCACGATGCGCGCTGGGATCAAGCGTTTCATCCCAAAGGTCGCAACAAGCGCACGGTCTGGTCCATCTCGCTTTCCAAGTTCCGCGAGGCGCACTTCGCCGTCTTCCCAGAATCACTCGTCGAAACCTGCATCCAGGCTAGTTGCCCAACCGAAGGCGTCGTCCTCGACCCATTCTCCGGCAGCGGCACGGTCGCGCTGGTCGCCAGTCGGCTGCAGCGGCATTATGTCGGCATCGACTGCGTTGAAGAGTATTGCGAGATGGCTCGCAAGCGATTGCGGTCCGCGAAGGCAAACGAAAAGCAACGCGAATTGTTTTAGTCGGAGGGTCGACGGACGTAGACGTCTGTCGTACAACTCCAGCTTGCCTACCAAAATGTAACAAAGACGACGTACAGCGATCCCGCTAGACAAAGAACGGCCCAGGGAGTTGGATTTAACCAGATCGGAACGCGATCGACGAATGGATGCTCGCGTAAGGTCGGTAGCTCTTCGCGACTGCGTAACAACCATCCAGTATCTTTTGTCTCGGCGAGTTCGCTTTTTGATTGGCGACCGAGAAGGATCGTTGTGATTGCGATCGCTGAACCCGTGAAGAGAATCGACCAGCCGAAGGATGTCCAGCGACTCGTAAACCAAGTCGGCAGCCACGCGATATCGTAGAAGACTCGATCGACCAGCGCGATGACTCCGTAGCTTGCCCCGACACACAGGCCGATCAATCCGCTACGTCGATGCGCTGGCGTAAGCACACCCGCCAAATAAGTGATCAACAGCGGGGTCGCAAAGACCGAGATGAGTGTTGTGAATGCTTGGATCATGTTTTGCTGGTTCGCGATGAATGGCAAGTACAAAAATCCGAGCGCCAAGACACCGACCGTCGCGAATCGCCCCACGAGAACGTAGTGATGATCTTCGCGCTCGCGCACCAGGAAGCGGGCGTAGACGTCGCGTGTGAAGATCGCCGATAGCGCCGAGCCCATCGAATCGAACGTACTGACAACTGCAGCGACCACTCCCGCGACGACGATACCCTTGAAGCCTGGCCCCAAGAAGGCGTTGGCTAACAACGGATAGACGGTGTCGGCCGCAGAGTCGGGAAGCAATTGAAAGTCGGGCAAGGCACGCGCAAAGATACCAAGCGATGCCGAGACGATCATAATCGGCAAGCTCAAGGCGACTCCGAACAGGGCAGCGATCTTCATGTCCCACAATGATCGCGATCCCATCAGCCGCATTGTTTGCGTGTGATTCACTGTCCAGTAACCGCTGCCGATGATCGTCCAGGCAACGACCACCATCCACGGCGGCGTGTGCCCGTGATCTCCCCAATAGCGGCCAATGTGAGCCATATCGGTTCGACCTGTTCGATCGAGTTCGGCCATTAATCCACTCCAACCACCGGCCGCTTGCCAGATCGTAACGAAGATGACCAAAGCAGCGATCATCATCACGATCCCTTGAGCAGCGTCGGTCCACACAACACTGCGCAAGCCACCATAGGCGGTGTAGAAACCAGCCAGGATGACGAGCACGACGATCAAGCTCCAGGCTTGCACAAGGCTCATGCCGACCATCTCGGTCAACAACAAATGGGCTGACCAAAGAATCAAGCCCAGCATGCTGCTGCGATATTGAAGCTGGATTAACGCGCTCAACACTCGCGTCGAAGGTCCGAATCGTGCCTCTAAGTATTCGGCATTCGTATAGAAACCAGCTCGATACATCGTTGGCACGACAAAGAACGCGGCCAGGATCGCACCCACAACGCTGCCCACGGCGTAGACCGAGATAATGTGAATGCCTTCCTTAAACGTGCTGCCTGTCACGCCGACGATATCTGCGTTGTCAACGTTGGTCGCAAACATCGACAACCCAACTGCCCACCACGGGAGTGCGCGTCCGCCGAGAAACCATTCACTACTCGTTTCCGTGCCACGTGCCAGGTAGATACCATACGAGATGATGGCGCCGTTGATGACGAAGACGATAAGCCAGTCGAGGAAGGTCATGGGAAGGAGGAAGGTAGAAGGAGGAAAGGTGAAAACGAACGAAAGACTTTGGATCAGGATTTCCTCCTTCAGCCTTCAGCCTTCCTCCTTGTCTCATTCCTCTGCCGCCACGGGATGGGCATCGTTGGTGGATTGCGATGGAAGTCTCGTCGCTGGTCTTTGGGGCGATCTTTGAACCAAGTCACGAAGCGGACTAACTGCTTGATTGCTTCTTCACACGCTCGGCGGCCTTTCTCCTCGGTAGCGAGTTCTGCATCGCCGAGTACACCCGTCTCGCTATAGCTGCTTGTCCAGGAAACAACTGTCGCGGGACCTTGGGCCAGCAGATCGACCCACTGGAACGGACTGTCTTCTTCGTTGAAGCTGACCACACCACTTTTGATTTTGTCTTTGCGAACATTGTCGCCATCGAGATACATGTAGAGTGAAGTTTCTAATTCGCAAGCGTGCGAGCAACCGCCCGGGAACTTGCTCTCACGCCAACTAGGCAAGAACTCTTTGTCCACGGTCAACAGATTCCACCAGGCGAGGCAGACGCACTCGGCGTCCGTTTCGAGGTTGGTTCGCCGCGCAACGAGATCCAGGTTCGGCATGTTCGAGCCGTGTCCGTTGAACAACACGATCTTCTTGAAGCCGTGATAGGCCAGCGATCTGGCGATATCGAGGACGTGTTCTTGGAAGGTGCGATAGTCGCTGTTGATCGTGCCGGGAAAATCCATCACGTGCCCGGTATAGCCGTATGCCACAATTGGCAACACAAGCATCTTGTCCGGTATCAACTCACCGGCACCGCGTGCAACGCCCAGCGGACAAACCAGATCAACGTCCAGCGGTAAGTGCGGCCCATGTTGCTCCACAGCACCGCAAGGTATGAAGCAGACCTTCCCCATGTCGACGGCATCATTGATCTCGGGCCAAGTCAATTTTTCGTAACGATACTCCGTCGCAGCACGACTCGTCATAGCAATACACTCCCTGGCTCGGATGAAGAAGCCATGATCTTAGAGTCGCCAATCACGCAACGCAATCAAGCTAACTTGCTGTAAGGGCGTCGTGCAATCGCATTGCTCCTGCGTCCGCGTCGACGTAAGCCCCAACCTCTCTCGCGTAAATCGGCTTCATCAATTCTTCACGCCAGCACGCGAAGAACATTTACGAAAGCGTAATGCGGTTTTCATGTTGGGCTCACATCAGCTTTACCCGCCTCACGACAATCATCAGCAATGATTCGAGGCCAAGTCCGGTGAGGTGCGATTCCTCGATTGGCATTCGATCCGTTTTCCTTCAGGAAGGATCTCATGTTTCGCCGTCAAAGACGACTTTTTCCCACAGCCTTTACGCTCGTCGAGATGCTCGTCGTCGTTTCCATTATTGGACTTCTGGTCGCTTTGTTGATGCCTGCGATCAACACCGCACGCGAAGCAGCCCGAAGTGCCGCGTGTCAGAACAATCTCCGGCAGTTCGGTGTAGGCTTGATGGTTCATGCCGAGCATCACAACGATCGACTAACTAGCGGAGCGTTCGACTGGAAGCGAGACGGTTGTGTCACCGAGATCGGCTGGGTGGCCGACCTCGTGAACAATGGAACGCTCGTGGGGCAAATGCTGTGCTCCTCGAATCCCGCAGAGATCAGTGAGACGTACAACGACTTAATTGACCTCGCTCCCGCTGGAAACTGCGTCGACTATCTCGGCAGTAACCCTTCCGCGGCTTTAGACGGAACCACAGTCGTTAACGCGTGTCGCGAGTTGACCGCGACGACTCCCGGCAGCGCCCGCGTCACGACCATCGAAGAGAAGATCTACAACAAACACTACAACACGAACTATGCGGCGAGTTGGTTCCTGGTCCGTGGCGGTGTGTCGCTCGATGGCAGCGGGAACCTGCGTGAACTCGTTAATGGCTGTGGCGCCGATATTCGGTCGCGCAATTCAACGACGGGGCCATTGAGTCGTACGGATGTTGATACGTCGCCGGTTTCTGCATCGGTGATTCCGTTGCTAGGCGACGCTGCTATTGCCGGATCGTTGACATTGAGTATCGGTTCGGTTGACGCGGGCACAGTGACGGCGTTTCCCTTTACCGGCGGTCCGAAAAAGATCGTCGATTTTTCAGTGCCATCGTTCAGTGCTGGGACCCCTAAGGCGGGAGCCGCAGGTTGGTGGGCGGTATGGGCCAAGGGCTCGCTGCAAGACTATACGGGTTTCGGTCCGGTTCATAAGCAGAACTGCAATATCTTGTTCGCCGACGGCAGTGTTCGCAGGATCTCGGACGACAACGGAGATGGATTACTCAATAACGGCTTTCCCAGCGGCGTCGCCAATTACCTCAGCGATGACGTCGAGATGAAGCCGGAGCTTGTTGAAAGCAACTACAGTCTGTCGGACCTACCGAATAACTGATGCTTATGCCGCGAATGACAACGCTTCCTGGCAAGCGGAAAGGGGGTGACTTGGCAGCAGTAATGTAGAAGCGACTAGCGATGACGAAAGCAGCGGCTGAAGCAGTCTTCACACTCTACCAGCCGCCACACGTGAATTTAGGTTTGTGAATCAAAAAGTTCCACGCGAGCAGTTGACGCTGCTCTAACCCAGGAGTTGATTGTAATGAGAAAGACGAATGAGAGTACAGGTTTTACGTTGATCGAGTTGTTGGTGGTCATCATGATCATCGGCATTCTGGTCGCGCTGCTGTTGCCGGCTCTGTCGCGAGCCCGTGAGGCGGCTCGTTCATCGAGCTGCAAGAACAACCTGCGTCAAATTGGAATCGGTCTGTTGTCGTTCGCCGAAGTCGACAAGAAGGGCCAGCTATGTACAGGGGCGAGTGACTTCCGTCGTGACGGTTGCATGGACAGCTGGGGTTGGGTCGCCGATATCGTCAACATCGGTGCCGGTAATTTGTCGGAGATGCGCTGCCCCAGTAGTCCGTTGGGTGGTCCAGAAAAGCTGAATGATCTGTTGGGGAAAGATTCGACGGACGCCAAGGACGGCGCCAGCCCGGCGCGACTCGCAGATGGTGTCTGTGGTTCGGCAAGTTGGAAAGCGATCAGCGGTACTGGTTCTGGAGCAACCTTTGCGAGCACCAGCATCAATACGACTGAGCGTGCGGCGTTGGTTGGGCACGCTTTTATTCTCGAAGGCTACAACACCAACTATGCCGCAGGCTGGCACTTGGTTCGGACAACACCCAAGATCAGTTTTGATGCCAGTTCCTCGCCGGTAAGTATCGTCACGAACGGCGATGCCGCAGGTCAAGGCCTGAAGGGCGTCAACTCGACGACCGGGCCGCTGACGATCAAACTTCTTGATCAGAGCCCCGTTCACAGCTCGCGCATCGCCCTCTTGGGAGACGCTGCTCCAGGCGACATCGACGAAGCACTCTTGTCGCTCGATATCGATGTTAGCCAGGACATCACGATCGATCCTTGGGGTGCGGTTCACGGAACGACCGATACTTTGTTGCAGGCCGGTGAGATGTTGACAGAAGCCTTTAACGATGGGCCCGCGTTCTTTGACGCCTCGAGCAATACAATTGACTTGGTCCAAGCCGTCGGTGCAGACCTTTCGGCTCAGATTCAAGGCGAACAAGGCGATGGAAATCTCGCTTCGCCAACGGGCCCGGCTGGCAACGGCTTGTACCTCCAAGACACGCGCGACTGGTATGCCATTCACGGTGCTGGTAGCAAGACCGCGGCCAACATCTTGATGGCTGACGGATCCGTGCAAACGTTCACCGACGAGAACGGTGACAAGTTCCTGAACCCTGGGTTTGCTGTTCCTGAAGGACTCACTGCCGACCAGTATGCCACCATCGGCTATCGCGGTCCCGACGTGGAACTGCCTGCCGCTCGGATGTTTAACGGGATCTTCCTGATGAAGCTGCAAAAATCATCGAAGTTCGAGTAATTGGGAACGATGGCAGCTTGCAAGATGAAGTCGTGAAATAGAAATGCTTGGCACGTTCTTTCGTGCCAAGCGTTTCGTCGTTCTATCAAAGAAGTGGACAGGACTCGGCAATCAAGGGTTGTGCAATCGATGAGAGACAGAACATTACTCTTCGCCTTTGTCGTCGTGCCGCTGTTGGGCGTAACGCTCGTCACTTGGCTAAGTGCGACTGCGACATTTACAGCGACATGGCAAGGCAAGAAACTGGAAGTAACACGCAATGGACGTTGGCTGTATCGCGAAGGTTTATCACAAGGAAAGCCGACGGTCGCAGCGTCTCCTGAGGAAATGCCCCGAGCCGTGGCTATCGAGTTGATTCACGATTTTGGCATCATGAATCCGTTGACGATGGGACAGCATGCCTTTGTGATTCGTAACGAGGGGCTTGGGCCACTCGTCCTCCGCAAAGGACCAACGACGTGTAAATGTACGCTCAGTAAGTTGTCACGCGGCGAGATTGGACCAGGTGAGGAAGGGGTCGTTGTTCTCGACTGGAACTCTGGTCGCGACTTGTTGTATTCACACGAAGCAACGATCTATACGAACGACCCGAACCAGAGCGAACTGCACTTCGGCGTGACCGGTAAGGTGCGGCAGCGCTTGAGCGCGGTGCCGCCTACTGCTTCGTTCGGTGGCATTGCCCCCGACGGTTCGGGGAAAGCCGAGGTTATTCTCTACTCGCAAGTCTGGGACGACTTCGAAGTTGTCCGAGGAGAGTGTTCCGTGGCGGGCGTGAGCTGGAAGGTCGGTGCCGTCACTTCGAGCGACGCGACGCTCGGCGATGTGCTCTCGGCGCGAAAGGTGACCTTGACGACCGCCGAAGGACTGCCGCAAGGTTCCTTGTCCGGCTACTTGCGACTCGACATCCAACCCGTGGAAGGCGACGCCGAGACGCTGGAACTTCCGTTGGACGGCCAGGTCTTGCGTCGTCTCGCCGTCTATGGGCCGGCCATCACGATGGATGGTGTCATCGACGCGGGGCAAGTCGAGAAAGGTCGAGCGAAGACGACTCGTCTCATCCTCAAGGTGCGAGATCCCGATCGCGAATTGCGCGTCACACGCATCACGACGACCCCCGACTTCGTCAACGCGAAGGTCGTAGCTTACAACCACGAGACACCCGATGCAGGCATTATGCGTCTGGAGGTAGAGATACCGTCCAACGCTCCGGCGTGCTCCTACTTAGGAGTCCCGCTCGGCGATCTACGCATTGAGTTTGATCACCCACGGATTTCGACGCTGGATCTAAAGATTAAGTTTGCAGTCGTCGCACAGGAACGAATCGGAAACCAAGGACAGGCAAAGCTATGACGACAAGTTCGCGGACCAAGCCGACCCCGCCCAGCAGCGACAACCTCGGTAAGAGTGCAAAGACTGGTGTAACGACCTGCGGATACTGTCAAGCGTCCAACGGAGCCGATCGCCGGTTCTGCGGCGAATGCGGCAAGACACTCTGGGAGAGATGTCCGGCGTGCCTTGCCGAATGCCGATCGGGGGAGGCCTATTGTGGAGGTTGCGGCATACATCTGCGTGACTTTGTAAAGTCGCATCTCGATGCCGCCGAGGCAGCGCTCGTCAATGCTTCGGTTTGCGAGCGGCAAGGTGATGTAAATGGAGCGATTCGCCTGCTGCGTTCTATTCGGTTGCCGGAGCACCGCGATTTGACCGCGTTGTCCGAACAGATCGCGACAGAACTGCGGCGACTGACGGAAGTTGTTGAGCGGCAGACGCACGAGGTGAAAGCGGATCTATCGCGAGCGCGTGAATTGCTTGCTGCGTCTGTCTTTGGCGACGCAGTGCGACTACTGCGAAATCTGCCCAAGAAATTTCAGACGGAAGAAAGCGATCGCCTGCTGGCAGAGGCGACCTCAAAACAAAATGAGACCTTGAAGCTGAAGGCAGATATTCGCGAAGCCATCGAGAAGAAGCAGTTGCTCGAACTCGCGCCGAAGATTCAGCGTCTGTTAATACTCCAACCAACTGCCGATGGTGTCCGTCGTCTGGCAGGCCAAGTTCGCGATCGATTGCTGGTCGCTGCAAATAAAAAGTTAAGTGCGTACGAGTACCAACAGGCTCGCGATCTGGTGGCTCGAGTTCCCGAGTGTGCGATCGACGAGACGACGAAGCAGATGTCCGAGAAGATCAGCGAGTTCACTTGGATGGTGAACGACTTAGAGCTTGCTCCGATCATTGATTCGCCGTTACTTGAGATCGCAAAGCGGTTTACCAAGAAGGCACCCGGTGATGGGAAGCACGTCGAACGTTGTAGCAAGATCTTTCGACTCGCCGAGGCAGTCGCGGACGTCACCGCGACGCGTTTCCCCGCCATCGTGTGGAAGACGCCACCCGCGCGAACCCCTATCGGTTGTCCGGTTGACTGGTTGGGCGGGTCCGAGCGATTGAAGTTGTCAAACAAAGGAGTCGCCGCATCTTGGCAAGCCGAACCGGGGCGATACTTTGTCGCTGCGGGCCTGGCGTTGCAAGCAATCGACGCTGCTACCGCGAACACCAATCTCCATAAAGCGGAGAAGCAAGGGCTGCTGGGACAACTGTCAATCGGTAAGCGGAAGGAGGTGATCAAACGAGGTTGGGGCGTCGATATCGGCGCGTCGTCCTTGAAGGTCGTACGACTCACATCAGGGCCCGGCAGCGCGGAGCCTGTTGTCGACTGCTGCGACCTGATCCCGCATCGTGTCGTGTTGAGCCGACCCGAAGCCGAAGCTAGTCGCAGCAAGCTGTTGGCCGAATCGTTGAGTACGTTCCTGGCCAAGTATCCAGTCGACAAATCGGATCGCGTTTGTGTCAGCTTCCCCGGTCATAAGACTCTTGGAAGAACGCTCCAACTGCCCAACGCGGCGCCAAAGAAGCTGGCCGAGATGATTCAGTTCGAGGCCAAGAGTCGAATCCCGATCCCGCTGGATGAGTTGGCTTTCAGTTATCACGCGTTCGCGACGTCTGCCGATAACGCGGAATCGGTTGAATTGAGCAACTTGGCCAACACGTTGCTGATTGCTGCGAAACGACGAGATGTCGAAGAGCTATTGATGGTGTTTGACGAACTTCAATTCCCAGTGAACCTAGTTCAGAGTGATGCCGTGGCGCTGTTCAACTTCGCCGCTTATGAAGGGCTAGGCGAGCTGACACAGCAGCGAACCGGTGAAGTACCCTCGATCGCACTCATCGATATTGGAACTGTCGCCACCAACATGGTCATTCTTACAAATGATCGTCCCTGGTTTCGCAGCTTTCGACACGGTGGCGACGACTATACCAACGCTGCGGTGCAGCGACTGAATCTTACGCTGGATCAAGCGGAGCAAGTCAAACTGGAACCAACGCGAGTTCGTCGACTAAACGAGTTGTACGAAGCGTTCGATCCAATGTTCTCGCGATTAACGGACGAGATCCAACGTTCATTGGAATCTTTCCATAAAGAGACCGGTCGCCGTGTGGCTCATGTCCTAGGAGTCGGCGGTGGATTCCGGCTGCACGGCCTGCTGAAGTATTTGCGAAACGGACCCTGATGCGAAGAGTGACAGAAATGATTCGATACGAACAATGGTTCCTACTGTGTCTCGTGGCAAGCCAACTGCTGCTCGCTGGGTGCGGTGGTAACAGTCAAGACGAGATGCGGCGTCATGCCATACGCCGAAAACCTGCCACGGAAGAAGCAGAACCATCGAAGCCTGCACCCGCTGAGGTCGCCGGATCGGATGAACCGCCAGAGCTGCTACGCGAGACAACGCAGAATTCGTCGCCCAATGCTGTGACCGGAACGCCGCCCGTGAATGTGCTTACACCCAAGCTGCCGCCTGCTAGCGAGGCTTCCATTCTACACGAGAATGCCGGAGCGATCCCATACGCGAAACCGCCCGCCGAACCGTTGTCACCCGCCGAGCGACGTGAACGCACTGCCGACAACATGCAGGCGATAGGCAACGCTTGGCGGTCGTATCTGGACGCGAAGGGGTACTTTCCTGGGCCAGTTGCGAGTGTAGCGAAGGAACCGCTACTGAGTTGGCGAGTCGAACTGCTGCCTTATCTCGGGTTGCAGTCGCTGTACGATGCATTCCACTTGGACGAATCGTGGGACAGTCCAGACAACATCGCGCTTCTGGAACAGATTCCACAAGTCTTTCAATCGCCAGATCGTTTCGATACCAGCACGAACTATCTAGCTCTGTCGCTTGGCGGGACAACGGTACATCAAGCGACGCGAAAGGTGACGGAGAGAAATGTTGAAGATGGGATCGAGAATACCTTGGCCTTGGTCGAAGTCGACGAGGACCACGCGGTTCCTTGGACGAAACCCGCGGAACTTCCGCTTATCATGAGGACGCCACTGAAGTCGCTCGGCAAACTCCGAGAGAACGGATTCTTTGCTGTGTGGAGCAACGGCCAAGCGTCGTGGATCGATGGGTCGGTGGACCCGGAACTGTTTGCGAAGGCTTGTACGATCGATGCCGGGGACGGCTTTCGCGGCTCGCAAATTGCACATGAATTGGCGATCGGCATTGCAGTTCCCGTCGACGATGCCGCTGACACACCGGAGAATGAAACAGTCACTGCCGTTCCGATCAACGAACCGAACCCAATGACTATCACTCCATCGCGTCCAAGCTTAAGCGACGTGCAGAAGTCGCTCCTGGCGGACAGTAACACGAGTTCGGAACGCCACTTTCAGAAACAGCCTATTCCGCCAGCAAGTGACTTGAAAGTTGCTCGCGACTTACTTCGCGAGTTGTATCAAGCGGACTATGCCGCCGCGACGACCGTGACGCAACGATTGCAACTCGCCCGCAAAATGCTTGATCGAATGCCAGATCTGGGCGGGGACGTCGCGGGTCAGTACGCAATGCTGGAAATCGTCCAACAAATTGCGATTCAGGCTGGCAGGGCTGAAATGGCACTCAACGCGACCAACCAATTGAACGCCCGCTTTGAACTCAAGAGCGATCCGTTGCTTGATGCTTTTGAAAAACTTGCCCGAACCACGAAAGACCGCCGATCACAGGACCAACTACTCAAAGAAGCCGAAGCCGTTTTCGATGAGCTGGTGTTCGATGAACAGTTCGAGGAAGCAGAGCGATTGAGCCAGCTTGCTGTTGCCGTTGCGAATAAGGCGAGTGACAAAGACGTTGTCGACAAGTTCACGTCGCGCAGGAATTGGGCTGGCGAGGCGAAAGAACTACAGCAAGCTGCCAGAGACGGACTTGCCACACTCGATCAGAACCCGGAAGATCCACGAGCCAATGGTGACGTCGGCAAGTTCCTTTGTTTGGTCAAAGGGGACTGGGACAATGGACTCGTCATCTTGGCAAATGGTGACGACCGATCGTTGAAACGCTTGGCCGAGATGGAGCTTAGCGATTTGAGTGACGCGATGCGGCAACTCGAACTGGCGGATCTTTGGTGGCGAGAAGCCGAGTTGGAGTCACCCGCGTTCAAAGCCACGCTTCAGTCGCGAGCCAAGCATTGGTACGAGCAATCGCTTTCCGGACTGCCTGCCGGACTAGTCCGCATTCGCGTCGAACGACGCATTGAAGAACTCGGTAAACGGGCTGCTTAAGTCTTCAACTCGAGCGTGCCCCACAAGCTTGGGTCTTCGACGAACGGAAACTCGGGGCCCACGGTAAAGGTTTGCCAGCCCAGTTCTCGATCGACGACTGCGTACGTAAAGCCAAGTCGCGGATTATCGGTGGGATTAAAGCCTGTTAATGCCGCCGCAGGGATCATTACTTCCAGTGTGTAGCCATCGGGTCGGACCGCACTGCGAACGCGGAACAGTTCCGCCTCGACCGGCTTCGGGCTTTCCTTGGCACGATTGATCGGGAACAAGGCCGCGATTGGTTCATCCAGTCGATGCCCGCCTCCCGTCGGCAGGAACTGAAACCGATGGCAGAAGCGATTTGCGCGATGGACGTTGTGGGCGTCGCGTGTGTCGATCCAGATCTGTAGTCCGTCGCTGTCTTCCATCCGAGTCGGACGACACCAGGGAGATTGTTGTTTGCCGTTGACTTGCACAACGAACAGCAATCCCTCTGCGTTCCAAGCCGCACGCAGATCCGCAAACGGTTTCTTCCCTTCCAGCTCACTGAACGTCGGCACGATGTATTTGTCGGTCAGCTTGATGCTACGCTCCGACCACACCTTCTTGCGGTGGCAACAAGGAGCGGAAAAGCGAAACAGAAACGTTGGAGCCAGCAATGCATCGGACATGCCGTTGTTCTAGCGGAGAGGATGCGAGTGGACAAGCCGCGAGAGGCCCCTCGCTGGGCTTTTCATCTGTTGAAGTTGCACAAGATGTACGAAGGGCCTCCGAGCCCGTCGAATAACGACTTAGATTAATCGACGGGCTCGGAGGCCTGTCGTACAAACCTCTCAGTTTGAAAAACTGGAGAGCCCTGAGGCAACTCGCTTGTAGCACCTGTCATGCGGTTTGGCATATGATTGCAAGCATCCGATTTGCCGCAGATGGAAATAAGATTATGCACAAAGTCATCGCGATCGCCTGTCTATTGCTAACCGCATCCGCGACTTGGGCAACCGAGCCACCGCAAGCGCGCGACGAACGATTGACCGTCGAACTGTTCGCTGAACATCCAAACATCATGACGCCCACCGGTTTGGCAGTCGCGAGCGACGGGCGAGTGTTTGTTGCCGAAAGCCATACACACTTTCGGCCCGATGACTACGACGGCCCGGCAGCCGATCGAATTCTGATCTTCGAAGACTCCGATGGCGATGGTCGAGCCGACAAGCGAACGATCTTCCACGAAGGCTTCACGCATGTGATGGACATCGAGTTCTGCTATGACGGCTCGTTATATGTCGCCACACGACGCGATATCCATCGGATGCGTGACACCGACGGTGATGACAAGGCCGACGAAGTGACTCGCCTCGTTTGGCTGGATACGGAAGGTGACTATCCGCACAACGGTCTGTCTGGCTTGGCATTTGATTTCGATGGCGGATTGAATTTTGGGCTCGGCGAGAATCTGGGCGCTCCCTACACATTGAATGGAACCGATGGCACGCAACTCAGTGGCGGTGGCGAAGGCGGCAGCACCTATCATGTTCAATCGGATGGCACCAAACTACGACGCGTATCAACCGGTTGGTGGAACCCGTACGGTATGTGTGTCGATGGGTTTGGTCGCGTGTTCGGAACAGACAACGACCCTGGTGCCTCGCCGCCATGTCGGTTGATCCAAGTCGTCGAAGGAGGCAACTATGGCTACGAATATCGCTACGGGCGCACCGGCTTGCATCCTCTGATCGGATGGCAGGGAGAAATCCCCGGCACGCTACCCATGATCTCGGGAACGGGCGAAGCACCTTGTGCCATCGTCGCCTACGAGGCCGACGCATTGCCGAAGGAGTATCTCGATAATCTCTTCGTCCCGTGTTGGGCGGATCATCGCGTGGAACGATATACCGTTACGCAACAAGACGAGAAAGGACTCGTCGATGTAGATCGCGACACTCTCATCGAAGGATCTGACGACTTCCGCCCTGTCGGCATCGACGTCGCTCCCGACGGAACGGTCTACATCAGCGATTGGGTTTCAAGCAGTTATTCCCTGCACAAGCAAGGACGCATTTGGCGGATCAAGCCGAAAGACATGCCAAAGGCACAATCCACTTCTGCGAAGGCATCACGCCCACGTGCTGTGCCCCCGCACAGAACTCCAAGTCTAAAAGAGTTAACGGAACTTCTCACGCAACACGGCGATCCGCTCCTGATACATATGGGACTTGCCCGCTTATCTGAAAGGCTTCGTCAATCAGATGCCTCGAAGGCGAATACGAATGGTGGCTTGGCAGTTCTGCTCGCCGCTCGCCGCAACGACAAAATGAGCCGCTATTTCGCAGCCAGTCAACTCCGTCCGTTTCTTGACGCCACCAATCCCGACACTCGCTTTGTCGCCGTCAAATGGATCGCCGACGACAAGCTTATCGACTACCGACCAGATCTCGAACGGATGCTGGATTCGAGCGATCTCGACTATCGGCTATTCCGCGCAGTCGCCGCAGCGATTGATCGACTGGACGACAAAGAGCCCTCCGACCAACCCTCCGAAAAACTCTTGCTCGCCAAGATCAACGATGCCGATGCGCCAACCGCAATTCGGAGCCTGTGCCTGCGGATGATTGCTCCCGATGCGAAAGGGCTCAAGTTAGGAGACTTGATCGAGTTGACGAGTCACCCCGATCCGGAGCTTCGTTTGGAAGCGGTGCGCACACTCGCCAATCATCCCGCCTCCAGGCGTATCGAGACGTTGGTCGAACTGGCCACTGATATCGAACAACCGAATGCTGTCCGCGCGGCGGCGATCTTGGGTCTTGCGACGAGTGACGAGTCGAAAGTCGACTTGCTGCTGAAGATCGCCAACGGCGAAGAAGCCAGCTTGCGTGATGAAGCATTGCGGTCGCTCGTCGGTTCGCAGCTTACGGAGAATCAGAAAGATTCGCTTTTGAAACTGGCAAAAGGTGATCCATCGGTGAGCGACTCGGTGAATCGGGTCTTACAGCAACCAAGAGGTACGCGGCCCGACCAAGACAATACGGGCGCGTGGAGGCAATTACTGACTGAAGAAGGTGACGCCGTCGCTGGCCGGCGAGTGTTCTTTGGTACGAAGGTCGGAACTTGCTCGCAATGCCACACGATCGATGGACGCGGCAGCGCAGTTGGGCCCGACTTGTCGAAGATCCGGCAGCGTGTCGCGTCGGAAGGTATCGAGTGGCTGCTGGAGACGATCCTTCAGCCTAGCAAACAGATGGCTCCGCAATACACGCCCTGGCAGATCGTGACAAACGACGGCAAGACGCTGATCGGGCTGCCTCGACGCAAGGGCGGGAACCAGGAAGCCTATCTCGGTATCGACGGGAAAGAATTCTCGGTCAAAAAGCCGGATATCGCATTCCATCGCGAGATGCCTACATCCATCATGCCAGAAGGATTGCTACAGAACCTGACGCTTCAGGAGCTGAACGACTTGCTGGCGTTTATCGTCGCCGGGGAGCGGTAGTGGTACAGTTTGCGATTCCTGAAAGTAGGACGGCCACTCTTGGCCGTCTTTTGTCGGGCAGGAGTGCCCGACTTACGGCAAACTGTACCACTACCCGGGAAGCAATAGTGTTGCTTCTCATAGTGACTTGTCGGTATCCTGAACGCACCCGCCGAAGCGATCGTCCGAAGCCACCTTCCTCCCGATGGAACGATCATGGAATCGTCACTCTGCAAACCCTGGGAACATGAATTGTCACGACGGCAGCTGCTGGGGACAGCGACTGGTGCGGCGATGGCAGCCGTAGGTCTGGGGCCGCTGCTACAGCCGACAATTGCTAATGAGTTAAAGAAGAAAAACAAGCAGGTGCTGTTTGTTTGGTTGGATGGGGGGATGAGCCAGCTAGAGAGTTGGGACCCGAAGCCCAACACACAGTTCGGTGGTCCCTTCCGAGCGATACCAACTTCCGTTCCTGGCATCCACATCAGCGAGTTGCTGCCCAACTCGGCCAAGCAGATGCATCACTTGGCGCTCATCCGCAGCCTGTGCACGCAAGACAACTCGCATTCTGCAGGCGTCGCTCGCATTCAACGGGGCGATCCGAAGAACCGTGGCGTGACTTATCCCTACTTCGGATCGGCTGTGGCAAAGCTACTTGGCCCGGGCGAAAGTAATTTGCCGCCCTATGTGTGGATCAAACCCGGTAGCGGCGGGTTCAAGCACGATGACGCAGGATTCCTCGGCCCCAAATTCGGAGCGTTAGCGTTCGGCGACGGTTTGCCGCCGGACAACCTCTTGTTACATGAATCGATCACCGAACAAGCCGATGATGAACGCGACCAACTTCGTCAGGCCGCGAATCGACGCTATGCAGCCCGCCGCCGCAAGGAAGTGACCGAAGCCAACAGCTACGTCTTCGAGATGGCTCGCACGCTGATGAAGCGACAGGATTTGTTCGACGCGACGAAGCTTGATCCTCGCGACGTAGAGCGGTACGGCACTCACGAGATCGGACGCCACATGCTGCAAGCTCGCAAGATGCTTGAGGCCGGCGTTACTTTTGTGAAGGTGAACTCTTACGGCTGGGATACCCACGGTGACAATTTTAATGGACACGCGAGTCTTGTTCCCAAATTCGATCAAGCTTTCGGGGCGATCGTCGAGGATCTGGCAGATCGCGGCATGCTGGAGCACGTACTCGTGATTGCGATGAGCGAGTTTGGTCGGACGCCTCGCATCAATGGCCATATAGGTCGCGACCATTGGCCCGAGGCTTGGTCGCTGGTGATGGGTGGGTGCGGAGTTCGTGAAGGAATCGTCGTGGGACAGACTAACGAGAAAGGCACCTTCGTCTCGACCGACGAATATGATATCGGTCACATGTTCCACACGTGGTTTCGCGCGTTAGGCATCGACAGCACCGATATCGAGTACGACAACGCAGGCCAACCGCTACCCATCGCCCACGACGACATGCACGTGATCGAAGAGCTACTTGCGTGAGACGCACCAAGCTCCGTTCGCAGCACAGGACAACTCCAATATGACAGACGCCTCAACCGATCTCGCGACTCGCTTCGAGCCCAAAGAATACGCCATCCTCACTGCCGATCCGCAAGTCTTCGCTGCACGCTTCCATCCTTCTGGCAAGTTACTCGCGGCGGGTGGCTTCGATGGACGCGTGCGGCTGTGGGATCTTTCGACAGAAGAGCCCAAGGAGCTGCCTGCATTGACTGGCCATAACGGCTGGATTCAAGCCATCGCGTTTTCTCCAGACGGCCAGCGACTGTACGCTGGCGATTCCTGGGGGAAGCTTTCGGCTTGGGACATGAGTGGGGGCGAGCCGCAACTTGTCTGGTCCTTGGACGGTGCGCACGACGGCTGGCTTCGCGATCTGGATGTCAATGCGGACGGCTCGCGATTGGTGACTTGCGGGCGTGATCGAGTCGTTCGGATTTGGACAACCGTCGACGGCGCGCCCTTACTTGAGTTTCGAGGTCACGACACGGATGTCTACTCGGCACGATTCCATCCACAGCAACCGTTTGTCGTGTCTGGTGATGATCGCGGTCTCGTGAAGCAGTGGAGTGCGACAGACGCTCGCGTGGTTCGCGAGTTTGACGCCAGCGTGTTGTATCTTGAGCACCGACTGCAAGACGTGGGCGGTGTTCGGACATTGGCCTTTGATCGCATGGGAGGCCAGTTGGCTGTGGGTGGCACGATTCCAAAGAACGGCGCAACGGTTCAGGGCACGCCCAGCATCTTAATGTTCGACTTCGAGACTGGCGAATTGACGCATACGTTAAATCTCGGCGACGCAAATCACTGTTTCGTCCATGAAATCATTCTTCATGAGGAGGGGTTTGTGATGGCGGTCACCAGCGGCACACCGGGGCAGGGGCAAGTTGTTTTTCGGCGACCGGGCGACGAGCAACCCTTTTTCACGACGTCGAAGCTGTCAAATTGTCACAGCATTCACTTACATGAACCATCGGGGCGGCTTGCCGTCGTCGCAACAAATCGCGGGAGCAACGGCAACGGACGGCAGCTTGGAAAGGATGGCGAGTACGCCGGCAACAACTCGCCGATTCATTTGTTCCGAATTGCCGCAGCCTTGATGGAACGCAGCTGACCTACTGCCGAGTACTCGGTCGGATCGGGGAACCAATCCGTGGCGAGTCCGTACTCCCGAGCAGCCGCGGCACAATCGCTGCGGGCTGACCGTTGTCCGGATCAACGGCATCAACGACGACTTGCGTGTCGGTGATGTCAACGAAGAACTCATCCCCAGTCAGTGGGTTCGTGATTTTTTTCGCTTGATCGTCGCCGCATGCAATGCGGAGTGCGATGGCCCATGCTTCGCATCGAGCCCGATCTAATGCCATCAAGCGGCTGCCTTGATCCAGCTGTGACAGCAACAGTTGATCGGCAACGAAGGGATAGTTGTCGCTGCCTCGCAATAAACTTAAATTCGCTTCAATCTGACGGAAAACGTCAGCTCGCGCGAAGTGAGGCTTTTGGCAGGCATCGACGACGTCTCGCATCGTGCGAAGGTAAAACAATTCGTCTTGATCGATGTTACTGGCAACCGCCTCGGCCAACTTTTCGATGCCGATCTCGTCGCGGAATTCTCGAAGCTCGTCATAGGAGAGCAACGACAACAGATAACCGCCGCGGATCAACTCGTACGTGTGCATGCCTTGGGCCCGATCTCCGATCCAAGCGGTTGCGTCGTCCGGCCAGTGTTCCAATTGTTGGTCAAGCAGCACCTTCAGTTGCCGATGAATCGTGGGCGTCGTTGCGGGATGTTTCGCGATTCCCTCGAGGACCTGGAGAGCCTCGCCGCGTCGAACGGCTCCTGCACCTCGCGAAACAATACTCTGTTCCGCTGCCAGCAACTCACTCACTCGCAACATCAATCGCAGCGACTCGATGGCGCCTTGTGGGTTCCCGGCAGCCAAAACACCCGCCGCATAGAGCCCTTCAAGCCGATTACCGATCTCGATGGCGTCGACATACGTCGTATCGGCTGACAATCCGAGCATGTGGTTTACGGGCAGTCGGAAGTCGGGCTCCACAACCAGCTTCTCGTACTGTTCGCGTTTCGATTGATATCGCTTCGTCAACGCAGCCACGACGTGCAGTGTGGCCGGAGTGAAGCTAAAACCTTCCGCTGGCCAGACCTTGTCGAGATGCTCGCGACCAGACTCGCGAAAGTTGGGAGGAAAGATAATATCTAACCTAGAGACCGGGTTCGAAGCGTCTGGCATCGAATCGAATTGGGGGTTCTCTCCGCCGGTCATCATCAGCTGGAGCGGCGTTGCTTGTTCGGCGATTAATCGCGCAAGTTCCGCTTGCAGTTCGGAGTTGTGTGTTGTGGTCACGCCGGGAAGCGTTGCGTACTGCGCAACGTCAGCGGGTGTCTTGATGGGCGGCTCGCTCTTGTTGCAAGCCAAGCTGCAACAGAGCGGCAGTGTGAACAGAAGTAGCTTCCAGCGAGATGGCAACGTACCGGTTCCTTTCCAGGTAGTCGGTAATGCTACCGCTGACGAGCACTAGGAGGAAAGAGCAACTCGCCGCTATCCGTCGAGCTTCTTACGAAACTCGGCGGCAAGTTGGACGACATCAACAAGCTCTGCCAGCCCCGCAGCAGCGAACTCGGGCCCGGAAACGTAAGTCCCAGGTCGCACCCACTTCTCAATCTCGTCGTGTGCCGTGCCGAACATGTCGGCTAGCAGCTGATCCATCTGACCTTCTAGATGAGCAAAGTGCCGCGCCCATTCGGCAGCTTCCGACAGCTGAACACTCTCTTCACTTTGCCACCGCATCGGATGAAACAGCAACACGCTGTAAGGTGTGACGATTCGTCGCACACAGGCAGCCAACGGCCATAGTGCCGCGGACGAGCATTCGCCCGTCACAATGCCGGTCGCGTGCAACTCCCGCATGACGATCAACGACATCAACGACAACGCACAGTAAGGGCTGCCGCCCGGCGAGTCGAAGTAGATGATACACTCGCCACCCTGTGGGATTCCCAGCAGCTTGTCCGTCAAATCCGCGCCGTTTTCCGTCATGTCGCCTACAACAGCAATTTCGACGGGGCCTTCCGGTTGATCTTCGATTTCGTCCTGCATGCTTGGTGATTCCTACCGGTAGTGAGGGTTATGCGGCCAGCGAGGAAGGATGACAGATTTCGTCGTTCAACGCGAGAGTGTCGCCGCGTCTCTAGGTAGCGATACCATTTGTAGGTTGGACGCCTCGTCCGACCGGGAAACCGTTTGAAACGTCGGTCCGACAAGGCGTCCATCCTACGGGCTCTTCACACGGCATCACTGCCTGTTTCTTGCGTCGCTTCCCATCAGTATCGCTCAATGTATAATGGATGTTCGCAAAACAATGCATCCCACTACGTTGGGCTCCTCTCGCCTCCGACCGACAAGTAATTTAATGGGCATTCGGTTCTATTGCCCCGATTGCGGGCGACGACTCAACATCAAATCTTTCCTGGCGGGAAAGCGCGGAATCTGTCCGCATTGCGACTCGCGCGTAATGATCCCGCTGGAAAGCCAATTGCCAGCCGATGCACCAAAGTATCGGCCCACTTCCGAAGAAGCCAAGTCCGTGCCAGCGACCACCGCAGTCGTTGCCGCCGCCAGCGTCCAGTCTGCCAAGCCAATTATTCAACAGCCCGTCGTTATGCCCGCAGTCGAAGAACCTTCGACGGACCCGATCGCCGAGTCGCCGGATTCCGTCTGGTACGTGCGTCCCGCTGCCGGTGGGCAATACGGCCCGGCTCGTGGTGACATAATGCGGCGGTGGTTAGCAGAAGGACGAGTGAGTGCGGATTCGATGGTTTGGCGCGAGGGCTGGGAAGATTGGAAGCTTGCCGCTCCGATTTTTCCTTCGCTCGATTCCGTGCCTGCCTCGACGAAGCCCGCCACCGTAAAGCCAGCTCCCTCGTTCCTCGTGCCCGAAGACGAAGAACAAGATATCAGCAAGCCAGTTGCCGCTCCGGCTCGCAGAGCGGTAGTTGCCAAGAAGAAGTCGATTGCTCCGCTGATAATTTTGGGGCTGTTGATCGTCGTGCTGCTGGTTGTTACCGTCGTGGTTCTGCGCGGCGCATGAACCGCCTCCACCGCTCAACACTCGCTCTTTCTAAACACTTCCGCTTGTTACGACAGGAATCGAAGATGCTTACACGAATCGCTATAACCTCTGCTTTCGTTCTTATTGCGTCGACAACGATCTTCGCGGCCGACGACCTTCAGGATGCCAAAGTCGGCGACATCACGCTCAAGACTCCAGCCAGTTGGAAGCAATCCGAGCCAACCAGCAGCTTGCGACTGGCCCAATTCGAGATTCCCGCTGCCGAAGGCGACAAGGAGCCGGCCGAGTTGGCAATCTTCTCATTCGGTGGTGGCGGCGGAAAGCAAGCCAATGTCGATCGCTGGATCGATCAGTTCTACGCCGAAGGTCGCAAGTCGAAGGTCACCAGCGGCAAGTCGGCGCTTGGCGAGTATGTGATGGTCGACGTGACGGGAACTTACAAGAAGCCCGTCGGACCTCCGATTCTTCGCAAGACTGAGGCTCAAGAGAACGCTCGCATGTTGGCCGCAATACTCGCCATCGAGGGGAAGGGTAACTACTTCCTGAAGATGACGGGCGAGAATGCGACCGTCACCGCTGCCGCCGCAGCTTTCCGAACCTCGTTCGGTGGTAACGAGGCCGAAGAGAAGGCTCTCGCACCGGAATAGAGCCAGCCGACTTGTGAGCAACGAAGCAACACGATGCGTCAAAATGAAAAACGCCGCCAGATAACAAGTCTCTGGCGACGTTTTAGCTTACTAGTCGTGCGACTTCTGGTTCGCTAAGGACCAACTCAAAAATAACTTCGGCATTTCAAGGGTAGTGTCCGCTGTGCGGACCAGGAATTCCCGCGGTCCGCACAGCGGACCCTACGAAAAAACAAGTAAGTTATTCTTGAGTCATCGCTAAGCAAACAAACCGCTAACTGCTTGAGCCTTCACCAGCTCGCGGGGCTGATTTAGGTGGTTGTAAACGATCGTTTCGGGATCGATCCCGAAGCTGTGGTAGATCGTGGCCAGGAGTTGGCCGGGGTGAACTGGATCTTCCAACGGGGCGGAGGCAGTCTTGTCGGACTTGCCGTAGACCTGACCGCGCGTGATGCCAGCACCGGCTATCACCGACGTGTAGCAGTAGGGCCAGTGATCGCGTCCGTCGTCGGTGTTGCTGTTTCCGGACGTGCTGACGCCACGCTGTGGACTGCGACCGAATTCACCGACGGCGATGACGAGCGTTTCGTCCAACATGCCGCGTTGATCCAGATCCGTAATCAGGCCCGAAAGACCGGCGTCGAGCATGGGGCCGGATTGGTTCTTCATGCGTGTGGACAGACCCGTGTGATGATCCCACGAATGATTGTCCGAGTTCGCTACCTTAGGCCAAACGACTTCGACAACACGTGTGCCGGCTTCGACCAATCGACGAGCGAGCAAGCAGCTGTCGCCGAACGTGTTGCGACCATACAACTCGCGAGTTGCATGCGATTCCGATTGATAGTCGAATGCTTCCCGTGCTCGACCGGATACGATCAAGTTCAAAGCCTTGTCGTAGTATCCGTCCAAGTTGTACGACTCGACAGCCTTGTCGACGGTCGGCATCCCTTTGCTGATCAAATCACGAAGTTTTGCGCGGCGATTCAAACGAGCGGCAAAGACTTCCGGACGAAGTTGCAAATCGTCGATCTTGATCCGCGTCATCTTCTCCATATCCAAATCGTCACCGGCTGGGTAGAGATAGTACGGATCGTAAGCTTTGCCGAGGAAACCAGCAGTGCCGCCTTTACCTACCACGTTGCTCTCTTGCAGCGGGCGCGGCAGCATCACGAACGGCAACATCGGTTCGGTCGGAGGACGCAAGCGGATGATGTTTGAACCGTAGTTCGGAAAGTCCTTGGGGCTGGGCGGTTCAAGCTGACCGGATGGGCTGACCTTGTCGGTCGTGTAACCAGTCATCATCTGATAGATGGCGGCCGTGTGATTGAATAATCCGTTCGGCGTGTAGCTCATCGAACGGATCATTGTGAACTTGTCGTTGATCTGCGAGAGCTTCGGCAAGTTCTCCGTGTATTGAACGCCTGGAAGCTTGGTCGAGATATTGCCGAAGATGCTCTTCACGTTGTCCGGCACATTCTCTTTCGGGTCCCACAGATCAAGATGACTAGGGCCGCCTTGCAGGTAAACCATGATGACACTCTTGGCCTTGCCCCATCCCGCGCCGCCGAGAGCTTCGGAGTTCGCGGATGCAGCTTGCAGCTTCATCAGCGAACCGAGCGAGAGACCAAGTACACCTGAACCACCAACGCGAAGGATGTCGCGCCGGCTGACTCCAAGTTGCTTGTCGCAAAGATCTTTACCGGCTGGGCCTTCGATTCTAAGCATGACTGTCTCCTAGTATGGTTCACTTCGCCCTTTGGGTTTACTCGACGAAGGCGAAGTTTTTAGATCGAACTTGGTTGATTCGTCTACTCGTTGTACTCGTTTATCGGGGCCGATCGCAAGAGTTCTTGCGTTGATACTTAACGATTGAACAAGAACGAGGGGTTATTGATCAGTGCCCAGGTCAGGTCCTGGGCGGCCGTAAGTCGTTTATTGGCAACTTGCTGCTTGCTGAACTCGATGTCTGAACGGAGTTGCAGCAACTGCGAATCTTCGGGCACTGCGACGCTAACGAACTGAAGAGTCGCCTTCCGTTTGGTCACGCCTGGGTCTTCGGGCAACGGCTTACTGGCTTCGCCGATTGCGGTTCGCTTGGCGAGCAACGTGGCATCCGTCTTGTCGAAATATCCCGTCAGCAGATTGGTCTGTGCCTCGACGCGCTGTGCAGCGGGAGTCGACACGACCGACTTGAGGCTCTCAGGCAAGCTCAGTCCGACCACCTTGTCCGTTGTGACCGAGATGCGGAAGCGGCCCAGCAGGTGTCCCTTGGCGGTATGGTTTTGATGGATCACGATTTTGAATTGCGTGCCACCTTCGTTGCTGACCGCCGCCTTGGTTTCGTAAGTGGCCCAATGAACGACGCCGCCCGTGTTCGCGATGGCCCAGCCGTTTTGGTTGGCGGCGTTGCCGTCGATCGTCAACGCGACATCGAATCCATCTTGCAAGAAGTCCGCTTTCGCGTTCTGCAGATCAACCTTCTTGAGTTCGGTCGATTTTGCAATCGGCGCGGCCTGCACTTCGAATTCAGTAACAACAAAGTTACCGTTCTCCGGCAGTCCAGGCCCGCCACCCTTGATCGTTTCGTCGGTCATGGCCTCGATACGGATGCCAGTGATGCCTTGCAACTGAGTGTTCGCAACGATCGTATAGGCACCCGTATCTGCGGCCCCGGTTGCGCGCACCGAGCGGTCTTCTAATCGTTGCAACTGAATTCCCGTTGGCGCCGTGAGGCTGTTCGGTTCGAGGAAGTACCATTCGACATCGCTCTTGCTCTTTGCTTCCCAGGCTGCGATATGCTTTGGCAACTCGTCTGTGAATTTCTTGAGTTCGGCTTGCGCGGCAGCGATACCGGCTTGCCGTTTCTTCTCCTCTTCAGCGATACGCGGAGCAATCTCTTTTTGGTAAGCCTCAAGTTCTGCCGTGGCCTTCGCGATTGCCTCGACTCGTTCTTTCTCGAGTTGCGGCTTTCGTTCGGTCCACCATTTCTCCCGTTCTTGCAATGCCTTGGTAAGTGTCGCGTGGTCCACGTCGATAGCGTTCATCGAATCGATCAACGCGGCAATCTCGTCGGCCGACGCCGGACGATTGACAACCCGCAAGAATAACTCGTTGACGAGTCGAGCGTCGTTCGATTCTTCGGCGACGAGTTTGGCGATCGCGTTATTAGAATCACCAACAGCATCGCTGACGGTCGGTCCCGCGACCAATGCCATGACAGGGCCGAGTTGCAAATCGTTCACTCGTTCACACTCGCAAGCGCTCTCACGAGGAGGCCGCCCGAGATTAGCGAGGAAACCGTCCGTTAACTCGATGCCGGCATCTGGAATCGCTGCCGCCCGCGTCCCTGGCGGAACACCAGGTATCTTGGTCTGAGTTCCCGTGACGCGATAGATCGAATCGTAAAGCACCTCCGCAGGTAATCGCCGGGCGATGGCATGTGAGTAGTTCACCGTATCGTCTTCGTTCCAGCGGTTCGTCGCCAGCGAGAGCTGATATGTTCGGGACTTGCAGATCAATCCAATCACGTGGCGGACATTGAAGTTGCTCTTGATAAACTCCTGCGTCAGGTAATCCAAGAGTTCCGGATTCGTGGGAGGATTACCGGCACGAATGTCATCGATCGGTTCCATGATGCCGATCCCGAACAGGTAACCCCACAGTCGATTGACGTAGCTCTTGGCAAAGTATTGGTTATCCGCCGACGTGATCCAAGCAGCCAACTCTTGCCGCCGGCTGGCCTTTTCGGGTGCGGTATAGTCGCACGCGTAAGGAAATTCGGGAGGTGTTTCCTGGCCGGTTCGATCGTGGGTGACTTCACCTTTGTCGTTTTCGAACACAATCTCGTAGAACGGCTTGGCACCTTCGACGGCTGTCCCGCCGATCTTCTTATCGCCGCCGGCCGGATCAGCCTTCAAGCTGACACGAGCGAAGTAGGCGGCGGTCTCGTAATACTGGTCCTGTGTCCAACGTTCGAAGGGGTGATCGTGGCACTTGTTGCAGTTGAATCGAACGCCCAGGAATAGATGAGTCGTGTTCTCCATGATGTCGACGGGATCACGCAAGATCTTATAGTAGGACGCGGCGGGGTTCTCCTTGTTGGATCCCTCGGCGGTGATGATCTTTTGAACGAATTCGTTATAAGGCGTGTTGCTGGCAACTTCGCTACGAATCCACTGACGGAACGCAGCCGAACCTTCGGGGCCGAGGTACTTGCGATTCACTTGTAACAAGTCGGCCCACTTATTCGTCCAATACTCGACATAGTCTTCGCTGCCGATCAATTGGTCGATCAACTCCGTTCGTTTAACTCGCGAGTCGCGGTCGTCGGCAAGGAACGCTCGAACTTGATCGGAAGTCGGTGGCAAGCCTGTCAGATCGAGTTGCACTCGGCGAATGAATTCAGCATCGGTGCAGACACCTGATGGTTGAATCTTCATGCGTTGCCACTTAGCAGCGGTCAACTCGTCGATCCGTCCCCAGGTGTCCGGTTGCTTCCAAACAAACTCATCGCGGTTCCCCATCACCGTCAAAGTCGTCGCTGCGTACGCACCTTCATAACGAGCGAGCACGGGTGCTTCGCCGCGACGAATCGCAGTCATCACGGCTGTGCGGCTGACATCGGCGACTTCCGTATTGCCGCTCGTGAGATAAGCCTCGCGCGTCACATCTCGCTTGTTTCCGTCTGCATAAGTAGCGACGACGCGAATCTGCTGCTTTGAATTGATCGCCTGGATCGTCGGGTTCTTGGGAAACACTTCAATCGATGTGACGCGAGGAACGTCTTGCTTCAGCTTTGCTCCGCTCGCGATCCAATTGCGAATGATCTGATAGTAGGGTTCGCCTGGACGCACGACCTGTCCGCCAACGTGCGGGACTGCGCCAGTCGCCTTGAGTAACATGAGGCTGTCGTCGGGCGACGCAACGTTCGTGCGACGCGACGCAAGGTCGTCTGTAAACGCTCGGACGTCGAAGATCGGGTCGTAGCCGCGCAACGACAACTTAAAACCATTCTTGCCATTCAGCGAACCGTGACAGGTTCCTTGATTACAACCCAATCGCGATAGAACGGGATTCACATCGCGAATAAAGTCGGCGGCAAAGTCCGATCCGAAGCCGGACACTGTGACCGGGATCTCGCTGATGTTGCCAGCGACATCGATGATCAGTTTTGCTTCGCCGTCCGCTTTGGCACTGACGTATCCAGCGGCAGAGATGTCGATGACGGGGGCTGAACTTGTCAGCTTGGCAATGCGAGTCGCATCGATTAGCTCACCAGAAGCTAGTTTGGCGGTGATCACAAGCTGGGTGTAAGTGAACTTGTCCGTCAGCACAACGGACGATGGTTCGACTGTGACCGCCGCAATCTTGGCACCTTCGGGCAACGGCGGTTCAGTCGATGGTGTATCGTTAATCGAGAGTGGGGCAGCCGCATCGAACGCTTGTGCGACCTTGCTTGCTTCGGTCAGCGGAGCTGGCGAAAATTCGGTGACGATCGTCCCCGCCTCCGTCTCGGTGATCCGCACGACGCCATCGCCACCGGCGGCAGCGACTGTTTTGCCATCAGGGCTGAAAGCGACCGCGTACAAAGCAGCGTTGTCGGTCATGACTTGAGCGATACGATTGATGTTCTTGGTACGGTAATCGTCCAACTTCGTCTGCTCTTCGGCGCTGCGTTGCTGAACTCGCTTCTCGTTGATTTTCTTGATGTCGTCGGGCAGCGACGTATCAAATTCGTAGGAATAGACCGCGAGTTCGCCTTGGCCATCGAGAGCGCTAACCGCCGCGATTCGCTTACCATCCTTACTCACGGTGACATCGAACACGCGACCTCGCATCGGATTGAGTGTCTTTACCAAGTTGGCGTCGTCGCCGATCTTTCGAGCGGTGATGCGGAACGTGCGATAGACCTTCGGCACTCCGTCGGAGCCGCCGACAACAAGCTCATCGCAATCTGGATGACGCGCGATCGCGTTAACGCCGCCTTTGAGCGCACCTGGCGTGATCGAAGTCACGTTGTCGATGAAGCGTTCCGTCGCGACCTCCGTCAGCTTCACCGTCATGTCACGGCTGACCGATGTCAGATGCGATCCGTCGTGCGAGAATACCGTATCGCGGACCCAATCGTTGTGGGCGCCTTGAAAGAGAACCTGCTCACCGGTTTCTGCACTAATCGCGCGGACGGTGTTATCAGCACAACCAAACGCGATCAGCTTTCCATCCGGCGACCAGCTTCCGCCGTAAACGGTGTCGAACGTCACGGGAACCGACAACGCCAACTTCCGCTCGGCGACATTCCAAACCTGAATCTCACCCATTCGTCCCGGCAATCCGCCAGTGACCAGCAGCTGCTTCCCGTCCGGCGAGAAGCTAACTGACTCAATGCGTTCAGACACACCGATCAATCGCGCGACGAGTTCCGAGCCATCGGCTTTGCTGAGTAGAACTTCGTGGAAACCGGCGATGGCCAAGAGTTGTCCGTCGGGCGAGTAGTCCAGTGATGTGATGACAGGCGGGAGTGTATAGATCGGAGGATGCTCGGCGTCGAATTGACGCTTGGCGCCTTCGGGCGTATCGTCCTTCGCGCCTTCGCTGATCCAACGACGAATCAGCGCTATTTCAACGTCGCTCAGCGGCTGCTTGCCCTTCGGCATTTCGGCTTGGCCATCTGTGGGAGTGATCAGCCCAATGAGATAGCTCTCGTCTGGCTTCTCGGCAATGATCGCTTTGGACTCACTCTCGCCACCGGCGACCAACTTGGCAAAGTCGGTCATCACATAAGCGCCGTTGTGGCGAGCGGGTTGATGGCAGCCATGGCATTGAGCTTGGAAGATCGGTCGGATCTGTTCGTAGAAGCTAACCGGTTGCTGGTCGTCGGCGTTCGCGTTCGTCCAAGATATTAGGGACAGGGCAACAAACGCAGCGAGGTTTCGTCGAGGCGCAGAAAGCATCGGCATGATCTCCGAATCGATGATTCGCGGGCAGGCGGGTGAAGAGCCGTTCGGCTCGGCACTCGTTATAGGCATGGCAGTTGCACAAATCCAGTCGGTCGACTGGTCGGCAGGTCGCTCACTATCCTAATCGAAAACCAATCAAAAGGGAAAACTTCCGCGGACTGGCAGTGGTACAGGTCACGATTCCTGATAGGAAAGTAGGACGGCCAGCCTTGGCTGTCTTTTGTTGGGCGGGAGTGCCCAACTTACGGCAAGCTGTACCACTTCCCGCAGACTCAAAGCCCCCCCTTCTGTGGATGCGTTCTGAAACAATGTGTTTGCGCAAACCCTCGAAATTACTGGCGAACGCAGGGCGCCGTCATTCCGCAGGGCAAAGTTCGTTGAGTTATCAAGGCGGAGCTAATTCTTCGGCGGTGTCGCGCAGCTACTGCCCGAAGAGTCTACTCAGTCGACACGATGCGACCGGGGACGGCGCCATTTTCAACCGCCTCGGCAAAAAACTGAAAAATTGTCTTGAACGAGCGTTCGTGGATCTGCTAAACAGGTTCTCAGTGGTTGATAACCGTGTTACTCAAATAGGGAGGGCAAGCAATGCAAGATCCACCTGGCGAGTCGTGTCGGAAGGCTGAAGTAATTCGGCTTTCCGACTGAGTTTCGGTCGAACCCACTTCGCTATCCATTCAAGAGGTTACAAATCAAAAAACCCGCCTCGCTTCGGCAAGGCGGGTTTTTTGTTTCGAAACCGCTAACTGTTGCAGGATTCCATCAGTTCAACCACGGGCTGTGCGGAAATCCTTTAATCCCCAGTGCCTCGCGGTAAACCGACCGGCCCACCTCCCGAACCAATACATGCCACGGCGGGACACCTTCGCTCAACAAGCGTTGGGGATTCGCTGGAGCGTTGAACCACACGCCGCTCTGTAGTTCGTGGTCGAGCTGACCCGGTTGCCACATCGCGACTTTTACCGGCACAGCCGCTAAGCCAGCGATTGGCAGTTGCTGCGTTCCCGTGATACGAGGCAGTTGCTGGCGAAGCTGTCTAAGCGATGCCGCGAACGAGTCGTCCAGAATCACGCCCGACGCGCCCTCGGCATTGTGTTCAAGAAGTAGTACTGCCGAACGGCGGTAAGGCGAATTATCAGCCAACGGTGCCGCAATCAGCATCCGCCCTCGCAGCGATTGTGTTGCCGGTTGATTTTGCTTCGTAGCCATACTCTCTGCTCCAGACATGCCAAATTGACACGGAAACGAACGGGAAACAGAAGTCGTAAACGCAAGCCGCGTGCCAGTTGCAAATGACGCCCGCCAGATCGGTCGTAAACCTTTTAATCGCAATGCCTTCTGCGCATGAAGACGCCCCACGAGTTGGGCGTGAGGCGTCGTTGCAAGTCAGTTGGTTGAGGACAGAAAGGTCAATCGAATTTCCGGACACTCACCTCATCAGCTGTCGGGAAATCCTTTGGAATGTCGGATTGAGTGACCTTGCCGGTCGCGGCCCATTCCGTACCTCGTTGCAAAGCGACGATGAAGCCAACGCATTCGACCGAGTAGTCGGCGTGCCCCATCGGCGTGTGAAACACACGCCCTTTGCCGTAGCCGATCGTCATTAACATCGGTTCATGCTTTCCCGAACCACCGTGATCGGGACTCGCATAAGCAGTCGCCAGGATCTGCATGTTTTCGCCCGGGCCACGCAGCTTGTCGTAGAGTTCGTCTTGCGCATGCAACCACTCGCGCGGCATGCCCTTCGTGATCGGATGCGAATCATCGCGGACGACAACTTGAAATGGGTGTTGCTTGCCATGATGTCCACCGTTACCAGCCGTCGTGTCGCGGACAACCTCGCCTTTGTCGTCAAGATAGATGTAAGGCCCATGCTTTTCGTTTCGCCCACCCCAACCACCGATACCAATCATCTTGTTATAGGCGTCCCACTCGCCGAACGAGTTGTCCGCAGCATGCACGATGACCAAGCCGCCACCGCCGCTGACATACTTGTCAAAAGCGGCTTGTGTTTCTTCCGGCCAAGGTGCGGCTCCGAAACCGAAGTTCGAGATGACGACGTCGTACTTGGAGAACTCGGGCTTGAAGTTTGGATCCGATTGAGGCTTGTCCGTCGCCGTCGTCGTCACGCCAGGAAGTGGGTACTTGTCGAGCCACTCTTCGCCTTTCCAAGTGAACGCGCTGCGTGCGATGTCCACCGTGAACAGGTTTGTGTCTTCCAAATACTTCTTCATCATGAACGTAGTTTTCGGCCAGGCGCCATGATTGTTTTGTCCATCAATGATTAAGGCGTGCAGCTTGTCCGCAGCCGACGCTGATGTCGTGACAACGCAGGCAAGGACAAGCGTGAAAAAGAGCGAGCGAAACATGTATCTCTCCTAGGAGGATGGTCTGGGTGATTTGGAGAAGAACCAGTCTAGCAACGGCAACCGGCCGAAGAAAGCAATTCGCGGTCAAGTCTAGGGCCATGCAGTTTTTCAAACTGAGAGGTCTGCACGACGGGCCTCCGAGCCCGTCGATGAATCAAAGTCGTCATTCGACGGGCTCGGAGGCCCGTCGTACCTCTTGTACAACTTCAACGAATGAATCGCCCTGCGGTCAAGTCACCCGCGAGGCAGCCGTCAGACGCCGAACGATCTCGGTACGGTCGCCGGTCTCGTCGAAGATCTCTAGCTGACGATCCGCCCAACTAGACCGACTCGCAATCTGCTTGGCTCGATCCAAGTACGGAAGGCACTCCAGCGATTCGGCAGTTGGCCGCAGCCAATTCGTCAGCGTTCGCAGCACTTCGGTGAGCGGTTGCACCTTGTAATTATCGGAGTTGACCAACTGGGCCTTAGTGCCAAAACGCGCGGCCCGCCACTTGTTCTGTCGAACCATCATCGGATGGCAATCATGCTGATAGGCGCCTTCATCGATCTCGTCCGACAAGGCTTGCACGAGACACTGAATCAATGCCGCGACCGCCAGTGTATCTTCGAGGTTACCGGGCATGTCGCAGACGCGAACTTCAACCGTCCCGAAATTGTGATGTGGTCGCACATCCCACCAGATCTCGCGAATCGTATTGATGAACCCGGTATCGACCATGTGATTGACCAGCCACACATACTCACTCCAATTCCGCATCAACGTCGGCAAGCCGGCGGTCGGCAAACCTTCCATCACCTTGGAGCGATGCGACTGAAGTCCCGTGGAACGGTTCTCCCAGAACGGACTGCTGCACGTCAGAGCGAGCAAAGTCGGCAAGTGCTGCATAATTCGGTCGCAGATCATGACGGCTTTATCACCGGAATCGACGCCGACGTGCACGTGCAATCCGAATGTGACAAGTCGCCGAGCCATCTCTTGGAGCAGATCGACAAGGCTTTGATACCGTTCGTCGGGCGTTACCTTCTGGTCGCCCCAATGCGAGAAAGGATGGGTTGCTCCCCACCAAAGCCGCAAGCCAAGACGGTCGGTGATTCCCTCCATGATGGCGAGCTTGGCGAGTAAATCCTGCTTCGCCTCGTCGATCGTCGTGCAGACCCCCGTATTGATTTCGACGACGCTCTGCATCAATTCAGGCTTAAAGGATGCCCCGGCATCGTCGGGCAATTCCGCGAGAACCGCTTCGATCGAACTCGACAGCTCCATTGTTTGGCCATCGACCAAACCTAGCTCCAATTCGATCCCAACCGTTGGGCGACTGTTCGAATTGAAAGTCAGCTTGCTCATGCGGCCTCAATCTTCCGGAGTTCTTCCGTCGTAGGTCGCGTTAATTCGTCTTGCAATACGAAAGGGCAAGCAACGCATAACCGGTGACAAGATTCGGATCACCTTCGAGCCAACGATCGTTTTCGTTGAGCCATGATCCGTCGGGCTGCTGACGCTTGGCGAGTTCGCGGATTAACTCGGCTCGCCAGTCGTGCTTTACGCCAGCTTCGTCTTCGACCTGATCAACACCCATCGCGTCCAAAGCCTTCGCGAAGGTGTGATAATAGTAGTAGAGTCCCGAACTTCCCATGCCGGGATTCGACGCGAGATCATAGTTCTTTCCGATCCACGTGTAAGCGGCTTTCACTCGTTGGTCTTCCGGGCCGACGCCAGCATAGATCATACTTTTCAATCCGGCGTAAGTCATCGAAGCATAACTCCTCAGCCCCCCGGAATCGGTCGTGCCAGCTTGGCTCGTGCCTCCCGCGTCCGGAGTGTAGTAGAAGCCGCCATCGGGATTCTTGGCCGCGAAAGCAGTTGTATTGTGTTCGCTCTCCAAATTCTGGCAGCGCGACACGAAAATCAGAGCACGTTGCATGGCTTCGCTATCGGCTCCGTTTCCGGTTGCTTTGAGAGCTTCGATCAGGAATGTTGTATTCGAAAGGTCCGGTCGCTTGTGAGAGCCGTAACCAGCTCCGCCGTAGCCAAGATCCGACTCCGATTTACCTTCCTCTTCATCCCACTGAATGCCCTTCACAAATGCATCGGCCCTTTTGAGTGTTTGATCATACTTCCCGTCGCGATTGGCTTCGGTGAAGCAAAGCATCGCTAAACAGGTCTCGTAGTTGCGATATAGCGAGCCCGGCTGATAGATACCGCCGTCTGGCTGAATCCGTTCGCGGATATAGGCCAGACTTGCTTCGATGCGGGGATCGGTCGGTGAAGCACCGTTTCGCAAGAGCGACGTGGTCACTAAAGACGTGACGCCTGGACCCGAGAAAGAACTGTAGGAGCCATCGCTGCCGCGGCCCTTGGTAAGCAAAAAACTGGTGGCTTTCGCAACCATCTCCTCGTACTGCCGACGCACTTCGCCAGCCGGCGGATCTTCTGCCATTAACCGTGAATCGGCAGCAGCGAGTCCGCAAGCAACGACTCCCGCGACGCAAAACTGAACGAATCGGCGCATTCTTCTCTTCTCCGGTTTCGGCGATTCCAGGAAATTCATGGACTTGACGCAACAGATCAGTCAAGTACAGCCAGAATGTCCTCTTCGCTCATGATAAGCAATTCGTCCCCATCTACCTCGACTTCGGTTCCAGACCACGCCGAAAACAAGACGCGATCGCCCTCGGACACTTGGTGGCCAGCTCGATTGCCGTCCGGCAACAACTTTCCGTCGCCAACCGATAGGACGCGGCCTTGCTGAGGTTTTTCTTTCGCTGAGTCGGGGAGCACGATCCCGCCTGCCGTCGTCGCTTCGGCCTCTAATCGCTTCACGACGACTTTGTCGCCTAAGGGCACAACTTTCATCCAACCGAACTCCTGTTCAAACATTACTTGCCTCGAACCCTGCGTCACACGGTCCGTCGGGGCAAGCGAAAAAAGCGAAACGGCAATTGTCTCACGCGATCACCAGACATTCAAGCGTCCTCCGCGACGTGAGCTCGCATGCGCCATTGGGAATCGGTCGGGAAACCGTCTTCGCTCAGGAACCATTTCAGGAACCATTTATAGGAATTTGCAAGAGCTATCCATGGCGAACTGACGGTTTCGAGCTGCGACAAGCCACCGCTCGAGCGCGGAGGGTTCCGAAATCCGTCATAGGCCACTCGCACCGCCCTATTAGTACCTCAGAACAATGGGACATTTCTAATGGTTTACAACAACTCACTCGCGAACTAACGCTTGAAAGGGCGTGTCTCATCACCTAAAGTGAAATGTTGCCAACAGTTCCGTTGGCTTCTCCCTACTCGTATTCCCCGGAGCAAGACTGTGGCCACTGCCGATAAAGCGACTGACAATCAACTCATGAATGGTGCCGACATCCTCGTTAAGTCGTTGGTGGACCATGATGTTGAGGTCATTTTCGCGTATCCCGGTGGTGCCAGTATGCCGTTGCACCAAGCTCTGACCCGATACAAAGACCGCATTCGCACAATATTGCCTCGCCACGAGCAAGGCGGTTCGTTTGCGGCCCAGGGGTACGCCCGAACCACCGGCAAGCCCGGGATTTGCATGGCGACTAGCGGTCCCGGCGCGACGAATCTCGTCACAGGCCTGGCCGACGCGAAATTGGACAGCATTCCGATTATTGCGATTACTGGGCAAGTACCGACCCCTTATATCGGCCTCGACGCATTCCAGGAGACGCCGATCGTCGAGATTTGCCGCGGAATCACCAAACACCACTACCTCGTCACCGACATCAACGACCTCCCGCGGGTGATGAAGGAAGCCTTTCACGTGGCAACGACCGGTCGACCCGGCCCGGTGTTGATCGACATGCCCAAAGATATCCAAAACGCTGTTTGTGTTCCGGATTGGGATGCTCCGATGGAACTTCCCGGCTACTTAGTTGAAGATCAAACCGCATTGCCAGAGCAGATCAAGCAAGTCGCCGCCGCTATTAAGCACGCTAAACGACCGTTGATCTACGCGGGCGGTGGCATCATCGCAGCGGGTGCAAGCGAGGAGCTTCGCGAGTTGGTTCACAAGACCGGCATCCCGACTACCATGACCGTGATGGGGCTCGGTGCTCTGCCGAGCGAAGATCCGTTGTCGCTGGACATGCTCGGAATGCACGGTGCCGCCTACGCCAACTGGGCGATTCGCGATGCCGACTTGTTGGTTGCTTTAGGGGTGCGATTTGATGATCGAGTAACTGGTAAAGTCGAAGCCTTTGCCAAACGAGCGAAGATCGTCCACATCGATATCGATCCTTCCGAGATCAACAAGATCAAAGAAGCACACATTCCGATCGTGAGCGACGTGAAGTATGCCTTGCAAGAACTGAACAAGATCGTCGAGCCGAAGGAAGATATCACCGAGTGGGTCGAGCAGTGCCAGACCTGGAAACGCGAGAAACCGTTCAAGTACGACACGAAGTTTGACGGCATTACGCAGCAACACGCGATCAGCGAGTTGTCTCGGCTGACACAGGACCGCAAGACGATCATCAGCGTCGGCGTTGGCCAGCATCAAATGTGGGCTGCACAGTTCTATAAGTTCAAGCACCCGCGAACTTGGATGTCAAGTTCCGGTCTCGGCACGATGGGCTTCGGGTTGCCAGCCGCGATGGGAGCTCAGGCAGCTCACCCCGACGCACTGGTCATCGATATCGACGGCGACGGCAGTTTTCAAATGAACATCCAGGAACTCGCATGTTGCTACTGCGAGAACTTGCCGGTGAAAGTTCTGCTGCTGAATAACCAGCATCTTGGCATGGTCGTTCAGTGGGAGGACCGGTTCTTCAAAGGCAACCGAGCGCACACCTACCTCGGCCCGACGCATCATGCGGAAGCAACCGGCGATGGAGACGGTGACTACGCCGAAGAACGCTATCCGGACTTCGTCATGATTGCAAAGGGCTACGGTATCGGTGCCGCGACTGTTCGCGACAAAGCCGACTTGGTTGCTGCTCTTGAAGAAATGATCAATCACGACGGGCCGTATGTGCTCGACGTTCAGGTGCCTTACCAGGAACAAGTGCTGCCGATGATTCCGTCTGGTGGGACCGTGAATGACATGATTGTCGAATGACCTGATTCGCCAACGCTGATGCAACCAATGAGCCTCGCCAAACGATCGTTCTCGACTTCGTGCATGTTGCATCTGATCGCCATCTCCGCGATGGCGGCATGGACTGCATCGCCGCACACACTGCGTCCAAGATTTGCCGGCGAGAATGCCGCGATTGAGTTAGTCGTCACGCGAAGCGAGCCGACTTGGTCGCCGGAGTCTGTCACGTTCGATCGCGATGTGTTCGATGAAGTTCGTGTGACTGTCGAACCTTCCAAGGCAATGATCGCGCGGAAGCAATTCGAATTAGCGATTGCAACCGAAGCCGCATTTACAGCTCCGGAATTGACTTCAAGCAAATTCGACTTAGCTGCTAGGCCTCAAGCAGATGCGCCGACATCGTCCCCTGAGATTCAACCGCAGCAACTCGCATCGCTTCCTCGTCAAGAACTTGAACCTCGTGAACCTCGTGCCACCATCGTCCAGCTTCCACGAGCTCTTGGCACGGATCGAACTGCTCCGAGTTTTACAAGCAGCCCGCCACCGACTTATCCGTCCGTCGCGATAGAAAACAACTGGGAGGGCACAGTTCTGCTCCGCGTGTACATCAACGCAGAGGGTAGTATTGACGATGTTGAAGTTGCACGAAGCAGCGGCTATCCCGTTCTCGATGGTGCGGCCGTTAACGCAGTACAGCGTTGGAGCGGATCGCCTGCGACAGAAGCCGGACGTCAGGTCGCTACCGTAGAGTTGTTGCCCGTCCGCTTTAAGCTTCGCGATTGAGGGTTTCGCCCGCCGCACCCGAAACACACGAACGGTGACTTCGGGCTCATCGTTTTGTCGGACCAGACCTTCACGTAAGTGCTGTTCCCTTCGATCCGCACGGCGGAGGCGAGCGGAACCGTGGCTAGGGATTCGAGAATTGATTGCCAAAAGCCTCGATTGAAGTGGAGAACTCAGACTGCAATAAACATCGCTTCACCACATCGCCCACCTTCGACGGACTGAACGGTTTCTGAAACACGGCGATCAGATTGTGGTCGACCTGGAGTTGTCGAATGTCCAGCTCGAAGCATTTCGCCGTTGTGAGGATGATCGGCGTATTAAAATACGACTCAGAACGCCGTAGCAGTTCGCAGAGCTTGCCACCGTCCATTTCCGGCATCTGGTAGTCCGTGATGACAAGGTCGAACTGCATGAGCTGCGATGCCTCCCATGCCTCTTGTCCGTTTGTAACGATTGTGGCATCGAAACCATTGTTTACGAGAACGTACCACAACGTCTTGGCCGTAGCGGTATCGTCCTCAGCCACAAGGATGTAGCGATCGTGCATAATTCTGCCCCTTGCCAGTCTACCTCACGATCAGTGAAGTCGTTGGCGAACCGTTTGCCATCGAGCGGGATTTGAGGGGCGAGTTGGATGGGTGGGTGGATGTTAGTTGCCCTGGTATTGATAGCAGATACGAGAAACCAGCGACGGCATACGCTGCTGCCGCCGCACTAATCGGCGTTATTGCAATTCGCGTTCCTCAAGCCCTTGCTTTCGGCGCATTTCTCGGTGGTGTTCGAGAAGATTCAAACCATGGTGGGGCCTGGAGGGTCGCAACAACCTCTGCCGGGGCTGTAAAGCCCCGGAATCATTTGCGATAGATGCTGAAAGCCCCGATAGGGGCGACACATTTCACACCTCACCACCTGCGTCGCCCCTATCGGGGCTTGGCCGAGTTGGGTGTAAGCAACCGAGGCTTTACAGCTCCGGCAAGGGTTGTGTCAGCCCTATCGGGCTTATTCTCCCAGCATAACCATCACTCAATGGTCGTCCTAAACATGTTAAGAGCCCTGGCTCTCCGAAGCCGTCGAACTCAAAAATTTATTACTCGACGGCTTTGGAGAGCGGTCGTACGAATCCATTCAAATTGAAAAACTGAAAAACCCTGCACCGTCTTCCTCGCCTGATAGGTGGCATGGTTTTTGCGTACAAATGGACTAACTTGACGAAAGGCCAACTGCGATTCAGTTGTTGACTCGACGAAACGGATACTTCGTCCCATCGAGCCATTGGAAGCCCATGAGTGATTACAAGCGGATATCGACTCAAGTGAAACGCGATTCTCCACACGCGGTCTGGCTTGCATGCGCCTTTCTCCACTCTGGCGTATTGATCATCGCGGCCCTCTTTTCATGTGGTATCATCCCCTGTCTTGGATTGCTTCCGGTAACCGAGTCCGAGGCGCCGGTAGATCAGGACGAGTCGTCCGAAGAAGCGGCATCCAGCGCGCGCGTCCGCACACACTTCAGCCGCACGCCCTCGAGTTTGCCGTTGGTGGTCTCCTTGAGCGGTGGCATTAACTTTGCAACGACTAGGATCTTCCGAGTTCCAGATCGTGGCCATCGCCTTCACAATAATCTCTTGGCGCCGCTGCGCTGCTAATGTGCTTTCGCCAGACCAGCGAATTTCGCGACGACTAGTGCGAGTCGCACGTACGTGCAGCGGCTGTGGTCGTCTAATTTCCAGGGAATCTTGACGAAATAACGCTACACTTACCCGAAGACCGCTCGAAATCGATCGCGTCCACGGCAACGTCGGCGTGGCGCTCGCGAGCGAGTCCGAGAAGACTTGTTTGGGGTGAGTTGCGAGTTGATTTCCAACACTTGGACTACATCGAACACGCTTGCTGATGAACTAGGGCGAGCGTCCCGTCTCCCCCCGAACCCACATTGCCGATGCGGAAACCGCCACGATGCGGCGACGTGTTCCCATTGTGATGGGAATCGGATGCCCGACAGAACCGCTGAGAAGACCGCCCTCATGGTGCGCAGCATCAGAGGAATAGGCACTTTCGAAACTAATAAACCGAAGGCTGGCAAACGTCAGAGGATAGACAGAACATGGCAAAGGATCTGGTAGAAGGCAAACCGTCGATCCCGGCGACGGAGGTTGGGAATGACGCCGGTCGGCAATCAAACACACGTCCGCCGCGTCCATTCGAGACTCAAGCGTGGCACTTGCAGTCGATTGGTGAGGTTTTTGAAACGCTTGGAACGACCGAGGAAGGGATTAGTTTTGAGGAAGCACGGAAGCGTCTTGTCGAATATGGCCCCAATCGTTTACGGGAACGCGGTAGGACGAGCATGCTGATGCGGCTGCTCTTGCAGTTCCACAACCCTTTAATCTATGTGTTGCTCGCCACGGCAGGAGCAACGGGCTTGCTGCAACATTGGGTCGATACGGGAGTGATCTTGGGAGTTGTGATCATCAATGCGATCATCGGCTTCATCCAGGAGGCCAAGGCCGAGCAAGCCATCGAATCTCTCCGACAGATGTTGGCTCCACTGGCGATCACCCTGCGAGACGGAAAGAAAGTCAGTGTTCCGGCGAGCGAGCTAGTTCCTGGCGACGTCGTATTGCTGCAAAGTGGGGACAAAGTGCCCGCGGACGTGCGTTTGCTCCGCGTTAAGAATCTTCAAGTTGAGGAAGCTCCGTTGACGGGCGAATCCGTTCCGGTGGAGAAGTCGATCTCGGATTTGCACGGCGAGGTCCCGCTCGCCGACCGCCGCAACTCGTCCTTTGCCGGCACGCTCGTGACGACCGGGACCGCGACCGGTGTTGTGGTGGCGACAGGTGACAGCACACAGATCGGGCACATTGCTGGCATGCTCCACGAAGTGCAAGGCGTTGACACGCCGCTGATTCGGCGACTGGCGCACTTCAGCAAAGTCATTACGATCGTCATCATTGTGTTCTGCGTACTTGTGTTTCTTCTAGGGATACTCGCCGGCCAAGCAGTACCGCAGATGCTCATGGCGGCAGTGGCACTTGCCGTATCTGCGATTCCAGAAGGCCTGCCCGCCATCATGACAATTGCCTTAGCGATCGGAGTGAAACGCATGGCGGCGCGAAACGCTGTTATTCGTAAACTGCCGGCGGTCGAAGCGTTGGGCAGCACGACAGTCATTTGCACCGACAAGACAGGCACGCTCACGCGGAATGAAATGACGGTCACTCGAATCGCTTGCGTCGACGGTCGCTTCTCGGTAACGGGTGCTGGCTACGCGCCGACCGGTGATGTTTTGGACGAGCAAGAAACCCTTGTGACGCTGGATGAGAAGCTCGCGTTGGGAGAAATGATCAAAGCCAGCGTGCTGTGCAACGACGCGGGACTGCGACACCACGACGGACAATGGAAGATCACCGGCGATCCCACCGAAGCTTCGTTGCTTGTGCTGGCGGGCAAAGTGGGACTCGACTTGGACACCGTCGCTAACTCCTGGCCTCGCACGGACGTAATTCCGTTTGAGTCCGAACTGCAGTACATGGCCACGCTGCATCACGATCACGCGCGCCATGCGGTGACTTACCTGAAGGGTTCCCCTGAAGTTGTTCTCTCACGCTGTGCGCAGGAGTGGAGCAAGGAAACGCCGCTTGATATCACGCGCTGGCAGGAGGAAGCCAATGAGATGGCGGCGCACGGATTGCGTGTCTTGGCGGTCGCGAAAAAACAGCATGATGCTCACGACACAGTTCTCGACATGGAAGACACAGCACACGGCTTCAGTCTGCTAGGCCTGGTTGGCATGATGGACCCGCCGCGCAACGAAGCCATCGAAGCCGTTGCGAAATGCCATGCGGCTGGAATTCGAGTGAAAATGATTACCGGCGATCACGTCGCTACCGCAAAAGCCGTGGCGCGGCAAATCGGTATTGGCGCTCACGATGGAGCTCTCACTGGGTCCGACTTAGACAAGCTCGATGAGACGGCGTTCGACAAGGCAGTTGTCGAAACGGATGTCTTTGCTCGCGTATCTCCGGCACACAAACTGAAGTTCGTTCAATCGTTACAGCGACAGGGACACGTTGTCGCGATGACCGGCGATGGTGTGAACGACGCGCCGGCGCTGAAACAGGCGGACATCGGTGTTGCCATGGGAAATACCGGAACGGAGGTGGCAAAAGAAGCCGCTGAAATGGTGCTGCTGGACGACAACTTCGCTAGTATCGAGCGGGCTGTCGAAGAGGGTCGCACGGTGTTCAGTAATCTGAAAAAGACGATTCTCTTCATCCTGCCCACCAATGGCGGCGAATGCCTGACACTTGTCGTGGCGTTACTGCTCGGAACCTTACTCCCGATCCTGCCACTCCATATTCTATGGATCAACTTGGTGACGACGGTCGCCCTCGCGATTTCGCTGGCCTTCGATCCGGTGGACCCAGACATCATGCAACAGTCCCCCCGCGACCCAACGTCGCCGCTCATCGATCTTAGCTTGGTTTGGCGGATTGTGTACGTGTCGGCATTGATGGCGGCGGGTACTTTCGGGCTGTTCTTCTATGAACTGGACTTGGGGAGCAGTCTTGACGTCGCTCGCGCTGTTGCCGTAAACGCGATTGTGTTCTTCGAAGTCGCCTACCTGTTCAACAGCCGACACCTCACCGACTCGATCCTGAATCGTCGCGGGTTTTTCGGCAACCCCGTGGTCTGGTGGGGAATTGCGGCTGTCGTTGTGTGCCAACTCGTGTTCACCTATTGGCCTGTGGCGAATTCACTGTTCGAGGTCGGACCGCTCGACCCAGTAATGTGGCTACGCGTGCTAGGAGCTGGTTTCGTGCTGTTGTTACTCGTGGAAGCCGAGAAAGCCCTTTCGAAGAAACTCACGCGAGAATATGCGGGCCAGGCCGCTGGACAATCACGTTCGAGCTGCCAGAAAGATCAATCCTAGCAAGATGAGTAGCAGGCACGTCCAAGTGGCGACCGCGACCCGTGTCGCCTTTGCCGCTCGTTTGACTTCCCACCAGGATCGCGGTCGGACACCCTGGACAACAAACGTAAGCACGCCCGAAAGGTTGACACAGATGACGTTCGTGGCGACCAGCAGCAGCGCACCACTTGCGGCGCTGAATTCGCCGGTCGCGAGCAATAGTCCGAATGCGGCAAACGGAGGCAGAAGTGCGACAGCCACCATGACGCCGATCAACGCGGACGGCGCACCAGCGGTGAACGCGAGGACTCCTGCACAACCTGCGGACAGCGCCAGGATAATGTCGCCACCAGACACGACCGTGCGAGATGTGATCGCCTCGTTGTTTGGATCGATCGTAAAGACAACTCCGATCAGCAACGATGTGCCAAACGCGACCGCGAGTCCGACAACGTTGGCCTTCAACGAGCGCAGCGCAAGTTCGAGATCACCCAATGTTGTGGCCAAGCACAGCGAAACATTGGGGCCAAGCAACGGCGCGATGACCATGGCACCGATCAGCACCGCCGTATCATTCCGTATCAACCCCACCGCAGCCACTAAAGTAGCGAGAATCACTTGGGCTACAAAGACTCGCGAAATCGTCGCACTCTGGGCAACATCGTGATAGAGCTCTTCGCGGCTGATTCGCTCGGGAGACTTCTTGTTTGCAGCAGCTTCGCTTTCCGATTCTGGTGGTCGTGGAAGAGTCGCCTCAACGGGCAATATCATCACACGGAACCCATCTACATCCGAATAGCGATCCTCCAATTCGTCAAGCATCGATTCCGCCTGCTCCGCGCGGACCAACACGCGAACGAGGATCAAGTCGCCTTCCAATCGATCGTCCCAACGACCGAGAACTTCTTGATCGTTGGGCAGTTCCAGCAACGGATTCTCACGAACGGCTGGAGCGATGAATTCAATGAGACGCAAAGCCATTTCAAATGTTCTTTCATTGGGAGCCTTCACTCAGACCCCGATGATGACAGAATTCTAGCTCCATTCACATGGAGATTGTTCCAACTACTTCAATGCCAAGGGAAGACACACTTCGACGACACCTTCATGGGGTTTGTCCGTAAGCTGAAAGCCGCATTTCGCTGCCAGAGCCAACATTCTCGTATTGTCAGCCAGCACATGACCGACGATCTGTGTCGTGCGGCGCTGCCGGCAGTAGTCGATAAGTTTCCTAAGCAACATCGAGCCGAGGCCCTTTCCCTTGAAATCGGATCGAACAACGATCGCAAACTCTGCGGTAACGTTGTCGGGGTCCGTAGCCGATCGCGCGACCCCCAATGTCTCCGGTTCGTCGTTAACTCTATCTCTCGTGGCGATGAAAGCCATTTCACGTTCGTAGTCGATTTGCGTGTAGCGAGCGAGCTCGGATGGGATAGGCTCACGCAACTGACCGAAGAATCGAAACCGAACGTCGTCGGGGTCGAGCTTTGAAAATAAAGTGCGGTGAGCAGGTTCGTCGTCGGGGCGAATTGGTCGCAGAACAAGTGGCCCCCCATCGAAGGTGATCGTTGCTTCGAGTTCGTGTGGATAGGGGCGGATGGCTAGTCTCGCGGAGCCAAGCGTCTCGGTCACCGAGACTTTCAAACGCGCATCGAGCGCCAGCACACCCGTCTCGTTGGCCAGAAGTGGGTTGATATCCAGTTCACCTATCTCGGGAATGTCGGAGACCAATTGCGAGACTTGGAGCAAGGTTCGGTAGATGGCGTCCAGATCTGCTGCGGGGCGATGGCGATATCCGGCGAGCAGTTTGGCAACGCGAGTCCTCGACACGAGTTCTCTCGCCAAAGCCATATTCAGCGGCGGCAGCGAGATCGCGCGATCCGCGATGACTTCAACAGCCGTGCCGCCTTGTCCGAAGAGAATCGTGGGGCCGAAGATCGGATCTTCACTAGCTCCCACGATCAACTCGTGTGCGCCGGGCCAGTGTACCATCGCTTGAACTGTGATCCCATCGATGCGTGCTCGTGGTTGAGATTTCTCAATCCGCGCGATCATCGCCAATGCTGCTGCTTCGACCTGCCGGACGTTCTCCAAACCCAGCACCACACCACCAACATCCGACTTGTGCGTGATGTCTGGCGAGAGGATCTTGATCGCGACAGGGAAGCCGATCTCCGCTGCCAGGCTTGCGCACTCCAGAGGCTTCCTCGCAATGCGAGTTTCAACCGTTGGAATCTGATACGCGGCCAGAACCGATTTCGCTTCCGGCTCTGTCAGAAGATCTCTTCCCGCAGCGAGCGCTTCCGCGATAACCCGTCTGGCCAATGCGGTGTCTGGAGTAAAGTCCTTCGGTACGGACGGCGGCGTTTCCATCAACGACGCTTGGTTGCGACGATAGTTTACGATTTGGAGGAAGGCGTTCACTGCGTCCTCGGGCGAATCGTAGTTCGGAATTCCCGCCTGCGCGAACGTGCGTCTTGCACCAGCCACGGCATCGCCGCCGAGCCAACAGGCAAACATTGGCTTAGGCGAGCCCTGAATGCTGGGAACGAGCGCCTTGGCGATCTCATTGCTCGACACGATCGCAGTCGGCGCATGAATGAACAGAATCGCATCGCTCTCGGGATCACTCGAGATGATCTCTAACGCATCGAGATATCGCTGAGCAGGCGCATCACCAATAATGTCCACGGGATTGCCTTTCGACCAGGTGGCAGGCAACACGGCATCCAGACGTTGCATGGTTTGGTCGGACAATGTTGCGATTCGAGCACCGCGAGCGATTGCGGTGTCAGTCGCCATCACACCGGGGCCACCGCCGTTCGTCAGAATCGAGAGTCGATCGCCACTTAGCGGCTTCGCTCGGCTTAATGTCTCGACGGCATCGAACAGGTCTTCAAACGTATCGACTCGCAGCATTCCCGCGCGTCGAATCGCGGCGTCGTAGACATCGTCCGAACCAGCCAAGGCTCCGGTGTGCGAGGCGGCGGCCTTGGCTCCTTCGGCGACTCTTCCGGCCTTGAGTACGACAACAGGCTTGTTGCGTGCGGCTGCACGCGCCGCCGACATGAACTTCCGCGCGTGCTTGATCGACTCGATATAGAGCAGTATCGATCGCGTCTTGGGATCGCTGCCCAGGAAGTCGAGCACATCGCCAAAGTCGACATCGGCGCTATTACCAAGGGACACGAAATGCGAGAACCCAATCTCGTTGGTCCGCGCCCAATCAAGCACCGCCGTGGCCAGGGCACCCGATTGCGATACGAAAGCAATCCGGCCTGCTTGCACCGTGGCGTGCGCGAAGCTGGCGTTGAGGCCAATTGTCGGAATAATCAGGCCGACGCAATTCGGCCCTAAGATGCGCAGCATGTGTGGCCGCGCCGCTTCGAGCATACGCTGCTGCAACGTTACTTCCCCAGGCTCTGAAGGCGTTTCCAGGCCAGCGGTGAGAACAACTGCCGCCTTCGTGCCTCGCTGACCGAGTTCAGTGATCAGCTGGGGAACGGTTGCTGGCGGCGTACAAAGAATCGCAAGATCTGGAACTCGAGGCAACGCGGCTACGTTGGGGTAGGCAAGTACGCCGCCCACTGCATCATATTTCGGATTGACCGGCATGATCGGCCCCCCAAATCCGCCCGCCAGCAGATTCTTCATGACCGTTGCGCCGACGCTGTGCGGTCGCGTCGACGCTCCGATAACGGCGATGGATTTGGGCTGGAACAAATGGTCGAGGTTGCGAATGCTCATTCTTCGTTTTTGTCTCCCCCAGGCTTCGCGAGACAACCGCAACGGTGATTGAAATCGATTGAGAGTCCGAACGCGTCGCTTGCTACTCAAAGGCTCAAAGGCCCTCTAAGGCAAATCGAGTGCCACGCTTCGAAAGAACGCAATTTGCAACGCAACAGCGGATGGTGCGGCACAGTATTTGCCAATCCAAGTATGTGAGAAGAACTTGTTCTGGGAGTCTTGGAGATTGAGACCATGACCAAAGAGGCCTTCAAAGAACGTGAGCGAGCGCTGGAAAATGAGTTCTTTCACGGAGTGGATGCCACATTGCTGGCGAGTTTGAAAGCGAAGTTGACTGCCGAGGCCGACCGTCAGCATTTGGCGGTCGCATTGGGATTCGCGAAAGAAGAACTATTGAACGAGCTCGTCGAAATCGGTGTTTCCGCCGAAGCCCTCGCTGCAATGTCGCTGGTTCCGTTGATACTGGTGGCATGGGCGGACGGAAAAGTGGATGCGAAGGAATGCCCGTTGATTCTCAAGGCTGCGAGAGAACAGGGAATCATTGAAGCAACGCCGGCGGACCAACTCATCCGCCATTGGCTTGACACCAAGCCCAATCCGCAACTTGCGTCGACGTGGGCACACTACATGAAAGCCGTTGCTGAAAAGATGAGCTACAAGGCACGGGCATCGTTGTGCAGAGATATCGTGCGTCGAGCTCAGATTGTGGCAAGAGCCTCTGGCGGTTCGCTGGGTTTCAACAAAATCTCAGTGTCGGAAAAACGTGTTATCGCCGAATTGGAAGAGGTATTCGACCGCTAGCTCTCGCCAACGAACTCACGAAGAAATGAGTGTGCAGGATCGCGTAACGTGCGGATTCGCTCACCGCAAAGATGTGCGGATCGTCACAGGAACGAGTCACAATGGCTGAACACTTAAATCCTTCCTTGGAATCAATCGGTTCAGCCCGTGTCCCGTCACCATTGGCTGCATTGCATCACGCGGCGAATGATCGCGTTCCCGTTCAGGTCGTGGTGACTCTGTGGTAGTCAAACCTGCCATAGACCGTGCTGGACGCCGCCCTGAAAGTAGATCGCACACCTTCCGTGGCCTGGCAGCTCCATCGGCGGAAGTGCCAATTCGCCCCCGGCCTTTACGGCGACCGCGACGGTCGCATCGATGTCTTTGACAAGCACGTAGGGCCGAACGACTGGTTGCTCCGATGCGTGCATCGGAGCACGCACACCGATCATCCCGCCGGTCGCCAGCGTCGCCGTACGCGCGTTGCCGAGTCCAGGATCACGCTCGCCGAATTTGATGCCGTGGAGTTGTGAATATGTCGCGCAGGTGGCGTCGACTTCCTGGGTCACAATCTCGAGATAGTGGACTTGCATCGCTTCTCCCCTCGCTTGAGCTTCGATCTGGATGCTACCATCTGACGCGTAACGACTTGGTGCCGCTCGAAAGTATCTTCTATTTCTTCCCCTCAAGCAACTTAATCATCGTCTCGGCGAAGCCTTTGCCGATCTGGGCCATGATCTTGGCGGAACCCATGTAGTGAAAATCGAAGTTGGAGACGCTCTCCTTCAGGATCACGAGCTCGCGCGGAGTAAATACTTCCGCATAGAGTCTATCCAATGCCGCACTGCCTTCCTCGCGACTGAGGCTCCCCTCTTTGACTTGGTTGTTAATCTCGTCCTTCTTCTGCTTGATCGTGTTTTCCTTGGTTCTGAGTTCGACCACTTCCATGTCCCAGTAGTTTTCAGTTAATACCGTGGCGAAGTTGCCTTGGAACTCGGGCAAGGCAGCGGGTTGGGCCATCGCATCGCGGAAGCTCTGATGAGTGCTCTTGTAGCGGTGCTGGTCCGAACCGTACTTGTCGGTGGGGCCGCCGACTCCCATGACACCGATCACGAACGGCAGCTTTGGCACCGCGAGGTCCTGGCGTACGTCACGAATGAACTTCGCCAAGAGTTCGCTGTACTGGTCATAGCCGCCCGGTTCACCTCGGTTGGGATACGTGCCGCTATCAACCATGTCGTTCCAGCCCTGGAACCAGACAAAGCCAGCCAGTTCGTATCCCGCTTTTGGATCATAGTCGGGATACACCCGTTGGATGTCTGCCAGAACCTTCTTCACATGCTCGTTCATCAAGCGATAGTAGTGACCTGTGGCCTCGACTTTTTCGGCTTTGATCGCTTCCAGATCTTTGCCCTGTTTCTTAAACGTCGCCAACTGAGTCTCGTTGAATTCGTAAGGCCCGGCGCTGGGAGGACGGAAATCGGTGTTCAGGCTTTTGCCGCCCCAAGCCGTCTTGATGATCAGGATCGGCTCGTCCAGCCACTTCTGCATATAGATCCCGAATGTGAACTCAGGTCCGATCTTGGGGCCACGCGCCTCGGCACCAAAGCCGGCGGTTAACTTGCCGATACGCTCCTCGTCAGCACTGCCGATAGACGAGATCCAGACGTTGTCACAAACTCGGTGCGTGCCATCGGCGGCCTGCATCTCGTTGAGAATCGGCACCGTCTTCGGGTCCAGCGCCATCGCGTCAAACGTGCGAACGTGTGCATGCCCCTGCATGTTGGATTGCCCGGCGAGTATGAACACCTTTAGCGGCTTGGTCTGACCGGCTGGCTCGCCACGCGCGGCAACCGTCGTAACGACGAGGATACTCATCAGTGCTGCGATGAGCGTGAAATGTCTGATCGGGGCGAGCGACGTCATCGTTGAACCTTTCGCGTGCGAAGTGTGGTGAACTGCGGCTAAGCTAATCGTTTTGCAGCGTCGACACAATTCACGGCGAGCCGGCCAAGAAGTTTAGTGGGACGTTTTGTGACCGCACGAGGATCGAACTAGCACTTCTTTTGCCCGACGCGACAGTTTCTTGATCGCTAGTTCTCGCTTCAAAGCGGCACTTTGATGAGGCTGCTCTTCCTGATACTCGAGAGTAACGGGCAAACGACTGCGAGTGTATCGCGATGCAGTACCCGCGTTATGCTGTTCAAGTCGCCGCGCTACATCCTTCGCAATCCCGGTATAGAGCGAGCCGTCAACACAACGCAGGATGTAGACAAACCATCGCTCCGCCAGTTGTTTCTTTAGCTTCAACACGGCCAGTTCCTTGGCCTTGGCTTCGACCTCGATGGTCAATGACAGCTCACGCCAACATGGCGGAAAGTCCTGATTGTTGATGAAGTCGTGATGAGGCTTCGGCTTCTTCCCTTTCCAGCCGTTGAGTGGACTAGAGATATGAAATAGTGGCTCGCGGTTCCACGTAGCGATGGCGTCGTGCGTCGCCTCTTCAATCGAAAGCTCATCCGAATTGCAGCGGTGATGATGTACATCGTAGACCAGCGGAATTCCCTCTGCTCGACAGGTCGGTAGCAGGTCAGACGGCGTGTAGGTCGTGTCGTCGTTTTCTAACGTGAGTCGACTTCTCGCTCGTTCGGACAGACGATTGAGGTTCGTTGCCAGACGCTCCAATGCACCCGCCTTGTCACCATACGCGCCACCGCCGTGAATGTTGATCACATCGGCTCCAACCCATTCCGCAACCTCTGCCTGATACTCAAGTTCCTTTACCGATCGATCAATGACATCCCATCGAGGCGAATTCAGGACGACAAATTGATCGGGATGAAAACACGTCCGAATGTTTTGCGTTTTGGCGAACTCGCCACACGCTTTAAATTGTCTAACGATCTCGTCGCCTTGAGGGAGTTTGGCCATTTCGTAGCCACATTCGGAGTGAGTCTTCAGCGGCAGGATCTGACTGTTGATGCGAAACGACCCGATTCCGTGATCAGCACAGAACTGTAACGCTGCCTGCAAAGCCTCGGCATTCGCCCAGCACAGCTCCGATAACTTAACGAGGGCTGCAGCTCGATCCATTGAACGGCTGGCTTTAACAGTCGTGTTACGGAACTTGATCGGTTGCTCCGCGAAGGTACAGCAGAGACCGAGGCGGAGAGGCTTCGAGGATTTCGCTTGGTTCGTCACGCACTTAAGTCCGTTCACGCCGTCCGCCTCGACCAAGGCTCGAACGATTGGTTCCCACATCTTCAACGCGCAGGGTTTTCGCGATTTGCCGTAGGTTATGCTTCAGCATATCCGCGTCGATGCTCGCGATATGCTGAAGCATAACCTACGCTCGTGCGTTTGCCTGCAACGTTGAAACGTTAAATCCCACGGGAGTAAAAATGTGACTCATCTTTTCGCGACGGAAGCCAAATATCTTCGTCAGGTCACGGCGCACGAGCAGTGGATGCGTGATGAGTCCAAACGGAACGGCGTAATGCACGACATCTCGTATCAACGTGCCGCGTTCTGTCTCGTCAAATGTGTGAAGATGGTGCCACCAACGGTAAGGACCTTTGACTTGTTCATCGACAAACTGAAACGGCGGCTCCCAAGTGCTGATCTGACTGCGCCACCGAATTGGCAGTCCATGTAGACGAAGTTTGTAATCGATCAATGTCCCGGCGTGCATGTCGATGGGGCGTGGCGACTCGACCGAAAAGTGGAGCCAGGGCGGCGTAATCGTTTCCAGCTGAAACGCGTCTGCAAAGAACTCAAAGAGCTGCTCGCGAGGTTCCTCGACCAGGAGTTCCGTGGTAAGTCGATAGCCGCCGGATGCTCTTTCGGACTTTTCGATCGTGAACATATTCTTTCCACCGCAAGTTGATCCGCGCATTCTATCATCGCTCACACCATCGATGCACTGAACAGATCGTCCATTTCCAATTCCGCCGCCATCGCGCGGAGTTTAGAAACGGCGCGTTGTTCAAGTTGCCGTACACGCTCCTTGGAGACACCCAGCTTGTCAGCCAAAGACTGGAATGTACGGACTTTGCGATGCGCACCAAGCGCATAACGACTGCGAATGATGAATCGCTCGCGTCGATCGAGTTTGTCCAGCATTGCGGCAGTCAACTCACGAAGATTGCTCCACACGCGCTCGGCCGTGGTCGACGCAGTACAATCCCCTTCCTGCTCGAAGGCCCACTCTTCCGCATCACGGACAAACTTCGCTTCTTCTGCGCGATCCTTTGTCACCGCTCGATAGGCATTGCGGGCGATTGACCGATAAGCATACGTGCTGAACCGAAAACCTCGATCGTAATCAAACTTTTCGACCGCTTGCATCAACGTCAGGAGGCTGTCGCTAAGCAGGTCATCGAAGCATTGCTGAGGTGTGACGAACTTTTTGACGATTGACATCGCAAGCCGCGTGTTGGCCTGGATGATATGGTCGCGAATGGCTTGAGCTCTGCTCAGCAACTGGTCGATCGTCGCCAGAGCGTCTACGTCAACATTGTCAGGGTCGAGTCGCGATCGCAGCGAGTTTGCCCGGAACTTCAGGTAGTTCATCTCGCGAAACAGAGCCGCTTCTTGCTCATGCGTCAGTAATTCGGCCTCGCACATCCGCCGCAGATGAGCCGGAAGCTCAGCGGGAGCTTTGACGCTGCCAAGCTCTTCCATGCTGGTTTCAACGATCGATTCGCTGAACTCGTCGCCGTGGCGGAAGTTGCTATTGGGGATGAAGTCAATTTCCGTTCGCAGCAGTTCCAGCGTCCGATGCCGGGCAGCTTCCGTGTTTTGCTGTGATTTGACGACTGAAGACGGGTTCTTTCGATCAAGGGTTGCAGCGGTCATGTGTGGCCTCCAGATTAAAATACGTTCAAAACGTTCTTTGTGTTGTACCGCCTTCTATCGACTTTCGCAACACCACAAATCGTTCAAATCGTCCATACTGGGTGTTATTCGCTCATAAGCCGATAAATCGCAGCAACTTATGGATTTCTGGCTTCTCGTGCGAATGTTATGTGCTAAAGTGCGGCAAGCCTCCCGACGCCTGCCCGTAGATAAAAACAGTCACATCGTCCAATTGAGATCATCCATGCGAGACCTCTTAACTCCAAAACAATTGGCCCGCGCGATCGATGTCAGCGAATCGTCGGTAAAACGCTGGTGCGACAAGGGTGTCATCGAGACGCAGTACACGGCGGGAGGGCACCGGAGGATCACGATGGCGGGCGTGCTGGAATTTGTCCGCACTGGTAAATTCGAACTGGTTCACCCCGAGGCGCTCGGCTTGCCACCCACGAGCGGCCAAACGGCTCGCGTCGTAGATCGCGCCCGAGAACAACTGACGGAGGCATTGATCGCGGGCGATGAAGGGCTATGTCGCCAGATCGCCATCGACCTTTATTTGGCAGAACACAGCCTGAGCGTCATCTGCGACGATGCCTTCGCCGCCGCATTTCGGCAGGTCGGCGAGCGATGGGCGTGCGGCAAGGCAGAGGTGTACCAAGAGCGACGCGGTTGCGAGATCACGCTGCGCGTGCTGCACGAGCTACGAGCGATCCTCCCGCAGCCCGCCGAAACCTCTCCAGTAGCGATCGGCGGGGCCGCATCGGGCGATCAATACACACTGGGCACGACGATGGCAGAGCTTGTGTTACGTGACGCAAAATGGAATGCCGTTTCTCTGGGCGACAATCTTCCGTTCGAGACTCTCGCCTCCGCAATCCACGAGCATCGCCCCAAGTTGTTCTGGCTGAGTTGTTCCTACATCGCCGACGAAGCGGAGTTTCTGTCAGGCTACGGTGGGCTTTACGAAGAATACGGTCACGACGTTGCCTTCGTCGTCGGCGGCTATGCCTTAACCGACGAGATCCGCCGCCAGATGAAGTACTCCGCCTTCTGCGACAACATGCAACATCTGGAAGCATTTGCTCAGACACTGCGTTCGGCGGGCGAAAAGAAAGTGTAGGTTATACTTCAGCATAGCTCGCGACGACTCGGCAATTTGCTAAAGCATAACGTACGATTGTTCGCGCCGTTATCTGTCGTGCAAGATCGGCTCGCGGCGACACGCGGGCTTCGTCAATACGAACTGCGAGACACCAATCTCTCGCTCCCGGAAACCAGCTTCGCAATAGCACAGGTAGTAATGCCACGTACGGATGAAACGCTCGTCGAAACCGAGCGATTTCACGGCGTCGATCTTGTGCCAGAAGTTGTGGCGCCAGTGCGCGAGTGTCTCGGCGTAGTGCGGGCCGAAGTCTTCGCTGTGAATGAACCGGAAGTCGGTGGCGCGGCCGAGGCAGGATCCGATTGCTCCCATGCTCGGCAGGAATCCGCCGGGGAAAATATATCGCTGGATGAAGTCGACGGATTTGCGGTATTGATCGTATCTGTGATCGGGAATTGTGATTGCTTGCAGACACATCATGCCATCCGGTTTCAGCAGGTCCGAACACTTTGCGAAGTAGCCGGACAAGAACTTCTCGCCCACCGCTTCAATCATTTCGATCGAAACCAGCTTGTCATATTCTCCGGAGAGATCGCGATAGTCCTGCTTCAACAATCTAACGCGATCGTCGATGCCCGCCTCGCGAAAGCGACGTTCGGCGTAGGCATACTGTTCCTCGGAGATCGTGGTTGTCGTGATTCGACAGCCGTAGTTCTTCACCGCGTGCTCGGCGAAACCTCCCCAGCCCGTGCCGATTTCGATCACATGGTCACTCGGCGAAAGCTGCAATTTGCGGCAGATGCGGTCGTACTTTTCGAGCGATGCCTCTTCGAGCGTCGACTCGCGTCTCGGAAAGATTCCGCTGGAGTAGGTCATCGTTGGGTCGAGCATCAAGGCGAAAAAGTCGTTACTCAGATCGTAATGAGCCGAGATATTGCGTTTGCTGCCGGCTCGCGTGTTGCGGCGCAGCCAATTCGCGGCGGCCCGCAGCGGTCGCAACATGCGGGCCGCACCTTGCTCGACGCCGGCGAGCACCTCGGTGTTTTGAGCCAGCACACGCATCGCAGCAGTCAGGTCGGGAGAATCCCAATGACCGCGAATGTACGCCTCGGCCGCGCCCAGTCCTCCGCCCAGGACAACGTCACGATAGAAGCGACGGTCATGCACGTTGATCGTGGCCATCAAGCCGTGAGTGCCAACTTGACCAAACTCGTAGGCGCCACAGCGGTCGACGACGGTCAATTGACCAAGTTCCAGCTTCGCCAGACGCCCCAACACGGCGCGGCGGAACACACAGCTTGTATCAACCCGCCGCGGCAAAGAGCTGACTAGCGAACGGCGGTTGTCGTTGTAGCCGGCAAGTTCGGCAGCTTCCGAGCAAGGGATGGCGAGTTCGTCAAATTCTTCGGATGCGAGTAAACGGGACATTGTTTCCACCAGAGTTTCAAGGCTTGGTAATAGATGCCCGCAGTGATCTGCGCGGTCATCAAGGGATAACGAAAGGTCATGCGACGGAGATTTGGTCGACGGAGTTCGCGGCGTTCGAGCGTCATGCCTGCGGCAAACAGTTGCTTTGAGTCTTGAGAATTAGCCAGACTGATTCTCAGTGCGTCACCAGGAGTCGAGAGCTTCCAGTGGTATCGCAAGTCCATGTCCATGAAAGGCGAGACATGAAACGCCTTGTCATGGCCGAATTGCAGTTCGTCGGATGCTTCCTGGCAGTTTCCGTCCCACAACACATAACAATGCCGCTCGTTCCACGGCGTGTTGTTGACTTCCGCGACGACGTACTCGACGCGCTGACCGCCATCGTCGAAGACATAGAACAGATTCAGCGGGCTCATGTAGTACCCAAAGCATCTTAGTTGCGTCAGCAGACGGATGGGGCCAAGTGGCGTTTGACCGGTTCGCTCACGAATTAATTGGCGAACTTCTTCCGCCAGCGGCAGCGATTTGTCGAACAAGTGATCGCTCCGCAAGAACGAACGCGACGCATGTTTACTTTCTGAAATCAAGCCACGACGGCCCACCAGCGATGGCAACTCATCGAGATCCAGATAGACCATGAGCAGTCGATACTGAAAGTGATGGTCTACCGGCTCGCGACGGCGATGCGTGACGGTTCCTTCGTAGATGCAACTATGCATGCGTCGAGGTCGATTCCAAAGTGTTCGGCGACGGCCAACGCGCTGTTGACGCCATCTTCGTGAAAGCCGTAGCCCCAATAGGCACCACAATAGTGAGTTCTGTTCCGCCCGCTGATCTCCTTGAACCTGCGCTGTGCCCGGATCGACTCGCGGCTGTACGCCGGATGGTGATAGGAAAACGTTCGCAGAATCTTGGTCGGATCGATCTCGTCCGACGGGTTCAGCGTCAGCAGGATGGGAACTTGCGAATCATGATTCTGCAGTCGGCTGAGGTCGTAAGTGACCGCCGCCGAACGGTTCTCACCCGCCGACACGTGGTAATTCCAACTGGCCCAGGCACGTCGGCGTGAGGGCAGTTGCCGCGTATCGGTGTGCAGAACGGCTTCGTTGGGCTGATACGGAAAAGCGCGAAGGATCTGCCGTTCGGAGCGAGTTGAATCGGCGAGCATGCCGAGTACTTGGTCGGCATGCGACGCGAAGACGACTTCATCGAAGCGTTCACGCGGGCCATTCACGGGAACTACGCTCACGTCGTGTTCCGTGCGGGCCACGCAAGCAATGGGTGTCTGCAAGCGAATGTTTTCTCGAATCGGTTCCAATAATGCCTCCACATAGTTCCGCGAGCCGCCGACGATGGTTCGCCACTGCGGACGATCGCGCAGCTGCATCAACCCATGATTGGCAAAAAAGCCGATCATGAAGTCCGCTGGAAAGTCGAGTATGGCTTGCGGGCTGCTCGACCAAATGGCGGACGCCATCGGCACGAGATACTGGTCGACAAACCTGCTGCCAACGCCACACTCGCTGACAAACTCGCCCACCGACCGGCCATCTTTCAACTCGCCGCTGGCGGCAGCTTGCATCCCGAATTTGTTGAACCGCCCAATATCCCACAGCATCCGCAAGAACGAGGGTCGGAAACTGTTCGGTCTTTGCGCGAACAGCCCATCGAGTGAGCTTCCCTGATACTCGAGTCCTGTCTTTCCACAACGAACGCTGAAGCTCATGTCGCTTGGCTGCGATCTGATCTCCAGCAAATTCAACAGGCGACAGAAGTTTGGATAGGTGCGGTCGTTGAACACCATGAAACCGGTATCGACCGAAAACGCCTTGCCTCCGAGAGACACATCAACGGTGTTCGCATGCCCGCCGGGGTAGTCGTTCGCCTCGAACACGGTCACATCGTGCTGGGTTGAAAGCAGCCGTGCGACGAGACTGCCGCTAATGCCTGTGCCGATGACCGCGATCCGCATTACAACGCTCCCTTCGCCGAGGGCCATCGGGGCGATTGATCGAAGACGCGGGCTGGCACCGGCTTCAAGTCCCACACAAGCCCCAACCACGACATGAACACCAGCAAGTAATACGAGACATCGACCTCCCACCACCGGAAGCCTTGCCGAGCCGAAGAAGGAAAGTAGTGATGGTTGTTATGCCAGCCTTCTCCGAACGTGATCAACGCCAGCCAGAAGTTATTGCGGCTGTCGTCTTTCGTCTGATACGGGCGGCTACCGAATTTGTGAGCTAATGAGTTGATGCCGAATGTTGCGTGGTAAAGTGCGACCGATGAAATGAAACTGCCCCAGACCAACATTTGCACGCCGCTCGTGCCAGAACCAGGCCAGAGGTTGCCGACGGTTACGCCGAGCGCGAACATTGCGATCGCGAGCAGCGTGGGGGCGAGCGAATCGTGACGTTCCAGGAACCGAAGTTCAGGGAACTTCAACCAATCCTTGACGACTCGATAGTTCGTGCCGTTCGCTTCCCGTGTCATGAACCAAAGGATATGGCTCCAGACAAAGCCCTTCTGGACCGGCGAATGTCTATCTTCGGGCTGATCGGACGTACGGTGATGATGCCGATGATGGGCCGCCCACCAGATCGGACCTCCCTGCCCTGCGGAACTGCCCAACAGCGCACCGAGGAATTGAACGACGCGGCTCGTTTTGAAGGCCCGATGCGAGAAGTAACGGTGATAGAAAGCGGTTAGTCCAAACACACGAGCGAAATAGACGCCCACTGCGACGGCTACCGCGATCCAACTCCATCCAACCACAAGCACAAGCAAGCACGCCGCATGCAGCATGACAAACCGCACGACCCGCATCCACTCGACTTGCCCATCAACGCACATTAACTAACTCGCCTTGGCAATGTTCCCAACAACTTGCTGGCCACAGCGGCCACAATCCACAGTGACGCTTTAGCGCGAAGGCCGAGTTTGACAAGGGGAACGTCCGCGAGAAGTTATTCTTGCGGAGACGGCTAACCGAAGCACTTGCCAGTCCGATACAGTAGTTAAGGGCGCGCGGGTGGTAGTTCCAACAAAACAAACGAAACAGAAACATGTCGCATGCATCGCAAACGATATTGCTGACAGGAGCCACCGGATACGTTGGCGGACGGCTCTTGCCGTTGCTGGAAGCCGCCGGCTATCGCGTTCGCTGTATGACGCGGCGGCCCGAAGCACTCGCCGGGGACGTTGGCGAGGCGACCGAGGTTGTGCAGGGGGATGCGCTGGATGCGGGTTCGCTCGTGGCAGCGATGCAAGGCGTGGACACGGCCTTCTACTTCGTGCATTCGATGGGCTCGACCTCGGACTTCGAGGCGGAAGATCGGCTCGCGGCCGAGAATTTTACCGAAGCGGCAAAACAAGCCGGTGTGCGGCGGATCATTTACTTGGGCGGACTGGGCAGTCGCGACAAGGCCCTGTCGAAACATCTTCGCAGCCGCCAGGAAACGGGTGACGTGTTGCGATCGTCCGGCGTGCAAGTCGTTGAGTTGCGAGCTTCGGTCGTGATCGGATCGGGCAGTTTGTCCTTCGAAATGATTCGGGCTCTGGTCGAACGGCTGCCGGTGATGATTTGTCCCAAGTGGGTTCGAGTACTCGCACAACCAATCGCCATTGAAGATGTCTTGGCCTATTTGCAAGAGGCGATCGAGTTGCCCGAACAGGATTCAAAGATCTATGAAATCGGCGGCCCGGATCAAGTCTCTTATGGCGCGATCATGCAGGAATACGCAGAACAACGGGGGCTGCGGCGGCTAATGATCCCTGTTCCGCTGTTGACACCTTATCTATCCAGTTTGTGGCTTGGATTGGTAACTCCATTGTATGCACGCGTTGGTCGCAAACTGGTCGCAAGCCTGAAGAATCCCACATTGGTTTCCAGTAATCTCGCCAGCACGGCGTTTTCCGTCCGACCACGATCGCTGTCGGAAGCGATTGCCCGCGCGTTGATGAACGAAGATCGCGAGTTCGCGGCAACGCGATGGTCGGACGCGTTGTCCGCATCGGGGCAGCTCAAGAGTTGGGGTGGAGTACGATTCGGTTCGCGATTGGTTGATTCGCGAACTGCCGACAGCGATGCAACACCGCCCGCCGCCTTCGCAGCCATCCAGCGGATCGGCGGGAAGACCGGTTGGTATTACGGTAATTGGCTTTGGCGCATCCGCGGCTTCCTCGATCTATTGGTGGGCGGCGTGGGAGTTCGCCGGGGTCGGCGCGATCCGGTGAATATCCGCGTCGGAGACGCGCTCGACTTTTGGCGAGTGGAATCGTTCGAGCCGGGGCGATCATTGCGGCTGCGAGCTGAAATGAAAGTGCCCGGTCGCGCTTGGCTGGAGTTCGAAGTCACCGAACGAGAAGCCGGCAGCCGCGTTCGTCAAACAGCCATCTTCGATCCTGTCGGACTGTTTGGACTCGCCTATTGGTACGCGCTTTATCCGCTGCATCAGTTCGTTTTCGGCGGCATGCTACGCAATTTGGTCAAGGCGGGCGAAAAGTACATTGCACATGACGATGCAGACGCGGAAGACTCGCATCGCGATAACGTCGGTCATCTAGACAGTTCAACTTCGTGACTCAAGACGACTTGCCCGTTGTACTTAGCGAAGTCGCGAGTGCATCATTTTAGTCGCGTTTGAGTAGAAGGCAATGAACGTCTCGAAAATCAGAAACACTACGCGCGTTAACTGCATTCGGTTTGTTTCACGGACGCGAGTTCGAGTCGAACGCAACTTGCCAAACTCGATGCAACCGAAATCACGAAGAAATCACTGTTCGTACGGTCGGTGTTGTTCACCGCTGCATGTGCGATTCGTACGTTGTTAACTCCGTTTGCGGGGTTCGAGTCCTATTCGGGGAGCTTTCGGACGCTTGTGCGAACACAAACGTCATCGTTGTCAGTTTGGGAAAGGGGACTGACAGCCCGTTCATCTGGCGTCCAATCGGCGCAATCAATCGAAGCCTGATTGCCCCAAAGGCTCGGTCGTTCTACCACTTCACGATGCCGCGAAGGACTCGGATTCCGCCAACGAGAGTGGAACCTCCGTAGTCTTTGGCAAGGCGGAGTAGCGACTTGTGGAAACCTTCGTTGGGAAATGCGGCTTCCACCGCCGCAACATTGCTCCGGCTCATCCCTTTTCGCATCCAACCCATGCTGGCGTCGATCCAGTCGGCCTTGCGGCACGCTTCGATGACGCGTTCGTGAGGTCCTCGATAGCGAAAGATCTTGTGATGCCAGTGGATGATCCCTCGTAACATATCCGGATCAAGGCCCCAGCCATGCTTTTGGTTGTCTGCAACGACAGCGGCCTCGGACGGTTCGAGGTACGCCAACTCGCGAACTGTCCAAAGACCAATATCGTGGTAGGCCATCGCCGTCTCAACGGTAGGCTCGACGTCAAAGTCATCATCGAGGAAATGCATCGCGTACGTTACCGTCCTGAAGACGTGATTTCGATAACCGGTAAAGTCATCACCGATCACGTCGCGGTAAGGTGCGAGCAGCTCCTCAATTCGTGGACGCTCCGTGTTGATTTGAATTGCCGAGTTCGACATCGTTTGATTGCGTCTCTGGTACCTGTTGTTGTGGTTTGAGCATTGGTCTTCCATCTTGAATTCTGAATGAAAAGAATCAGTCCCGATCAAGCACGATGCGATAGCGAGCCTTGCCACTGCGAAGATGTTCAAAGGCGTCGTTGACCTTGCTCATGGGGAAGTGCTCGTTGACCGGTGCGATGTTGTGCCGAGCAGCAAAGGCAAGCATCTGGCGGATGACGACTGGCGCTCCAACCGGGGACGAGCCCACGGAAAGCTGCTTGAACATCATGTCCGGCAACAGGTTGAGACCAAGCGGTTCTGTCACTGCTCCTGGCATCATCAGGCGACCGCGCGGCTTCAATGTCGAGAGGACTGCGTTCCAGTCGAGCGGCACGTTCACGGTCGACAACACAAGGTCGAATCGACCCGCTGCGGCTTTGATCGCCTCCGGTTCACGGGAATTGATCGTGTCATGAGCGCCCATATCAAGAGCTTCCTGCCGCTTTGAATCGGAAGTAAACGCCGTGACATGACAGCCCCACGCCGCCGCAAACTTGAGACCCATGTGACCAAGCCCGCCGATTCCGATCACTCCAACACTGTCAGTCGGCGACAAACCGGCTTGTACCATTGGATTGAACATGGCGATGCCGCCACAGAGCAGCGGACCCGCTTCACTTGCATTCAACTCGTCAGGAATCTTTACCACGCTGGGCGCTTTCGCTCGGACAGTATCGGCGAAACCACCGTGCCGTCCGGCAATCGTCGGTTCGGCGCTTGAACAGAGGTTGTGATCGCCGCTCATGCATTGATCACACATCATGCAGTAGCCCGCGTGCCAGCCCAGCCCGACGCGATCGCCAACCTTCACGTGCGTGACATGATCACCGACGGCAGAAACCTTGCCGACGACCTCGTGTCCGGGCACGAGCGGAAACTGTGCCATGCCCCACTCATCGTCCACCATGCTCAAATCGCTGTGGCAGATGCCGCAGGATTCAACGCTGATGTCAACTTCGTAGGGATCGATGTCTCCGAGTTCAAACTCAAACGGCTCGAAGTCACTCTTGGCTTTCGTAACGGCGTACGCTTTGACGGTCATTGGAAATATCTCCTTGTTGGTGTTTTCTGTCAGGTAATAAAGTTCCCAGACGAATGCTAAATGACATGATCCTTGTCGAAGACGCAGATTAGCTTCTGGTTTACGAACTCCATGATGCCGAGGTCCGCCAGTTCGCGACCATAGCCCGACTTCTTGACGCCACCCATCGGCATACTGGCGTAAGTCCACGAGATCTGATTGACGAAGCAAGTGCCTGATTCAATGCGTTCCGCCACGCGGCGACCGCGTTCCAGGTCATTGGTATGGACGGAGCCGCCGAGGCCGAAGTCACTGTCGTTGGCGATGCGGATCGCGTCCTCTTCATCCTTCGCGATATGGATCAGGGCGACTGGGCCGAACAACTCTTCACAATCAGCCGGCGATCCTTTCGGAATGTCGGTCATGATGGTGGGTTGTATGAACGCCCCGTCTCGTTTGCCGCCGACCAGAAGTTTCGCCCCCGCCGCAACTGATTGATTAATCTGTTGTTCGAGCTGAATAGCAGCCTTTTCATTGCAGACAGGACCGTAGCCAGTGGACTCGTTCAGCGGATTACCGGGTTCGAGACTGGCGAACAGCTTGGTCGCGCGGTCGAGGAATTCCTGAGCGATCGACTCGACGAGAATGATCCGCTTGGCCGCAATACAGATCTGACCTGTGGCATGCAGTTTGCCGAACTTGAATCGCTCGATGGTTGCATCCATGTCGGCGTCTTCGAGCACGATGAATGGATCAACTCCGCCAAGTTCCATGACGGTCTTCTTCACATTGCGGCCGGCTTGCTCGGCAACTGCTGCCCCGCCTTTGTTACTGCCCGTGAAGGCCACGCCCTGCACACGATCGTCGTCGATAATGCTTCCCGCGTTCCGTGCCGACAGCTGCAGGTTCGTGTGGACACCTTCAGGAACACCGGCGTCCTTGAGAAGCTGGTCGAACGCTTCAGCACACTGCGGTACGTTTGAGGCATGTTTGGTGAGCACCACGTTGCCCGCCATGATCTGCGGGGCGGCCACACGAGACGGCTGATAGAACGGGAAGTTCCATGGCTGGATGCCGTAAACGATTCCAACCGGCTGGTTGACCAGCGAGCCCTTTCCTTCCGGTGTGTCGTATTCCTTCGGAGCGAGAATTTTCTCACCATTGTCCGCATAGTAGTCAAAGATCGTGGCACAGAGGTCGATCTCCGGGCGTGCGTCTTCAATCTTCTTGCCCATCTCCAGCGTCATGATGGTTGCGAGTTCTTCGCGACGCTCTCGTAGCAATTCGGCGGCACGCCGCAGAATGCCTGCACGGTGCTCGAAACGGGTGTGTCGCCACTGACCGAACGCTTCGTCAGCTTTCGCGATTGCAGAATCGACTTCTGCGGGCGACATCTCGTCGAAGGTCTTCAGAACCTCACCGTTGTACGGGTTGATGGATTTCAGAACGGCCGTCTTTTCGACTGCAGTACTCATGTTTGGGCTCCTTAGTGTGAAATTGTGTGGTTTTTTAACATGAACCAACCGATCGATCGGTAGGATACGCGGATTTCGCTTGCCTGTCAACCGATCGGTCGGTAGGATGGTGGCGTGAAAGAGAAGATTCTCGATGCTGCCGAAAAGATGGTGCAGGATCGCGGCCTGAACGCCGTCAGTTTTCAGGACCTCGCGAACGCGGTCGAATTGCGCAAAGCCAGCATCTTTCACCACTTTCCAAACAAGGAGGCGCTCGCCCGAGCTCTTATTGAGAGATGCGGCTCAAAGCATCGTCCGGAATATGCCGCAGTCGTTGACAGCAATGCCTCAGCCCCGGAAAAACTGCGTGGACTCGCTGGGATCTTCGAGAAGGGCCTGCGGAACCAGCGTCCCTGCCTGCTGGCAGCACTCGGAAGCGGTGTGAACACGCTTTCGGAAGTCGCTGTTCAGGAACTTGGTGAGATGGCCCGCGGTGCCGTTTCCAGATTCGCTTTGGTCTTTCAACAAGGAAGAGATGAAGGCACTCTTCAATTCAGCGGAGAGCCCATTGATGCAGCAACCGGATTCTTCGCGATGCTACAAGGACTACAGGTGCTGGTAAGAGCAAGTGGAGATACGTCCGCATTCAGTTCCGCAGCCAACGCGTACGTTGATTCAATTTCTCTGGCCTGACTTCAGAGAAGGGCACGTACCAGTAGAATGGGGTTTGGTCGATGTGCCTTCTTGGGCTCATGCGACATCATCCTTGGCCCCTTCGAGTCGTCGTAGGACCTGCGTCACGCGAGCTCGATTGACGCCGAGGTGCCGGGCCAACTCGGCCCTTATTTGCACCACACCAGAATCAAGAAGCGATTGGTAATATCGAGCTCGCTCCACGCCATCCGGCCGACGCATCTCTTGTTCCCACTTGGGCTTCAGAATGGATGAAATCGGGTTCCACGGGTAAAGCTCGACTTTCGAAGACCGACGTAAGTTGTTGATTGGAAAGGCACCTGCCTCAACAAGGCCAGATGTTCGCATAGAGTACGGATCGGGGAGGCTCACTAGCGCAGGTCCGTTCACCGTGTTCGCCCCGACGGACGAGGCATTCGCGAAGCTCCCGGCAGGCACGGTCGAATCGCTGCTGAAGCCGGAGAACAAAGAGAAGCTCGCCGCCATTTTGAAGTACCAAGTCGTCCCTGGTCGCGTCTATTCGGAAGATGCACTCGCCGCGAAGAAGGCGACGACGCTCAAGGGTTCAGAGATCCACGTTTCGGTCTCGGGTGGCCAGGCGAAAATTAATGACGCCAAGTTGCTGACGACTGATCTGGACGCGTCGAACGGCGTAATTCACGTCATCGACAGCGTCATCCTGCCAGCCGCGAAAGCGACGAAGTTGGGATCGATCCCATCAAACGAAACTCATTTTGTCACCACGACGTGCTCGGCGACATGTAACCAACGTGTCGCTCGTCGACTTCGCTAGTGACGTTCCGCCCGACTGCCGGTAATCGATACAGGCTCTTGCGATCCTTTAGGTTGCAAGAGCCTTCTCTTCTTTGCAGATAGTGCGGCCGAGCGACTGCGATGCCGGACGGATGCACGAACATGGCCGTAGTGGCCGACAATCGTAACACGGCTAAGCCTGGCCAGTTGAAAGTGTGAGGTTGCTTTGACGCTGGGAGGCATCGCGACCATCCCAATTTTCTGTCATTCCTCACGGCCCGAAGGGTCAGTCCTATGTCAGCCCAGGGCAAGCGGAATGGCAAAGCCGCGGAGCGTCGCCCTGGGATGCAATGATCTCGCAAGATGCAAGCCCTGGAGGGGCGGCTCTAACAGGAACGACGATCTAGCGCCGCCCCGTTGGGGCTTTGGCATCGTTCGGCACCGATACCCAGGGCGGCGTTTAGCTTGCCCTGGGCTGACATAGCGTCGCCCCTCAGGGCTAGAAAACCTGAAAGAACCGACAATCGCGTCAAGACTAAGTTTTCAACTTGCCAGGCTAAGCCTGCAACTTGTCGGAACTGGCTGAACTTCGTCCGTCGCGTCTGGCGTCCGGAGCATCGCACTCGCCTGTTCGTACGATCGCATTTCCTACTCTGACAACCGCAAAAAGTTATTCTGGCGAAGAAGATTGCTTTGGTGGGAGCGGGAAGAAGGCGCTCGTGTCACGCACATAGTCTTCGTATCCCGCGACTCGACTTCGCAACGAACTCTCCAGCAACCGCACGCCGGAAACGCGGATCAGCAGAAACGACATTAGTAGCGGCCCGATGATCGTCCACCACCACGAGCCTGACTCGGCGGCCGCGAAGTAAAACCCCCACCACACCAGAAAATCGCCGAAATAATTCGGATGCCGCGTGTACCGCCACAAGCCTCGATTCATTACGCAACCTTGATTCCGCGGATCAGCTTTAAAGCGGGCCAATTGGAAATCGCCAACAGTCTCGAAGAACAATCCGGCAACCCACAAGAACAAGCCGATCGCCCTAACGGGATGCCAGTCTTGGCCTTGGCTGATGCCAACTTGGATCGGCAGCGAAATGACCCACATTAATACTCCCTGCAAGCCGAAGACCGTGAACAGGCTGACAATCGGGAAGCGATTGCCGTGCTGCTCTCGCATCGCCGCATACCGATAATCTTCCGGCTTGCCGATGTTTCGCCAAGCCAGATAACCCGCCAAACGCAGTCCCCACATGCTGACCATCAAGGTCAAAACCAGTCGTTGGGGCAGCAACTCGCCGCTCGTCCACAACGACATCCAGGCAACGACTGCGAAACCACACCCCCAGAAGATGTCGACGATACTGGCGTTTCGCAGCAGCAGACTTAAGCACCACAGCGCCAACAGCGATGCCAGGATGGCAGCGAGATTCGTGAGCAGAATGTATTCGAGTGCCATAGCTTTCCTTCGCGCGTCGAGAGGGTTGTCAGGTCACTAGTATGTTATTGGCTAGGCAACCCCACATCTGTCGCCCCAGGATTCAAGAGATGAACCTGATTGAACTTGCCGAAACGGGCTTAGTACCCGACTGGCTGATTCGTATTGGTATTCGACGACTGTTGGCCAAACGCATTCAAACGGTCACGGTGAGTAAACTGGCCGATTTCACGGACACTCTTCGCAATAGCCCACTGGCCGTAGCCACTGATGTCGCCAACGACCAGCATTACGAAGTGCCTGCCGCTTTCTTCGAGAAAGTGCTCGGGCCGCGATTAAAATACAGCTCGTGCTTTTTTGATCGAACTGACGCGTCGTTGGCCGAGGCAGAAGTCGAGATGCTGCGGCGCACCTGCGAGCGGGCCTTAATTAAAGATGGAATGCGAGTGCTCGAGCTCGGTTGCGGCTGGGGATCATTGACGCTTTGGATCGCCGAGCAGTTTCCGGCTTGTGACATCACCGCAGTCTCCAACTCGGCAAGTCAACGAAGCTTCATCGAGGCGCGTGCCCGGGAACGGGGACTCACGAATGTCCGCGTGATCACCGCCGATATGCGAGACTTCGCCACACGCGAGACGTTCGACAGAATCGTCTCCGTCGAGATGTTCGAACACATGAGAAACTACGAACTCTTGTTTCGCCGGGTGTCGAAGTGGTTGGAACCTGATGGCAAAGCATTCGTACACGTCTTTTGTCATCGGAATTCACCCTACCTGTTCGAAACCGAAGGTGCTGCCAACTGGATGGGACGTCATTTCTTTACTGGCGGAATGATGCCTTCGGAAGATCTGTTCAGCCACTTCGCCGATGATCTCGCCATCGAAAAGCAATGGCGAGTGAACGGAATGCACTATTGGCGAACATGCGAGGCTTGGCTGAACAATCTCGATCATCACCGCGACGCAATTCTTGATTGCTTCCGTGCCGATCTCTCCGACCGCGAGGCAGAGCTTAGCCTGCAGCGCTGGCGGATCTTCTTTATGGCCTGTGCCGAACTGTTTCGGTATCGTGGTGGCGACGAGTGGTTCGTATCGCACTATCTCTTCGAATCGGCGGACAAAGAATCGAGTTGTGAGCGGTTGCCTCACGACGAACAACTTCAGCCCACTTCATACGTAGCGTATCACGAATCATGAGTTCGATCCCCGACCGACGCGTTCGTGGCGTAAACGACAGAGAAGTTTCCGATGCCGGTGACTACGTTCTTTACTGGATGATCTCGTCGCGCCGTGGAACCTACAACTTCGGCCTCGAACGCGGCGTGGAATGGGCGAAGCAGCTCAACAAACCACTGGTGATTCTGGAAGCCTTGCGGTGTGATTATCAGTGGGCCAGTGATCGACTGCACAGATTTGTCATCGAAGGTATGGCAGATAATGCGGAACACTTCACCAAGAAGAACGTTGTGTACTATCCGTATCTGGAGGCGACACGCGGAAGCGGCAAGGGGTTGTTGAAGGAGTTGGCGAGCCACGCCTGTGTGGTGGTAAGCGACGATTTTCCGTGCTTCTTCCTGCCCCGTATGATCGACGCGGCCTCGGCACAGATCCCAGTGCGGTTCGAGTTGGTTGATTCCAACGGACTGCTGCCGATGCGAGCAGCCGATAAGGTCTTCTTGAGAGCTTTTGACTTTCGTCGATTCTTGCAGAAGAACTTGTTGCCACACTTGGCAGATGTTCCCCAACGTGATCCTCTGTCGCAAGTAAAGCTGCCAACACTGAAAGCCTTGCCCGCGAAAATTACCACACGTTGGCCAATGGCAGATCCGGCGAAGTTACTCTCGTCGAGGAGCGGACTCGCATCCTTTCCCATCGATCATTCGGTTGGCCCCGTGGAAACTGTTGGTGGTTCGCGGGCAGGCGGTGCGGCACTTCGCACGTTTATGAAAAGCAAACTCCCGATCTACGACTCGGATCGGAATCAACCCGAGAAGGAAGCCACTAGCGGCCTGTCGCCCTATCTGCACTTCGGGCATGTTTCCGTTCATGAAGTGTTCGAGCAGCTAACGCGTCTTGTCGAATGGACGCCCAATCTGGTCGCCGAGAAGGCCACCGGAAGCAACAGCGGTTGGTGGGGAGCTGATGCAGAAGTCGAGTCGTTTCTCGACGAGCTGATCACCTGGCGCGAGTTGGGATACAACATGTGCTGGCAGCGTGATGATTACGATCAATACGACTCGCTTCCCGAGTGGGCTCAACAGACGCTGGCCGAACACGCCGACGATCACCGCCCACATGTGTATTCGTTGGAGCAGTTCGAGTTGGCGAAGACGCATGATGAATTGTGGAACGCGGCTCAGCGGCAGCTGGTCCGCGAGGGACGCATTCACAATTACCTGAGGATGTTGTGGGGCAAGAAGATTTTCGAGTGGTCTGCTTCCGCGCGCGAATCGCTCGACGTGATGATCGAGCTGAACAACAAGTATGCTTTGGACGGGCGCAATCCGAATTCGTACAGCGGTATCTTCTGGGTGCTGGGCCGTTACGACCGAGCCTGGGGCCCCGAACGCCCCATCTTCGGCAAGATTCGCTACATGACCAGCGAGAACACGGCTCGCAAGGTCAAAGTGAAAAACTACATCGCCGAATACTCGCCTTGAGATTTCAACACGTAGGTTATGCTTCAGCATAACGAACAGCATGGGCACATCGTGTGCGCGTCGGCACGCGTCGCGCGTTGCCGTGCTGAAGCATAGCGACATTAATTCGTGCAACTTGCTACGCGATTCATTATGCTGATGCCGTTTTGTTATGCTGAAGCATAGCCTACTGAGTGGCTTGGCGAGAGGGTGGCGCGGTGGCAGATTACCGGCGATATTTCGTGCCGGGCGGCACTTACTTTTTTACGCTGGTGACGGCGGCTCGGGCACCGTTGTTTTGGGACGAAGCGGCGCGTACTTTGTTGGGAGACATGATGCGGGAAGTCCGCACTGATGCGCCGTTCAAGACGTTTGCGATCGTGCTGTTGCCGGATCACTTGCACGTTGTCTGGACGCTGCCGAGTGGGGATTCGAACTATCCTGATCGCTGGAAAGCGATCAAGGCCAAGTTCTCGCATCGGTGGTTGGGGCAAGGCGGACGCGAGCAACGTGTGAGCCGAGGTTATCGCCGGCAACGGCGGCGTGGCGTCTGGCAGCCACGCTTCATGGAGCACACGATTCGCGACGAGGCAGACCTGCACGCACACGCGGACTACATTCACTACAACCCCGTCAAGCATGGACTGGTTGCAAGCCCGAAGGACTGGCCGTGGTCGTCATTTCACCGACTCGTCGCGAGCGGCGATTATCCGCTAGACTGGGGCCGCAGTGAAGTGCCTAGTTTCGACGGCGTCGATGAGTCGCTGATCGAGTAGCGAGCGAGCGGTCATCGAATGTTATGCTTCAGCATATCACCTCGACGCGAAAAGTTATGCTGAAGCATAACCTACAAGCGAAAGAGAGCAGCCGGTTCACGATTGGGGGGGTGTTCTCCGTTCTACAGTGAGGACGCGGCATGAACTCCGCGTGAAACCCCTTCAAAGTGACAGCAGGAAGACAAGTTATGAGAACTCGAAGAATGGTGTACTTCAGCATCGCAGCGCTGGTTGGTCTCTCGGTTTATTTCGGTTGGAAGGTGACCGCCCGCGGTGCTTACGAGTCCGCTGAATACAAGGTCGTCGAATCCGATGGTGCTTTTGAAATTCGTGAATACCCAGAACTGACATTGGTTACGACGAGCACGAAGTTCGAAACGCAAGGGAACGACGGCAGCTTCATGCGGCTGTTTCGGTACATCAGCGGCTCGAACGACGCAGAGCAGAAGGTAGCCATGACCACTCCCGTTTTCATGCAACGCGACGCGGAGGATATCGCCGGTAAGATGTCTTTTGTCCTTCCGAAGGAGGTTGCTGAACAAGGAGCTCCGAAACCTGCTGGCGATGGAGTTCAGCTACAGCAGCGTCAGGGCGGTCGATTCGCCGTATTGCGATTCACTGGGCGAATGGATGGCGAGTCTGTTGCGAGGGCCGAGGCCAGCTTGAGGGCATGGATGACGAAACGAGGACTCGTCGGAGAAGTGAACGCCGAGCTTGCTGGATACGATCCGCCGTGGACGCCGGGTCCACTGCGACGGAATGAAGTGTTGATTCGCTTCTAGGCCTGAAACAGATGCGAGCCGAACACGACGTGGCGAGCAGCTAGATTATCAATGCCGACAACCGGAACGCAGGACGCGTAGCACGAACACTAACTCACATTCTCTTGTGGAGAGGGACGATTGGCGATCGCAAAAAAACGCCGCGGAGCATAACCGCGACGTTCTTGGATCAAGTCGATATCGAAGTGAAGAATTAACGTTTCGAGAACTGGACACCACGACGGGCACCGTGTAGACCGCACTTCTTTCGCTCTTTCATGCGAGCGTCTCGAGTGAGGAATCCACCATCGCGTAGTGGCTCGAAGAGTTCTTCGTTGAAACCCATCAGCGCCCGAGCCAGCCCCATACGGACTGCACCCGACTGTCCCGTGTTCCCGCCACCCGAGGCACGAACCAGAACGTCTACCGTTTCGCGTTGGCCGCAAGCGTCAAGCACGTCCAAGATCCAACGACGATCTTGGACTTCGGTGAAATACTCTTCGAAGTCACGTCCGTTCACGGTGATCTTGCCACTGCCAGCACGAACGCGAACGCGGGCGACTGATGACTTGCGACGCCCGGTTCCCAGAGCATCTCCGTTAATCTTGTCTTTCTTGACTGCAACCATTTGTTTCGCTCTATCAGAGATTCAGTAGGTTTGTTTACTGCGATATTTGTTTACGGACAGCCGCGTCTACTTGCAACCGAGCTCACGCGATTCAGGCTGTTGCGCCTGATGCGGATGTTCGGTACCTGCATAGACCTTCAATTTGTCCAACATCTGCCGACCTAGACGATTCTTTGGCAACATCCGGCGGACGGCTTCGCGAAGGATCTCCTCGGGCTTCTTTTCGAGGCGTTTCTCAGCCGTTTCACTTCGTTGCCCAGGCCAACCGGTGTACCAAGTGTATTTTTTTTGCGACCACTTCTTGCCAGTGAACTGCACCTTTTCGGCGTTCGTGACCACGATGAAGTCGCCCGTATCGACGTGCGGTGTGTAGGTTGGACGATGCTTGCCCATCAAGATGACAGCAATGTCGCTCGCCAATCGGCCAACGATCTTATCGGTCGCATCCACATGCCACCATTTCGGCGTCAACTCGCCCGGTTTCGCCATGTAACTCTTTGTGGTGACCAACGTTGCATCCTCCCGGAGGCAGTAATGTTCGCTTGAAGTGTCTAAAGCCAATTCGCAAATGCAGGTGCAGATTACGCCCAGATCGCGATAATTCGGTATGTGGAAACGGGTGATTCTAGCGACCTAAATCATGGTCAGCAACCGCTCTTTGTGGTCGATCGACAGATTTGCAGACGGTGGGAATCGAACGCGAACCGGAGGACGTCGGCAGAATCTCCCATTAGCAGCCACGCAAATCGCTCCCATATCTAGCAAAGGAACGAGAGAAAACACCTCGGTCGGGTGGAATTCGAGTATGTCTCCAAAACGCCAGTAATTCAATGCTGAGATGATGCCGATCTTCGTTTCGAAAAGCAAAAAGGGGTGCCCCTGCCCAAGGCCCCCCTTTGCTTCTGCCCCAGTTTGCGAAGTCCGTCTGCCCCGGCGGACCTCGCAACGAACCAGATTCATCTGCCCGGTGAATCTGGTTCGCGATCAAATCAACTAGCCTGACAACGGATCCTCCCAGTTAGTCCCAAACAGCACCAACGGCCTGCCCCGACCGACGTCACCCAAGGCGGTGACGAATTGGTGATGAGAGAGAGGTGACGAGGAATCGCCGACGAGCGAAAGTTCCCTCTGCGAGTTGCTTCGATAGCTAACGGCAGCGTGAACATGCACTTCAGCTCTCCCCAAAGAAAAGAGTAGAGACGAAAACCATCCTTCGGCAGCTTGGCGATCTCACGGCAGCGAATGCTTACCTAAACAAGAGACCCATAGCTTTGCGCCCCGGCCTCGCGACCGGTTAGCCTTTTTCGTGGTTGGCGAGCTGAATGCCGCCGTCCATCGAATCAAAATCATTGACGTGACATTAAAATAAATAGGTCGATTTTCATTCGAAGTCAAAAAACTTCTCCGGATTTTCTTTGAGTATCTTGGCTGGCCTTCGTCTAGTCGACGCACCGCGGGGCGACGCGTTACAATTCGCTCATGCTCACATTGCTCTTTGATATCGACGGCACGCTGATCAATACCGGAGGTGCCGGCGGAACGGCGTTAATCGAAGCTTTCCGTGAAGACTTCGGCATCCGTAGTCCAGCCAACGTTCCCTTTAGCGGTCGCACGGACCGCGGTATCGGCACGAACCTGTTCGAAGAACACGGGATCGACGATTCGCCGGAGAACTGGCAGCGACTCCGTGACGGATACATCGCGCGGCTGCCGGTTCATCTGCCGCAGCGAGACGGTCGAGTGCTCGCTGGCGTGTTGCGGCTGCTCGAACAATTGCAAGCGCGTGAAGCGGTCGCCGTTGGATTGCTGACCGGCAATCTACAAGATGGTGCCCGTATCAAGTTGGGTTACTTCGGGCTGTTCGAGTATTTCAAGTTCGGTGGCTTCGGCGATGACCACCGAAACCGCGATGGAGTCGCACAGGCGGCGCTCACCGCGGCCGAGCAACATGCTAACGGCTCATTCGATCCTAATCGTGTTTGGGTGATTGGCGACACGCCGTTGGACATCAGCTGTGCCCGTGCAATCAATGCGAAAGTACTTGCGGTTGCGACTGGCTTGCATCCCACTCAAGAACTTGCCGAATCGCAACCCGACAGACTACTCGAAGACCTCTCCGATACCAACGTGGTGCTAAACGCTTTGAGTTAGTTCTGTGAAACGACGTATTACTCTGTTGCCCTCCGATTACGTCGTCCCCCCTCCCGCCTCGCAAAGGAACGAAATGAGAAAGAGTCGCGTCAAGGCGAAGCTCGCCCGCAATGAACCGGTTCTATTAACGACGTTGCATCTGAACGATCCCTCGATGTACGAACTGGCGAGCCTGATGGGGTTCGACGGACTGTGGCTAGATCTCGAACACCACAGCCACAGTGTCGAGACAGCCAACGCATTGCTTCGTGCCGCACGAGTTGGTACATCCGACGTGATGGTGCGACCAGCAAAAGGCGAGTTTATGCGAATGGGCCGCATTCTAGAGGCCGGTGCGCAAGGCATCATGTATCCTCGTTGCGATAACGCTGAAGAAGCGGCCGAAGTAGTTCGTTGGTCGAAGTTCGCTCCGCTCGGAACCCGCGGGATCGATGGCGGCAATCCTGACATGCCCTACTGCACGATGCCGTTGACGGATTACTTGCGTGAAGCCAATGAACAAACGTTTACCGTGATTCAACTCGAAAGTCCCGAGTCGCTCGAACATGTCGATGCGATTGCTGCCGTAGCAGGTGTCGACGTTCTATTTCTTGGTCCCGGCGACTTTAGCATCTTAGCCGGTGTGCCAGGTCAGTTCGACCACGCCTGCATCACCGAAGCTCGCAATGCAATTGCCGCAGCAGCGAAGGCACACGGTAAGCATTGGGGATCGGTCGGATTCAGCCCCGAGCACTCGAACGAACTCGTTGAACAAGGCGCACGTTTCATTTGCCATCAGGCAGATCTGTTAATTCTGAAGCAAGGTTTTGAACGCTTGCAAAGCGATTTTTCGAAGCTTGGCTTCACCTTTGACAACCAACTTGGAAGGCCAAGATGATTTCCAAACCAAACCTTCTAGTTGTCGGCGTCGGTTCCATCGGCGAACGCCATACACGGTGTTTCCAGGGGACGGGGCGTGCCAATGTTGCGATCTGCGACAGCAATGATACGTTGCGAACGGATATCGCCCAGCGTTACGGGATCACGCACGCGTTTGCGAATTGGAGCGAAGCGGTTGAGTCGGATTTCGATGCAGCGGTGATCTGCACGCCGGCTCACCTTCACATTCCGATGGCGATCGACATTGTAAATCGGAAGCGACACGCACTCATCGAGAAACCGCTCAGTACGAATTATGAACGCGTCGACGAATTGAAGCAGTTAGTCGAATCGCATGGTGTTACGGTGATGGCGGCTTACGTGTTGCGAGTTCATCCCTCGCTTGCTGCGATGAAAGCCGCGCTCGATTCAGGCCGATTTGGCAAACCCGTTCACGCCACCGGCTGTTCGGGCCAACATTTCCCGACCTACCGCCCAGCTTACCGCGAGATCTACTATCGTAATCGAGCGACGGGTGGCGGAGCGATTCAGGACGCTTTGACGCATTTGATCAATGCTGCCGAGTGGCTCATCGGCCCCATTGATACGCTGGCTGCTGACTGTAGTCATCAAGTCCTTGAAGGCGTCGAGGTTGAAGATACGGTCAATGTGATTGCCCGCCACCAGAGCGGTGCGTTGGCTTCCTACAGCCTGAATCAGCATCAAGCACCTCAAGAATCAACACTAACAGTGGTTTGTGAACGCGGTACCGTGAGATGCGAATTCCATGCAGGGCGTTGGCGATGGCAGACCGATCCCACTGACTGCTGGCACGACGAGCCATGCGAACCGCTGGAACGAGATGATCTGTTTACTGCCCAAGCGAACCACTTTCTCGACGTGACTGCCGGACTAGCCAAACCAACCTGCTCGCTCGACGAAGCCGCACGGACGCTGAAGACAAACCAAGCAGTCCTCCAAGCGTGTGATCGTCGCGAATGGGTTACCCTCTGAGCAGTTCCCAATGTTATGCGGGGTACTCCGGACTCGCTATCTATCGAACCTCGGGCCTACCTAACGCCACTCTACTTGCGATCGTCTACTGCCCGGCTCCACGAGCGTTGCGTGGTGGTCGCGATGCAAGCGGTGCTACTGCCGTGAAAGCCCATTTTGACACCGCTGGTTCACCGAGGTTTCGGACACCGACGCTTCAACTCTCGACAGCTGGTCCCCGTTTCACACGCGGTCTGCCCAAACGACGGTTCATCATTTTCTCTTCGCCCGCAGACTACACTTCCACTGCTGTTCGACCGTTCGGCGGCAGTAACTGGCTGCGTGACCTCGAACAAACGTTAAGCTTCGTCAACTCCCTTCGGGCAGAGTGCGACTTCCCAGGGCCCACATCTCCCTTAAACAACTGGAAAGTAGACAGCATTCCAAACAATAGCAATTCCGACCCACAATCCTGACGCTCAAGCAAATCATTAACGTCGCAGCAAACGCTATTGGTGGGAGTAGCTGTTTTCGATACTCTCCTGCCAAATTCTCGACCGACCAGACGCACGATGCGCAAAATCTCCGCAGCAAGGTTCGATTCGATGGCAGAAAAAGTCCTGCTTCACGTGGCGTATCCGCTATGGCGTAAGAACTCGCTGGTGACTCTCGCTCGCGCGAAGCAGTTGCAAGCCGAAGGTCACGATGTGACGGTAACCTATTGCGCCAACACGGGTGGAACCTGCGCCGTGAACTATATGGGGAACCCGCTGACATGTTTAGTTTGCCAAACATCGACGCGTCGCGTCGCGAAGCAATTAAATCTGCCTGCGATCCCCCTGAAAGCCAATAGCCAGGATTGCGAACCCATCTCATTTGCCGAGAGAAAATCGCTGGTGGAGGGCGTCCTGAGCGGGTTGATTTCGACATTTCGGCTGTTTGCGCCGGAGATTCGACGAGCCCGTTCGATGCGATTTATTGCACGGCGATACTATCGTACGTCGCTCAGTTTGCTAGCAGCCATGAAGCAAGTCGTGCGCGAGCAACAGCCGGACCGTGTGGAAGTGTTCAACGGTCGTCATGCGTGCAGCAAGTTTTGTTTGTTGGCCGCAGAACGCTTCAAGCTACCGTTCAACACGCTTGAGGTGACACCACAGCAGCAACCGATCGTCTTCAAGGGACACACAGCACACGACCGCTTCGGCATTCAACGTCGCATACTCAACCTGGTGCCCGACTTTGAGCTGGCTGCTCGTTTTTTTGAAAGGCAGCAATCGCCGCGACATAACAAGTTTGCCAAGCGTCATGCGACTAGTTTCACCCCCCCTGAAGCCGCCGGGTATCGAAAGAAGATCACATTCTTCTTGAGCAGTCAGGATGAGTTCGCATCGCTCGGGAAAGCATGGAAGTCGCCATTCGTTGATGCGGAAGTAGTCGCCGAGGCAAGTCGACGTTGGCCAAATTATTTCTTCTGCGTTCGCTTCCATCCCAACCAAGCGGACGTCGGCAGCGATATCATCAGTCCGTTTCGTGAGGTGGCCGAGCGTGAAAACGTCCAGGTGTTCTATCCGACCGATACCGCCAATACCTATCAGTTGATCGACTGGAGCGACGTCGTTGTTACGTTTGGTTCGACGGTCACCGTCGAGGCGTGTTGGCGAGGAAAGCCCGCGATTATGCTGGGGCCATCGTTCTACGATCAACTCGAAATTGCTGATACGCCCGCCTCGCCAGAAGAGTTCTACGGATTGCTAGGGCAAGAACTACAGCCAAAAGATCGCACCAACGCCGCGCGCGTCGCAAAGTATTTTTTGCGAGACGATGACCCGCTGGAGTTCCTCGAGTGTACTGGCGGGAAGATACGGCCACGAGGCTTTCGACGCCCCCTTCAGACCCTAGCGTATTTTGCTCGCTACGCCGAAGTGGTGTCTTGCCAAGTTGTTAAAGCCCTCGTTCGCACAACTACGAAGTTCACCAGTCCAGCTCCGCTTTCAGTTTCCAGTTCCGAATCTGCTGAACCTGATCAGCAGCGTGCCGCTTGATACCGCTCGCCGATTCGAAACACACCCTAGAACTCGTTCGCTCACACTCCAACGCACTTTCAAGAAGATCCATGAACACGAACGTTTCTTCCCGATTCGCTAACTCGCTGGCTTCGCAAATTGAAAACTTCTATGCCTGGGTTTATCTGATGGTCTTGGGAACTGCGGGCCGATTGTTATGGGTCTTCAAGACACATCATGACTTGGATGCTCCCGTATCCTTCGCTGACTGGGGGCGTTTTTTTCATACCGGTGTCCGCTATGACAGCGTTGTCATGACATATTTGATGCTGCCACTGATTGCGTTGGCGGGGCTGCTGGTGTTTGCTCCTGCGCAACGGAGCCACTTGAGATGGCTGCGGACGGGGTGGGTCAGCGTACTAAGCTTTGTGATTCCAGTATTGGCGTTCGCAAGTGTTGTCTACTACGAAATCTACAACAAAGTCTTCGACGAATTCGTATTCGAATTCTTTGAAGCTGGCAACGCACAGGACGTGGTCACTATCGCCTATACCGATTACGGTTTGATTCCGAAGTCCATCGCGAGCCTGATCGCCGGACTTTTCTTCTTTGCAACGTACCGAAAACTTGCTGACCGCACTGTCGAGTTCAGCGCCGGCTTGCAACGAATGGCATCGCAGAGAACATTTCAAGTGTTATGCAGTGTTGCCATAGTCGCGTTTATCGCTCTTGGATTACGAGGGCGTATTGGATCTCGACCGTTGCAGAAAGTCCATTCAGGCGTAACGCCCCACCGTATTCTCAATATGGGAACGCTAAATCCGATCTACAACCTGAAGGCGGCTGCGGTTTTTCGCGCCAACACGGCCGACTACTTCGCTGAAACTCGCCTCATTCCTTCTGCGACGTTATCACGGCAAGCTGAATTGATCTCGGCAACGATCGACGCTTCGTTGGAGGAGGCTTCCGACAGTACTGACTATCCGGGAGATTTTTCGTTTTGTAAGTGGCAACGAACCGCCTCTGGTCCCGCGAGTGTTAAACCAAGTCATGTGTTCGTTTTGTTTTTAGAGAGCTATGACTCATGGCCGTTTTTAGAGAAATACCGTGAACTTGGCCTCGTTGAAAATGGACGCCAACTGGGTGCAGAGGGACATCTGCTGCTAACAAATATCCCAGGTGCGAACTCGTCCCTCACGTCTTCCTTCGTTTGCCTGCAGGGGCTCTATGGCACCAGTCGTGCTATCCAGAATTCATTGCCCACTTCCCTAGTCCACGCCTTTCAGCAATTGGGCTATACAACGCGCAGCGTTAACAGTTTTACCAGCGGATGGAACGATGCGGAACGAATCGCGCGTGAACAAGGCTTTGACGAGATCTATTGCACGGCGAACATCAAACCTGGCGGTGAAACTGTGAACCTACAGGTTCATGATCGCACACTCTATGAGTTCACGTCTGAGAAGCTGACGTATGATCAACCGACACTGAGTTTCATTCGCAGTAGTAGCTATCACGGTCCATGGGAGGTCGATCTCGCAGCCGAAGATTGCGAGATTCCTCCTCTTTCGGAGAAAATCTGCGTACCAAACATGCGAAACGAAAGATCTCTCCGAGTTGCCTACGGCCACCTCAAGTATTCGGACAAGATGGCGGGAGAGTTCGTCCGGAAAATGATCGAACGTTTTCCAGACGCTCTGTTCGTAATTACAGGCGACCACCATGGGAGGCACTTTATTTCGTCGGATCCGCCTGTTTATGAAGGCGCGTCTGTTCCGTTAATTCTGTATGGACCACAGGTCTTAGAAGGCACCACCGTTCCGGAGAATATGGCAGCTAGCCACGCCGATATAATCGCAACGCTGGTTGAATTGTGTGCCCCGAAAGGTTTCAAGTACGCATCGATCGGCAAATCCGTGCTGGCACCTTGTCGTAATCCAGTTGGCGTTGGCGAAGGGTACGTAATCTTCCCTCGAAGTATTGTTTCGCTTCACGGTTCGCCCCGGTGTGTCCCCCTGCCTTGGCTGACGAACGAGGTGTTATCGGAAACCGAAAAGCGAACTCAGATCCAACGAGCCCAAGAACTACATGACGCTTATTATGGAGTGAGCTACATGCTCACGCGTCGCTACTTGGAGCAAAGTTCGAATCAAGTGGCCTACAAGAGTGCCCCAAGTAATCGATATTGAGATTACCTCTGGCATCCTGGAACGCAACGACAACCTCTTAACGCGGTCAACTCTCCTTTTGGACAGGTCTGCTAGCGGATTTCGGTTGCTTGTTTCAGGCTTTATCAAGGTCACTTACGACAAGGACCACCAGCAGTTCGCGATGCCAATTTGTGGGAGTTGATAAAGAAAGTGCGACCCTGACCACGACTCAATATTTCCACCAACAATCCTGAGGTATCCAATGTATCGATCTCCCGCAAAACACTTGCGAATTGCTGGGGCGATATTCTGGTTGCTGGCCGCGGTCTCGGTCTTCACGATTGACGGACCTTTTGCAGAATTCGACGTGTCAGGTGTTCCGGGGGATTTGCGGCGTATTGTTCAACTTGCAGAAGTATTTGCTCACGGGGCGGGGATAACGCTGATATTAGTTGCCATGTGGTCTTTGGACCGCGTACGCAGATCCTATCTCCCGAGGGTATGTGTCGTTGCTTTTCTACCCGGAATAATCGCAACCGCCGCGAAGCTTTTCGTCACGAGGGAACGCCCCCGATCTTTCGAAGCTCGCGCCCCTGCATATGAATCCTTTTTGGGCTTGCCAGGAACCCTTGGCGTGTCCGAGTTGCAATCATTCCCGTCCGGCCATACTGCCACCGCGGTGGGACTGGCGTTTGGTCTCAGTTCTCTCTATCCCAGAGGACGCTATCTGTTCGCGGGCCTTGCCCTGCTCGCAGCGACGCAACGGGTCTTGTTTGAAGCCCATTTCGTTAGCGACACGTTGGTATCTGCCGGGATCGCGTGTTTCGTTGCAGCGGCTTTGCGTGACAGGCTGTTTTGGGACGCGCGAGGACTAGCACCAGACATTTGGAGATAGAGGATGGGAAGATCAACGAGCTTGGCCACGAGTTGTGCTAATCAGACCCGGTGTTACGCCATCCTCGGCCCATCGACCAACCACAACGCAATGGCGCGACAGTTGCCGAGGTGCGCCGTTCACGCTTGCGAGGTTTAAGAAATCACCTCTACGTCCTGCGCAGAACGATCAGATCGTCATCGTTCTATCGCATCGGTATCCAAACGATACCTACCGGACGCGATGGCTTCCATTGGCTTCTTCACGCCGCGTGTCGAACCGCGAACGGCAATGGCTCTTCTCCGCTTGGGCAGTGCTCGGCGATCATTTGACGCAACTGAACAACGCTTAGCCATTGAGCATTAGTCTCGCTGGAATAGGAGAATCCAGCGGGACACGGTCGACCGTGGACTACGTAGTCCGGGACTTCGTTGCTCCAGCTGCGCGTCGCAGGCTGAACAATGAACGAATCATCGAACTCGATGGTCTGACGGGCTTCGTCGGGTGGAATCATGCACTCGTGCAACTTCTCGCCAGGACGAATGCCAATGACTCGGGTTTTGCATTCCGGAGCAATCGCCTCAGCAATGTCGTTAATCGTGACACTGGGAATCTTAGGAACGAATATCTCGCCACCGATCATTCGCTTGAACGCATCCAGAACGAATCGCACGCCCTGATCAAGCGTGATGACAAAGCGAGTCATCTCGGGACTCGTAATCGTTAGTTCGCCAGTCTGACGCTGGTTCTGGAAGAAAGGGATTACCGATCCGTTCGAGCCGACGACGTTTCCGTAACGCACGGCTGCGAATCGCGTTCCACCGCCGGCGATAGCATTCGCCGCGACGAATAACTTGTCGGAACACAACTTGGTGGCACCGTAAAGGTTGACCGGTGCAGCGGCTTTGTCGGTCGATAACGCCACGACTTTCTGAACACCATTGTCAATCGCTGCGTTAATGACGTTTTCGGCACCGCCTATATTCGTGCGAATGCATTCCTGCGGGTTGTACTCGGCGATATCCACATGCTTCATGGCAGCTGCGTGAATCACGAAGTCGATGCCTCGCATCGCCCGGCGCAAACGCGCCTCGTCACGGACATCTCCCACGAAATAGCGAATTTGCGGGTACTTTGATGTCGCAAACCCATTTCTCGCCATATTGACATGTTTTTGCTCGTCTCGGCTAAAGATTACCAACCGTTTCGGCGGGAACTCTTTAAGCAGAATCTCAGCGCACTTTTTTCCAAATGATCCGGTTCCACCGGTAATCAACACGTGCCGATCCTTCAGCATCACTTGGGGCACTCCTTGGACGAATGAAAAGAACGAGCGGGACGAATCGAATCCGTCCAAGCCACGCGGGTTATATCCGAGTTCGCTGCAATGAAGCTAGACCAACAACCACCACCTAGCGTGAAACCTGCATGCATCCGCGAATTGATCTTGGCCTGAATGACCGGCACCGACTAAAGTCCCCAAACGCTTCCCATTCGCGGAATGCAGTGCAGTGGGCCCCCCACATCGAAGGAGTTGTGCCACATGATTCCCTATGGTCGCCAATCGATTGATGAAGAGGATATCGAAGCCGTCGTCAAATCGCTGAAGTCCGACTGGCTGACCCAAGGTCCGGCATTACAAAAGTTCGAGTCCGATCTTGCTCGACAGTGCAATGCAGATTTCGCGGTGGCATGCAATTCAGGAACAGCTGCACTTCACATGGCCTATTCGGTCGCTGGCATTGGCCCCGGCAACGTCGTCGTCGTGCCGGCGAACACCTTCCTGGCAACTGCCAACGCGGCCATCTATCTCGGTGCAGATGTTCGCTTCTGCGACGTCGATCCCGATACAGGGTTGATGACCACCGAAACTTTAAGCGCTGCCCTGGACGATCGTGTCCGAGCGGTCGTGCCCGTCCACTTCGCAGGCCAAGCCTGTGAGATGGACGCAATCGAACGACTCGTCCGTGATCGTTGCCCGCGAGCAACGATTATCGAAGATGCTTGCCACGCCATCGGAGGAACGTATCGCGACGGTACGCCGATCGGCTCGCCTCGGTACGCCTCGATGGTCGTATTCAGTTTTCACCCGGTCAAGCACATCGCCGCCGGCGAGGGTGGAGCCGTCACCACGAGCTCTCGGCAACTCAAGGAACAGTTGGAACAGTTCCGATGCCATGGCATGACCAAAGACCCGGAACAGTTGCGACGACCGGACGAAGGCCCGTGGTACTACGAGATGCACTCGCCGGGATTCAACTATCGGATTCCCGAAGCTGCCTGCGCACTCGCGTCCTCTCAACTAGCGAAGCTACAGCAATCCGTTGCTCAGCGAAGGAAGATCGTCGCCAAGTATCACGATGAACTCGGCGGAATCGAGCATTTGTCGCTACCGCCACGATCGCATTTGAAGACTTCGGCTTGGCATTTGTTCTGTCTGCACATCGACTATCCAGCATTGGGACGCAGTCGCACGGACGTGATGGCAAGTCTAAAGGATCGCGGAGTCGGTACGCAGGTTCACTACTATCCGGTTTCGCTGCAGCCCTACTACCAAGATCGCTATCGACATACGGAAGCGCAGTTCCCCGGTGCCGTCAGTCATTACCGACGCGAGCTTTCGATTCCACTCTTTCCGTCCATGACCGCAGCAGAAGTGGAACAGGTCGTTTCGGCGGTACGCCATGTTTTGACTTCCAAATCGAATGTGAAGCGTCAGGTCGCCTGATACCGTGACCACTTATTTATCTCTTGAGACTTCAACGCCCCATGAAGACGACCGTTATCATTCAAGCCCGCGTGGGTTCGACTCGCTTGCACCGTAAAGTTCTGCTTGACCTTGGGGGGCAGTCGGTCCTGAGCCGTGTGATCGAACGATTGCAACATTGCCAACGCGTCGATCAGGTAGTTGTTGCGACGACGGACCTTGCCTTGGATGATGCCATCGTTGACGAAGCCCACCGCTGTCAAACGACCGTCGTGCGCGGAAGCGAAGCCGATGTGCTGGCCCGATACTATCAAGCGGCAAGCCACGTAGGAGCGACCGACATCGTGCGCGTCACCGCAGACTGTCCGCTGATCGATCCCCTGCTCATCGATCGCATCATCGAAGAGTTCCATAAACGCCGAGATGCGGGCGCGCCGCTGGACTACTTCTCCAACGTCCACCCTCGCACATTTCCACGCGGACTCGATGCCGAACTGTTCACAATGGAGGCCTTGCGGATTGCCCACCGAGAGGCCGAAGCAACCTTGGAGCGAGAGCATGTCACTCCGTTCTTCTACTTGAATCCCGACCGCTTCGTCATGGACAACTATGTCCAGCAAGTGGACCAGTCCGCTTTGCGATGGACGCTAGACGAACCGGCGGATATGGCCTTCTTTCAAGCTGTTTTCCGAAAAATCTCGCCTGAGCAATTCATCGGAACGGAAACCGTGCTCTCGCTGTTGAAGAAGCACCCGGAAATCGGTCGGATCAATGCTCACGTCGAACAGAAGAAACTGAAAGCGGCATGAATCCAGATACGGTACAGATTGCTGATCGAGCGATCGGCCCCGCGTGTCCGCCGTTTGTGATTGCTGAGATGTCCGGTAATCACAATCAATCGCTGGAAAGGGCGTTCGAGATCGTCGATGCCGCCGCTGCTGCCGGTGCACACGCCATCAAGTTGCAAACCTATACCGCAGATACGATGACTCTGGATGTCGATCGAGATGAATTCAGGATTCTCGATTCGGGCAGTCTGTGGCACGGGCGTCACCTCCATGAGCTGTACGAAGAGGCACACACGCCTTGGGATTGGCACTCGCCGATTTTTGAGCGAGCGCAACAACGGGGAATGATCGCGTTCAGTTCGCCGTTCGATGAATCGGCGATTGAATTCCTCGAATCCTTGAACGCTCCGGCCTACAAGATCGCATCCTTTGAGCTGACGGATCTGCGTTTGATTGCAACGGCCGCGCGGACGGGAAAGCCGCTGGTGATGTCAACCGGTATGGCGAGCCTGGCAGAGATTCAACATGCCGTCGACTGTGCCAGACAACATGGCTGCCAACAAATTGTGCTGTTGAAATGCACTAGTACGTATCCGGCAACACCTGAATCAACGAACCTCCGGACGATTCCTCACTTGCGAGACTGCTTTCAAACGCAAGTTGGCCTTTCGGATCACACTGCCGGAGTCGGAGCTGCCGTTGCCGCCGTAGCGTTGGGCGCCACTGTGATCGAAAAGCACTTCACGTTATCGCGTGCCGATGGCGGCGTCGATTCCGCGTTCTCGCTCGAGCCCGATGAACTGAAAGCTTTGGTCGTCGAAAGTGAACGGGCCTGGCAGGCAATGGGCGAGATCCAGTATGGTGCAACAGGAGACCAACAAAAGTCACTGATGTTCCGACGTTCCATCTTCATTTCGGCAGATGTCGCAGCTGGTGAAGTCGTTCAACCATCACACATTCGAATCATCCGCCCTGGACACGGATTAGCGCCAAGCTTGTGGGATCGAGTATGCGGTCGAACTGCGAGTCGCGACCTCAAACGAGGCGAGCCGACGGACTGGGATATGTTTGTCTAACGGTTACTCAGCACGTCGCCAATCGAAAACGTAATAACGTCGAATCGTCGGTGGGTATCTCCGCCCAGCCGAGACGAATGAAGCAGCGGGCAGAAGCTTGATTGCCAACCTTCACGGTCGCAACGAGCGGCGACAATCTTTCGTGAGACATCCAGCCAGTCCCAAGCCGAACGAGTTCCTTTCCAACACCAGTGCCCCGCGCATCATTCGCCACCGAAAATCCAACATTCCATTCATCTTCGTGTGTTCGATTAAAGCGAATCTGACCGACGGGACGGTCTTCCCGCATGCCTACGAGCAGACGTGCATCGGTCGTCGCCAACTGACGGTCAAACCATTCACAATGCGACTGCCACTCGATCTTATCCGAACACAAAGAGTTGAGACGAACGTCAGGATCGTTCGCCCAATCAAAATAAAGCTGGCGATCGTTTTCCGTCGCACATCGCAGCCACACCCCTGAGTCGAGCGCCGCCGCGACGCGAGAAGCACCATGCCCATCAACCAAGTGGCGATACCGCGTTGGGTCCCGTTGACCGGGATGCACGCGTTCGAGGAATTGCTCCAACGCTTCACGAGCCGCCGATTCCTCCGTTTGCAGCGACTCGAGAGTTCCCAGTCCGGTCGCCGCTCCCACCGAGGTGAGCTCTCGATAAATCGGAGCTTGGTTGTCAGCAATCACAACAATCGCGCCGGGCAATCCAAAGTAAAGCCATTCCCAACACGAACTGCCACCGGCACTGACGATTCCGTCGGCCCATTGATACTGTCGGGGCATATCTTGAACATTCACCAGCAACTCCACACGATGCTTTGACATCGCGGCGAGTTCTTCGAGGTGGCGCCGATGTGGATTTGCGGCACCGACGATAACCCGAATGCTCAGCTCGGAATGCTTCCACCCAGCGAGCAACTGAAGGATTAGTCCGGTAGCATCTTCGGGATCGCTGCCTCCCAAAGTGATCAGCAGCCGTCTCGGTTCATCAACGCCGCGAGCTTCCGCGACCGCTTCTTTGTCTAAAAACTCGCGCCGCAAGAGAACGAATTGCGTCCCGAGAAGGCGTTTGCAACCGTCGACCGAACTGGCGTAGGGCTCTTGGATCGCGTGTGGGTTCTGATTCAGGATCAGATCACAGTCCCAAGACTTACAGAAATCAAAGTCGGTAACGATCGCACATCGAAGTGCAGCTTGCCGAATTGTGTTCTGAAACGGGCCGTCGAAAACGTAACCATCGGCAACAACCCAAGCCGCGCCGAGTTGCCGTGCGAGCGCGGCTGTGAGCGCAGCGTCTTGCTCACTACCTCGACGGATAACTGTGTCATCAACACCGCCCAGTAACGTGACATCGATCTGTTCGTCTCGAATTCTCGACACCAATAACGGCGGCATCTCGGTCGCCGCAAAATGAACCTTGCCTCCTCGCCGTTGCCACGCCTGTGCCAACGCGAGCATTCTCATCACATGACCTGTTCCGGTTTCGGTCGAGGCATCTGCTCGAATCAGCAATGGCGAACGCATAGTCATAAGTGAAATCGGTCGAGCGGTGCGTCACAACGGAAGGGAGACGGGATCATAGATCGTAACCGAGATTGGCAACCATCTAAAAGCTCAGCTTTGCTTGATGTGTGCGCGGCGCGTGTTAAGCAATCCTGTTCATCTGACGCAAGTATTCAATCACTTGATCTGCGAGCGCATCCGGCGAGTGCTCGGCCGAAGCGAGTCGTAATTCGGGCTGCTCAGGCGCTTCGTAAGGATCATCGATCCCGGTAAAACCTTTTAGTTCACCAGCCCGAGCTTTCTTGTACAGGCCCTTGGGATCTCGCGACTCGCAAACCTCTAGCGGGGCATCGACAAAGACTTCGATAAAGTCACCCGTTTGCCCGCTCTCCTCAATCCGACGCCGCACGGCATCGCGATCACGGCGATACGGGCTAACAAACGCGGTAATCGTGATGAGCCCAGCGGAAGCGAACAGTTCTGCGACGGAGCCAATCCGCCGAATGTTCTCTTCGCGATCTTGAGCCGAGAAACCCAAGCCAAACCGCTTCGCAAACGCTTCGTCATGATTGGCACCAAGAATGGCAGGACTCGCGTTCAGGCCGTGTCGAACGTTGTCACCGTCCAGCAGAAAAGTATGCACGCCCAGCTGATGCAGCTTGTGGTCGACGACGTTCGCCACCGTGCTCTTGCCGCAACCGCTCAGTCCGGTAAACCACAGCACGCAACCGCGATGTCCGTTCAATTGCTCGCGTTCTTCACGCGAAACGGCCTGCGAATGCCAGACAACATGCACGTCTTCCTTGGTCATTGGTCGTTCGTCCTTGCTTGTTTAATCCGATATCCCGGCCAGCTCACACAGATTTGCAGCCATCACCGGCTGCGGGCAACTCCACACGAGAAAGAACAACGCCTCGCGGCACCAGCGCCCAGCAGGATGCCCGACGACGTAGCCGGTTCCTTTAGCTGCGGCGAGTGCTGCTTGTGAGGAGCGGAGTGCGAGGCTGTTCGAACGTGTTCTTAGGTTTTCGGTGGAACAGACAGGTTCGTCGGCTGCCGCGCTTAGCAAGTCGCTTCGCAACTCGTGCCATTCCGCGTGCAAGGCATCGGTCGCCGCCAGCAAGTCCGGACGTTTGGCGGCTTCCTCTTGAAGGAATCGTACGGCACCACCGGCCAAACCGATCGCTAAGGCCGAAGTTTGAAAGCCACCTGGTCTCGCGCCCACACCGTGCTTCATGACATCTTCGATCGGTCCGGCCACGAGCCACTCGCGACCGAGCGTCACGCGATCGCATTGAACGGGCCCCGTGTGGCTGGCTGACAGGCCGACCAGCTCTGCAACCGGCGGCACGGAAACACCGGGTGAGTCCATTGGCAACACAGCGAGGATCTGTCGCTCGTCATCCAGCGCAGCTCCGATCAAAACATGATCCGCAAACGGCCCTCCTGTGACCCAGGGACTAAAGCCGTCGATCATGAAACCATCTGCTGTCTCTTCAGCACGCAGGACAGGCTTTGCGAGATGCCGACGACTGGTGGTCAAGTGCGAGATGCCCACCGTGGCGAACGATTTGCCTGCTACTAAATCCGGCAGCAATTTAGCCTTGAGCCCTTCGTTGTCGCAGGCCTCGATACGACGGCAAGCTCCGGTGCGTTGGGTGATGACAAAGGTCGTGGTCAGGCAGGCAGAACTCAGTTCGAGATAGCCTCGCATCACATCGGCTTCGGACCAACCTTGGCCACCCGCTTCGCGCGACAGAAACCATTCGAAGACGCCGTATTCGCCGCACAACCGCAACTGCTCGGCAGGCCACGCGTTTGGCTTGTCCAACGCCGGAGCCAACTCGCGGAGACGCTGACAAAGCTCTTGCAGAATATCGGATTGCGGCGATTCGATGCGTGTTCCCATACGTGACAGCATACTCGTGGTATGCCGTCGTTCAAACACCCTCACATGAATCGTGTTGCGTCCCCCTGCAAACTTCCCAGACGCGGCGATTCTACGGTCCTGCCACGAACGACTTCAACTTCAACACAATCGCTGTCATATCGTCGGCTCGTGCGCGGCCATTGGCAAAGGTGTCGGCTTCGTCGAACAATCGGTCGAGCGTCTGCTCGGCCGTTGAATCGGATGATTCGACAATTGACTTCAGCATTCGCGGGACGCCGAAGAGTTCTGACGTCGCGGGCGAACGCTCGGAAATGCCATCCGTGTATAAGAGCAACGTATCGTTCGGTCGGAGATGGGCTTCACGAACTTCCAACCGATTTCCCGACAGAACTCCCAACGGAGGATCGCCGCTCTCCAGTGTTTCCGTCGAACCATCCGCCCGGATGAGTTCGGCGGGCTGACCTGCAGACGCGTAGCGGCACACCCCCGTCTCGATATCGATGCGTGCTACGAAAAGCGAGACGAACGAGCCGAGGTTGTCGTAGACGAGCAACTCATTGACTTGACGGATCATCGTCCCGATGTCGTCGGTCATCGTAGCCATCGTTCGCATGGCCGCGCGTGTCTCTGCCATAACAAGCGACGGCCCGAAACCGTGCCCAGAAACGTCGCCAATGACAAGAATCAGACTCTTATCATCGGCCATGAAGTAGTCGAAATAGTCTCCGCCGACTTGATTGGCGGGATCACAGCGACCGGCAACTTCGAAGCCGGGCAACGGTGCCAAGGGGCGTGGATAGAGTCGCCGCTGTATAAATGCCGCCGCATCGATCTCGCGTTCCGCCCGTTGACGGTGATAGCGTTCGATCGAGTATTGCAGCGATTCTCCTAACGACTCGGAAATAGCCTTGTCTTTGGAGAAGAAGTCTTGCGCACCTTCACGCACCGCTTCTAATGCGAGTTCACTATCGGTCATGCCCGACAAGATCACGATCGGAACTCCATGTGCAGCTTCGCTCATCGCCAGAAATGTTGCGAGTCCACTGCTATCGGGTAGGGTCAAGTCCAAAACGATGATGTCGGCAACCGTCTCGCGCAGGCGCTCCAACGCATCGCTCAATGTAGTTGCATGATGCAAATTGAAGCGTGGATCAGTTCTACCAGACAAGTGCGCGGTGATGAGTCCAGCGTCTGCGGCGCTGTCCTCGACCAACAAGACGGTGATCGTGTCTTGGATTGTGTCTGTCATCGGGAGGGGGGGAGAGTCGCGTAGGTAAACCAGAAGCGATCGAGTGATTTGATCGCGTTCATGAACTCGTTCAAGTCGACAGGTTTCTGTACATAGCAGTTCGCCCTCAATTTGTAACTCTGAGCCACGTCTTCTGGAGCACCGGAGGTGGTGAGGACGATGATCGGAATCGACTCAAGATCCTCGTCGCTACGGATGTCTGCCAGCACTTCACGACCGTCTTTTTTGGGCAGGTTAAGATCCAGCAAGACGAAGTCCGGTCGAGGTGCGTTTGCGTATCCATCGCCATGTCGTAAGAAACTCATCGCGTCTTCGCCGTTTTCCACCAAGTGGACATTGACTGGAACTGTCGTATTCTCGAGCGCAGCCCGTGTCAAACCTGCGTCACTAGGGCTATCTTCGACAAGCAGGATTTCGACGGGTCGACCAAGCGTCGCGGCAGTTGACATCATTGCTGAGCCTACTTTTGAGATACCGCTTGAGTGGGATGGGGAATAACGCGGGGGATCGTCTCGGGCACCGAAGTACGACGCTGATGCGGGAGGCTTACTTGAGTTTCGCACCTACGGCGGACATCGCGTACCAAAGACAGGATTCGTTCCAAATTGGTGGGCACCGAAACGTTCGCCTTCGCATCGAGTTCGTAGTTCTCACATACGTTCTGCATATCGCTCGCGGACGACAGCACCATCAATGGGATGTCGCGGAGCGTTGGCTCGTTGTTCACATGCTGTAGGACACCCTGGCCATCGAATCGCTGCAACTGTAGGCCGAGCAGGATCAAGTCTGGTCGTGGAGCACTGGAATACTCGCCCTCGCAGTGCAGAAAAGATATCGCCTTGCCTCCATGCTTCACGACATGGAGCTGGTTTGCGATGTCGCTTTCGAGCAATACTTGTCGAATCCATTCGACATCGCCCACGTCGTCGAGGACGAGGAGAATCTGTAAAGGTTCAATTGTCATGGATCGATCATCGAGCAAAAGTGTGAGCGGCTTTGGCGTCTAGATCCTTGACCGATTCGTACTCCATGTTGGACGGGTCGCTACTCCATTGGACGATGAACCGATGTAGTCCGACACCGATCTCGTCACCTGAGTTCAATACAATTTCCTGAACGGTCTCGCCATTCACGATGGTCCCGTAGCGAGAACCCAAATCTCGTAGGACCAAAACTCCGTTGATACAGTCGATTTCACAGTGCCTACGACTTGCCCAGCGACAGTCAACTCGAACCTGTACTTCCTCGCTGCGACCAATGACAACCGGCAATTCAGTGGATTGAAAGGGTTTCTGAGGAACGTCGAGTTGGAGAAATGTCAGCGTCATGACAGCCAGTCCGCAGGCGGGAAGAGCGGAGCTTTCAGGGAAGGTGGTGATTTCAGTAGCTGATGCTACCGCCTCGCATGAGGGACAGTCCATAGTCCATTTGACTATGACCTGCTTGAAATGGTAGTTCTCGTAGGCGTCCCGGCGCGTCCCGTCATAATCTCGACAAACGCGCGTCGACCGATTCATCGCGGCATCATGCCACGATACAGACTTCAAGCTCGTTGTTGATTGACTCGATTCCATCGAGTTGTTTGACAATTTCCTGAGCAATCTGCTTTTGGTAGAACGAGCTAACTCGTCCTCGCAATACGACCGAACGCCCCACGACTACGACCGAGATGCCACGAAGCGACTGGAGCGTTTGTGAACGTAGACGCTCTTGAGCTTGGTGAGCCAAGTCCTGAGGGGATTGGTCTCTTGTTTGCTGTTCCAACAAGGCCTTCATTTCCGATGTCTTTCCTGTGTTTCGAGTTTAGCGGCACGTCCGCGATTGACCTTGGCAGTAACGGCGTGCGAGAAAGGCTAAGGTTTTGAGTGTTTGGCGGTCAAGGTAATCGGCTCGTTTCAGATGCACCAGACGATCGCTGGCAATTCGGACAACTTCTGCGAGTTCGCCGTCCGTCATGGCTTCGATTTGTTGGGCACTCAGACCGGAAATGGCTTTCGAATTCAAGTTGTTTGTTTGCGAGATCGCTTCAAAAGTTGCGACCTGAGTTGCGGCCATCCTACGTTTCCTGAAGATTGTTCGGTTGTCGTTTACCTGGTGCAGAGAACGCAGGCCTGCTGGGTATGAGCTAGGCAAGGGCTGTAATAATCACGGCCAGCCACCCGTTCGTATCATGTGGCTTCCAGCAGACCTGGGTTTCCAACACGAGTCGTCGAGTATCGTGTTCAGACGCAACGACGTAAATAGTCGTCTTGACTATCCGCTACGGCAACAAAAGCGGTCGCCGGGTAAGTGGTACAGCTTGCGATTCCTGAAAGTAGGACGGCCACTCTTGGCCGTCTCTTGTCGGGCAGGAGTGCCCGACCTACGTCAAACTGTACCACTACCGGTCGCCGACAGGCGGTGTTTCGCGCGGTGGCCGGACGATGAGTAGGGAATTCCAAGGTAAACGACAGTCCAATGGTTATCGAATCAATCACCTTCGATTCGTGTGCTAACTGTGAATTTTGGCCGCTAAGCCTCTTGCCTGCCGCCCGACCGTGATTGAAGATTGATGATCAGGCCTGAGGTAGCTACGCCACCAAGGCTGGTCCTTTCTTTGCGGGACGTCGAATTCCCACGCCAAGCTCACCGGGCGAGTCGAGGAGATGGTGCGACACGCAAATCGTCAAATCCGCCGTTCGATTTTTTTGAAGCTCGCGACTTTCGTTGCGTTCGTGGTCATTCTGACCGCCACCATCGTAAGTTGGGTCGGCTTCCGTTTTGCCAAGAAAAGTTTGAACGACGAGATCCACACGCGACTCGATACGCTCGCACATGATCGCGAGGAACGTTTGCGGTCTTATGTCTCTCAACAAAAGGAACGCGCTGCACTAGTCGCGAGCCGGACGCGATTGCGAGCCCAATTGCTGGACCGACTAGATAACACGACCCCGGTACCAACTGGTTTCATCGAAGGCACGCGGCAGATCCTCATCGATGCAAACGAGACAACGGCAGATTTCTTAGCGATTTGGGTGACTGATCCCGATGGGAATGTAGTGACCGCGACGGACGACGCATACCTGGGACGCAACTACTCTTCGGATGCGGACTATCAGCGTGGTCGGCGCGAGCGACATCTCGGCACCCCGAGAATTGAGAACGGGATGCTGATCGCCCAACTTGTTGCACCCGCATATGCGGAGAACGGGATGTTTTTGGGGGTGGTCATGGTGTTGCTTGACTTACATCGCTTGGAGGATCTTCGATCCGATCGAACTGGATTGGGAGAGACGGGAGATGTGATCGTCGCTCATGCCGACGGTGACCGACTGCGACGTTTGATCCCCTTGCGAACCGAATCGCGAACCGGCATTCGCAGTGCCGAAGCGCCTGCCTTGGCGTCCGCTGTGGAAGGTTCGAGCGGGCGCGGGTTGAGTATCCATAATGGTAAGCAAGTGCTGGCGGCATGGCGTCCATTTCCGTACCAGTCGCCCGACTTTCAGAAGTGGGGCATGATCGTCAAGATTGATGCAGCGGAAGCCTACGCGCCGATTGCTCACTTGCGTCGACTGCAATGGATTCTGGAAGGGGTGCTGGTTGTTCTCGGTATCGGGACCGCGCAGTTCGTTGCGCGTAGGTTCTGCGCTCCGATCCAAGCGATGGCTGCGGTCGCGAAACAACTCGCACAAGGGAATCTGCATGCTCGCGTGGACGTGCAATCCACCGACGAGGTCGGACAGCTTGCGGAATCACTAAATCAGATGGCAGATGAATTGTCGCAGTCACACGCGCAACTCGAAGCCCGCATTCTAGAACGCACGACAGAATTGGAAGAGAAGAATCAGCACCTTGAAGTTGCCCGAGCGTCACTATTACGCAGTAACGAAGACTTACAGCAGTTTGCCTACGTCGCCTCCCACGACCTTCAGGAACCGTTGCGCGCCGTATCAGGTTATTGTCAGCTCCTGCAATCCAAGCTCGAAGATACCGCCGATGAAGACGTAAAGAGCTTCCTGGGTCACGCAACAGATGGTGCCAAACGCATGAAGGCACTCATTGACAGCTTGCTAGACTTTGCACGCGTGGAAACTCGTGGCGACGGGATGGAACTAACCGATACCGGTGCCGCCGTCGCAGAAGCGATCGCCAATCTCGGCGCGGCGATCGAGGCCAGCGGAGCGCAGATAGACGTTCCAGAACTGCCCGAGTTGATTGCAGATCGGGGCCAGCTTGTCCGGCTCTTTCAAAACCTAATTGGTAACGCCATCAAGTTCCGAGGCGACGCCATTCCGCAGGTGGAAGTTGCTGTTGAGGACCAGGGAGAGCATTGGCTGTTTTCGGTGTGTGACAACGGAATCGGCATCGATTCGAAGTACGCAGGTCGGATTTTTGTCATCTTTCAACGTCTTCACACTCGCACTGCCTATCCGGGCACGGGCCTCGGTTTAGCAATCGCGAAACGGATTGTGGAGCGTCATGGAGGAAGAATCTGGATGGAGTCGCAGGTTGGAAAGGGCAGCAAGTTTCTATTCACGATTTCGAAAAGAAGAGAGTGACGCCCGCGGCAAGGGAACTGGGCGGACCGATTGAGAGTTTGTTAATCGAGGATAGCCTGACGGATGCTTTACTTGCCAAGGAGGCACTTAAACGCTGCCTACGATCGCAATGTAAACTGTTATGCTACGAAGCCAGTAGATTTTTAAAGACTTTATCGAAGTCATGCGATCTCTCAGTCGCTTCACGTTGACTTGGGTTGCGTTACCAACCAACAACTGATTGCCTGACCTATGGACGGTGTTCGAAACGAAACATTCGAGATTCCAGCAACACGTGGGCCGGGTCGTGTCCTATGGTTCATCCTGGCGATCAGCCTCGCGATCCATGTACTTTGCCTTGTCGCGGGCCGGACTTGGATGAAGGAGTGGACTTGGCCGCAAGAGCCGTTCCACGCCACCATCGAAATGGCTGGCGGGATGATTGCGCTCGGTGTGGCTTGGATGTTGTTGTCGTTGGAGCGACTGCGAGCGGGCACGAGCTATAACGTCTGGATCGCTGCGGCCTTGGTCGGCATGGGGATCCTCGACAGCCTGCATGCCATGGTACTCGTTGGCCAAACCTTTGTGTGGTTGCACAGTACGGCGACCCTAGTCGGTGGATTGCTGTTCGTCTTGGTTTGGCTGCCGCCGCGTTGGCAGCACCACATGCGCTGGTGGCCCTGGGTGGTGATGTGCGGCGCACTGGTGTTTGGCGGCATATCGTTGCTGCTCCCGGATCTGATGCCACGGATGGTCGCCAACAAGCAATTCACGGCTTGGGCGAAAGGCATAAACCTTGTCGGCGGAATCCTGCTATTCGCGGCCGCCGCCCGGCTCGTGCACACTTATCTGCGGACGAAGAACATCGACGACCTACTATTCTGTTTGCATTGCGGACTATTCGGAGCAGCCGCAATCATGTTCGAGCAGTCTCAGTTGTGGGATTTGCCGTGGTGGGGCTGGCACCTATTGCGTTTAATGGCTTACGGTGTGGCACTTTGGTTCGTGGTAGAGACCGACTTGCGTACGGCCAAAGAGCTACGCGACCGCGAGGTGACGAGGGCTCGCGTGGCCGCGCTCGAAGAGAGTGCCGAGGAACTCGCACACGCAAATCGCCAACTACAAGGCTATGTCGATGCCCTCTCTAAAGCCAAGGAAGCATTGGAACGCAGCAACGCTGATTTGCAGCAATTCGCCTACGTCGCGTCGCACGATCTCCAGGAACCATTGCGAGCCGTGGCGGGATACTGCCAACTGCTTGAAACGAGATTGCAAGATAATTCCGACGAAGATGTTCAGACGTTCCTCGCCCACGCAACTGAAGGTGCCAAGCGGATGCAGGCTTTGATCAACAGCTTGCTCGACTATGCTCGCGTCGAGAGTCGCGGTAAAGAGTTTTCTCATGTGGATGTCCACGACGTGTTAAACGAAGCGATGGCGAATCTCAGCGTCGCGATCGAGGAGTGTGCTGCAGAAGTTACGTGCGACGAAATGCCGTCAGTTCTGGGCGACCGTGACCAACTCGTACGACTGTTTCAGAACCTCATCGGAAACTCTATCAAATTCCGCCGAGACGAAGCTCCTCGAATCCGAGTCAACGCTCAGGCGAACATGAATCATTGGCACTTCTCCGTGAGCGACAACGGAATTGGTCTTGAGCAACAGTACGCAGATCGGATCTTTGTCATCTTTCAGCGACTGCACACGCGAACGAAGTACCCAGGAACCGGATTGGGGCTTGCGATTACCAAACGAATCGTCGAGCGGCATGGTGGCCGCATGTGGGTCGAATCCCAGCCCGGTGTGGGAAGTACCTTCTTCTTCACCCTTCCACGAAATGCGAGTCATTGATGCCAAACGGAAAGAACTTAGGTCGCCCCGTCGAGATCCTGCTCGTCGAAGACAGCCCCAGCGATGCACTACTTGCAAAAGAAGCGTTGCGCCAAGGAAAAGTGAAGAACACGCTACACCACGTCGAGGATGGCGTCGAAGCAATGGCGTTCTTGAGAAAGGAACCTCCCTTCATCGACGCACCTCGTCCCGACGTGATCTTGCTCGATTTGAACCTTCCACGGATGAGCGGCCAGGAAGTACTGAAAGCCATTCGTGACGATAAACGCCTCAGCTCGCTCTCTGTGATCGTCTTAACGACCTCGAGCGACGAGCGTGATGTCTTGGCGGCATATGGCTTGAAAGCTAATTGCTACATCACGAAGCCCGTTGATATGCAGCAGTTTATCGCCACGATGCAGGCACTCGAAGGTTTTTGGCTTACGTGGGTGACGCTTCCACCTGGCTCCGTCGAGTAGCGATTTTGCTGTTCAACCGCCGTCTGCCTGTGAATTTCCTAGTTATTCCATTACGTCCGATCCCTGTTTAGGGTGGAGGTATCGGTGCAATCTTTTCTTGTTCTTGATGGTTCATTCGAGCCGATTGCACGCCAGGAGAAATCGCATGAGCGTCAGGCTGAAGGTGTTGCACGGGGCCATTAAAAAGCGAGGTGAATGGCAGCTGACCGTTCCCATCAAGAAGTCTCCCTTTGTAATCGGACAGGCGACGGACTGTAACATGCGTTGCTATGGCCGCGCGATCAGTGACTATCACTGCGAGATCAGCGTTAGCGACTTCGGCGTATTCGTGCGCGATTTGCGAAGCGAAAGCGGAACCTTCATTAATGGTGAGAAGCTCACGAGCACGCAACGGTTCGTCAACGGCGATCAACTCCGACTAGGACGTCTCGCCTTTGAACTTCTCGTTCAGCGCCCTCACCCAAATTCGCGGAACGATGCCTTTGGCGAATTCGTAAGCGACATGTTGCTGGACGCCGATGAAGCCGACCGCCAAGACCGCGCTCGCGCACCCGAAACTCGGTGGTATCAAGTCGAACCAGCGGTTCCACGCGATCCCTATGAAGGCATGACCGCGAAAGAGCGACTGATCGCCAAAGCTCGCAAAAAGCTACCGCCCAAACAAAACCAACCGATGAAACTGCCGAAGCGCGTTTACGTCGCCAACAGTACGAATCAGGCCGTCACGGAAACACTCGCGACCTACTACCAGGGGCTCGATGTCGATTCGTCGAGTTGGAATGTTTCTGATCGATAGTCGAACGCTTTAGTCGCCGCTCATCTGTGAAATCATGACCATTCGCACCAAGTCCGGCACCGAGTCTGCTTCCATCTTCTCCAGAATACGAGTCCGTTGATTCTTGACGGTGTTGGGGCTTGTTCCCAATTCAGAAGCAATGATCTTGACCCACTTGCCCGCCACGAGTTTCTCCATCACTTCACGTTCCCGATCCGAGAGAGTCGCTAAACGCTCGCGAATTAACTTCCGCTCCACGGGATCGATATCAAGCTGTACGTGTTGAGCGCTGGCATCTTGAATGCGTTTGATGAGCGTATCGTCGTTAAACGGCTTTTCGATGAAGTCAAACGCTCCCATTCTCACCGCGTTGACTGCCATGGGGATACTTCCGTGTGCGGTCAACATGATGATCGGCAGACGAATTCCTTCTTCGTTCAAACGACGTTGCAACTCGATGCCGTCGATCTCGGGCATTTGTACGTCCAACAGCAGGCAGCCTTGTCGCGAACGGTCGTAACGATCGAGGAAGTCTCTTCCCGAACAATACGTTTCGACTCGAAACCCAGCCGCTTCCAGCATGCAACGGACTGCATCTCGCACGGACTCGTCATCGTCGACGACGAACACAGCGGGCTGGCCTTTCATGACGCGTTCCCCCGTGAGAATCCAGCCAGCGGTGAACTAACCTCCGGCGTTTCTGTTCGGATCGGCAGAGTAAATCGAAACGTCAAGCCACGACCTAGATTAGGCGCGACAGAGAACTTTCCGTGATGCGATTCTACGATCGAACGACTGATCGACAACCCGAGACCGAGTCCTTCGTCCTTCGTCGAGAAGAACGGCTCGAACACGCGACTCAACGTTTTTGCGTCCGCTCCCGGACCGCTGTCGATGACCTGTACCTCGATGTTCTCTTGAGTATCTCGGGCGCTGCGAATACGAAGTTCGCCACCGTCCTCTGACATCGCGGCGATTGCATTGCGCACTAGGTTCACAATCACTTGTTCGATTTGCACTCGATCGGCGGCCACCGTCGGCAACGATTCGTCTAACTCCAATACGAGCTCAACACCGTTCGTCCGCATTTCAGCTGCCACGAGTTCGGTCACTTCGCGGATGGACTCATTCATACAAAAGGGAACACGTTCCGAATCGCGTTTGGTGACCAAGCGTCGCAGTCGCTGAATGATTGCCGCACCACGCTTTGCCTGGTCGGCGGCTTTCTGCATTTCCAATTCGATCTCGTCGCGAACCGCTTCCTCTTCCCAATCATCGTCGCTCATCCGACGCAGACAGCTGTGCGTGTAGGCGACGATGGCCGTCAGCGGCTGATTCAGTTCGTGTGCGAGGCTGGATGCCATCTCGCCGAGCGTGTTCAGCCGCGACAAGTGAGCAAGCTCCTCGTGTCGCGCCCGAGCGAACTCTTCGGCCCGCTCACGATCACGGATCGCTTGCTTTAGCACTTCGTTGGTACGGCTAAGTTCCTCGGTGCGTTCCGCAACGCGTTCCTCCAACAGATCGTGAGCTTGTTGCAGCGCCGTCTCAACACGCTGTCGTTCAATTGCATAGCGCAACGAGCGAACCAACACGCCACTACTGATCTGATCTTTGACCAAATAATCTTGAGCGCCCCGTTGCAACGCTTCCAACGCGACGTTTTCGTCGTCCAGCCCGGTAAGCACTACAATTGGAATCGTCGGGCAGGCGCAATGGATGCGTTCGCAACCGGTGATTCCGGTGCTATCGGGGAGACTCAGGTCTAGCAATAAGACATCGGGGACGTCACTCGCGATACAATCGAGCGCTGTCTGTAACTTGTCGACGCTCCGGCAGGCGAACAGTTCACGCTGATTCTTGGCGAGAAATGTTCTAATAAGCAGCGCGTCAGCTGGATTGTCTTCGACAATTAGCACACGAACAGACTCACCGCTTCCAACCATTTGTCGACTTCCTGAGTTTCCAAGGGACGTCGCTTCGACCGGAACGCGATGGCGTGAATCGCCTACGCCGCAGCCTGGCCAGTCGTATCGCTTCGAGCCAGCGATTTCTCTTCCTGCTCAAACTTCGCTCTACTTTGCTCGATCAACCAATTGATGTCGATCCCTTGCAGCTTGCAGACATGCATCACGTCGGCAGTTAAGGTCACCATGGCTTCATCGACGGGATCGCCACCGAGTCCTTGGCCGAGCCAAGTATAATGTCGAGAGCGTATTACGTCTGCAACTTTTCGATACCAGTTACGCCGGAATTGTTGGGGCATGACACGCCTCCCACTTCGAAGAACCTCGGGTCGCTCGCCAGAACAGCGAACATTTGATTAGATAAGCAAATTTTATTCGTATCGCGTTCCGTGGCAACATCAGCTTGTGTCACCTGGGAAACTCGCAGGCGTCGGCGGACGCATCCCTTGCCTTTCCGAGCCAGCACTGCTTCCTTCGCCTTCGTGGCTAACGGTTCTTAGAGAATGCGACCAACAACTCGCAGACCAATTGCCCGCCATCCTTGTCCCTTCGAGCGGTAATGATGTGACCAAAACTCTGCGTCGGTTGCTGGTCACTCCAAGCTACAGCGGATCGCGCGCGGATCTCGATCGGTAAGTATTCGTTGGCAGCGGCGATATGGCCGTCCAGGACGCCGCTTTCGGCCAGGACAGCAGTACCACCGCAGATGGCGGTGACGTACCTATCTCGTGTCAACATCCCGTTGATCAGGCGTCGAGCTTGATCGTGTTCAGTATGCAGGAATTCCAAGCTGCTGAAGGGGTAGGCCCCCGAGAAAATCACCGCGTCGTAGTCGTCCGGATTGGCTTGGCTAACCAACACCGATACTTCGACCGATCCGCCACCTTCGCTCGGTGTGGCCTGTCCTAATTGGGAGGAAGCAACATCGACATGGACGCCCGCGGCATCCAACGGTCCACGCACACCGTAGTAATCGGGAGCCCAGAAGTCGCGAAACGGGAGCACGATCAACACGCGAAATCCTTCTGCGACTGGAAATGTTGTCGGTCGAGGCGAGGATGTATCTTCTCCCGCCCCCGCATCTTGCGTGTCGCTTAGCTCACCGCCACGAAACATTGCCCCAAGCGAAAACCAACCACCCACGCTGACCAACGCTATCGCGGTGGCAGCGACAGCAACGATGATCGCCTTACGAGATACTGGACCGTTGTTCCGTGTCAGTTGTGGGGCGTAAGCGGACATTGGATCCGCACTTGGCAACGACTCGTTGCCGAGCCCCAGTGGATCGGTCTCCTCGGCGACACCGGATATAGCGACGGGCGGCGCGGCAGGTGCGGCAGGTGCTGTTGGCACCTGGCAGAACGGTTGGAGGGCTGCGGCAACTTCGCCAGGCGATTGAAAGCGGTCGGTCGGCTTCTTTGCCATCATGCGAGTGATGATCTTTGTTAATTCGACTGGAATGTCGCTTCGCGTGCGTCCGATATCGGCGGGTGCTTGTTCTAAGTGTGCCTTCATTTTGTCAATGGCCGTACCCACCGAGAAGGGAGGCTTACCGGCGAGCATGAAGTAGAGCGTGCAACCGAGGCTGTAGACGTCCGCGCGGATGTCTGCCTTGCGTGAATCGAGCACTTGCTCGGGAGCGATGTAATCGGGAGTGCCGAGCGTCACGCCCTCTTTGGTCAGCTTGGCGGATTCTGAGTCGGCATCGGCCTCGCTGGCGAAGCGAGCGAGCCCGAAATCCAGGATCTTCACGCGGCCTTGCCGAGTCAGCATCAAGTTCTGAGGCTTGATATCGCGATGCACCATGCCTCGCTCGTGGGCATGCTCCAGCCCTAACGCGACTTGTCTCGCAAAATGGCAGGCATGACGGATGGGCAACGGGCCGGTTTTCTCGACTTGCTTGGCGAGATTGATCCCATCGACGAATTCCATCACAAGAAAGTGCAGGCTCCCCGCTTCATCCGCATCGTGAGCCGTGACGATGTTCGGATGAGCGAGTTGGGCCGCGGCGCGAACTTCGCCGCGAAACCGTTCGATCGCGTTGCGATTGCGGACGAGCTGATGATTGATGACCTTGAGTGCCACAGTACGCTGCATCATGCGGTGCTCGGCTTCGTAGACCGTACCCATACCTCCTCGCCCAAGCTGCCGGACGACGCGATATCGAGAATGGCTGGCTAAGTCACCAGGAACGCAATCGTTTGTTTCGGTCCTTGTCTGAGCACCAACACTGGCCAGTGTCTCGGCGATCGACGTATCCGCATTCTTCACCTGATTGATCAACGTGTCGTCGGGGATCGACCCCAAGGCTTCGCAGCAGGAATCGCAGCCGCCAACGTGTTCTTCCACTCGATCATGCTCCTCAGCCGTGAGCTTGCCCAGGATAAAAGCACGCAGCTGCTCGGCTGTTGGGTGCTGAGTGTGAATGTCGACCACGAGAGGCTTCTCCTTGCGATGTTCCAACAGATTCCCATCTGACAGATGAAATGGCAATCCTTGATGAATTCTTTCAGAGAATCTTGATTTTCCGAAGAATCTCCCCATCAGCCTCAGAGGAACGCGATGTCAATCGATGAGGCCACGGCCTTCTTGGCGGAGCCGACTGAGTACTCGCGACTTGGCGATAAAAACAGCGTTGACGGTCATTCCCAGTTCCGTCGCGGTTTCCTCGGCGGTCTTTTCCTGAATCGTCACGGCCTTGAATGCTCGCCAAGTCTTCTCGTTGAAATGCGGTTTGATCAACTCCAGCAGCCGCTCTGTAACGAGCTTGTCATGCTCTTCATCCCACAGATGACTCATTCCGCTATCGGGATCAGCGAGCTGATCGAGCACTTGCTGAAAATTGCTGTCACCGGTTGCCCGCGGCCTGATCCGTTTGGCTCGCCAGAAGTCCCGCAAGCAATTCACCGTGATTGTTCGCAGCCAACAGCGGAAGGCACCCACGCGCGGCTGTCTCTCAAACTCTGGCATCCTGCGAACGACGACCGTAAGGACATCTTGCACCAGATCGTCCGCATCGTGTTCGGCGGTCGAATATCTGCGTAGCCAGTTGCGAATCAGCGGCGAGTAAACCGTCACCAGACGCTGCCATGCTTCGTCATCCGTTCCCTCACGAAGGCAATCGAGCAGGCTGGTGGACGTTTCGGACATCGAGTGCCCCCAGAAGAGAGTGGAAACGGACGTCCGCAATCGTACGTTGCTCGGCGTGCAAACGTCAAGAACTCGGGGTAGTGGTACACTTTCCCGTAAGTCGGGCACTCCTGCCCGACAAAAGACGGCCAAGAGTGGCCGTCCTACTTTCCGGAATTTCAAACTGTACCACTACCGAACTCGGATACGTCACGAATCCCGACTCTACACGCGAGCAAGAAACGACAGAGCCTCGCTCCGCGCGAGGCTCTGCCACAAATCAATCGCGAACGATCGGTTAGAAGACTCCCATCGCCATCAGGCTGTAGCGAACCACAAGGCCTGCAACAACAACGCTGACCATGCTCATTAACTTAATGAGAATGTTTAAGCTCGGCCCGCTGGTATCTTTGAACGGATCACCCACGGTGTCACCAACCACGCCTGCCTTATGAGCCACCGAGCCCTTGCCTCCGTGATGACCGGCTTCGATGTACTTCTTGGCGTTGTCCCACGAACCACCGGCATTGGCCATGAAGATCGCGACGCAGAAGCCGCAGGTCAGCGTGCCGACCAGCAGTCCAAGCACACCGCCGACGCCCAACAGGAGTCCGACGGCAAGTGGCGTGACAAGCCCGAGCAGCGAAGGAACGACCATCTCTCGCTGAGCTGCCTTCGTGCTAATCGCTACAGGAGCCGCGTAATCTGGCAAATCCGTTCCCTTCATGATCCCGGGCTTCTCCCGGAATTGCCGCCGGACTTCTTCGACCATACCTTTCGCTGCGCGACCAACCGCCTTCATGGTCATCGCACAGAAAACGAAGGTCGCCATCGCTCCGAGGAACACGCCGACTAATACTTTTGGATTCATCAGCGAGGCGTCGTAGTACGTCGTAAAATCGGGGAGCGTTGCCGAATGCACGTCTACTAGTCGCCCTCCCGATCTGAACCTCAATTCACCGTGCGTACTCTGGTCGAACAAACTGTCGTCGACCTTGGCGGGCCATTGATCTCGACCGATTGCGTCCCACGAAGACTTGATGTCAGGATGACGAACGTCGTTTGGCATTGCCAAGTAAAGATGTGCGTGGTCTCCGTGCTTCTCGATGACGAAGCCGGTCGATGCTTTATAGATTCCGTCCGCCGATTGAGTTGCAACAATCTCATTACCCCACCGCTCGAACCCGACGCGAACTTCTTCGATGTATGCTGCGAGAAGAGCAAGAGCCGTCAACGCTGCCGACCCAATGGCAAATCCTTTACCAGTTGCCGCGGTCGTATTGCCAAGTGAGTCGAGTGCGTCCGTGCGTTGACGAACGATTGGATCGAGGTGTGCCATTTCGGCGTTACCACCTGCGTTGTCGGCGATCGGCCCATAAGCGTCTGTGGCGAGTGTGATGCCAAGCGTGCTCAACATGCCCACAGCAGCGATACCAACGCCGTACAAGCCGAGCGCGAAATAGCTGACATCAGCAAAGTTCCAACCAGCCGCACAGCCGAACGCGAGCAGCGTCGCGGCACAGACGACGAGAACGGGTACCCACACACTCATCATGCCGTCGGCGATACCGCCAATGATTAAGGTCGCAGGTCCCGTCTCAGCCTGTTCCGCCAAGTTCTTCGTAGGAGCATATTCGTCGCTCGTTGCGTATTCCGTCCACTTGCCGATCAGCCAGCCTGAGGCTAGTCCAACCACAATGCTGAACGCTACGCCTGGAATCCCAAAGATGAGTGTGCCGTCTACGCGAGGCATTAGCCACCAGGAAAGTCCCGCGGCAGCCACCACAACGAGAATAGTGGATGCGTCGATCCCGCGAGCCAAGGCCGACAGCAGATTTTTCTGAGTTGCGTCGTCGTTCGTTCGCACCAGATAGATACCGATGATTGACAAGAAGATGCCAACGCCCGCGATCGCCATCGGCAGTAGTAACGCCTGTAATTGTGCCGCCTCGGAAGGCAATTCCATTCCAGCCCGGTCAGTTGCCACTAAACTGCCGGAAGCAAAGGCTGCGACGCCGAGGGCAGCTGTTGCCAGGATCGAGCCGCAATACGATTCGTACAAGTCCGCACCCATGCCGGCAACGTCGCCAACGTTATCACCGACGTTGTCTGCGATTGTCGCAGGGTTCCGCGGATCATCTTCAGGAATGCCTTGCTCGACCTTGCCAACAAGATCGGCTCCGACGTCAGCCGCTTTCGTAAAGATACCGCCGCCGACGCGAGCGAACAGCGCTTGAGCACTAGCTCCCATCCCGAAGCACAACATCGTGACCGTAATATCGATCAACGATAAAGCTTCAAAGCCAAGTACATTCGGCCAGACGTAGTACAAGAATCCAAACCACACAGTTATGTCGATCAACCCGAGGCCGACGACCGTCAGGCCCATGACGGCTCCCGACCGGAAGGCGACTTGCAACCCTTGGTTCAATGATTTTTGAGCACCAGCCGCAGTTCGGCTGCTCGCCCAGGTTGCTGTCTTCATGCCAAACCAACCGGCCAAGCCCGAGAAGAATCCGCCCGTGAGAAATGCGAACGGCACGAACTCGCTTTGTACCTTCAAGACAAAGGCGGCGATCGATAGCAGGATGACGATCACGACGAAGAAAACGCCGACGACTTTGTACTGTTGTTTCAAGTACGCATTTGCGCCTTCTCGAACGTAGCCAGCGATCTCGACCATGCGGGCGTTGCCCTCATCGGCCGCCATCATGGACTTGTAAAACAAAAAGGCCTGCACGAGTGCCACAACGGAAGCAGTAAACGCGAGTCCCCAGACAATCAATGTGGTGTCCACTAGGTTCGATCTCCGTGTTTCGAATTAAAGTGTTTTGGTTCAGTGAGCAAGGCCTGAGCAACTGATGTGCCACCTAGAGGCCGTGACGCGCGAAGCTCAGACGCGCAACAAATGATGCCGACTCGTAATGATTCAGCTGAAGCGGGCAACCGCCAGGTGGGAGGTAAGCGGTCTCTCGTAGAGAACTTCTGGAGCGAGTTCATGCTCCCAATCAATCCATTGACAAGCCGTCATCAAGGGAGAGATGGCGGCGATTTGCGGTTCATTTCGTCAAGTTACGGCAGCCTGTTAAGTGACGGAGTGTACTGAACTTGCGTGGCTTCTGTCAACGTGGCGTCACCCAGAAACAGGGCTTTTCATTTGTTGAAGTTGCACAAAATGTACGACGGGCCTCCGAGCCCGTCGAATAACGACTTAGAGTCAGCGACGGGCTCGGAGGCCCGTCGTACCAACGTCTCAGTTTGAAAAACTGAAAATCCCTGCACCCAGAAAGATGCCCAATAGGTGCTCGCTTGGATCGAAAAACGTGGTGCAAGTTCCCTGTCACGACAAAAGGTCGTGGACAACCTCACCATAAACGTCGGTCAGTCGGAAGTCGCGTCCTGCGTATTTGTACGTCAGACGCAGGTGATCTAGACCGAGCAAGTGCAACATTGTGGCGTGCAGATCGTGCACATGCACGCGCTGTTCGACGGCGTAGTAACCATAATCGTCCGTGTTGCCATAGGCGAGCCCGCCCTTTACTCCAGCACCTGCCAGCCAAGTCGTAAAGCCTTGCGGATTATGATCGCGTCCATTGGTGCCCTGTGCGATCGGTGTGCGACCAAACTCGCCGCCCCAGACAACGAGGGTCTCTTCCAGCATGCCACGAGTTTTTAAATCGGCCAACAACGCCGCGACGGGTTGATCCGTTGCCAGCGAGTTCTTTTCATGGCCGTCTTTCAAATTGCCATGCTGGTCCCAAACATTTCCGGTTGAAACCTCGACATACCGCACGCCAGCTTCGACCAAGCGGCGAGCGAGCAGACATTGCCGTCCAAAATTGTCGGTCTCTTTTGTACCGATGCCATACGATTTCTGGACGTAGTCGGGTTCTTTAGCCAGATCGAGTACTTCAGGTGCGGCGGCCTGCATACGAAACGCGAGATCGAATGAATCAATTGCGCCGCTGATCTGTTCATCGCGTTGGACCCGCGTCAAATGGTCTCGATTGATCGCCTGAAGCAATGCCAATTGCTCACTTTGCTCCTTGTCGGATAAGCGCTCGTTGCCAAGATGTTGGATCTTGGCGTCACCCAACTTGCCCGAATTGCCGATCGCAGTTGCTTGATGCATCGCAGGCAGAAACGCGCAGCCATAGTTGCGAGGTCCACCGTGACCGCTGGCCGGGCTGATCGAAACGAAAGCAGGCAAATCCGGATTGTCGCTGCCCAATCCATAAGAGACCCAGGCACCAACGGATGGCCGCACGAGATTATCGCTACCGGTGTGCAGCATGCTAACCGCTTGACCATGTGATTGCCCGCGACTGTACATCGAACGCACAACGCACAAATCGTCGATGTGTTTCGCAGTGTGCGGCAACAACTCCGAGACCCAATTGCCACTCTCACCATGCCGCGAGAACTTCCAAGGTGAACGCAGCAGCTTGGGGACCGCGTCGATGTTCATCGCCGGAGCGAACGGCAACTCTTTGCCATCATCCATGTTCAAGCGGGGCTTATAGTCGAACGTATCAACTTGGCTTGGCCCGCCATGCATAAAGAGAAAGATCACACGTTTGGCACGTGGCGTAAAGTGCGGAGCCTGCGTGCTGGCCGATGCCTGATTCGCAAGGTTCGGCAGACCGGCGAGGGTTAGCCCGCCAAGACTGGCAGCGGACAGACGCAAGGCTTCGCGGCGTGAGATCGTCTTTTTGTTTGGCATAGTGTTTCAATTCAACATGCGAAACTCGGTCGATGCGAACAACACGTGGACCAATTGGGCAAGTCGTTTTGTAATCGAATCGACTTCCTCGCCCGTTTCCTCTCCCGTGTTATTCACAAACGCAATCGCTCGTTGGATCTCCAGGGTTGTCGGAGTGCGCGAGAGTGTGACTTGATAGATATCAGCAACCAGCTGCTCAGGCGATCGTCCTTCGATAGCCAGCAGTTTTTTGGCGGTTTGCTCGGCGCAGTTCATGACGAACGGGCTGTTCATCAGCAGTAACGCCTGCGCTGGAACATTTGTCACCGGGCGTTTGCCGACGACAAGATCTGGATCGGCGAAGTCAAAGACGGTTAATGTCGCGGGCAACTCGTTGCGAATGATCGGCAGGTAGATGCTACGCTTCGCCGTTTCTTTCCGCTCGTAGGCGTCGGCATCCGCTGAATTGTTGTTCACCAAGGTGCCGAGCCCTTCGACAGGCGAACCGCCGGGAGAAAGGTCAAGGTGGCCGCTGATCGCCAACATAGAATCGCGAATGGCTTCGGCGGGCAGTCGGCGACGATTGGCTCGCCACAGCAATCGGTTTTCCGGATCGGCTTGCCACGCGTCTTCGTCATGATCGCTGGCCATCTGATAAACGCGGCTGAGCGTGACCTCGCGGACCAACCGTTTGATCGACCAACCAAAACCACGATCACTGATCGGCCTGACAAAGCGATCAGCCAGATAGTCGAGCAGTTCAGGATGAGTTGGCCGTTCGCCGAGTTCTCCAAAATTATCAACACTGCGAACGATACCTTCGCCGAGCAGATGCGACCAAACCCGATTGACGATGACGCGTGAGGTCAAAGGATGCTGCGGGCTTGAGAGCCAGTCGGCTAATTCACGCCGACCGCTCGTCGCGTCCGGAATCGTCGTGGGCTCGCCGGTTAATGCAACCTGAATGAAACCACGCTGCACTTTCTCGCCGCGATTGCGATGTTCGCCACGAATGCAAACCTCGCAATCGCCGATCTCCTTGAACTCGTCGACGGCGATGGCTTTCGGGAGTGGCGGCGGCGCATTCTTCTCCATCGCTTTGATCTGTTCGTCGAGCGATGCGAGTTCGGCCTTCAGCGTTTCGACGCTGGCGGTCGCTAGTTTAATCGCTGCGTTTTGCGGCGAGTCGGCCACGGCAATCGGTTTGCCGGCAACGTCCACCTCGACAAGTCGCACGGCGTCGACAATGACATAACCTTTCGTGCCAGTCGTTGAGATCGTCAGTGCGGTTGGCTTGCCGCCTTCAAATCGAAAGCTGCCGACCGAGGCAAAGAGGTTATCAATGGGCGGCTTGCGGCTTTGATCAAGCGTCACGTCCGACTTGCCGTCCGCGTGGTGAATCGTGATGGGGACATTGTTCGCGCGATTCCCGCCCGGTGCGTAGGACAGGCGGACTTCGTACAGTCCTGTCTTGGAGGGCTTTAACGTGAACTCGACGGACTTCTCACCCTTGTCCGTGCCATCATCGTGTATGTAGCCCTTTCCAATGTAGTTGGGCGTCAAAGTCGATGCCTTCCAACTACCGGCAACTTCGGCATCGGCATCGTCGAAGGTCAGCGAGTTCGCCCCGGAAGCCAATTCCTTTAACTCCTTCTCGGCGTCGTCGAATCGTTTCTTCGTCGCGGCAAGCTGCTTATTTAAGGCTTTGGTTTGTTCCTCGTGCTGCTTGACCGCCGCAACTTGCTCGGGCTTGGCGGGTAGGTCGCGGCGCGGCCAAGTCGAGACATACTGCTGGCTCTCGCCTTCGAGCGTCCGCGTGCTGCGAAAAATGCCGGCCAATGCGTAGTAATCCTGCGTGGGAATCGGATCGAACTTGTGATCGTGGCAGCGGCAGCAACCTAGTGTCAGCCCCATGAACGCGCTGCCGACGGTATTGATCTGCTCGTCGACCACATCCATCGTCAGCTTCTCTTTGTCGCGTTCGCTGAGCATCTTGGTGCCGATCATCAAGAAGCCCGTTGCGATGATTTGCTCGGCTCGTTGTTCATCGGAGGAGTAAGGCAACAAGTCCCCCGCGATTTGCTCCTGCACAAATCGGTTGAACGGTTTATCGTCGTTCATGGCGTTCACCACATAGTCACGATACCGCCAAGCGTTATGAAACGTGGCATTGAAGTCGCCCCCGTTGGAATCCGCATAGCGTGCCACGTCCAACCAATGCCGACCCCAGTGGACGCCGAACTGAGGCGATTCGAGCAGTCGATCGACTAGCGTTTCGATCGCGTTCGCCGGGTCGTCATTGACGAAGTCGCTGACCTGCTGCGGTGTCGGTGGCAAGCCGAGCAGGTCATAGTAGAGCCGTCGCACAAGCGTTTCGCGATCGGCATCTATGCTCGGTGATAGCCGAGCTCGCTCCAACCCCGCCAACACAAAGGCATCAATCTCGGAACGCGGCCACGACGCAACCTTCACTGGCGGGGGAGTATGGGCCTGCGGAGGTTGAAACGCCCAGAAGTTGCGTCCGGCTTCAATGTCGATCGTGGAGCGAGTCACCGCTCCCGCGTCTCCGCCGCGTGGATCGGGTGCTCCCATCTCAATCCACTTTGCGAAATCAGCGATCACACTCTCCGGCAGTCTGCCTGCGGGAGGCATCTCGACGCTCTCGTAACGCATCGCCTCAAGCAATAAACTCTCATCGGGCTTGCCCGGCACGAGCGATGTTCCCGAATCGCCGCCTTTTATCAGCCCAGCCGCCGTATCGACAACCAAATTCCCTTTGACTTCTTTCGCGCCAACAGAGTGGCATTCGTAACAATGCTCGACAAGAACGGGGCGGATCCGAGTCTCGAAGAACTCGAGTTTCTTCGCATCCTCGGCTTGCGATGAGTTGACACGAAATGCAAGCGCACAAGAGACCGTGATGGCGAGCATACAACGCGCTGCCGTTGTGAAATTGCTAGTACTTGCCGGTCGAAATCGCACGAGCATGACCGTTGGGGGCGGGAGGAATGTTTGCTGGTGAGCAGTTGGATCGGGAACCAACGACTGAAGCCATTGTATTACGGAACACATGACCGCGTAAATACTTCTGTCGCGATGTTCCTTGCGGATGGCGTGGCAACCGTGCTGAGCCACCCCGCCCTCACAACGGCTTAAATCTCTGGCACAATACGGCTTCATCGGTGGTTTTGACGCAACGAATCGACTTTCACCTGTTAGCACGTTCGAGGAGCCCGCTAGATGACTGCCGCAGTCGAGCAACGAATCGTGGAGCTTCGTGAACAAATTCGCCACCACGATCGCCTGTACTACGTCGACGCTTCGCCCGCAATCAGCGACACAGAGTACGATCAATTGATGCACGAGTTGCAGGAGCTCGAACGCGAGCACCCTGAACTCATCACACCCGATAGCCCGACCCAACGAGTTGGCGAACAGCCGGTCGACCATTTGCCGGAAGCGGCACATCGCTTGCCGATGCTTTCGATCGAAAACACCTACTCCGTCGAGGAAGTCCAAAAATGGGCGGAGCGGACCATCAAAGCGTTGCCTGATGAAGCGATCGAGTGGGTCGTCGAGCTGAAAATCGACGGTGCGGCTGTTTCGCTCATCTACGAGAATGGCGTGCTCGTGCAAGGATTGACTCGCGGCGATGGCACCACTGGCAGCGACATTACTCACAACGTCCGTACGATAGGCGATATCCCGTTGCGGCTAGTCGGGGATAACGTGCCAAGTGTGCTCGAGGTACGCGGCGAGATCTTCATGACCAACTCGACACTCGTTGCGTTGAATCAGCGCCAACAAAACAAGGGTGAGTCGCTGTTCGCCAATCCGCGAAACGTTGCGTCGGGAACCATCACCATGCTCGACCCACGCATTTGTGCCGAGCGTGGGCTGCGGATGTTCTGTCACGGTACCGGCTACTGCGAAGGGATTAAGGCGTCGAACTACATCGACTTCCTGAGCGAGATCGGGGGTTATGGCCTGCGTCCCACGCCCCACGTCGCTGCGTTCCAGACAATCGCTGCGGCGATGGAACATGCCGAGTCAGTGATCGAGCAGTTGCACGAACTTGACTTTGAAGTCGATGGCCTCGTCATTAAAGTCAACAGCTTCGACCAGCGGGCTCGTTTGGGAACGACTTCGAAGAGTCCGCGCTGGGTCATTGCCTACAAGTGGGAAAAGTGGGAAGCGACGACGCGATTAAATGAAATTCGAGTGCAGGTTGGTAAGTCGGGAGCCATCACACCTGTCGCCAATTTGGAACCCGTGGAACTCGACCGCACGATCGTCAGCCGCGCAAGCTTGCACAACGCAGACGAAATCCAACGCAAGGATATACGCGTCGGCGATATCGTTGTCGTCGAGAAAGCCGGTCGCATCATTCCTCATATTGTTCGCGTCGAGAAGCATGAACGCAGGAGCGACTTGCCCGTGTTCGAGTTTCCGACGAAGTGCCCCGAGTGTGAAACGGAACTTGTGAAGGACGAGGGTGGCGTCTATATCCGCTGCCCGAACTTGGAGTGCCCCGCCCAAGTCAAGGAACGAATCCGCTTCTTCGCCAGTCGCAAGGCGATGGACATCGAAGGGTTAGGCGACAAACTGGTTGATCAACTAGTAAGCGGTGGGTTGGTCGCGACGTACGGCGATTTGTATCGCCTGCAAGACCGCAAGGCCGACTTGCTGGCTCTCGAGCGGATGGGCGAAAAGTCAGCGGACAACTTGCTGCAGGGGATCGCAGCAAGTCGCGAGCGAGATCTGGCGTCGTTGTTGAATGCGCTGTCGATACGCCATGTGGGGACAACCGTCGCGAGGGTCTTGGCGGAGCATTTTGGATCGGTCGAAGCGATTGAAGCCGCGTCGGTCGAAGAGCTTGCCGACGTCAACGAGATCGGCGGCATCATCGCCGAAAGTGTCTACAACTTCCTGCACAGCGACTTTGGGAAGGGCATCGTTGATGATTTACGGTCACTGGGACTGAAGATGGAAGCGGCTAAGCGGTCGCTCGCGAGCGAGACGCTGACCGGCAAGTCATTCGTCGTGACCGGTACGTTGGTGAAGTACACTCGCGACGAAATACAAGAGCTGATTCGGCAGCACGGTGGCAAAGTATCGTCTAGCGTGTCCGCTAAGACGGACTTCCTCGTCGCCGGAGAAAAGGCCGGGAGCAAACTCGCTAAGGCCGAGAAACTTGGCGTTCAAGTCCTTACCGAAGATCAATTTGAAGCGATGATTCAGTAAAGTGGGCACAGCTATCGCTACTGCTACGTATTCGATCTCACAGACACAAAGCGAGTCATCGCCGACAATTCGATCGACGACCGCATGACTATTTGTCATACAGTCACTTAAATCATTGCACAACGCAAAGCATCTGCCATGAGCGTACAGTCGGCGCGCATACTCACCTTCGTCATCAGCGTAGCAGCAACGTGTTCGATCGTTGAAGCGGGGCCGACCGTTACCGTTGGCCGCAACGTCGTCGCGAGCGAGCGTGTTTCGATTGAGCAGATCGACCATTCGCAGTGGGACTTGTTGCTGAAGAGGTATGTCGACCAAGCAGGAAACGTTAACTACACCGCGTGGAAGCGGTCTGCCGAGGACGTGCGACAACTGGACGCTTACCTCGCTCATCTTTCGCAAGCCGATCCACGACAGCGGGCCCATCGCGAAGCCACGCTGGCGTTCTGGATCAATGCTTATAATGCTGTCACGATCAAGGGCATCCTCCGTGAGTATCCCACGACCAGCATTCGCAATCACACCGCCCGCCTCTTTGGTTACAACATTTGGAAGGATTTACACCTGATCGTCGGAGGCGATAGTTTTTATCTTGAACAGATGGAGCACGAGATCCTGCGCAAGATGAGCGAACCGCGGATTCATTTCGCGATCGTCTGCGCGTCAAAGAGTTGCCCAAAGCTTCGCAACGAAGCGTATGTCGCTCAGAACTTGGAAGCACAATTGACAGAGAATGCTCGTGATTTCTTCGCAAATGCCAATAATTTCCGTTACGATCCCAGCGGGCAGCGTTTCTACCTCTCTTCGATCTTAAGTTGGTTTGCGGACGATTTCGGCAGCGATCAAGCGAACCAACTTGGCGCGATCGCCCCCTATTTGCCAATCGCAGCGGCACAGCAAGCCGCGAATGCCAACGCCGTTCGCCTTTCCTACCTGGACTACGACTGGGACTTGAACGATCAAGCGACGGTCCGTTCGGCGAGGCGATGAAGTTGATTCAACCGTAGTTTCTCCCTCCCTGCGAACGGAAATCGCCCAAACGTGTCGCGGAAGCTTCGTTTGAATATACTGGTTTGAGCGCGACCGGCGCAGTTGACTAGCTCTACAAACGAGGCATGAAGAGAATGAAGTGCATTGACCTACGGATAAACGTTGTGCGGTCGTTGGCAACAACGCTGGCAATCACGTGTGCGGCGTTGTCGTTCAACGCTCCCGCGAGCGCGGCCGAGCGGCCCGCCCCCCTTCCAATCCCAGACTCCGACGCGTCTTCGGAAGCAGAAATGAAGCCTTACGTCGAGTTGATTGAGCATGCGAACGCCAAGATCGATATGGTGGCGATTCCCAGCGGCAAGTTCACAATGGGAAGTCCCGCTTCGGAAGCGGATCGCAACGATGACGAAGGGCCGCAGCGCGAAGTCGCGATCGAGGCATTCTGGATGGGTAAGTACGAAATCACATGGGATGCGTACGAAGTCTGGATGTCGGACCTTGATGTCTTTCGTCGTACGGCGTTCAACATCGAGCCGAACGCTCGCGACAAAGCGGCCGACGAGTTTCAGCTCAGCCAGCCGACCGAGCCCTACACCGACATGAGCTTCGGCATGGGAACGCGAGGCTATCCGGCGATTTGCATGACGCAACATGCCGCGCGGACCTTTTGTAAGTGGCTGAGTGCCAAGACCGGACGCTACTATCGCTTGCCAACCGAGGCCGAGTGGGAATACGCCTGCCGCGCGGGAACAACAACCGCTTATTCATTCGGTGACGACGCGGCTCAACTCGAGGACTATGCCTGGTTCTATGACAACAGCGAAGCTTACGCGAAGGTCGGAACCAAGAAGCCCAATCCCTGGGGCTTGTATGACATGCACGGGAACGCTTCCGAGTGGGTACTCGATCAGTACATTCCGGACTTCTATGCCAGCGAAGCGGGGCGCGCGAAGCAGCCTCTGGCGATTCCTACGACGCTCTATCCCCGCGTCGTCCGCGGTGGCGGTTGGGACGACGATGCTGATCGATTGCGGAGCGCGGCTCGGATTGCTTCCAGCGAGGAATGGAAGCAACAGGACCCGCAACTGCCTCAAAGCATTTGGTATCACACGGATGCGTTGAGTGTTGGGTTTCGCATCGTGCGACCGCTGGTGGAACCATCGGACGAAGAGAAGGCCGCCAAGTGGGACAAGACCGACCCACCACAAATCGACGAAGCTGAGTGACAACGGCCTCGGATTAGCGCACAATATTAGTCGTTGAAATCGATATACCTAGCCTCGCTCGCCCCACCTGAAAACAACCCACCTCTTCTCGAAAGGCCGGATCATGACTGACTCACTCAAACAAACTTCATCCCGTCGCGACTTTCTGAAAAGTACCGGCACGCTCGCAGCCGCCACGACGCTCGTCGCTGGTTCAGTTCCGCACGTGCATGCAGCAGCCGATGGCACGATTAAGGTGGCCTTGATCGGATGCGGCGGTCGTGGAACAGGTGCGGCGTCGAACGCGCTGCGGGTCGAGAATGGTCCAACCAAGCTGGTGGCCATGGCTGATGTGTTTCAAGATCGACTTGATATCAGCTATCGAAGTCTCTCGACGCAACACCCGAACGAAGTCGATGTGCCAAAGAACCGTCAGTTCGTAGGCTTCGAGGCGTACAAAGACGCGATGGATTGCTTAGGCCCCGGCGACGTGGCGATCTTTACGACTCCGCTCGCGTTCCGTTGGGTGCATTTCGGCTATGCGATCGAAAAGGGCATCAATGTCTTCATGGAGAAGCCGCTCACAGCAGATGGGCCGAGCAGCAAAAAGATGTTCGAGTTGGCCAAGAAGGCCGATGAGAAGAATCTGAAAGTCGGTGTCGGTTTGATGGTTCGTCATTGCAAGGCGCGTCAAGCCTTAGCAAACAAGATCCACGACGGCGAGTTGGGAGATGTCCTGACGCTTCGTGCTTACCGAATGGCAGGACCGACCGGTTCGGCGGCAGTGGGCCCGGCGCCTGAAGGAGTGAGTGAGTTGGAGCATCAGATCCGGAACTTCCACGGCTTCTTGTGGGCCAGCGGTGGTGCGGTCAGCGACTTTTTGATTCACAACATCGACGAAGGATGTTGGGCGAAAGGAGCTTGGCCGATCATGGCACAAGCCATCGGCGGTCGACACTATCGTGGCAACACGATCGACCAGAACTTCGATAGCTATGCGATTGAATATACGTTCGAGGATGGTACGAAGTTGTTCGTCGATGGCCGAACGATTCCTGGATGCAACAAAGATTTCGCGACCTACGTTCACGGCACGAAAGGGTCGGCAGTCTTCTCGACCGCAGGCCACATTCCAGCGAGGAGTCGCATTTATAAAGGTCAGAACTTCGTAAAGAACGATCTCGTGTGGGCGTTCCCCGATCCAGAGCCGAATCCTTACCAAGTGGAGTGGGACGACCTGATCAACGCCATCAAGGAAGACAAGGCGTACAACGAAGTGGAACGTGGGGTGAAAGCCAGTGTTGTCACCTCGATGGGCCGCATGGCAGCTCACACGGGTCAGATCATCACCTATGACCAGATGCTTAACTGCGACCACGCCTTTGCTCCGGATGCAGACAAATTAACCTTCGATGGCCCAGCGCCGTTGGTGGCCGATGCGAATGGCAAATACCCCGTCCCCATGCCCGGATTGGTTGTGGATCGCGAATATCTCGTTTAAGACGCAGCGACCACACCAAACGAACACTTCGAGCGGCGAGAAATCGTCGCTCTTTTTTGTGGCTGTACGGTCGGTTAAAACTCGCCTTCGGCACTGGTTTTCACCTCGAATCAGCCACTTTTTGGGTGGCGGTGCCGGGATCTTCGATGCACTGGCCGCATCCGACTTCAAAGGGTTGATGCATCCGGAAATTGGAGCCACTCACCGCGAGTGCTGGGCTTTTCAGTTTTTCAAATTGAAGGGATTCGTACGACGGCTCTCCGAAGCCTTCGAGCAACGAATTACTGAGTTCGACGGCTTCGGAGAGCCGTCGTACAAATTGTGCAGATTGAACAAAACGAAAGCCCTGACCGCGACTAACTCCCAATTGACCGAAATTCCCCAGGCTGATAGATTCAAACGCTTGTCGCCTCGCCGCAAACTGGGCATGTAGCACGATTTGCGTACGGCAAGGCACCTCTTTTTGCCCCTCGGCTGAACGAGCGAAGGTTCGACCTGTGGCGGGATTGTCCCGTCATCGCTTGGCGGTCAAAGAAGTTAGGGAGTTTGTTAGTGTCGAATACTCTTGTTACCGAACTTGTCGAAGCCGGCGTGCATTTTGGCCATCGTGCCAGTCGCTGGAACCCGAAGATGGCGGCGTATATCTACGCTCGCAAGAACTTAATCCACATAATCGACATCCGCGAGACTGTTCGCGGGTTGTTGCGAGCCAAGAAGTATCTTGGCGATGTCGCTGCGGGCGGTAGCTTGATCTTGTTCGTTGGCACGAAGCGTCAGGCCAGCGGAACGATCGAGCGTGAAGCTCTGCGGTGCGGAATGCCCTTCGTGAACGAGCGTTGGCTCGGCGGTGCTTTGACCAACTTCCGCACCATCCGCAATCGGTTGGCTCGCCTGGAGGAACTTGAGCGATTGCGAACTAGTGACGAGCTTTCGACTTACTCCAAGAAAATGCAATCGGCATTGAATCGTGAGTATCGAAAGATGTATCGCAACCTGAACGGTTTGCGAACGATGAACCGTTTGCCTGAGTGCTTGGTGATCATCGATCCCAAGAAGGAACGCAACGCGATTCGCGAAGCCCGCAAGCTAGGTATCACGACAGTCGCACTAATCGATACTGATTGCGATCCAGACTTGGTTGATTTGCCGATCCCCGGTAACGATGACGGCATTCGATCGATCGAGTTGATTGCCAAGCACGTCGCAGACGCGATTTTTGCCGCGAAAAACATGGTGGCGTTGCAGGATAAGGATGCAGTTCCGGACACGACAACGGTCGCGCCGGAGGTGCAAGCCGAAGCTGACGCCAAGTCGGACGCAGATGCGTCTTAGTTGACTCACCTCGCAAGAATTATCGCCCTTGGTGCGCCAGGGCGATAACCGCGAGCTTGACTTGATCTTCATTGAACTCTTTCGGCCTCTCGGGTGTCGTACTGCGAGCGGGTTGGATGCAAATAGCTGAACGAATAAACAGCAAGGAGAAATATCATGGCTGCGATCACAGCGGCTGCCGTGAAGGCGTTACGAGAGAAAACTAGCCTGCCGTTGATGGACTGCAAGAAGGCGCTAACCGAGTGTGACGGCAACGAAGAGGCCGCAATTCAGTGGTTACGTGAACGTGGCCTAAAGGTCATGGGCGGGCGGACCGATCGCGAGACGTCGTTTGGTCGATTCGGGCTCTACGCGGGCACCGATAAGTCCGTCGGCGCGATCGTCGAACTGAAGTGCGAAAGTGACCCGGTTGCCAAGAACGACGAGTTCATTCAGCTGGCAAACGACTTGGCAGAGCAACTAGCTAAGGGACCGGGAGCTTCCACGGTCGAGGAACTTCTGGCGCAACCCTCGCCAAGTAAGAAGGGCCAGACGCTTGGCGAGCAACGCGATGATCTAATGAACAAGATTCGTGAGGTCTTCAATGTGGGTCGACTGCAACGCATCGAAGGCGCAACGGGCGGCTACAGCCACAACGCCGGAACGATCGCAGGTGTTTTGACCGCTGTCAAAGGCGGCAATGATGCGGTCGCAAAGGACGTTTGTATGCACATCGCGGCGATGCGGCCTGCCGCGTTAAACGTCGAAGATCTTGATGCTGCCGAAGTTGAAAAGGAGCGAGGTATCCTGCGTGAGGCTGCTCTTCAAGAAGGCAAGCCGGAGAACATCGTCGACAAGATGGTCGAAGGCCGAATCCGCAGCTACTACGCGGAACGAGTACTCCTCGAGCAGCCCTTCGTCAAAGAGCCGAAGCAAACGGTTGGCCAGTACGCCAAAGAGAACGGGATGGAGATTTCTCAGTTCATTCACTGGGTGCTAGGCGAGTAAGTCATCGCGTCGAAAACGGCCCTGGATTCGTCCGGGGCTTTTTTATGTCTGCGTCGTAAGGTGGAGTTTCGATGAGTGAATCAACCGGTGAGAAGCCACGCTACAAGCGAGTGATCCTCAAGCTCTCAGGCGAGAGTTTTTCGCGTGGCGGCGAACGCGGCATCAGCATGGAAGAAGTCGTGCATATCGCCCGGCAGGTGCATCAAGCACAGGAGCTAGGCTGTCAGATCGCCGTTGTCATCGGCGGTGGCAACATCCTCCGCGGTGCTCAGTTCAAAGATGCCAGCGCGTGCATCCACGAAGCGACCGCCCATTACATGGGGATGCTCGCGACAGTCATCAACGGGCTTGCGTTGCAAGACGCACTAGAGTCGATCGGATGCCAGACTCGACTAATGTCTGCGATTCAAATGGACGGAGTCGCCGAGCCGTATCTTCGTCGGCGCGCTCATCGCCACTTGGAAAAGGGCCGCATCATCATTCTCGCGGCCGGAACGGGCGGGCCCTTTGTTACGACAGATACCGCCGCCGCTTTACGTGCCTTGGAACTCGAAGCTGAAATTGTTATGAAGGCGACTCGCGTGGACGGCGTCTACAGCGAAGACCCTGAAAAGAATCCCCACGCAGTTCTCTACCGCGAACTGGACTTCAGCACTGTGCTGGAGAAGAATTTGCGAGTTATGGACTCGACCGCCATTACGCACTGTATGGAGCATGCCGTTCCGATTTTGGTCTTCAACTATCGCAAAGACGGCAATATTCAACGAGCCGTGCGCGGAGAGAAGGTTGGCACACTGATCGCTCCCGCGACAAAGAAATGAGAGGTTAGCTATGTCCGCCGAAGAAATCCTGTTTGACGCCGAAGATCGCATGGACAAGGCGATCACTCATCTGAAATCTTCCCTCGCGGGAATTCGCACCGGCCGAGCCAATCCGGGTCTGGTCGACACACTGCGGGTCGAGGTTTATGGCTCGCCAACGCCGATCAAGCAATTGGCGTCCGTCGGCGCGCCCGAACCAACCCAGATCGTCATCCGCCCTTACGATCCGAGCACGATCAAGGATATTGAAAAGGCGATTATCGCCAGCGATCTAGGCTTTAATCCGCAAAGCGATGGTCGCCTCATTCGCATCAACATCCCGCCACTGTCGGGCGAAGTCCGCAAAAAGATGGTCAACCGAATTAAGGAGTTGAGTGAAGAGGCCAAGGTCTCGCTCCGCAACGTGCGCCGCGATGCCAACAAGGCGGCGGATCAAGCCGAAAAGGACAAAACCATCAGCGAAGACATTCGCGACGATACGAAGAACGAAGTTCAAGAGCTGATCAAAAAGTACGAGGACCAAGTCAACGAGTTGGCGAAGAAGCGTGAAGCAGACGTGATGGAAGATTAAGCTACGGTTTCAGATTTAAGAAGAGATCGTTGTTACCTTCGCGCCTCGCGAACCAAGTGTCTCAACTCGGGCAACACAACTTGCTCCATCGCAAGTCGTACGGCAGCCCTCGAGCCCGGCATCGTGAGCAATACGGTTCGTTCCATCAGTCCGCCGGTCGCTCGGCTGAGCATCGTGGCGGCACCGATCTCTTGATAGCTCAACATGCGAAACAACTCGCCGTATCCTGGCAACGGCTTCGTCAGCAACGCGGTGACGGTTTCGTAGGTCTGATCGCGCGATGAAATGCCAGTGCCACCCGTCATCAGGATCACGTCAACTTGATCGGTGTCACGAAGCAATTCGAGCAGTGGTCTCATCCGCTCAGGTTCGTCGGGAAGGATCTCACGTTTTGTGACGACGTGACCGGCCTCGCCAAGTAATCGAATAATCTCCGCGCCGCCTGTGTCCGTCTCTTCCGTGCGAGTGTCGCTGACCGTGATCACCGCACAGCGGATCTGATCCGGTGCGTCGGCTTTGTGCTCGTCGGGAGTTGTCGTCATTGATTTCGAACGATTGGGCGTCTATTCAACAAAGAACTTATGAACGGTCGTCTGCTTGTATGTCTCGCCAGGTTTTAGAATCGTCGACGGGAACTCCGGATGGTTCGGCGAGTCGGGATAATGTTGCGTCTCCAGGCAGAACGCTCCGTACTGGTTATATCCGCCGCCGCTCTCGCTTCCGTCGAGGAAGTTGCCGCTGTAGAGCTGAATGCCGGGCTGCGTCGTGTAGATTTCCATCACGCGACCACTGGTCGGCTCTTTTACGCGAGCGGCCAAGGCCAACTTGCCGTCTTGGCTGCGAAGCACGTAGCAATGATCATAGCCGACCGGATCAGCGTCGATCTGCTTCATTCGTTCGCCGATCTTGTGCGGCGAACTGAAATCGAGCGGAGTACCCTTCACGTCGGCCAGTTCGCCCGTGGGGATCAAACCAGCGTCAACCGGCAGATACTTGTCCGACTCGAGTTGCAGTTCGTGGTTTTCGATTGTTCCCGAGCCAGCGCCGGCTAAATTCCAATAATTGTGATTCGTCAGGTTACAGGGGGTTGCTTTGTCCGTCGTAGCGCTGAACTCCATGTGCAACTCGTTCGCATTCGTCAGCGTGTAGATGGTCGTCACGTCGAGATTGCCAGGGTAACCTTCTTCACCGTCGACACTGCGGCGCGTGAACTTGATGCCGACTCCGTTGTCGGTGTTGACCTCTTCTGCTTTCCACGCCTGTTTGTCGAAACCGGCATCACCGCCGTGCAAATGGTTCTCACCGTTGTTCGTTGCCAGCGTATACTCTTGTCCGTCGAGCGTGAATTTGCCTTTGGCGATACGGTTACAGTAACGTCCGACGGTGGCACCGAAATAGGGATGACGCTGTAGGTAGCCGTCGAGCTTGTCAAAGCCGAGCGTGATGTTCGCGAGTTTGCCATCGCGGTCAGGCGTCTCGACGGAGACAACGATTGCACCGTAGTTAGTCAGTTTTACAACCAATCCATTCGCATTCGTGCAAGTGTACAAGTCGATCTGTTGTCCATCTTCCGTCTTGCCAAACGAGGTCTTCGTGATGCTCATCTGAGGCTTCTTCTCCGTGGTTGGTGCCGGTTCGTCGGCAGTGGGTTCCGTTGCTGCTGCCTCACTCTCGATCGGCATCACAACATTCATCTCCGGATCGCCTTCGGTGGACGTCGTGTTAGAAGTCGCGCTGCTCTGAGTGGTCGTCGTCGTTGTTGTTTTGACTCGGCACCCCGGTATCGCAAGTACACTCAGCAACATGCAACCGGCCACAAAACTATTGCGTGTCATTCGTGTTCCTCTCGCCGATGAGTTTCCGCGAACGCAATGCGTTCGGTAACGTTATCAGGCAATTCTGACTGTTTCTTCGCACCATCACAGGCGCGTTGGCGTATTATGTGCGGGTCGGACTACAGCGTACAGACCCCCAATCGTTTGCCTATCGCATCCTATGCCGCTGTCGCGTAAACGCGTTTTGCCCACCCTGAACAAATTTACAAAGAACGCGAGCGAGATTCTATAGCGAGCAGTAACTCGCTCTAAAGCCATGACGGAATCGAGAGCCCTTCGGGTCGCTGGCGACTCGGCAATCGGTACGGGGATAGACTGGCAAGCGACCCTCACCCAGTACGACCGCTGATTGAGGACGATTGTTTACTCACGACCGCGCGATCGCGAGGCCGTCGACGAGGTCATGCAAGAACTGGCTTTGGCAGTCGTGCGTCAGACCTCGTCGTTACTGGATACGTCGAAGATCGCACCGTGGTTGTGCCGATTGGCGGTCCGGCAGTCGTTGTTCCGCCTCAAGTTCGATCGCCAGCGAAAGCAGTTCGATCGCTATGCCGAGTGAATCGAACCAACCGTTGGACGCGGACAAGACAAGGTGCTGATCCACTCGATTGGTTGCTGACCAGCAAACGGCGTCAGAACGAAGGTGATCCCTTCAAGGTATTGCAAGAAGAAATGATAACCCTTCGCTGTGAAGTCGAACAACTTCGCGAGCGCGACCAGCCAACGACTCTGCCCGAGGCCGACAGGGTTTTCGTTGTGTTCAATCCGCACAATTTGTACGACGGCTCTCCGAAGCCGTCGACCTCGGGACGCAATACACGGCTCTGCTAGCAGGTGCTATGCCATCGTTGCCAGCTCGAACCGCTCGTCTGGATGAGCCACTTCCTGTCAAACTGCGAGAGCTAGAGAAGGAAAATGGCGCAATCGTCGTAAACTTATGCAATCCGCATATTCAACCGAACAAGCCACTAGTTCGTAATCGTTATTTTCGGTGCAATCGCTAGCAATGAAGCATTGTGTCGAAAGTGAATGCGAGCCATTGCAGCGGCCTTTCTTTGGCGGGTTAGGCCTACGACTGCGAGCCAGTTATGCGCTCGCACCGAACGATTACTAACCTCGCATCCAAAGATCGGAGGGGCTGAGAATGAAACGACCATTTCCCTTTGCGTTGGCTCTTCTGCTGACCGCGATGACTGCTCTCCCAGCAACCGCGGAAGAATCCTTTCGCTACAGCATCTCTGACGATGTTTCCATCGACCCCGTCAGTGTACTCGGCGATGCACCGGCACCCGGCCAGAAGGACGATGCTTGTGGCTGTAACACCAAAGGTGAGAAAGGCAGCGGATGCAGTTGTCATTTATGGGGCCCGGACGAACCATTGGTGCTCTACTCAGGTGACAACAACTTCGGCATTTCTGTCGGTGGTTGGACACAGCTTGGTTACACGAACAAGGACAGCTACGCCGATGGCTTTAATCAGAACAGTGACAATTTGAACTTGCACCAACAGTGGCTTTGGGCCGAGCGTGTCGCCGATGGCAGTTGTGGTTGGGATTTGGGTTTCCGTGCCGACATCCTGTACGGCATCGACGCCAACAACACCCAAGCCTTCGGAAATGATCCAGGCGAATGGGACTATTTGAACGGATTTGATCACGGAAGCTACGGTTGGGCAATTCCTCAGTTGTATGCGGAGTTGGCGAATGGCGATTTCTCCGTGAAGCTTGGGCATTTCTATACGTTGATTGGCTACGAAGTTGTTACGGCTCCTGACAACTTCTTCTTCAGCCACGCGTTTACGATGAACAATAGCGAACCGTTTACACACACCGGTGCCATCGCCACGTATAACTATTCCGCTGATTTGACGCTGTACGGCGGTTGGACTGCAGGTTGGGATACTGGCTTCGACCAATTCAATGGCGGAAGCAACTGGCTGGGTGGTGTTGGGTATTCGGTGTCTGACGACGTGTCGTTCACCTACATGAGCACCTACGGCGACTTCGGCTTCATCGGCAACGGACGAAACGATTCCTACTCGCACAGCGTCGTCGTGGACTTTGCACTCACCGAGAATCTAAATTACGTCTTCCAGTCCGATATGATTCGAGCGGGAACTTATGACACGATTGGCATCAATCAGTATCTCTTCTATACACTCAACGACTGCACTGCATTCGGAACACGTATCGAGTGGTGGAAGGCCGAAGGCTTATCTGTCAACGCCGCCACCTTTGGTTTGAACTATCGACCGCATGCAAACTTGGTGTTGCGACCCGAGATGAAGCATGAATGGGTTCCGGGGGCGAACGCCGATCAAACCATTTTCGGAATGGACGCGATCGTCACTTTCTAATTCTAGGCAACGTTACTTCTCGTCAGCGTAATGCAGCGTGGTGCGGTGATACTCCCGCGGCATCCACCTATTTGCGAGGCTGCTGCCGCTTTTGTACTCGGTCGTTGCGAAGACCAAGCCTCGTGACTTGGCCCCAGACGTGCTATGCTCTTACCGACTTAGGAAAGCCTGTCGACACAAGTCGTTCGAGATCGCGCGAGGCAACTTTTGGCACACTTCGTTGAGCATCTGCGTGAGCACGCATTTTTCTATTATTTGGCCGGAGTTCCTCTCCTCGGAATCGCGGCTCAGTGGTTGGCGTGGCGGCTGCGATTGCCATCGATTCTGTTGCTGCTAGGCATTGGTGTTGCCGTTGGGAGCTTCGTTAGCCCAGACGAACTACTCGCCCATCTAGCGGATGTCGACGCCAACACCTCCGAAATCGGATCTCGCGTTTTGTTTCCGATCGTCTCGCTTTCCGTTGCAGTAATACTTTTTGAAGGTGGCCTCACGCTGCGTTTTCACGAACTGAAGGAAGCCGGTTCTGGCGTACTTCGGCTCGTCACAATCGGAGCGGTGGCCAGTTGGACGCTGACAAGCCTTGCTGCTGTTGTACTACTCGGCCTAGACGTTCGCATTGCAGCCTTGGTTGGAGCGATCCTTGTCGTAACCGGCCCCACGGTCGTTGCGCCCATGCTGCGCCAGATCCAGCCGTCCCGCCGGATTGCTTCGGCTGTCAAGTGGGAGGGGATCGTTATCGATCCCATCGGAGCCATTCTCGCCGTACTCGTGTTTGAATTTGTGTTTGCACACGCCGGACATGCCACGTTCGGCGCGATCGCTGTGATGCTCCTAAAGACGACTGCCATCGGCTTGGTGATCGGTGTCGTCACTGCCGGCATATTGGTCCAAGCTGTGAAGCGGTATTGGATTCCGGATTTTCTACATGGTGTGGTGTTCTTGACGGTGGCGATGGGCGTCTTCGCGCTTTCGAACTTGCTTCAGGAGGAATCTGGTCTCGTCACTGTGACCATTCTCGGAATTGCCTTGGCCAACCAGAAGAGTGTTTCGATTCATCACGTACTTGAGTTCAAAGAGCATCTTCGCGTCTTGCTCATCTCGTGCTTGTTTATCGTGCTTGGGTCTCGCGTTGATCCAATGAATGTTTGGAGCCTCGGTTTCGGGGGCGCGGCATTTCTGGCCTCGATGATCTTGATTGTGCGACCAGTTTCCGTCTTTCTGGCAACCATTGGTTCGACACTCACCGTCCAAGAACGCGTCTTTCTAAGCTTCTTAGCCCCACGCGGGATTGTCGCCGCTGCCGTATCGTCGGTATTCGCGTTAAAGCTGGCCTCGTGGAGTGGAGCAGGTTTCTCGAATGCAGAGTTCGCGAAACAAGCAGACGCGATCGTGCCAATCACCTTTCTAGTCATCGTTGGAACTGTGTTCGTCTACGGGATTTTCGCAGCACCGCTCGCCCGTTGGTTGAAGCTGGCTGACCCCAATCCACAGGGCATCTTATTCGCAAGCGCAGAACCTTGCATCCGAGAGATCGCCAAGCAAGTGCAGTCCGAGGGATTCACCGTCCTGTTGGTCGATACGAACTATGGCTACATCGCAGCCGCAAAGATGGCGGGCTTGCCCGCTGAGTGTGCGAGTATTCTGTCGGATCACGTCCGCGAAGAGCTGGATCTGAGCGGAATCGGCCGACTCCTCGCGGTGACCGCCAACGACGAAGTTAACTCACTCGCCGTACGTGAGTTCGCGTTTCTGTTCGGTCGCGTCAACGTCTATCAATTGACACCGTGGGACGAAGGCTCCGGAAAACGCACCTCGATTTCGGAACATTTACGCGGCAGGCTGTTGTTTGACGAAACGCTTAATCACGATGCGTTGGTCTCGCGTTTTGTGCGTGGTTTCCAGGTGAAAACCACGAAGTTGACCGACGAGTTTACCTACAAGGATTTTCGAGCGCGTTATGGCGATACGGCGATCGTGCTGTTCGTGATCGACGAGGCGAAGAAGCTGGAGATTTGTTCGCTGGAAGCCCCGGTTGACCCGAAGGCAGGCCAGTCGATGATCGCTCTCGTAGAACCAATCGCAGAATCAGCGGTCGGAACAACCGAGGAGCAGGCATAACATGTCAAAAAGCGATCCAAAGGAAGTATCCGTCGGGCGCGTCGTCCTCGCCAGTTTTATAGGCACGACGATCGAATGGTACGACTTCTTCATCTATGGCACCGCAGCGGCATTGGTCTTCAACCGTCTGTTCTTTCCAGGCTTCGATGACCTGACCGGCACGATGTTCGCCTACGCGACTTTTGCGATCGGGTTTTTCGCAAGGCCGGTCGGTGGTATCGTCTTCGGACACTTCGGCGATCGACTGGGGCGCAAGACGATGTTGGTAACGACACTTACCATCATGGGCGTCGCAACTTTCCTGATCGGAGTCCTGCCGACCTACGAAACGGCCGGCATCGTGGCACCGATCTTGCTAGTCACCCTACGCTGCGTCCAGGGTTTGGGAGTCGGGGGCGAATGGGGCGGAGCTGTACTGATGGCTGTCGAACATGGCCACCGAAGTCGACGAGGTTTACACGGCAGTTGGGTGCAGGCCGGAGTGCCGGTCGGTCTGTTGATGGCGACGGCGGTCTTTGCAATCTTCAGCTCGCTGCCTGAGGAACAATTCCTGGCTTGGGGCTGGCGAGTGCCGTTTTTGCTCGGCATCGTGTTACTGGGTGTGGGCATGTTCATTCGCGTTCGCATTATGGAAAGTCCAATCTTTGCCAACGCCAAGTCGAAGCAGCCGGCGCCCTACTTGCCGGTCATGGAAGTTCTGCGCAAGCACCCTGGGAACGTCTTATTGGCGATGGGAGCGAGGTTTGCCGAGAACGCTTCGTTCTACATCTTTAGCATCTGGGTGATCTCGTACGCCACGGAAACGCTCCAGTTGCCGAAGAACACCGTCTTGACCGGCATTTGGATTGGCGCAGCGGTTCAGTTCTTTGCGATCCCGAGCTTTGGCCTGCTGTCGGATCGCTTAGGTCGCCGCCCCGTTTACCTGGGTGGTGCCCTGTTCACCATGTTGTTTGCGTTTCCGTTCTTCTGGCTCGTCAATACTGAAGTGAACTATTTGGTCTGGTTCGCCATTATCCTAGGGCTGGTCGGTCACTCGGCAATGTACGGCCCACAGGCTGCCTTCTTTTCCGAGTTGTTTGGAACGAACGTCCGTTACACAGGTGCATCGCTCGGCTACCAGGTCGCGTCACCGCTCGCCGGTGGGCTAGCCCCGCTGATTGCTACGCAACTGCTTATTGTTGGTGATGGTAATCCCTCGCTGGTTGCGATCTATCTAATCGTGACTGGCATTATGACGCTGGTCGCTGTCTATCTTGCCAGCGAAACGTATCAGTCCGATATTCACGATTGAAGCATCGCGATCGAACTCCGTTCGAATCAGGGTGGGCAGGCGCCTTGCGGTTCCGCTCATCTCGCACGACCCGGCATATAGATCGGTACGCCAACATCAACACATCGTGCTAAACGCGGTCGATCTATCTCACGTACTATTTATACTGCCGAACTGAGTGGAGTCCCGAATTCAGCCAGCACCGACGGTCACAGTTTCGCCTCTCGACCGCTACCAACTCGCAGTGTAGGTAGTTCCACAATCCTATCAGCGGTTCGGA
>JACKHN010000011.1 GCA_020638975.1 Planctomycetaceae bacterium
ATATTGCTCTCGGTTGAAGATGCTGCGATTTACTGCTTCCCTGCAAATCGTTGACGACGGCACCTTCTGACTCACGATCGCCTGTGGTTCGTTAATGAGCGAATCACTGCCCACACCCGCCTGACCTTATTCCCACCAAAAACTCCATGCCTCAACCGAAACCCACCGCTCAGCCCGAGTACGATCCTACGTACCTGAACTCGTTGCGTGAAGCTTATGTCATTATGGCCCTCTTTGCCGTATTCTGCTTCTGGTCGATCTTTGTCTGCTACAACTATGGGTACTTAGGACCTAGTGAGCAGCGGAGCGAAGTCTCTACGGTGTTCGGAGTTCCTTCTTGGGCATTTTGGGGAATCGGATTGCCCTGGGTTGTCGTCGATGTCGTTGCCGTGTGGTTCTGCTTCTTCTTTATGAAAGCGGACGACCTCGGCGAGGCTCACGAAGGCGAAGACCTTGCCGAGCAAGTCGCCCACCTCCACGACCGAGAGGGAGCTGGCGATGAGTAGCATGGTTTGGATTTCATTATTGGCTGCGGGGGGCTCCAACTCCGCGATCGTGACGTTTTCGATCTACATCGTGGGCGTCTTGGTGCTGGCTTGGTTGTCGAATCGATTGTTGCAATCCAAGTCGTTCCTGAGCGAGTATTTTCTCGGCAGTCGCTCGCTTGGCGTGTGGGCGTTCGCATTGACGTTCGCCGCGACAAGTGCTTCCGGGGGCAGTTTCATCGGCTTTCCGTCGCTCGTCTATACGCATGGTTGGATCGTCGGTCTATGGATCGGCAGCTATATGATCGTGCCGATTGTCTCGATGGGCTTGCTGGCAAAGCGGATTAATCAAGTTGCGAGAAAAAGCGGTGCGATTACGATCCCCGATATTCTGCGCGATAGATTCGAAAGCCCGGTCTTTGGCGGTGTTGCGACTGGACTGATCGTGTTTTTTATGGCGTTCAATCTGATCGCGCAGTTCAAAGGCGGCAGTGTGATTCTCCAATCACTCTTGCAGGACGTACCGCTGTTTAGGACGGTTAGTCACAGTCTCGCCGACATGCTGCATGGTGTGCCTATTCTGGGCGGTTCGGAAGATAAGCCTGGGTACTTGCTATGCTTGTTTGTGTTCACCGCAGCGGTGGTTGTCTATACCGCCTATGGTGGCTTTCGAGCCGTCGTATGGACGGACGTCATGCAAGGTTTCGTCATGGTCGGTGGCGTGGTGTTGATGTTGCCACTAGCGATTTGGGCTGTCGGTGGGCTCGGCAATGCAACGCGTGAAATGGCGCAGATGACGCCGCCGAACCACGTCAAACTGGAGTTGTTGATTCCCGAATCGTTGAACGAACCGTTCAACATTCCGAATAACTCCTGGCTGGTTCTGGAAGAGGAGAGCGGTCGGCGCGTATTTCGTACGGCTGCGCGATCGCAGATTTTGCCCGGCGAGCAGGCTGCAGGCTATCGCACTGGCAACGGTCAACGCAGCCAGCTGATTCCTGGGATCGAACTGACTTATTCGAAGCAGATCGCGAATCAAGCCGCAGATGACCTCGGTCAGGAACTCTCCATTCGGGTATTCGATAGTACAGAGTACGTAAATGGCGCTGGGCGCGCCGGCGTTTACGTGACGGGCCCCGGGCCCCATGCCACCAGCGACGCAGGCTTTCTACCCTTCAGCCTCGCGGTGTCTTTCTTCTTTATGTGGACGTTCTCGGGCGCCGGTCAGCCTGCCAATATGGTGCGTTTGATGGCGTTTAACAACGCGACGACTCTGCGACGCGCGATCTTTACGGTGTCGATTTACTATACGCTGATTTACTTCCCGCTCGTCATCATCTTCTGCTGTGCACGCGTCCTACTGCCTGGCTGGGAGACTGAATCCGACCGCATCATGCCCGAGATGGCTAAGGTCACGACCGAACTGATCAATATGCCGTGGTTGGCCGGGCTGTTGGTAGCCGCACCGTTCGCGGCCGTAATGTCGACCATGGACAGCTTTCTGCTGATGATTTCGTCGGCGGTCGTCCGCGATATCTATCAACGTAATATAAATCCGAACGCTTCGGAGAAGACGATCAAGCGGATGACCTACGCCGCCACGATCGCCGTCGGCTTGGTCGCAATGTTGGCCGCTGTCAGTCCGCCCCAATTTCTGCAAGATATTATTGTCTTTACAGGCAGTGGGTTGTCGACCAGTTTTCTAGCTCCCGTCGCGTTGATGTTGTACTGGCCTCGCTTCAATCGTGAAGGTGCATTGGCCGGGATGTTAGGCGGCTTTGCCGCGCATGTGACGCTGTATGCGGTCGGCACTTTGAAAAGCGGAAAAGTGGATGCCTACGCGTTATTCGATTTCCACCCGTTCATGGTGGGATTGTTCGCCTCCTTCGTCATCGCGATTGTCGTGACCTACTCAACTTCTCCGCCGCCTGAACATCTCGTCAAGAAGTATTTTTATAAGTAGCGGCAACGAGGTCAGTTGCCGAAGAAGATCACGGTTTGAACGCAGCGACTGACTCGTGCTCTTTCTCGAGCGTGGTCATGCGGTCGAGTTGGCGCTGAACCGCTGAATAGACGCGGTCCACGGTGTGTTCCGTCATACAGCGGTGATGCTGGAACGGACATACAGCCTTTCCGCAGGGTCGGCAATCGACGTGGTGCTGGAGGTTGATCGCAAGCGGATGACGCGTGTCGGACCAGCGGTAATCAATCGGACCGAACAGTGTCACTACCGGTACATCGAAGGCCGAGGCGATATGACGCGGTCCGCTGTCCGTCGTCACCATCAATTGGCTGCGACGAATGCACGCCTTGGCAACGCCCAAACTGAGATCCTGTTCTGCCATACTTGTTACACGCGGGTGATTCGCGAGGCGTTCGATGGCGGCAGCGGTCTCGCGTTCTCGAGGGCCGCAGATTACCAGGACCGCCGTATCTCGTTCGCTGACAATGCGAGTCGCGAGTTCGGCCATGTGCTCCACCGGCCAGTCCCGCGCTGTTCCGATTGCGCTGCCGGTATTCAAAATCACAACTCTCGATACCCGGTCGAGCCCCAACGACTTCCAAATCCGATCCGTGATCGCCTCGTCGCCAAGAAGCGTGGAGAGTTCAAGATCCGGTGACTCGCGGGCGCAGCCAAGTGCGTAGGCCAATTCGAGGTAATAGTCGACGGACGCGATCGGTTTGAGCGATCCTCCCGCGCGAGGTACGGGCAGGCTATGGGACAACAACGGGGTGCGACCATTGCGACCATATCCCACACGGCGCTTCGCACCCGACAGCCATGCCAAGACGCCAGCACGTAGTGAATTGGTCAACAGTACCATTGCGTCTGGCCGCCATCTCCTTAGCTGTCGGACGACACTTAGGGTGCTTAAATGTCGATCAGACGACTTGCGATCGAAATAGATCGATCGGTTCAGCCAACTCGTGCCTTCCAAGACTTCCGAGACGTAGGGCATCATGATTCCAACGATCTCCGCATTGACGCCGAAGTGTAGCCGAAGCGCGCGGAGAGTGGGCGTTGCCATCACGACGTCGCCAATCCAGTTTGGAAGAACGACCCCGATCTTCGCCGAGGGAGCATCGTATTGGCCGATTGACATTCTGAGACCTACGCGACGTTTTGATGTTTTGTAACTGGGACTGTGTCCTGTGCAGTGGGGCAGGGGGCGTCATGGCTTTTGTTGAGCGAAGGTTGCTTTCCGTAAGTCAACTCCCACAGCCTCGCTTGCTTTTGAAAAGAGTAGAACGCGATCATCATGCAAACTTGGAATCCGACCGCGCCATCGAGGAAACCTAGTCTTAAGAAGTACGTTTGAAAAAAACGTATTGGCGCGATCAAGTACATTCGCGCGCGGCTTGGTCGTTTACCTGCAAGATGCCAACTGCCGGCTTGGAGCCTGGCATAGTGGTTTAGCTTCCGGAAGTACTGGTCGTAGGTCCAAAAGGTAAAGTGTGTCAGGCGGCTTCGCAGTTTACCGACGCGCCCGTGAGCAACTTGTACGGCAGCGTGATCGGTATCTCCGACAAAGCTCGCTCGCCTGCGATCGAACAGCCGCAGCGCCTTATCGGCCCCCCACTGACCAAAGCGAACCCGATATCCCATGAAATGGTTGGCTCGATGGATCTGATACCCGTTACGGCGCGGGTGAATCAGAACTTCACGTATCTCTTTGGCCAACTCTCCGGTGACTCGCTCGTCCGCGTCGACAATCAAAATCCAATTGTGCGTCGCCTGTTCTAGGGCCCAGTTCTTGAAGTCGCTAGCAGCGATCCAGTCGCGTTGAATAATCCGGCAACTGCCAAGTGATCGCGCGAGAGCGATCGTATCATCCGTCGAGCCGGAATCCGCGACAATCAGCTCGTCGGCGACGTCGCGGACACTCTCAATACAATCGCATATATTTCGAGCTTCGTTCTTGCACGGAATAATGACCGTCAGTCGCTCGCTCATAATATGCGGCACATCGAAAGTTAGTCGACGCGAAAGGCGCTGCCATCTCGGCGAGAGCAGCAGCGGAAGCCGCACGAGTCTAGTGCATATCGAAAGGCACGAACAAGATCAGTTCGGAGGGCACGGTGCTTCGGTGCTTCTACGACGTGCCGCGAGACCGCTCGGGCGAGCGGCCTCGCGATCTGTTCGCTATTGACCTTCGCTGGACGAAGGCTCGTCCGGCGTGAACAAACTGTCCAGAATACTGCTCGTCTCTGGAACGGGCTCCGATTGAACAGGCTCTGCAGGAGCAGTTTCTGCGGATGCACCATTCCCGTCGTCGCCCCCTTGCAATAGCGGGAAGCTGGTAACGAGTGCTCGCTCCTTCTCGGCCGCCATGGCTTGAAGCGCCTCGGGACGATAGCGGACTTCGGACTCTTGGAACGTGCGGAAGCCCGTTCCGGCGGGGATCAAGTGACCTAAAATCACGTTCTCCTTCAATCCGACGAGCTCGTCGCTCTTGCCGGCCAACGCGGCTTCGGTGAGAACTTTGGTCGTCTCCTGGAAGCTCGCCGCCGAGATAAAGCTGGCACTCTGGACCGAGGCCTTTGTAATTCCAAGCAACTGGGTACTCGCTGTCGCGGGCTTCGGTCGGCCTCCCTTGGCCGGCTTGCCGCCCATCGTCTCGATGCGAGCGTTCTCTTGTTCGAGCGCTTCGCGGGGCACGATGGTGCCTTCCTCGAACATCGTCTCACCCTTATCAGTAATTTTCAAGCATCCGGACAGAGCCTGGTTTGCTTGACGGAACTCAAAACGGTCCATGTCGAGCCCAGGCAGCAAATTGGTGTCGCCGGGATTCTCGATCTTCACCTTCCGCAACATGCGGGCAATGATAATCTCGATGTGCTTGTCGTTGATCTCGACACGCTGACTTCGATAAACGCTTTGGATCTCGTGAACCAAGTATTGTTGAACAGCTTCTTCGCCGGACACTCGTAGAATGTCGTGGGGAACCAGAGGACCATCAACCAACGCTTGTCCAGCCTTGACGATGTCGCCCGAGTGAACGAGGAATCGCTTGCCGTGTGGAACGAGATGCTCGCGTTCGATACCGCTTTCACTGCGGACAACAATGGTTCGCTTACCGCGTCGCTTCTCGCCTAAGATCTCAATCACGCCATCGATCTCGGCGATAACAGCCGGATCCTTCGGCTTGCGTGCCTCGAAAATCTCTGTCACGCGAGGCAGGCCGCCCGTGATGTCCGTGACGCCGGAAGCTTCACGAGGCATTTCAGCGACCACCGAACCTGCAGAAACCTTCTTGCCTTCCTCGACCAAGATGTAAGCACGTTCTGGCAAGTAATACACGTCCAGCGGTTTGCCATCCAGATCCTCCAAGACTACCTGAGGATGCAACTCACCCTTATGTTCAGTAATAACCGTACGAACGTGGCCGCTCGGATCTTTTTCGAGTTTCATCGTCTCGCCTTCGACGACATCCTCGTAGCGGATCTTACCGGCCACTTCGGCGAGAATCGGAATTGTGTGAGGATTCCATTGGCACAACTTCTGGCCAGCCTTGACCTGCTGGTTCTCTTCGACCAACAGGGTCGCACCGGTCGGAACTTCGTACTTCTCGACTTCACGTCCCTTCGCATCGAGAATCGCGATCTCGCCGTTACGCGTTAGCACCACGTCAATGCCTTCCGAGCTTCGCACAACTTTCATATGCGTAAAGCGGACGGTTCCTTCTCGTTTCGAGAGCGTCTCACTCTCTTCGACGCTCGTATTCACCGTACCACCAATATGGAACGTACGCATCGTCAACTGCGTGCCTGGTTCGCCAATGCTCTGAGCACCGATGATGCCGACTGCCATTCCTTCTTCGACCATGTTACCGGTCGACAGGTCCATTCCGTAACAGCATCGGCAGACACCAAGCGATGCATCGCACGTCATCGGACTACGCACCTGGATACGTTCGAGCCCAAGATCTTCGATCTTTCGGGCAATCTCCGGCGTAATCAGCTGGCTCTCACGAACAATCGTTTCATCCGTGATGGGATTGACGATGTTCTGGCGGCTAACACGACCAATGATCGCATCCGTCAACCGAACTTCGACCTTCTCACCACGGTAGATAACTCCCTTGGTGATGCCCTGCGTCGTGCCGCAGTCTTCCATCGTGATGACCACATTTTGCGCGACGTCGGCCAGCTTGCGCGTCAGGTAGCCCGAGTCAGCTGTCTTCAGGGCAGTATCGGCCAGCCCCTTGCGGGCACCGTGAGTGGAACTGAAGTACTCCAAAACCGTCAGGCCTTCGCGGAAGTTCGCCTTAATCGGCGTCTCGATAATCTCACCCGTTGGCTTGGCCATCAGACCACGCATGCCGGCCAACTGACGGATCTGTTCAACACCACCACGAGCACCGGAGTTCGCCATCAGATACACCGGGTTCACATAGCCGTGACCACCGCGGTCGTCGGACTTCATGGCTTCCATCATCTCGCCCGTGATGGCTTCGCGAGTGTGCGTCCAAGTGTCGAGAACTTGGTTGTAACGCTCTTGGTCCGTGATCACGCCGCGTTCGTACAGCTTCTTAAACTTGAGAACGGTCTTCTCCGCCTCGCCGATGTACCGCTCTTTCGAGTCGGGAGTCACCAAATCGTCGGTGGCAAACGACAGGCCGCTGCGCGTGCTCTCGGTGAATCCAAGGTGGTTCATATCGTCCAGCAACTTAATTGTGGGACGGCGACCCAACCGTTGGTAACAGTCCGAAATCACGGCCGCGAGGTCACCCGACTTAAGCGGCGCGTTGTAGAAATCCATCCCCTCGGGAAGCATCGCATTAAAGAGGATGCGTCCGTAGGTGGTTTCAATCAGTACACCTGGCTTGGCCGAATCGTCATCCGTCTTCAGGCGTCGTCCGGCGGGAAGCCGAACTTTGACGATCGCATGGATATCGATTACACCCTGTGAGTAAGCCAAATCGGCTTCCTCGGGGGATGAAAAAATCATCCCTTGTCCCTTGCGGTTGGGCAGCGACAGTGTGACGTAGTTACAACCCATCACCGTGTCTTGCGACGGACTCATAATCGGTCGACCGTTGGACGGCGCGAAGATGTTGTTCGTCGACAGCAGCAGCGTGTGGGCTTCCACTTGTGCCTCAATCGATAGCGGCAGATGGACCGCCATCTGGTCACCGTCGAAGTCGGCATTGAAGCCTTTGCAACTCAGCGGATGCAAGTGAATCGCGTTGCCCTCCACGAGAATGGGCTCAAATCCTTGGATACCCATACGGTGCAACGTGGGAGCACGGTTGAGGAGGACGGGATGATTCTTAATCACCTGCTCAAGAATATCCCACACTTCCTCGTCTTTACGTTCGAGCATCTTCTTCGCACTCTTGATCGTGTCGGCATGACCGAGTTCTTTCAAGCGACGAATGATGAATGGCTGGAACAACTCCAGTGCGATCTTCTTTGGCAAGCCGCACTGATGTAACTTCAGCTTAGGACCGACGACGATCACGCTTCGTGCCGAGTAATCGACGCGTTTGCCAAGCAGATTCTCGCGAAAACGGCCTTGCTTGCCCTTGATCATGTCGGTCAAGGACTTCAGCGGACGATTGCTGCTACCAAGCACGGGACGTTTGCAGCGGTTGTTGTCGAACAAAGCGTCGACCGACTGCTGCAGCATTCGCTTCTCGTTGCGAATGATGACTTCGGGAGCATTCAGATCTACCAGCTTGCGCAGCCGATTATTTCGGTTGATGATCCGGCGATATAAGTCATTCAAGTCGCTAGTGGCAAAGTTGCCCGAGTCGAGCAATACCAGCGGACGCAAGTCCGGCGGAATGACTGGAATGACATCCAAGACCATCCACTCGGGACGATTATCGCTGTCGCGGATCGCTTCGACGATCTTCAGACGATTGGTCAGGTCTTTGCGCTTCTGTTTCGAATTCGTGGTCGCCAAGTCCACACGCAGATCCTGTGACAACTTCACGAGATCGAGCACACTCAGCAGTTTGCGGATTGCTTCCGCACCCATCTCGGCCTCAAAGCTGCCTTCGCCCCACTGTTCTTTGGCTGCGCGGTACTCTTCTTCCGTCAGCAACTGACGGGCTTCCAAGCTCGTTTCGCCGGGGTCGACGACGACATAGTCCTGGAAGTAAATCACTTTTTCCAAACTCGTTGTCTTCATCTCGAGCAAATTGCCAAGACGGCTGGGCATGGCCTTGAAGAACCAGATGTGGACAACTGGCGCGGCGAGTTCGATGTGTCCCATCCGTTTACGCCGGACGCGAGAGTGAGTGACCTTCACACCACATCGATCGCAAATCATGCCCTTGTACTTCATGCCGCGATACTTACCGCAGGCACACTCCCAGTCTTTCTCGGGACCAAAGATCCGCTCGCAGAACAGACCATCTTTCTCCGGACGATAGGTCCGATAGTTGATCGTTTCCGGCTTCTTTACTTCACCAAAGGACCAGCTACGAATATCGTGCGGTCTAGCCAAGCTGATCTTGACGGCGGAGTAGTCGTTGATGCGATCGTAAGAGCCTTCACCAGTGGTCATAATGCCCGTACTCCTGTTTGAGTCACCGTTCTGAGTTACTGGGTCTGTCGGGGCGTTGGGGAGACGCTCCGAGTAACCTTGTGGTGCGATTCGTTTATATAAAAGGCGGGTCGCCTTGGTTGTTAACCGATTCGTCTACTGTTCTAGACGCGTCGCTTCTCAAGCTGCATGTTCAACGCCAAGCCGCGGATCTCGTTCGTCAACACGTCAAAGCTGGCAGGTGTGCCGGCTTCCAACGTGTTCTCGCCCTTGACCATCGACTCGTAGATTTTGGTGCGTCCTTCTACGTCATCGCTCTTCACCGTGAGCAGTTCCTGCAGGATGTAGGCGGCGCCATAGGCTTCCAACGCCCACACTTCCATTTCGCCGAATCGCTGACCACCGAACCGGGCTTTGCCGCCCAGCGGTTGCTGCGTGATCAACGAGTAAGGTCCGGTGCTTCGAGCATGCACCTTGTCGTCCACCAAGTGGTGAAGCTTCAACATGTAGATGTAGCCGACGGTCGTTTCTTGCTCCATCGCCGCTCCAGTCCGACCGTCATGAAGGCGGACTTTGCCGTGACGCGGGAGGCCTGCTTCTTCGAGAAGGTTATTGATGTCTTCTTCGGATGCACCGTCAAAGACCGGTGTAATTGCTTGGAAGCCAAGCAGAGCACCGGCCCAGCCAAGATGCGTCTCAAGGATTTGTCCCACATTCATACGGCTAGGAACGCCGAGCGGGTTGAGCATGATCTGGATCGGGGTTCCGTCAGGCAGGAAGGGCATATCTTCCACAGGCAGGATCTTCGAGATAACACCCTTGTTACCGTGACGCCCTGCCATTTTGTCGCCAACCGAAATCGTCCGCTTCGTCGCGATGTAGACCTTGACCATCTGAAGCACGCCGCTGCGAAGTTCATCGCCACGTTTCATGCTATTCAGTTTGCGGTCACGAGTATCGATCGCGTCCTCGACGGATGGCCAATGATCTTTGTAATGCTGTTGAACCTGTGCGATGAGATCTTCACTACGCATGTTCGCGGTGATCGTCTCAAGACGGAACTGTTGCGCTCGCTCAGCGACGAACTTCGGATCTTGATCGCGGACGAGGGGTGTGCCGTCCTCGTCCGTCAGCGTTCGACCGAGGGTCTTCTCCATCTCTGCGATCAAAGTGCCGAAGACTTCCGCAATGCGACTGTTGCCCTCGATTTCAGATTCTTTCAGCTCTTTCTCGAATCGCTTTCGCTCCTCATCGCCGAGGCTCATGCGTCGCGAGAACTTCTGCGTGTTGATGACGATGCCCTCGATGCCGGAAGGGACTTCCAACGAATCGTTCTTCACATCCTCGCCGGCACGACCAAAGATTGCGTGTAGCAGTTTCTCTTCGGGAGTAAGTTCGGTCTTCGATTTAGGGGAAACCTTTCCAACCAAAATGTCACCTGGACGCACGTACGTTCCAATGCGAACGATGCCGCTTTCGTCGAGATTCCGAAGCGCCTTTTCACTGACGTTCGGAATGTCCCGCGTGAACTCTTCACGACCAAGTTTCGTTTCGCGAATCTCGACGTCCGACTCTTCGATGTGAATCGACGTATACGTATCGCTCTTCACCAGTTCTTCACTGATAATGATCGCGTCTTCGTAGTTGTAGCCATCGAAGGACATGAAGCCGACGAGGACATTTCGTCCAAGAGCTAATTCGCCCTTATACGTTGCCGCTCCGTCCGCTAGCACTTGGCCGCGTTCAACTTTGTCGCCGAGGTTGACAATGGGTTTCTGATTATTACAGGTTCGCTCGTTCAACCCGACGAACTTCTTCATGGGGTAAACGTCGCTGCCGACTTCAATTCGATCGGCGTCGCAATACGTGACTTTGCCGGCACGAAGCGCACGAACCACCATGCTTGAGTTCTGAGCAACTTCTCGCTCCATGCCCGTGCCCACGATCGGCGGCTCGGTGATGAGGAGCGGCACGGCTTGACGTTGCATATTCGAGCCCATCAAGGCTCGGTTTGCGTCGTCATGCTCAAGGAAAGGAATTAAGCCAGCGGACACTCCAACCATCTGACTCGGGGCGACATCGATGTACTCTACTTGTTCTGGCAGCACAATTTCAAAGTCAGAGCGGTGACGCGCGATCAGGTTGGCACCGCCCACCAACGCGCCTTCCTTCACCTTTGTATCGGCTGGCGCAACATATGCGTCCGATTCTTCATCGGCCCGCAACCAGACGACTTCATCCGTGAGCTTTCCTTTTTTGACTTTACGATAGGGCGTCACTAGGAATCCGTAATCATCGACTCCCGCGTAAATCGCTAGGCTGGAGATCAAACCGATGTTCGTGCCTTCCGGCGTCTCGATCGGGCAGATTCTACCGTAATGCGAAATGTGAACGTCGCGGACTTCGAAACCTGCGCGTTTTCGATTGAGACCACCTGGACCGAGTGCCGACAAACGGCGTTCGTGAGTTAGCTGCGACAGCGGATTTGTCTGGTCAACGACCTGTGATAGCTCACCGCGACCGAAGAAGTACTCGATTGCCGCCGAGACACTCTTGGGGTTCACAAGACTTCGGGGCGTCATATCCTCCTGGTCTTTGAGGCTCATTCGCTCTTGCACAGTTCGGCGAAGTTTGAGGAATCCTTTCCGCAACTCGTCCGACGCCAACTCGTCGATGGTCCGCAAGCGACGATTGCCAAGGTGATCGATGTCATCGATCTGCGCGCCGCTTGATACGAACAAACTAAGCAGGTACTTGATTGCTGAAATTAGATCGTCGGGACGGAGTGTCATCTCTTTCTCGGAGACACCTAGCTGCAGCTTCCGATTGATGCGGAAGCGACCGACTCGGCCAAGACGATAACGATTCACGTCGTAGAATTTCTCTTGAAAAAGCGTTCGAGCCTTTTCCAACTGAGGCGGATTACCGGGACGGAGACGCTGGTAAATCCGCAGCAACGCTTCTTCATGGCTCGACGTTACGTCTTCAGCAAGGCTGTTAGTAATAAGTGCCGAAGACGGAGGCGACATTACCTCTACCTTCTTGATCCCCGCCGTACAGATCAATTCCGCAGCGTTCTTCGTGATCTTCTGCCCGGCTTCGACGACGATCTCGCCGGCTCGCTCGCTCTCAGACGGATAGACGATATCATCAACGGCGATCTTGCCGTCAATTTTGGTGACACTCCGTCCGTCAACGATCTTTTCCGTGGAGGTCTCGTAGAATACGCGAAGCAATTCGGCATCCGAACTGTACTTCGGGTCCATCGCACGGAGTAGGGTTACTGCAGAAAACTTGCCGCTCTGGTCGATCCGAACAGAGAGCGCATCCTTCTTCGTAACGTTCAACTCAATCCAACTGCCGCGCTCAGGAATGATGCGGCAGCTCGGCAGTTTCCTGTCAGAAGTGCCGTCCTGATCCATCACGAAGTCGACGCCGGGACTACGGTGCAGCTGGCTGACAACGACGCGTTCCGCTCCGTTAATGATGAACTCGCCGCCACCCAGCATGATCGGAATGTCGCCGAGATAGACTTCTTCCTCCACGGGCTGATCTTTATTCAATCGCAGCCAAACACGAAACGGCTTGCCGTACGTGAGACGCAGCTGACGACACTCTTCCGGAGTGTATCGAGGCTTACCCAGTTCGTATCGAAGGTACTCAAGCGTGATCTGCTTGTCGTAGCTTTCAACCGGAAAAATCTCGCGAAGCACACCCTCCAGGCCTTGATCCTTGCGGTTCTGAGGAGCGTGATTCTCTTGAAGAAACGCGGCGTAACTCTTTGTCTGAATCTCGGTCAGGTCGGGAGCTAGGAAGGATTCGCGTCCACTTCCAAAACGCCGCACCTCGGTTGGAGTCAAGCGTCGTTCTGCTGAGGTAGCCATAAGCGTTCTCTCTCCGCTAATAAGAATTGGTCAAACTCTGCGTCAATCAAAGACTCACACTTCATCGTCAGTGGCAAATGCCATCAGGGCGATTCGTTGTGAGTCGAGGTCAACACAGGGCTTGACTTGGGAATCGGCGCGCACCACTCCCTAGGGCAGATAAATGCATCATCGTATTGCGGGCCGCAAACCGCACGGGACAGATCAAACAAACGTCTCCCACTCAGCGTCCCGGCCTACCAAACGCAGGCCGGAACGCGACTGTGTTAGAATCGTTACGCCTTAAGTTCGACAGAGGCACCAGCTTTTTCAAGCTCCGCCTTGATCTTTTCCGCATCTTCCTTGGATGCCTTTTCTTTGATCGTCGCAGGTGCGCTTTCGACCAACTTCTTGGCTTCCATCAGCGTTGCACCCGTGATGTTCTTGACGACTTTCACGACATCCAACTTCTTGTCGCCAAAGCCCGTCATCACGACATCAAACTCTGTCGGTTCGGCTGCTGCTGCAGCACTACCTTCGGCTGGAGCCATCATGATCGCACCACCACCCGAAGCGGGTTCGATGCCATACTCGTCCTTGATGTAATCGCTAAGTTCCTTGGCCTGCTTGAGGGTCAACCCTGCAATCTTGTCGCCAATTTCCTTCAAATCCGCCGAGACTTCAACAGTTGCGCTTTCGGACATTTCTGCTAACTTCCTTTCCCGTTACCTTTTGCCGCCGACGAGCGGCTAAATAATTGTGAGCTGTTTTCTTCTGTGTATGAGTGACTCAGCGCGACGCTGAGGACCGACGCTACGTTCTTCTGTGCCGCTTACTACTCTTCGGATTTCTGCTTAATCTGGCTCGCCAGGGCACCACCTGGTGCTAATAGTTGCGATACCAAATTGGCACCTGGAGCCAAAATCTGGCCCATCAACAGGCTCAATTGCTCCTGACGATTCGGCCACTTGCTAATCTCTTTGACCTTATCCGGCGAGAGATGTTCGCCGTCCATCACACCACCGCGAGGCTCAAACTTCTCGAACTCCCCGCTTTTGTCCACGCTGGTGACTTCTTTCACCAGCGAGACGAAATCTTCACCACCCCAGACAACCGCGAGTGAACCTTCGCTACCTTCAAAGGCAGCGTTCAGCGGCGTTCCTTCCGTGGCACGCTTCGCCATGGTGTTCTTGACTACCATCAGGCCGATGCCCTTGTCACGGAGCTTCTTGCGAAGCAATACCGTATCGTTGGCCTCCATCCCGACGACATTTACGAGAACAGCATCATCGACGCCATCCAAACGTCGCTTCAAGTCTTGGACGACTAAGTCCTTTACATACTTACTCATATTTTCGCGCCGTTATCTTCTTTGAACGTTTGACTTCGTTAGACCGCAACTGCGACGCCTGGGCTCATGGTTGCACAGATCGAAATACTCCGCACATACGTCCCTTTGATCGCGTTTGGCTTGAGGCCATTAATATGATCGAGAAACGATTGAATGTTCTCTTGAAGCCGCGTCTTGTCAAAGCTGAGCTTGCCGACGACAGCATGCACATTGCCGCCCGAATCGTTACGAAACTCGACCTTACCAGCCTTGTACTCTTTCACGACTTTGGCGACGTCGGGCGTAACCGTGCCAGCGCGCGGTGACGGCATCAAGCCTCGCGGACCAAGCACGCGACCAAGAGGACCAACCAGCCCCATCATGTCTGGGGCGGCAATACAGACATCAAAGTCCAGCCAGCCATCCTTGATACGCGTTGCTAAATCTTCTTGACCGACTTCATCCGCACCAGCTTCCTTCGCGGCAGCAGCATTATCGCCCTTAGCAAAAACGACGACGCGTTGCGTACGTCCGATGCCGTGCGGTAATACAACCGATCCGCGAATGATCTGATCGGCTTGTTTTGGATCGATACCCAATCGCATATGAATCTCAACCGTTTGGTCGAACTTCGTTGTTCCGAAGTCCTTCAATACGCCAACGGCCGCATCCAGTGCGATTGGTGTGTCTGACTTTTGTTTGCTCGCAAGAGCTCGATATCGCTTTGATTGTTTTGGCATCTCTAACCTTCGACCTCCAAGCCCATGCTGCGTGCTGTACCTTCGATCATTCGGCGGGCGTGGTCCAAATCGCGGGCGTTGAGGTCATCCATTTTCTTCTTGCAGATGTCTTCCAACTGAGCCTTTGTGACCTTACCTACCTTGTCGCGATTCGGCACACCCGATCCCTTGGCGATTCCGGCAGCTTGCTTCAACAGCGCGGCAGCCGGTGGGCTTTTGGTGACGAACTCGAAACTGCGATCATTAAAAACGCTGACCACAACTGGGATTGGGGTCCCATTGTATTCCTTGGTTCGGTCGTTGAACTGCTGTACGAACTGACCGAGGTTGATTCCAAACTTGCCGAGCGAGGTGCCGACCGGAGGAGCGGGAGTTGCCGCACCGCCTGGGACCTGAAATTTCGCTTGACCTACGAGTTGCTTTGCCATTACCTATTTATCCAGTGTCAAAATCAGACCGCTAAACCGACTCAATCTGCCAGTGCTCCAACTCGACAGGAGTCGAGCGGCCAAAAATATTAATCATCACCGTCACGCGACCGTTTGCCTCATCCACTCCCTCGACGTCACCTTCAAAGTTCTGAAAGTAGCCGTCCTTTACGCGCACTCGATCACCAACATTAAACGGAATCGCGGTCTTCACCTGCTGGTCGCCATCATCCTCTTCAGCACCCAACTTAAGGATCCGCTCGACATCCGCTGGGTCCATGGGGGCAGGACGACCGGCTGAGCCAGTGAAGTCACCAATCCCCGAAGTCTCTCGAACTGCGAACCAAGTATCATCATTAATGGCCATATTGACCATGATGTAACCCGGATACAGCTTCTTCTTGACGATACGGCGTTTTCCGGTCTTGGTGAACTCAGCAATGTCCTCTGTCGGGACGACGATGTCCCCGAAATATCGCTCCAAGCCTTCTATCTTGACCTTCCGTTCCAGGGCCGCACGAATTGACTCTTCGCGATTGACCTGAACCTTCAGGATATACCACTCTGTTTTGATGTCTTCATCTGCGATGCCATCCTGAATCAGCTCCAGCGGCTCGACTTCGACATCTCCGTCCAACTGATCATCATCATCATCATCATCCACATCGCTTGAAGAGGCAGCGTCTTCAACTTCCGATGACACGACCTGATCGGCAGACTCGGCGCTGCCTTCAAGCTCGTTGGTGACTTCGACACCAGACACACGCTCAGCCCCCACTGAACCTTCAGCATTCACTTCGGCTTCAGCAGCAACCTCGGCACCTTGCGGCACTTCGGGCGTATCTTCGCGACTGTCTGATTCGACGCTCACCGACAAACTCCTACTCCGAACGAATCGGCCAACCGTGACCAACCCTACTTCAGAACACCAAGCACATTTTTAAACAACCATTGCCACAAGACGTCGTAACCGAAGAGCACAATGGCCAGCATGAAGATTACAAAGATCACTACCACCGAACTGCGAATTAATTCGCCTTTCGATGGCCATGAAACTTTATTCATTTCCGCTTCAACTGCGATCAGAAAGTCAGCAAACCGAGGGTAATTCACCGCTCGGTAGGCGGCCCAAAATCCGATCACGAGCAAGGCCATAGGGCCAATGTATTGCCAAACATCAGCTTCGTATAACGTCTGATATAAACGCAGCGAAGCAAGCGCGATGACAATCCACAATACCGCGCATGTAACTTGACGAGTAATCCTTCCCTGGCTGGGCTTATAGAGCCCGACCTGGAAAATCTCACCCACAAAGCTACTTGCCGGCATTGTTTTCTGTTTTGACATAGCTTGCATCACCTCCGCAATCCGTGCGTTAAATCGCGTCCGTGCGACAGATACCTAACTGTGAATCCCAGCCATCCCAAGGCTCTCCCGGTACAAGAGGCGAGTTCGACGCCTCTTAGTACCAGGAGAATGAATGGCAGGGGCGGCGGGACTCGAACTCGCGACCGCTGGTTTTGGAAACCAGTGCTCTACCAACTGAGCTACACCCCTCCGTGTGCATTCAATAGGCTACTCGACAATCTTCGTCACAACTCCCGACCCGACCGTACGACCACCCTCACGGATAGCGAAGCGGACACCGTCATCCATGGCGATTGGTTTGTGCAATTCGACCGTTACCTTGACGTTGTCGCCAGGCATGCACATCTCGGCGCCTTCCAAATTGGCCGTACCAGTGACGTCCGTCGTGCGGAAGTAGAACTGCGGACGATAGCCACTGAAGAAGGGAGTGTGGCGACCACCTTCATCCTTCGAGAGACAGTAAACCTCAGCTTCAAACTTCGTGTGAGGTGTAATCGATCCGGGCTTCGCCAACACCTGGCCACGCTCAATTTCTTCGCGCTTTACACCACGAAGAAGGCAACCGACGTTGTCGCCGGCACGACCTTCATCAAGGAGCTTACGGAACATTTCAACGCCCGTGCAGGTCGTCTTTCGCGAAGTTGCATGTAGGCCGACGATTTCGATTTCCTCGCCAGTCCGGACAATGCCACGCTCGATACGACCCGTCGCTACCGTTCCACGACCTTCGATCGAGAAGACATCCTCGATAGCCATCAAGAAAGGCTTGTCTTCCTGACGCTCTGGCTGGGGGATATAGGTATCGACAGCAGCAAGCAACTCAGCAATGCACTTTGTCGCCTCCGGATCGTCTGGCTTCTGGTACGCCGGCAATGCTGAACCACGAACGATCGGAATGTCGTCGCCCGGGAAGTCATACTTGCTAAGCAGCTCGCGAATCTCAATCTCGACCAGATCAAGCAACTCTTCGTCGTCGACCAAGTCGATTTTATTCATGAAAACAACAAGGGCTGGCACGTCGACTTGACGCGCCAACAGAACATGCTCTTTCGTCTGCGGCATTGGGCCGTCAGCCGAGGAAACCACTAATATCGCCCCATCCATCTGGGCAGCACCAGTGATCATGTTCTTAATAAAGTCGGCATGCCCAGGGCAGTCGATGTGAGCGTAGTGACGATTCTCCGTTTCGTACTCGACGTGAGCTACGGCAATCGTAACTGTCTTCGTCGAGTCACGAACCGTACCACCCTTAGCGATGTCAGCATACGACTTAAACTTCGCCAAGCCCTTCGCAGCCTGAACTGCGACCAGCGCTCCAGTTAGGGTCGTCTTGCCATGATCAATGTGGCCGATCGTCCCAACGTTACAATGCGGCTTAACCCGCTCGAAAACCTCCTTGGCCATGCTATTTTACCTATATCTCGTGTTATGTCAGGGGTTAACGGAACTTACTCAATAAACAAACTAACTAGCTATAGTCAGAAGAGCTGCTGATGGGACTTGAACCCATGACCTCGTCCTTACCAAGGACGCGCTCTACCAACTGAGCTACAGCAGCGGAAACACTCTCGCCACGCGCCGTAACCAAAGTGCTTCTACCACTCCGTCAAAGCCACTGCGTCGCAGCCTCTGATCGTTCAACCAACTAGAGCGGGTGAAGGGAATCGAACCCTCGTCTTCAGCTTGGAAGGCTGTGGCTCTACCATTGAGCTACACCCGCGATCTAAATTCACGCACTGAATCTAAGAGCAATTCTCCTTATTGCCGCATCTTTCTCAACACCAAACTCAATAACTCCAAACTGTCGGTGGGGGCACGCTTAACAAGTGGGGGGAACAGGATTCGAACCTGTGAAGGCGTAGCCATCAGATTTACAGTCTGACCCCTTTGACCGCTCGGGAATCCCCCCAACAATAAATCCCACCTTCACTCAAAGTCTTATATGGAGCCAGCGGAGGGACTTGAACCCACAACCTGCGGTTTACAAAACCGCTGCTCTGCCAATTGAGCTACGCTGGCATATCCTAAAAGCAACGTTGCTGAAACTTCGCTGGCAACTCGCATTCTTGACGCACAACTCGACTGGCATTCACGCACTGCACACCATCCGTGCGATGGCGAAAACCAGCTAATATACCGAAGCCACGAAGACACGCAATATGGATACCGACAATTCGCGTGCCAAAAAGGCTCGCTCGTGCCAATAACAGACAAATTCACACGCTTTCGTCGCGACAATCAATAAAAAAAGGGAGTTCCAGCAAGCCCTTAGCAGACATACCTAGCAAGTAGCCTTCTCACGAAAGCACTTTTCAGTACAAATCTGCCTTAAAGCCTTACTGCAACTCCCTATCAAAGTTCCCCTACTCGCGGGGATTCTATCTAATCTGGCAACTCCAGGCTTTCCTCTTGGACTGCCTGACGCAGCTTATTTAACGCTCGAGCTTCAATTTGGCGCACTCTTTCTTTGGTGACGCCCATCTCGGCCCCAACTTCCTTCAGGGTTTGTGGCTCCTGACTGTAGTCGAGACCGAAGCGACTAATGATAATCTTCTGTTCCCGGTCGTCAAGGCGAGACAAAATCTTGGTAACTTGCTCTGACCGAAGTCGCTGAGCGCTCTCCTCGCCGAGTTGGTCGCCGCGATCGTCTTCCTGGCTGGTGAACAACTCGTCCAGGCTCGTCCGGAATCGATCACGATGCTTGAACTCGTGTGGAATGGTCCGTGCGAAGTTTTTCATGATCGCCCAGCTGGCGTAGGTGCTGAACTTATTACCACGCGAGTAGTCGAACTTCTCGACTGCTCGGATCAGCGACATGTTGCCGTCGCTCACCAACGTAAAGAAGTCATCCGTCGAATTCACATGCCGCTTAGCGATCGAGACCACGAGCCGTAAATTCGATTGCACGATCTGGTTTTTGATCTGAACCGCTTGCTCGTACAGGTGCTCGATCTCTTCCATCGTGGTGCTCTTCGCGCGCGCCGGATTCAAGGACTCCCGCAGTTGTGAAGCCTTGTACTTCAGGTAATTGAACTTCCGAAACAGGTGATACTCTTGCTCGCGATTCAACAGCGGCGTGTCGTAAAGCGATGCGAGATACGGCGGCAAGCCAGAGGGGGCTCGCGACTTTCGGCTCGCGGATTCCGCATCGGGCATGGGACCGAGAATCTCTGCCTCCAGCTTCTTCTTCGCAAAGCTGTCGTTGTGGATGAAGTCGAGCGGCAGCTCCAGAATTCGTGTTGCTCGCATCTCATTCACAACACGATAGATGCTCGTTCGTGTCCGACAATATCGCCGCGCAAGGCTATCAACCGTTATACCCCGGCGGTGCTGTTGATAGATCTTTTGCTTCGCTTCCTCGGTCAACGGCCCCGTTCGGCTCGGAAAGACCGCCAAATCAGGGTGCTTGTCGTCAAACTGCTTGAGCGTGTAGCGAATCGTCTCGACGCTGCGATTTGCCTGCTCGGCAATACGGCGAGCAACTTCCGACGGGCAAGCTCCCGCCGACGCGAGTCGGCGAGCGAGATCAATGATGTCGTCGCGCTCTTCGGTGGAGAGCTGGCTGAATCGCTCACCTCGTTTGACTCGTTCGTTATTCTTCGCAACGAATCGCTCGACACTACTGCGCAGGAACCCAACTCGCTTGCGCCCACCAAAGATGAAGCGGCGACTGACCAAACCCTGCTCGCGCCAACGCGAGATTGTCTTAGTCGAAACTTTGAACAATTTGCTGAGATCTTCGACCGTGTGGACCTGCTCCATCATTTCGTCGGCGCGAATGTCGGCCGCGTCGGACACGTCTTCGACGAACAGCCGCAGATCGTGTTTTGCAGCGGCTCCCAGCATCGTATTGCCGGGCACAGAATCAGGGCGATAGTCCGTGATTCGATAGCACAGATATTCGTAACTGTAGGTCTTCTTCGGATCAATTTCGCTGATCAGCCGTTCGGCTCGCTCGATTTGCTCGACCTTCTTGTGCCGGGGCGCGTAACGAACTTGCTGATCTCGCAGCTGCTTCAATGTCGTGTCTTGATAATCCGTATGCATCGCAGACCTCTTCTCTCTAATGACTCAGCCGGTGCTCCCTGCGATTCCGATCGCCCGGCTAAATCAGTCTCCACTTCGGGTAGCGGGCAGAGTCCCTGCCGCCGCCGCATTCAGTCTGGTCCGACGTTTGGTACGCCGAATTTGACGGAATTGTTCTCCGTGTCAATTGGACTTCAAAGCTCCAGACCTCTCAGTGCAACATCTCACAGACTGGCGGCTGGTCGACGCTGAATTTCCCGAACACCTGCTGCCGATTGAACTTCTGAACACTTCGCTGGCCGTCTCTCCTGTCTTGTTGTCACGTAATTCATAACCAATGTTCGCGCTGCCTGGCAACTTCTATTAGCCACATCTGAGAGTACGCGTCATTGACTGCTTTTCATTCCAATCGGAGACATCTCTATACAGTCTATAGACTTATGTGAAATTCATTGCTCTAGGCGAGCGATCAGTTCTCCCGAGGAGTATGTATCACCGAAAGCTCCGTTTTGTTTCACACTTAGTCCCATGAAATTGGATTTCCTTGGCGAACCGTGTCGATTTACCGAAAGAGCCTTAGTTTCTTTGGTTCACCGTATTCTCCTGACCGGGTAGTGGTACAGTTTGCGATCCCTGAAAAAGTAGGACGGCCACTCTTGGCCGTCTTTTGTCGGGCAGGAGTGCCCGACTTACGGCAAACGGTACCACTACCTCGAACCGCTAAGTTTTTTGCGTTATTCACGACGCTAGGTAAACTTCATGCAATTCGACGAATCCGATGCCATCTTAGTTTCCTGCCGCTCACAAATCGTCATCACTCCCCGCAACTTCCTGTGGCTGACCACCTTGGTCGTCGCCTCGCTGGCAAGCTTATCTCGGTCGAGCTACGCGGAACCGAACGAGCGAAAGTTCGATCTGTCAACGCGAGATACGTCCGGCGCGATTCGCGACGTGCAGGTGGCGATCGAGGTTACGGGAGACCTGAAATTGAATGCTGACGGCAAGCAGGTGAATCGCCTTCCGATGCGAGTCAGCGGCACGGCGCGGTACGACGAACGGACGCTTCGCCCAGGATCCGGGAACGCTTCAAAGCGAGACGCTCGCTTCTACCGAGACGCAAAAGCCACGATCGCCATCGGCGACGGTCGCTTGGAAATGGGGCTGAATTCGAACCGAAGGCTCATCGTCGCCGAAGCAGATTCCTCGAAAGTGACGCTGTTCTCGCCACTCGGTCCGCTCACCCGGGACGAGTTGGAGCTGATTCAGACGCAAGGCAACTCTTCAGTACTGGACCGGCTTGCGCCTGCCGCACCAGTCGCTTTGAACACCGAATGGGCCCATGACCCCAAGGACTTGGCGATCCTTCTCGGGCTCGACGCCATTCACCAAACCGACATCAAGAGCACGCTACGCCAAGTCGAGAATAACGTCGCGATCATCGACATGGCTGGCAAAGCGAGTGGCGCGATCGACGGTGTCGCCAGCGATATCGCACTGCGAGCGAAGTACAACATTAATCTCCAGTCGCACCGCGTCACTTGGCTCGCGATGTCCGTTCGAGAAGACCGAGCCATCGGCCACGCAACGCCTGGTTTTGACGTAACGGCTCGCGTTCGTGTCGAAGTCAACGAAAAGGCAACTTCCCTGGAACTAACGGATTCGCTGCTTAGCGAATTGCCGCTCGAATTGAATTCGGGATCGACACTCCTGCGTCTCGCCTCAACGCTCGGCGGATTCGCGCTGCTGCATGCTCGTGACTGGCAAATGATGGTCGATCGCCATGATGTCACGATCTTGCGAATGATCGAACAAGGCGAACTGATTGCCCAGTGCAACATCTCTTCGCTGCCTGACCTGACGGCAGGCAAACGCGTCCAACTCCCCGAATTCCAAGCCGACATCGAGAAGGCACTAGGAAAGAACTTTGGCCAGTTCGTGGAAGCGTCGCAGCAAAAGAACGAGAGCGGGCATCGCGTTCTGCGAGCAGTTGTCTCAGGGTTGGCATCGGAACTGCCGATCCAGTGGATCTACTATCACATCTCAGACGATACAGGTCGCCAAACAGCACTCGTCTTTGCGATGGATGTCAAGGTCGTGGAAAAATTCGCCGCCGCCGATGAATCGATCGTCGGGACCTTCGAGTTCGTCAAGCGTGTGGCTCCCACGCCGGCACCCGCCGCCACGGGCGAAACTGCATCGAAGCCAGCATCTGGGAACGCTGCGACAGCAAGGTAGGCCGAACACCCTCCTTCAGGTTTTCGCCGCCGAGTTTGCAAAAACTCAGTTGTTCTCAGCTCGGGGCTGAATCTGTGCGAATCCGGTTCCTGCACGAACTTCGGCGCTCGGAACAGATCTAAATCGCCAGTCTGTTCGTCTTTTCTGTAACGCTTGCCGCCTGGATGCGTTAAACAGATAGAACCTGAGCCAGCACATAGGTCGATGATGCCACACGAAGGAAATGGCTGCGATAAGCGTCAGTGGGTCTTGTCGGCGCTCGATCAACACGAGTGCCGCTTGACGCGTTACGCGATGCGCATGGCGGGCGACGAAGAGGCCGCTCGCGATGCGGTGCAGCACGTTTTCCTGAAGCTGTGTGATCAGAGTCCGACCGAGTTGAACGGACGTCTGTTGCCTTGGTTGTACACGGTCTGCCGGAACAAGATCGTCGACCAACTGCGAAGCAGCGGGCGTCACGAATCGCTCGATTCGCCAGAATCGAATGCCCTGGTTGGTCGCGAGCCCGATCCGGCTTTGACCGCCGAGCAGCAGGATCTTGGCGAGTGGCTTCGCGAACTCGTGGAAGCCTTGCCCACGAGTCTTCGCGAAGTCCTCGACTTGTGGATGGACGGGTTCTCGCATCCGGAAATTGCTGAGATTACGCAGCGTACACCGGGACACGTCCGCGTGTTGGTTCATCGAGCCTTAACCCGACTCCGCGAGCATCCTCGCACCTGCGAGATGCTCGCCGAAGAGAACTCCCCTGAACAACTATCGCAGCCCTCCAATTAGCGAGACATGTGATGAGCGATCACCGAGACCAATTCGACCCCGAAGAAGAGCAAGCCGCTCGCCTCACCGCATTTGCGCTAGGTGAATTGAATGAGGGCGAACAAAAAGAAGTCGAGTCGGAGTTGACTCCAGATCAGCGTGAAACGTGCCACGAACTGCAGCGGATGTCCCTCGGACTCTCGCGAGCCGAGCATGCCGCGACGCTTCCTGAGCCATCGGTCGAATTGCGCGCCGCCATCGAATCGAAGCTCTCCGGTGACGCGATCAAGGTCGAGTTGAAGAAGCCGAACCGCGACTACAATGCGCGAGGGAGGTGGCTGATCGTGCTCTCAACCGGATTGTTGCTGTTGGTCGCCGTGGTCGCCACTTCCAATCTTTTGAACGGCGATGGCTCTCGCTCGATCGCGATGCAGTCTGAGATCTCGCAATCGAAGGAACAGAACGCCTCGTTGCAACAGAAAGCTTCGCCAGTCGGCGACCGCCTTGTCAGGGAGCAAATGATTTATCGCCTTGAAGCGATAAAAGCTAAGACGGCGGCTCGCATACGTAAGAACGAGGAATTGTCTGGAAGAGGGCCGTCCGACGCGTCCTTCACCCATTCCGGCCCTGCAACGGAGCCGATCGAGGTGGATGGATTGGAAGAGATGAGGCTTGCCCGACAGGATCGCGATAAGAAGTTTGCAAATGTGGCTTCGTTGGAGTCGAGAGTGCGAGAGTACAAACAAGTCGCCCCGGCACCGACAACCTCTCCTGCGCCGATCGTTGTGACGACGGAGGGCGCTCGCCAGCCCGGCACAACGACCTATCAGGCGTTGCCGAGTGCGCAGCCCTACTCCGCGACGCCACCGGCTCAGAGTTATGTCGCCGAGGCGGGCAAGGGATATGGGCAGGCATTTGGCGTGCAAGGCGTTCCCGCTCCCACTCAACTCGCAACTGACCGATACGTGAAAGGGATGGAGGTTGCCGGTGGGTACCGCGGCGGTCAAGCGGCACAATCGCCCAGCGCTGAAGCGAAGCCAGGATACTACGCCGGCCACCACTACAATATGGACTTGGACTTTGAACAGCTTGACCAAGTCCGTCGGCAAGAGTTAACGATTTCGGAAGCAATATCCACCGGCGAGGCGAAAGGCAGAGGGTTGAGTAGGTTGGGGTCTACCGCCGAGCAGTACTCGCAAATTATCGAGAATCGATTTGCTTCGGTTAGCGACGCCCCGCTGTCGACTTTTTCCATCGATGTCGATACAGCGTCCTATGCCAATACCCGTCGGTTTCTCACGCAGAACCAACTGCCGCCAGCGAATGCCATTCGGATCGAAGAGTTTGTCAATTACTTCACCTACGACTATCCACAGCCAAAGGAAAACGAACCGTTCTCGGTGAACTTGGAAGTTGCCGAGTGTCCGTGGCAGCCAGCACATCAACTCGTGCGAATTGGCCTCAAGGGCAAGGATGTTCCACAAGAGACACGCCCGGCTTCGAATGTCGTGTTCCTGCTTGATGTTTCTGGATCGATGCAGAATGCGAATAAACTGCCGCTGCTGAAGCAAGCCATGAAGCTGTTGACTGATCAACTGACCGAAAGCGATTCCGTTTCCATCGTCACCTACGCGGGCAACGCCGGCCTGGCGTTGGACACGACAAACGGCGAAAGCAAGCAGACGATCCGCGATGCGATCGACGCCTTGAACGCCAACGGTTCAACCAACGGTAGTGCGGGCATTCAATTGGCTTACGAGAAGGCCACTGAATCGTTTATCAAAGGTGGTGCGAACCGAGTGATTCTCGCCACCGACGGCGATCTGAATGTGGGCGTCACCGATGACGATGCGTTGATCGACTTGATCAAAACGAAAGCGGCGAGCGGCGTCTTTTTGACCGTGCTCGGATTCGGCGAAGGCAATTTGAAAGACGGAAAGCTTGAGAAACTAGCCGACAACGGCAATGGCATGTACGCCTACATCGACTCGCTCCGCGAAGCTCGCAAAGTGCTGGTCGAGCAGATCGCCGGTAGTCTGGTGACGATCGCCAAGGACGTGAAGATCAAGGTCGAGTTCAACCCGGCCGAGGTCGCTGCCTATCGGCTGCTCGGCTACGAGAACCGGCTGATGTCCGCTCCTGACTTCGACAACGATGCGAAAGATGCGGGTGAGATCGGCGCGGGGCATACGGTTACGGCGTTGTACGAGATCGTCCCCGCGAAGGCCACAGAGCAACTTACGTCGACCGCAGGATCCCTCAAGTATCAACGACCGGTCACGCCAGTCGAGCCGCCAAAGGAATTGACTGCCGCGGCGGAGACAGGCGAGTTGCTAACGCTGTTCCTGCGTTACAAACAGCCAGACGCCGATGAAAGCACACTTCGCGAGTTCACGGTCGAGAGCCAGCGACGAGCGTTCGACGATGCCTCGTCAGACTTCCGCTTTGCTGCGGCAATTGCCTCGTTCGGGATGGTCCTTCGTAACTCGGAGTTCCAGGGCAACTCGTCTCTGGCGAGCGTCGAAGAGATCGCCAGTTCCGCGATCGGAAGCGACGCACAAGGACACCGAACCGAGTTCCTTGACCTCGTTCGTAAGGCCAGCACTCTCCAGCCACAACGGAGGTAGCCATGACACAGTTACGTTGGCTCGTCGGCGTGCTCGTCATTCTTGCCCTGGTCACGATTTGCCTGAATCATCTCGCGGAGCAACGCAACGCGGCATTGGCGAGCGACCCACCAGCAGATCTGCTCAAGCGGATCGAGACGCTTGAAGCTCGTGTTGGGCTGCTCGAAGTACAACTTTCGCACACACGTCACTCGTACTTACCGCCGACCGTTCCCAAGCACTGGAGTCAACGCGAATTCAATGGCGCGCCGGTTTACATTGTCCCGCTCAGCGACCGCGCGCCGAAGAATTAGCCTGCGGAGGGAGCGTTACCGCAACTTATAGGAACCATTGCCGGATTCGACGTTGATCGTCAATCGCTTCACGCCATCGACAGTCTCCCACTTGTCCCAAGTCTGTGCCGTCTGAGGAAACTTCCCGATCTGCGTCTTGATGGTGCCGATGGTGACGTCAATGGTCGTTACGCCACGAGCTTTGATCTCCATCGGCTCGCCGTTGATTAGCAGATTCAAGTCATACTCACTCGGATTGCTAATGACCAACTCGCCGCGTTCAGGTTCGTTTGTCGCATCATCAATCACCGGCTTGTCGACATCGACCAGTCCGTCCTCGGCTTCTGCGACTTCCGTTTCGGCATTGGCTGGCTGCACCGCTGATTGTTCACGACTGGGGATCGGCTGGCGCGCGGCGATGGTGGGCTCGTCACCGGCGACTGCGCCGCGAGATATCTTGGCGGCAAGCTCCTCGGCAAGCAGATCGACACGCTCGTGAAAGGTCGCGTTCTGTACTTCAGCTGACTTCTGAAGGCTGTTTACCGACTCCGCCAGTCGGTCCAGCAGCAAGCGATGCGCGTTCGAGTCTTCCGTTTCCGTTTGTTTCGCCGATACGAGAGCTTCCGACACTCGCTCTAGTTGCTGTGCGAGCGGCGACATGACCGCTTGCAGTTCGTTGGCGACGTTTGCCTTCGGCGCCTCGGCCTCTGTTGCTGCCTGCGATCTCGCATCGTAGACGGACATCCCGGCAGCACCCACGAACAAGGACACCAATCCGCTAGCGACGACGGCGAGTGGCGAAACACCGGGTCTTTGTTTTGGACGCCGCTCCATCGTGCTTGCCAATCCGCGAATATCTCGTCGCATCTCTTCCCTCAGCTCTTGAATCGATTCAGAGAACTCACGAGGATTTATTTGAGGGTCTTTGTTCATTGTACCTACCTTCTCGTTGACCGAATTTGTCGCGCACTCGCGTCCTTTCGATTATAACGCCTCGTCAAGCCACGTGTTCACCGACTAACTCACAATCTGCGATCAAAATGAGGCTCGCTCGTGCAATCGATGCAATCGTTACAAATTAACATCTCGCGGAGCCGGCTCTGTCTAGCTTAGCCCCAACAACCGCCGAGCATTATCACGAAAGACCTTTGCTTGAACGTCGGCAGGCAATTCGAGTTGCTTCTCAAACAAATCGAACTGGGGTACGGCTTGTCCGGGCGATAGGAAGTCCGTGCCGAACATCACACGGTCCTGTCGGCGGATCAAAAACTCGCGTCCAAACTCGAGATCACGGCTGATCGAATTCGCTCCGCTTCCCGCCGACAATTCGCCATAGATATTGGGATAGTTTTCCATCAGCCGATCGATCGCGCCGCCCGCCACCGTCTTGCCCTTCGGATAGCCTCCGAGGTCCGCTTGCGTTGCATCACCAGAAATTGATCCCCACCAACCCGGACCGTGCCCGATGAACGTCGTGTCAGGATTCGCCTTCAAGACCTTTTCGAGACCGGGCAAGCCGGGAACGTCGATATTCCGCTGGTTGTCTAAGTGAAAGAGCACGGGTAACCCGACTTCACCACACGCCGCAAAGATCGCCATGTTGCGCGGATCGTCGAACGAAATGCCAGGCTTGTGTTCACCGAAACCCTTTGCCCCCGCTTCAATGTACAGATTTAGCATCTCGACCAACCCCTTATGACCGCCTCGGTACGACGTCCGCGGATCGATCGAGCAGAACGGGATCAGCCGATCGCGAAAAGGCTTCGTCTCCGATAGCACGAAATTCGAGGTGAGCGGATAGCTTGATGCTTCGGGATTGATCAGCGGCAAGACGACTGCTTGGGCGATGTCGTTCGCATCCATCCAACGCAATAGGACTTCGGCGGTCAACACCTGCGTACTGTTCCAGGTCTGGCCGAGATGCGTGTGCATGTCGAAGTATCGACCGGACGGAAACGTTTTATCGGCAGCAAGTAACGGTGACGCGACCGTCGCGACCGCAGTGCTGGCCAGAAAGGATCTGCGTGTTAGCATTGGAAATTCCCTGCATTCGTGAGGACAGTGAGCGTGATGGTCGATCAGGAGTTTGCCTGGTTGCTTAGCGAATCGATTGAATGTACTCGATCAAGTCCGCCATCGCCTGCTTGTCGAGTTGCTTCTCCATTCCTTCAGGCATCAGCGAAACTCCGGTGCTTCTCAGTTCCTCGATATCAATCCGCAGTACCGTGTCGGTTGCGTTATCGGCGCGCTTCAGTGTCACACTCGTCGCCGTTTCAGCGGCAATGATGCCAGTTAAGGCCCGACCATCGGTCGTGATCAACGCATAGTTGAGATACTGCGGGTTTACTTCTCGGTTTGGAACCAAGACGTTGGAGAGGATCGCTTCCGGCCCGCGGTTTTGCATGGCCGCAAGATTCGGCGCGATGGCGTGGCCCACGCCTTCAAGCTGATGGCAAGTGGAGCACACCTTTGTGAACACCGCCTTGCCACGCGTTTTGTCGCCTTGCAGCTCCAATGAACTACGATATTCCTCAATCAGCGAATCGCGATCGCTGGACTTTGTTGATGCGAGCAACTTGTCTGCGCGCTGCTTGATGCCTTCGTCTCGGTGAGACGCGAGCAACTTCATTCGCGTTGGTTCGAGATCCCCCATTGCGATACTGCCGCCTTCCACTGCAGATAACAAGGCTGGAATCCAAGCTTCTCGCGAGAACAACACATCTCCGGCGCGCCCTCGCAAGCGAGGGCTCAAGCCTTTCCATTGGGCCACCAGAATGTTCGCAACCTCGGGTGATTCAAATGTCGCCAACGTGGCGATGGCCGCCGCTTGAATCTCACTCGACTCGGTCGGAGTCAACAGGTTCGTGAACAACGATTCACGTCCTTCCAAGTCGCCAAGTCGCAAACGCTGTACGGCACTGACGCGGTCTTCGACTTTCGATTCTCGATTCGCCGCTGTCGTGGCCGCCGTTGAGAGGAGGTTCTTCATGAGTTGCTCGGCTTGTCCGCCGGTTACCGCCGCCAACTGCTGTGCAAGATCGCTGCCTTGCTTCGCCGCGAGTCCCTGGACGATGGCTTGGATTGTGTCTGCTTCTGCCGAGGGCAATGAACCAAGTACACGGAGGACGGCAGCAAGGTCATCGCTCCGTTGCTGCTTGCCGATTTGTGCCGCGAGAGATGTGATATAGCTGCGCGCGACTTTACTTCGCCTGACATTGGCATCTTGTGCCAGTTCCGCCAACACGTCGCCGGCACCTTCCGCCAGCGAACTCATGACGGCCACTTGCATCAAACCATTCGCTCCGTCGCGGCCGATCAGCGACACTAACGCCGCGTTGCGACGTGGACCGGAAAGCTCCCCGAGCGTGAAGGCGAGTTGATAACGCACACGAAACGCGTCGTCGTCGACCATGGAGTACAGCCGTTCGCGTACTTGTGCTGAGCTAGTCGCAACACGTTCACTGAGACGCACGGCATGCTCGCGAACGCGGGGATGATCGTCGCGTGTTGCGTGCAAAATGATTTCCGGCGAAAGGGCACCGAGTCCATCCAGCACGTAGAGGCTGTGAATGCGGCCTTCGGGAGTATCGCTCGATCTGACCAGTGATTCCAAGAGCGGAATTGCCGAACGGTCTTGACGCTCGTAGAGCAAACGCGAAGCCGTTTCGCGATGCCAGCCATTGGGATTGTCCAGCGTCGTGACCAGCATTTCGGTGCTCGCCTCACCGAGTCGTGGTAGCGGCGGTTGCTTGAAGTCCTCACTGACGATCCGATAGATCCGTCCGCGATCGCGACCACTCGTCAAATCGAGATGTTTCTTGATAACCGGTGGCAGACTTAATGGATGCTCGATGGTTTCACGATACATATCGGCTATGTACAACGCCCCATCGGGCGCGTTGGCGAACTGAGCCGGTCGAAACCAAATGTCGTTAGATGACAGCAATTCGCTCTTTTCATCGACACGGCGAGCAACGTAGCTGGCTCCGTCCTCTTCTATCTTTTTGCGATGTACGAGATTGCTGCCAACATCACCCACCACCGCCCAACCTTGAAATTCACTCGGCCACCCAGTGCCACGAAAGATTGTGATACCTGTCGCGCCCGTAAAGTACCCAGCAGGCTTACCGCCACCCTCTACAACACCCGGCACGATCCCTTTGGCTCGCAATCGCGTCCGTACAATCCGCCACGGCTCGACTGGACTGGTACGAAAGACGTCGGCCTGCGGACCATCGGCGGCGATACTTGCTCGCGGGCCTGGCGCAGCAAAGTAAGGATTCCGCGCCACGTAGCGATCTTCGAATTGGACGTACTGTGCGTGGTTGCTATTCGAACACACAAACTTGTCGCCCCACTGGTTGAAGCTCAGTCCATGCTGACCTCCGCCGCTGGTTGCCTGCATTGTCATTGTGCGCGGCTCGATCGCGAAATCGCGACCGCGCAATGAGAGAGGGGGTGACGAGGAGAGGGGGAGAGGGGGAGAGGAATTCGTCGCGTTTATTTTACTATTTGACACTCCCGTCTCCTTGTCTCCTTGTCTCCCGGTCTCCCCATCTCCAACTCTCGTCACTTCGGCACCGCTGCTGCTCGTCGCTCCATGAATCCGATTGTCGAGTCCCCATTTGAACGTGTTGATCAAGCCTTGTACGTTGCTGCGACCGAAGCCCGTGAAGACGGTCCGTTTGACATCGGCTCGGTTGTCACCGTCCGTATCTTTGAGGTAGTAGATATCGGGCGCAGCACCGACGAACAGACCGCCATCGTAACAAGTGAGAGCGGTCGGCCAGGAAAGGCCTTCTGCGTAGATGTCGCTCTTATCGAAAGCGCCATCACCGTCAGTATCTTCGAGCAGGCGAATGCGGCCCAGATTGAGCGTGTCGTCTTCCGAGTAGTCTCGCATTTCGACGACGAACAGCCGCCCATTTTCATCGAACGCCATTGCGATCGGATCGACGACGTTTGGTTCAGCAGCGACTTGCTCGACGCGAAAGCCATCGGCGATCGTAAACGTGCCTAGTGCATCCTTGGCCTCGACCGGTTTAATGCGAGGCAACTCGGCGGCGTAGTCGCGATCCACGGCATCGGTGTCGTTGTTTTGTGCCGGACAGAGTTGTGAAATCAAAAGGACGCTACAGAGGGTGAGCGTCTTGAAAGCTAGACGGAGCAGGGGCATGATCGACGTCTCCGGTTGGTTGCTTGCCACGAACATCCTGCTACGATGATCGCGACACGCTGGAAGTGAGTGCTGGTGGGTAAACTGGCGGGTTTATGTCCCCATTGTTACCTTGGATGTTTGCTCGCGTCCACAACCAAAATAAAATCATGCCGCGTAGGGTCCGCTGTGCGGCCTCTGAATGGGCCCTCGCTCGAATTGCACTCGAAGGAAACGTAAATGAAATTCGCGATCTGTAACGAGACATTCCAAGATTGGCCCTTCGACAAGGCATTCGCCTTCGCACGCGAGTGCGGTTACACAGGCATTGAATTCGCGCCGTTCACGATCCATAAGAACGCCTACGAGATCTCAGCTGACAAACGAGCCGAAGTGCGAAAGCAAGCCGAAGACGCAGGACTCGAACCAATCGGCTTGCACTGGTTGTTGGCGTTCACCGAAGGTTATTACCTGACTTCGCCGGAAGCAGAAGTCCGCAAGCGAACGGGCGACTATCTCGCGGAACTCGCGAAGCTGTGTCGAGACCTCGGCGGCAAAGTGCTTGTACTCGGCTCGCCCATGCAACGCAACTTGTTGCCAGGCGTCACACACGAGCAAGCGATGGAGCATGCCAAGGATGTGATCAAGCAGGCAATTCCGGCAATAGAAGACTGCGGAGTCACACTGGCCCTCGAACCGCTTGGACCGCAGGAGGGCGACTTTCTCAGAACCGCTGAGCTAGGCATTCAACTTGCCAAGATGGTCGATTCTCCCAACTGTCGATTGCATCTGGACGTGAAGGCCATGTCGTCCGAGGCGAAACCCATCGTGGACATCATCCGCGACAGCAAGGACTGGACAGAGCATTTCCACGCGAACGACGCGAACAAACGCGGACCGGGTATGGGAGAGATCGACTTCGTCCCGATCTTGCAATCGCTGAAGGATACAGGCTACGACGGCTGGGTATCCGTCGAAGTCTTTGACTACGAACCAGGCGTCGAAGCTCTAGCGAAGGAAAGCATCGAGTATCTGAGAGCGTGCGAGGAGAAGCTGGCCTAAAGTTAAACCGCTCCCGCCTTCAACTCAGCGAGATGCTGCGCCGTTCCGACCAACCTGTCCCAGTTTTCGTAGATGTACTGCGGTGGTCCACCAATTTGTGCGACGACTTGAGCGACCTGCTCCGTAGGCACCATCTCAATCGCGTTCCACGGGCAGACGAGCAACTCGTAAGGGTTCGACTTCTTTTGTGGAATGTGGACGCAGACTTCACAGCCCACGCAGCGCTCGATGTCGATTTCGCACCAGGATTGATTTCCCTTGACGCCCAGATTCATCGTCTTTAGTTCGATGCAATCGACCGGGCAGACTTCGAGGCACGACTCGCATCCGGTGCAGTTATCCGCATTGATGACAGCCAGTTCCTTCGGCAGCTTCTTTCGCGGTCCCTGTTTTGCCATCGAGCTTGTCCTTCGTCGGGAGTATAAGTCCTGGCCCTTCAGGAGATTGCGGAGCTGAGGCTCGTCTCCCGAGAACTTCAAGGTTAGCAAGTATAAGTACAGATCGACCGCCAGCCAACCGGTTCTGCCGGAATTCGAATGAGGGTTAAAACCCCTTTATCCGAAAGGCTTACGAGGATTTGTAGCCCGTACCCTGCGAATGTCAATTGTGCTGCGGAATCGCCTCACCACGAAGCAGGTCATCGTATGTCTGACGGGCGCGAACCAAATGAGCTTGCTCGTCTTGGATCAGCACTTCGGCGGCCATTGGCTTTGAATTGTAATTGGACGACATGACAAAGCCGTAAGCACCGGCACATTCGATCACCAAATAGTCGCCAACGCTGGCGACAGGCAGCGATCGCTTGGCAACGAATCCGCCCTCCTCCTGGGTGAAGATGTCACCGGATTCGCAAAGCGGCCCGCCCACGACAACGTCATGCGAACCACGTTGGGTATCGCCGGTCGCGGGGGCGACGGAGATGGGGTGGTACGAACCGTACATGATGGGGCGGGCCAAGTTGTTGAATCCAGCATCGACGACATAGAACGTGTTGCCGCCCATCTTCTTAATAGCTCGGATCTCGGCGATCAAATAACCGCTTTCCGCCGAGAGGTATCGGCCCGGTTCGATCTCGAGCGAAATCTTGTGGCCGAAACTCTCTTCGAGTCGCTTGCGAGTGGCATCCCACAAACCGAAGTATTGGTCGATGTCGACGTAGGAGTCCTGCTGCTTGTAGACCGTCGGCAGGCCGCCGCCAGCGCTGATGTTCGTGACGGTGCGACCGACGTTCAAAGCAAGTTTCTCCATCGCGCCACACACCTGTGCAAGATGCTCCAGGTCGGTACCCGAGCCAATATGCATGTGCAAGCCGGTTACCCCCAGACCATACTGATCGGCACGTCGCAGGCAGTCATCGATTTGTTCGTGCCAAATGCCGTGCTTCGATTGCTCGCCACCGGTATTGGTCTTTTGGCTGTGACCGTGCCCGAAGCCGGGATTCACTCGCAACGTGATGTTTCGACCCGGTGCGACTTCCCCAAGCTGATTGATCATGTCGGGCGACCCGCAGTTCACGTGGATGTCGTGTTCGACAACCAGCGCGAGTGCATCGTGGTCGAAGATGTCCGCCGTGAAGACGATCGCTGGTGGTTCGCCGCCGGGCTTATAGCCGGCCGCAAAGGCACGATGAATCTCGCCTGCACTCACAGCGTCGACAAGCACGCCGTTACGTCTTACAAGGTCAACGATTGCGATGTTCGAATTTGCCTTTTGAGCGTAACGAATTGCGTCGAAGGCGCGTAAGTCGTTAATGCGTTCGACGACCTTCGCCGCGTCGTAAACGTAGGTGGGTGTACCGAACTGCTTTGCCAATTCAGCAACTGAAATCCCGCTAATCTCCGTTCGTAACGTCGAAAACTCGCTAACTGCAGGCATGATGAACGTAACCTCTCGCACGGCTATGGTCGGTATCGTTGTTGAACCAGCACCGTATCCAATCGGGAGATCGAAGTGAAGTCCCCCACCAGAACCGATCCTTGGGAAATGACAAAACTTCCGAAGCCTCGAAAGACTTCGGAAGTTTGCCGTTATAAGTGGACGCGAACGTCCTGACACGCAAGCCTTAGAAAGGATCGCGCTCTTGGGCGTTCTTCATCTTGGCAGCTTGTCCGATCAACTGCAGCACGCCTTCTTCAACCTCGACGCGGTAAGCAACGCCACGTTCGATGGCTTTCGACGAGATAGCGATATGATCCTTGCCTTGTCCATTCTTGAGGGCCTCCGCCAAACCTGCCACGATCGGATCGTCATCGACCGACGCAGCAAAGGCCATGATCGGAGCCAGCGACACGTTCAGCGTCATCGGAGCCGTCTGGCCCGTCGCAGCGGTCGAACTATCGATCACTTCCTTCAGCAACTCCATCGAGTCGTTACCGAACGCAACGTAGATACTGGTCGCACCCGTTCCGATGACGGTCAGCATCTTGTCGCCGAGGATCTTTCGTGCTTCTTCCTCGCGAGCCGGAACGGGGACCGTGATCGTATGCAGCGTCACGCCGCCGTGCGTCGCGGCATCGAACTTCACTTCCACACCGGGATTTTCCTTCGACTGCTTGGCCAATTCGACCAGCCGTTTCAGATCCTTCTCGACCGACTTGCCGTCCGCGACAAAACCACCCGCCACAAAATTGATGTTCTGCGGAGCAAGCCGCAATGCGGCGCCGCCGTTCAGCTTGCCGCTCTCGATCGTCTTTTGCAGCACGTCCATTAACGAACCGACAATCTGCTTCGCGGTTGCGCGAGCTTCTTCGGTTGGCAATTCTTTGTCTTTATCAATCTCCGAGAGTGCCTTTTCGCGAGCCTTGTTCAGCATCTGGACGGTTTGTGCGATGTCGTCTTTCATCACGGGCGTTGCAAAATGGAAAGTCGCTGCGGCATCGGGCAGCAGGAAGCCCGGATGTTCCGATTTCATCGTGACGACCGAATTGATCTCTTCGGCGAGCGTCGTACCCGCGACCGCAGTGGCGCTGAAGTCGATGTACGTCTTCCCGGCATTCTTGTCGGTTCCCCAAGCAACCGTCAGTTGATCGGCTTCATCGGCGAAACGAACGATTTTGTCGATGACACGACCGCCGACTTCCTTTTGTGTGCGTCGCTTGACCTCATCTTGTTCGTTGGCAACCGTACGTTCGAACCCTTCTTTGATCTCAGATAGCAGCATCTGACGCAGTTCTTTGGGCACGCTCTGTACATTGGCGCGGATGCCGATGTCGTAGGTCTCGTACATCGCTTCCAGCATTGCCGTTGGATCCGCCGGAACGTTGCCGAGATTCGCGAGTTGGTCGCTGACAAAGATCCAACCACCTTGCTCCTTCAAGAAGATCTCTCGCTGCAACGTGAGCTTCTTGACTCCGTCTCCCACATCCTCCAATGCGCCAACCATCTCTTCGATCTTCGTCGTAACGGTTTTGAAGTCGGAAACGGGCAGAAAGACGACAGCGGTTGGCTGCGGGGTAAACGTGACATAAGCACCGGCAGGTTGCTTTGTATTCAGACCTTCGATGTACTGGCCGGACATAATCGTGATGATCGCGCCGACTTCGGGCGAGCCGGCGACCCGTGTCAGGTAGCCGACGTTGCCCATTAACTTGTCAACGCTCGCCAGCGAAACAACAACCGCCGGCTTCTGAGCATTCTGAGCCAGGGCGAGCGACGGTACTGTTGCGAGCAATAGCCCGAGTGCACACTTTGTTAGGCGCGATACGAGATTCTTCACGATGAATGACTCCTGACAGCGTTAAGAGGGGTGTTCCGTTGTGTGCAGCTTCTCTTCGCGATGCTGCATCCTTGAATTGATCTAACGGGCGACTCGCGGCGAGCGGACCCGTTCGACTTTGCGGGGATTATACCTATCGAACAAGCGTTCGAGTTTCGCCATGCGGAGAATTCGCGCGCTACGTTATGGAAATGTCCGCGCGCAAAAGAAGTGCAAAGCGGCGGCGGTGATGAATCGAGGAACTCGGCGCGAAAGGCGGGAGCAAAGAGCGAGTCGTTACCGTTCCCGGTAAACGATGCGTCCCTTGGCCAGATCGTAAGGCGAGAGTTCAACCCGGACTTTATCGCCCGGAACAATACGGATGAAGTTTTTGCGCATTTTGCCAGCGACATGCGCCATGACCAACGTTCCCGTGTCCAATTGAACGCGAAACCGCGTATTGGCCAGGGCTTGAGTTACCGTACCTTCTACTTCTAACGCTTCTTCTCGTGCCATGCACACCTCCCAACGGGACAACGATATCCAAAAACGATCCCGTATACTAAGTGGAGAACTCCACTTACGTCAAGAGAGGCAAGTTAGGTTCTAGGGCCTTTCAGTTCTTCAAACTGAGAGGTTTGTACGACGGGCCTCCGAGCCCGTCGATGAATCTAAGTCGTTATTCGACGGACTCGGAGGCCCGTCGTACATATTGTGCAACTTCAACAAATGAGTCGCCCTGAGTTAGGTTCTGAGCGGCTACGGTCAGATTCCAGTCAATTTGTCCTGCAAAACGCCGAGAACAAAGTCGCTTGATTCCAGGCCAATCGACAGACGAATCGTTCCGCCAGAGATTCCTAGGGCCGCACGCTCCTCCGGCAGCAGGCCCCGATGGCTGGTCGATTCGGGATGGCTGAGCGTCGTGGAGGCTTCTCCTAGTGAAGGGCAAAACGGAATCTGATCGGTGGCAGCAATGAAAGCGTCTGCTGCTTTCCGACCGCCTGCGATTCGAAACGTCACGATGGATCCGTAACGTCCGCCAAATTGGCTTGTCGCCAGTGCGTGCTGGGGATGGTCTCGCAGCCCTGGATAATCAACGTGTTCCACGGCCGAGGCCTGAGCAAGGAATTCCGCCACTTTTCCTGCCGTCTCGCACGCACGATCGACTCGCAAATGCATCGTGGCTAGTCCGCGGACCGCCAACCAGGCATCGAAGGGACTGCTGGCCAACCCCCACGCCGACAGCACCAATGGGACTCGCTCCCACTCGCACGCACGACCACACAAGGCGCCCAGCATGACATCGCTGTGTCCGTTCATCATTTTGCTGACACTTTCGAGCACGAGGTCCGCACCCAATTCGAGCGGTCGGCAGAGAACGGGCGTCGCGAATGTGTTGTCGACCAGTAAATGTGCGTTGCGTTCGTGAGCAATTTCCGCCAGCGAGCCAATGTCGGCTACCTGCAAGCAAGGGTTGCCGATCGTTTCGACGACCACCAACTTCGTCACGGATGTCATCGCCGTTCGCGTCGCGGTCAAGTCGCAGGTGTCGACACGCGTGCTGGTAATGCCCAGTCGGTTCAACTCTTGAGTGAGGAGCAGCAAACTGCGGCCATAAAGTTGGTTACTGACAACCACGTGGTCGCCGGGCATTAACTGCGACAATACGGCTAACGACATCGCGGCCATGCCGGACGAAGTTACCGCCACACGCTCGGCGGCATGCAATTCGGCCACCTTCTCGGCAAACGCGTCCGCGTTCGGATGGCCATCTCGCTGATAAACGTAGCCCTCTAAATCACGGGACAGGAGCTGATCGGCTTGTTGCGTGTCGTTGCACATCCACACCGAAGTCGGATAGATTGCCGGTGCCATCGGTTGGGTTGTGTGCGAGACGGGCTTGTCCGGTCTGGGACAAATGTCGTCGGGCCGAGGCGGTTTCGGAATCGCAGGCTTGGTGATTTTGTCGTTCATGGCTCGCAAAGTAGCTCAATCCAATATGTCTGCCAACGCCCCCCAGCATTCTGCTCCAAGTCGACAGCTTTCACTATTTGATTCCATTTGCATTATCACTGGTATTGTGATCGGGGCGGGAATCTATGAAACCACACCTGCAATCGCCGGAAATGTCACCAGCCTCACGCAATTGATGTCAGTTTGGGTGCTAGGCGGATTGATCTCGTTGGCAGGGGCGCTGTGCTACGTCGAACTTGCGACGGCGACGCCTGAGGAAGGCGGCGATTACGTCTACCTCACGCGTGCCTACGGGCGCCATGTCGGGTTTCTGTTTGCTTGGGCCGAGTTCTGGATCGTCCGACCAGGTAGCGTGGGGATGATGGCTTTTGTTTTTGCGAGGTTCGCGCACGAACTGCTTCATTCCACTCCGTTGAGCACCGGCGATCGGGGAAGCGACTTTGTTGTCTACGCCGCTTCTACGATCGTCGCCATTACGGTGCTAAACGTCTTGGGCGTCCGAACCGGCAAGACTACGCAGAACTTATTGACCGTCGTTAAGGTCATTGGAATTTCCGTGATCATCCTCGTCGCGTTGTTTACTCCGCCGCAGGTCGCTGCCGTCGTCGAAGCCAGCGAAGCACCACAGTCCAACTTTCGACTGGCCCTGATCTTGGCTCTGTTCACCTACGGTGGTTGGAACGATTTGTGTTTCGTCGCAGCCGAAGTCAAAAACCCAGAACGAAACATCCTGCGGTCACTGGCGCTGGGCGTGGGGCTAATCGTCGCGATCTACTTGCTGTTTAACTTGGCCTTGGTTCGCGTAACGGGCCTCGAAGGTCTGAGCAACCCGACAGTTGTTTCCGATTTCATGGGGACGCGTTTCGGAGACGCTGGTCGCCGTGCCATTAGTCTGCTGATTTGCCTTTCTTGTTTGGGAGCGATCAATGGAACGCTCTTCGCAGGTTCACGGATCTACTATGCCGTTGGCACAGAACATCGCTTCATCGCCTGGCTGGGAAATTGGAGTGGCAAGTTCGACTCGCCGGCGCGAGCGTTAATCCTGCAAGGCACAACGGCCTTCTTTTGGGTTGTGGCATTCGGCACGCAAGCGGGCGGCGAGGAAGGCTTTCTCCGCTTGTTGGCATTCACCTCGCCAGTCTTTTGGTCGTTCGCGATCCTTGTATCGTTGTCAGTGTTCGTGTTGCGGTATCGCCGACCGGACTTGCCACGTCCACATAAAGTCGTCTTGTTTCCGATCACACCGATCGTCTTCTTCCTCTCGTGCGTCTTCATGCTTCACGCGGCGTTCACTTATGCCCAGTTCCTGCAATCGCAGCACGAAGGCATGTCGCCCGAAGCCATCGCCACAGCCTGCGTCCTCATTGCTGGCACCGCTATCAGCTTCCTTGAGGCTCGAACTTCGGCAAGCTAGGCAGGTTCTATCGGCTCTGTCGGTTTTAGCGGCAGCAAGGGCGGTCGTACGTCGACATTACTTTTGCTGCGCGTTCGTGCGCGCAGCAATGGAATCGTGTGGCTGGTGTCGATTTTTCGCGCTGCCGGGGGCTCGAAGACTCGCCCCCAGCCACCCATCGCCTTTCAGAACTCTTAAACCGGGTACGACTCGATGAGCACTGCGGGACCACTCGACTCGCAATTCCAACCCAGGCACGTTCCCGTCATGGGAACTGGGCCGGCTCCCCATCCGTCCGGTGGCGGCACGGATATGGGTACAATCGATCCGGTCTTAATCCAGCAGACAAAGAACGAAATCCGCTCGCTCGTTACCGAGATCACACAACTCTGCCAATCCGACATTCCGCTGGCAGAGTTTTACGAAGAGTATCTGCGGCGAGTCGTTTCGGCGTTGGCATCACATGGCGGTGCAGTGTGGAGCATGCGCGACGATGGCAGTTTGCAATTGGACTATCAAGTCAATCTGCCCAAGGCCGAGTTGGTCGATGACGAGGCGAGTCGGCATCGGCATGGGCGCTTGCTTCAAAACGTCATTGCCAGCGGCCAGCCGACACTTGTCCCACCGCAGTCCGGTTCGACGGATGGCGAAGAAGCGGGCAACTCGACAGATTTTCTTCTAATTCTCGCCTGTTTGCGAGTGGATCAGGAAACGATCGGTGTCGTCGAGATCTTTCAACGCGCGGGCGGTGGTCCGACAACGCAACGAGGCTATCTCCGGTTCCTTGTCCAGATGTGCGAACACGCCAGCGACTTTCTCAAGAATCGGCGGTTGCGTCATCTCGGCGATCGGCAATCGCTGTGGGAACAACTCGAAGGCTTCATTCGTTCGGCGCATCACCGTTTGGACTCGAAAGCAACGGCCTACACGATCGTCAATGAAAGCCGCCGACTGATTCAGTGCGATCGCGTTAGCATCGCATTTCGCAAGGGCAAGAACTTGGTGATCGAAGCGGTCAGTGGACTCGACACCATCGATCGACGAGCGGCCGAGGTCCAACAGCTCGGTCGATTGGCGACCGTCGTGGCCACCGCGAAGCGACCCTTGTGGTACACCGGAAACAACCGCGATCTTCCGCCTCAGGTCGACGAACCGCTGCATGCCTACGTCGATCAAGCGCATGCCAAGATGTTGGCGGTCATCCCGCTGTATCCGCCGACTACGGAAGATGAATCCGACAAGTCAGGCGATCCGCGAGAAGCAATCGGCGCGTTGATCGTGGAAGAACTCGCGAGCAGCCGGATCGACAACGGCATGTCGGAACGTGTCGAGATCGTCGCCACGCACGCTGCATCCGCACTGGCGAACGCGATCGAGCATGAGAGCCTCTTCCTGCTGCCCGTCTGGCGAGCCATCGGCAAAGCCAAATGGATTGTCCAAGCTCGTACCTTGCCCAAGACAATCGCCATTTCGGTCGCAGTCATCGCAGTGATACTCTCGCTGGTCTTGGTCCCGAAGGATTTTGATCTAGCCGCCAAAGGGAAGCTTCAGCCGGCGGTTCGTCGAGAAATCTTCGCACACTTGGACGGCGTCGTCATCGACGTGCCGGTCGCGCATGAGCAAGCCGTCCACAAGGGCGACGTACTGGCTCGCATGAGCAACAACAAGCTGGAAGTCGAGATTGCGAACCTCATTGGCAAAAAGCGTACGACGCAGGAACGCATCCGCAGCCTGACACGGGCTCAGTACGATCAGAAGCTGACTGTCGAACAGCAGAACCAAATGGCTGGCGAATTGCTCGAGTTGGCGCAAGCCGAAGAAAGCATCGATCGCGAACTGGCGTTGCTCCGCGAGCAGCAGGAGCGTCTGGTCTTACGGAGCGAGATGGATGGACAAGTTGTCACGTGGAGCGTTGGCGACGTATTGCTACGACGGCCGGTCCAGCGAGGCCAAATCCTGATGACGGTGGTCGACCCGACTGGCGATTGGGAGCTAGAGTTGAATATGCCTGAACGTCGCATGGGGCATCTGATCGAAGCGGTCAATGCGGGCGAAAGGTTGCCAGCGGTCACGTTTAACTTGGCTTCTCATCCTGGCAAAGAGTTCGAGGGACGAGTCACGGAAATTCACCGCGTCGCCGAAGTTCGAGGCGAAGATGGGAACACCGTCTTGCTGCGCGTCGCCGTCGACAAAGCAGCATTGCCGGAACTGAGGAGTGAGACGACGGTGACGGCACGTGTGAAATGCGGCACTCGTTCTATTGGATTTGTTGTCTTCCACGAACTGATCGAAACGATTCAGACCAAGGTTCTTTTCTGGCTGTAGACGGGACTATCACAAGATGAAGATTACCTCTCGATTATTCCTTGCGCTCGCGATCACCGCGCCACTCGTCGCCGCGGATGCTCCGTACGACTCCAACCGGGCCATGCTGTCGCATTGCCAAGTGTTGTTAATTAACGATGTCGACGTCCCGGCGGAAGAGGCCGGACGATTGCTGGCCGTGAATGCCAAAGAAGGCGATCACGTCGAGAAGGATTCCCTCGTTGCCCAGATCAACAACAAACAGGCCCTATTGTCGAAAGTCGCCGCCGAACTGGAACGCGACGCCGCTCAAACCCGGGCCGACGACGATATCGAAGTCCGCTACTCGATTAAGTCGTTTGAATTGGCCGAAGCCGAACTGAACCAGGACGTCGATATTAATCGCCGCTCGCCCGGTACCGTGCCGACAACTGAAATCCGCCGCAAGCAGCTTGATCGGACACGTGCCGAGTTGCAAATCGATCGCAGTCGGCTCGACTTGAAAGTCGCACAGATGACAGCCGATGTCCAAAACGCGGCAGTGCAAGCCGCTGACGACAGTATCCAACGCCGTCGAATTGTGGCACCGTTCAGCGGGCAGGTCGTGCAAGTCTATCGCCAAAGCAATGAATGGGTAAACATCGGCGAGCCTGTGCTGCGAGTGGTGCAAATGGATCGGCTGTACGTCGATGGATTCATCAGCGGAACGGAATACAGTGTCGTGGACATTGCCGATCGTCCCGTGACGGTTGAGATCGCGTTGGCGCGCGGTCGCAAGGAAACATTCAAAGGCCAAGTCGTCTTCGTCAATCCGATCGTTCAGGCCGGAAACCGCTATCGAGTGCGAGCCGAAGTGGAAAATCGGCAAGAGAAGAATCAGTGGCTCTTGAACCCTGGTTCGACGGCCACGATGGTGATCCATTTGCAGTAATTGAGCTCTAGTTCCCAGGCTCCTGCCTGGGAACTTATTGATCGTCCGGCTCCGCCGGAGTGTACGAGGCGGAGCCTCGCAGACATCGAGTTCCCAGGCAAGAGCCTGGGAACAAGTGGACAATAGTCACGAATGGCGCAGATAGCAAACAGCACGGCTGCTGGTAACTCGCGTGCTCTTCAGTTGCGCATGCGAGCCGATCTGCGCGTCGAGCATCAGACGTACCTGGGGCGACACTATTGGGTCGTTAAAGACCCGGTCGCCCTGAAGTACTATCGGTTTGAAGAAGAAGAGATCGCGCTGCTGGAGATGCTTGACGGGCAATCGAGCCTCGAGGAGATCCAAGCTCAGTTCGAGGGACGCTTCACGCCGCAAAAGATCACGCTCCAAGAGTTGCACCAACTCGTCGGCATGTTGCACCGGTCGGCGCTGGTCGTCTCGGATGCCGGAGGCCAAGGGCCGCAGTTGCTCAAGCGACATCGCGAACAGGCCCGCCGTCAGCGGCTATCTTCGCTAACTAACGTGCTCTGCATTCGTTTCAAAGGCATTGATCCCGATCGCTTACTCGGCTGGCTCAATCGACACATTGGTTGGTTCTTCTCGCCGACTTGCTTCTTCCTGTGCATCGCCCTCGCGATCGGCGCGTTGCTGTTGGTGACAGCTCAATTCGATGTCTTTCAAGCAAAGCTGCCTTCGTTCGGCGACTTCTTTGCGTCGAAGAATTGGTTCTGGTTGGCCCTAACATTGGCCGGAACGAAAGTGCTACACGAGTTCGGACATGGATTGTCGTGCAAACGTTTCGGCGGCGAGTGTCACGAGATGGGGGCCATGCTGCTCGTGCTAACGCCTTGTCTGTACTGTAATGTTTCCGACTCGTGGATGTTGCCGAGCAAGTGGAAACGAGCTGCGATCGGCGCGGCCGGCATGTACGTCGAGATCGTACTGGCGTCTGCCTGTACGTTCGTATGGTGGTTCACCCAGCCAGGGCTGCTGAACTATCTCTGTTTGAATGTGATGTTCATTTCGTCGGTCAGCACGCTGCTGTTCAACGCGAACCCGCTGCTTCGATACGATGGCTACTACATCCTGTCGGACCTGATCGAGATTCCCAACCTTCGGCAGAAGGCGACGACGATCCTGCAAAGCAAACTGGCCGCGTGGACGCTGGGGCTGCCCGAAACGCCTGACCCGTTCTTGCCGCAACGTCGTCAATGGTTGTTCGCAATCTATACGGTTGCGGCAGCGATCTATAAGTGGGTCGTGATGGCGGCAATTTTGTGGTTCCTGTACATCGTCTTTGAACCTTACGGATTGCAAGTCATTGGGAAGCTGGTCACGGTGATGGCGGTCGGCGGACTCGTTTTTCAACCGCTGTGGAAGCTCGGCAAGTTCTTTTATGTGCCTGGGAGGATTGATCGGGTGAAGAAGCCTCGCATGTTTGTCAGTGGTGCCGTCGCGACCGTGATCGTGCTCGCCGTGTTCATGTTGCCGATTCCGCATTACGTTCGTTGCGGATTCTATATTCAGCCTCGCGGTGCGGCATCGGTCTATGTCGAATCACCGGGCGAGTTGCAGCAAATCCACGCAAAGCCAGGGCAAACCGTTCAGGCTGGCGAACCGATCGTCACGCTTGATGATGCTGATCTCAAGATCACCTTGGTGCGTCTGCAAGGCGAGAAGCAAGGGCTCGAGACGAAGCTGGCCAGTCTTCGGCAACGGGCCTTCGAAGATGAATCGGCCGTATTGGAGATCTCCGAGGTCGAAGAATCCATCGTCGCGATTGACGATCAGATCGCTCGGCGACAACAAGAAATGGATTCGATGCGAGTAGTCGCGCCGCTAGCCGGCGTAATCATCCCGCCACCGACGGTCGCGCGACCGCAAGACGATCCCAGTCGACTGCCGACTTGGTTTGGCTCAGCTTTCGATCAACGGAACACACACGCGCTGCTCGTCGAAGGCACGCCGATCTGTCAGGTTGGCGATCCGAAAAACGTCGAAGCCGTCCTCGCAATCGATCAAGGCGACATCGAGTTTGTCCATCCTGGTCAGAAGATCGAGATCTTCGTGAACCAATTGCCGGGCCAAAGGCTTCGCACGCAATTGGATCAAGTCTCGCGAATCGACATGAAGGTCACACCAAAGGGGCTTTCCAGCAAGAACGGCGGTGACGTCATCACACAGACGGACGCTTCCGGCCAGGAGCGACCGATGAACACGACGTATCAAGCCAACGCCTCGATCCAATCGGAGTCCAACGAACTGCTCATCGGAGTTACTGGTCAAGCCAAGATCCACACGGGCTATCAAACGGTTGCCAGTCGCGTTTGGCGATACATTTGCCAGACATTCGATTTTAGTGTGTGATCGCCGCCATTCGCTCCGTGGAAGGCGATATCGGGAACCACTAGCCGTTGCACTTTTCTCGAATCGACCATCTCGGCGGAGCAAGCACAAACGTCGCTAGCACGACGGCACCGAACAGACAGTAGACAAGCGTAAAGACCCACGGCGGCGCATCGAAGAACAACAGATCGTGCACCCAGCGTCCAACAAACGACTCGGCGCGAGCGGTTTCTCCCGCTGCATATCGCAAGTTGTTCTCCAACGTCGTCAGCGGGCAAGTGATTCCGAACAGCGACTCGACGACAACAATCCCAATCATCGTGAGATGGGTGACACGAAACCACACGTTCCGCACCCACTGCCAGCGCAACACCGATCCGATGAGTATCGCCACAAGCCCAACGACGACGAAGCTCACGTAGGCAGCGTGAACGAATACGACAGCGTCAGCGGAGAGTGAGTAGAGGTTCATGACTGGATTGAGCCACGAAGGCGTTCGGTTATTCCCAGAAACGACGGGCAAGCGCCCGGTCTTCGATACCAGCTGTCACGGGATCACACGTCGAGCGGGCATCGACTTCTGCGATACGGTCACAATCCGCAAATCACACACGTTCGTATGCGTCGGCCCGGTCTTGATGAGCGAATCGAGTTTCTCGAAGAAGTGATAGGCGTCGTTACGAAGTAGATAGCCTGTCGGGTCGAGTTTCAGTTGCTGCATTGCGTCAGCAATCTTGTCATCAATGAAAGCTCCGGCCGCGTCGGTGGGACCATCTTCCCCGTCAGTACCGCCCGACAAGAATGCAATTTCACGGAGAGCGGTGGCTTTGTTGGGACTGGATTCAAGCAAGCGGAGAAGGCCGGCGAGGACCAGTTGCTGGTTCCTGCCGCCTTTGCCGCGTGTGGCGGCATCGACGAGATGAACGATCGGTTCGCCGCCGGTGATTAAACAGTCAGGCCCGGGCTCGTCGCGCATTCGCATGGCCATGTCGGCCAAGTGGCGACCGATGTCTTCGGCGGCTCCTTCGAGCTTGGTCGCTGCGGTCATGGCATGAGAGTATCCACGGCGTTCAGCCTCAATGCCCGCAGCATCCACTGCGGCGGCGTTGTTGCCGATAACGAGGTTGACGACTTCGTACGAAAAGGGGTCGGGAGTCTTTTTCGGAGGATTAACGTTCGCAATTGAAGAGGCTTTGGCCGAAAAAGACTCCCGACCCCCTTGCTTCTCCAAATAGTCGAACACCGCTGCGGCGATCCCCGCTTCACGTGCCCGAAATCGCTGCAACACGTCAAGAGCATCTTGAGGCGTCTTGCTATCGGCTACGGTTGGCCCTGACGCAATGACGTCGAGCGGATCACCGATCACGTCGGAGATGATCAGCGTGATTAACCGCCCGGCGCGGCATGCACGCGCAAGTCCTCCGCCCTTAATTCGACTCAGTTGCTTGCGAACGGTGTTCAGTTCTTCGATGTTGGCACCGGCCCCGCTGAGATGCTTGGTCACAGCTTGCTTGTGGGCGAGTGTGATGGCTTCGACCGGTGCAGGGAGCAGCGCAGAACCACCGCCAGAAATCAGGCAGAAGCACAAGTCTCGAGGACCGAGCGATCCGACGATCTTTAGGATCTCGCTTGCCCCGAAGACGCCCGCTTCGGTCGGTTCGTTGACACCCGCCGGCCGAGCCCCGTGCAAAGTAATTCGTGACAGAGTACGTACGCAATCTTCAGGGACATTCACCCATCCGGTCAGTTGCTTCGCTGCCGCTACTTTCGCCAGTGCGAGTTCAATGCCAGCAGCCATTCCGGCTCCGGCTTTGCCTGCTCCGACGACCGCGATGCGACTGATGTCGGCGAGCGGAAACACTTCGTCGCCGACGATCAAGTCGGCACCTTCAACGCATACATTTTCTCGCACGAGTCGTTCGCTATTGACGGCATCCACTCCCGCCTGCCAGATCGCGAGTGCATCCTCGCGGAGTTGCTGCTGAGTTCGTTGCACCACCTAGCCTCTCCTCACTTCCAGCACGCGGGCCCATTGCTCATTGTCATCGACGGCAACTTCGCCTAGCTCGTTAGGATCGCCGGCATGGCAAAGGAGTCCTGCGAGAAACTGTTGCCCATCGGCCTTGAACTTTCCCGCGACGCTGCACCAGGGAGTGCCCACGCCTCGATCTCCCGGCAGTATGACATTGCGAAAGAAGACGTGGGCAAAACCTTGCGTGCTGAGTTGCCCTGGCCAAAATCGCACCACGGGATGATCAATCGAAATGATATCGACGAGCCCAGGAATTAGTTGGTCCACCGCGTCGAGCAAGCGATCCGCCTTAGGAATCTCGCCCGATCGCCCGACCGGCGCGACGACGAGTGCAGCGAGTCGGACGGGCTTGCCCTGACAAGTCAGTTGCGGGAAGTTGCCGTCGGGGCCCGATTTGTCAAGGGAGCTGACATCGATCGCAAGGTCAATCGGCTGCGGAGCCGGCTCTTTGGACCGACCTAGCACGAGACGAAAGATGAGAACCAGCATGAGGCCGAAGAGCCCGACGAAGATCGCTAACACGACCATCACCGCCATCAAGCTAATTGAAGTCATCGCTATGCACCGATCTACTCGGACTTCAGACAGAATCCAGCATTGTAACGAATAGTCGAGGGCTCTGCCGTCTTAGACCGAAGCGTGGCAGTGGTACAGTTTGCCGTAAGTCGGGCACTCCTGCCCGACAAAAGACGGCCAAGAGTGGCCGTCCTACCTTCAGGAATCGCAAACTGTATCACTACGCGCAGCGTAGTAAGACCGTTTGGCATCCTGAGACTCGTTGCGATATTATCAGCGGGCTCGCCCCCTCCCGTTATCTGGGTGATTCCCTATTTACGGCGTGGGTTTCGCACGGCAAAATCGCGAGGAACGTATCCTCTACAGTTTCCGGTTCGCGGGAAAGCCCATATTCCTAGTGTTTCGCGATGACGTTATCACCTTCATCGCGAATTTCTCACCAGTCATGCGTATCAGCGGTCGACTGCGGTTGCATCGCCGAGGCGACCAAGCGTCGCGAAAGTTCCCGTGCCTGATTCGCGGTTCAGCCGATCATTTCAGCATCGTTGGGCGCGTTGGGTAATCCGGCGACTTTGGTCTTGAAGTTCTCACCGACTTGGCTCGTATCACAAACGACTGATGTCGAAGCCGAAGGTGACCCTTGTGGAACCTCCTTGCTCTCGACCAGAAGAGTTGATCTGCTCGATGTCGACCAGTGTCGAGCCTCTGGCTGTTCCTCCTACGACGAGCACCACAAATCGTCGGACGTCAACGAAGCCGCGTTCTAATGCGATCGAGTATTCAGGCGATGTTGCAGTGGAATTGACTCACCGGTGTCCCAACGTTCGGTTATGCCGCTTCATCCCCTTGAAACTTCTCCACATCAGGATTTCATCGGCAATCGTCGACGCCCATAATGGCGTGGAAAGTTGTCGAAGAGAGATTCGCGTCACTGGCGTACCGCGCGATTGACTTTCGCCTGATGGCGCCGTCGGTCGGACGATGATCGTGAACTTTGCCCAGATCGGGTTCAGGACGTCAACACCTCCCTCGATCTGACTGCTTGGCGCGAAATTCGTCCTCTTTGGGATGACTCGCGAGCGGTAAGCTCTAGGTCCTCTGTTCGCTCCATCGTCGGTCAGGTTGGCGTCGTTCTTCTCGACATCTGGATGCTGACGTCGATTCGCACCGCGATTTCGCCTACGCTCGCGGCTTCCACCGCAAGAATCCTTCCGTCGATATGGACTTTCATCTTCTGCCACTTCCCTCTGTTGATCCGAGGATCGTCGTCGAAACGCTCCACAAGCATTTGAGTTGTTTCAGACCGGGTTTCTGAAAGAGAACAGGGACTTTGCGTCATCGAACTAACTCTCCTGTCTTAAGGTTGTCCACTTTCAAACGGTCCTTCCTTTCGTCGCGAGCTCACGTCTATCTGCACGAGCCGCGTTTCGTTCCATCCTTCCGCTCATTTGTCTTTGACTTATAGATTGTCAGTTGAAGCGAAGCTTGGACGATGACTTCACCGGTCAGTGTTGCAGCCATTTGTCCAGGCGCCACCATCACTGATGGTCCACGGTTCACCGTTGAGGAGATTATCTCAGGGCTTCATCAGGTTACGGGCAGCCACCATCGAGCACGACACCCCGGACTATCTTCACCTGGCCTCGTCGCCGGTTGTTACCTCGACCTGTGCTCCCTCTCGAGGTTCAGGAAGTTTCACGGACCAGCAGTAGGGATTTCCCCGTTCCTTTCTGATAAATCTCACCGTTTGAATGCGACAACAACACCTGGGCTACGCAGCGTGCGGCACTCCACTCCGTCCTCGCTTACGCATCGGGTTGTGACAAAAGCGTCGAAAGGAATCACGGCCTCAAGACGGCCACAGTGACTTCGTCAAGCCACACCTCGCCAAAGCCTGTCAGCGCGAATGTCAACGTCAATTCGCCACTGTACGTCGCGATGCGATAGAGGGTAAATTCCCGCCAGCCGTTGGTGTGCGTAATTCGTTCGGCGAGTTCCTTGCCAGAGAAGGAATCGTAGATCATTAAAGCGTCGTTGCTGCCCGTAATTGGCTCCGGCACCTTCACCCATCCATGCACCCGGAAACTCTGGCCCGCTGCGATCTCGATGGGTGCGCTAATGATCGACAATGCCGCATCGTCGCCCGCGACTGCGTCTTTCGACGGGCGTCGCGAAATCATGTGCAGCGCCGAGCGACCACCTGCTGGATCTTGAACCGACAACTCGACGAATGTCGACTCGGCGTTCCGCTCAGGAGCTTGCTGCCTCCATCCGCTTCGAAGCATCGCCTCAAGGCCTTCGCAATCTCCAGCACGCAACACATTATTTTCCCACGTTGCGGTTGCCAACCGGTTGGTCGCTTCGGCATGCAGGGGCAACGTCGCGAAACTCGAACACAGGACACTCGACGTCGGTGATGGAAACGCCAAGATGGCTTCTTCCCAGGCTTCGCGTTGCACACGACGGATTAAACGCTGAGCAGTCCGTGTCGCGCCCATCGCGTTCCGCGAATCGCCTCCGCGCAACAGTTGCTCGGCTCGGTCCAGCATCGCCCGCGATTCGTCCAATGCGGGTTTGGCGGGTGCCATGCGACCAAGTGTGTCGACGATGTCCAGCGTCTGACGCATCTGCAGCGTCGCGATTTGCAGTCGCAAGGTTGCAGCTTGTTTTCGATTCTCGGAAAGCACTCGCGTCGAGCGGTTGATTGCAAGTGGATCTTGCGTAAATAGCACTAAGGAAACCGATTCAGGATTCTGAATCGCGATTCGAGGACCCGTCGTTTGCGAGCGAAGCAGCGGTTGTAGTCCGTTGACGCCGAGATGGTACGCCTGGTCGGTGATCGGAATGGAATGGGCCACGAACGAAAGTGGTTCTTCGCTAGTCGCGTGCGGTACATACTGTTGCCCCGTCGCGAGGCGAGTGACCACCAACAATCTTGAGCGATCCGTCTCGAGGAATCGGGCACGAGTATTCGGCTCGCGCATGTCGAGTGCTTCCGAGAACGAACCGCCAGCGGCCCAGGGCTCGACCAGAGTCAATTCAGCGTTGACCAGCCGCAAGCTTGCCACTCGGAGCTTGGCGACGTCGTCATCGAGATCAAGTCGCGAGCGTGAGCGGAAACAAACTCCACGGGCTCCGGCAGCGATCGTTTCGAACGCCAGTAAGCGGATCTGCTCCGGGTCTGCTCCGAGCTTTGGCAGCGGTGATGCAATCGGTCGAGAGTTGAGTGAACTGGCATTGGCGATCGCCAGCTGATCAACCAACCGCGAGGAAGGTTCTGTCTCGACAGTTCCCCAGATCGGCTTCCCCGCGAGCGGCCGCATTTGCCCTGCCAACCAATCGCCGTAATGCATTAAATCGAAGCTCGATCCAAGCGTCGACCGTCCGAACATCAATACATCACCGATCCTCGAGTATCGAAAGATGTCGCCCGAAAGATCACACAAAATGGGCCGAGCCGTCTCGCTGTCCTGACGTCGCACCTGGGCTGCCAGATTGCCGATAGCAGCTGCTTCGGCGGCTGACGCACCAGCCCCCAATCGCCAAGCAATGACGCGACGGTGTGTCGACTTCGGATCCAGCACTCCATCGGAGATCGCGGGCGGAGCGACCAGCCAGAGATCCGCCTCATCGGCCTCGGCGAGTTGCGCTGCGCTGGGCGGACTGCGAAGCAATGCTGTGTTGAAACCAATCTCTTTTAGCCATGAGAACGGTTCGCCGTTGTGTTCAATGACCTTGGCAAAGTAAGGAAGTTGTTCGACGAGCAGAACTGATCCTCGCAGCTCGGCGGAACGCGATGTGCGTTCAACAGCATGCGGGACGGGGCCCGCATGTGTAGCCGAGTCCATCAGCCCCACAGCGGTTGTCTCGCGTGATGCCGCCGCATAGCCAACTAACTCCAGATCATCAGTCCAAATCTCGGTGGTGCCCGGCCCGGTGTACGCGTTTAAAACCACGTGGTCGATGTAGGCTTCCCGCTCGTCAACCGGCCCTCGCAGACGATGGATGCGAACTTGAGCTTCCAACGTCTTCTTCAAATCGCGGACGTGTAATCGTTGCCAGGCGCCAGGTTGGGTATAGAACTCGCCGTCCAGCATGATCGTCAATGTCTTGCCGTCGCGAGTCTTCGCACGCGGCAGAACAACGCGCAGCAATAGACGGAGTCCAGGTTGATCGGCTTTCACCCACAAGCTCGGAACCAACTCGCCGATAATCCGAGCAGGTGCAACGGGATGAGCTAGGTAGGCGTAGGTGCCTTGACCACTCCAGAGCCGAATGTGCTCGGACCCTTTACCGGAATGGGCGACGGTAAAATCCCGTTCATGGGAAACGAGACGGGCGGCTGTGTCCGAGTCGGCCAGTCGCCAAGAGACTTCGACCGACTCGAATCGCTCGTGGACAGCCAGCGCAGTCTGCACCGATAGCGCAGCGAACAGCGCACAGGCAAAGGACAGCGGACGTGTCGAATGCTTCATTTCGGCAACACCGTGGTCGAACGGCAACACGCAAGGAGGAGATTTGTTGACGAGATGCTACAAGGGTTGCGAAGCCCTTAGATCTGACGTAAGGCGTGCTTGTATCAGCATTTGCGGCAGACAGCTAGGCCAACCATGATGCATTCTTTCAACATCGTACTGCGCAGGGATTTGGCGTTATTTTTCGTAACATGTTACTTTCAAGAGAGTTGCGTTCCTGTGATCCCACACCGCGACGGTTGGCACGAAGCCTGCTTTAGTAAGCCAGCACAACGCAACCACGGAGACTACGCCATGAGCACCGCACCACGAATGAACAAGACCACCACCGAAGAACTTCCCGCCGACTTGGTTGAACTTGCCGGTTTGATCGCCGCCTTGCCGGTCGAACACCGACGAACCATCGAACCTGTCTTCAACCGAGTGACCGAAAGCACAAAGCGCCGCCGCAGAATCCTGAATCTGGTGCAAGACGCTTTGGCCCAATTGCGACTGGACATGAAGTATTTGGTCTTCGACCTCGAAGCCACTCGCCGCGAACGCGACGACGCTCGACACGAGTTGGAAGAAGGAACCAGCCGCGGCGACGAGTAACTCGCACCAATCGAACGACGACAACAGCACGATGCCCCTCTCGCAAAACTCCGACTCGATTTTTCGAGTCGGAGTTTTGTCGCGCGAAGAGGAGCAAGCGGCGAGATTGCGACTACCGCGAATGTTGAATACGATAGACCACGAACCGAGAACATGATCGCGTCGAACACCCGTTCGGGTTGATTTGCCCCCTTTGTCGGGCGTGAGATCAGGGAAGACTAGAGGAAGGCTGAACCGCTAATGTCCGACTGGAGCGCCGAGAAGTTCGCACAACGTATCTTCGATCTCGCTTTGCTTGATAATATGCAGATCGAGGGCGTCTGGGGCGAATTGGGGTCGCGCGACGTCTCGCTAGAAGAAATCACATCGGTGATGTTAAGGAAGGGTTTGCTGACTAATCTGCAAATCGAGCGGATTATGCGAGGCGAACGGCAGGGGTTCTTCTACGGCAAGTACAAACTGCTGTACTTGGTTGGTGCCGGTACGTTCGCCCGCGTTTATCGCGCGGTGCATGTCGACAAAGGCTCGGTGGCTGCCGTCAAAGTGCTTCGCAACCGCTTCCTGAACGACATCTCCCAGCAGGAGCAATTCCTGCGCGAAGGCAAGATGGTCATGGAGTTGCGGCACCCGAATATTGTCCCCGTGTACGAAGTGGGAGCCGAACGGCATCGCAAATACATGGTGATGGAGTTCGTCGAGGGGGACAATCTGCGAGAGATTCTGAAAGTTCGCAAGAAGTTCAATCCCATCGAATCGCTGAAGTTGATGGCGGACATTGCTTCAGGACTCGACTTCGCTTTCGGCAAAGGCGTCACGCATCGCGACTTGAAGCTCTCGAACGTATTGCTGACGAGTTCTGGACGGGCGAAGCTCGTGGACTTTGGTCTGGCCGCACTCGCCGCCACGGAAAAAGAAAAAGGAGACGAGAAGTCGACCAACGCTCGCAGTATTGACTATGCCGGCCTTGAGCGTGTCACAGGCGTTAAAAAGGACGACAAGCAAAGCGACATCTTTTTTACCGGCTGCATGCTCTATCAGATTCTTACCGGTGTTTCTCCGATGTCAGAAACACGCGACCGTTCACAGCGGTTGAGTGTCGCCCGCTTTCGCGAGATCAAACCGATCACGCTTCACGAACCGGACTTGCCCGGATCGTTGGTGAATGTCGTTAATAAAGCAATGGAGTTGGACCCCGAAAAGCGTTATGCCACGCCCGGGAATCTACTGCTTGATTTGCAAAACGTATTACGACGACTCGAAAGTGGCGATACGGGCGACGGCACCGTCGAAGGCGAAGGCGGCAAGCGATTGCTGGAACGCGAGGGCGAAGGCCACAGTGTGATGATCGTCGAGTCGAACATCGAGATGCAGGATGCGTTACGCGATTTATTAAAGCGACGTGGCTATCGAGTATTGGTTGTCGGTGATGCGCGGCGAGCGATCGGTCGCTTCGAAATGGGCGGTGATCCGCCTGCGGAGTGTGTTGTATTTTGCACGACGGAAATGGGCGAGGAAGCTCTCGAAGCATTCAACGCTTTTGGCGAGAACGAAGACACAAAGCATATTCCCGCAGTGCTGTTCATTGCCGAAAAGCATCAGGACTATGCAGCACGCGCAGCAACCGCCGACCATCGTCAACTCTTGCCCATGCCGCTGAAGGTGCGTCAATTACGAGCCATGTTGCTGAAGTTGCTTGCGAAGAAGTAGAACTGCCGTTGCGTCAGGCCAATGCAAAGCCCTCGATTGAGACGGGCATCTCCGTTTCGACGGCTCTCCCCGCTGCGAGACACAGCAACGTCGACCAGCGACCATCAACGCCCGTACATGGCGGTTGCGTTCCCTCACGCACGCAGCGAGCAATGGCGGCCACTTCGTCTGCAAGCTCCAGCAACTCGCCGGTCGGCTTGTCAAAACGTTGTTCGGTCACATCGTCTCCCAGCCCATAGCGCAAGCCAAACGTCGGCTTGTCCGAGCGAGCATCGGCCGCACTCCACCAAGCCCAAATCGTTCCTTGAGTGCCAGTGATCTTGCCGGTTTGGTGGTGTCCAAAGGCGGCCAAGGTTTGAGAGATTACCGCGTAAGCACCCTCGAAATTGACAATCGCCGAGAAGTTGTCGAGCAGTTTTGGGTTGTCGGGATGTCGTGAGTTGGCGCGAGCATAGACGGACGTTGGTTCGCCGCGGGACGACAAGTACCAGCGAGCTAGATCAAAGAAGTGAATTGGTTCTTCCAAGATCCAACTTCCGACGCGATCGATGTCATATCGCCAGCCCTCTGAACCTTGCCGATACGGAAATCGCGACAGCTCGATCAATACATGCAGCGGATCGCCGATGACACCTTTGTCAATCAATTCTTTCACTCCACCCCATAACGAAGACAGTCGCAATTCGTGGCCGACCGCGAGAACCAACTTGTTCGCCTCGGCCAATGCCACGAGTTCATCACAGTGCTCGACGCGCAGGGCCATCGGTTTTTCGAGCAATAAATGCTTGCCCGATGCGAGAACTGCCTTGGCGATCTCGTAGTGGAGCTTGTTCGGTGCCACAACGGAAACGACGTCAATGTCATTTCGGTCGATCAGTTGACGATAGTCGCCGAGAACATCAGCAGAAGGATGTGCTTCGCGAGCAAGCTTTTGACTTGTATCTGAACGAACGGCGATCGCGGCGAGTTCCGACTCAGCACAATTCCTGATGGCATTGGCGTGATGCGAACCGAATAGGCCATAACCGATTAGTCCAAAACGAACGAGTTTCGTTGACATGTTGATCCTCAAAAGGCAAACAACGTTGGCTCGCTACTCGGGCAACTCTTCGCCGCGCGTCTCTCGTCCCAGGAGCGTCACTACGATGCCAAGAGCAAACAGCGGAGCGAGATACCGCGACGAAGTATTAGGATTCCATTCCAAGTAGCCGGCGACCACGATCGCCAGTGCTGAACCGATGCGTCCGGCGTTGAAACAGAACCCGGTTCCCGTGCCGCGCAGTCGTGTGTGAAAGAGTTCGGGGAAGTAGACGGCGTATCCAGCGTGCATCCCCAGTGTGAGAAATCCGAACACGGGAAGGAAGCACGCTAGTACCACATAGGATGCGTTGCCTGGAATCAGTACATAGAACAACAACATCGCGCTGGCAAACGCTCCGCCATGATAGACGATAAAAGCGCCTTTGCGTCCGAGCATCGTGGCCACCGATCCGAACAATACTAACCCCAATCCCCCGCCTACAACCATGGTCAGAAACATGCCAACCATCTCTTCACGTTTAATCTCGCCCTTGTGTGCCTTAAGTGCCTCGCCGCGTTGCGCCGCTAGTTCGTCGGTTGCTTGCTGCCAATCAACATCGCCCAGTCCTGCAGCCGCTAGTGCATTTGTCTCCGCGCGACGTTTCAAGGCGTCTTTGCCGTAAATATGGCAACCCCAAAATGTTGTTAGGCCAATTGTTGCGAGTGCTGTTCCAACGAGTGTGGCCCGCAGGTTCTCGCCATTGAACAGATCACCGAGCGAGCCCGTCTTCTGAGTTGCATCTTTCGCCTCGCGCTCCTTCGCTTGTTTCCACTGTTCGGGTTCACGCAGTTTCCAGCGAATGAAGACGGTCAGCAAGGCGGGAACGACTCCGATCACAAATCCGAGTCTCCAAGTGTTCTCGCCAAGTACTTGGGCTCCGATGATAAAGTAGCCCACTGCAACGGCCATCAACGTTCCGAAGACGCTCGACGCATGAAAGATCGAACTCATCACAGGCCGCGACCGCTTTGGCATGACCTCCGCCACCATCGCACTAGCAACCGCCCATTCGCCTCCCACACCCATCGCCACGAGAAAACGTAATACCACCATTTGCCAGGGAGCATTCGCGAAAGCCGTGACGCAAGTAAAGACCGAGTAGAACAGGATGGTGAAGATCATCGTCTTGGAGCGACCGATCTTGTCGCTCAACATGCCGAACAGCACGCCGCCAAACGCGCCTCCCAGCAGAAAAGATGCCAGCGAGTAGTTATTCCACGAATCGATCAGTTTCTTCGTCGCGCTGTCGCCGAGCAACTGCGGCATCGCATCGTTCATGCTGGCGACGAATACCTGACCTTCGAAAACATCGAAGACCCATCCCAGCGACGCGATGATTAGCACGAGCCATTGATATCCCGTGATGCCTTGATACCAACGTAGCGATCGATCATGGAGTTCTGGCACAATGTGGTCCTAATGCTGATGCTTTCGAGAGAGTTGAGGGGGTCCAGGCTAGTTGTTCCGCTTTCACGAGGCAAGCAGTGACAGCGTCGCGGTGACTACTCCCGGTGCTGGGCGATTGGGTGCATGGCGATTGCAGGTTGCTTGGTATAACCTGTGATGCACGTTGAACCGATTTGCCCGTTCAGACCCAATGACTCGCTGCTCGAAGGATCTAGTTTCATGCAAATTCGCGATATCAAGATTCATCGGCTGATTGGTGGGACGGTCGATGGTGGCTGGCCGGAAGGCCATGAGCCGGAAGATGACCTCCACACACTGGTCGAAGTTGAAACCGATGAAGGGCTCACCGGTGTTGGCAGCGTGTTCACGAACTCGGCATTAACTCATGCCGGTGTCGAAACGCTGCGAGGCTTTTGGGATCGCGAATCGGCTCTGGAACCGGAACGGGTCAGCGAGAAGTTGCGGCAAAGCAGCTTCTGGCAAGGTCGCGGCGGCACATTGGAGCATGTCATTTCGGGGATCGATATCGCGTTGTGGGATCTGTTCGGCAAGGCGTGTCAGCAGCCCGTAGCGAGACTTCTCGGCGGTTACTATCGACGCAAGATCAAGCCATACGCTTCGATCCTGTTCGACGAGCCTGATGTGTTGGCCGAACGTTTGAGGAGCGTGACCTCACGCGGATTCCGCGCGATCAAACTGGGTTGGCGACCGTTTGGGAGGCGCGATGCTCGATTCGACGAGTTGCTTGTCCGTACGGCGCGCGAGACAGTCGGGCCCGATATCGACATCCTCGTCGATGCGGGAGGCAGCGAGCAGTTCTGGCCGCATGGATACAAGTGGGCTTTGCGAACGGCGCAGATGCTGGCGGAATACGACATCGGTTGGTTCGAGGAACCGCTGCCGCCCGACGACATCGAAGGTTTTATACGACTCCGCAACAACGCGCCGCTGCCGATCGCCGGAGGCGAAGTACTCACGCGACGACAATCGTTCCGGGAATGGATCGAGCGTGGAGCGTTCGACATCGTCCAGCCCGACGCGACTAAATGCGGTGGACTGACCGAAGCCCGCCGCATCGCGTGGCATGCCTACGACCATAACATCCAATTCGTCAGTCACGGCTGGAACACCGCCGTTGGTTTAGCGGCCGACTTGCATCTCGCCGCGGCGATACCAGTGGCTCGCTACGTCGAGTATCTCACGCCGGCCCCCTATATTGATGAGATCCTCGTCGAGCCATTTCAACTCGACGAGCAAGGCTGTCTGACCATCCCCGACAAGCCTGGATTGGGCATCGAAATCGACCGCGAAGCGTTGCAGCGATTCAACCCGTAACACGCGATTCGTGCTGCTTACCCCTTCGGGGCGGAATGCGTAGCTCACTCAATTCGGACGTTCATTGATCGGCCAGCCGTCGGTAACCCGAAATCGTGAATACTTCGAAATCCGACCCTTGCTTTTGAGGGAGAAGGAAAGGTACATTACGTCCTAAAGGCAAAAGAAACCATTGCTGAGTTACTCATGCTCGTACGGTGCGATAACTGCGAATCTGAGGTTGATTGCGCCGAAGAGCATCACTCCACGTCTTGCCCGCGCTGCGGCCAGCTAGTCACCTCCAAGTCTTCTCGGCAACCCGACTCGTCAAAGAGCATAGCTGGTGTCGAAACGGTAGAGTTCGCGATGTCGCCAAGCCGAATTTCGGCTGCGCCCCCGCTGGAGCGGATCGAGCATTTCCAGCTCGTGCGTCACCTCGGACGCGGTGGCTTTGCCGATGTGTTTCTTGCTCGCGATCAAGAGTTGGGACGTGATGTCGCCATCAAAATCCCCCGATCCGACAGATACTTTTCGGATCATGTTATCGAGATGTTTCGGGAAGAAGCTCGCGTCGCGGCGAGTTTGCGGCATCCGTCGATCGTCAACATTCTGCAAGTTGGTAAATCAGACGCATGTCCTTGTTTTATCGTCATGGAGTATGTCGAAGGCGAGTCGCTTGCGACTCTCATGGCGAACCAAACCGTTGACTGTCGCCCGGCCATCGAACTCGTAACTGCCGTCGCCGACGCCGTGCAGTACGCGCATTCACAAGGTGTCGTGCATCGTGATATCAAGCCCAACAATATCCTGGTGAGTAAGGCTGGCCGCCCGATCATACTCGACTTTGGCTTAGGGCTCCGTGACGAAGTGCAATGGGATAGGAGTACCGAGATTGCCGGGACGCCGGCGTACATGCCGCCCGAGCAAATTAAAGGGGATCTCCGCGCGATCGATGGTCGCGCCGATGTGTGGAGTTTGGGAGTCATGTTGTATCGAATGCTGGCGGGCCGTTTGCCATTCGGAGGGCGAGCGGACATCGTCTTTAGCAATACGTTGTCATACGATCCCAAGCCAATTAGGCAATTCAATCCAAGTATACCCGTCGAGTTGGAGGCGATTACCCTGCGTTGCCTCGCCCAATCACCGGTCGATCGATACGCCACGGCCAAGGATCTGGCCGATGCATTGCGAGAGTGGAGCAACTCGACCGAAACAACGATTAACGCTCCAAGCAGAACAAAGCTACTGCGGAGACCGCTGCTTCGATTAGCTGCGGTGATGGCTGCGTGTTTGTTGTTCGCCGCAGGCTTGGTCGCAGTTGGTGATCGCAACGCGACACGCTCGCCGGAAGCCGAGGACGGAGCGGTTTCCAAAGCGGTCAACTCGAACTTGTTGCGGGAGAGTGTGGAAGTTCGTCCGAATGCGTGGAATAACTACCTTAGCCAACCTCCAAAGCCCTTTCTGTTTCCCGACGATGTTGCGGCGTCGCACTGGTCATACGATGCTAGACGTGAGTCGTTACATCTCACTTGTGGGTCTTATGGCTTGATTGAGGTCGGGACGCTGGATGTTCCCGACTGCCTGGTTCGCGTTGAGATTTCAAAGAACTTTAATGGTGGCAAGAGCGGCCTGTACTTTGGTTGTTTTGACACCATCGACAACCAGAGGAACATCGTAAGTTACTGTCAAGCAGTCGTTGTGGAATGCACTACGGAGGGACGACGCTTGCTAACTCGCGAACGCTACCACTTCGTGCGGAAACAAAATGGCAGCTACTATTCAAATTCGCAGTCGTTTTGCGCAAAAGATGTGACTGTACAGCCTAATGCCAGAGTTATACAGGACCAACTTCAACTTCACTTTCGAGATAATGTGCTCCGAGAAGTCGATTGGAATGGACAACGTGTCGAAGAACTTACAGACGAAACCGCAACAGGTTATGTCGACTCGACGAAGCTCTGGCGAACTATGCATCTCGGTGTACCCGACACTAAAGTTGGAGGTTTCGGGTGCATTAATGGGTTGGGAGATGCAACGTTTGAGATGTTATTTGTTAAGCCCCTTGTCTTAGGAGAATGAATTAGTGGCCACTAAACAACCGCGAGTGCTTGCACCCAACATCACCATCAACGAGCCGCCCCTTGGTGCTTGTCTTGGTACGAGCGGCGACATTCCTGTCAAAGTTACTGTTGAAGGGCAATTCCTTATCGCGTTCCACGCGTTTATAGGAGACCTGACAAACCCAGTACATTTGCTGAAACTTGCGAGCCCTACACCGCCTCTTGGTAGTGTTTCGGAGATAGTTCCGTCCAATGGAGGCACAGCGAGTAGGGAAGTCCCGGTTGCGAAGACGGCCACCGAGTCGGAATGCAGAACGCAAGCCGCTGCCGCAAGGAACGTGTTGAAAGTCTGGCTCGAAATCGAGGAAGATCCAACGTATCCCACGGACTCTAAATATTTCTACGCGCATTTTATCGAATTCCGTTCTAAACCAAACGGCGAGTGCTCCGCGTAAGCTGTTCGTATGCTCAGCGCGACAACGACTTAGGCAATTCCATAGAAAGCCTCGGCGTTGTCGTGCAGGAGCTTTCTTTGGTCGACCTTGTTCCTCTCATTGATCACTTCCATTAAGGAGTCCACCCAACGTCGATAGCTGGCACCGAGCAGGCAGACGGGCCAATCGCCGCCGAACACTACTCGATCTGGTCCAAATTCGTCGAGGCAAAAGTTAATCGCCGGCGCGAGAATATCGGACTTCCATTCGCCCTTCGGCGCACGAGCGATGATGCCGGAGATCTTGCAGATGACGTTCGGGCGTTGGGCCAGCTTGCTTAAGTCGCGTTTCCATTGATCGACCGTGTGGGATGGTTCTTCGCCGGAACTGGGCATGAACGCTTTGGGATCGGCGTTCCCGCAATGATCGACAACAAAACGAGTGTCAGGACAACGCTTCGCCAGCTTGGCTCCGTCGTCAAGCTCTGTTGGCCGCATGCATAGGTCGAAGCTCATGCCGAGTTCACCGAGCAGCTGCATCGACGCGACGAATTGCTTCTGCAGGCACAAGCCTTGCTCCGCGTTTGGTGCGTGCAGCACTTGACGCACGCCTTTGACTTGCGGCGTGTCTTTGAACGCGGTGATGTACGCTTTAAAGCCCTCGGAATTGGGACGACCTGAGATAACCGCCGCAACGGTTGGATGGTCGTTGCTCTTGGAAAGGGAGATGACATGTTCGGCTTCTTCGACTTGTTGCTCCGGTGCCACATCGACTTCCATGTAAACGGCCTTCACTACGTTCAACCCAGCGGTCGCTTCCAAGTAGTCTTTCGTGACATAGCTCTTGGACAGGATCTCTGGCGCACCGCTCAACCAAGGCGGCTGGAACTTACTCAAGTCCCAAAGATGCTGATGGGTGTCGATGATTGGTAATGCTTCCTTCGTATCAGCGGCAAAAGAATCGAGGGGACTCAATGACGGCATGGTCGTGGAGGCCAAGCCAGCAAGTGACGCGTGCTTGATGAATTCTCGACGATGCAAACCCATAACGAACTCCGCAGTTTGAATAAGCGCCTGATCAGTTATGGGATTATCGTAATCGAACCAGACGCTTGATCCCAGCTTGCCGATGATAGGGGAGTGTACGTTTTGCCGTAAGTCGGGCACTGCTGCCCGACCAAAGTCGGCCAAGAGTGGCCGTCCTACTTTCAGGAATCGTAAACTGTACCGCTACCGATGAAAGGGCGTTGCAATCGGCGACTTGTCTGGCAGAATGCTTCCGAGTGGGCGGCGGACTGTTCAAATCTTGGAGCGAGAACGATGAGCGAGAATCCTTACGCAGCTCCTCAGTACCACGCGGCTCTTTCTTCGCTGACGTATTACCAACCTCTGACCACGAAGCTGAATCTGCGCGAATATCGCCGGATCTCAAAAAATTGGTTTGAGTTGGTGTTGGGTGTCTGCTTTAAGTTTCTCCGAATTCGAATCCCGATGTCGTTTGCATTTGCGGACACGGGGCAGTTCCAGCGCCTCGCTCCAGAGAATTTGTCGGTACGAGCACGAGAGCAGCTTAAGCCGGTCGCCGATCAGGCCCTAGCGTTGAACTTGAGGTATGCGTTTTCGTACTGGCTCCCCACGGTCGGTACGATCGAAGGAGCGGCAGCGACTTTTCTGAGCGAGGACGGTCGCAGCATCCTGTTGATCATCTATGCCCGCACCTGGACGCAAGTGATGGTCGACGAAAAGGTGGCTTACGCGTTTGTCACACGACTCGCGAATGGAAACGCGATTGTGACATCCGGCTCGAAAGGCGATCTCGACACACCACCCAACCTGCTCGGAGAATCACATCCGGGTATGCCCATGCCGGAACTCGTCGCCAGGCATTCGGAACGCCTGCGGGAGGTCAGTTCGTCGGTCGTTCCGGTCCATGATGTGAACCAATTGGAAGAAATACTTCGCGAGTACGAGCGAGAGAACTTCGCGTACAATGTCAATCGCGGCGTTTACGTTCCCGTGAGCCCGAGCGAACTGGCTCGGCTGCAACGACTCGCCGTCGCTACTCCCGACGCGCCAAAATCAAAAGCGAAGCAGAGGTTTCAAGGCATCGAAATGTTTTGCTGGATCACGTTGGCGATCAGCCTGGTGATGTTTGGGCGAAACCAACCAGCAAACGCTGCACAAACCATCTTTCGCGTCAGTATCTTGTTGGCTGCAGGATCGGGTATCGCCATCATATGGCTGCTTCGCGGCATATCGTGGATGCAGCGTAGTCCCGATGAGTAGAGTGCCGAGGCAGTCGCAACATTCGTCATCAAGCGTCCAATCGCGCGACGACCGCCGCGCCCACCTGCTCGGTCGTCATCGTTCCGCCAAGATCCGGCGTATGGCAACCATCCGCCAATGCGTTCTCAACGGCCTTGCGAACGCGTTGCCCGCTGCCAACAACTCCGAGATGATCCAGCATCATCGCGGCGCTAAGTATCGCTGCAATCGGGTTGGCAATTCCTTTCCCTGCAATATCCGGGGCGGAGCCATGAACTGGTTCGAACATCGACGGATAGGTTCGTTCTGGATTCGTATTCGTGCTGGCCGCCAATCCCAGTCCGCCACCGATCACTCCTCCCAGGTCGGTAAGTAAATCACCGAATAGATTGGACGCTACAATCACATCAAAACTCTCAGGACGGCGAACTAGATTCATCGCCGCAGCATCACAGTGTTGGCGCTCGGACTCGACGTCAGTGAACTCAGCCGCCAATTCTTCGAGGATCTCGTCCCATAAAACGTATCCATATCCCATCGCGTTCGACTTGGTGATCATCGTCAGCTTGGAACGCCTCGTGCGAGCCATTGCGAATCCGTAACGCAGAATGCGTTCGATGCCGCGACGGGTGTGCAACGCGGTTTGGATCGCGACTTCATCGGGCTGACCTCGCCGCAATCGTCCACCGTTATTGACGTATTCGCCTTCTGAATTCTCTCGGATGACGACGAAGTCGATGTCATCGGTTCCCTTGTCCGCGAGCACGCTGCGGACGCCGGGGTAAAGTCTGGCGGGACGGACGCACGCGTATTGATCAAACGTCTGGCGAATGGCGACTAGCGGAGCCAGCGTTTCATGATCGGAGAGCTTCTCGGGCCAACCGACGGCGCCGAGTAAGATGGCGTCGAACGGTCGAAGGATGTCGAGAAAGTCAGCAGGGACGACTTTGCCAGTTCGCTCCCATCGCTGCACGCCCCAGTCCAAGTTGACGAACTCAAGCGTCAGTTCCGACTCGGTGCATTGAATCGCCTCCAGGACTCGCACCGCCTCGGTGGTGACATCCGGACCGATTCCGTCACCGGGATAGACTGCGATGCGATGGCTGCTCATGGGCGCGAATTCCGTGGGGGTTGTACCAACGAGTTTTGGCGTGAGTGTTGAATATAGGTCGTGATTCGCCTTCGTCCTACAGCCCCAGTGGGTGTCCCTGGCGCGAGGTGCCAGTAGGGCCGCTAAAGCCATAATTCCAAGGGCTTTGCGTTCCGCGTGACAGCACCACCTTGACGGTTGCAGACCTCAGCTCCAGAATGACGTTGGTGATGGTTGGAGGGCAGAGCCATTTCACCTATCCTACCTAAGTTTAGCCGGAGCAGCCCCACCTAGTTCGCATCCGCATGGATGAACCCACCCTGATTATCACACCGCTTCAACCGCGAACAGAGTCTCAAGCATGGATGTTACACGGACGTACACCGCCGAATCTCCTGAGCCGCGACCTCGTCGATCATTCACGACGGAAGATTTCGCGCTCAAGGCACAGTTTGAGGAGTTGGTGACTCGATTTACCGAATCGACGAGCAGCAACCTTGAACTACCGATCGCCCATTGGGCCGTGGCGTCGGATCGTCGCCTGCCCTACGCGCTGCTTGACCGCACGGTTCGCCAGATCACAACCTCAACCTACGACAGCCTGCTCGCGACAACGGGTGTCGGACGAAAAAAGTTCGCTTCGCTTGTGATGCTGTTACGGCGAGCTTTGGAAGCTGCGGATGCGCCTATCGGAGTTGCTTCAAAACCGGCGATCGATTCGATCGCATTGCAACAGGATATCTTCGATCCTGAACTTGTTTCCCAAGTGATGTGGGCCGAATGGCAAGAGACGGTTCAGCGTCATCATTTGGAAGGCGAAACGCTCGGGCGGCTGGCTCCTTCGCTGCAATCGTTGCCGACGGTGATCTGGTCAAAGCAACTGGGCGAGTACTTGCGGTACACGATCGATGAGTTGCGTTCCCTAAAGACGCACGGCGACAAACGCGTGACGGCAGTCCTGGAAGTATTTCACATCGTCCACAGCCTGCTCGGAAACTCATCGCGATCAACGCGTGTCGTGCCTCAGTTGACACCCGCCTTCGTACCCCCGCTCGAACACTGGCTGCAAGGTGTCTTGTCGAGCGAAGAACTCCCTTCGGCTCAAGACATTCGCCAGCACCTGGTGCTACCTATGCTGAATCAGATCGAGCGGGATGCAGGCGAGACAGTCCATCGGCTAGCGGCTGGCCGTTTGGGGATCGAGGCCTTCCCGGAGGGAGTTCGCGATCAGTCGCTGGAGCTGGGCGTCACGCGAGCACGGATCTATCAACTGCTTGAGACCTGTGGTGACGTGATGCGTGTTCGATGGCCTTCCGGACGATGGATGCTTAAGTTGCTGATTCAAAAGATTCAGTCGCAATCGAGTGACTCAGAAACTCTCGATCTGCTCGAGTCGCTGCAATGGCTACTGTATCCGACGCGACGAGCACAAGCCGTTGCGGAGCCAGCGATCGCGTAGCTCAGCCATGCGGGACAGCTACTTCGGTATTTGTGGATATCGTGAGCCGACGGCGCTAGCCGCGGGCCTTATACGTTTCACGCCCAGCAGAGGCCGTCGGCTCACAGCCGGACGTCAATCTGCGCCCGTTCCTCAGCAGCTACTCCGATTTGTAACCGTCTTCGTCGATCACTTCGAACACATAACCATTCGGTTCGCGGAAGAAGAACCGCTCGAAGGGCGTAGGCCGCTTTGCCTCGATGATCTCGGCGCCCGCATCCGCCAGTCGCTGCTTCAACTCAGCAAAGCCAGCTCCGGGAAAAAACACCGCGATGTGGCGACCGTACTCCGCCTCGAAGGCCGACGGCTCGAAATCTGGAAACTGAAGTAAGTGAATCTGATTGCCGCTGCCAATATCGAGCCAACCCGCCGTGCCGGCGATGTTATCAGGGCGATGGATGGCTCGCCAGCCGAACACGGTTTCGAAGAACAGACTTGTATTCTTGACATCACGAACTGCGAGCGTGACATGAGCGAGGGGCATGGGCTCTTTCCGAGGGATCTAAACGCTAGGAATTGATTGCGACGAGTCGGTTCGCAGTCTACTGAAATGTCGGTATTCGGCCAGCACGCGTGACACAAACTCATCGAACTCCGCTGTCGCTGGTACACGATTTGCGACGTAGTAGTGGCGGGGGCGAGTTGTGTCAGCAGGCGATTTTGCCAAATCATGAGGAAACGACTATGCGACAGCTGCGACTCACGCGAATGCAATTGTTCAACATCGCTCTTGTTCACACACTGACATTGACGATCTTTTTGACCGCTGGCAGGGCCGAAACGGAAGAAGATCCACAGCCAGAACCACCGCCTACGATCGATCAAATCGTTGCCGTGCTCGACGATGCAGATGCTGCAATCCTGCTCCTTGATAAGTTGCCGCCGGCGATGGAATCGGGCGACCTGGCGCGGTTGCGTGAACTCGACCGACAACTTTCCACGAAACCTCGCGTTGAACGTGATCCAATCGCCAGAAAGCTGCTCGCGGTACTCGCCAAGACCGGCGATGCTCGCTCGTTGGGCTATTTGCACGAAGTGTTCGAGGCGGCCCCCGAGCGTCGGCACCACGTGGCCCACGAGATTGCCCTATTTGCACTCGCACAGCGTCGGCGCCCGGCGGATTGGCGGTTGCTCATCCGAGCGGTGCCGCTGGTCGACGGAGAAGCAGCTCGCGACGTGCTACGAGCGTTACAGGAGTTTAATGAGCGAGGCACGAAGCCGCAGTGGCAACGCGAAGTGATTCTTGCTGGGCTCCGTCTGGGATCTCCCGACAATCAGGAAGCGGTACGAGTACTGCGTCATTGGACAGGCCAAGCGATTGATGAAGGTGAAGACCCTGGTGAATCGCTTGCGGGTTGGCAAGCATGGTTCGACAAGACACATCCAGATCTACCGCCTCCAACGCTGCCAGTCGATTTGCCCGACAGCCGCCACAATTCAAGGGAACTTGTCAAGCTTCTCTCGTCTGCGCCGGATCTTGGCGATCCAGAACGCGGTGCACAGGTCATTGAAAAGGCGTTGTGCCTCAAATGCCATCGCTATGGCAATCGGGGAGAAGCACTAGGCCCAGACCTGACGAATATTCGGCAGCGATATCAATTGAAGGAGCTAGTCGAAGCAATCGTATTTCCGTCGCAAGCCGTTTCGGATCAATACACGACGGTTCAAATCCGCACGCGGGACGGCGCGACTTACTCAGGAGTGACGGCCAACGACGGCGATCAGTTGATTGTCTTGCAGGCCAACGCCGAGAAGGTGCGAATCGATCGCAGCGCGATTGACGAGGCGCTGCCACGACGCAAGTCGGTCATGCGAGACGGACTGCTGGAACCCCTGACGCAGGAAGAGATTGTCGACTTATTCGCTTTTCTGAAGCGTGGCGAGCGGTAGGAAGTAAGTGCGTGCGAATGTGCACAGCGGGATACCGGGCACCGTGCTAAAACCGGACACCCGACGGCTCTCTTGCGTGTCGAAGGAACAAGAAGTTCTTGGCGTGGGAGTTGCGTTCGACTGAGTTCAGGCCCCCCGGATCCCGACAAAGAGGAGTTTGTTTGATGAGCCGCTTTTCAAATGCACCAATCGTCGTGCCGACCGACATGTCCGAGGAGTCTTTAGCCGCCGTTCGCGTCGCGTTACAGATCGCCGAATCGCCAAGTCGTATTCACGTCCTGCGAATCCTTCACGAGCAACAGTCTTCGTACCCAGATGCACTGGGGGCAGCGATCGATCATTCGAAACGGCGTAACGCCGCGCTCGAAGAGCTTAAGGAATCGCTCGCCGACGCCGAATGTGCTGACTTGAAGCTGTGTGTCGAGTTTGGTGATCCCGGTCATCGGATCGCCGAGCATGCCGAAGCGATAAGGGCTAGTTTGATCGTCATGCCCTCGCACGGTCGGCGCGGCATTAAGCGACTGCTTGTCGGTTCGGTTGCCGAGCGAGTTACGCGGCTCGCGCATTGCCCCGTGCTTGTACTGAAGTCCTGAGCATATCGGATTGGGCGCGATTGGTATCTGCGTGAGGTCGACGACATATTCGCGTCTCATCTACTTATGCGTTTGAGGCATGTCTGCCTATTCATGGATGGTATGAGTTTTGCGGAGACGAAGCCATCGATTTAAGTCTCCATGTACTGAAAGGAATTGAGCCATGATGAATCGAATCGTTGCATTGTTGGGCGACGAGGCCGACTCGCTGCTGAGTCACCGTTGCGAGACCATCGCCAAAGAGATGATTCACCTGCCGAGCTCCGACGTGGTGACTCGAGACTTTTCGATGAGCGACCGCAATCCTCGAGTGCTCGTAAATCTTCAACGCATTGTTGGGTGCGGACGTCTTCAAGGCACCGGATACGTGTCGATCCTTCCCGTTGATCAAGGCATCGAACATTCGGCCGGAGCGTCCTTCGCGCCGAATCCGATCTACTTCGATCCGGAGAATATTATTCGGCTTGCTATCGAAGGGGGATGTAATGCGGTTGCTTCGACCTTTGGCGTGTTGGGTGCGTTTTCTCGCTGCTATGCTCACCGCATTCCGTTCATCGTCAAGATCAATCACAACGAGTTGCTAACTCACCCAAGTGCGTTCGACCAGATCATGTTCGGCACGGTTCAGCGTGCTTACGATCTCGGAGCCGCAGCCGTCGGAGCCACGATCTACTTCGGATCGCCGGAATCGCGGCGGCAGATCGTCGAGGTAGCCGAAGCGTTTTGCCGAGCCCATGAATTGGGAATGGCAACAATTCTCTGGTGTTACTTGAGAAACCCCGGCTTCAAGACCGATCAGGACTATCATGTTGCGGCGGATTTGACCGGGCAGGCAAACCATCTGGGAGTGACCATCCAGGCCGACATCATCAAACAGAAATTGCCAGAGAACAACGGCGGCTATACGGCGATCAAGTTCGGCAAGACATCACCGCTCGTCTACGAAAGACTAACGACCGACCATCCCATCGATCTGTGTCGCTATCAAGTCGCGAATTGTTATATGGGAAAATGCGGATTGATAAACTCAGGCGGCGCGTCGTCGGGGGATTCCGATCTCGCCGAGGCCGTGCGGACAGCGGTAATCAACAAACGCGCTGGTGGTATGGGTTTGATCAGTGGCCGAAAAGCATTTCAACGCCCAATGGACGAGGGCATTAAACTGCTAAACGCAATTCAAGACGTCTATCTCGAGAGTGCCGTGACCGTCGCTTAAGCTTCCGTTTCACGAACTTCTGCGACCGATGCCATCGAGTCAGAACCGTCTGCGATGTCGTCTTGGGCGGGAGCCGTGGCATTGCTCGACAGATTCCGTGTCGATTCAGATCGACGTAGTTTTGATTGCTTCTCGTGACTCACAAGCATCAGCATGCGAGCGGCTGCATCTGGTGGGATGGATAATGCGCGCGTCATTGTGCGTTCTCCGTGCAAGATTGGCTGTCTCGCGATTCAATTGCAATTCTAGTACCACATAACGCAAGGACAGCATAATTAGCCCCATGGCGTACTGCTATAACGAGATATATCACCTGAATAGAAGTATTTGATAGTTTAAGGTGTTGGTGGAACAGTAATTGCAGGAATGCTGCAAATGCACGATATGTGCGACGCCTCCCTCCAAGTTGGGTTCCGGACTGAGGCTGGGCTTAACCACCTATTTAAAGGAGATCTTGGCCATGTTTAGCAACCTGAATTCGACGGCGGTTAATGAGCTATTTCGAGACGCTTGTAAGCTTGGAGAGGCCAATCTGAAGATGCAGCAGGACCTGTTTGTGGGGTGGTCACGACTGTGGCCTGGGCTGTCGGGACGAGTCATGAGTACATCGACTCCGTTCGCAGAAGTGCGCGGTCAGTGGGCGGATACGCTCGAAGATCTCGCTCAGAAGCAGCGAGCGATTGTTGATCAACAGTTCGATTTTGCTCGGAAGGCAATTGGATTGACGTTCGGGTCGACCGAGAAGGCGGCAGCGCCGGGCGTGACGACAGAGCCTAAGGCCCCGAAAGCCAAAGCAGCAGCTTGCGAGGCGTCGTCAGTGCCGCCCGCAGCCACTGCACCGACCGTCAAGCCGCCAGCCCCGGTCGAGTCGGGCAGGCCTTACATCAGCGGTACGCAGAATATCGTCCAGAAGGTCGCGGTGGTCACGGGTGCTGCAAGCGGCATCGGTGAAGCGGTTGCTCGTGAACTGGCGCACCGCGGCGCTAAGGCAGTGATGCTGGTAGACCGGAGTGACCACGCGATTGCCTTGGCAAGTGCAATCAATGAAGCCGAAGGCCGCGAGGTCGCGATTGCTCAAGTCGGTGACACGACCGACGCAGCGTTCCGTAAGCGTGTTTTCAACGAAGCTGCCGAGAAATATGGCATCGTCTCCATTTGCGTGCCTGCAGCGGGGATCACTCGCGACGCGCTGTCGGTCCGCATTGACAAGGAAACAGGCAAGGCCGAGTTGTACCCCGTCGAGACGTTCCGCCAAGTGACTGAGGTCAACCTGATCGCACCGATCTATTGGGCGATCGAGATGGTTGCTCGAATCGCTGAGGATCGGCGTGAACGTGGACTGAAACGCTGGGAACCTGAGGAGAAAATTCAAGGAGCCGTTGTTTTTCTGGGTTCTGTCTCTTCGCAGGGCAATAAAGGTCAGATTTCCTATGCGGTCGCCAAGGCTGGACTCGAGGGCGCGGCAGCGACCTTGACGAAAGAAGCCATTTTTCATGGCGTGCGCTGCGGAGTGATTCATCCTGGATTTACCGATACGCCAATGGCAAAAGCATTGGGACAGGAGTTCCTGGACAAGTACGTCTTGCCCTACACACAACTCCGTCGTCTCATCCGCCCAGAAGAGATCGCCGATGCCATCTGCTTCATGATCTCCAACTCGGCGGTCAGCGGCGAGTTGTGGGCGGACGCAGGATGGCATCCACCAGCCTAGGAACTTTCAGCCCATGAACGAAGCGGCGTATTCGCGGACTCCTCACAGGGGGCGGCGAAATACGCCGCTATTCTTTCTTGGACTCCAATTGACGAAGCCGTTCCTCAAGTTCTTGGATGCGATCGGCAAGCGTGTTATCAACACTAGCTGGGACTTCTCGCTGGGCTTTGGGCTCCGCAGGAAGCTTGGGTGCGATCCCGTCGAGCCACGCCTTCATCCAATGTATCGGTTGTGTCAGTGGAGTCGCAGCGCTGTGGCGTTGCAGGTAGTCGAGGTACGTCAGGGAGTGCCGGAAGTAGTCTCTAAGGAAATCCGACATTGCGTCGTTCGACCGAACGATGAAGTGCAGCATATCCGAAGGGAACAACGACATCTTCTCCGGTTGTCGCTCCATGATGATCTGAGTCAGCACGGCGCGAGTAAGATCCTCGCCGGATTGGCTATCGCGAATCTCCACCGTTTCGCCGCCCAGGACCATGTCTTCGATTTCCTGCAGCGACACGTACTGGCTCGTATTTCGAGCGTAGTACCGGCGGTTCGGGTAACGCTTTATTTGGATCGGATCACCGGCCATTCCGTCAGCTCCAGATGTGTGTTGCCTGAATTCATTGTAGCGACTTTTAGTGCATTTGCAGTGCTGAATGCTGCAACTGCGTCGATGTTTCCGGTTCTAGATGGGAAACGTTGGTTATTGGTAGCGTTATGACGGAAAATAAAATGACGCAAATGCAGCAATTGTGGATTGACTAAAGCCAAGGAAGGCCGACAATACTAGATGACAGGCACCGGTGTAACGTGCCTAAGTGATGCCAATTTCTGATTTTCCAAGGAGAAAGAGCAATGTCTACGCAAACAGCCACCGATTTGTACGGGACGGTCCTTCAGAACATGCGGAATGCTGCGGAAGCGAACGTCAAGCTGCAACAGGACATGTTTCGCCAGTGGTCGACTCTGTGGCCAGGATTTCCGAGTCCACAGTCAGCTTGGCTGGAAAAAGTACGCGATTTTCAGCACCAGTGGGCGAACACCGTCTCCGACCTGGCACGCAAGCACCGCGATGTGCTCGATAAGCAATACCAGGCCGCGTTGGAATCGCTTGAAGAAGCATTGCGTCTTGGCGAGTCGAGCAATCCGGAGGAGTTTCGCCGCCGCACCGAGCAGCTCTGCCGCAAGACGCTCGATTGCATGCGAGAAGTCTCTGAAACGCAGATGAAGGAGTTTCAAGAAGCCGCCAGCAAGTGGACCGAGTTGGCAACCAAGGTCGGGTCCTAAGACTCGGCTGGCAGTTTCGAGACGACTGGCGGTACCTGTTGACCCCGATTGGACTGACTGGCTCGGTAATTGCAGTACGCATAACAAGTCCCTCTGACTCTTCAGGCAGTCGGGCGAGTTGGTTGTCGCTGCGGCGGCACTATTACCAGAACTGATACAGCAGGAGTCCAAGGTGAGTCAGCAGAAATACGTCACGGTTGATGGGAACGAAGCCGCCGCCTATATCGCGCATCAGACAAACGAAGTAATCGCGATCTATCCAATTACGCCCGCCTCGACGATGGGCGAGTTGTCTGATGCGTGGTCGGCTCAGCGACGGCGGAACATCTTCGGGACGGTTCCCGATGTGATCGAGATGCAAAGCGAAGGCGGTGCTGCCGGGGCGGTGCATGGAGCGTTGCAGGCCGGCGCGCTGACGACCACATTCACGGCGTCGCAGGGCCTGCTCTTGATGATCCCGAACATGTACAAGATCGCCGGCGAATTGCTGCCGACGGTCTTTCACATTTCGGCGCGAGCTTTGGCGACTCACGCTCTTTCTATCTTTGGCGATCACAGTGACGTGATGTCGGTGCGGCAGACGGGCTGGGCGATGTTGGCTTCGAATTCGGTTCAGGAAGCTCAGGACTTGGCCTTGATCGCTCAATCGGCGACGCTTCGATCGCGAGTGCCGTTCGTGCACTTCTTCGACGGGTTTCGGACATCCCACGAAGTAAACAAAATCTCGCAGCTTTCTGCCGCCAATGTGCGGGCGATGATCGATGATGATCTGATTCGAGCACATCGTGACCGAGCCATGGATCCCGATCGGCCTGTCTTGCGCGGTACCGCACAGAACCCTGACGTGTTCTTTCAGGCTCGTGAGGCAGCGAATTCATACTACGATGCTTTACCAAACATCGTCCAAGAAACGATGAACGAGTTTGCTAAGTTGACAGGTCGCGAGTATCGCCTGTTCGAGTACGTCGGAGCCGACGATGCCGATCGTGTGATTGTGATAATGGGCTCAGGTGCGGGTGCGACGGAGGAAGCCGTTGAAAGACTAATGGCCGACGGCGAGAAGGTTGGCTTGCTCAAAGTTCGTTTATACCGACCATTCGACACGGAGGCATTCGTTACGGCCTTGCCGCCGTCAGTGCGGCGAATCGCTGTGCTCGATCGGACTAAGGAGCCAGGTGCGATTGGCGAGCCGCTGTATCAAGATGTAGTTGCCGCGCTAGTGGAGACCGGTCGCCTGGCGACCTGCCCCACGGTGATCGGAGGACGATATGGCTTGTCGTCGAAGGAATACACACCGGCGATGGCAGCCCGGGTGTTCGAGGAGTTGAATGCCGAAAAACCGAAGCGGCACTTTACGATTGGGATCATCGACGACGTAACGCATCTCAGCTTGAAATGGGATCCTGAGTTTTCGACAGAAGCGGACGATGTTACGCGAGCCGTGTTTTACGGATTAGGCAGCGACGGCACGGTTGGTGCGAGCAAGAACTCCGTCAAGATCATCGGCGAGAACACACCGATGTTTGCTCAGGGCTACTTCGTGTACGACTCGAAGAAGGCAGGATCGGTCACAGTGTCGCATGTGCGGTTCAGTCCGCGCCCGATCAACTCAACTTACTTGATCGATCGTGCCAGCTTCGTAGCGTGTCATCAATTTCATTTCCTCGAGCGAATCGATGTGCTCCAGACGGCGGAACGCGGCGCCACCTTCTTACTGAACAGCCCTTACGGTCCCGATGAAGTCTGGGACAAACTGCCGCAAGAGATGCAGCAGGTGATCATCGACAAGAAGTTGAAGTTCTATGTTGTCGATGCGCTGAAAGTCGCACGCGAGACGGAGATGGGAGTGCGGATCAATACGATCATGCAGACTTGCTTCTTTGCCCTGGCGGGCGTCTTGCCTCGTGATCAGGCCATCGAGCAAATCAAAGAAACGATTCGCAAGACGTACGGCAAACGCGGCGAATCAATCTTGCGACGCAACTTCGCGGCGGTTGATGCCGCCATCGCGGACCTGCACGAAGTTCACGTGCCGGATCAAGTCACCAGCGACACCCGTCGCGTTCCTGCTGTCGCATCAGGCAGTTCCGACTTCGTTCAACGTGTTACGTCGATGCTACTAGACGGGCGCGGCGACTTGTTGCCGGTCAGTGCCTTGCCCGTTGATGGCACGTTCCCGACGAATACTGCGAAGGTCGAGAAGCGAAGTATCGCTCATGAGATACCGATTTGGGATCCCAAGATCTGTATCGCGTGCGGATTATGCACGTTGGTTTGCCCGCACGCCGCGATTCGCTCGAAGGCGTATCCCGAGACAGCCTTGAACGGCGTGCCGGAGGGATTCCTGTCGCAACCGTGGAAAGGCAAAGAGCTGACGGATCACTTGCTGACGATTCAAGTCGCGCCCGAAGATTGCACAGGTTGCGGCGTGTGTGTCGATGTATGTCCGGCGAAGAGTAAGGAATCCGTCAAACACAAAGCGATCAACATGGAACCGAAGCTTGACCACCTTGATCGCGAGCGAGCCAACTTCGAGTACTTCCTAGAAATTCCCGAGTTGGATCGCACGCAAGCCAAGCTCGATACCGTGAAGGGCTCGCAGTTGCTACAGCCGCTGTTCGAGTTCTCCGGAGCGTGTGCTGGCTGCGGAGAAACGCCCTATCTGAAACTGATGAGCCAACTGTATGGTGATCGCGCGTTGATTGCCAACGCAACCGGTTGTTCGTCGATCTACGGCGGCAATCTGCCGACGACGCCATGGAGCACGAACGCTGAGGGACGCGGCCCAACGTGGAATAACTCGCTGTTCGAAGACAATGCAGAATTCGGGCTGGGGCTGCGACTGGCGTTGGATCAGAAACGTGAATATGCCGAGTATCTGCTGCGAGAGTTGGCAACCGGTGTGGGCGAAGAACTCGTAACTTCGCTATTGACCGCTTCGCAAAAAGATGAGGCCGAGATTCGACAACAGCGTGAGCGAGTGACTCAATTAAAACAGCGACTCGAACACTCGATTGATCCTTCGGCAAGCAAGCTGGCGGCGATTGCAGACGTGCTCGTCAACCGAAGTGTCTGGATTGTCGGTGGCGATGGCTGGGCGTACGACATCGGCTTCGGGGGACTCGACCATGTGCTGACCACGGGACGCGACGTGAACGTCTTGGTGCTCGACACGGGAGTCTACTCCAATACTGGCGGGCAAGCATCGAAAGCGACACCTCGTGCCGCCGTGGCCAAGTTCGCGGCGAGCGGTAAGCCGTCACGCAAAAAGGATTTCGGGATGCTGGCCGTTTCGTACGGCAACGTCTACGTCGCGCAGATCGCCATGGGCAGCAACCCGGCTCAAGCCGTGCGGGCTTTCCGCGAGGCCGAGTCGTATCGCGGCCCGTCACTCATTCTTGCCTACAGTCACTGTATCGCTCACGGCATCAATATGACGACTGCAATGACGCATCAGAAAGACGTTGTGCAGACCGGCTTCTGGCCGCTATTTCGTTACGACCCTCGCGACGCGCATGCAGGCGAGCATCCCTTCCACTTGGACAGCCGCAAGCCCACCAAGCGGTTCAAAGATCTCGCGGCGCAGGAGGGACGATTTGCCATGTTGGCCAGGACGGACCCACAACATGCGGAACACCTGTTTGCCCTGGCGCAACAAGACATCGATGACCAGTGGCATTATTACGAACAGATGGCGGGATTCGAACGAAACATTTCGGATCAATTCGAGGAGACCGAAGCATGAGCGTTGATCTGAGCACTTACTATCTTGGCCTGAAGCTGAAGAACCCGCTTGGCGTCGCGGCATGTCCGCCGTTGACCGGCAACCTCGATATGCTGCGACGATTGGAAGAGGCGGGCGCGTCCGTGGCGGTGTTACCGTCGCTGTTCGAAGAGCAGATCGAACACGACGAGTTGGAGTTCAATCGGTTGTTCGAGTACCAATCGGAATCGTTTGCCGAAGCACTCACTCACTTTCCCGTACTCCAAGAGTACAACACGGGGCCGCGGGACTACTTGAAGCACATTGAAGCGGCCAAGCAAGCAGTCTCGATTCCGATCATCGGCAGCCTAAATGGCTCTTCCACCGGCGGTTGGATTCGTTATGCGAGAATGATCGAAGAAGCGGGTGCCGACGCCCTCGAGTTGAATATCTACTTCGTTCCCACTGATTCCGATATGACCTCGGCCGACGTCGAACGGCGATACATCGATCTGGTTGCGAAAGTGCGGCAATCGGTGGCGCTGCCCTTGGCGGTCAAGATCGGACCGAACTTCACGAGTCTGCCGAACTTTGCCCAGCATCTTGTTGCGGCTGGCGCCGATGGCCTCGTTCTGTTCAATCGTTATGTGGAAGCTGACATCGATCTCGATACGCTGCAAATGAAACCCGATCTTATTCTGAGCAACCGGCACGAAGCCCGCGTGCCCATTCGCTGGATTGCGATCTTGCGTGACCAGCTGAAGTCGTCCCTCGCCGCAACGAGTGGGGTCCATCGCATGCAAGGTGCATTGAAGCTGCTCTTGGCCGGAGCGGACGTCACGATGATGGCCAGCGTTTTGTTGATGAAGGGTCCGACGATGTTGACCACCATCCTCGAGGAAATGCATGCGTGGCTTGAGGAGCATGAGTACGAATCGGTCGAGCAGATGAAGGGCAGCATGAGCCGCGGCAATTGTCCGGACCCCAGCGCATTGGAACGAGCCAACTATATGAAGGCGTTGACGAACTATACGATGGAGCATCCCGCGCCGCCGAGCCCTTGAGACGATGCCTGAACAAGAACACAACTCGAACTCTCTTGATCCGTTCTTCCAGCCGTTCGTGGAACATTGGGCGACGTGCGTGCAACAAGCCAACGATGCGACCAAGAAGATGTTCGGCGGCTTTGAAGGTAGCCCTGATCCTCGCGCCTGGCGACGACAATGGTTTGATACGCTCAGCGGGAACACCGACAGCTATTTGCGTAGCCCACCGTTCCTGCGAGTGATGAAGGCACACATCGAGGCGTTGATTCAAGCGAAGCGACGGATGAACGAACTGCAAGCGTCGGGAGTCCGTGTCGGTGGAGCGACTGTCAGCGATCCGAAGACATTCGAGGATCGACTGGCAATGCTGGAGAAGGCGTTGCACTTGCGATTAGCGAAACTCGAACAACGCATGGACGCCATCGCGAATCAGCCGGTTGCGCCAATCGAGGCGGACGGCTGGGATCGATTTCTAGAAGCCTTGCAGATTCCGCGAGCTAAGCCAGAACTGACGATGGGTACCACACCGCACGAGGTGGTGTATCAAGAGGGCACTCTGCGATTATTGCGGTACTGTAATGACAAGGTCACATTTGCTGAGCCAATTCTGATCTGCTTCGCGCTCGTGAATCGGCCGTACGTATTGGATTTGCAGGGTGATCGAAGTGTGGTTCGTCAGTTACTTGATCGTGGCTTCGATGTCTATCTGATTGACTGGGGCACTCCTACGGACGCCGACTGTACGTTGCGACTGGAGGATTATGTATGCGGGCGCTTGAAGAATGTGACTGAGTTCGTCTGTAAAGACACTGGAAGCACGCAACTGAATCTGCTCGGCTACTGCATGGGTGGAACGTTATCGGCTATGTTCACCGCTCTGTATCAAGAACGCATCCGCAATTTGATTTTGCTTGCAACTCCCATCGATTTCAGCGGCGACGAAGGAATGCTGAACCTGTGGGCTCGCGAAGAGTACTTTGACGTTGATAGGTTGATTGACGCTTATGGCAACTGCCCGGGTGAGTTCCTGCAATACTGCTTTCAGTTGATGAAGCCTGTGCAAAACATTGCGGAGAAGTACCTTACGTTTTGTGAGCGATTAGATGATGATTCATTTCTGGATAATTTCTTTGCCATGGAACGATGGGCCAGCGACAGCATTCCAGTCGCCGGCGAGACGTTTCGCGAGTACGTCAAAAAACTGTATCAACAGAACCAATTGATAAAAGGCGAGATGTCGATTGGCAATCAAGCAGTGAAACTTGACGCGATTATATGCCCGCTGTTGTTGTTGGTTGCAGAGCATGACCACTTGGTTCCACCAAGTTCCACATTGGCCCTTGAGAAACGGGTAAGTTCGAAGCACGTAGAATCGATGTCAATCAACGCGGGACACATTGGTCTGGCGGTAAGTACCAAGGCACATCGCCAGTTGTGGCCCAAAGCGGCGAATTGGATCGCAGATCATTCGACGGCGAAGTCGTAGTGTTGTGTAGCAGGAGTCGTGAGAGCTAGGAACGGGATACATTATGCAAAACATTGTCCGGCAACTGGAAGAAAAACGTGCTGCCGCGGAATTGGGTGGCGGCCAGCAACGCATCGACGCACAACACAAAAAGGGCAAGCTCACCGCACGCGAACGAATTGAGTTGCTGCTCGATCCCGGTAGCTTCGAAGAATGGGATATGTTCGTCGAGCATCGTTGCCATGACTTTGGGATGGATCGGCAAAGCGTCCCTGGTGACGGTGTTGTGACGGGTTATGGAACAGTCAACGGTCGTGTTGTCTTCGTGTTCAGCCAAGACTTCACCGTGTTCGGTGGTTCGTTGTCCGAGGCACACGCCGAGAAGATCTGCAAGGTCATGGACCACGCGATCAAAGTTGGCGCACCCGTGATCGGCATTAATGATTCCGGCGGCGCTCGCATTCAAGAGGGTGTAGCCTCGCTGGGCGGATACGCCGACGTGTTTCAACGCAACGTTCTAGCGTCCGGCGTGGTGCCACAGATTTCGCTCATCATGGGGCCTTGCGCTGGCGGTGCCGTCTACTCGCCTGCGATGACCGACTTTATCTTCATGGTCAAAGACAGCTCGTACATGTTCGTCACCGGGCCGGACGTCGTGAAGACGGTGACACATGAAGAAGTCACGCAAGAGCAGTTGGGCGGCGCGGTCACACACTCAACGGTCTCCGGTGTTGCCGATCGAGCATTCGAGAACGATGTCGAAGCATTGGCCATGTTGCGACGGTTCATCAATTATCTTCCCGCCAACAACCGAGTTGCACCACCGCATCGACCGACACCCGACAGAGCCGATCGAATCGAACCGTCCTTAGACACACTCATACCCGACTCGGCGACGAAGCCTTACGACATGAAGGAGTTGATCCTGAAGATCGTCGACGATACGGACTTTTTCGAACTTCAGCCTGAACACGCCAAAAACATCCTGGTCGGCTTTGGTCGAATGGAGGGATATCCCGTTGGAATTGTTGCTAACCAGCCGCTCGTATTGGCCGGTTGCTTGGACATCAAATCGTCGATCAAGGCAGCTCGTTTTGTGCGTTTCTGCGATGCCTTCAGCATTCCGATCATTACGCTCGTCGACGTACCTGGCTTTCTGCCGGGAACAGCTCAAGAGTATGGCGGTATCATCAAACATGGGGCCAAACTGTTGTATGCCTATGCCGAAGCGACCGTTCCGAAGATCACGCTGATCACGCGCAAGGCGTACGGCGGTGCCTATGACGTTATGGCTTCCAAGCACTTGCGGGGTGACGTCAATATTGCATGGCCGAGCGCCGAGATCGCAGTCATGGGACCGAAAGGCGCTGTCGAGATCATCTTCCGCAAAGAACTCGACAATCCCGAGCGCATCGCCGAACTGACGGAGGAGTATCGCGTCAAGTTCGCCAACCCATTTATCGCCGGGAAACGAGGCTTTATCGACGACGTCATCATGCCCCGAGAAACTCGCAAACGAATCTGCCGATCCTTAGCCATGTTGAGAGATAAGAAATTAGAAAACCCGTGGCGCAAACACGGGAACATTCCTTTATAGAATTCACCAATTTAATGTTCACCAAAATCTTAATCGCAAATCGTGGCGAGATCGCTTGCCGCGTGATCAAAACGGCCCGCAAGATGGGCATTCAGACGGTCGCCGTGTACTCGGAAGCCGATCGCGATGCGCTGCATGTGTCGTTGGCCGATGAAGCCGTCTGCCTTGGTCCGCCACCGTCGACGCAAAGCTATCTTGTGATCGACACGATCGTTCAGGCCTGTCGAGATACCGGCGCACAGGCAGTGCATCCCGGCTACGGCTTCCTCTCCGAAAGAGCGGAGTTTGCCGAGCGACTCGCGGAAGCCGGTATCGCTTTCATCGGTCCGAATGTTCATGCCATCAAGAGCATGGGCGATAAGATCACGTCGAAGAAGCTGGCCATAGTGGCTGGCGTCAACACGATCCCGGGCCACGCCGACATCATCGAGGATGCGGATACGGCTGTCACGATCGCGCAAGGCATTGGCTATCCGGTAATGATCAAGGCCACTGCCGGCGGCGGCGGTAAAGGGATGCGAATCGCTCGCAGTGACGACGAATGCCGCGAAGGGTTTCTGCGAGCCAGCAACGAAGCTCGCTCGTCGTTCGGAGACGAGCGTGTGTTCCTCGAGAAGTACATCGAAGAGCCTCGACACATCGAAATCCAAGTGTTGGCCGATAAGCACGGTAATGTCGTTTATCTTGGCGAACGCGAGTGTTCGCTGCAACGACGCCATCAGAAAGTGATCGAAGAAGCCCCTTCGCCATTTCTTGACGAAGCGACTCGCGCGGCAATGGGCGAGCAAGCCGTCGCATTGGCCCGCGCCGTCAACTATGAGTCGGTTGGTACGGTTGAGTTCATCGTGGATGCAGATCGCAACTTTTACTTTTTGGAGATGAATACCCGGCTCCAAGTCGAACACCCGGTGACCGAACTTGTCACGGGACTGGACTTGGTGGAGCTGATGATTCGGGTAGCCGCTGGCGAGACACTCCCGATGTCGCAAGCGGATGTCAAGCTCGATGGCTGGGCAATCGAAGCACGAGTATACGCCGAAGATCCGTGTCGCGGCTTTCTACCATCGATAGGTCGACTGGTGCGTTATCTCCCGCCTCCCGAGTCGGACGTCGTGCGCGTGGATACGGGTGTCTACGAAGGCGGCGAAGTATCGATGCACTACGATCCGATGATCGCCAAATTGATTACTTATGGCACAACGCGTGAGCAAGCGATCGCTCATATGCGTGAAGCCTTGAACGAATCGTATATTCGTGGCGTCTCTCACAACATCAGTTTCTTGGCAGCTTTGATCGAGCATAAGCGATTCCAAGAAGGGCGAATCAGCACGAACATGATCGCCGAGGAGTATCCCGATGGTTTTCATCCGGAGGACATGATCCATGATGATCCTGCTCTGTTGATAGTCGTGGCGGCGTCGATCCATCGGCAGTACATGGATCGAGCAGCTGGGATCAGCGGACAACTCCACGGTTACGAACGAGTTATCAGTAATCATTGGGTCGTCGTCGTGCACGACGAACGTCATTTGGTCGAGATTCGGCCAGTCGGCGGTGGACACGATGTCATTTACGGGAATGAGTGCCATCAAGTGCGAAGTGGCTGGCAGTTTGGCCAGCCACTTTTCCGAGGCACCGTGAATGGCGAGGCGGTTTGCATTCAGGTCGAGCGTCGCAACATGCATTACCGCTTGTTCCACTGGGGATCGCAGACGGATCTCATGGTGTTGACCGCGCGGGCGGCGGAGTTGCTGTCGTGTATGCCTGTGAAAGAGCCGCCGGATACGTCCCAGTTCTTGCTCTCACCCATGCCCGGTATGCTGAAGCAGTTGCTCGTCGAGCTAGAACAAGAAGTGCGAATCGGACAGGATCTGGCGGTGGTGGAAGCGATGAAGATGGAGAATGTTCTGCGGGCCGAACGCAACGGTAAGGTCGGCGAGATCTTGGCCGAGGTGGGCGATACATTGGCTGTCGATCAGCCGATTATCAGATTTGAGTGATCTCCTCATGATCAAGTACACCGCGGATGAGCAGCACATCGCGACGCTCACACTGAACCGCGACGACAAGCGAAACGCTTTCAGTGGCGAGTTAGCGAAGCAGATACTCATGTGTTTCGCGGATGCCGAGTCCAACGGCGTCCGCGTCCTGATCCTGAGGGCGAACCCTGGCGTGAAGGTGTGGTGTGCCGGTCACGATCTCGCCGAGTTGGATCTCGCGAAGCTTGACACCGAGAACGCGATTATCGAAGTCGCCAAGAAGATTCAGTCCGTCCCGTTCCCCGTGATCGCGATGGTGGAAGGCAGCGTCCACGGCGGCGGCTTGCTGCTGTTGTTGAGCGCCGACAGCGTCATTGCCGCAGAGAACGCCGAGGTGGCGATCACTTCCAACAAGTTAGGCATTCCGCTTTCGCTAGAACTACATGCTTATTGGTTGCGGGTCATGGGCCTGCACAAGGCCAAAGAACTGCTCTTCACGGCGGCGACGATCACGGCACTAGATGCCTATCATGCCGGCTTGTACAACCATGTCGTAGAACAAGGGCGGTTAGAGCAAGTTACAAATGAAATCGCTCTGCGAATCATCGAGTGCTCTCCAGCCGCCGTCGCCAATTCTAAGTATCAACTCAACCTTCTCGCTCAACAATCGTCGCTCGGAGAACTCGACGCAGTTGATGTAAGGGAACGCGGTGCGGATATTCTGAACAGCGACGACACGCGCAGCCGCATCGAACGACTGCTCGCCTCATTGCGCCGTCCAGGGATTTAGCCACTCATCGCGTTGCATCCTCTATCCAGCCAGAGACGATATGACTTGAGTTGGACGGACGAACTGATCGAACGCTTCCATCTCGGACTTGCCGCCAACGACTAGCGGCGTGCGCTGGTGAATCTCGGTTGGTTCGATCTCCATAATCCGCTGAGCCGCCGAAACCGCCTGATGCGAGATAATCGCCGTCCGCCACGAATCGGCGCACCGCTTCCTCGACCGACATCACCTTGTCGCTCATCTGCTTCGGCTTGTCGCGGAACCATTGCCGCGCGGCATCACAATCCGGCTCGTCAAACAGCGGCCCTTTACCACGCATCGACATCAGGCAGCACATTCTGTTCGAGATAAACTGATTCGTCCGGACGATTCAGTCTAATGGCTCGGCGTGGCGACTGGGAGTGCGGGGGGAGGGCCGTGCTTGCATCGCCAAAGCTCGCACTGTCATTGCTTCTTGATGCTTACGCTCGCACGCCGTCGCAGTCGCGACATCGCCGAGCATTCTGTAAGAGTGACGCAGCACGTCATAGGGTGCATCGTACCAGGCGGGTAAATGGCGGAAGCTGATTCGAGTTTGCGCGGCATGACTGCCTTCCATATTGCCGATCGCAATGGCCATCTGCTCCCACGTCACCGCTTCTTGAAACCGTCCGAGCTGATAACAGCAGTAGCCAGCCTGCCATGCAAGCTCAGGTGACGCTGGTTGACGAGAAAGTCCTATCGCGCAAAGTTCGGTCGCTTCTTCGAATCGCTTCAACGCGACCAAGCACCTAGCTCCGCAGTAGGCGGACCAAGCCGCATCCTCCGACCATGCGGACTTCAGTCGCGCACCCAGTCGGTAGGATTCCACAGCTTCTTCGTATTGCCCCAACGCTTCAAGCGTTGGCGAATGTGGCCATCGTGTCAGCCCACGCGGAGATACTCCAGGCACCCTCGCCACGCAAAATGCTGTCGGCCAAAGGGAATATCGATAGTGCGATTTCAGATGTACCAACGCGCTATTCGATTGCGCAGTGAGATATCGACCGGTGTCCACTTCGACGCTACTTCCCACGAAATTAGTGACGAAGCAAGGGCATGGGCAGTTGCGATTCAAAGCGGCTGCTATTGACGCCGAAGTTCGCGAATACCATGAAGATCAGGAGTTTAAACACGTCGAAGATTGGATCGTTAATCACTTTGCAGGACTCGGAAGTGATTGTCTGGTCGACTGGGATAATCGGCAGCCGTATTACGGCGATTCCGGACTCATCGCCGAACACACTATTCCCACTTCTACAAGGAAGGCGTCGATCAGAATCGCCAGGCTTTATCCGCAGGGTGGACAGGGCACGTTCCGCGGAATTGATGTTAAGCCAGGTACCGCGATCGCGTCCGAAGCCGTCTTGAGTTCACTGGTATTTGAGTTACTTAATGTCTCAAACCATCGGGCCTTCAGCCGCATAACAAACTTGGCTCGCGACGGCGAATTGTCAAGATCGGAGTATGTGACGGAAATGTTCCATGCCGAATTCGGAGCAATACACCAGCTTCAAGAGTTTTACGCGACTGTCTACTTGCCTTGGGTAAGGCGAGCAAACACAAAAACGAATCCGGTCTTTTGGTACGCGTCATCAGGCAACGGTGAGTGGGAGATGGCAGAAACGATCTTGGACCGATATGCGTTTACTGCTTGGTATCCTTGGGGACTCTTTTCAGAAGCCTTCGACGGAATTCGACAGTCTGACGGTGCGCTACCTCGCAAACCGCGGAGTCAATGCAATTGCGGAACGTCGAGGATAACTAGCAACCCCTTAAATTCGCCCCAATGATTCGCTGTCTGATGGCCTGTGGCAAGAATAGTAGGGTGTGCGCAACACACCACTCACGAACTCCCGGGGCGCGTTTCGCGCACCCTACCGGCGACTAGTTCCGAACCCATTGAATCCTAGCGGTCCGTCAACACCAACACTCGTCCCAAATCCGCTCGGCCCAAATAACCCGTGAGGCGACCGATCGAGAATTGGTATATTCGTTTGCTCACGCTGCCGTTATCTTTTGCGATAGTAGCGGCAGGGATTTGCGTCTGAGGAAGCAGCCAGAACGTCTGGACTAATCGTGTCCCACTTTCCTGATAGATTGAACGCCAGATGGTCGATCATCGTCGTCCTGGCTTTGCTTGCGTGCTGTACATGTTCTTTTGCTTCGGAACATGTTGCCGCCGAACTTGCGGAGAGAGCGACAGTCGCGATTCGAGCAGGGGATTTGACGTCGGGAATTTCATTGCTACAGGAGGCAATCGAATCAGATAAGAATCGAGAACGTCTGGAGACCATCGGCGCTGGAACTACGCTCACTCCCTCTGCTCTGGCACATGGACGTGAGCAGTTTCAACAAATGGCTCGTGACCGTCCAAAATTGCTCGAGCGAAGCGGGACGGACGGGTTCGACGTACTGACGGATTGGGTAACAACGAGACTCGCAGGGCAAGGGTATAAATTCGTGGTGTATTGGGACAACACCCGACCCTCTGATCAGGAATTTGGCCATGTCGCCGACAGTCGCCCCCCCTACGGTAATGAACGAGCGATCATTCGCATATCCGATGTCTATCCCTCTGGCCCTCAAGCAGGGCAGCAACTCACAAGCGAGAAACTGTGGGTCGCCTTAGTATATGAGCTCCTCAACCTCTCCAATGCCGAAGGATTTCAACGCGCATATTATCGCACATTGGAAGGAAAGTTGTCCCGGACTGACTTCGTAACAGAGTTCTTTCGACTTGAGCACAGGGCAGTGCAGCTAACTCAGGAGTTCTACGCCACCGTCTATTTGCCGTGGGCTCAGACATCGCAAGCGAAGACCGATCCAACGCAATGGTACGTCTCTAGCAGCTTCTGGTGGCAAGCCGCAGATGAGACACTTGACGGGTTCGCGTTCGACTCTGGCTATCCCTGGGGAGACTATGGCACCCAATTCGATCGTGTTAGGCGTCAGGCTTCTGTTCTGCCCAGGATGTCAGTTTTGCAGGACGGATCATTACGACCAAGTCAACATGCGAGTCAAGCAGTGACTGCGCTTCACCGTGGGGATAATGAAGCAGGATTGTCACATCTTCTTGAAGGCATCGCATTGCGACGTAAACGTTCTGGGTGTGAGGAGTTCGAAAGTACTCCGCCAGTGGTTAGTGCATCCGCACTATCGCATGGACAGCAGCAGTTTGAGCGGTTGTCGGCAGATCGCCCAGTGTTTCTACAACACTCAGGCAAGGACGGTTTTGATCGACTACGTGATTGGGCCGTACACCGTTTTGCCGGTAACGGAACCGACATGATGGTCAATTGGGACGACGCAGAGCCGGTAACTGTAGCCTTGGGCCACATTGCAGAGCACACGGTATCAGATGGCCGAACTCGGGGTTCATTGCGCATCGCAAGGATACATCGTACTGGAACAAGTACGGGGCAACCGTTGTCGTTTGATGCAGCATGGAGTTCGCTAGTCTTCGAACTCCTCAACCTATCGAATGTTTCTGAATTTAACCGTCTGGAACGGTCTGTCTTGCATGGACGGCTGTCCCGCGCGGACTACGTGACGGAGATGTTTAAACTTGAATACCGCGCCGTTGAGCTGACGCAAGAATTCTATGCGAACCACTTTCTCCCTTGGGCCATTCGTGCAGGTATTCCGTCAAGCCCAGAATCCTGGTATTTGACGGGGGAGGTATGGTGGACGAGTGCGGAAGAGGCTCTCGACCTATATCCCTTTAATCGCAGCTATCCTTGGGGCTACTACGGAAGAGTTTTCGATAGTATTCGTAACTCACCCGGAGCACATCCAAGGAACTCCTCTCAAAAACGTGGCGTAGCGACGATCGGTGCAAATCCACTAAGTCGAGGCGACTAGGGCGTGCGCCATCACTCCCATTGCAAAGTGATGGCATCTTCCCGAATCGCGTTTGTTTTCGCAGATCACCTCCCGTAATGAAGCTCTTTATCCTCGGCGTTCCGTTCACACAAACGACGATAGAATTTACCACCTGCCCCTTCACGATGAAGGCGTGGAACTGGTGTCGTATGTTTCGCGAGCGCGGGCATGAAGTGATTCACTTGGGCGTGGAAGGCTCTGATCCCGACTGCTGTGAACATGTCTCCGTTGTTGATCGCGACTACTGGAGGCGGCTGTACGGGCATCCGGGAACAAAGCCGTACAATACGCGGCTCGACGGCGAGTTTGAACAATATCATGCTCACTATGCCGCTAACGTGATCAATGCGATTCGTGAGCGCGTAGACAAGCCGTACGAGGCAATCGTTTGCGCCACTTGGGCCGGTGGGCAAGAGATCGCTGCCAAGACGCTGGACCAGTTTGTGATCGAAGCGGGCATCGGTTATCGCCATACGTGGGCCAAGTATCGAGTTTTTCAATCTTACGCTTGGATACACTTTCACTTCGGATTAGAGGGACGAATCGAAGGGAATCGTTGGTATGATGTGGTCATTCCGAATGCGATCGATCCGCAAATGTTTGACTACCAACCGGACGCCAAGCAAGACTACTTCCTGTTTATGGGCAGGCTGAACGACGACAAAGGAGTTGCCGTCGCGATCGATATCGCGAAACGTGTGGGACGCAAAATCCTCATCGTTGGTCCCGGCGAACCCGAGCGTTTCTTGGCCGGCAACCCGCACGCCGAGTATTTGCCGCCCGTTGGGGTCGAGCAACGCAGAAAGTTGATGTCGGAGGCAGCGGCGTTTCTTTGCCCTACACAGTACATCGAGCCGTTCGGTAATGTTGCGTTGGAAGCTCAAATCAGCGGCACTCCCGTGATATGTACCGATTGGGGCGGCTTCTCGGAAAACGTGCAGCATGGGTTTACAGGCTATCGTTGTCGGACGATGGAGCAGTTCGTTTGGGCTGCAAACAACATTGATCACATTCGCCCAGAAGTCTGCCGCGAATGGGTATTGAATAACTATTCGATGAATCGAATCCGCCTGATGTTCGAAGAGTACTTTCAAAGCGTTCTCGACCTTGGCCGCGGCGGATGGTACGAGGAACGCCCCGAACGTAACAACTTAGACTGGCTGCAAAGATCGTATCCTGTTTGAATGGAGCACGTCTACTGCTTCCGACGGGCCGTGGGAGTTGCCGTTACTGACTCGTGTACGATCCGCGTGCAAAGGTCGGCACCCAGCGTTCCCATCGCTGTTCAAGCTGCGACGAGTCCATGCGGAGTTCGGCTTGAAACGCTTGCTCCATCGACTCGCCCTGCCCAAGGTCATCGAGGATTCTCAGAATTCGAAAGAAGTTAAAGACGGACGGGACGCTAACCTGCCAACGAGGGTGCAATTCTTCTTGGCGTGACGAATTGTTCGAGGGCTTCCATTTCAGATTTGCCGCCGACGATCAGCGGCGTGCGTTGGTGAATCTCGGTTGGTTCGATTTCCATGATTCGCTGGGTGCCAGAGCACGCACGGCCACCAGCCTGCTCTGCGATAAACGCCACAGGATTCGCCTCGTACAACAGACGGAGTTTTCCTTCCGGGTTCTTGTCGGTCGGCGGGTAAAGGAACACGCCACCACGCAGCAGCGTGCGATGAAAGTCCGCGACCAGCGATCCGATATACCGCAAGGCATAACGTCGCCCCATTCCGCCACTGCGGAGATGGCTGAGGTAGTCTTGATAGGGCTTAGGAAAAGTATCCCAATAGGCATCGTTGGACGAGTAGTAGTTCCCTTGCTCGGGCATACGAATGTTTTCGTGGCTGAGGACATACGCACCGAAGGACGGATCGAGCGTGAATCCATGCACTCCGTGGCCGGTTGTATAGACCATGATTGTTGACGAGCCATAAACCACATAGCCCGCGGCAAGCTGTTTAATCCCAGGTTGCAGGCATGCAATCGACGGGTCGTCGCTACTCTTTGCACCTTCTGGCAATCCAAGAATTGAGAAGATTGTGCCGACACTGACGTTCACGTCGATGTTTGAGGATCCGTCGAGCGGATCGAAGACGACGACGTACTTTCCTGGGCCATCTCGACCGTCGAACGTGATCGCCTCTTCACTTTCCTCCGAAGCAATGATCGCAACATTCTCGCGAACACCTAAGCAATGGACTAACGCTTGATCGGCGTAGACGTCGAGTTTTTGTTGAACTTCTCCTTGGACATTGATGCCACCTGCAGAACCGATCACATCCAGCAAGCCCGCTCGTCGGACTCGCGCCTCGGTCATCTTTGTTGCCAACGTGATGCCTGAGAGCAGCCAGGAAAAGCTTCCTGTAGCATGCGGCGAATGCTTGCGTTGCTCGTGCAAGATATGCTGTTGAATCGTGACAATCATCGGGTCTGCTTTGCTGGCGGCGAGTGCGTGCGATTTCATGTTGATTCCCTCCCTAGAAGCGATGTCGCGACTACTGTGCAAACAACATACCGAGGACAAGATTGTTCGCAGTAATTCGAGCCGAATGCGCTAGCGTCTGGATGGGGCACCCGGCTCGCGTCTATTGGACTTGCGCTCTTTAGGTAACCCGCTGCGTCAGCGAGGAACCGCACAGTTCACTTCGCCAATTGCGACCACAACACGCCAGCAGCGATGGCAGACCCGATCACTCCTGCGACGTTCGGTGCCATGGCGTGCATGAGGAGGAAGTTGGTCGGATCCTCCTCTTGACCAATGACGTGCGCGACGCGCGCGGAGTCAGGCACGGCGGAAACACCTGCAGCTCCGATTAGCGGATTGATCTTCTCAGTCAGAAACAGGTTCATCAATTTTGCAAACAGTACACCACACGCCGTGGCGACTGCAAAAGATGCCGCACCGAGCCCAAAGATCAAAATCGACCTAGCTTGCAGGAAGTGCTGTGCGTTGGTGCTCGCTCCGACACAGAAACCGAGCAACATCGTCACACTGTCGATCATCGCGGAACGCGCCGTCAGCGCCAATCGATCGGTTACCATACACTCCTTCAGCAAATTTCCGAAGAATAACATGCCAATCAAAACAACCGCTCCAGGTGCCAGCATCGTGCAGATCAGGAACGCGGCAATAGGAAAGACGATTCGCTCTTGCCGCGAAACTTGTCGCGAGGGCTTCATGCGGATCAAGCGTTCTTTTCGAGTTGTCAGCAGCCTCATGATTGGCGGTTGTATCACCGGGACGAGCGCCATGTACGAATAGGCCGCGATGGCGATCGCTCCAAGCAGTTCAGGGGCCAACCGCGATGACAGGAAGATTGCTGTGGGGCCGTCAGCGCCACCAATGATTCCGATGGCACCGGCCTCTTGCGGTGTGAAGGAAAGTGTTAACGCTCCCAGATACGTCAAGAACACTCCCACTTGCGCCGCCGCTCCTAACAAGATCAACTTCGGGTTGGAGAGCATCGTGGAGAAGTCGGTCATGGCGCCGATGCCGAGGAATATAAGCGGCGGATAAACGCCCTTTTCGACGCCGAAATATAGATATCGAAGCACTGTGCCATCGTCATAGACACTGAGCGACATCCCCGCCACGGATGGAATGTTCCCGACAATGACGCCAAATCCGATGGGCACCAACAGCAGCGGCTCATATTCCTTGGCGATGGCCAAATAAATGAAGCCGATCCCAATCACAATCATGATCAGATTGCCGATTTCGAGTCCGGCAAAGGCCGTTGTCCCGAACAACTGGCCTGCCTTCATGCTCAAGTATTCAAGAACGCTCATCAATCATCCTGTGAGTGGCAAGAAAGCGACGCATCAGCCGCCTCGTTCGTGGAGTCTGTGCGATTGGTGGTGTTGCGTACGACCTTCAAGGGACCACCCTAGATCGGCGGGAGTCAATCCGCGAATCTTTACGATGCGGTGAGGTGTGCTAATTGATTCCGCAACGGCTGCTGCAATGACGACCAGGGCTTCTTCCGATAACTCCTGGTCGGCAACAACCTGCTGGGCAATAGCTGGCTTTGAGGCCTTCGTGACACTCCCGCCGAGCATGCGCGGAAGCAGCGTGATAAACAACACAATCAAGGACAAGGCCGTGTAGACGACGAGCACACCCATTATGGCAAGGGGAAGCCCGTGGTCCTCGAACAATGGAGATAACGTGAACTCAAACAGTGGGCGACCGTTTTGCTGAGCCAGTAGCATCCCGTTCACTCCAGTACCAAAAGGATGTGCGATTCCTGAACGGAGTCTCCTTCTTTCACGTCTACACTCTTGACTTTGCCAGGGACTGGTGCCGTGATCTGGTTCTCCATCTTCATCGCCTCCAAGACGACCAATGGCTGGCCTTGCGTGACACTGTCGCCGGGCTTTACCAATACCGATTTAATCGTGCCCGCCATCGGACTGGTCACGGCTCCCGTATCAATCGGCAATTGTGGCTTCGGTCTCGCGGACTCTGTCGTCGACGATAACGGTGCGGTAGAGGTTGGGGCCGGTTGCACTGAAGAGTGCGAGGCGTGGTGATACGGGTGGGCTTCCGTGAGATCCTCCACCGTCACATCGTAAGATTTGTTGCCGATCGTAATGCGTAGCTTCTTCATAAGGGAATCAGTCCATGTTTCTTTGGCGGACGGGTTTCACTCTTTGTTAACGTATTACGCAGGGCCAGCGAAATGACACATCGCGTCCGAGCTGGCGAGATGACGTCAGTAATCATCCCATGCGAGGCTGCCATGTAAGGCGAAGCGAATCGATCGCGATATTCGTCAATGAACTGTTTACGTGTTGCTACCTTGTCTTCGGCCTCTGCGATTTCGTTGCGATACAACACGTTAACGGCTCCTTCCGCTCCCATCACTGCGATCTCCGCTGTTGGCCACGCGAAGACCATATCTGCCTTCAAGTCGCGGCTGCACATAGCAAGATACGAGCCACCGTAGGCCTTACGCGTGATGACCGTAATCTTTGGCACGGTCGCCGCCGAATAGGCGAATAACATCTTCGCGCCGTGGCGTATGATACCGCCTTGCTCTTGAGCCACCCCGGGTAGAAATCCAGGAACGTCGACAAGTGTCAGTATCGGAATGTTGAAAGCATTGCAGAAGCGGATAAAGCGAGCACCTTTGTCGGAAGCATCGATGTCGAGTGTGCCGGCCTTCACATTCGGCTGATTGGCGATGATGCCAACAACGACACCGTCCACGCGGGCGAAACCGACGATGATGTTCGGTGCGAAGTCGCGATGTACTTCTAGAAAGCAGTCCTTGTCGACAATTCGCTCGATCACGTCGTACATGTTCATGGTGCCCTTTGGATCTTCGGGCAGAATCTCGTTCATAGACTCATCGGGATCAAGGCAGATCTCGTCGGTGGGCGCATGCGGCGGATTCTGGACGTTGTTGGCGGGCAAGAACGACAGCAGCGCGGTGACGATCTGCATGGCGTGTCGATCGTCTTCGGCGACGAACTGGACATTGCCACTGATGCCCGCGTTAGCCGCAGCGCTACCGATTTCGTCCATCGTGCAATCAACGCCTGTAGCCGCCTTGATCACTTGCGGCCCACAGATGAACATATTGGCGTTCTCTCGCGTCATGATCAGAAAGTCCATCAACGCTGGTGAGTAAGCGGCACCACCCGCACAGTTGCCAGCGATGACTCCAATTTGTGGGACGCAGCCCGAGAGTAAGACGTTGCGATAGAAAACCTGGCCGTAGCCGGACAGCGATTCGACGCCCTCCTGGATGCGAGCTCCGCCGGAATCATTGATCGCGACGAACGGCATGCCGCCTTCGAGGGCATAGTCCATGATGTCACAAATTTTCTTCGCATGACGCTGACCCAACGCTCCGCCGCCGACGGTTGCATCTTGGCTGAAGGCAGCGACCGGCTGGCCGTTGACCCGTCCGACGCCGGTCACGATGCCATCACAGGGCATCGATTTCTTTTCCATACCGAAGTCGTGGCAGGAATGCTCGACATGCATGCCCCACTCTTGAAAAGTGAATGGGTCGAAAAAGATATCCAGCCGCTCGCGAGCCGAAAGCATGCCTTTCGCCTGCCGCACTGCATGTCGGCTGTCACCTCCGCCAACGAGCAGCTTGCTCTGTCGTTGCTCCAAATCTTGCAGCAATTCTTTGCGAATGGTCATGGCTTCTATTTCTCTGCAATTTAGTCGTGAGCCGAACGCACTAGCGTCGGATGTGTGCGTGGACTGCCCGAGGTCAGCGCCTACGGCTCACAAGGCCGCGGTAAAGCGAATCGCGTTGTTGGACGGATCGCTTTGGCGTTGGCTCGGATTTACATTGACTAAAAGCAACTTCTAGGCCATCGCAACAGAAAATCTTCAGCTGGTGCCAGCAGGCTCGCATTGTGCCGAGGTTATCTAGCTTTCGGGAGCATCGTGATCCGAAAGTCCGAACGCATCCAGTATCCTTCGGGCGGCAACTTCGGGCGGGAGCATGCCTGTAAGGACGTCCTTTTCCAGAGTCTCACGCATTGAACGCACTTTGGGATGTTGACGAACTGCTTGCCGCAGTCGATCCTCGATGATCGCCCACAACCAACGAACTCCTTGTTGGCGGTGTCGTTCTGCGAGTTCGCCGTTTGCTTTGCTGTTGGCGTATCGTTCTTCAACCGCTTGCCATACGGCGTCAACATGTTCCTTGTGCAGGGCGCTGCATGTCAATACGGTTGGCAAACGCTCATGTCTCCCCAGGAGCGATTGAAGCGCCGACTCGTATTGTCGCGCCGCAACTTGTGCCGCAAACAGCGTGTTGCCGTCCGCCTTGTTGACAGCAATCACATCGACCAATTCCAACAGGCCGCGTTTGATCCCTTGCAAGTCATCGCCGGCACCGGGCAGCATGAGAGCCAGAAAACAATCGGTCATATCGGCGACCATTGTCTCGGACTGGCCGACACCGACGGTTTCTACTAACACCACGTCATAGCCAGCGGCTTCACAGATCAGCATGCTCTCGCGTGTCTTGCGCGCCACACCGCCCAACGTTCCCGCCGAAGGTGAGGGGCGAATGAAAGCATTTGGTTCCGCGGAGAGCTTGGTCATCCTTGTCTTATCGCCGAGGATACTGCCGCCGCTGATGCCGCTGGACGGATCGACTGCCAACACGGCGACTCGTCGTCCCTGCCGCACGAGATGCAAACCGACCGCTTCGATAAACGTACTTTTGCCTGCGCCGGGCGCTCCGGTGATACCAACTCGGATGGCCTGGCCTGTATGAGGCAACAGTCTCGTTAATAGTGCTTCTGCTTGTCGCTGATGGGCTGGGTTGTTTGATTCGATCAGCGTCAAGGCTCGCGGCAGTACTTTGATGTCACAAGCTCGCACACCGGCACAGAACTCGTCCAACGTCAGGTCGCGGCGGCGAGGAATATCACGCTTCATGCCGACCACCGATCATGCTTCCGCAGCCTTGGTTGCATCGTCGAACTTGAATCCAAGTCGATCTGCCAGGTCTCGAAGGAGTTTGACGGCGGCTTCGCCAATGACCGTTCCAGGACCAAATACTTCCGCGGCACCGGCGTCGAACAGCGCTTGGCGATCGTCCGGTGGAATCACACCACCGGCAACAATCATGATGTCCTCGCGTCCCAGGGCGGCTAACGCGTCGCGCAGTTGCGGGATCAGCGTGAGATGTCCAGCCGCGAGCGAGCTGACTCCGACAATATGTACGTCGTTCTCCACGGCTTGCCGCGCGGTCTCGGCGGGTGTACAGAACAGCGGACCGATATCAACATCAAATCCTAGATCGGCGAACGCACTGGCAATTACCTTTTGCCCGCGATCGTGTCCGTCTTGTCCCATCTTGGCAACCAAGATCCGTGGACGTCGGCCTTCGATCTTTTCAAATCGTTCGACAAGTCGTTGAACTTCTCCCTTCATAGCATCGTTCTCTAGTGCCGAGGCATAGACACCGCGTACGGACTGAACTGGTGCAGCGTAGCGGCCAAAGACCTTTTCCAGGGCGTCGCTAATCTCGCCCACGGTTGCTTTGGCTCGCGCTGCACGAACCGCTAGTTCTAGCAGGTTTCCGGTCTTGTTGCTTGCTGCGTCGGTGAGCGCCTGCAAGGCCGCATCGACGACGGACTGGTCTCGCTCAGCTCGCAGCCGCTTCAAGTTCGCGATTTGAGCTTCGCGGACGGCTGTATTGTCGACATGTAAAACGTTAAGCTTTTCTTCGCCCGTGAGGCAGTACTTGTTAACGCCAATGACCGTCTGTTGGCCGGAATCGATGCGCGCTTGTGTGCGGGCCGCCGCTTCTTCGATTCGCATCTTTGGGATACCCGCCTGAATCGCCTTGGTCATCCCGCCCAGTTCTTCGACTTCGCGGATATGGGTCCAAGCTCGCTGGGCCAAATCATGCGTCAGCCGTTCCACGAAGTAGCTGCCGCCCCAAGGATCGACGACATCGCAGGTGTCTGTCTCTTGCTGAATGAATAGCTGCGTGTTGCGGGCAATGCGAGCGGAAAAATCGGTGGGCAAGGCGAGTGCTTCATCCAAGGCGTTCGTGTGCAGCGACTGTGTGTGGCCGTGCGTGGCAGCCAACGCTTCGAGGCAAGTGCGCGTGACGTTGTTGTAAACATCTTGCGCGGTCAAGCTCCAACCGCTCGTCTGACTGTGGGTGCGTAGCGAGAGACTCTTCGGATTCTTAGGCTCGAACTTCTTAATCAACTTGGCCCAAATCATGCGTGCTGCGCGAAGCTTGGCAACTTCCATGAAGTAGTTCATGCCAATCGCCCAGAAGAACGACAGCCGCGGACAAAAGGCATCGACGTCCAGTCCGGCTTCACGCCCCGTCCGCACATACTCGACGCCATCGGCCAACGTATATGCAAGCTCCAGATCGGCGGTGGCACCGGCTTCCTGCATGTGATAGCCGCTGATGCTGATGCTGTTGAACTTCGGCATCCGCTGGCTCGTGAACTCGAAAATGTCCGCGATGATGCGAACACTCGGCGCCGGTGGATAGATATACGTATTACGAACCATGAACTCCTTGAGAATGTCGTTTTGGATTGTGCCAGCGAGTTGCTCCGGCTTCACGCCTTGTTCCTCAGCCGCCACGATGTACAACGCCAGCACAGGCAGCACTGCGCCGTTCATGGTCATCGAAACGCTCATCCGATCCAGCGGGATGCCATCAAAAAGCATTCGCATATCGTAGATGCTATCGATGGCCACTCCGGCCATCCCAACGTCGCCGGTGACTCGTTCATGGTCCGAGTCGTATCCGCGATGTGTTGCCAGATCGAAGGCGATACTCAAACCCTTCTGCCCGGCTGCGAGATTGCGACGGTAAAAGGCATTCGAGTCTTTCGCCGTCGAAAAGCCAGCGTACTGCCGCACGGTCCAAGGCTGCTGGACGTACATCGTCGCGTAAGGACCGCGCAAAAACGGTGGCAACCCGGGCATCGTCTCAAGATGGTCAACGCCCTTGAGATCGGCTGCTGAATAAAGCGGTTTGACCGAAATGTGCTCGGGCGTCTCCCAGATGAGTTGTTCACCTGCCCGATCTGCAACCTCTTGCCAAGCACTAAGGCTTGGCGAAATTGCGCGACCATCTTTTAGAGGCACGTCGGCGAAATTCGGAATCTTGGTCATGCTTTTGGTTCCCATACTACGCCAGCACTCCTTCCTCTTGGAGCAACTCGCGTAAAGTTTCCAACACATCGCACTTCATAAAGATGAAGCGATCGACGCCAGCGGCTTGCCACGCCGAGGTGTTATCTCCAGGTGCACCGGCCAATACCACGCAGCGCGCTCCCACGGTCTTAAGCTTGGCCGCGACTTGAGGCACGAATTCCGGATAGAGTTTATCCGAGGAGCAGATGACCGCGATGCTGGCTTTGCTCGCAACGAACGCCAGTGCAGCACTGGCGGCGTCGCCAAAGCCGTCATTGCCGATGACTTCGAATCCACCGGCCTCGAAGAAGTTTTTCGAGTAGGTCGCGCGGGCCGTATGATGAGCGACAGGCCCCATGTTCGCGAGGAACACACGCGGCCGCTGACCGTGCTTTGCCTGCCAGGCATCACTGGCATCACGCAGTTCTTCGAACGGCTCGGCAAAGCTGCGAGGCTCGAGCGGAGAAATTGGTGTGGTTGGTGCCTGGTGGAACTCCAACTCGCGTGCCATCTGGCCTATCGTTGCGCCGGCGATCGCGGCTCCGACCAACGTGGCGGTTTGGTTCGCGGTCATCGCCGCTTCGTCCAGACCTTCGTTCTCTTCACGCGTGGCGGACAAGCGCGCTATCGCCGCAGAACGAAGGGCGGGGGGATCTAGGGGAGCTTGTGCGACGCGCTCTTCTAAGATATTCGGAAACTCACTGACGCCTGTAATGCCTTCCTTGCGCCGTGCAATATCCTTCGCTCGCGGTGCGTAAGCGGCGTCGATTTGGCGCGTGATCCAACCGTTTTGAACCGCTATCAACATTCCGCCCTGACGTTCGATCTCCTGGAAGTCCTGCCAAGCTTTTTCGGCAAGTTGCTCTGTCAATTGATCAAGGAACCAACTGCCGCCTGCGGGATCAATCACGCGATGAAGATGAGCCTCTTCGCGCAAGACAAGTACCGTGTTGCGGGCAACCCGCCGGCTGAAGTCGCTGGGCAAGCCGGTCATCGCGTCGAAGGGGACCGACGTGATAGCTTCGGCTCCACCGACGCCTGCGGCAAACGCGGCGACGGTGTTTCGTAGTAGATTTACGTAGGGATCCCGTTGGGTCAATACGCGATTGCTCGTTCTCGCGTGTATCCGCATCGCGCCCGAATCGGGCGCTCCGCCGGACGCCTCGATCACACGTGACCACAACTTTCTCGCGGCACGCAACTTGGCAATCGCGAGGAAGTGATGCGTGCCCAAACCAATGCGGAAAAGGATCTGTCGCGCGGCTGAGTCGATATCCAGTTCGGCACTGGTCATGGCACGAAGATACTCTACGCCCGTCGCCATACTGATTGCGATATCTTGTGCCGCCGTCGCGCCAGCATCGTGATAGGGAGACGTGTCGACGCCCACTGCGGTTACGTTCGGATAGCTCCGCGCCGTCCACTTTGCCAGATCCGCGAGCGATGCTAATGCCGCGGATGCTGACATCGGCAGTTGGCCTTTGCGGGCTAGTACGGCCAACGGATCGGCATTGAACGCGCCGCGTGCATCCGCGGGCGAGACCTCGTATCGCTGCCAGAGACCGACCAGCATCGCTGCCGCCGGTAAGAACGCGGCACTGGCATCGAGTGCAATACCTACGGAAGCGAGATCGACGTTCGCGAGGGTCGCGTCGAGATCGTCGACGCAGTACGCCATAATGCCCTGGTGACCAACAAGCTTCGTCGCTTCGGCCTGATCAGGATCGTAGCCCTGACATGCCGCAGCGTCGAACCGCAGCAAGAGCGACGTCACGCCGCCCTTCAAGTCGTCCAGGATCGCTTGGTTGGTCGCGACCACATCAGGGTGAGCATGTTCTTGCCGCAAGACCCAGCCCGTCGTCACGGCACCAAGCGGTTGTGCCCCGCGTACGAATGGAGCGAGCCCCGGGAATCCGAATGGATCGCTGTCACCAATTGCGTCGCGAAGACTGTAGAGCGGCTGGACGTCGAATCCTTCGTAGGTGTGCGTGACGAGCTTCTTCTCGAACGGCACTCCTTGAAGCGACTCTTCGACGAGCGATCGCCATTGTTCGTATCCGACGGGAGGAAAATCGTCCTGGATCGTGAATTCTTCAGCGAGTGTTTTAGTCATGAGTTTTTCGTAGACTCCGTAGGCCGGACCAAGGCTTTGCGCCGTTCCGGCATCCGCGTTGAACTCTACTCGTGCCGGAACTGCGAAGACTTGTTCTGGCCTACTTTATTCGTCATCTTGAGTCTGGCAACCATTGGTTGGTTCGCAAAGTTCCGTTAGTACCCCGAAAGAGCTTTTCGGGTGTACGAACGCGATCTGCATGTGGTGTGCACCCGTGCGAGGCTGCTCGTCGATCATGCGAAAGCCTGATTGCTTCAATTCATCGATGCGGGCTTGGATATCTTCGACGGAGAAAGCCAAGTGATGCAATCCTTCGCCGCGTTTTTCCAGAAACTTGGCCACCGTACTGTCTGGTTCGGTTGGTTCTAGCAGTTCAATTCGCACGTTGCTCGCGCGAAAGAACGCGACGCGGACCTTCTGGCTGGGGACATCTTCCAGCCCCTCGAACTCCAATCCGAGCGCGCCTTCGTAGAACGCCTTCTGCTCATCAATCGAGCGAACGGCGATGCCGATGTGATTTAAGGCTTTGACCGACATTCAGTACCCTCTCTATCTAATCAGACTTTGTTACGACATGCAGTGCATGGTCGCGGAGCGACTGCGGCTAATAGACCCCGGTTGTTAGGCCTCGTCATTACACAAATCTACACGACCTTGGGCGATTCCCCGGGCTAAAGCCCAGGCTACTATCGTTTCCCCCTTCGTGATTGCATGTTACTCCAATTCAATGAGGACTTGTTTGGCCTGCACGGAGTCGCCGACGTTGGCGTTGATTTTCGCGATCTTGCCAGCGATCGGAGCCGTGATCTGGGTTTCCATTTTCATTGCTTCAAGAACTAGCAGGATGTCGTTCACTTGAATCTGTTGGCCGACTTGAACCGGCGCTTTCACGACGACGCCCGAGATGGGGCTGCGGCAGACCTTGCTCTCGTCCGCAACTTTCTCACCCGTGGACCGAACAGGCGGTGCTGGGCCGGAACTCGTCTCGCGACGAGCCTGTCCCGCTGGCGGAACGTAGCTGGGGTGAGGTTGCTCGGGTTCCGCAACTTCTACGTCGACTTCGTATAACTTGCCATCAACAGTTAGCTTGAGCTTCAAAGTGGCCTCCTATCCTATCCATGTTGGACTGCAAGGGCGTGTGATGCTTGAATCGTAGCGCGACCGTGTTGTGCCCAGGACGCACTTCCCAGTAAGCGAATTTGCCGGATATGCGGCTTCACGCCAAGATACGCCGCAATCGCAGCGCTGATCGTCAACACAAGTTCCTCGCTCAATTGTTCCGCACTCGCGGATGTTCGCATTGTGAGCGGCACTGCCGGTGTAACGGCTTCTAAGGCGGCGAGGCGTTGGTTAAGGCCGTTGACTTCCGCGCGCAGTGCCTCGACCGCGTCGAGTACTTGCTGTAGCTTCACTGTTTCTGACTTCTTCGACATCATCTGGCTCCAGCCATCCGAAAGGTTACAGAGGGATCAATCCGTGCTTCTTCGGCGGACGCTGATCTCGCTTGTTTTGTAAGTATTCCAAAGCCTGTGCCAAGTGGCGGCGTGTGTTCGCTGGTTCGATGATGTCATCCACCAAGCGTCTTCCGGCCGCGACATAGGGCGAGGCAAAGGCCTCGCGATACTGAGCGATCAGCTCTGCGCGGCGTTCAGCTTTGTTTTCGGCCTCTTGCATCTCTTTGCGGAACACAATTTCGACCGCTCCCTCGGCTCCCATCACGGCGACTTCAGCGGTAGGCCAAGCGAACGAGCAGTCGGCTCCCAAGTCCTTCGAACACATCGCCACATGCGCGCCGCCGTAGGACTTTCGCAAGATGACTTGAATCTTCGGCACCGAGGCCGCCGAGTAGGCGAACAGCAGCTTGGCGCCGTTGCGGATGATGCCACCATATTCCTGTTCAACGCCCGGCAAGTAGCCAGGCACGTCGACAAACGTAATAGTCGGGATGTTGAAAGCATTGCAAAAGCGAATGAACCTCGCGGCTTTGTTTGCGGCGTTGATGTCGATGGCTCCCGACAGAACCAACGGCTGGTTAGCGATGATACCGATCGAACGACCGAGGATGCGGGCAAATCCGACCACCATGTTCATTGCATACCCGGATTGAACTTCCAACAGATCGCCTTGATCGACGATGCCCGCAATTAGATCCCGAACATCGTAGCCTTTCTTCGGGTCGGTCGGCAGGATGTCGTTGAGCTTCGGATTCGGGTCGACGTTGCCATCCGTGGGCAGTCGCGGCGGTTCTTCGAGATTGTTGGACGGTAGGAAGCTGATTAGACGACGGCAAATATGAACGGCCTCTTCATCATCTTCGGCTACAAAGTGGATCACCCCGGAATGTGCCATGTGGGCATCCGCGCCGCCCAAGGCATCCGCCGTAATCTCTTCGCCAGTCACCTGCTTGATGACCTGCGGACCGGTGATAAACATCTGAGCTTTGCGCGTTTGAATGATAAAGTCGGTCAGCGCTGGCGAGTACGACGCGCCACCGGCACAAGGGCCGCAAATCAGCGATACTTGCGGTACTGCTCCCGAAAGCAAGACGTTCGCATAGAACACCTGGCCGTACCCGGACAGTGAATCGATCCCTTCCTGAACGCGAGCGCCGCCCGAGTCGTTAATGAAGACAAACGGGCTGCCGGTACTCAGCGAGCGGTGCATTACTTCGGCGACCTTCAACGAGTGGACCTCGCCGGCCGAACCACCCAAAACCGTAAAATCCTGGCTGGCCAAGTGGATCAGGCGACCGTCAATCGAAGCAGCCCCGGTCACGACACCGTCCGCAGGAACTTCCTTCCCCGCCATCCCAAAGCCGGCCTGCCGATGTTGCGCGAACAAGCCGAACTCCTCGAAGCTTTCGTCATCCACGAGCGCGGTGACGCGCTCGCGAGCCGTTAGCTTGCCTTGCTCTTTCTGTTTGGCAAGGCGATCGGGACCGCCTCCTTCGAACAGACGTTCCTTCTTCGCGCGCAGCTCCTCTACCAAGCTTTGCATCGACTTGCCGGCCATCGTTTGCTTTCCTTTCTAAATCCGTTATCCGTATCTTCTGCTTCCTTGTAGCCGGAGTCCTGTCGGGCTACGGCTGCGAGAGATCTTGGATCATGCGGGCTCCACGATCACGTTATGTGACTTGTCCCCTATCTTGACCTTGTATTCCACGCGACTGGAAACGGGGGCCTTTCCATCGCTTGACGGTGCCGCAGCGCTTGTGGCGGGCGTTGGACTCTTGCTCAGATTCTTCGGGCCTTGGGAACGCTGGCCGAAGAACTTGGGAGCCACCTGCGGAAACATGGCAAACGTCAGGACGTCTTCATCCGAACCGTTGCAGCCATCCAACGCCAATGCTTGCTTGCGGAGCTCATCCCATTCCGGCTTCAGCAAATCGGCGGGGCGGCCCGTGATCGGCTCCTTCTTGGCATGCTCATAGGCGGCTTTGACCACTTCGGGATCTCGCGAGCCAATCGTCTCGCCGTAGTAGCCGAGCATCAAGTCCGCGAACTCGCCCGTCAACGACTTGTAACGACCCATCAAGACATTGAACACGGCTTGCGTACCGACGATCTGACTCGACGGCGTGACCAATGGTGGATAGCCAGCGTCTTTGCGGACTCTCGGCACTTCTTCCATGACATCCTTGACTCGGTCTCCAGCTCCTTGTTGCTTGAGCTGGCTTTCCATGTTCGAGATCATGCCGCCCGGGATTTGACTCTCGAAGATCTGCGATTCGACGCCGATGAATTTCGATTCGAACTCCGCGTAACGAGGACGAACGGCAGCGAAATGCTCTTTGATTTTCACCAGCCGCTCTTTGTCCAGCCGTGTTTCGTAGCCAGTTCCTTCCAGCATCTCGACCAGCGCCTCGGTGGGATTGTGTCCCGGTCCCAGGCTAAGTGACGAGATGGCAGTATCCACAATGTCCGCTCCCGCCTCGATCGCCTTCATCAGACTCACTAGTGTGACGCCGGTGGTCGAATGGACATGGACGTGAACGATTGTGTCTTCGCCACATTTTTCTTTGATGCCACGCACCAAGTCGTAGGCCGGTTGTGGCTTTAGCAACGCGGCCATGTCTTTGATGCAGATCGAGTCGCAGCCCAAGTCGCGAAGTTGCAGGGCCATGTCAACGAAAGCACCTACGGTGTGTAGCGGCGAGGTGGTGTAGCAAATCGTGCCTTCGGCGTGCTTGCCCGTTCGCTTCACAGCGGTCAGCGCCCGGCGCAGATTGCGGACGTCATTCAGTGCATCGAAGACGCGGAAGACGTCCATGCCGTTCTCCGCCGACTTGTCCACAAACCGATCGACCACGGTGTCTTCATAGTGGCGATACCCCAGCAGGTTTTGGGCACGTAACAACATTTGCAGGCGGCTATTGGGCAGCAACTTGCGAAACGTTCGCAACCGTTCCCACGGGTCTTCGTTCAGAAAGCGGATACACGAATCGTACGTGGCTCCCCCCCAACACTCGACACTCCAATAGCCAGCCTGATCGATGTCCTCGCAGGCAGCGACCATGTCTTCCAAGGCCATACGAGTGGCCAGCAGGCTTTGATGCCCATCGCGGAGAGCTAGTTCCGTGACTTCGACGGTGCGCGTCATTGCGGTCGGACTCCTTTTCCTTATCTTCAAAACGAAATGCTGAGTACGGATGTCACTCTTGATTGCCTTGTGAGGCGGGTGCCAAGTTGGTGGGTGCTGAGTCTTCTCGCGATGAGTCGCTAGCTGACGATAGGCTTGCTTCCCACCGGTTCACGCAAGCTTCCAAAATGTCGAGTGAATGACCGGTCCAAAAACGAGCAACGGTCGCAGGGTAGCTTAAAAGCGTGTGCGTCAAATCTAAGTTGGACAGCCGCGTCGCGAAGTTGCGCGAGTTCGGAAGCCGCACCCAGCGACGAGGCCACTCGGCAGCAAAGTGACGAAGGAATTCAATACTCAGCGTTTTGTCGATCTGACCGGTGCTTTCTCCAACCTCCGCGACGACGCCTTCCAACGTGTGCAGCGATTTGCGAAACAACATCAAGTCTGCAGAAACTCGTAGTCGAGCGTCTTGCACAGCTTCATCCAACAGTCCGACCAGCCAATTCAATCCAGGGAAGTGTCCGCGACGAACTCGTTTGATCCGAGCTTCAACGACCTTGGTAAGCGCCGCTTGGTCGACGATTTGGCGCTCTGCCAATTGAGAGAGTACCGCAACAATACGTGATGAATCGAGTGTCATTGCACCGAGGATGATCTGAACAATAGCGACCCGTTCGCGAACCCCAAGTCTGCCCACAAGGCTCCAATCGAGAATGGCAAGACAGCTGTCATCTGTGAGGAATAGATTGCCTGCGTGGGGATCGGCATGAAACATTGCTTCATCCGACTTCGAGAAGACGGGCTTCGCGATCAATGCCTTGGCAACCAGTTTGGCTAGACGGCGTTTCTGTCGATTGCGGTCCAGTCCGTGTCCGGTCACTTTACCGCCAGTGATACGCTCCATCGAAGTGACACGCGGCGTACAGTGGTCCAGCAAGACGGGAATCTTGACCCGAGGCTCGTCGGCAAAAAACTTTTCGGCTTGAAGAAGATGAAGTTGCTCGTTTTCGAGCTGCACTTCGTCGACGAGTTTATGGCGGACTTGTTGGAACGCTTCTTCGTAATCGAGCGGTGGAATGCCAAGTTCTTCGCAACGCGAGTCGAGATGCTCGCCGACGCGTTCGAGCAATATTAACTCTTGCTCCAACTGATGCTTGATACCAGGCTTGAGAACTTTAAACACACCATCGGTCACTTGAGTGCCATCGCCGCGAACCTCTTGACGAAAAGGTATCACGACCGCGACGCTTGCTTCCGCGATGGCAGGTGGGATGAGCGTGATGCCACGACGGTCGAGCGGTCCAAGTTCCGCTGCCAAGATCTCTTTGATCGTTTCGAGCGGGACCGCAGGAGGAAGCGACTCGAGCTCACAAAGATACTTGCGCAAGACTGGGGACAATCGTTGATCACGAGCGAGGACTTGCCCTAGTTTTTGCAACACGGGCGAACTCTGGGCGAGCAAGCCCAGTCGTTGTGAGATCGAAGCGGTAACCGGCAGTTTAGCTTGCTCGCGCAGTATCGCGACTTGCTCGTCTTCCGGCAGTCCTCCGAGAAACACTTTCAATCCGTCGCCGATGGGGCGGGCGAAATGTGCGTACTCAGTGGGCAAAACCGGCGCGAGCGAAGATGCGTCGAGCAGAAAGTCCCAGTTTGGTTTCATCTTCTTCGTCAATCCGATCGTGCCGCTAACCATGACTCGATGTGGGGCCAAGTGTTCTTCTCGGCACCACGTCCCGCCATAATGCCGATATGTCCGCCGCGGACTCGGAAGACCTCCTTGTCTTGGCTGCCGATGAGGTCCATCACGCGTTCCGATTGACAAGGCGGCGTGATGTGATCAGCTTCGGCGATTACGTTCAACACGTTAGCTTTCAATCGCTTCAAGTCGACCAGTTCACCACGTAGCTTCATCGTGCCTTCCATCAAACGATTCTCTTTGTACAAGTCGTTAATCAACTGCTTATACGTCGCGCCCGCCATCGGGATGATGTCACGAACCCAAGTATTCATGGCGTGCCAAGCTTCGACCGTGCCCGGGTTATCGATGTTGTCCCAGAGCATGGTGTAGCTTCCGAAGTAGTTTTCGATTGGCTTCAGCATCTTCGCCCCGTTGTCAATCATCTCGGGTGGAATGTTTCCAAGCTTTTCGGCGATGGTGTCGGGGTTAAAGGCTGGATTGCTGGACCAACGCGTGAAACCTCCCGCCGTCTTGTCCGCGAAATCAAGCGGCGCGGTCAGCAAGATCAGGTTCTTCAAGCCGTCATCGGGCCGCAGCGCCGAGTACATCGTGCTAATCAATGCACCAAGGCACCAGCCAAGCATGCTGAATTCATCCGAACCGGAGACACTCTTCAGCTTGCGAATGACGCGTGGCAGATATTCAAGTGTGTAGTCGTCGAACGTGATGTTCTTGTCCTCGGGGCCGGGAGCACCCCAGTCGAGCAAATAGAGATCATAGCCGTGGCGAAGCATATACTCGGCGTAGCTATGACCTGGCCGTAGGTCGAGCACATGCGGGCGGTTCATGATCGCAAAGACCATTAGCAGTGGCGTCCGCTTTTGCTCTTCCTTCGGGACGACGGGAGCATAGCGGTACAGCTTGGCTTTGTTCAGTGTCCAGATGAGTTCCTTTGGCGTCTGGGCGATCTTGGCGTCGGTCGTCAAGAGTCGGTTGAACTTCTCAATGTTCTCTGCAGCTTTGTGCCAACCCGCGCAAAGCTCAAGGAACGTAGGAATTTGAGGCGATGTATCTGGAGTTGGTGCGGCATTACTCATATTTAGTTTTCTCCGCTATGCGAGGGACGAAGCGACTCGTCGAGTTTGGCGTCGAGATCGTCCAACCGCATCTCGATATTGGTTAAACGCTCGGCGAGCCGCGTCACGTCGTCGCGGCTGGGCAAGTTGAGTTGCTCGAGCGTCTTGGCCATGCTGTCCTCCAGCACCTTGCGAAAGGGACCGGAAGTCGTTAACCAAGCGTTTAACGCGGCTCCCGTTGCTTCGGCATAGGCATCGGTGTTGACCAAGTCGATCATCATCTTCGACCAAGCGTCCATGTTCGCATCGCGCATGCCTTTGAACATGCCCGTCGGGTCGAATGGGTTAAAGTCTCCGTTCGTTTTTGTCATGTCATTTCTCTCGACTTGTTATTGGCCACAATTCAGTGCGGTGCTCGGATGACTCGTAGAATGGTCTACCTCGACTCGGTAATCCGGGACCCCCGTGCGGACCTGCGACATCATCACTCAATTCCCAATCGAGTTCTTCCAAAACGTCGCAATCAAATGGTGATACGGTCGCATACATCTTCGGCTGCCGCCCATTTACATATGGGCACCTCCGTTAACATTGATCTGCTGGCCCGTGATATAGTCGCCATCGGCGACAAGGAAGATTACGGCCTTGGCAATTTCTTCGGGATGTGCGAAGCGGGCCATGGGGATTTGACCTTTTATCTTCGTTTGTAGTTGAGGCGGCACGGCGGCAAACATATCGGTATCGGTGTAACCCGGCGAAACCGTGTTGACCGTGATTCCCGAGTGGACCAGTTCGGCAGCGGCGGTTCTCGTAAACGCGATAATGCCGCCCTTGCTGGCACTGTAGTTCGCCTGGCCGATCGCGGGGACTTGGCCGTTCATCGAGCTGATGTTGATGATCCGTCCGTAACTTTGTGCCGTCATGAACGGAATGGCAGCTGAGGTGCAGAAAAAGCAACCGCCTAAGTTCGTTTGAATCACTTCCAGCCATTGCTCGTCGGTCATCCGAGGAAGCATGGAATCTCGCGTGATACCGGCGTTGTTTACTAGCACGTCCAAGTGAGTAAACTCCTCGGCTACCTTCGCGACCATTGCCCGAGCTTCCTTCGGGTCGGCTAGGTTCGCTTTCGCAAGAATGCAAGTTCCGCCAAAACCAGCGATCTCGTCGGCAACTTCTTGCGCCTTGGCTTCGCTACTGGCGAAGTTGATGGCAACCTTGGCTCCTTCTCGAGCCAACTCAATCGCGATTGCTCGACCGATCCCTCGTGAAGCTCCTGTGACCAACGCAGTCCTTCCTTCCACTCGTCCCATCGATAACTCTCCTTCGTTGTTCTAATTCTCATTTGTGTTAAGTAAGTACAATCGGCAGCCGTTGGAGTACAGCCTTTAGGCTGCGGCGACAGGCGAAAGCCTGGACTCCAGCGACGGGTGCTTAGGCGTGTTCAAAGATCGCGGCGATTCCCTGTCCACCTCCAATGCACATCGTTACCAACGCGCGCTTACCACCCGTGCGATTCAATTCGTACAGTGCTTTGATCACGAGGATCGCACCTGTTGCGCCGATCGGGTGCCCAAGTGAGATACCGCTGCCATTGGGGTTAGTGCGGTCCATGGGCAACTTGAGCTCTCGGCAGACGGCGATCGCTTGAGCAGCGAATGCCTCGTTGACTTCGAAAACATCGATGTCGTCAATCGAAAAGCCCGTCTTCTCTAGCAACTTTTTGACTGCGGGCACTGGGCCGATACCCATGTACTTGGGATCGACACCGGCGTATGCGTAATCGATCAACCGCCCCATTGGCTTCAAACCACGCTGTTTCGCTAGTTCAGCGTCTGCCAGGACGACCGCAGCCGCAGCATCGTTGATGCTCGATGCGTTGCCTGGTGTCACCGTCCCCTCGCGGTCGAAGACGGTCGGCAATCGGCCCAGCTTCTCGACGGTCGTACCATAACGCACGGTCTCGTCCGTTTCGAAGGGCACTATGTCACGTTTGACCTTGATATTGACGGGCACGATCTGAGCTTTGAAGTATCCATGATCGATCGCTAAGCCCGCGCGACGGTGGCTCTCCACCGCTAACTCGTCTTGTTCCAGACGCGTGATTTCGTATTTCTTCGCAACATTCTCGGCGGTGACGCCCATGTGACAGTCATCGAACGGGTCGCTCAACGCCCCGACCATCATGTCGACCAGCGTCGTATCATTCATGCGGGCTCCAAAACGCATCGCTTGCGAAGCATAGGGGCTGCGACTCATATTCTCGGCACCCCCGGCAACCGTCACGTCAGCGTCGCCGAGCATGATCGTTTGTGCGGCAGTGATGATGGCTTGCAGACCGCTACCGCAAAGCCGATTCAAAGTGAGGGCAGGGGTCTCATGCGGGAGTCCACCGTTCACTCCCGCGACACGAGCCAAGTAGTGGTCATGGGCATCCGTATGGATGATGTTGCCGAACACCACGTGCCCGACATCGACCGGTTTGATTCCGGACCTTTTAACAGCTTCTTTCACGCAGATGGCTGCCAACTCGCTCGGCGGTGTGTCTTTCAAACTTCCGCCATATCCTCCGATGGGAGTTCGCACACCACTTAACACCACTACTTCACGCGTCATCTCAACTACTCCTGAAAGGCGTCGCGGAAACTTAACATTGTTCGGGAAAACCTAGACGCAAGTCTCGTACCATTGCTGGGTGATGAGCGGTTGAAGCTTAAGCAGGCCATCGTCAGCGACCACAACATCGTTGATCAAATCGCCTGACTGATCGAATCCTGCGCCAAGCGCGCCAGAGATGTGCAAATGTGCGCGCGATTGGCCAAGACAAAGGCAAGGAGGTGTGAGCGTCACCTGAGAGTGGCAGCCCTTATGTCAGCGCAGGCCAACCAGGTTGGAATCGATCTCAATCTGATTCCAATCGGACGTCTGGCAATTGGAAACCGCTCATTTCCAACAACTTCATGCGTGTCGCGCTTAGCCGTTGAGAGAGTACCTGCGCTACACGACACATAAACTCGAACCCAAATTGCGGGTCTTCGCGGCAGAACTCGAGGGCCTGCTCACCATCGAAGGCGATCGCCTTGGTTGGTGTTAATGTTCGCGCGGTATCCGATAAGCGAGGACGCGAAACTAGCGGCGACCAGCCAATTAGTTCACCATCGCCCACTTCCATGAGTTGGCGGCAGCCTACTCGTCGCTCGCAGATGATCAGCGAGACTTGACCACTGATAATCAAGTACATCTCTCTTGCGGTGTCGTGCTCACGAAAGATGTTCGTGTTTGCAGGGAACTCGACGATCTTTGCAATCTTCGCCAACTTCGCCAAGTGTTCGTCTCCGATGTCGTGAAAAAACTCGACACTGCGGAGCGTGTCTAGCATACTTACCTCACTCATGGTTCTCTGACTCCCTGCTCTCGATAACTGAATTGGATCTTACTCACGGAGGGGCTGACCTCAGCGAGCTACGTCGACCTTATTGTCGATGCGAGCTACTCCCTCGATGTCCTGAACGGCGGTCAGTGCGAGTTGGTTCATGTGGAAGTTTGGCAAGCGACCTTCGATGGTCAGAACTCCATCGCGGAAACTGCATTTCAAGGCTCGGATCGGTTGATACGAACTGTCACGCAAGATGGATGCTGCGATGTCTGCAGGCGAGTGACGAGCTGGTTTCGTTGGTTCTGCGGTCATCATGTGAGTTTCTTCCCGAAATGGTTTGGGGCAGCCGGTTACGTGCCTAAGTCGTCGCTATGAAGCTGCGAGAATACTGCTCGCTATCGACTTTTTTTATTAATACCACCACACTTCGCGGGACCAGCATGCCCAAAAGCTCATGCTTGGGTCACGCCGGAATCCCTCTGTTGTGACGGGTGGGTGAAATTGTCCTGGGCTTTCACCGCTGACTCGCACTGGGCTCGCCACAGCTCTTTAAGCAACTTCTGTCTTTCAGCAAACACTCGAGTTTTGTCGAGGGTTTGCCGGATTGCAGCCTCCTTCACTTGCCTCTCCTGCGTCCTGAAGACGATCTTGAAACCTAGGCCGCCCGCTCAGTGCCCAGACCACACCGTCTGAGAATTGAGTGGACTTCTAAATGCGATTTGGTTTGCAGCATTAGAACTAATGATGCAATCGGTGTGCCGCTCGCAGAAGTTGTCGAATGTAATGCAGAGTTGCGTGGGACGTCCCAATCCAGCTGGATGGAACGGTTTATGCGGAGTCGCATCGAGCGTCACTCACGACATCATAAAGTTCGGCATCGTGCGAGCCGCACGGACGTGTGGCGGCTGTGGCGATCTAATTCCCGGGGAATCTTGACGAAACAAGCTACACTTACCCAGAGACCGCCCTAGACTCCCGTGCCAGTATGACTGCCAATGATGAGTGATTGACTTGTGCGCGTCTGATCGCAGGGCTGTGCAACCGTGCGGCGCGCATCAACCGCGCTATATTGTCACGAAAGGGTGTGAGGAGTTTTCTGATGAAAAAGTGGGTTGCTACAGAAGGAGCTCCGATCCCGCTAGGTGTAACCTGGGTCGAGCAGGAGCAGGCTTACAATTTCGCGATCCACTCGACGCACGCTGAAAGAGTCACTCTGTTGGCATACCGGGCGGACGATATGAACAAGCCTGCGCTCAAATACGAACTGAGCTATTTGCGCAACAAGTCGGGTCGCATCTGGCACTGTCGCGTGCCTAAAGCTCGGCTGAATGGTGCTCGCTACTACGTGTGGTCAATTGGCGGCCCGCGTGCGATGGAAAACTCCGAGTGGCACGCGTTTGACGAACAGAAGATGTTGCTCGATCCTTATGCTCGAGCGGTTTACTTTCCAGAGGAGTATTGCCGCGGAGCGGCCATGCGCCCAGGATCGAATGTCGGTAAGGCACCGATGGGCGTGTTGATGGCCGAGGAGCCTTTTGATTGGAGTGGTGAGCGACGACCGTTTCACGAGTCGGATTTGGTCATCTACGAAATGCATGTAAGGGGCTTCACTCGCCGACCCAACAGCGGAGTCAGCGACGGAAAGCGAGGCACTTTTGCCGGCGTGGTAGAACAGATCCCCTACCTCAAGGAACTCGGCGTCACCGCCATTGAACTCATGCCGGTCTTTCAGTTCGATCCTGGCGAAGGGAACTATTGGGGCTATATGACGCTGAACTTCTTCACACCGCACAACGTGTACGCCGCGACGAACAACCCGGTTGAACAGCCGAACGAGTTCCGTGCGATGGTCAAAGCCCTCCACAACGCCGACATCGAGGTGATCTTGGACGTCGTCTACAACCACACCTCCGAAGGAAATCACGAAGGACCGACATTCAGTTTTAAGGGTATCGATAATAGCAGCTACTATCTGTATTCCGGTGATCCGCGAGTTCCATACGCCAACTTCTCGGGGACGGGCAACACCTTAAACTGTGCCAATCGATATGTGCGGAGGATGATTCTCGACAGCTTGCGTTATTGGGCCAATGAAATGCATGTAGATGGGTTTCGTTTCGATTTGGCTTCGGCCTTTTCACGGAGATCCGATGGTTCGATCAATTGGAGCGACCCACCGATCTTTGGCGAAATTCGTGCCGATCCCGATCTCGGGCACGTGCGGCTGATTGCCGAGCCCTGGGACGCCGGTGGCGCCTATCAGTTGGGTGAGTCGTTTCCTGGTCTGCGCTGGATGCAATGGAACGGACGCTTCCGCGATGACGTCAGGCGTTTTGTCCGAGGCGACGCTGGCATGGTTCCTTCGTTGATGTATCGGCTTTACGGCAGCGATGACTTGTTTCCTGACGACCGCGTCCATGCTTTTCACGCCTACCAAAGCATTAACTACGTGAACTCGCACGACGGTTTCACGTTGTACGATCAAGTCTCTTACAACGAACGCCATAACGAAGCAAACGGCCACGACAATACGGATGGCACGGCAGATAATTTCAGCTGGAACTGTGGTCACGAGGGAGATCGGAACCTCCCGAAGCCAATCGCGGCACTGCGGCGTCGTCAAGCTAAGAATATCTGCTGCTTGCTGTTCTTGGCAAACGGCACGCCGATGTTTCTGTCGGGTGACGAGTTCCTGCACACGCAGCAGGGCAACAACAATCCGTACAACCAAGATAACGAGACGACTTGGCTCGACTGGGACCAGCTCGAAAATAATCGAGAGTTTTTTCAGTTCTTTCGCCAGATGATCGCCTTCCGGAAATCGCATCCGACGCTCTGCAGAAGTCGATTTTGGCGAGAGGACGTTCGTTGGTATGGTAGCGGTCGCGACGTCGATATGTCGCCGAAATCTCGGCAGCTAGCGTACTATCTAGACGGTGCGGCGGAGGACGACGACGATTTGTACGTGATGATCAACGCCGACCAGCGAGACCTGAGTTTCACGATTCACGAAGGCGATCCGACGCAGTGGCGACGTGCAATTGATACCAGCCGCAAGAGCCCGGCTGATTTTTGTGAGCCGGGGAAGAAGACGGCGATCCGGTCGGCAAAGTATGTCGTGAAAGGGAGGTCGGTCGTTGTCCTAGTTCGTCCACGCTGACGCAAACGGCGACTACTCGGTTCGCTTCCGCCGAGTTATGATGATGCTGTTCGATCCGTGTTCTTCTCCGCAAGCGTTTGCGCCATCTGGTAGTGGTACATGTTGCCGTAAGTCGGTCACTCCTGCCCGACAAAAGACGGCCAAGCGTGACCGTCCTACTTTCAGGAATCGCAAACGATACCACTAACCGCAGTCTCAGCCTATGTCGTTCAGCGATTACGATAACACCGCTGCTTGTCCGCAGCCCGGTGACGATATCTTGAGGCTGATTAAGGCTGCCGTCGAGCACGTTAGCCATTCCGTTGTCATTACGACGGCGGAACTCGATGCACCCGGCCCGCACATCGTCTACGTCACGCCAGCGTTCACTCGCATGACGGGCTACGCGAGGGACGAACTCATCGGCAAGACGCCGAGAATGCTGCAAGGTCCGAACACGGATCGAAATCTACTCGCGAGGATGCGCAAGCAATTGACTGAAGGACAATCTTTCGGCTGCGAGTTGATCAATTATCGTAAAGACCGCAGTGAATATCTGGTGGAACTAACGCTCGACCCAGTTCGTGATTCGAGCCATCGAATTACGCACTGGATCGCGGTGCAACAAGACGTAACGGAACGACGGCGTGCGGAGGAGACGCTCGCCCAAGCCGAGCGATTAGCGTCGATTGGCGCAGCGATGGCAGGTCTCTCGCACGAGAGTCGCAACGCCTTGCAACGTATTCAAGCATCTCTCGACGAGTTGGAAGAGTTGGGAGCTGATCGACCCGAGTTGATGACGCACATCGATGGCATTCGTCACTCGCAAGATGACTTGTTTCAGTTGTATGAAGAAGTTCGAGAGTTCGCGGCGCCCGTGCGATTGGAACCGCGAACTTGCTATCTCGATAACATCGTCAATGACACTTGGGCGACGCTGGCCATTAAGCGGGAAGGACGCACGATTTGGTTTCGAGTGCATGGGGGTAACGTCGACCTGCAATGCGAAGTCGATGAATTTGCGATGCGTCAGACGCTACGGAATATCTTGGAAAACGCCCTTGCGGCATGTGCCGATCCGGTCGAGATCGATGTTTCCTTCGCCGAGGTGTCTCTCGATGGCAAGCCGGCGCTGCGGATTTCGCTGCGTGACAACGGACCGGGACTGAACGAAGAGCAAAAACGCAGGATCTTCGACGAGTTTTACACAACAAAACCGGAGGGCACGGGGCTGGGTATGGCAATCGTCCGGCGGTTCATCGAGGCTCACGGTGGACGCGTCACCGTTGCGTCGGATTTCCGCAGCGGTGCGGAAGTGATTGTGACGCTGCCTCGTGTACGCCGCAGATAGCCGCCTAATCGCAAATGATTCGGCTAAACTGCTTCAGCTCATTCTCGCGACGAGTTCATCTTCCTGGATGTTGTATTTGTCGAGCAGACGATATAGCTTTCGTCGTTCGATACCAAGTGCTTTTGCCGCTCGCGTCTTGTTACCTTCCTCGCGACGTAATACTTCCAAAACTTTCGCCCGCTCGATCGTCGCCAGTTCGTCCGTCTTGTGCGCGACGATGGGGCGGTCGAATTGTGTATCTTTGACGACCTGACGCGGCAGATCGAGCGTGCGGATCAGGTGATCGTCGGCGAGAATTTGTGCCCGCTCAATCACGTTGATCAATTGCCGCACATTGCCCGGCCATTCGTAGCTCTCAAGCAGTTGCAGAGCGCTGTCTTCAATCTCCCAGCCATCTCGGAGATAGTGGTTTACCAGCAAAGGAATGTCGCCGGTCCTTTCGCGGAGCGGCGGCAGTTCTAAGGACATCAAGTTGATGCGGTAATATAGATCTTCTCGGAAGTGACCGTACGCGACTTGCCTTTCTAAATTGCGATTCGTAGCCGCCAATAGCCGAGCCTGCACGCGATGCTCGCGAATTGAACCGACTCGCCGCAGTGATCCATCTTCCAACACGCGCAGGAGCTTGACCTGCACGGAAGGAGGCATCTCACCGATTTCATCAATGAAGATCGTACCGCCATCCGCGACTTCGAACAGCCCCGGTTTAGCCTTGTCTGCTCCCGTAAAAGCCCCCTTTTCGTGTCCGAATAATTCGCTCTCGAGTAACGTCTCAGGCAATGCCGCGCAATTGATGACGACCATCGGCTTATCAGCTCGGCTGCTGCTTTCATGCAAGGCCCAGGCGACGAGTTCTTTGCCGGTACCGCTTTCGCCCTGAATTAGGATTGGCTTATCACTTGGCCCGGCTCGTTCGATGAGTCGATAGATCTCACGCATGGCCGATGATTGGCCGACGATCTGTCGAGACGGGCGATTGCGTTTTAGAAGTGACTTGAGTTGTCGGTTTTCCTTTGACAGTTCATGCTGTCGCTTTGCCTTCTCGATAAGTTTCTCTAGATCCGCCAGCGGGAACGGCTTACTCAAGTAATCAAACGCCCCTAGTTTCATGGCGGCCACGGCAGAGTCGATGCTTGCCTGTCCGGTAAGCATGATGACTTCGCATTCGAGATCACTTTCCTTCAGCAGTTTGAGCAAATCCAACCCCGAGCCACCAGGCATCACCATATCAACGACGACCACGTCAAAGTCACAACGTTGGGCCAAGCTCCACGCCGAATCGATGTCACCAGCGTCATGGACATCAAAGCCACGACGACGGAACCGATCCACCATCGTGGCGCGAAATCGCTCGTCATCATCGACGACCATTAACGTCAACTGTCCCGTCTTGAGCATCGGCACATCCCCCTTCAGTATCGTTGGCGATTGTTTCAGCTCACAAAGCAAAGCCTATGCCGACGCCGAGAGTAGGCGAGCGCATTTCATATCTGGCCAGTGCTGTGCGTATTGACACGCATTATGCGCGCAGTGCGCGGTGTTCAACGAATATGTTTCGTTGGCGAGATGAGGTGATTAGGTCAGTTCAGACTATAGCGGGTGCCTTCTACGACGGTAATTATTTGCGTGATGGCATGACAGCTGCAACACACGAATCGAGATTGAATGCTCTAAGTGGCTAGAAACAGAGCGAACACCGTGGCCAAGAAGAAACCAAAAGTTCAAAAGGTCTATCTGCTCTCGGGTGGTACAGGTCGCACAGCAAGTCAAGTCATCGAGTCCGCTCTTGCCCAGTTCGCCAATCCGGAAGTGGAAGTAGTGCGTCGTCTTCAAGTGCGATCGGCGCGGGCCGCTGTCAAGACAGTAAAGGACGCCGCCAAGACCAACGCGGTACTTCTCCATACGCTCGTGTCGCCGGAGATACGCGAAGCGGTAGTCGAAGCGGCGACACGTGAACATGTGCGTACTTTCGACATCCTTGGTCCCGCGTTGACGCTTCTCGAAGATTCTTTGCAGACGCCGCCACAACGGCAGCCTGGTCTTTCGCATGAGCTGAGAAAAGAGCGGTACGACCGTATCGACGCAGTCGACTTTACGCTGGCTCACGACGATGGCTGTTTGATGCGTGACCTAGACCAAGCCGATGTTGTGTTGGTCGGCGTGTCGCGTGTGTCAAAGAGCGTGACATGCTTTTACTTGGCCTATCGTGGTATACGTGCAGCGAACGTTCCGATCGTTGGCCTCAACGACCCTCCAGAGGAACTCGTCAAGCTTGATCCTGCGAAGGTCTTCGGACTTACGATGAACGCACGCCGTTTAACGAGCCTTCGAGAAGCGAGAGCGGAGACGTTTGGGGCCCCGCAAGACTCCTACGTTGATCAACACGAGATCGCTCGTGAACTGGGGCACACCAGCGCCATGATTGCAAAGTACGGTTGGAACTGCATCGACGTCTCGTACCGATCCGTGGAGGAAGTAGCTCACGACATTCTGAAACGAGTTGGCAAGTGAAACGATACAACTTCACGACAATGTGGGAATCGTAAGGGATGTCGTGATCGTAGAATTGTCCGTAACTAACAGTATGAGGTCGACCCATGGGACTCCAACAGAACTTCCAAACGGAACCGGTCAGCAGGCTATCTCTGCGCGACCCGGTCATTGTGTCGCCGCACCAGACACTTCGAGACGCAATCGTAAGGATGCGTGAAATGAAACTGGGGTGTGCCGTTGCCGTTGACGACGAACACAAACCCCTCGGCATTTTCACAGAGAGCAAGCTGACGCAACTGCTTGCTCAAAACGGGTCGCAAGTCGTTGGCGAGACGATCGGTACACATATGACCCAACCTTGTCCGTGGGTCGAACTGACGGACCCTATTGTGTATGTACTCGATGCAATGCAACTAAAAAATGTGCGATTCATGTGTGTCGTTGATGCTGAAAAACGACTAGTCGGGCTAACCGGCCAGAAGGGCCTAATTGAATTCGTGGCCGATCACTTCCCGGGCCAAGTTATGGTGCAACGCGTTGGTGGCAATCCCTATCCTGCCCAACGAGAAGGAGCCTAAAGATGTCAAGCCTCACGCCTAAAGACCCGGACGCATTTCAGGATCCGCTAGAAAACTACGATCCGAAGGTCTATGAAGACCCGCTCGAGGAGGCACTCGCCGAGAAGACGGTGAGTGAGATCTGCCACGAACCCTTTGTGACGATTTCGCCAGACCTTCCCGTTCACAAAGCCGTTGAGAAACTGGCCGGTTTGCATGTCTCTTGCCTGCTTGTCGCCGAAGAAGGCAAATTGCTTGGTGTCTTCTCCGATCGAGATGTGTTGGAACGCGTTGCGCTGGAATTCGATGCCGTCAAAGACCGTCCTGTTCGTGAACTGATGACGAACAATCCGGTGTACGTGTACGAGACGGACTCCTCGGCCGCAGCACTCACCGTAACCGCCGCCTGCGGATTCCGTCACGTTCCGGTCTTGGATGTTGAACACAAAGTTGTTGGCATCGTGAGCCCACAGCGAGTCACTGCCTTCCTTCAGCAGCACTTCGTGAAGTAGTGTCGGCATGCTGTTAGCAGGTTGATCGGAAAACAGACTTCCGAAGTTCCTGAAAATGAGAACTTCGGAAGCTTGGCCGCTACTTGTTCATAAGCACCGCTGACTCGGCGCGTGCCCCTGCCGAAGCGGGATGGCATCGGGCACGCTGATGTGCCCCCGGTCGAGGTGCATCGATGACGAGTTCATCAACGAGTTTGATGACACCGGCCACGTGACGACAGCACTCGATACACAACCACTTAGCGTGTGTCGATTGCAATAGCCCACGGACAATGACGGTTCCACTGTGAACATTGAGTCGCACGAATTCTCTTCCTGGCACACGTCGCGAATGCAGGAAGTTCACGAGTCGAGTCTTGAGATCGTCGTCCTGTTTGATCTGTCGTCGCTCTTGGAGTGATCTGAAACTCTTGGTAATCATCGTCTCATCCTCCTATCTGCAATCCGTTGCAAAACACAAGGTGAAGACGGCGCGGCCGCGCGAGGACTGCGTCGCATTACGGTATGCACAAAAGACTCAGCCCAAGAGAATCGGTAAGCAACTGAGTCGCAAGAGCCAAGTGATCTGTTAGTGGCGGTTACCGCACGCTCGGCTCGATCTTCGGATAGCTGAAGGCGGATAACCGCCGCTACTTCTTCTTATCGTCAAGCCGGACGACAGGGCAATATCAATTCGCTGGACAAATTGTCGCATCGATCTCAAGACTCCTCTCTCGAAGGCTTGGGACCAGTGGCGCGACGGCCAAGAAGATGCTGATCAAGGTCGATGTTCGTGAAGGAATGTTCGACGAACAAGCGCGCTGCGGGCGGCAACGCACGACCTTTACGAACGACTAGCCCATAGCTGCGGCTAGGAAAGTACTTGCCGAGATCGACTGTGTGCAGTTTTTCCTTTCCAGTGAGGCAGTGACTCATGACGATCGAAATCCCAAGTCCCAATTCGACATAGGTCACGATCACGTCATAGCCACCGACTTCCAACTTAACCTCGTGCTGTAACGAATGCTCGGCGAAGACCATCTCGACGAATCGGTAGGTACTCTGGCTGCGCGGCGGCAGAATCAATGGATACTCCGCAATATCCTTCAGCGTGATACGCTTTCGTCGGGTCAGAGGATGGTCGCGGGCGGTGATTAACACAGGATGGTAGTTCATGATCGGATAGAATCGAATGTCCGACGGTGTGTCTAACATCGGCCCCACCGCAAAGTCGGCATCACCTGCCCGCAACAAAGCCAAGCCAGCCTTTCCCGTGACGTTGTGCAAACGCAGGTCGATCTGCGGATGTGCGCGAACGAATGCCTTGACGTAAGGAGGCAGAATGTATTGCAAGGTCGATCCGCCCGCCGCGATACTGACTGATCCATAGGTCACGGAGTCGCGTCGCATTTCGAACGCTTCGTCGAGTCCCTCGATCGCCTCGACCAGAGGACGAGCCAGTTCTAGCAGGATCTCGCCTTCCCGCGTTAGTCGAATGCGTGGTCCACGGCGCTCGAACAATTGCGTTGAAAGTTCTTGTTCCAGAGCTTGGATTTGAAGTGATACCGAGGGCTGACTGAGTTCTAGTTTTTCAGCGGCCTTCGTAATGCTCTTCGCTTGCGCGGTGTAAACGAATCCCCGCAATTGTTGCATTCGATTGAGCTGGTACCGCATACCACACCTCCCTGGAAGCAAGGACGAGAACACGCGTTATAGCCGCTTACGATTCTGGTAAAAGAGCATTGACCGTGTCAATGATATCTATTGAATAGATTGCCGTTTTTAATATCGAAGCCGAGGTTAAAGTTAGAGTGAAGCGAGATGACACACCGTCGTTCAACTCAGTAACTCTACTCCAAGGATGCAAAATGATTCGCCCGAACCCAAATACATCTCCCGGTGATTGGCAAACTCCAGAAGAACTGACGGCGGTCGCCATCGCACGCATGAATCAAGGATTTGCGCCACCTCCGGAGGTGTACCAGATCCAATATCGATCCCGCATCAACTGGATTGATTTTCCCGACTGGGCTCGACCCATCAATCCAGAAGCGTTTGACGGATGTTGCCACGAAGGCTAGTGCTGTGTTACCGCTAAGAATTCGGGTGCCACTGGCTCGGCCAGTGCTGCACGGACCAACCACGCCCGTGACGGCACTGGCAGATCCAGTGGCACACAACCCTATGATTAAGCTGTAACTAGGCACTAGGTGTGTGGCGCGCCGAGCCTTTGGGAACGCCTGCCATCGGCGCTTCTCTTTGTGGTGCTATTGCCACGAGAGAAGTCATTTCTCTCCGTGTTCGACAAATACCTTCAACAGGTCGGTTTCGGTAATGATTCCAAGAAGATTGTCCTGGTCAGTAACAGGCAGCGCGCCGATCTTTCCCTTTACCATGCGCGCGGCCGCCTCGGCAAGTGTGGCTTCCTCGCTGATCGTCTCGACGTTCCTACTCATTGCGTCTCGCAACGAATAGTGAATCGCCAACTCTAGACTCGGTTCGTCCCGAGCAAGGTTCGCCGCGATCTCCTTGCCGTAAGTTCGACGTAGATCTCGCTCCGAGATGAGTCCGACCAGTTTGCCGCCATCAATAATCGGTAGGTGACGGATGTGTTTCTCCTTCATGAGATGAAACGATGGCATCACATGATCGGAAGGTTTGCCTGTGACGACCGTTCTTGCCATGTGGTCACCCACCCGGAAACCTCGCCAAGGGCAAGACACATACTTGGTTGCACCGTCCAAGAAGCATCGCAAGATGTCTGTCTCCGTAACGATACTGGCGAGTCTTCCCGCTTGCAGGAGTGGAACGGCGCTAAACCGTCGTTCGAGCATCAGTTGAGCCGCATGTTCAACGGTATCGTCGCGCGAAAGGACTGACACTGGCGAGGACATGAGTTCCGCAACGCGTTTCTTCCCCACAGCAGTCGTTGCGTGCGTCAGCGACTTCCATGTTGCGATCCAGTTAGCGATGATCAATAAATCGCGGTCGGAGACAATCCCTACGACTCGATCGCCTTCGACAATCGGCAAGTGACGAATGTCATGGTCCACCATCAGAGTGAACGCGTGGTTCACGGAATCGGTCGGGTTGACCGTAATCAACTGTTTACCATCGATTTCTGCGAGCTTCACTTCGTTCTCCCTCTGCGAGATTCGACACGAGTCAGCCGGGCGACACGTACACTGCGGTCGTCGGTCGCATTCAGAAAAAGGCATTCCGAGATCGAAAAGATTGTGACTATACAGCAGACGCAAAGGCGTTCGCCGGATGTAGATTCAATCGGAAAGGAGGAACGTGAAGTTCCAGACGGGATTACCACAACACCGACAGCTATCTTCGTTATCGAGTACGCGACCATGGCATTCGTGACAGTCTACGATTCCCGGCAGAAAGCCAATTTGCTCGGCACGCAACTCCTTCGCCCGCAAGGGATCCCCAAATGCGACGGCAGTCAGGATGCGAATCGCACGCGGAAAGAGTCGGAAGAGCACAAGCGGTGCTCGTGCGCTCTCCGGCAACACGCGTTGCAGTACGGACACGAACTTCAAGCGACGTTCTTCAATGGTTCGGCTTTCATAGTACTCGACTCGTTTATCCATCACGGACTTGTAGGCATCGCCTAGTCGAAGATGAAACATCCAAGGCAAGAACCACTCGGCATCATCGCCCACATAGCCGCTTCGAATGACTTCGTCGTTGACGACGATGGCGGCATACGCTTCAATCTCGACCTTAGCAAGATGGTCTTGCCGTTCGATATCCGACATCGAGGTGCCAACCAGCGAATCGGCCCCGTATTTGCGCTCGACGTCATCGCGAGCGCGAACTAAGAGCATATTTCGCAGGTGCGTCAATCCGACGGCGAGGCTATCGACGATGTGTTGGGGTGTGTCCAACGCGGGGCAGTATTCCAACAACTCGGTTGCCGCGAGATCGTGTCGCTCCGTTTGCTGCTTGGTCGACATGGGAGCAAGCCCTCCTTCAGAGAGCTTGTTTTAGCAAACCGTATGCCGATAGGGCAAACACTATCGTCATTTGCTTGTGCTCAATTGGTGAGAAGCATGCCGAAACATGGTTAGAGAACTCGTGAGTCAGTTGCTAACGGCGCGCATGCGGGGGTGAGGAGATTGCGCGGGGATGGGCGCTCAGTGCACACCTAGCAGTGCACACCCGGCATACCCACTTTGCACCGTCTAGAACTACCGTACCAATTCGCTGTGCATCTCGGCGGATTCCTCGAGTTCATCGTTCAAGGCGGAACTTCTGCTCCAATTAACCTCCCGGCACGAACGGCCAAGAGGATTGCGGCCCCTCAAACTTAGGGTGCGTGTACTGCCTGTGCGTTCGTTGATTTGTCGTCGCGTTCCAGCTACTCTGCATCATCTAAATCCCCTTGTTTACATGCCTCGCCTGTCATGCCGTCGACGGTCGACTTCTTGGAGACAGAATATGCACCGCCGTTTGTTTCTCGCCGCCTTCCTGATGGGACTCGTTCCGTCACTCATCAATGCGGCTCCACGCAATGTTGTCCTCTTCGTGACGGATGATCAGAGCCAAGACATGGGGTGCTACGGAAATTCTGTAATCAAAACGCCCAACATGGATCGGATCGCTCGCGATGGCACGTTGTTTACGCATGCTTTCTGTACGACAGCGAGCTGCTCGGCGAGTCGCAGTGTAATTCTCAGCGGACTGCACAATCACGCCAACGGGCACTATGGACACGAGCACGCGTACCACAAGTTTAACGCTTATACGAACATCGTCGGATTGCCAGTCTACTTGAGCAAAGCCGGCTATCGCACCGCGAGTTGCGGGAAGTATCACGTCGCTCCCAAATCGGTTTATGCGTTCGACGAATTCATCGGAGGGAACTCACGTAGTCCGGTCGAAATGGCGAACAACTGCCAGGAACTGATTGAGTCCGACAGCGATCAACCCTTCTTCCTGTACTTCTGCACGTCTGATCCACATCGTGGCGGAGGTGAGGCGACGGAGCTTCCGCATGAGCCGAATCGATTTGGCAATCCCGGTCCAAAGGACAAACCTTATCCAGGCATCGAAGAAGTGGTTTACGATCCGGCGGATGTTATCGTTCCTGGTTTCTTGCCGGACACGCCAACTTGCCGCGCCGAGATCGCCCAGTACTACCAATCGGTTTCGAGAATCGATCAAGGGCTTGGCCGATTGATCGAGATTCTGACCGACGCTGGCAAATGGGACGACACGCTGTTTATCTACATCTCAGATCACGGCATCGCCATGCCCGGTGCCAAGACGACCGTCTATGAAGGAGGAATGCGATCACCTTGTCTGGTTCGTAATCCTTACGACGAGAAGCGAGGAATCGTGAGCGACGCGATGGTCAGTTGGGTCGATATCACGCCTACGATCTTGGACTTCGCCGGCATCTTGAATGGACAGAAGGGAACGGTAAAACCTCCGGTTCTCGCGAAGCTCGATCAACCGGAACGCGACACGCAACAGAATCCTCGGGTCAAACCGGGAACGTTTCACGGGAGATCGCTGCTGCCAACACTTGAACAGGCACACATCGACGGATGGGATGTTGTTTACGCATCCCACACGTTCCATGAAATCCAGATGTACTATCCGATGCGCGTCGTCCGTCAGCGGCAGTACAAACTGATTTGGAACATCGCTCATCCGCTCCCGTTCCCGTTCGCGTCTGACCTGTGGGCGGCGCCGACTTGGCAAGCTCAGTACAAGCTCGGCCCGGATGCTCCGTACGGTGCCAAGACCGTCGATAGTTACATGCATCGTCCTCAGTTCGAACTTTACGATGTGCAAGCCGATCCGCACGAAGGCCATAACTTGGCTGACGATCCGCAGTATAAGGAACTTCTGGCTGAATTGATCAAAGAGCTAAAAGAGTTTGAAACTCGCACGAATGACCCTTGGGCAATCAAGTGGGAGTACGAATAGACCGACTTTCGCGACTAATGCTTTGAGTAGATCCATCAACGACTTCGGAGTCACCACATGAAATGCCTTGCCGCTCTGCTGATGTTCGCTGTCGCTACGACTTCGTTCCAGTCCGATCTGAACGCCGAAGATGACGGTAAGTTGCGGATCATTGCGTTTGGAGCGCATCCCGATGATTGCGAGTTCCAGATGGCGGGCACCGCAGCTAAATACGCGCAACTCGGCCACCACGTTAAGTTGGTCTCCGTGACCAACGGGGACATCGGGCATTGGCGGATGGCGGGCGGACCGCTGGCCCAGCGTCGCACCGCCGAGGTGCAAGAAGCAGCTCGACGAATTGGCACTACGGCGGAAGTACTCGATATCCACGATGGTGAATTGCTGCCGACGCTGGACAACCGCCAGAAGATCACGCGACTGATTCGCGAGTGGAACGCCGATCTCGTAATCGCTCATCGACCCAACGACTATCATCCCGATCACCGTTACACCGGCGTGCTGGTCCAGGATTCTGCCTACATGGTTGCGGTGCCCTTTTTCTGTCCCGATACGCCGCCGCTGAAACGAAACCCGGTCTTCATGTACTTTCCCGACAATTTTGAGAAGCCGAATCCGTTTAAGCCGGACGTGATCGTGTCGATTGATGATGTCTTCGAAAAGAAGATGGATGCCGTCGATGCGTTGGTATCTCAGGTGTACGAAGGCGGGGCGTTGGGTTCGGAGGAAACATTGCGTCAGCGTCACGCGGACAATCCGATCGCTCGTCGCGAGTGGGCAACCGACAGCTGGCAGAAGCGGCAAGGCCGAATTGCCGATAAGCACCGCGCGGCCTTAATCGACTGGTATGGCGAAGAAGAAGGCAAGGCGGTGAAGTACGCCGAAGCCTTTGAGATTTGCGAATACGGTCGCCAACCGAATCGAGAAGAGTTGAAGAAGCTGTTTCCGTTCTTTGGTGATTGAGTGATAGCCTTAATGTGAGGCCTTGAATTCGCGGAGCAATTGTCGCCAGGCATCTCGTTCGCGACTCGGTAGAACCATCGGACGCAGCATGTTGCAACGAGCTTGCAGCGTTCGGTAAAACGACGCGTCGTCTTCGGCTTTTCGTAGCAACTTGCTGAGCGCCGATGTATCGCCGACGTCGAAATAGCCTGGATAATCTTCGCCCAATAATCCGATCGATCCCGAGATGCGCGACGCGATGACGGGCGTACCGACCGCGATCGCCTCCGAGATGACATTCGCTCCCCCTTCGAGTCGAGAACTCAGCACCAACAAGCGTGCGCGAGCGAGCCGGCGTTTTGTTGCTGCCGGTGACAGTTCGCCGATCCACTGATAACGCGAGTTCCGCCGCATCTCGGCACGTGCTCGTTTCGCCATGGAATCGGTGAGTGCAGCGCCGATATGCACGATTCGAATGCGCGACGAACCGACCAGCGAGCGAGCGGCCATCGCCGCTCGAAAGGGATCCTTCACCGTACGTAGATGTCCAATGACCGTGACTTCAAATACTGAACTCAGCGGGTCAGGTGGATTTGTAAGCCCTGTTGCAGACTGCTGAATGACGCGTGCCTTGTCTCGGATATGCTTTGGCAGCGAGTTCACGCCCGCAGGCTGAAGCAACACGAGTCGATTGGCTAATTCAAGTGATTGTTGAGCCACGCGATTCGTCTTGATGTCACGATACAAATCCGTTCCTGTTAACGCGACAATCAGGGGCGAGTTGGGACGAGCAGTGTGGAAATTTCGAATCGACGTGGCGCTCTTCTTGGCATGCAACGCGATCAAAACGTCACACCGTTGATCTGCAAACGACTCGGACAGCGTAACGCGATGCCCCAGTTCACGTAACAACCGCGCCCAGCGGAGTGCGGTAATGCGATTGCCCTTGCGAGATCCTGGTGGCGCAGGAGTGACGATCAAGATCCGCATGCCGCTGCAACTTACCCGAACAATTCCAGAACGGGCCGACCACCATCGACGATCGGAACTGGGCGATTTTGTGCGTCGTAGATCCTTGCTTCTGGATCGATGCCAAGAGCGTGATAGATCGTTGCTGCCAAATCTTCTGGCGAAACGGGATTGCTGACGGCGTAGGCCGCATCCTTGTCCGTCTCGCCATAAATCAGTCCGCCCCGGATTCCGGCACCAGCGAGTACGGCTGGGAACAGCGTACTCCAATGATTGCGTCCCCACGCCTTGTTGGCTTGTGGCGTCCGTCCCATCTCTCCCATGGCGACAACCAGTGTTTCGTCCAGCAGACCGCGATTTTCCAGATCAACAAGCAACGCCGACAGTGCTTGGTCCAAACCTGGTAGCAAATGCTTAGCGACATCTTCACTGTGCTGATGCGAATCCCAGCTGTATCCATCGACGCAATCGTAATGCACGGTGACAAACCGAGCTCCCGCTTCGACTAAACGTCGCGCGACCAGCGTTGACTGCCCGAACAGGTTGCGACCGTATTGATCGCGGAGCTTGTCGGATTCCTTGCGAATGTCGAAGGCGTTGCGAGTCTTCTCGGAGGTAACGAGTTCCAACGCTTGTTGTCGGAATTTGTCGAAAGCTTGGACGGATCCATATTCGTCCGCCAAACGACGCTGGTCGTCCAACTGTTGTAGCAACGACTTGCGGCGATCGAGTCGGTCGAGCGTTACGCCTTCACGGGCCTCCAAACCTTGAATCTGATAATTCAATTCGTCGTCGGTGCAATCTCGCCAGTATGGATTGTCTTTTGCATCGCGTTTATCAATTCGAGTGTTAAGCGGGTCGAACGCTCGCCCCAACCATCCGGCTGTTTCGCCGGGGCGTCGCAGTTGCACGCGGTACTCTTGCAGGCGACCGAGAAAGTTCGGCACGACCACGTACGGCGACATCTCGCGATTTGGATCATGCGGCATTTGCTGTGAGAAGTGCTTGACGACGGACCCCATCGCCGGCCAATCGTTGGGTGTGACATTGAAACCGCCGCCGATCGGAATCTGCCAACGATGTCCCGTCTGGACGTAATGCCCGCCGCCACTGTGGTCGTTGAAGTCATGGGTCATCGTCTTGATGACCGCAAACTTGTCAGAGACCGCCGCACAGCGGGAAAGGTGTTCGCTTATCAGCAGCCCGGGTGTGCGACTGGCGACCGGTTTGAACGGCCCGCGAATCTCTTCGGGAGCGTCGGGCTTCATGTCAAAGGTTTCGAGCTGACTTGGCCCGCCAAAACAGAACAAAAAGATGACCGACTTAGCCCGTGCGTTCTGGAACGGCAATGTGGCTTCCGCTTGGAGCAACTTGGGCACCGTCAGCCCGAGCAGTCCTGCACCTCCGGCTTGAAGCAACTGTCGACGTGTAGTTCCCTCGCAGACGCGAGCTGGTTTTCCGAATACGTTCAGCACGATTTCGCTCCATTGTGACTTGCTGCCAAGGTAACCCTTCGCGAGCTAGCAAGCAACTGGAATCGCAACCCCGCGACTGCTAGCAGATGTACCTCAACACGGGTAGTGGCACAGTTTCAAATCCCTGAACGTAGGACGGCCACTCTTGACCGTCTTTTGTCGGGCAGGAGTGCCCGACTTACGGCACACTGTACCACTACCTCAACACGACCGACCTTGCCGCGTCGTGCGAGATCGATTACAAGCCGCCAGCTACTATTAAGACGGAAGGCTCGAAAATGCAAAGAATTGTTCTATTACTTCTGGCGACATACTTTGGTGCATTCAGCTACGTCGGCTTGGAATCCGTCAACGCACAAACGACCGCTGCGAATGTCGCGGATCTCCACCAACAACTCAAGAGCGGCCTCAAAGCTCGTCGACCACAAGAGTTTGCGTTCATCGCGAAGGTGGTAACGATGGTTGAAAATGACCATCTTCCGATCGATCTGGTCATCAGCACATTTCTCTGGGTGCGTCAGAATCCGCAGGCGAGAGATTATCCCTTCGTCTACTTCCAGCAAGCGCTCCGCGAGCGAGCGAAGCGATTAGGCATCACGGTGTAAGTCCACTCGTCGATGTTCCACTCGCCAATGCTACTGCGTCGCCCAATAGCCGCCTCGTGCATGATCGTAGATCGCTTCGCTGCCGCGTTGCGACTCGTCGAAGCTTCCATCACGAAACACTTCGTGTCCCATCACCCATGTCCGCACGGGCCATCCGGTAAGCGACTCGCCATCCCATGGACTCCACTTGCTCTTCGTCTCCTGCTCCGCATTGCGAATGGTCGCCACTTTGTTGAGGTCGACGAGGACTAGGTCGGCGTCGTAACCGACTGCGATGCGGCCCTTGTCGACGATATCCCAAACACGCGCCGGCGCGTCGCACATCCATTGCACAACCTGTTCGATCGTGCAGCGGCCTTGATGGACTTGGTTCAGCATCAACGCCAGAGAGTTTTCGACCGCTGGCAAACCGGACGGCGATTTCGGATAGGGTTGGCGTTTCTCTTCCAGTGTGTGGGGAGCGTGGTCCGTCGCGATGACCTGAATCAATCCGTTGAGCAACGCTTGCCAAAGTTGCTCGTTATCCTCTTTCATTTTGATGGACGGATTCATTTGCACTAACGAGCCAAGCCGCGCATAGTCCTCGACATTGAAGAACAGATGGTGTGGACAAGCTTCTGCCGTGATCAAGTTTCCATGATCGGCGAGCAACGGTGTCTCGGCACCTGTCGACACATGTAAGACGTGGAAGCGATGATTGTGCCGCTTGGCGAGATCAATCGCACGGCGCGTCGCGATGATTGCGGCCTTGTGGTCCCGAATTCGCGAATGGTCGCGGATGTCGGTTGTGCCGGCAAGTCGCTCCGTATTTGCCCGGACGGTCGCTTCGTCTTCACAGTGAGCACACGCCGGTAACGTCGTCTCCGCAAAGATGCGTTCGAGAGCCTCTTGCGAATCGACCAGCAAGTTGCCCGTGCTCGAACCGATAAAGATCTTGATGCCGGGAGTTCGGTGAGCTTGTTTGAGGACCTCGACGTTATTGGGCGTGGCGCCGATATAGAAGCCATAGTTGACCAAGCTCTTTCCGGCGGCCAACGCCAACTTACTTTCCAACGCTTCCTGCGTGATCGTGTTGGGGTTCGTATTGGGCATCTCCAGGAAAGTCGTTACCCCGCCCTTCGCACAGGCTCGACTCGCGGTGTACAGGTCTTCCTTATGAGTGAGCCCAGGTTCGCGAAAGTGAACTTGGTCATCAATCACACCGGGCAAAAGATGGAGCCCCTTCGCATCGACAACTTCATCGGCGGGTGATTGGATCGCTACATCGATGTCAGCAATTGTTGCACCGTCGATCAAAACGGATGTACATAAGGTCGAATCAGGAAGTACGACGGTTGCATTCTTAATGAGGGTTTTCATGCCAGAACGCTACACAACATCAGACAGTTCATCAATCGCCCATCGTTGGAACGATCGATAGCTCGCCTCTACAGGCGGAACACGACTCAGATTTCCCTTTAGATTTCTTGCATTCTTTGGGGCAATCACGAAATAATGGGTGCCATGCACCAAAACTGGAACTTCATAGCGACGATTCTTTCCGGGATGGTGGTATTCGTCAGCCAAATTGCCATTTGTGCCGAGCCCTCGCATTGGTCCTACCTTCCCGTAGTACGTCCAACGGTTCCATTCGTCGACGATGGCGTGAGCGTGAATCCGATTGATCGATTCGTTGCGAAGCGATTGGAGCAGGGATACTCGCAACTTTCACAGGACGCTGATCGCGCGACGTTAGTGCGCCGTGTGACGCTCGACTTAATTGGCTTGCCGCCGACGCCCGCCGAAGTTCGATCATTCGTCGAAGACACGTCACCGGATGCCTATGAGCGGCTGGTCGATCGTCTGCTGGGATCGCCGCACTATGGCGAACACTGGGCACGCCCTTGGTTGGATCTTTGCCATTACGCAGATACCGATGGTTACTTGACGGACCAGACTCGACCAGTCGCCTGGAGATATCGAGCTTGGCTTGTCGATGCCCTGAACGATGGGATGCCATTCGACCAGTTCACGATCGAGCAACTTGCGGGCGATCTGTTGCCGGAGGCAACGATTCAACAAAAACTCGCCACAGGATTACTGCGGCAAACCTTAAGTAATCGTGAAGGCGGAGCCGATCCTGTCGAGTTTCGTGTGAAGCAAGTGATCGATCGGACATCGATGGTAGGCGAGATCTGGATGGGGCTGACCGTTGGTTGTGCACAATGTCACGATCACAAATACGACGACATCTCACAACAAGAGTTCTACGAGTTGTACGCCTTTCTCGATGCTGCTGACGAAATCAATATCGATGCCCCGTTGCCCGACGAACGAGAAGCGTACGAGGCTGCTCTGCCGGAGTATCATCGCCGGCGAAAGGAGTTGCTCGCGCCGCTCGCATCCGAAATCGAGGAGCTTCAGTCCCGCTGGGAAGAAAAGATTCTGGCGGCCCGCGATAATCCGGGCAAAGACTGGTATTGGGATCGCCAATGGGAGTTGCTCGGGTTGGTGTGGGGCGGTGGCCTGGGTGAAGGACAACTCGAGGGTTGGCAGATCGCATTGCTCGACCCGGCGAAACGATCGCAGTTGCAAAAGGATCGTCTACTCGACTACTTCCTGCCCAAAGCGGATACGATCGACGCGGCCAGGGCGAAAGAGTTGAAACTGAGCGAGTTGAACGCCGAGTTGCAGAAGCTTCATGCAACTTTGCCCAAGGTGACGCGTGCCCCAACTATGATGCAAACGCAAACTCCACGCACGACATTCGTACACCTCGCCGGCGACTTTCGTGATCGGGGGGATGAAGTTTCTCCAGGCACGTTAGATGTCTTACCTGAAATCAATTCAACATGTCTCGACCGATTGGCCCTTGCTCGCTGGTTAGTCTCAGAAGAACATCCGCTCACGGCACGTGTCGCGGTGAATCGCATGTGGCAACAGTTCTTTGGTCAGGGGATCGTTGCGACGGTTGGTGATTTCGGAGTTCGTGGCACACGGCCAACGGATCCGGAGTTGTTAGATTGGCTGGCTGGCGAGTTTATTCGTAGTGGCTGGAACGTGAAAGCGATGCAGCGACTGATTGTGACATCGGCCACCTATCGACAAGCGACTTTAAAACCCCTCCGGCTGTCCGCCGAGCAAATACGCGACGCAGTCTTGTCGACGAGCGGCTTGTGGGATTCGCGAGTTGGCGGGCCCAGTGTTCGTCCGCCGCAACCGGCCAGCGTTTCGCAAGAGAGTTATGGGAACACTTGGGAAGTGAGCGAAGGTGGCGATCGATATCGTCGTGGCCTCTACACTTGGGTCCAACGAACATCGCCGTTCGCGATGCACATCACATTCGACGCACCAAACCCGAACCATATTTGTACCCGACGCGACCGCTCCAATACGCCGCTGCAAGCGTTAACGCTGCTGAACGATCCTGTGATTCACGAAGCCGCCGGAGCGTTGGCGCAACGCGTGCAACGAGAAGTCAACAGTGATGACGAGCAACGCGTGACCCACGCGTTCCGACTGTGTCTCGCGCGCGATCCCAAACCGCCGGAGCTTGTCGTGTTGTGTGAGTTGCTTCAGCGGTTGCGGAAAGATTCGGAACTAAGCAAGATCGATGCCGCATCGGCCCCGCTGGCTTCGAATGTTGTCGGCGATCCAACCTGGACGATCCTGTGTAGTGTACTCTTCAACCTCCATGAGTTCGTCACAAGGAATTGAGATGGGCATGACTGACCTGCTCGCGTTTCAGAACCGACGACAGTTTCTGCAACACACCGCCTGCGGGCTAGGCGGTATTGCGTTGTCTGCGCTGACGCGAAGTTCGATGTCGGCGGATCGTTCTAGTCCTTTGACTCCTCGCGCCTCGCACTTCAAGCCACGTGCGAAGAACGTGATTTTCATCTTTATGTCGGGCGCGCCGAGCCAATACGACTTGTTTCTGCCCAAACCGGCGATGCACCGTCTCCACCGACAACCAGTTCCCGAATCGTTCCTGCATGACTTGGACGACGCGTTGATCAAAGGCAGCGCACAAGTCTTTGCCAGCCCACGGACGTTCTCGAAGCATGGCGAATGCGGCATGGACTTTTCCGATTACGTGCCACATCTGGCGAAGTGTGCGGACGAGTTGTGTATGGTGCGCTCGATGCATACGGATGTTTCGAACCATCATCCAGCTCAACTTATGATGAATTGCGGTGTGCCGCTGTTCGGCCATCCGTCAATGGGGTCGTGGGTGACTTACGGGCTGGGCAGTGAGGCCGATGATTTGCCGGGCTACGTGGTACTGTTGTCAAACTCGGGTGAAGGTGTGGATGGCGGATCGTCTTTGTGGAACAACGGGTTCCTGCCGTCGGAGTACCGCGGAGTCAACTTCCGCAGTACCGGCGACCCAATCTTGCACTTGACGTCGCCCCCTGGAGTCAACGCCCACACGCAGCGATTACGGCTCGATGCGATTCGGACTCTCAACGAACTGCGATTTCAAGACACGGGAAATAGCGAGATCGAATCGCGGATCGCGGCGTATGAACTGGCGTATCGAATGCAATCGGCGGCCCCCGATTTGGTCAACCTGTCGGACGAGACTGCACGAACGCGGAGCATGTACGGTCTCGATGACGATAAGACACAATCGTTTGGTGCCAACTGTCTGTTGGCGCGACGGATGGTTGAGCGAGGCGTCCGTTTCGTGCAGTTGTATCATTCGACCTGGGACGATCACTCAAATCTCAACACCAAGCTCAAGACAAATTGCGACATGACCGATCTGCCGGCTGCCGGATTGATCCAAGACTTGAAGCAACGCGGTCTGCTCGATGAAACGTTGGTGATCTGGGGCGGCGAGTTCGGTCGTACGCCGATGAACGAAGTCCGGCGCGGCAACGCTTTCGGAAAGGAGGGACGCGATCATCATCCGTTCGCCTTTACGATGCTGTTAGCCGGCGGCGGGATTAAGGGAGGTCAGGTCGTTGGCGACACGGATGAACTGGGTTATCATCCGACCAAAGATCCCATTCACGTTCATGATCTACAGGCGACGATCTTGCATTGCTTGGGGATGGATCACGAACAGCTCACTTTTCGGCACCAAGGTCGCGATTTCCGTTTGACCGACGTTGGCGGGAACGTCGTTGCGAAACTGCTTGCGTGAACGTTCCACGGCGCGATCAAGTGCTCATTGGTGTAAGCCACTGTTCGAATTCGCAGTGAACCTCGAATCGTCGCGTGTCATCATCGGTGGATTTGCTTTGACATCCAACGACGCGCGCCGACGCGTACCGTGGCTTCTGCGAAGTGCCCAACATGATTAACAGCCAATCGCTGCTCGGCCAGCGTGTTGTCGAAAACGAAACGCCCGTGTGTGACAAGTCTAGCGCTTTGACGGGTCGCAGTTCTGAAGTCGCGGGAAGTGTGCCGTTGTGTTCGATCACGCCCAGCACGGCTCCATAGGACACTCGCGCGGAACTACGGCGATCGTTGTCTTGTTCGATGTCGGCAGTCAGAAGTGTTGGCATCGTCAAAGTCCTATTACCAGAATGCGCCGAGCGCCGGTGAACTACTTGGGTATATACGTTGGCGATCTCACCCTGTCCAACACCGGACACCATTCGAGTCGGCACAGTGGCGGTTGCGCCGATCGAATCGGTTGTAGCACGGAACGTATGACCTAACTCGTCTTGCTGCTGAACTCACTGTGCTGCTGTTGGACCGCGTTCAAGTAGCGTGCATATGCAGCTTCGTCCCGATGGCAGCTGATTCCGCGAAACACCATCGCGAACGCTCGTCGGTGGCGTGAGGCAGTGCGATTCGGGTCGGCACGGTGGATTGTCTCGCCATGATGGGCGACGAGGTCACCGGGCTCTAACAGTATGGTCTGCTCGTTTCGAACGTCGTCGTCGCCATGATCCGTGATCCCCTGCGAGAATCCGAGCACCTTGGTCGCCGCGTGTGATCGGATACCGTGGCGGTGCGAGCCAACGACGTAGCGCAAACAGCCGTTCTCCTCGTCAACGGCGTCCAAGGCCAGCCAAAGCGTCGCAACATTTGCAGGCCGAAGGCAAAAGTAATAGTTGTCTTGATGTGGAGGTGTGGGATGCTCGGTTCCCGGAGGTTTGTTGAACCACTCCGGTTCTTGAGCCTCGACATGCTCGCCGATCAACAACTCGGCGAGTTCCTTCCACTGCTCGTCACGACGATAGCCATCAAAGAATGAATCCTGACCCATGTGCTGAAGCTGTTTCAAGGTCTCAGGCTTGGAACGGTCATGATAGAATGCGTCACCTGCGGGAAGATGTGGCACGACCTCGCGAATATATCGATTCACGTTTTCCTCGAGCAATTGCAATGCATCTCGATCGAGGAAGTTGCGGACAACAACAAAGCCGTCTCGGTCGTAGCGTGGCTTGGCATCATCAGGTATCACGGAAGCTTCCTTTATTGCGAGTTGTATTCACAGCGGCGGAATACATCATACTGCGGCAATCCACTTTGGCACATCATCTCAGGGACAAGCAAGATGTCGAACCATCATGTCGATAAATCGATGAAACTTTTCCAGCGTGCCTGTGAGCTTATCCCCGGCGGAACTCAGTTGATCAGCCGTCGCCCCACACGATTTGCTTGTGGCGTGTCTCCGGTATACGCCGAGCGGGCGTCCGGATCGCGGTTCTGGGACGTCGATGGGAATGAGTATATCGATTGGGTCAGCGGCATCGGAGCGATCATTCTGGGCTACTGCGATCCCGTCGTTGATGAAGCCGTGCGGCAGCAGATCGCCAAGGGGACGATGTATTCGATCAACCACGAGTTGGAAGTTGAACTTGCCGAAGAGCTGGTCAATACCATTCCCTGTGCCGAGATGGTGCGATATGCCAAAGGCGGCGGCGAGGCTTGTGCGATGGCGGTGCGCATCGCGCGCGGCTTCACTGGACGCGATAAAATTCTGTTTTGCGGCTATCACGGTTGGCACGATTGGTATCTGGCAGCGAACCTTCGCGAGGATGCGGGACTCGATACGCATCTCTTTCCCGGTATCGATCCCACTGGCGTCCCGAAAAGTCTCGCAGGCACTGCCATCCCATTTCCTTACGGCGATCTCGATGCGTTAGGGACTGCGTTGGACGAGAACCGTGGCGAGATCGCAGCTGTGATCATGGAGCCGTTTCGTAGCGACTTGCCTCCCGATGGGTATCTGGCGGGTGTCGCCGAGCTTGCCGCCGACCATAACGTCACCCTGATCTTTGATGAGGTCTCGACTGGTTTTCGTCCGCACGCATCCGGTGCGCAGGGGCTTGTGAACGTGTCGCCTGATCTGGCGGTCTTTGCAAAATCAATCTCAAATGGCTATCCCATGGGAGCGGTTGTCGGACGACGCGATGTCATGGAAGCGGCAAGTCGAATGTTCATTTCGAGTACTTACTGGAGTGATACGATTGGTCTTCGCGCGGCGTTGACTACTTTGCGAGAAGTTCGCCGGCGCGATGTGCCGAAGATCGTCCTCGATATCGGCGAAAGACTTATGACCGAAATCACGACCGTAGCTGACGAGGCCGGACTGCCCGCTCGATGCGAGGGATTGTCGTTTCATCCCCACCTGACATTCGAGGTTGAACACCCGCAACAACGATCGCAACTCGCCACGCTCTTCATCCAAGAGATGGCGAAGCGAGGCTGTCACGGGTACACCTCGTTTTATCTGAATGCATCGCAATCAGCGATCGATATTGAACAGACCGTCGCGGCAGCGAGAGATGTGTTTCGGATCATGTCGCATGGCTTGGAGCGAGACAATCTCGAAGCATTGCTTGAATGCCAGCAACATGTCGAGTCATTCCGTCGCCTCGTCCGGTGATTCGTTCGTAGTGGTGAGTTCCGTCGGACGTATACCCTCGCTAACAAATCGATATCCCGCATCTCGCAGCGTCAGGAAGTACCGAGGTTTGGAAGGATCGGGTTCGAAGGTGACTCGCAACCTACGTACGAATTGATCGACCGCGCGCGTCGTGGCGGTGGCTGCCATTCCCCAGACCTCGACCAACAATTCTTCACGCCGGATCACTCGCCCTTCATTCTCGATGAAGTAGCGCAGCAGCTTCATTTCAAGTTCCGTCAGTTTGGCGGGTTTGCCGCCCACAACGACTTCGTAGGTATCGAAGTTCACGACCGCGTTGGCGAAGGAGTACGTAGCTGCGGAAGTTTGCGAAACTTGCAATCCCGCTCGGCGATCATACAACGTCAACATTGTCTTAACGCGACTCAACAGCTCGTCCAGATCGAACGGCTTGTTAAGGTACTGATCAGCACCAACATCGAATCCCCGCGTGCGGTCTTCGGTCAAGGTGCGAGCGCTCAAAATCAGCACGGGCATATTGTTGCCCTGTTCACGCAGCGTTTCGCAAACTTGATAGCCGCTCATGCCGGGCAACATGAGGTCCAACACCGTCAAGTCAATTTCCTTGGGATCTTGCTCAATCAACTTCAACGCCGAGGCACCGTCACCGACCGCTGTGACTCGGTACCCTTCCGCTTCAAGATTGAACTTGATGCCGACGGCCAGATGCTCTTCATCTTCGACCACTAAAATGTGTTTCTTCTCAGGCATGCTTCTTCTCGAACATTGCAGGTCCACCGGCTGTCACAACAACACGACCTGTGACTACCTCGTTCCGTCGCCAGTTTCGTCGGATCTCGCGGTCGTGCGACCGGGAAGACTGATCTCAAGGACCGTGCCTGGACCTGACTCACGGTCCAGCACACGCACCTTCCCTCGCATCCGCCGCACGAGCGTATACACAATATACAATCCCAGCCCAGTTCCTGGCTTCTCACGTTCAAGTTCTGAGCCCAGCCGGACAAATCGGCGAAAGACTTTTTGACGAAACCGAAACGGAATCCCCGGTCCATTGTCCGCAACCTTGGTGACGATCGTACCGTCAGGGTTCGGTCGGCAGGTAACTTCGACCCTCGGCTCGGAACCGCCATACTTGAACGCATTGTCGATCACGTTCCGAAAAATCATGTCGATGTCAACACGTCGCGTGCGGACGATCGCGGGCTCGACGTCTACAGTAATCGAATCTTCTGCAGCTCGGTGACGCAACCGCGTTTCCTCAGCGCACTGGCGAAGGAACACGTCGAGTTCGATATCCTCCTCTTCGCCAGCCGTTGGCTTTCGCTCCAGTCGAGCTGCGTCCAGGATATGATTGATTAAGTGATCAAGCCGCTCGACGTCCTCAAGCATAAACCGAAAGAAATTGTCTTGCTCCTCGCGACTTAAAGTGCGGCGGTTCAGCGTTTGCAGATAGAGCTTCAACGACGCGATTGGCGACTTGAGTTCATGCGTCACGCTGTCCATGAAATTGGCCTGACGGCGATTCAAGTTGATCGCTTTCACCGAGAGGGCGAGATACATGATCACGCCGATCAAAACGAGCAGCAAGAAAGTCGTCCCGACGAATAATAAGATCCAATAAAATGCCGAGGCCCGTTCCCCAAGTTGAATCCCGGTCAGCAATACCCAGCCGACGGTCAACGCCACGACCATCACGATCATGACCACGCCAAGCGTAATCGGCCAACTGAGTGAGCGGCGGTCGAACATAAGGAAAAAGTGGTTGTTCGAAGACAGTAGAATGGAGGGGTATCGCAGAGATGACGTGATTGAACATAGTATTCAAGCCCCGAGCCAGTCAAGGAAGCCTTAACAATTAGCAGCAGGAACTCCGATACCGACAGTATCGCGTTGACTGAGGAACAACTTCGGGATTTCAAGAGTAGGGTCCGCTGTGCGGACTAGTATTCCCTGAGGTCCGCACAGCGGACCCTACGCAAAAGAAGAAGTTGTTAGCCGATCCTAAGATGAAATTGCACTCCCGCCGCACGGCACTTAGAATACGACGCACCACCCAATTATTCCCACCTGTTTTCCGCTCGCCAGATGATCGAGATCTATGCATGCTGAAAATCGTAAGTGATTTGCCAAGTCGCCTCTGTGACGGCGTGAGCCGTCGCCGGTTCATGCACGTTGGCGCTTTGGGGCTGGGCGGGTTCGGGTTGACCGACCTAATGCGGCTAGAAGCGTCCGGGGCGAGTCGCAGCCATTCTTCAAAGCGATCGGTCGTCCTGATCTGGCAGCATGGCGGGCCGTCACAACTCGATACGTTTGACATGAAGCCCGACCAGCCCGCCGAGGTTCGCGGGCCTTACGAGTCGATCGAGACAAGCTTGCCAGGACTGCGTATTTGCGAGCTGATGCCTCATCACGCGGAAGTGATGGACAAGTGCTCGATCATCCGCAGTTTCACGCACGGCAACGGTGATCACTGGGCGGCAGCACACTGGTTGTTAACCGGCTATGAAGGAGCGAACGGTTCGGATCGCATTCCTCGCAATCCTTCGATGCAGGCGATCGCTTCGCACTTGCTCGGCCCAAAGCAACCCGGAGTTCCGAGCGGCATCAATATCAACGATGGTGGTTTTGGATTTCACGGTGGCGCGTATCTCGGCGTCGCCCACAATCCATTCCGTATTGGTGACTTCAGCTATGGAAACGAAGCGGGGCGTTTACCGACCGGGAGCGACGAGAGCTTTAAGTTGGTGGACGGACTGAGCGCGGATCGCGTCCTGAACCGTGTCTCGTTGGCGGATCAATTTGATCGAATTCGACGCGACGTTGACGAAGGGAATACGTTTGATAATCTCGACGACATCAATCGACAGGCTCAAGAAGTAATTCTCTCGGGACGTGCTCGCAAGGCCTTTGATTTGTCGGACGAAGATCCGAAGTTGCGCGAGTTGTACGGTCCAGGCTGGGGCGAGCAAGCGCTACTCGCTCGGCGATTCATCCAAGCCGGAGTTCGTTTCGTGACGTTGAACACAGGCTACTGGGACGACCACGGCGGCATCAAGGCACGACTCGATGACAAATTGCCGCGGCACGACAAGGCCGTGGGTGTACTGATCAAAGACTTGGCGGATCGAGGAATGCTGGAGGATACGTTGGTGGTGACCGCTGGCGAGTTTGGTCGCACGCCCGTTATCAACAAAGATCAGGGCCGAGATCACTGGCCACAGGCACAGAGCATCCTGATTGCTGGCGGCGGCTTCCAGCACGGTCAGATCATCGGCAGTACGAACTCAAAGGCGGAGCATCCCACATCTCGACCGATCAAGCCCGCTGATTTCAACGCCATCATTTATCAATCGCTAGGCCTGAAGCCGGACGACACGATCAACAATCTCGCTGGCCGACCAACGCATCTCGCACCCGATGGCATCGTGCCGCCTGAATTGTTGTGAGATCCCCGCAGATGGCGGTAGAGTTAAAGGATCACTCGCGCTAGATCTGAGCGAGCGGAGCATCGGCGTCGCCGAATTGAGTGGCGGGGAGTCCCATACGGTTCATGATCGAAAGGTAGAGGCTGCACAGCTTGCGGTTCTCGTCGCCCTTGTCCATGTAGTCCAAGACGCGGCCCGTTTCGAGAGTGCCGCCGAGGCCACCAACCGTCAGCAACGGCACCTTGGTCGAATCATGTTGGCTTCCCGACCACATATTATTGATGAACACCAAGCAAGAGTGATCCAACACCGTGCCCTCGCCTTCCGGCATGGCGTCGAGCCGCCCGGCCAGATAGGCGATCTGACTGCAATAGTACTGCGACACGCGTTCCCATTCGTCAGATCGATCGTCGTGCGAACCGGAATGATGGGCTTTGCGGGCATCCAGGAACGGATAAAACAAACCAGAAATGTCACGGCACAGCAGCAACGTGGCAATGCGTGTTTTATCCGTTTGGAAAGCCAACGCGATGATGTCCGCCATGAGCCGCATGTGCTCGCGAATATCTTCGGGCAAGCCATTATCCGGACGCTCCATCGCGAACAATGGCTTGCCCTGTGACTGAGCACGGTCGACGGCCTTGTCTTGTTCGCCTCGCAACCGCTCGATCCGCTTTTCGATTTCGCGGACACTCGTCAGATATTCGTCGAGCTTCGATTTGTCGCCGGCGCTCGCCTCGTGGCTCAAGCTGGCCGCTTGTTCCTTCACGCGATCCAACACGCTCTTGTTGCGTCGATTGCCGCGGTTATCAAACAGGCTGTCGAAGGCCAGCGACGGATAAACCTCCATCGGCACAGGTGAGGTCGCGTTCTGCCACGAGATGTGCGAGCTATACGCCATCGAGAAATTCGTCTCGTGATAACCCGTGATCGGCTGCTCGCATCCGAGTACCATGCTGGGCTGAGCCGTATCCTGACCCAAGTGATTAGCCAAAACCTGATCGACGCTGATGCCGCCGCGCAGTTCAGCTCCCTTTTGCAGCGACGCACCCGACAGGATGTTGCCCGTTTGCCCTGGGTGAATGCCGACACCGGTGGCGTTCTTGTTGAACAACCCCGAGATGAAATTCATCTTTTCCTTGAGCGGTTCCATCGGCGTGAGGCTCTTGCCCAATTCCATGTCCGCGCCGGAGCCTTTGGCCCACCAATGTTCCGCGTTGACGCCGCAGGCCATAAACAGCGTGGCAAAGCGTTTGGGAAACTCGGAAGCTGCGTCTGCGTTTGGCGACTCGGCACCCCACACGGGCAGAGACTCGAGCCAAGGCAGCGCCATCGCGACCCCGGCGCCTTGGAGCAGCAGACGACGAGAAACGTGACGGCGGATAAACTGTGGATCGCTCATTCCGTTTTCCTTGAAGAGACTCACAAGGGACTGCTGTTTGCGTGTATTCGTGCGTGGGATTCGACAGGAAGATATTACGACAGGAACATTCTCTACTCAGTCCCCCCTAATGTTCTTGTCGTTAAATGTTTCTGTCGTTCCTGATCATATACAACGATTTGTCCGCTGCCTCGTTTGGTCAGAAACTGCTGACTCGTGACAATTGACTCGATTAAACTACTAAATCGGAAATCATCATCGGCCAACTTCGCTTGCATTCTCGCGACGAGCGGCTCGTCGGACAGCATCAACGTCCGGCCTAATGCATAGGATAGCAGTTTGCGGCATAGATTCTCAACGAATTCTTGTTGCCGATGTTCACGCAGGTAGTCGCGAAGTCCGGCAGCACCGCTGCCTTCGCTACCGCCCGGAAAAACCGCAGTAACTTCCACCGGCCGACCACCAAGGTCTTGATCGCGTCGTTCGCCCACGGGACCAAAGCCTTCGAACGCAATGCCGATCGCATCGAATCGGTCGTGACAGCCCGCACAACTCTTATTGTCTCGGTGACGAGCCAACATTTCGCGAAGCGTAAGATCACCAAGCGTGCTCTCGTCAGCCGGCAGTTCGGGTACACCCGGTGGTGGCGGTGGAATTCGTTCGCCCAGCAGCCGACGAACCACCCAATAGCCTCGTTTGACGGGACTCGTGCGCAATCCGGGGGCGTTCATGGTCAGAAACGCTGACATCGGTAATAAGCCGCCGCGATCGTATTGCCGCGCCCCTTCAATAAGCACCCAATCGCCCTCACCAAAGACCTCGAGGCCTTCGATACCATAGTGTTCTGCCAGTACAGGATTCACGAACGTATAGTCGGCCTCGAGTAACTCAAGCACCGAACGGTCCATCCAAACAAGATACGTAAAGAAGCGAATCGGTTCCTCAAACATGGCTTGCCGCAGTTGATCGGTGAACTCGGGGAACCGTTCGCGGTCGACGCTGTTGTGCGATTCGAATCGCCGGACATCGAGCCAGTTGGCCGCGAACTCGGTGGCTAGACCACGAATCCGATCATCACTCAGCATCCGGCGCGATTGTTTTGCAACGAGTTCGGGATTGCTGGGCCAATCGTTCGGCAACTTCATTAACTCGTCATCCGGCGGCGCGGACCAGAGAAAATAGCTCAGGCGGTTTGCCAGTTCGAAGTTAGTCAAACGGCGTGTGCCCTCGCCCGCACTCAGGAGGTCCATACGGTACAGAAAGTACGGTGACATCAGAATGGAAACAACGCCGTCACGAATTGCCTCTTCATGATCGAGATGATCGACATCACGAAGTAAACGGTAGAACTCCCGGATGTCTTTGGCTTCTTCAGGCAACAACGTCCGCCGCCAAGCTCGCTGGGCGAACTGCACCAGCAACTCCAAGTGAATCGGCTCGGCCTTCAGTCGCTCAGCATCAACCCAGCGGAGTTGAGCATTCATGTCAACAAAGAAATCTTCGATGGCTTTGACCGCGACTTCGCTGCCATTGTTTCGCCGCGCTTTATTTAGATAGACATCGGCCAATTTCTTGACCATCGCTTCCGAGGCAGCGTTCTTGTCTTCGGCACGGGCAAAGTCGAACTCCTCGTCACGCATGTATCGCGAATCGGTCCGCTCGAACCAGAGAAATCCCACATACTGACGGGCTGGCGCGGATGCCACGAAATCGAGTTCCTGCCACAGTCGATCCAGCGTCTGGCGACCATTGTCATCGAGAATCAATTCGTACAGCGGAGCATCGTCACGGAAATAGCCCATCATGCTGTGAAAGCCCGCGCTCAGAAGCCTGCCTTTCTCCTGCTGATCTTTCGCAACGCCCAGGTAATCGCGTCCGCGCTCGGAGATGTAGAAGGCATCGGGGAAGATCGAACAGAACCTTTCGAGCGATGCGAGATGTTTGGCGCGTTGGTCTTCATCTTCGGGCGACACGAGTTCGGCTGGCGTTCCCTGTGGAATCTCCTGGCCTTCGACGAATATGGCATCGCGATCAAAGTGCCGGCGATGGGTTGCGTACTGGCGATTCTTCCACAATACGAATGGTTGCGAACCCTTGTGATTGCCTTCGATGTACAGGTTCTCGAACTTCAGCGAGAACTTAGGCCGCAACGCAAGTACATAGTCTCGCATCTTCTCGCAGACCGCGAGCGCATCTGCGGATTCAGCCTGAGGAGGAATCTCGCGAAACATCGCTTGCAGCTTTGCGATCGGTCCGACAGCTTCCGGTTCGTTGAGCAAGTCCCAGACTTGAATCGCATAGTTCACGCTAATCCCGGCCTGTGACGCCAGTTCTTCCAACGTGCGATCGTTTGCTTGTCCGTGCTGCCAGCAGGTGTGGAAGTAATGTGCAAGGTCAGTCGGTTGCTGTTCGTAGAACTCAACGATCCGCTTGACACAATACTTATCGCGATCCGTGTCGGTCATCACGGGATGCGGCGCAAAGGAGAAGCCCGTTGGAGTCAGCACCAGATGCTCTGCCACTTGCCGAGCGGCATCGAGATACTTCTTGAGCAATGCCGGTGACATCGTGAGCGATTCGCCCGTGTTGTCAAAACCAGCTTCGTTCGCCGGGTCGACCGGAAACGTTTTGGTCGGTTGAATATCGACACCCGTCAAGTCGCGGATCGTGTAGTTGTACTCGGCGTTACTCAGTCGCCGAGCCAACACCGGCCCCGGGTCGCCAGCGTTTCGATTGGCATCACGTGTTCTCAATGCTCGAATCCATTCAATCACAGCGGCCCGCTCTTTTGCGGTCGGCTGGCTGATTGACTCGTCGGGCGGCATCTCGTTCGCTTCGAGTCGCGTCATTACGACTTCCCAAGTCGCGTGTGAATTCGACACACGATCAGCGGAAGTGTATCCGCTTAGATCGAGCTTTGCCTCTTGCGTTTCTTGTCCGTGGCAGTTGCGGCAATACGAATTCACAAACGGTTTGACAATGTCGTCGAATTGTCGGCTTAGCTCTGCGTCCGTCGGTCGCACCGTTTCGGCAAGCATTTCCGGGCGCAAGCAGAGACCTGCAACGATAAACATTGCGGTGACAATAACGCGGCGCACTTGAGGAGGGATATTTGCAGGCATGATCGTCGAGGTGTGAAGTTAGCAGTGCATCGATTATAGCGTGTCGAGACGGACGATTGCTACTTGACTTCCACTTGGCACTACCAATTCAAGGCTCCTCGATTCGCGGGACGTGTGGGCCTGAGATACAATCATCCCAACGAGTAATCGAAAGACTACCCTAGCTCAGAAGTGTGTAATCGATATGCGAATTCAATCTTGCCAACGCCTTGCACTGTTCCTGCTGGCCATCCAGTTTCCCTTCGCGGCGCTCGCACAGGATGCCGCGACGTATGCGGTGGGCGTGTCGAAGGTAGACATCACGCCCGACTATCCGATCCGACTCAACGGTTTCGGAGGAAGGCGTGAAGAATCGGTCGGCATCTCGCAACGGATCTACGCGAGGGCGATTGCCATTTCGCGGGCGGACGATCCGCCGCTGGTTCTCGTCGCGGTCGACAGCCTGGGGATTCGCATCGGCATGGCAGACGAAGTTGCGCGGCGGTTGAAGGAGCGGTTTGACGTTCCGCGAGATCAGTTCGTGGTCACGTTCACCCACTCCCACTGCACGCCGAAGGTGAATGGCTCGTCGGACAATATCTTCAGCCAGCCGATCCCACCGGAACATCAGGAACACATTGACCAGTATACACGCGAGTTGACCGACAATATCGAGCAGGCGGCAGTTGCCGCGATTCAAAGTCGTCAACCGTCGAAACTTTCCTGGGGCGTCGGGAATGTCGGCTTTGCCAAGAATCGCCGGACGCCGGGCGGGCCGGTCGATCATGATCTGCCAATGCTCGTCATCCGTAATGCTCAAGACGATCAAATCCGCGCGATCTATGTCAGCTATGCCTGCCACTGCGTAACGCTGTCTTTTAATCAGATCAGCGGTGATTGGGCGGGATACGCCGCGGAGATGATTGAGCGTACGGCACCCGGCGCGATGGCGATCATTTCCATCGGCTGCGGATCGGATTCCAATCCGTCGTCCGGCGTGACGGGTGACAAGGTCGAGATCGCCGAATCGCAGGGAGCCGAGATTGCGACCGAGGTCGGTCGATTGTTGAAGACCACATTGAAACCGGTGACGGGTACGCCGCACGCGACATTGAATCGAATCTTACTGCCGCTGAACGATCCGCCATCGAAAGAGCAACTGCAATCGATTGCCGAGAAGGGCGGACCTGCTGGCTACAACGCAACAACACAACTCGCCAGACTCGAACGTGGCGAGCCGCTGCTCACGGCGATTGACTACCCAATTCAAACCATCTCGTTTGGCGACGACCTGTCGATGGTCTTTCTCGCTGGCGAAGTGTGTGCCGACTACGCGTTGCGATTGAAGCAGGAACTCAATCGTGAGCGACTGTGGCTGAATGCCTACTCCAATGACTTCTGTTCTTACATTCCTTCTGAGCGGCTGGTTGTTGAAGGCGGTTACGGCGGCGGTGGCGAGATTCCGTACTTTGCCTTGCCGTCGACGCTGAAGCCTGGACTTGAGCAATTGATTGTTGATGAAGTTAAACGGCAAGTTCCGAAGTCTCTGCATGTCGGCACGGGCACACAGGGCGTGCCTCCGAAGTCGCCAGAAGAATCACTGCAATGTCTGCAAACGCACGACGATCTGCGTGTTGAACTTGTCGTCGCTGAGCCACTAGTTGTCGATCCAGTGGCGATTGACTTTGGCCCGGACGGTCGATTGTGGGTGGCGGAGATGAGCGATTACGGCCACGACGTCTATGAAGAGTTCGCACAAACGGGCCGCGTTCGCTGGCTAAGTGATACGGACGGTGACGGAAAGTTCGATCACGCGGAAACATTTGTTGATGGCTTGCGTTTCCCAACGGACGTGAAGGTTCAACCCGACGGAGTCTTGATCTGCGACGCACCCGATATTCTGTTTGCAACGGACAAGGACGGCGACGGCAAAGCGGATTCGCTCCAGAAGCTGTACACGGGCTTCGAAGTCCGCAACGCCCAGGCACGCGTCAACAGTTTACGACTCGGTCTGGACAATTGGTTGTATGGCAGCGGCGGGCTATTCGGTGGCCTCGTTTCTAATGAACGGACTAGCGAGCACGTCGACTTGTCCAGCCGCGACTTTCGTTTTCGGATGTCGACGGGCGAGATCGAGCCAGTGACCGGTCGCACGCAACAAGGACGCTGCCGCGACGACTGGGGTGACTGGTTCGGCTGCACCAACAGCACGCTCTTGCTGCACTACGCCGTCGATGATTCCTACCATCGCCGCAATCCAATGATTGCACCTCCGCCCACGACGATCGCAGTCGCGAATGGCACGGACGCGACGAAGCTGATTCCAGCTGGTGATTTAGTGCGATTTGAGTTATCGGGAACGCCGGGAGCACCGACGTCGGCCTGTGGCTTGGACATCTATCGCGATGTCTTGTTGGGCGACAACTACTATGGCAACGCCTTCACTTGTGAACCGGTCCATCAACTGGTGCATCGATTGGTGCTCGACCCAAGCGGAGTTACGTTCAACGGTCGACGAGCGGACGACGAACTCGAGAGTGAATTCCTCGCGTCGACGGATCGCTGGTTCCGGCCCGTGCAAGTTCGCACCGGTCCAGACGGAGCGATTTGGGTGGTGGATATGTATCGCTACGTCATCGAACACCCGCGCTGGATTCCTCAAGCTACTTTGGCTGAGCTCGATGTCTACGCCGGGCAAGGTCGAGGGCGCATCTATCGTGTGACGCCTCGCGACGCTTCGGATACGGCTCGCACTTGGCCACGAATGGATCAAATGACTGACGAGAAACTCGTCGGACAACTGGATCAGCCGAACGGAACCGTCCGAGATCTGGCACAACAGCAGATTATATGGCGACACAACGAACAGTCGCCAGCTTTACTAAGGCGACTCGTTCATTCTGCGCATTTGCCACAAGGACAACTGCACGCTCTCTGTACCTTGGACGGCTTGGACGCACTTACGCCGAAAGATGTGCTGCACGGGTTAAAATCGGAGCATCCTGAAGTCGTGCGTCAGTCAATTCGGCTATCGGAACGGTTGCTCGACAACTCGGAGGTATTACAGGCGGTCCAATCGCTCGCAACACATCCGAATCCTCGCGTCGTGCGGCAGGTTGCGTATTCGCTTGGCGCCACCAAGAATCCAGTTGTTGCCAGGACGCTTGCAGCGTTGGCGATTTCGGCCGGCAACGATACGTACTTGCGAACGGCGGTCCTTAGCTCGATTAACGCATCGAATGTGGCTTCGGTGTTCGACGCGTACTTAACAGCCGCAACGAGTCCGAGGAGTGACATCTCGTCGCAACTGGTCTCCCTCGCCGTTTTGCTGGGCGACGCGGACGGTGTGGCGGCCGCGTTTCGAAGTGTCGTGACGAATGCCGACGCTAATCGTGCCGCAACATTTACGAATCTAGCCGACCTTTTCGACGCGGCGGGAGCGCGATCAGAAACGCCCTTCGATCACATCGATGATGCGTTGATTCTCGAAGTCCGGCGTTCGTACGCCGAGGCGATGAAATCGTTGTCCGATGCAAAACAGCCCGATGGGGTTCGGCAGGCGGCGTTGCGACTGGTCGGGCGACGTGCGAATAGTGCAACGATAAAGCTGCTGACAAGCGATCCCGCAGCGCGCGAGCAAATGCTGCACGATGTCAGCGCGTTGATCACAGCACGGGAACCGATCGGGGTGCAGCAAGCCGCCGTCGACGCCTTGGCACGGACTGGAGAAGCTTCCGTCGGTGAGTTGCTAGTTGCACATTGGGCCAGCGTTGGCCCATCGCTTCATGAACAAGTTCTCGATGTGCTGCTCTCGCGTCACGATTGGACTCGGCAACTCATCGCGCAGGTTCAAGCTGGCACAATTGCCGTGGGTATCTTCAATGCAAGTCGTCGTCAGCAGCTTGTGACACACCGCAATGCGGCTGTCCGCGAATCAGCGGCGAAGCTTTTCGATTCCGCGACGGCATCGAACCGCTCGGCGGTGATCGACAGCTACCGTCCGGCACTGGCCGACGCTGCGGATGTGGATCGTGGTCGCGAGTTGTTTCGCAAGGCATGCTCGTCGTGTCATCGTCTCGAAAATTACGGCCACATGGTCGGACCAGACCTGGTGGCACTCACGAACCGCGACCCCGAATGGCTGCTGACGACGATTCTCGATCCCAATCGTGAAGTCGACGCGCGTTACATGGCGTGGACGGCAATCGACAACGATGGCATCGTGCGAACCGGACTGTTGACGGAAGAGACCTCGTCCTCGATTCGATTGAAAGAAGCTGCCAACAAAGAGCATATCATCTTACGCAGCGACCTTGATGAGCTGCGCAATACCAATCGATCGATCATGCCCGAGGGACTCGAACGGGATTTGTCACCTCGCGACCTGGCCGATGTGTTGGCGTACATTTCACGATTCGAGACACCGTTCAAACAATTCGCCGGTAATCAGCCACGACCGATCGAGACCAATGAGGCCGGTGAGTTGCGATTGAGTGCCGCTACGGCTGAGATTCGAGGCAACGAGATCGTGTTCGAGCAGCCGTTCGGCAACATCGGTTACTGGCACGGTGAAGGTGATCGAGCGACGTGGCGAGTCGATGTCGAGCAAAGCGGCTCGTATGACGTATATTTACACTTTGCATGTGCGAATGATTCGGCTGAGAATCTTTATCGTATCGACGGACTAGCGGAGGTCATTCGTGGTAAGGTTGCGGCGACTGGTGGCTGGGACAAGTACCAACAGCTGCGAGTTGGTAAAACGATCTTGAATGCCGGACAGCAGGCGATAACGCTGCGCCCCGATGGTCCTCTGTCACGCGGCGCGTTGTTCGATTTGCGTGAGGTCCGCCTGGTTCCAACAGGCAAGTCGACCACGTTCGAGGCGACGACAACCTCAGAAGTTCCCTTTCCGCGTCAAGCGAACGAGATCGCGCCGTTTCTGTTGGATGAATCGCAATCTATCGAACGACGCCAATCCGCCATCGATCGCCGGCCAGGCATGGGGCCCGCCGTCGTCGCGTTATTAGCAGCCGAAGTCGGTGATAATATCGAAGAGGAATATCGCCGCATCCCCTGGATCTGGCGAACTGCAATCGCGGTTTCGAAACGCAACGACGGTGGTGAGCTGCGCGATTTGTTGGATGAGAGCCTGCCACAGCACAACGAACCGTTGCGCGAATGGCAAGCGGTCGTGATTGGGGGCGGAGTGATCAATGGTATCAGTCAACTTGGCATCTGGCCTGACGAACGGATTGCCGAGGTGATTGCCGGAGTACCCGATGGCGCGGCACGTTGGCAACGCGCACTGGAACTTGCCGCGACGATGGCGGATGACGAGAGCGTCCGTTTCGGGACCCGCTACGATGCGTTACGGATGATCGCGCTCGCCGGTTGGAAGCAGCGTGGCGAACACTTGCGTCGGTATCTCAAGGATGGCGTTAATGACGAACTGCAGATGGGCGCGGTCAGCGGACTCGTCGATATTCAAGTCGACGAAGTCGCTGATGTATTGATTGACCGACTCTCTCAGATGTCCTCGCGGAATCAGAAGCTGGCGATCGAAGGATTGCTCCGAACGGAACAACGAAGCGTTGCGATGCTCGAAGCCATGGAGACCAGTCGGTTGTCGAAGGAATTGGTCGAACGCAAAGCACTGTTGGAACACTCGTCGGCGCGCGTTCGCGGTGTCGCGATGCGTGTGCTCGAATAACCAGCGGGTACGGCGGCGAACTTAAGCGTCTTCCTTGGTGACTTCGAGTAGGCGTTGCCGGAGATCGTCGCAGACTTGGACGAATTCGCCGTCAGTTGGCGGGGGCGGTGGAGTAAGGTCCGGTGTGCGGCCCGCAGGTGAGCTTGCGGTGAGCAAGATGCATCGTTCCGAATCGTGCCAATGCGAGACATTACGCCCGGCAGCCTTTGAGGCGTAGAGCGCTTCGTCAGCTCGCTTGACAAGAGATGCTCCATCTTCTGCGGTGATCGCTTGAGCAACTCCACAGCTGACCGTCACTCGCAGCGATTTGCCTTCGTAACGGAAGGCAGTCGCGGCAACGGCCTTGCGGATGCGTTCGGCGGCTCGTCGTGCTTCCGACGCCTCGACGCCTCCCAGTACAACGGCAAACTCCTCGCCACCTAAACGTGCTACGACATCCGACTCGCGCGTGACCGTGTTCATCACGCGGGCGACTTCCACCAGAACAGCATCGCCAGCTGCGTGGCCGTACCGATCATTGAACATCTTGAAGTGATCGATGTCGAGAATGACGACATTCACGGGAGTTTCATTGCGCCGCCACTCGGCCATGCGGCGAGTCAACTCGTCGTCGAAGGCTCGTCGATTGGGCAAGTCGGTCAACTTGTCGGTCCGTGCTTCACACATGTAGGCCGTAATTTCTTCCGCCTGATCTTGCAGCGCGGCCTCGGCATTGTTGAGCCGTTGTTGAAGTTGTTCATTGGCTTGCACGATCTGTGCCATTAGCGTCGTGACTTGACCATCGTCCGTTTGAACGTCATCGGGACTCAGCTGCGTCGAGATCCGATCCATGCACTCGCGATACTGCGACACATCGCTGGCGAAGCCGTTGGTCCATTGGTACAGTCCGCTCAGCAGATGCTGTAGTTGCTCTCGATCCATCGAGCGAACGTCGTAGAGCATCGCCATCCGGCGACCAAACCACAGGCCAAGGCAGAGCCCGACGCACAACAACAGTGACCCCAGCAACACGCCGAACAAGAAGCTCGGAGTCTCAGTAATCACCGGTAACTGCATCGCACTCGCCCCCGACCAAGAATTCCCACCAATGAAACACTACTACATAAATCGTGTGTGGGTTGTAAGGATTCGGTGGATTGGGGCGATTGACCAGAAGGCGGTGCTCGCTGCTGGGTTAGAGGCGGACGCGGCATTGAAGACGTAGCAGTAACCTCAGGAAATGCACCACTCCCGCCCAGAGTGGTCCCCCGCTAGGATGAACCTAACGTAAGATAGTACGGTGGCTTTCGCCGCTCTTTGCGTGACTTTGGAACGCGCGAAGGCAACGCAGTTTCAGCGATCCGAGCAATTCAGCAGCCCCTACTCCCAAGTATTCATGTCTCTGACGGCCACCATACTCTCTGTCATCGCAAAGTTAATGGCGGGCTCGAGCGTGCGCTGGGTGGATTGCCAGCCGGACACGTGTCAGCGAGTCTACTTCGCGAACCACACAAGCCATCTCGACGCGTTGGTGCTCTGGTCGTCCCTGCCACGCAATATTCGCGCCTTGACACGGGCTGTCGCGGCGAAGGACTACTGGGACAAGTCGTCGTTTCGACGCTACATCGCCGGTTCGGTAAACGCGCTGTTGATTGATCGCGAGAATATCAAAGTTCACCGCAGTCCCGTTGAACTAATGATTCAGGCAATCGGCAACACGCACTCGCTGATCGTGTTCCCTGAAGGCGGTCGGAACGCGACCGACGAGATGGGTGAGTTCAAAAGCGGGCTTTATTATCTAGGGAAGAAGCGACCTGACCTGGAACTGGTGCCGGTTTACATCGATAATCTGAACCGAGTCCTCCCACGTGGCGAGTTTCTGCCCGTGCCGCTGCTGAGTTGTATTACCATCGGACCTCCAATGTGGTTGGAAGCGGGCGAGTCGAAGGCGGAGTTCCTGAAGCGAGCCCGGGAATCCGTCAAGCGGCTGAAGGACATTTAGAGAAAGCGTCGGTAGGTGATCATGATGATCGAGGATCTTCAGTTCGAGCCACTGCTGGGCCTCCTGCAAAGTGCCGGTTGGCTGAATGTACCGACGTATTGGCTGGTTGGCGTCGTGATCGTTGCATTAATCATCGCGTCGGTCATTGGCCAGACGTTGAAGCGTCAGCCAGAGAGCACCGTCAGTCCGGCACTGCTGCGAACCTTTAACCAACGCGTCCGCGCTTGGTGGATGATGTTCGCCATCCTGGCCGCCGGTTTGCTGCTTGGCGATACTGTTACCGTCGTGCTGTTCGGGTTCGTCTCTTTTTGGGCGCTTCGTGAGTTCATCACCATGACACCCACACGGCGCGGCGATCACCGCACGTTGTTCTGGGTATTCTTTGTCTTCACGCCAATTCAATATGTACTCGTGGGAATCGGTCGCGGCTTCGTCGATCCACAAACGCCCTCGGCGATTTGGTGGGCGAACACGTTTGGCCTGGCGGGAGTCGATTTGTATGGCTTGTACAGCATCATGATCCCGGTGTACGCATCGCTGTACATTCCGGCGCGGATCGCTTTGTCAGGCGACGCGCGGCGTTTCCTGGAGCGTTCGGCAAAGATTCAATTCAGCTTGCTGATCTGCGTCTATTCGCTCAGCTATGCCCCGGCCCTCGTGCATCTTGATCTGCTAACTTCCAAACCCGCAGTCAACAATTCGTCGATGTCGACCGGTGACGTCGTACCACCATCGGCTCCCAACGAGGAAGCGACAGAAGCTGAGCCAGTAAGTTCGGCCACACGGCGCCCCTGGACCGAAGGCGGTCGCGCGGGGCTGCTCTTCTATTTCGTGTTAATTGTGCAGCTGAGTGATGTCTTTCAATACGCCTGGGGGAAGTTGCTGGGGCACCGCGTGATCGCACCACATATCAATGCCAGCCGAACATGGGAAGGCTTTGTCGGTGGTGCGCTGACCACGGCGATCGTGGGAGCCTTGCTGTGGTGGGTCACGCCCTTTCGTATCTGGGAGGCGGCTTGTATGTCGTTTGTCACGGCTGTTATGGGGTCGGCGGGCGGGATGACGATGTCCGCGATCAAGCGTGATCGAGGCGTGACAGATACGGGCACGTTGGTGCAGGGCCACGCAGGCGTCTTGGATCGAATTGATTCGATCTGCTTCGCGGCACCGGTGTTCTACCATCTGACACGGTATTTCTTTTCAGACTTTGCTTAGTCGCGACGGCGACGACGACGTGTTAGAATCCGTCCAAAGATTCGTCGTGTCTCGCCCACTTGCTCCGCCCTCGAATTCCCACCCCAAGGAGTCTGCGATGTTCCGTTCGCTGTCGACCGGTTTGATTCTGTTGTTCTTGACGAGTTTCGTATCTGCCGAGGAAGCGAAGCAGATTCGCATCGGCATCATTGGCCTTGATACATCGCACTGCATCGCGTTTACCAAAATCCTGAATGCGGAGAATCCTGCCCCTGAGTTAGCCAACTGCCCGGTCGTCGCGGTTTATCCGAAAGGAAGCCCGGATATCGAATCGAGCGTGTCTCGCGTGCCCGGTTATACGAAAGAGATTCAGGCCTTGGGTGTTGAAGTCGTCGATTCGATTGAAGAACTCGTGAGCCGAGTCGATGCGGTCCTGCTGGAAACGAACGACGGACGCCCGCATCTGGAGCAACTCCGCCCGGTCCTTAAAGCCGGCAAGCCTGTCTTCATTGACAAGCCGATTGCCGGATCACTAGCGGACGCGATCACGATTTTTCGAGAGGCGGAGGAGGCTGGCGTTTCGCTCTTCTCTTCCTCCTCACTGCGTTTCGGCACCAAGTCGCAGGAGGCCCGCAATGGCGCACTAGGAAAGATCACTCGGTGCGAGACACACAGCCCAGCCAGTATCGAGAAGACGCATCCCGATTTGTTTTGGTACGGTATTCACGGTGTCGAATCGTTGTTTACGGTGATGGGAACTGGCTGCAAGTCGGTACAGAGGACTCTGGAAGATGGACAGATCGTCGTCACCGGCAAGTGGGAAGGCGATCGAATCGGCATCTTTCGGGAAGGCAAAGGCTACGGCGGCAAGGCGGTCGGCGAGTCGGGAGAGGGTGAGGTCGGATCGTATGATGGATATCAACCGCTGGTCGTCGAAATCATTAAGTTCTTCCGAACTGGCAAGCCGCCGGTCAGTGCTGACGAAACGCTTGAGATCTATGCGTTCATGGAAGCGGCTGACGAGAGCAAGCGACAAGGTGGTGCTGAGGTCACGCTGGAGAGTGTGATGGAGAAGGCAGGTCGTTCGCGTTAGCCGAACGGTGGCAGGAAATACAACGTTCGCACGGGGCACGATTCGCTACGAACCGTGCCCTGTGTCTTGCTAGCACTCACTGGGAATGTCGCATTCTATTGCACCCAGATCGCATTCACTGTATCCAGCGTTGCTCCGTAGCCGATTTCAACAATTAGACCTCACCCAGCAGGTCTAGATCGGGACGCAGGTTTTTTTAATTTGTTGAAGTAGCACAAGTTGTACGACGGGCCTCCGAGCCCGTCGAATAACGACTTAGATAAATCGACGGACTCGGAGGCCCGTCGTACAAACTTGGCGTCCGCTCGTACAAACCTCTCAGTTTGAAAAACTGAAACGCCTTAGATTGGGACGCCGCGAGATTGGCACCATACATCGGTATCAATTAAGATGCACAAGACAATGCTAATCGGGTACGTACTGCTGCTGTCGACCGTCTCGGGATGTAAGGTATCCGACGCACTTTTTGCCGTATTCAGCAAGGGGTACACGGAAGGTGGCTACTCCGAGGCCGACAAAAAGTACCACTATGACCGGCAGATAGAAGGCTCGCAGCATTACAATCCGTTCAGTCCGTAATTCCGCCCTGCGAGTGGTCGGACTCGTGGTCGCGACTCGGAAATACTACGGTCGGCGAGCAGCGTCGACTTCGGCGACGGCTTCCGCCGTGCGGCGGTTGATTTCGCGGGTGAGTTCTTCGCTGATCGTGCGAAGTTCTTCGCTCAACTGAAAGTTTGTGCGATACAAACGGCTCAACTCCGCTTTTGTGTCGTTATACGCGAGTTGAAGTTTGCCTAAATACGCTGTGACTTGATCTCGCTCGTAGACGAACTTATCCAAATCTTGTTGCAGCTTTCCCTTTTCTTCGGTGCGGTACGCGATCAGCGTTTCCGTACGACCGTTGGTCGAGGTTTGCTCCGCAATATTGCGATCCAGCCGTTCGATGTTCTGGCGAATCTGGACCATTTGCAAATGCATCGAGCGAAACTGGTATTCGTAGTCATTTAACGACCGAACGTAGATCGGCTCGACTCGCTCACAAACACCGCGGCTGATCAAATCGTCCGCATCACTCTGCGGAAAGACGCCGATGGCACCTTTCTTGAACTTGGCGACATCGCCTCGTTGCAGAAGCGGAATTTCGGAACGACCGCGATCGAACCAGTCCTGACTGCCTTCGACACCGCCTAGCGTTGCGTCGCTATCGACGATTTCAGAGTGGTCGGAGGTGAATCGTACTTTAACCCACGTCTTCTCAGGTGGATCAGTCGGCTCTGCTCGTTTCCCGTCACGCAGATAAGAGGGCAGGACTCCCGGTGGGAGCAGCTTGCCAAGGAAATCGGGGTCCATTTTGCCAAAGATCGGCGAGACATTGGCGTCTTCATTCAAATTCGAGATGGCATCGGGATCGGTTGCAAAGAAGTTATGGCCGTCGATCGGCATAGTTTCAAACAGCGTCCAAGATTGGCCACCGGCTTGCAGTCGCTGGCGTTGTTGATTGTCGAGCGGCAAAGTGGGGCGTACTGTCACCGAAGTATTCGTGACCGAGACCGCTGTGAATTCGCCGAGGTAAAACTGTGGGATCTTTGTGCCGGGCGGAAGGCCGACTTCGGGCGGTGCTTCGGCTTCCGTGAATGCGTACAACACCATCTTATCTTCGATTTGGTTGTCGACTGCGGCGGGGTCGGCAGCACCTTGCGGCACCGTGCTTACGGTGACCGATCCGTCCCCAGCAGGAGGACCTTGTGGGTTGCACCCGCGCCAGACTCGCCCGCGATCAAACACCATCCGAGCGAATTTTGCGTTCTGAGTGCGAATCGAGGCCACGGTTTGCACGACCTCGGCTCGATCTCCATACATGAGCATATCGAACTCGGCTTGCGCCTTTTCCGCGTTCAATCGGTTCTTTAACTCGATGGCGCGCCAAGCGGCGTGCGTCTTGTACGACATCGTCGCATAGCACATGAACGCGATCGATGCTCCGAACACGAAAAACGTGCACACGACATGGAACCAACGCCATGTCTTCGTGAACATGTACGTTAGGAACAGGAAGAAGAGAACCAGTAAGGCACCGAGGGCCTGATAGATGACCGGGTTGTCCATGAATCAAATCAGCCGCTTCGTGTAAGTGGAGCGATCGGTTCGGTGCTTCGCGTCAATTCGTGCCACGCCGGAGTTCGGCCTGCTGACGTTCCCGCCTGCTTTGCCGCAGCTACCTAGTGAATCATCCATCATAAACACAGGTGATGCGGAGTTCCAAAAGTATGGCTCATCAATCGCTAAAAATGTTCGAAAGTGGACTGATGATAAGTATTTACAGTTCTTAAGCCGCACCGGCAGGATACCGTTCGATAATAAGCTGGGAAATCTGGGGTGTCAACCTAAACTCCCCCATCGGCACAGCGCAACCCGACTGAGGGAACGATGTTGCAAATTCCCGCCTGATACGACCGTCACATCGAGCATAATCGCTCAAGTCGTTACAGCTTATTCCCCGAGATTAATGAGAGAGGACGTTCCAGCGTCCGACAGGGGAAGGTCTGAGCCCGTAACTCGACCTGCCACGCCTGTTCGAGCTGGAGCGGCGGGGGATCATTGATGCTACGACTATCGCGCCCGGGCCGAATTGGCTGTGTGGCTTTGCTGATTTCCGGTGTTTTGCTTGACGCAGGATGCCATCGTGCGCATTACCGCGAGCAGGCAGACGCAGACGCGTATGCCATCGTTCACGAAAAGTCGATGCATCCCCATTGGGAGTTGCCGCGGCAGACCATCGAAATCGACCCTCGTTCGCGGATGTTCGACCCGTTCGACCGGGATCGACCGCCGATGCCGCCTGACGATCCGACGGCGCATCAACTTATGCATTACGTGGATCACAAGAAGGGTTACCCGCGTTGGCATGCCAACGGGGATGTCGACACGGTCCAGAATCCCGACTGGATGGCGTACTTGCCAGTGGACGAGAACGGCGTATTGAACATCACGGCAGAACAGGCCTATCAGCTGGCGCTGATTCATTCGCGCGACTATCAGCAGCAGTTCGAGACACTCTACCTTTCGGCTCTCGACGTAAGCGCTGAGCGTTTTCGATTCGATACGCAGTTTTTTGGTGGTTATCAAACGACGGGAGCGATCACACCCAGTGGCAATGACTTGACGGCCAGCACCTACTCGACCCAGATTGGGCGGAGCGGGCTTCCGGCAGGCGGACTTGCCGTCGGAACGCTGGGGCAAGCCGGTGGGCGGGGCTCGAACCAGCTACTTGCTCGCCGCAGCTTTTCAACGGGTGCCGACTTGGCCGTCGGGCTCGCCAACTCGTTGGTTTGGACCTTTGACGGGACCAATACCTTCACGCCAACAACGCTCTTGAACGTCGGCTTCATTCAGCCGTTACTTCGACGTGCAGGCCGCGATCGGATTATGGAGCAGTTAACGCTGTCCGAACGAACGGTCTTGTCGAACGTACGGCAGATGGAACGATACCGCAGTGCCTTTTATGTCTCGACCATGACGGGACGCGACCCAGGTAATGGGGCATCGCGACGTGGTGGTGTGTTTGGATCTGGCTTGGAAGGGTTCACCGGCGTCGGTGGGGGTTTCGGTGGTCTGGGAGGAGGCGGAGGTAGCGGTGGCACGGGGGGAATCATCGGCGGTACCGGCGCTGCTGCAGCGGGCGGGTACTACGGGCTCTTGCAAACCCAACAAGATATCCGGAACCAACAAGTTACCATCGCCGGCCTGAGGAGCAACTTGGCGCAGCTACGCGAGTCGTTGCGCGAAAATCTGACCAAGATCCCCGATGATCCCGAGACGATTATTCGAGAACGGCTTCAGATCGCCCAGGCACGACAAGCGCTGTTGAATGCCGAAAGCCGTCTGTTGAATAGTTTGGCGAGCTATCAATCTACGCTCGATAACTTCAAACGGACGCTCGGCCTTCCGCCAGAGCTGTGTGTAAACATCCAAGACGATATGTTCGCCCAGTTCAATCTCATCTCGCCTGAGACGATCAACTCGCAAGCCGAAGTGGCCGAGCTGCGTGCGGACATCGGCCTCCTCAACGAGCAGATCCTCGAACTGTTGCACCCTGCCGGAGATGGCACCGAACCCGCTCAGGTCGTGTGGAGCGATCAGCTTGCAGATCGACTCCGTATGCAGCGAGCGATGATCGATCGCATCCGCAAGATCTACCACGGCGTAGCCGCCAGCACGCTGCCACAAACTCGCAAGGACATTGAACAACTCGTCGCATCACTCGGCGATCGTAAGAACGACTTGTTGTCAATTAAAACGAAGTATACCGACGAGTTTGTCAGCTTCGAACGCTATGGCGGCCTTGATCCTTGCCAGGTGAGCTTGCTTACCAGAATCGACGCATCCGTCTATGACGTGGAAGCCCTGGAGGCGGTGCCAGCGAAATTGAATGAAGATCTCGGTCGACTTGAGGTCCAGTTCGGTTCCTACGACGAGCCGCTCGCCGAGATCCAGCAAATCATCGAACACCTTCTCGATTCTGAAACGAAGCCAAGCGGCGCGGAGCTGGCGGAATTGCTGGAGCAACGAGTCATCTTCGCCACGCCCAGTTTGCTCTCGGAGTTATCTGAAGACATCTTGGACGTGTCGCTTGTGCAAGCCCGCGCCAGAACACATACGGTGCGCGTCCCACCCGTCGATTTGAAGTGGGACATGGCCGTCGAACTCGCGCGTCGCTATCGCCGCGACTGGATGAATGCAAGAACGTCGCTTGTCGATGCCTGGCGGCTGATCGAGTTTAACGCGGACAATTTGGAGGGCGTACTGGATCTGGAAGTAAACGGCACGCTGCGAAGTGACCAGAGCGACCAACTGCAAATGGCATTGCGCTTCGATGCTCCGATCACCCGTTTGACGGAACGCAACACGTATCGCCAGTCATTGATCGAGTATCAACAGGCCAAGCGAAACTACTACGCTTATGTCGACGGCGTGACGCAAAGCTTGCGGAATACGTTGCGGACCATCGATCTGAACCGCGTCAACTTCGAGGAGCGTCGCGTCGCGGTATTGTCAGCCATCGATCAAGTTGTGTTGAACGATCAGATTCAGAAGCTTCGAGAAGAACGCGGGCAAGAAGCGGGAGTCACGGCAGCTCGCGACGTGGTCTCGGCCTTGGCCGACCTCCAGACTGCCCAAACGGACTTTTTGAACGTGTGGGTCAACTACGAAGTCCAGCGATTAAACCTCGACCTCGATTTGGGGACGATGAACCTCGACTTTGAAGGCAACTGGATCGATCCAGGTCCGATCGGCGGTGCCTACGGATATCCTGCGCCGATTGGTTTCGAGGAAGGCGAGTCGGGCTACAGCTTCGAATTGCACGCAGAAGAACCGGAGCTGTTGCCATTCCCTCAAGAGCAGTCAGGCTCGGAACTTCCCACTCCGATGCCCGAGAATAATGAAGCACGATCGTCATCTCGTCGCACTCATGGACCAGCACCACCGCCGATTGACCCGCGTTCTCCAATCCTTCCTGCCAGCTACGACGCGACACCCGCAGCCATGAAAAGATTGCCCAGCGTGGATTAACCACGATAATTATCGAAACGATCGCGAAGCCCCAGGGTTGAGGTAAGTTGTGGTCCGCTGCCTCGCGCTCCTTTGGGCCAATCTGCCGACGACCGCACCAGAAGCAGTCCGATTATAAATAAAACTTGCTCCCGGCGTCCGTAACTGGTGACAAGGTGGTTCGCGGGCAATTAGAATAGCTAGTCGATCTCACGCCTGGGCTCCGGCCCAACAACGGAACTCCTTCGAGTTCTCACTCAAAAGGATTCAGTCATGTTTCGCACCCGCGCCCGGCGACAGCTGGCGAAACCCTACATACTCGCGCCTAGCGGTTCCGCATCCCTATTTGTCCTAATCGGCTTGGCGATCGTCGCGGTTGGCGTTGGCATCGCGTGGTTGGCTTTGCGCAACACGGGCCCAGATGCGGCATCCCTTCCGCTGCTGGCCAAAGTGACGCGGGGCACCTACGACCATATTGTGCTCGAAGAGGGCGAAGTCGAGAGTTCCAACAATGTTGAAATTCGCTGTTTGGTTCGCGCAAGATCAAACGGCGGCGGGCCAGCGACGTCGATTATCGAGGTGATCCCCGAGGGATCACACGTCAAGGAAGGCGATTGGCTGATTACCTTCGACTCGTCTGCCATCGAACAAGAGATGAGTCGTCAACGGATCGTCGTGAATACGGCCGAAGCTACCATGATCCAGGCCCAGGCAACTTATGATACGGCGCTGATCGCTCGGGAAGAGTACCTCAGCGGTACCTACAACGAACAAAAGAAGATGATTGAAAACGAGATCTTTGTCGCCGAGGAAACGCTCAAAAAGGCACAACTCTCCTACGATTCGATCAAACGTCTCGTGTCGCAAGGCGTGTTGAAGGCATTGCAACTCGAAGGCGAGAAGTTCAGCGTCGATGCGGCGACGAACGTGCTCGACCTCGCCAACCAAAAGCTGAAAGTCTTGGAAGAGTTCACCAAGCGGAAGATGCTTACTCAGCTGGATAGCGATATCAAAGCGGCGGAAGTCCGATTTCGCAACGAGAAAGACAGCTTTGAAGAGGAAAAGAAGAATCTTCAAGAGATTACAGATCAGTTAAGCAAGTGCAAAGCTACAGCACCAGCTGACGGTCAAGTCGTCTACGCGAATGTGCAAAGCAGCCGAAGCGGCAGTGAATTTGTCGTCGAGGCAGGCGTATCGGTTCGTGAGAATCAAGTCATCATCCGCCTGCCCGATCCACAGTCGATGCAGATCAAGGCCAAGATCAGCGAGTCGCGCATCACACTCGTTCACGTCGGCATGCCGGTCACGATTCGGATCGACGCGTTTGGCGATAAGCCGGTACCAGGTGTAGTTACTAAGGTGAATAAGTACGCCGAGCCAACTAGTTTCTTCGGTCCATCTGCGAAAGAGTACGTCACGCTGATCAAGATCTTGGAACCGCCACCCGAACTTCGCGTCGGCCTGACCGCCGAAGTTCAGATTCATATCGAGCATCGTGAAGACGCGCTGCAGGTTCCCGTGCAAGCCATCTACGAACGACTCGGCAAGACGTTTTGCCTGGTGAAGAACGGCACAAAGTGGGATACACGCGAGATTATCATCAGTTCGACAAACGACAAAGTGGTGGCCATCGACGAACAAGCATCGGAAAAATTACAAGCTGGCGACGAGGTGGTGCTCAATCCACGAAAGCATATCGACAAGTTCGATCAATCTCGGTTCCCGGAGCCAGGCGACGCGACCTCTGAGGACATCGCGAAGCAAGCGGCGTCGGCTCCGACTCCAGAATCTCCCGCGCCGGCCGCCGAGGTTGCTCCGGGCGTTGCCCCCGGTGGCGGTCGCGGACCCGGTGGTGGACGTGGCGGAAATCCCGCACAGATGATTGAACGAATGGACCAGAACGCGGATGGCAAGCTGTCCGCGGACGAACTTCCAGAGCAGTTACGCGAGAGGCTATCGAGCGCGGATACGAATGGCGATGGCTTTTACGATGCAGCCGAACTGACAGCAGCCTTTGCAGGTGGCGGAGGCGGGGGACCGGGCGGGGGCGGTGGTCGCCCTGGCGGTGGCGAAGGACGCGGTCCGGGGGGCGGTCCACGGGGAGAAGGTCAGTGAAACTCGCAGCGAAACTAGAAAATCTTACGAAGCACTATGTCTTGAAGAGCGAGACGGTTCGCGCATTGCGAGGTGTGTCGTTTGATGTTCCCGAAGGCGACTATGTGGCGATCATGGGTCCGTCGGGTTCTGGCAAGAGCACGCTTCTAAATCTGTTGGGTTGCCTTGATCGACCGACATCGGGCGCGATGTATTTGGGCGACGCGAACGTGGCCAAGATGAACGACAATCAACTGTCCTACACGCGAGCCACGCGAATCGGCTTTGTCTTTCAATCGTACAACTTGATCCAGCAGTTGACGGTCGTCGAGAACATTGAAGTCCCGCTCTATTACCAAGGTCGGCTTAGTAAGAGCGACCGAGCGCGTTGTCTGGAACTTGCCGAGATGGTTGGCTTGAAGGATCGACTCGGGCATCGTCCCGCGCAACTCTCGGGTGGTCAGCAACAACGAGTGGCGATCGCACGCAGCCTGGTGAACGATCCGTACTTCGTGCTCGCGGACGAACCAACCGGAAATCTCGACTCCGTGACGACGGACGAGATCTTACGGCTGTTCGAGAATCTGAATCAACTCGGCAAGACAATTATCCTCGTTACGCACGAAGACGAAGTATCGGCACACGCAAAGCGGGTTATTCGATTGCGAGATGGATTGGTTCAGACCGACGAACTTACCAAAAACCGAATTGTGCTGAATTAAATGCTCTGGCTTCGAACATGGCGACTTGGCATCAAGAGCTTACTGCTCCATCCGATGCGGACTGCGCTGACGGTGCTGGGCATCTTCATCGGGGTCGCGAGTGTGATTTGGCTGTTGGCCATTGGTGAAGGCATTAGCCGAGAAGCACAGCGACAGATCGAAGGGCTTGGTGCCGACAACATCATGATCCGATCCGTCAAACCATTGAATCCTCCCGAAGCTTCCGCTAGTGCCTTTATCCTGCCGTACGGTCTGTTGCGGGAAGATTACGCACTGCTGGTGGAAACGATTCCCACCATTAAGAGTGCGTTACCAATTCGCGAAATGCGCCGCATGGTGCGCTATGCCGACAACACGATCGAATGTCGCGTCGTGGGTTGCACGCCCGAGTACGCAGAAGTGACGCGGTTGTCCATCGAACGCGGCCACTTCATCACGGATGCCGAAGTGAAAGTGATGCAGAACCACTGTGTCTTGGCGTCCCAGGTTGTCGAGCGGCTGTTTCCGTATGAAGACCCATTGGGCCGTCGCGTCTATTTTCAGGACCAGAAAGACTACTACACCGTTGTCGGCATCTGCCGCGATCGTGCCCCGACCGCTGCAATTGGCGGGTCGCTCGACGCGCAAGACTTTTCCAACGACGTCTACATCCCCATTAGCACCATGCGGAAGCGGATTGGCGACACGATTGTGATGAGCAGTGGCGGTTCGCGCGAAGGTGAAACGGTCGAACTCAACCAGATCACCCTTCGCATCGACAGTATCAACAACGTGCAAAGAACCGCCGAACTTGTCGAGGAGACTCTGCTCAAGAATCACGGCAAAATCAAAGACACGGCCGTCATCGTCCCGTTGGAATTACTCGAACAAGCAAAACGTACGAAGATGATGTTTATGGTGTTTATGGGGCTGATTGCAGCGATTTCCTTGCTGGTCGGCGGCATTGGCATCATGAATATTATGTTGGCCACCGTCACCGAGCGAACTCGTGAGATCGGCGTCCGCCGCGCGTTGGGGGCCAGACGTGCCGACATCGTGCGGCAGTTCCTGGTCGAGACGATCGCCATGTCCGTTCTGGGGGGACTCGTCGGCGTCGGCGTCGGCCTGCTCTGTCCACCCGTCATCGATGGTGCCCGTTTGATCGTCAAGCGAGTCGCGCCCGATATGATCGCGGGGTTGCCCGATGTCGTGCGAGACGTCACGCCGATCATCGTCCCTGCATCGATTCCACTTGCTTTTTGCATCTCAGTCGTAATTGGCGTGATGTTCGGCTTGTACCCGGCATATCGTGCCGCTCAAATGGATCCGATCGAAGCGTTGCGCCACGAGTAAGCGACGCGATCATCAGTGACCGTACAGATCGGACCTACGCATGGAAGCAAATATCACGTCGTCGGTGCAAGCTTCTTCCAGAAATCAGCCGTTGGATGATGTCGCAAGGCAGGCGTTCGTGCTAGGGTCGGCTCTCATTGCACTGCTTTGCTTAGTCGTCGTAGTTCGGGGCATGCTGGGAGCGTTCAGCTCGCCCAGATCGGTCGCCTTTGTACTGATTACCACCGTTGCGGCAGTAGCGTATGCGAGTCTCTATCGAATTCTGTGGCGGCATCTGCATTCTTCTGCGTCACGGCATAGCATCTTGATCTCGCGACTCGGACTACCCGCAATGTGTGTCGTATGCGTTGCAATTGCTTTGTCGATAGCTGGGGCAAATGCGTGGGTGGTTGGCTCAGTTTGGATCGCGATCGCGGCGAGCGAACTAGCTTGGTGGTTGCCGGAGTGGCGGGGCTCGATGCGTCGAACTGTCGACCGCGATACCGAGATCGCTGCGGCGCGCACTTTTTTAGAGGCAGCCGAAGACGACGATCAATTCGTCAACGAGGAAGAGGAATTTGGTGAGCACATTATCCAGCAAGTGACGCGTTTGCAGAATGACGCTGGGATTGAAGTCGTTCAAGGTGTTCTGCGTGCTCAGTTTGTGGTCGGCGAAAGAACGCAAATCCTGCACGTCGCGTTCTGCCCTCCACTTGACTACGAACCGCAAATCATCACCCATCAACTCGACGGTGCTCCGGTGATTATCAAGGTTGCACAGGCCGAGGTGTTTGGCACTCGGCTCGAATTGCGGTTGACGACTGCTGACCGTACGGCTCAAAGCGTGGCGATTTGCTTCGAGGCCGAGCCTCCTAGTTCGCGCGAACCGATTGAAGCAAACTAAGCAAAGTGTGCCGTATCTTGGGTTCGGCATCGACCTCCAGAAAGCTCGACCGAGCTGGCCACGTCTCGTAGCCACCGAGCTTGTGTTGCTCGGGTGGAGGCAGATATCCGCCGTAGCCATTTGCCAATTCGATATGAAACGTGGCGGGATGCGGACTCTCGCGTTTGATCGCCAAGCCGGTCTCCGCAAAGACTTCACACGGCGTCGCGGCGATGCCGAGGTCGCCGATCCGGATTGCTTGCAGTTTGATCTTTGTGGTTGGCGGATACTTGCTTAAGTGCTGAGCCTCTTGAGCATAGACCGGCGACCACCGGTGCGGGTGCTTATTTGTGGGGTTAGCGAGAACGCTACTTGCCCAATCAAGTCGAGCTGCGTCCGGCCGACGAACGCCCAACTCCAGCTCGGTCTCTTGCATCGCCAGCGACAAGTCACTGCGATGTTGGATGGAATCGAGTATCCGTTGAGTATCTTCGGCAAGAATGCGTGCGGACACCTTCATCCATTCGAACGGCGGATACTTCTTGCCGCCCGATTCAATCGCTCCCGTGTTACCGCTTGTCCCGTTCGACATCAGGCCCACAAAGGCAGGACGTCCGTCGTCGGTATCCAACTGCGATTCCAACGCCGCGGCGTAGTGGCCAAAGTAGTCCGCGCTAACGAATCCACGCTGATATCCCCCGACGTAATGCACGCTGAAATTTCCAAGCACCGCGAGCGGTCTACCATCCGCGTACTGGACGGAGAGGACCGAAAACTGCGGATCGGTTGGGCCGGCCGGTTCAATGATCGCAGAGCTGGTTCCTGACACGGACTTCACCTGCTCGCCCGTTTCCCCAAACGGATTTACACCCACGCTTCCAGGTTCACAAAGATGCCGGCGACAACGGATAAAATCGGGCTTCTGAAACGATCCCCAGCCAACCTGTGCGTGCGCGAGATTCTTCTCGGCTTGCGCGACGGCGGCGGCGATCTGTTCTGCCAACCAGGTGTGATACTCGTCATCCGCCGGTTCCGTCCCGACGTGCGTTGCACGCGGTGCAGCATGCGTATGCGTGGCTGCCATTAAAATGCGATCCATCGCGATGTTTGTTTGCTTGCTGGCAATGGCCTTTGCTGCGTCAAACACATCACGTCCGATCATGCATGCATCGCAAATGACGATCGCCAGCCGAGTGTCATCGTCGGCGAAGACGATCGCACGGGCATGCAACGCGTCATGTACGCCGGTCACGGGGCCGTTCTTGCTGATCGGTCCATCAAGCGAGACACCCAGCTTCGGCGTGATGTCGACCTTCGCGGCACCCGCCCTGAGTTCACCGCCCTTCACCGTATGGGCGAACAGAGATCCAACTACAAGCAACAAGCCGCACTTGGCAGCATCTGCGACATTCATCCGTACCATGAGGTGCTCCCGATTGCGAACTTGCGTGGATTTGCTGACATGAATCTCGCCTAGTACGAAACCAAGCAAGTGAACTAATATACCGGCGCACACGACATACTTCACGTCACGGATCGAGTACGATAGGGCCTTTCAGTTTTTCAAACTGAGGGGTGTGTACGACGGGCCTCCGAGCCCGTCGATTGATCTAAGTCGTTATTCGACTGGCTCGGAGGCCCGTCGTACATCTTGTGCAACTCCAACAAATGAATCGCCCTGTCGAGTACGACCATGAAAGCTCTTGTTAAGCGCGAATCCAAGCCCGGTTTGTGGCTCGAGGACGTTCCTGAACCCACCATCGGCATTAATGATGTGCTGATCAAGATTGATCGAACCGGGATCTGTGGGACAGATGTCCATATCTACAAGTGGGATGATTGGGCGCGGAAGACGATTCCCGTCCCCATGGTTGTCGGACACGAGTTTGTCGGGGAGATCATCGAAGTCGGCTCGAACGTCGTGGACTTTCATCCGGGAGAGATCGTCAGCGGTGAAGGGCATGTGGTGTGCGGACGCTGTCGAAACTGCCTTGCTGGGCGGCGACATCTTTGCGCTCACACGCAAGGTGTGGGGGTGAATCGCGCTGGAGCCTTCGCCGAATATATCTCGTTGCCCATGACCAACGTCTGGCACCATCACGACAATATCAACCGCGACGTGGCGTCGATCTTTGATCCCTTTGGGAATGCGGTTCACACGGCCTTGTCGTTTCCAGTTCTCGGCGAAGACGTGCTGATCACCGGTGCCGGCCCTATCGGTTGCATGGCAGCCGCTGTCGTTCAGCACGCCGGTGCGAGATACGTTGTGGTCACCGATGTGAATCCCTGGCGGCTTGAACTAGCAAAGAAACTAGGGGCCGATCGCGTCGTTGATGTTCGCGCGGAATCGATTGCCGACGTTCAGAAGGAATTGGGAATGTCCGAAGGCTTCGATGTCGGCTTAGAAATGTCTGGCAATCCGGATGCATTCCGCTCGATGCTGGCCAATATGTGCCACGGCGGCAAGATCGCGATGCTCGGCATTCCGTCGGCTGAGATCGCCATCGATTGGAATACGGTCGTCTTCAACATGCTCACGATCAAAGGCATCTACGGTCGTGAGATGTACGAAACTTGGTACAAGATGACGGTGATGCTACAGGGCGGACTCGACATCTCCCCAGTGATTACCCACCGCTATCACTACACGGAGTTTCAAAAGGGCTTCGACGTGATGTTGTCGGGCGAGTCGGGAAAGGTGATTCTCAACTGGGAGCAGTAACCCGCAGGTTTACGCAAAGACCTCGATTTGATTTAGAAACTGTATTGCTAGCTGAGCATTCTCCGGTCCGCCGATTCGCCACAAGAAGTTCTGCCGCGCCCGGGAGTAGTGCTCTGGCAGATCCGCTTCGTCCGCGCGCAACAGCCAATCGATTTCATGGGCAGCCAAGTCATCGAAGCAGAACGAATCTTCCATGTCAGTCCTCGATTCAAATACGACGAGCGCGGGTTGTTCTGAATGATCGGATTGCGAACCGCGATTCGATGAATTGTTCGTACGAGTCCGGTCTGAGTCGGTTAGGCAAAGACAATCGAGCGAATTGATGGCGAATTGGGAGTGAAGGGGGATAGATCGTGGCCCAATATGCAGGAATCGCTAGCAACCTTTTCTTGCCTTCCTATCCAAGTCGTCGCGGTGAGGGACCGATACGAAGAGTACTCTCATCTCAAATGCATCGGCAATTGGCTTATGGAAAGCTCACTTCATAAACAGCTGAAGGAACTTTACGCCGACCAGGGCGCTGAAATTGAACAGAAGCTGGGTCGTTATCGAATCGACGTTGTCTGCGACCAAGAGCTGATCGAGATCCAACATGGCTCGCTCGCGGCGATTCGAGACAAAGTCGCTGACCTGACGAACACTCACCGGATGCTCGTCGTCAAACCGATCATCATCCGCAAGCGGCTCGTGAAGACGAAGTCGCAAGGCGGTCGTGTCGTCCACCGCAGGCTCAGCCCCAAGCAAGGTTCAGTCCTCGATCTCTTCGACGAGTTGGTTTACTTCACGCGTGTGTTCCCTCATCCCAACCTGACTCTCGAAGCCCCCTTGGTCGACATTGAGGAATGGCGATATCCCGGGCATGGACGCCGGTGGTATCGCCGCAAGAACGACCATATCGTTGATGATCAGAAGCTCACGAAGCTGCATGAGATCCAGCGTTTTCACACGCGGCTTGATTTGTTGCAGTTGATTCCGACCGATCTGCCCGACCCTTTTCATACGGGGCATCTTGCCGAAGCCATGAACATCCCGCGCAGCAAAGCCCAGCAAATTACCTACTGTCTGCGAAAGATGACCGCCCTCGAAGAATGTGGCAAACAAGTCAACGCACGCCTCTATCGACGCGCCGCGTAGCAGTGCAGAGTGAACAGAGCCCGCCACAAACCATAAAAAAAGGCGAGCACAAGGCTCGCCTTCTTTTATTACAAAATCTGACCTGGCCTACACTTGGGCGTCGGCCTTCGTCCGCGATTCACGCAGTCCGCGGCTGAGGATGTCTCGCAGCAGCGGCGAGTAATCCTCGTACTTCGCCTGATCCGGTGCACCGTCCGCGTACTGATAGATGGCGTCCCGAGGCTTTTTGCCTAACGCCAGCAAAGTCGAGCTCACGGTCCCGTGTTCGGAACCTCGCAGAACCATACTCGGACGATCGGGTGCCGAAGCCGGTCGCGCGAAGACCTTGCTCGCGACGGCCAGGAACTTCACCGGCGAGTCCAGCGTTTGCAACGTTAGCAACCGTTGGGCAAGCTTTACTCGCTCGTCGCGCGGATCGTTCAAGTCCCGGTTAGCGATGACGCTGAGCCCTTCCTGCAACGCAATGGCTTCGTAATCGTCTCCGCCGTGTACTGCCCAGGCGGACTCGGCATCGGCGATGACAAAGTTCACGCCGTTGTACTTACCGCTCGAGATCTCGTCCAAAGCCAAATCGACGGCTCGCCGAGCTGAACCGCTGCGCATTAGCTCGCGGCACAAAATGCCTCGCGACGGCGGATTCACGGGCTTGTTGAACTTCAAGCGGTTACAGGCCGCCACGAACAATCCGTGCTGGTTGACACCCAGCCACGTTCCGCCGCTGCGCTGGTCGATACCGCACAGTATGCGTGGTTTACCAGATTGAATCGAAGGTTGAAGCGCCGTTCGATCATAGGCTTCTTCACGATTTGCAGCCACTAGCACAGGGGTATCTGTGTCAGGCTGGTATTGAATAGCGAGTATACACATGCTCGTTAATACTTTCCTTACTCTAAGAAGTGAAACACTGGCAGGATAATCGTGGTCGTGCCCCTGGAGATTTCTCGCCCGGAAACAATCACCCCAATCTACGGAACGTCTTCGTATCTCGACACCCTCTTCGTAGGGGCTGCCAAGGCATTTTTGGCGGGAATGTCGGTTTGCCCCCCAACAAAATGGCTTGTCGTGTCAAAGCGAAAACCTTAATCTCAATGCTCTGGTTGCAGGAACTCTTCTGGCTTCAAGTGGTTAGGTCACTATCCGGTGGACGACTAGCCGATTAGCAAAGGAATGGGTTCGCGGATGGATCGACACGATGAGTCACGTTGATTGCGTGACGAACGACGAGGGATCGGCGTTCCTTGGAATCCGCAAATAGGCGGGCGTACTTCAAGATTGGTAACAGGCGATCCTAGCATCATGTCGACAACGATCGAACCGAAGCGGACGACTCGTGTTCAAACGGACTCCCGCCGATTTCACACGCTGACTGGTGTTCAGGTGCTAGGCACCGGGGCATTCGCACCGTTAAATGTCGTTCGCAACGAAGATCTATCGGAGTTGGGATTCGACCCTGATTGGATCATCCAGCGAACCGGAATTCACGAGCGACGCCACGCGCTGCGGGACGAAGTAACGAGCGATCTCGCGTTCAATGCTGCGATCCTGTGTCTTGAAGCCGCCGACGTCTCCGTCCGCGACCTTGATCTCATCCTGGTCGGAACGGTCACTCCCGATCGGCCCATGCCGTCGACTGCCTGTATCCTGCAACAGAAGCTCGGAGCAAACGCTCCCGCCTTCGACATAAATGCCGCGTGTTCTGGTTTCGTCTACACGTTGGCGACCGGTGCTCAATTTGTCAAAACGGGGCACAGCAAACGAGTGCTTGTCGTCGGCGCGGACGTCATGTCGCGGATTATCAATCCGGCTGACAAGAAAACTTATCCACTGTTCGGCGACGGTGCCGGTGCCGTTTTGCTGGGCGCTGGCTCCGACGAGCAAGGTTTTTTGTCCTACATGCTCGGAGCGGACGGCGAAGGTGCAGGGCTCTTATGCGTTCCTGCCGGCGGGTCGGAGGAACCTCCCACGACAACCGCGATTGAGGCCGAACGCCAGTTTATGCAAATGGACGGTCGCGCCGTCTTTAAATGGGCGATCCGGACCGTAAGTGACGCTGTTCGCGAGACGTTGCAGCACGCAGGCAAGTCGATTAAAGATGTCGATTCGCTGATCCTGCATCAAGCAAATATTCGCATCATCGACGCCGTCGTCGACGAACTCGGATTCGATTCCAGGAAAGTCGTGATTAATCTGGAACAGTACGGCAATACGTCAGCCGGCAGTATTCCGTTGGCCCTTGCCGAGGCCGACCAGCAGGGCCGAATTAACCGCGGTGATCTCGTGTTGATGTGCGGCTTTGGAGCGGGTTTAACTTGGGGCACTGCGTTGCTACGCTGGTAGTAAAAGGCTGAAGGACGGCCCTCCGAGGCCGTCGAAGTCGCAAAATCGACGGCCTCGGAGGGCCGTCGTACGAAGAACCAGCACCCGTCAGAAAGGAATCGGACATGTCCAACGTCAAGAGTCTTCCTGCTCGTAACACTGTCAAAGTCAGCGACACTTGGGACCTCACCAGTCTGTTTGCCAACGACGACGATTGGGAGAAGGCGTTCAAACAGTTCGAGAAGCAGATTCCAGGCTTCGAGAAACATCGCGGGAAACTTGGCGACAGCGCCAAAGCGCTGGCAGCATGCTTGAAGTTCGACAGCGATCTCGATCGGTTGGCCGAGCGACTGGGAACTTACGCCTTTCTCAAGACCACCGAAGATCAAACCAACAGCGTCTATCAGCGGATGATCGGGCGCTTCCAGAATGTGGCGGTTCGTGCGGGCGAGGCGGCCAGCTTCATTCGCCCCGAGATTCTCGCAATCTCCAAGAAGAAACTCGACGAATTCCTGGCAAGCAAGGAACTGAAGCATTACCGCCTGTCGCTCGAACGCCTGCTCCGCTTCAAGAAACACACGCTCAGCAACAAAGAGGAACAACTCCTCGCCATGCAGGGCGAGATGTCACAAACCGCAAGCAAGGCGTTTCGCCAGTTGCTAGATGCCGACTTGAAGTTCGGCAGCGTCAAAGACGAGCACGGCGAACTGATCGAGCTAAGCAATTCGACGCTCAGCCAACTGATGATTTCGCCGAAACGCAATGTTCGCAAGACAGCCTTCCATCAGTACTACGAACAGTTCACCGGCCACGAGAACACACTGGCCGCCACGCTGTCTGGCTCAATCCAGAAGGACATCTACTACGCCCGCGCACGAGGCTACGACAGCGCCTTGGCCTCCGCTTTATACGCAGACAATGTACCCCAGACCGTGTACGACAATTTGATCGCGTCCGTGCGCAACAATTTGCCGGCGGTGCATCACTACTACGAAGTCCGCCGCCGTAAGATGAAGTTGAAGGACATCCATCATTACGATACGTACGTGCCGATCTTGAGCGATCTGAGTGTGAAGCACACTTGGAAAGAAGCGGTTAAGATCGTACTCAAGTCACTCGCGCCGTTGGGCAGCGAGTACTGTGCTGTCCTGGAAAAGGGACTCAATGGACGCTGGGCCGATCGCTACCCCAATAAGGGCAAGCAGAGCGGAGCGTTCAGCTGCGGCACCTATGACGGCGATCCGTACATCATGATGAACTACAAACCCGAGGTGCTCGACGACATCTTTACGTTGACACACGAAGCGGGCCATTCGATGCATTCGCACTACTCCGCCAAGCACCAGTCGTTCGAGTACTACAACTACACGATCTTCGTCGCGGAAGTTGCCAGCACGTTCAACGAACAACTGCTCAGCCGGCACATGATGGCCGGAGCACGAGACGACAAGGAACGGGCCTACCTGATCAATCGCGAGATCGATGGAATTCGAGCGACTGTCGTCCGCCAGACCATGTTCGCCGAGTTCGAAAAGCTCTCGCACGAGATGGCCGAAGCCGGCGAGCCGCTGACCGTTCAGGCCTTCAAGGACATGTATCGCAAATTGCTTGAAGCTTATTTTGGGCCTGAGTTCGCGATCGACGACGAGTTGTCGCTCGAATGTATGCGCATTCCTCACTTCTATCGAGCGTTCTATGTCTACAAGTATGCGACGGGACTGTCGGCTGCGATCGCATTGAGCAAGCGAGTTGTCGAAGGGGGCGAGAAAGAACTGAACGATTATCTCAGCTTCCTGAAGGGCGGTTGTTCCAAGTTCCCGCTCGACTTGCTTCGCGACGCGGGCGTCGACATGGAAAGTTCTGAACCGGTCGACACGGCACTTTCGCACTTTGGCGCACTGGTGAAGGAACTCGACACGCTCCTGTGATCCCTTGCAGTTCGGAACGAAACGCGATCCCGAAAGATCTGTGCGATCGGACGTTGGGCTCGTCAGCCCTCACATCCTTCCGGCTCCTGAGATTTCCGTCGGGCTCGTCCCGGGCGGTATCGCGACTCCGTTAGCCAAGCATCACGCTTTTCCGTCCGGGACAAGCTCGACGGAAACTCGCGCCGACACCTAGTGCTGCGTTTCAGCTTGATTTCAGGATTAGCCGTTTTGGCGTTAGCCACGGTTCCCTCGTAACAACCGGGGCTAACGCCCAAACGGCTTATGTCTACACAACCCCAATTCTTAGCAATTCGAGGATTGCGGGCCTTTCTGGAGTCCACGCTTCAGCGTGTACTTCTTCGGTCGAACGCGGCTTCGCCGCAACCGAACGTAGGATGGACGCTCTCGTCCGTCCGGCCATCACGAATGAACACAGACGGACGAGAGCGTCCATCCTACGAAGGTGCGCGCGCACATCAATCCGAGTAAGACTCTAGTGAACGCGTTGTCCCGGCTTGCCGCCTTCATCCACACGCAACATAAACACGTCGGCCTTTCCAGGGCCGCTGGCCAAGATCATGCCTTCGCTGACGCCGAACTTCATCTTGCGGGGAGCCAGGTTTGCACAGCACACGACCAGTCGCCCAATCAGATCGTCAGGCTTGTAGGCCTCTTTGATGCCTGCGAATACCGTGCGCGTCTCGTCCCCGCCAAGACCGAGCGTCAGCTTGAGCAGCTTATTCGCTTCGGGAACGTCGTCCGCAGTGAGTACGCGCGCGATCCGCAGATCCACCTTCACAAAGTCGTCGATCGTGCATTGCTCGGCGAGCGGTTCTGTTTGAAGCGGCTCGGCGCTGTCGTTGTACTGCGACGTGGGCGGCGCGGTGACTTCTTCGTCCTTGCTCTCGTCGATCATGGCGTCCAGATCCTTTCGGTCAACTCGTTTGATCATGTGTTTGAATTTATTAACGGGAATACCGACCAGCGGAGTCTTGGCTTCATCCCAGCTTTCGATAGGCCTGCCTAGCAATTCCCCCGTCTGCTCGGAAATGCGTGGCAAGACCGGTGCTAGATAGACGATGATCTGTCGGAACAGATTCAAGCCGATCGTGCAAATGTCCTGCAACTGCTGAGCTTTGTCCGGATCGTTCTTTAACGTCCACGGAGCGGCGTTTTCGATATAAGGATTGGCTCGATCCGCCAACTCCAAGATCAATCGCATCGCGCGGTTGTAGTCACAATTCTCGTATGCGGCTGCGATCTCGTCTCCGGCAGCGGCACCTTGCGCGAACAAGCCGCCATCGTCGGGATACTCTGCCGACAAGCCGCTCGCGACAGCGAACTTGGCACACCGACTGGCAAGGTTAACAACTTTGCCGACCAGATCGGAATCGATCTTCGCCGCAAACTCGTCCAAGTTCATATCGATGTCGTCCAACCGCGATCCCAGCTTCGACGCATAGTAGTAGCGTAGAAAAGACGGATCGAGATGCTTCAGGTACGTTTCGGCTTTGACAAACGTGCCCGTACTCTTGGACATCTTCTCGCCGTTGACCGTCAAGAAGCCGTGGATATGGACCTTCTTCGGCAAGCTGAATCCGGCGGATTTCAACATGCCAGGCCAAAACAGCGTGTGAAAGTAAGTGATGTCTTTGCCGATGAAGTGATGGATCTCGGTGTCGTCGCTGCGCCACCAATCGTCGAACTGCTCGCCGTTCCGCTCACACCACTGAACGGTCGAAGCCATGTAACCGATCGGAGCGTCGAACCACACGTACCAGTAGTTCCCCGGACTGTCCGGGATCTCGAAACCAAAGTACGGTGCTGGTCGCGAAATGTCCCAGTCTCGGAGCGTCTTGCGTCCTTCCGGCGAATTGGCGTCGCCCAAGAAGTGCCCCTTCAGATAGTTCAACACTTCGGACTGCAAGTGATCGTCGCTCTTGGTCCACTCGTCGAGGAAGTCATGAAGCTGTTCGAGTTCGATGAACAGGTGTTTGGCTTTGCGGATCTCAGGCGTCGTGCCCGAGAGCGTACTGATTGGATCGATCAACTCGGCGGGCGTGTAAGTGGAACCGCACTTGCTACAATTGTCGCCCGGTTGATTCTTGGCACCGCAGGCTGCGTTCGGGCAAGTTCCGCGGACAAAGCGGTCGGCCAGAAACGTGCCTTCCTGAACGTCAAACAGCTGCTCGATATCCTTCTCTTTGACCAAGCCCGCCGCACGGATTGACTGCCACATCTCGCCGCAAAGTTTTTCATTCTCCGGGCTATTCGTGCTGCCAAAATTATCAAACGCAACGTCGAAGCCTGCAAAGTCGCGTTCGTGAGCGATCTTGGATTCGGCAATCACCGATTCTTCGCTGCGTCCTTCCTGCCGAGCCCGAATCATGATCGCCGTGCCGTGGGTATCGTCGGCGCAAATGAAAATGCAATGGTTGCCGCGCAGCTTCTGAAATCTCACCCAAATGTCGGTTTGGATGTATTCGACCAAGTGCCCGAGGTGAATCGGACCATTCGCATAGGGGAGTGCTGCGGTAACGAGGATGCGGCGTTGAGTCATGAGGGAAAAAACATCGTTCAGAGTGAGGGAAACCGAAGATTCTACTGGCTTTACAGAAAATCGGACAGCCGGTTGTCGTGGAAGGTTCTCGGCCAGTCGTCCTATTTTGCACACTGCCGCGAGAACAATCGCACAGTTTCGCCGACAACGATCAAACTCCACGATTGAAGGGACTTACAACACCTGCCGAGGTCGTAACACTATTGACCGGCGGAGCGTAGCCAAGGATACTTCATGGCAGTTCAGGAACTGGAACGAGAAGGTGCATCACTAGTGACGGTCGACGAGGTGATCAAGTTACTGGAGTCCGACAGCTGGCGTCAAACCAACGACGACGAGAGCTGTCGGCTGTTCAGACATGACTCCAAGTCGGAGATCGTTACACTTTCCGGAAAACTCGAGCACATCGTCCCCAAAGGAGTCTTACGAAGTCTCCTGCGACATGTGCAACTTAGCGAGGAGCCCTGATGCGCTACGCGGTTGTCTTTGAGAAGTCAGAAACAAGCTTCGGAGCTTATGTTCCAGATCTGCCCGGTTGTGCGGCAGCCGGTGCGTCTTTGGCCGAAGCCAAGACGCTCATTTCCGAAGCTATGAAGCAGCACCTTGCCGCGCTTAAGTCGGACGGAAAGCATCCCCCCGAGCCGGCGTCGGTCTGTGCCTATATCGACGCCTAAATAGATAAGCGTGATTCCGCTTGATCTGTGAGCCGTCGGCACTAGCCTCGGGCCTCTTGTGGTAGGCTCGAGGCTAGTGCTGCGTTACCCCTTGATTTTAGGGTTTGCCCGTTTCGTGAGCCGTAGCGCGTAAGCGGTCGGGTGGCGAGGAATGCAGGGCGCGGCCCGGGGCCTTACGGCCAGCGGCTCACTTCATTCACCCTAATCCTTAGCTGTAACGCATCACTAGTGCCTACGGCTCACTTAAGTCAGAATCCTGCAAGTCTATTTTGTCGTCGAATCGAACGGCTAGCACTCACCACGGTTGCTTGCCTCTGACCTCTCCCCAGCTACGGCAATCGCTTCACACGGATATTCTTGAAGTACGCGGTGCTCATCGGGTCGTGAGCTTGTAGCGCGAAGGTGCCGCTGCCCAGTCGGCGTTCGAAGCTCGTCGAGAACGCTTCTTTGCCTTCCGGCTCCGTGTAGTCGACAACCGTCACGTCGTTGATCTTGATCGTGATGTGCTTGCCTTGCACGATGATGTGTTGAGTCCAGTACTCGTTGTCTTTGCACGGTGGATCGCTGACATCGACGATGCTGTAGAGACTGCCCGTCTTCTTCGGGTCTTTGTGCGTGACATTGACTTGGGCTTCAAAGCCATGTTGCGGCCAGCCTTCTTCCTGATACTTCGTGTGGAAGTAGATACCGGCGTTACTGCCAGGAGTCGTCATCACCTCGGCCTTGAACTCGAAGTTCACAAACGGCTTGTCGTCGCCAACGTAGAACAAGTGGCTACGTTCTCCATTGCAGACCAAAGCTCCGTCTTTGACTTGCCATGAGTCTTTGTTTTCGCTGGCCTTCCACCCGTCCATTGTCTTGCCGTCAAACAGTGACACCCAGTCGTCGCTGTCTGCGGCGAAGAGCTGTGGAAGGCTGAGTAGCAGCAAGGATGCGGTGATCGTTAAAGTTCGTACCATCATGGAAACTCCGTGTTCTGACATCTTTGTTTGGGATGAAACGCATAGCTTAATCGGTTGAAACGACGAGTCCAGCCATACTCGTTTCACCCAGTCGCATCGCGATGGCGATTCGACCACCATTCGTGAGCCGTCGCGATGCGACTGGGTTAAACGAGGGCGATGCCTAAGAACTCGCGAGCCTGTCCGACGACTTCACGAAGACTGCCTTCCGTGAATGGGCTGACCAATCCAGCCGACTCGGCGAGCTTCCGGAAGGGAGCAGAACCGCCCCGCTTGCATAACGCGACGTAGGACTCCATCGCTTCCGTCATGTCCGCTCGACTGCTGACCCAGAATTGCAACGCACAGGTTAACGCCAAGGTGTAGTCGATGTAATAGAAGGGATTCAGGTAGATGTGCCGCTGGAACTGCCACTGGCCGCCCATCGGCACGTGCGGCAACTCACCACAATCCCGCGTCGGCAAATACGTCGCTTCCATTTCACGCCACATCTCATGTCGCTGTTGCGGTGTCGCTGTTGGATTGGCGTACACCAAATGTTGAAAATGATCGACGGCAACTCCGTAGGGCAAGAACAACAGCGATTGAATCAGATGGATTTGACGAAATCGTTCGGCGTCATCGCCAAAGAATTTCTCCATTTGCGGCCACGTGAGGAACTCCAGTCCCATCGAGTGGATTTCGCACGACTCGTACGTCGGGAACAAGTAATCGGCCAGCGGCTGCTCGCGGCTGCAATAGCTTTGAAAGGCGTGACCGATCTCGTGCGTGAAGACTTCGACATCTCCCTTGGTGCCATTGAAGTTGGCAAAAATGTACGGCAATCCGAAGCTTGGAAAGTCTGTGCAGAACCCGCCGCCAGCCTTGCTGTCGCGGTTCTTCAAGTCCATCAAATTGCATTGGTCCATCAAACGAAAGAATTCGCCGAGTCCGCCACCCATCTCGTCGAACATCTCCGTGGCCCGCTCGATCATCCAATCGTGATCGCCTTGCGGTTTCGGATTGCCTTGCGGGTCGAAGATCCCCTCGTCCCAGAACATCACCCGGTCGATTCCGAGTGACTCGGATTGCAATTTACGCAATTGAACGGTCAGCGGAACAACGTCCTCGCGAACGGCGGCACGGAATCGCTCGACGTCAGCTTGGTCATAGTCGACCCGTTTCATTCGCTTGTAGCCGAGCCCAATGAAATCTTCGTAACCAAGCTTCGTCGCCATGTCGGTTCGCAAACGCACTTGCTCGTCATAGATGCGATCAAGTTGCTCGGCATTGTCGGCGAACCACTGCCACTTCACAGTGTTCGAATCGTAGCGGACTTGCCGATCGCTATCGACATGGAACTTCGCCAGTCCCGCGAAGTTGTAAGTGCAACCCTGAAACGGGAGCTTGGCCGAAGCCAACAGGCCCGTAAACTCGGCTTCGAGTTTCGACTCCTCGATCAGGTCGCTTTCGATCTTCGGATCAAAGGCAAGTACGTCGGCTTCCCACAGTGCAAAGGCTTGTGGGCCGAAGATCGCCTCAAGTTCTACACGGTGCGGTGTCTCAATCAGCTTGCGTTTCATCCGCACTGAGAGATCGGTGAGCCGCGGCTTCAATTCGTCGCTGTACTCGCGTGCCTTCTTGTATTCAGGGTTGCTCGTATCTTGGTTGAATCGCAAATCGACCAGATTCATCCATGTCGACAATCGCCGCTCGATGATGTCCCATTCACGGATGACTTGTCGGCAATCAGTGGTATCAGAAGCTTCCTTCCAAGCGGACTCCAGCCTCCCGAACTCAGCCGCAACTTCCGTGTACTCGGGTCGATCCACACGAATCTGGTCAAACGATGTAACGGTATCTCGCATCTGAGGAATACTCCGTTGTAGGCCGCGCAGAAAACAAGCCTCGAGGCGAAAGACCCCGAGGCTTGTGTATGGATATACGTGAAGACTAAGGACTACAGACCTTTCGCGATGATGAGTTTGACCAAATCACCGACGCGGTTGCTGTAACCCCATTCGTTGTCGTACCAATTGACGAGCTTGAAGAAGCGGCTGTTCAAGCCGATGCCCGAGCCCTGGTCGTAGATCGAGGAAGCGGACGAGTGGATGAAGTCGCTGCTGACGACTTCGTCACTCGTGCATTCCAAGATTCCCTTCAAGTAAGTGTCGCTAGCCTTCTGCATGGCAGCCGAGATCTCTTCATAGCTCGTGTCACGAGCCGTTCGCACGGTCAGGTCGACAACGGATACGGTTGGCGTCGGCACGCGGAAGGCCATGCCGGTGATCTTGCCGAGCACTTCCGGGCACACCAAACCAACTGCCTTCGCGGCACCGGTCGTGCTGGGGATGATGTTCTGAGCAGCCGCTCGGCCACCCTTCCAATCCTTCTTGCTTGGTCCGTCGACGGTCTTTTGCGTCGCGGTGTAAGCGTGGACGGTTGTCATCAAACCTTCTTCGATTCCAAATCCTTCCTTGAGGAGGACGTGGACGGTAGGCGCCAAGCAGTTCGTCGTGCAGCTGGCGTTCGAGATGATGTTGTGCTTCTTGGCGTCGTACTTGTCAGAGTTGACACCCATCACGATCGTAATGTCTTCGCCCTTGGCAGGAGCCGAAATGATGACTTTCTTAGCACCTGCTTCGAGGTGGCCCTTGGCCTTGTCGGCTTGCGTGAACAGCCCCGTGCACTCGATCACCAATTCGACGCCCATGGCCTTCCAAGGCAACTCGGCAGGCGAGCGGGCGCTGACGACTTTGATTTCGGCACCGTTGACGATCAGAACATCATCTTCTTCCTTGCTGCTGTCCGACTTGGCGGACGAAACAGTGCCTTGGAAGCGGCCCTGGGTCGTGTCGTACTTCAGCAGGTAAGCCAAGTTGTCGGCGGGAACAAGATCGCCCACGGCGACGACTTCGATTTCGTCTCCGATCAGGCCTTGCTCAACCATCGCACGATAAACTAGCCGACCGATACGACCGAAACCATTGATTGCTACACGAATTGCCACTACTGTTTCTCCTTCGCCGATTAGACGTACGATTAGTGTTTTCGATCTGATTCAATGCGCGAATTATAGTGCTGGCCTGGGAGACCATCAACCGGCCCCGCGGTCACGCTGGCGCGTCGAAAATGCTGGGATTTCAAAGCTATTGAACGGCTCACGCCCTTCAGGAACGAGTGCCGAATGCCGTCGAATTCGCGACCACAGTGGCGACTGCCGCCCGGAGTTACCCGTGGTTTGTGGGAGTACGCACATTCGGACGCTGTGGCCTATGACTATGACGAGTACTTTGCTCACAATCAGCTGTTCGAGTTCGATGAAGCAATCGTGCTCGAGGAATTGTTGCGTCGCAAGATCGTCGGCGATGCTGTCATTGCGGATTTGGGATGCGGCACGGGCCGAGCACTCGTCACGCTAGCTCGTCACGGCTATCGCGGGCTGGCGATTGATCTGTCGCAGAAGATGCTAGAAGTCGTTCGCGAAAAAGTGGAAAACGACAATCTGCCGATTCACTGCATTCAGGCGAATTGGGTAGAACTCGACGGGATTGCCGATGCAGCCGCCGACGGAGCCATTTCGTTGTTCAGCACTCTGGGTATGATTCGCGGTCGCGCGAACCGAGCGGCGGCACTCGCACACACGCGTCGCATTCTCAGGCCAGGCGGTCCATTCGTGCTGCACGTCCACAACTACTGGTACAACTTGTACGATCCGGGCGGCCCGTGGTGGGTGTTGCGAACGTTGTGCCGAGCGATCTTCAAGCGCGACATCGAAGCGGGCGACAAGTTCTTTCCCTATCGCGGCGTGCCCAACATGTTCTTGCACGTATTTCGTCCCAGCGAGTTGAAGCGAGATTTACGTCGCGCCGGGTTCCAGATCGCGAGAATTATTCCACTGGCTCCGCAACGCTACCGACCGCTGTCCGCTCCCTGGTTCTTCGGGACTCTGCGAGCGAATGGGTGGATCGTGGTTTGCGAGTAAGGTAGCGGACGACGTGTTAACCCTGCGCCTTCTTTACCATCTCTCGGAAGAGAGCAACTTGCTGGGTCAACGCCGCAACTTTGTCCGCGGGCTTGCTGCTTGATTCGAGCAAGATCCAGCCGTCGTAATTAGACTTCACGAGCAAGTTGATCAGTTGCTGATAGGGATAGTCAGGACTGTCGAGTTCACGCACGTGGCAGGTGGCGCCGAATCGATTGCGCACGAGCTCCAAGTTGTGTTCCAGGCCTGCACCTTGCAGATCTTGAGCATTCGAATTCCAACAGACGGCAACGTTCGGATGATCCGCGATATCCATGATCGCCTTGATTGTCGGCAACTCGGCACACTGACCATGCACCTCCAACCGAATCTGTTGGCCAAAGCCGTCGGCGTACTTGCCCAATTCGTTCAGCGACTTGCCGATCTGTTCAATCGTTTTTTCACGAGGCACGTCGGGATGGAAACGATCTGGCTTGACCTTTACTCCGGTGCTGCCAACATCGTGACTCAACCGAATAAACTCTTTGCTCGCTTCGATGGCCTTCTTGACGACATCGGGATTCGGATCGTCGAAACGCTCGTTGCTGCCGATGCCGACAAGCGTGACTTCACTATCCGCAAAGCGATCTCGCACTGCGGCGCGTTGCTTGTCGTCGAGCGTTGGTTCGACGCCATGGGCATGCGTCGTTCGCAACTCGACACCCAATGCGCCGGCCGCTTCGCAATTGGCGATCAGCGTCGCTAAATCCCAATCTTGCCCCCAGAGATACGTCACCAAGCCGTACGCCATTCCATCACCCGCGTTCGCGCGACATGTTTGGCTACAGAGAGCGAGGGCAGTTGCGGCGGCTGATGTCTCGAGGAACGATCGACGTGAGACAGCTTGCATGGGTCGGTTCTCCAGTTCTATCTATTGGGCACTAACTCTGCTTTCTGGACTTCAATACCGGATCGTTCGCTAGTGGCAACTGCAGTGTCTTGCCCGTCTCGGCGGCCTTGTAGATGCCGAGAATGATTTCGACCGAGCGGCGGCCTTCGTGGCCGTCGACTTGTGGCTTCGTTCCTTTTTTGATGGCGTTGACGACATCCTTGAACAACTCAGCGTGTCCGTGATGTCCGATGGCTGTGGGGTCTGCGGCACCGCCGCCCGTCTTTGTCTTGCCCTTCATGCGTTCGAGCAGGGCTTCGTCGGCTTTTGTCTGCTTGGCGAACTCCCACATCTTGATGTCTTCTTCTTCCAGGATGGCGGAACCCTCCGAGCCATGAATCTCGATGCGTTTCAACGCACCGGGATACGCGGCCGTAGTGGCTTCGATCACACCGAGCGCGCCGTTCGCAAACCGCAGCGTGGCCATCGCAACGTCTTCCACTTCGATGTCCGTGTGAGCTAATGTTGCCGTGTGCGCCGTAATCTCCGTCACCGGGCCCATCAGCCAGGTCAACAAGTCCACGCTGTGAATCGCCTGATTCATCAAAGCACCGCCACCATCGAACTTCCACGTTCCGCGCCACGCGCCGCTGTCGTAATAAGCTTGTGTGCGAAACCACTTCACATAAGCGTCGCCCACCGTCAGTCGCCCAAAGCGATTCTTGTCGATCGCCTTCTTGATCAATTGCGACGACTCGTGGAATCGGGACGGGAAGATCGTCGCCAGCACGACGCCCGCCTTCTCGCAGGCTTCGATGATCTTGTCACAGCGTTTGAGGGTAATCTCCAACGGCTTCTCGACGATGACATGCTTTCCCGCCTTCGCGGCGGCGACCGCTGGTTCGAGATGTGCTCCGCTGGGAGTGCAGATCGTGACGATGTCGACATTCGGATCGGCCAACATTGCGTTCAGGTCGTGGTAGGCCGTACAGCCTGTTGCGGCAGCGAATCGGTCGGCGGATGCGGGGAACATGTCGAAGCACGCGGCCAGCTTGGCACCACGCACATCCGCGATCGCCTTGGCGTGAAAGTTAGCGATCATCCCACAACCAATTACGCCAAATCCAATCGCCATGAGTTTATCCTTTAGTGCTCTAAAATGTAGGTTGTTTAACGCGAGCCATTATAAGGTTGCTGGAGGCTCCGGAAAGGTGGTGGCTACTTCCCCAATTCGTCCAACGAAAGCCACAGCAAAAGCATCGTTGTGCCATTTAAGCACGCGTGGACGATGATACACGGGAGCAAGCGATGTGTCCGCTGGTAAACGAATCCGAGCGCCAATGCGAGGAAGAACAAAGGGATTGGATCGGGGCCATGCGAGAAGTGCATCAACGCGAAAACTGTCGAGCTGATTATGATTGGCATCAAAGCGACTCGCCGAGTATCGCGGTTGGTCTCGCAATACAAAAGATCATCCTCCTCGCTCGTCTGGCGTCGCCCTAGCAAGAACGAATCCATGTCCGCGCGGAACAGCGGCAATCTTTCGAGCCATCCCTGCAGGAAGCCGCGGAAGACAAGTTCCTCTGAGATGGGAGCAACGACAACTGCCAGAAACGCGCACACATAAAATGCCGAGGGGTCGTCTTGGAGCAATTCGATCAAAGGGTGTTTCGATTCGAACTTGAGCAACAAGACGAACATGGCCTGAATGGCGAAGACGACCGGAGCGACGAGCATAAAGCAAGCGATACCCACCCCGAACTGATGGCCGAGTCCACGCAAGTTCAGTCCGACATCCTGAAGACTTGCCTGCGGTCGGAATTGGAAATAGGTGATCATTCCGAAAATGGAAATCACCGAAACGAAGGAGTTCCAACGCAGCAGTTCTTTGAGAGCTTCGCTGCTTGGATTCGCTGAGCCCAATAGCGGCTGAAAGTAGACTCCCACAGCCAGCGACGGACCAAAGGCCAAGGCAAGCACAAGCAACAGATCCCAGAGACCCCAAGGTGCCTCGCGACGCGGATCGAATGCGAGAGGTGGTTGCCGTTGATACAGCCGAACGGCAATCATCGTCCAGCCGGTAATACACAATGCGACAATGCCAACGATGACGGTCGCGATATTGGCAGTGAGGTCGTCCACGGCCTTCGAGGTCAGCTTTCTAAGCGGAAGTACTTGACGGCGGCGTAGATGTAGTCGAGGCCCGATTGAATCGTCGACAATACCGCCACCCAAGCCAACACGAACAGCGTCATTGGCAACCAACTCGGTCCGTCTTTGCCGAGCCATAGCAGCAGGAGACTCGCAACCACAGCCGCGCACTGAAACAACATCTTCAGCTTGCCAGCGAAGCTGGCCGAGAAATCCCCGCCGCTCTGCTCAATCGATGAACGAAGCGCGGTCACGAGCAGTTCGCGTCCAACGACGACAACTGCCATCCAAGCCGCAATGCCCGAATCTTGCTCGCCGGCCAGAAAGATAAAGGTTCCGCAGATAATGATCTTGTCGACAAAGGGATCAAACATCCGCCCGAATTTCGTCACTTGTCCGTACTTGCGAGCGTAGTAGCCGTCGATCCAATCGGTCGAGGCGGCGATCAAGAAGACGATCAACGCGGCCAGGTAGATTTGCAGCGGAATCAGGACGAACACGACGATCGCGAGAATGAACCGCGCCGCCGTCAATTGATTCGGGACGTTGAAGACATCGTTCGTAGGTTTCTTTTCGTTGGGTTCTGCCATGACGATGTTTTAGAACGGAGCCCCCACGGCTACCGCTGCCAGATCGTAGCCTTGGCTGGCGACGATTTCACAAGGCACAATGTTTCCAGCAGCGAGCTTCTCGTCGCCACCTGTGACATAGATAACACCATCCACGTCTGGAGCATCGGCCTTCGAGCGACCCACCCAGACATTGTCTTCGCCGGCAACTGGCTGATCCAGAATCACATCTAGCTGCTTGCCTAAGTGAGTCTGGCTGCGATCGAAGGCGATCGGTTGTTGAGCCGCCATCAGACGCTCGCGGCGATCCTCCTTGATCTTTTCGGACAAATGATCCGGCAGTCGGCCCGAGGGAGTGTCTGCCTCGAACGAATACGTAAAGACACCCATGTGGTCGAACTTCTGCTGCTGGACGAATTCGACGAGTTCCTCAAACTCGGATTCCGTCTCGCCAGGAAAGCCTGTGATCAGCGTCGTTCGCAACGTGAGGTTCGGAATGCGATCCCGCAGCTTCTGAATCAACGCTTCCGTTTGTTCACGCGTGACACGGCGTGACATCCGGCGGAGCATATTGTCGTTGATGTGTTGCAACGGCATGTCGATGTAGGGCAGTATCTTCTTGGCGTTGGCAAGCACATCGACCAACTCGTCGGTGATGTACATCGGATAGAAGTACATCAGCCGAATCCAGTCGACCCCTTCGACTTCGTCAAGCTGCAGCAGCAGCTCTGCCAAACGCGGCTCGCCATACAAGTCCATTCCGTAGTACGTCGTATCTTGCGCGACGATGATCAACTCACGCACGCCATCCGCCGCCAACTCCTTGGCTTCGCGAATCACTTCTTCCATGGGCTTCGTGGCGTGCTTGCCTCGCATCTTCGGGATCGCGCAGAACGTACATAGCCGGTCGCAGCCTTCCGAGATCTTGAGATAGGCAAAATGCCGCGGCGTGATCCGCAAGCGGCTAGTATCCGGCAACGCTCGAATCGGAGCTGGGCGGAAGATATTTCGCTGTTCGTCCAGATTGCCGAGCAAGCGATCAGCCACCTTCGTGACTTCCTCGCGACCAAAGACGCCAACCAGCGAGTCGATACCCGGTCGATCATTCAACAAGTCTTCGCGTTGCCGTTCTGCCAGGCACCCGGAGACAATGACCCCGCGAGTCCGACCCGCGCGTTTCAACGCAAGCATCTCGTCGATCGAGGCGAACGACTCGTCGCGAGCCTGCTCGATGAAACCGCAAGTATTCACGATCACGAAATCCGCACCATCGGGATCAGCGACCAGATCGTATCCGTCTAGCTTCAACAGCCCCAACATCCGTTCACTGTCGACCAGATTCTTCGCGCAACCAAGGCTTACGAAGGCGTACGAACCCTTCGATTTTGTCTCGGCGAGCTTCGGTTCTAGTTTGACGACGTTACTCAATGGACGAACCTTGGGCGGAGTGTGGAGCAGGACAATCGGCTATCCTACTCAAATAAGCCACCTTCAGCGAGTGGGACCCTCACCGCAGTGGTCGCAGTTCTCGCTCGATTCGTTGCCGATTCAGCTCAACAAACGCCTGTGGTTCGAGCTGGAGAAGCTTTATTAGTTGGGAGGGTGAGCAAGCAAGATGAGGAGCTGCTTCTTTCGGCTCAAAACCACACGCGGCAAGCAAGTTCAGCGCCTCGGCCAGAATCGCCGGAAAGTCTTCGTGCTCGGGATTGACCGAGATTCGTTGGCTGCGGCAGCGTTGCCGCCATAGCTCGCTCGGCTGGTAGCTTTCTGTCGCGACGCTCGTCCGATAGCGAATCGCCAGATTGACGCGCAATCGCCGCACTGCGACCGTCCGATTCTGCTCCTGACTGCGGCGTTCCGAGGCTTCCCCCTGAATGCCGGTTGGCGAATGTGTAATAACCACCGCCGTCTCGACTTTGTTGCGGTGCTGTCCGCCGGGGCCGCTGCGACGTTGCCGTCGAACTTCGCACGCGGAAAGTAAAGTTGCTTCGTCAAGCATCGCGGGGTGTTGTGGCATGAAAGATATCGGATAGCGTCTTTAGTTGGTTTGATGTGCTCGCGGCGCGAGAAACTTTCGTAGGATGGCCGCCCTCGACCGTCCGTGTTTATTTAGGGTGGCCGGACGGACGAGGGTGTCCATCCTACATTCGGTTGCGGCGACCGTCTTTCTCAGGCACTCCAACTAGGCGGGAGCAGTCAGCGGATCGCCGTTGTCTTCATGCCCAAGATCCAGCAGAAACGGAACGGCTTTCTTCGCCCATTGTTCAGCGCACGGATAGGCAACCGCGTTCTTGCCGAAACAACTGTCAAGCATCTCAGTATGAATGATGCCAGGGTTCAGCGGAATCGCCGCCATGCCGTATGGCAAATCGTCTGCGAGCGCTCGCGTCATACCTTCGATCGCCCACTTCGTTGCACAATACGGAGCAACCATCGGCGATGTTGATCGCCCCCAGCCGGAACTGAAGTTGATAATCACGCCGGTTTCGCGTTCGATCATGGCCGGAACGAAATGACGGATAACGTGATAGACACCTTTGATGTTGACGTCGACAACTCTCGAGAACTCGTCGGGCGGGACGTTCCACAGCGAAGCATTGTCGTTGATCAACCCGGCGTTATTGAGAAGCAAGTCGGGAGCGCCGATGTTGCGAATCACGAGATTCGCCCAGCCGGCGACTTGATTGTCGTTGCTAACATCGACGACATCAAAGCGGTGTGGACTGGGGAATCGTTCCGATAACTCAGCAACCGCTTGCGGCGAACGGGCACAGCCAGCCACGCGATGCCCCAGCCGAATGAACTCTTCCGCCATTGCTCGCCCCAATCCGCGGCTGACACCGGTGATCAATATCTTTCGCTGGTCCATCGATAGCTACTCCCTTGGTGCATCCGCCACGTTTCCGCCTACAATGAAACCTTATCGTACCTCAGGAGCAATGATGAGCAACATTCCCGTACTCTTGCCTGCGACGCAGATGCCGCCGTATTCATACGTCCCGGGCAAGTTTCCGCATCCGATTCGAGATCCGAAGGGCCATAGCTTCGGCACCGCTGCTGAGAAAGTTATGTATTTAGATCCCGATAAGTGGGACTACTGCGACACTTACCTTCGTGGAATCGATCTGTTCAATCACGGCTATTACTGGGAGTCGCACGAATCGTGGGAAGCCGTTTGGAACGCCGCAGGTCGCGAAGGCACGGTCGCGGATTTCATCAAGGGACTGATAAAACTAGCCGCTGCCAGTGTCAAAGCTCGCGAAGGCAGTGCGATTGGCGTGGCCCGACATGCAACACGAGGTGACAAGCTGTTCGGCAAGGTGCAGGCCGAAACGCCAAACTTAATGGGTTTGTCACTCGTCGAATTGCGAGAGTTTGCCCAGCACTTAGCGTCAAACGCCGAGCAGGTTGTTAATACGAGCGACGCCCCGGTCGCCCGGCTTCACGACTACGTCCTGGTTCCCGCGAAAACAAACGCAACGAAGACGGTTTAAGATTCGATGAGACAGATAAGCGTGCGAGCGGCTATTACGAGTCTTTCTGGCAACGACTTAAAATCGGCGGACTCGAACGATGCCTGAACCAGGGTATGCCGGCGACGATCCTCCGGGATTTTGGGGGTTCGTCATCGGGTTTATCGTACTTTTTGGCCTCTTCTTCCTGATGAAAGGATGCTTATAACGAGGCGTTGCCCACTTTGGCGGGCGAGGGTAGTATAGTGTTTCAATCGCGTCGAAGCGGTCGCTGAGAAGTGACTGATTTGGCAGTAAAGAAGTCCAGGATTAGCCTCAGAAATCGAGGAAGTTGTGGACGTGAAGTGATCGGGCGATTAGCTCAGTTGGTTAGAGCGCCACGTTGACATCGTGGAGGTCGTTGGTTCGAATCCAATATCGCCCACTGTTAAACGGTTGAAACCCATATAGTTACGCTACTCGCCCAACAGGCGATGCAACCTACTCCTGACCCCAGTACTACTCTGGAAGCGATAGAGGTTGCGATTGCGTCGAAAAATCGACGCATCCCTGCGTACGTTCATCCTGAAAGCCGACTGGTCAAGTCCGTGGTCGTATGAACGGCAAAGACCACTATCTGAGGCAGACACGGTTCACCGGTTTCGCATAACCGTTATTCATCGACGCCGAGCCAATCTGGTATTAGCGCGCGCCAAACGAGGAACTACCACCCGAGGGGCAAAGACGCTTGAATCGCGAACAACTTAAACAACGAAAAGCAGCTCTGGAGTGCGGCGGACAATTTGCGAGCTAATCGCTCGGGGCCGAAGGAAATCAGTACTCGACGCCGATCCTCGGGCTGATCTTTCTACCCGCTTCGCCGACAATATCTGTCGCGGGCACGAGGCCGAGATCAACGCGGAGTTTAAAAAGTTATCGGGCACGCGGCGCGAGCCGATTGAATACCTACAAGACGAGCCTGTCATTCGAGATAAGCAGCTACCGAAGTACAACTATCGCTTCGAACCAACCTAAACACCGAAGTTGTTTTTCCCGCGATTCTAAGATCAAGCAGGCGATGTCGGCGATCGAGCAGCACAAGCCGGAACTCGAGGATACGTTGCCCAAAGACGAATACTTTGAGCTGATGCCAGACAATTCGTAGTCGCTGCTAAAGTCCTTGCTGAAGACGTTTGCCGACATTCCTGCCGATGCCGAAGGCGACATCTTCGGTCAGATCTACGAATACTTCTTGGGCAACTTTGCGTTGGCCGAGGGCCAGGGTGGTGGAGAGTTCTTCACGCCCAAGAGCGTCGTACGGGTGATGGTCGAAATCATCCAGCCCCACGGCGGCAAAGTGTTCGACCCGGCATGCGGCAGCGGCGGCATGTTCGTTCACTCGGTCCAGTTCGTGAAGAACCATCGAAGTAGCTTGGGCACTCTTGCCCGAGATCGTTCAATGAAGACGGGCAAGAGTGCCCATCCTACAGATTTGAAGGAAAGTAGTGCGTGCACTCTTGCCCGAGCGAGCGGAAACTCGGCCAAGAGTGGCCAAGCTACGGACATCTATGTCTACGGCCAGGAGAAGACCGGCGAGACCGTGAACCTGGCCAAGATGAACTTGGCCGTCAATGGATTGCGGGGCGAGATCAAGCAAGGCAACAGCTACTACGACGATTTGGTCGACAGCTACGGCAAGTTTGACTTCGTCCTCGCCAATCCGCCGTTCAATGTTGATGACGTGAATCTGAGTCGCGTCTCTGGCGATCGCCGATTCAGCGACTATGGCATTCCGCAGAACAAAACGAAAGTTAAGAAAGCCGACGAAGGCAAACAGACCGTTCCCAATGCCAACTACCTGTGGATCAATCTGTTTGCCACATCGCTCAATGATTCCGGTCGGGCGGCGTTAGTCATGGCCAACAGTGCGTCGGACGCTCGGCACAGCGAAGCGGAGATTCGCAAAACGCTGATCGAAAAGAATCTCATTTACGGCATGCTGACACTGCCGTCGAACATGTTCTACACCGTCACGCTGCCGGCGACGTTGTGGTTCTTTGATAAAGCCAAGGAAGACGACCGCATCCTGTTCATTGACGCTCGCAACATCTTCACGCAGATCGACCGCGCTCACCGCGAGTTCTCCGAAGAACAAATTGCCAACATCGCGGTCATTTCGCATTTGAGAAAAGGTCAGCGAGAGAGCTTTACGCAATTGGTCGATGGGTACTTTGCCAGCGGATTCGAGCAACTCGCCAAGACCGTCGATCGAGTCGAACCGATCGCCAAGCAAGTTGTCGAGGTGCTCGACAGCACGCCGGAGATCGTGGCCGAAGCGGAGTCGGCGGTGGCGGAGTTGCTGGCAGCGTGGAAGGGATTGGGTAAATTTCAGAAGCAATACGAGAAGTATAAGGGCAGCTTGGGCACGCTTGCCCGAGATCGAGGACGGTCGGCCAAGAGTGGCCAACCTACGGACAAGCAAAACAAAGCTCAGCACAAGCTTCGCGAGTCACTCGATCCGTTCTTTGAAGCGTTGCACGCTGGCTTGAAGCGGCTCGACCGTGTTGTTCGCCAACATCAGAAGCACAAGGCGGATGAGGCCAAGGCCGAAGGCAAGCGATCGGGCGTGGATCGCGACACAAAAGAGATCAAGCGGCGATTGGAAGTCTTGCACACCGAGATCAAGAACGCGGAAAGCTATTTCACCCACATCCACTGGCTGCAAGAACGTTTCCCATCGGCCAAATACGAAGACGTCACTGGTCTGTGCAAGTTGGCCGACCAAGTCGAATTGAAAGAGCAAGACTACTCGCTCAATCCTGGTCGCTATGTTGGCGTTGTGATTGAGGAAGACGGAAAGACGGAAGAGGAGTTCATTGAAGACCTGACTTCGATGCAAAGTGAGCTGAAGTCGTTGAACGAGGAAGCAACATCGCTAGCCTCCCTGATTTCTCTCAACGTCGAACAATTGACGGGAGAAACAGCGTGACGACATTCGGGAAGATCCGCCTTGGCGAAACACTGACGTTTCAAAGAGGTTATGATATCACCAAAGCGGAGCAAACACCGGGTGGTGTGCCGATCGTTTCATCGTCGGGGATCTCGAGTTATCACAACGTTGCGAAGCAGGGTGCCCCAGGTGTCATTATTGGGCGAAAGGGCACGCTCGGGACGGTCCACCTTGTCGCTTCACGCTATTGGCCTCACGACACGACACTGTGGGTTAAAGACTTCAAAGGCAATGATCCAAAGTTTCTATACTACTTCCTGCAAACATTGAAGCTTGAGAATTTCGACACGGGGTCATCGAATCCAACGCTTAACCGAAACCATCTTCACAAGATCGAAGTGTGGTTTCCGAGTGACCTGATGATCCAGCGAAAGATAGCTGGTGTGTTGTCGGCTTACGACGACTTGATTGAAAACAACCGGCGTCGCATCGCGATCCTCGAGAAGATGGCCGAGGAAATCTACCGCGAATGGTTCGTCCGAATGCGATTCCCAGGACACCAAAATGCCAAGTGTGAAAAAGGGGTACCGGTCGGATGGGAGGTAAAGCGATTGAACGAGATCCTTACCCTTTCTTACGGAAAGGCTTTGAAGTCCGACGACCGGCAACCAGGCAATGTCCCTGTGTACGGCTCTGGTGGTGTCGTTGGATATCACGACCGCGCGATGGTGAACCGACCCGGACTGATCGTTGGTCGCAAGGGTAACGTTGGAAGCGTTTATCTGTCCGATGAGCCATTCTTCCCCATCGACACGGTCTACTACGTTGAATCGAAGCTCAGTCTTCTCTATTTGTATTTCTTGCTTCAGTCTATGAATTTCATCAACAACGACGCGGCTGTACCAGGGCTGAATCGGAACCAAGCATACTCGAATCAGTGCTTTAGCCCTCCGAGGGATTTAATTGATCGATTTGACGCAATTGTCACAAACACACACGAGAAGGCCAAAACGCTTCGACGATCGAATAACGTACTGTCAAAGACGCGTGACGCACTGCTGGGCCGTCTCATCTCCGGCAAACTCCCTGTCGATGAACTCGACATCCAATTGCCGTCGAGCATGACGGAAGATGCGGCGGAGGAAACTAGCGAGGAAGTTGCTCACGCCGAATGAACGTAGGTTGGGCACTCTTGCCCGACTACAATGCGCCGGACGGGCATGTGTCGGAGTACAATGCACGGGACGGGCAGGAGTGCCCATCCTACGGTTTCGTAATGGTAGCTTGGGCACTCTTGCCCGAGGGAGTTTAATGTCGGCCAAGAGTGGCCAACCTACGAGGACACGGTTGTGAGTAATGACACTTTCAACTTGAATCCGCCACCAGGTTTTCGTGGGCTCGATCCAGATCGCCCGATCCGAAAGTACATTCGGCATCTGCCTCATTGGCGGCAAGATGGGGCTTCCTATGCCGTGACTTTTCGACTTGCAGATTCGCTTCCCAGTTCGAAGCTGAACATGCTCGCGTCAATGCGTCGTGAATGGGAAGCTAAGTTTCCACATCCACGTTCCGACGAAGCATGGCAGGAATACGCTCGCGCGGTCACGAATCGAGTTAACGAATGGCTTGATCAAGGTTGCGGCGACTGTCACTTTAAGAAACCCGAATTAGCGACGGAACTTGCACGTTCGATACTCCATTTCCAAAATCAACGGTATCATGTCGCGAGTTATGTGGTCATGCCCAACCATTGCCACTTGATTATGCGACCGTTTGACGGGCACGAATTGGAAGAATTGATCGGTTCGATCAAAGGTGTGACGGCGAGATTTGTGAATCGCAAACTGGGGCGAAAAGACGATCTGTGGCAACAGGAGAGTTTCGACCGAATACTGCGCGACGAAGAACATCTTTACAATGCGATCCAATATATTGGCCACAATCCCCGTGCTGCAGGAATTGCCGAAACGGATTGGTATCGCTGGGTCGATCCCGAATGGGAAGAATTGAAATGGGGTTTTCGAGATGGATAAGTCAACGACCGTAGGATGGGCACTCCTGCCCGTCCGCGCACAACTAAACCTCGGGCAAGAGTGCCCAAGCTACGGGTCGCTAGGTCTCGGGCAGGAGTGCCCAAGCTACGGGTTGCTTGGGCTTGGGCAAGAGTGCCCAAGTTACGGGTCGCTAGGTCTCGGGCAGGAGTGCCCAAGCTACGAGGCGGTGTCACATGCCTAGCTTTCTCTCCGAAGATGACATCGAGCGTGAGATCGTTCGTGAGATGAAGGCTCGCTGGGGCGACTCGTATGTTTTCGATACGCTGAATTGTCACACGACCGATGCCGAAGATTTGAACGACAAATCCGGACGCACCGACAAACGCGATGTCATCTTGGTTGATCGGGTTCGTGAAGCGATCATGCGACTCAACGAAGTGCCGGAGTCGGCGGTGGAGGATGCGATCGAGCAATTGACCGCTCGCCGATCAAGCATGTCGATGGTCGCTGCCAATCGAGAAGTGACTGCGCTGATCCGCGATGGTGCTCCCGTCGAATACGACGACGCCCAGGGACGCAAGCAACACGCGCGAGTTCGGTTCATCGACTTTGACGCCGCCGAGCAAAACACGTTCCTGGCGGTGACGCAGTTGTGGATCAAGGGACTCGGTCCGGCAGGACGGTTTCGCCGGCCTGATGTGCTGTTGTTCGTCAACGGTATCCCGCTGGTGTTCATCGAGCTGAAGAACAGCAACGTCAACGTTCGCGATGCGTTCGACAAGAACCTGACGGAATACAAGGCCGACATCCCGCAACTGTTTCATGCCAACGCGATTTGCGTGCTATCCAACGCTATCGAGACTCGCGTCGGCAGCATGACGGCGACATGGGAATACTTTTTCAATTGGCTGCGCGTTGACGACGAGAAAGAGAAACTCGATCGCAAGAAGATCAAAGCCGATACGGAAAGCCTGCCGCGAGTGATTGACGGATTGCTTGCGCCGCCGCGGTTGCTCGATTACGTCGAGAACTTCACGCTGTTTTACAACGAGAACCAGAAGATCCTCGCACAGAACCACCAGTTCATCGGTGTGAACAACGCCTACGAGCGATTTGAACGTCGCGACGAAACGCCGGGCAAGCTGGGCGTGTTCTGGCACACCCAAGGGTCGGGCAAGAGCTTTTCGATGATTTTCTACGTGCGCAAGATCTTTCGCAAAGCAACGGGCAATTTCACCTTCGTCGTCGTGACGGACCGCAAGGATTTGGATGACCAGATCTATCGCAACTTTTTGAACACCGAAACGGTTCGCGACAACGAAGCTTGCCAGCCGCGTAACAGCGACCAGATGCGTGAGTTTCTGGGCAGCAACAAACGGATGGTGTTCACGCTGATCCAGAAGTTCCGGTACGACAAGGGCAAAGAGTATCCGCTGTTGTCGCCTCGCAAGGACATCATTGTGATGGTCGACGAGGCGCACCGGACCCAGTACGAGGATCTGGCCCAGAACATGCGAGCGGGTTTGAAGAACGCGCAGTTCCTGGCCTTCACCGGCACGCCGTTGCTGGGCCGTGATCGCAAAACGAATCAGTGGTTCGGCGATTACGTGTCCGAATACAACTTCAAGCAGGCGATCGACGACGAATCGACGGTGCCGCTGTTTCACCAGAAGCGTGTGCCCGAGGTGCTGATTCAGAACGAGGAATTGACCGAAGACCTGATCGCGATCTTTGACGAAGAAGACATCGACGAACTACAGCGGGAGAAGCTGGAAAATCGCTTCGCGAAGGAAGACAAGGTGATCTGGCGAGACGATCGTTTGGACACGATCGCCGAAGACATTGTCGATCACTTTCCCCAGCGTGGTTATCTGGGCAAGGCGATGGTCATTACGCTGGACAAGTTCACCGCGGTGACGATGTATGACAAAGTCCAGCATCATTGGAAGGAAAAACTGAAGTCGCTGCGCGGCGAAATTCGTAGCTTGGGCACTCCTGCCCGAGGTGGCGATGCGTCGGGCAAGAGTGCCCAAGCTACGGACGGTTCTTATTCGGGCAAGAGTGCCCAAGCTACGGGTGGTTTCGATTCGGGCAAGAGTGCCCAAGCTACGAGGGATCGGTTGAAACGACAGCTCGACTGGATGAAACGTGTCGAGATGGCGGTGGTGATCAGCGAGGACGCGGACGAGGAGAAGAAGTTCGCCGATCGTGGCTTAGATATCAAACCGCACCGCAAGCGAATGGAGTCGGTCGACAACGAGGGCCATGACGTCGAATACAACTTCAAAGACCCCGATCACCCGTTGCAGTTGGTGTTCGTGTGCGCGATGTGGCTAACGGGTTTTGACGCGCCGACGGTGTCGACGTTGTACCTCGACAAGCCGATGCGGGGACACACGTTGATGCAAACGATTGCAAGGGCCAATCGCGTGACATCGCACAAGATATGTAGCTTGGGCACTCCTGCCCGAGCAGCAGGCGGGACGGGCAAGAGTGCCCATCCTACGAACTGTCCTCACTGCGTTCAAAAGACGCACGGCGAGATCATTGACTACTACAACGTGTTTCGGAATTTGAAAAAGGCTTTGCGGGATTACGCCGAAGGCAGCGATGATGGTGACTTGCCGGTACAGAACAAGAGCGTATTGTTCGATCTGCTGAACCAAGCGATCGACGAAGCTACGAAGTTTTGTGAGGGCAACGACATGCCGTTGGATGAATTGTCGAAGAACGCTGGCCAGATCTTCAAGTCAGTGAAGATCTTTGGCGATTATGCCGACATCCTGCTGAGCGACGAGCAAGTGCGTAAGTCGTTCTACGTTTACGAGAACACCGTGTCGGCGCTTTACGACGCATGCAAGCCCGAGATCTTCGGAGATCCGATCGTTCGTCGTGTTGCTGTATTTCAGTACCTTCGCGGCGTCGTCGACGCATTGATCGAAGGCCAGGACGTTAGTGAAGTTCAGCGACGAATTACGGAGTTGTTGGACGAGAGTTTGGTCGTCGACGATTCAGCCCGTGAAGTTGTTAAAGAGTCCAAGGAAGAATGGAAGATCATTCAATCGGGACGCGTTTGGGATTTGAGTAAGACGAACTTCGAGAAATTGAAGCACGAGTTCAAGGCGGTCGAGCATAAGAACATCGAGATTGCCGACTTGCTAGCCTTCATCAAAAAGAAGCTCGACGAAATGATGAAGCAAAACCTGACCCGGCGAGATTTCGCCGTGCGTTTGCAAGCGATCATCGACAAATACAACAGCGGCGGATCATCGAACGAGAATTACTTCGACGAGTTGGTGAGCTTCGCAGGCGAAATGAAATCAGAAGACGAACGCCACGTCCGGGAAGGTTTGTCGGAAGACGAGCTGGAGATCTTCGATCTGCTAAGTAAAGACAAGATGACGGAAGCAGAATCGCAAAAGGTAAAGCTCGCAGCGAAGGCATTGCTGAAGCGAGTTTTGGAAGAACATCCCCGTGTTTTGGTCGAAGACTGGTTCAAGGACGCCCAAACGCGAAAGGTCGTCCGCGACGCTTTGGAAGAAGTACTGGATTTCAACTTGCCTGACTCGTACGACAAGCAATTGTTCCAGCGCAAACGTGACGACGTCTTCGACGCGATCCTGGACTACGCCCTCAGCGGCGTGAAGTTTGCGGCATAAGCGGGGCAGGGCGTTTAACATCTTTGGAGAGGGGCATCGTATCACCGGCCCGGAGGGTCGCAACAACCTCTGCCGGGGCTGTGAAGCCCCGGAATCATTTGCGATATGTGCTAAAAAGCCCCGATAGGGGCGACACACTTCACACCTCACCACCTGTGTCACCCCTATCGGGGCTTGGCCGAGTTGGGTGTTAGCAACCGGGGCTTTACAGCCCCGGCAAGGGTTGTGTCTTCCCTATCGGGCTGATACTCCCAGCATAACCACTACTCAATGGTCGTCCTAAACACGTTAAAAGCCTTGGCCCTCGGGGCCTTCGGTGGTCCTGCCGCTCCGCTGGAAGCCTTCGATCGCCGCACCACGATCAAAACATTCCGCCGACGGCGCCAGGGCTGCCGGGATCGGGAAAGCCTCGCCGGCTGCCTGGAATCGTCCATCCCTGTTGGCTCGATGCGTCCCGTAACATGTGCAGCACTTGCTCGACTTGTCGATGGGCACGTGCGTTGTGCCGGATCACGATCATGCCGTCAAACTCGCCGATCGTGCCGGGGCCTCCGACGTCTTCCCAGGTATCTGGCATAACGGCAATCGAGATGATGTCCATCAACTGCTGTTCGCGAGTCGGTGGTCCTTTCGGAATCACCATTCCTCCACCACCACCGCCGAACTGCGCGAGGTATTCCGGTCTCTCCCACATCAGGCTGCTTTGCTCGTCGGTCGTATCACGTTTCTTCTTCTTTCCGGCGGTCGTCTTTTCCTCCTGCAGCGAGTCTGTCTTCTCAGTGACCTCCGCCGCCGGCACGCTGCCTGCGCTAGGGAACGGTTCGACATAGTCCTGCAGCAAATCGCGACAATTGTAGACTCGAACTTCGGCGATGCTTTCGGCATCTTCCTCGGTCGTGACGAGGATGACTCCGTCACGCACGAAATACTTCAGTTCCGCCTGGTCGAGGATCAGTTCGAGAGCCGTCTCGGCGGCGACATCCTTCAGCGATATCGTGACGGGAAAGTCCGTCGAAATTGCGTTATCGTCGAGGTATTTCGCGCGGATGTGGAATTGTAAATCCGCTTGCTCGCCAAGGTCGCCGAGGACATCTTCAAAAGGAAGTTCCAGATAGTCGACGTCGATTCGCAACGTGAGATTGGCCTTAGTTCGCATGTCGGCGTCAGTGAGCGAGGGTGAGAGTACAGGAGCGTGATCACTCGCACTTTTCGATTTGTTCTGAGCAATCAGGCGTCCGGGCGCAGGCCCAGGCTGGCCTTCTGGCCATAAAGCACTTGTCGTCAATGCGATTGCGGCGATCACAACGGCGGTTCCAAAAGTCATTCGCATCATCCATCTCCTTCTCTGTCGTTGAAAGATCTGAACAAACTCGCCGGCCAATCCCGTCGCATCACCAAACTCTTCCAGAGCCGTTTCGATCGCCTTCTGTCGTGATACACCTTGAGCAAGCAACTCATCGAGCCGCTCCTCGAGATGATCTCGCAGCTCGCTCGCAATCGCTTCGCGCTGTGCGGGACTTAACCGCAACAGTCCGCTCAGCAATGCGAGATACTGATCAAATTCGTTCTTGGACATGGTGCTTACGCTGGCTTGGGCAGCTTTGGCAGAATGGGCGTCAACAATTGGCCGATGCATTCGACATAGCTGTGCCACTCCCGTGCTTGCGATCGCAAGCGATTGTGGCCCGCCTTGGTCAACTCGTACCATTTGCGCCGCCGGCCCGTTGAATCATCCCATTTGCTTCGGATCAGCTTGTCGGATTCCAACCGATGCAACAGCGGATACAACGTGCCTGCCTTCAGATCAACTCTCCCCTGACTCACGTCACGAATCTGCTTTTGAATGGAATAGCCGTACTGCGGTTCGTCGGCCAACACCGACAACACCATCAAGTCGAGACTACCTCGAAGCAAATCGCGTTGAAAACTGTCAGACATGACACTGGCTCGCGTGAGTAGATGCCCTATGTATAGCTGAACTACACATGGGAATGCAACACCCTGAAACGAAAATTCCTATTGTTTCAGAGAGCTTACTTTCCCAATGGGGTAGTCTTGGCGTATTCTCAGAGCCACGAACTCGGGGGCGAGTCTTCGAGCCTCGGATCTCGCGTTTTGTTGGGGGCTCGAAGACTTGGCCCCAGCCAACCAACCGCAACATCATTCAGCCCTGTCGCGTTAGTTGTCCGACCGTTGAGCTATCATATCTATACAGCTTGAGTATCGTGCGCCCCACCAAGGAGCAACTGCGTGTCTGAATTGATCGTTGGCTTTCTCCTACTGGTCGGGGCTTCGTTGCTGGTCGGCGTCGGTGTACTGCTGGGGAGGTTGATCTCCGGGCAGTCCGAGTCGCCCGCCACACGTCAGAGCGATGCGATCACAACCGCGAGAACGCTCCAGCGTCTGGCAGATGAAGGTGCGATCGACGAAGAGTTGCGATCTAAGTTATTTAAGTTGCTCAGCGAATCCTACGAACGAGGACGGCACGCCCCACCACGCCGCACGACGGAGCCGACCCCTGAAGAGACCGTTGGTCAGGCAGCGTCTGTCGCACCGCCAGCCTTCGATGTCCAGCAATCTGCCGCAATCGGCGACGACGAACTTCCCGTCGAAGCTGAAATCGTCGACGAAGCCGCACCACCGCCAGCGGTTCATCCGCTTGACGCTCCAGAGCCAATCGCGCCTCCAGGCCCGACGCGTCCACAACAACGGCGTCGCGCGTTGGCTGATGTGCTGCAAGCGTTCATGCAGGCGAAGAACATTCGTTGGGGCGAGTTGGTCAGCGGGTTACTGATCGTGGGTTGTTCGGTTGCCTTGGTGATCAGTCTTCGTCGCGAGATCGACAGTCTCAGCGAGCAATTCATTTACTTGCCGGCGTTGCTATTCATGCTGGCCACCGCTGCGATTCATGGAGCCGGCAACTATACGCTCCGCAAGTGGAATTTACAGGCGACCAGTCGCGGCGTGTTGATCATTGCGACGCTGTTGATCCCGATTAACTTTCTTGCCGCCATCATCGTCACGGGCCAGGAGTCGCAGCAGCTCCCGCTGTTCCATCCGCTGTATCTTGCCGCCGTCGCGATCGGCATTCTCGCGTTCGGCACCATGGCCTACTTCGCGGGGCAGGCGTTGATGCGAGCCGGTTCGTGGCGGTTGTGGATCGGCGTGATGGGCGCTTCGGTCGGACAACTGCTGATCAATCGCTTGGCGGGCCAGCAGACGACCGCGTTCGCCGCGAGTTTGCTCGTCAGCGTTCCTCTGGTCGCGTATCTCATGGCCACGATCAGCCAATTGCAAGTCGCCACGCGTCGCGAGCGAATCGGTCTGACACTCGCCACCGACACACTGCTGCTACTTGGCATTACGAGTTTTGCGTTGGCAACGGCCATCGGCCTGCTGCTCTCCAAGTCAGATTCGTTGCACCAGGCACTCGCTTCGCTATCGACGCCGCTCAGTCTGCCAGCGGTTGTCATTCTCGCAACGGGACTCGTGTTGCATCAACGGGTTTCGTCATCGCGATTGGCGACGCTCAGGACGGTGGGCACGGCCCTAGCTCTGACCGGCGGCGCGCTAATGCTGACGGCTGTTGTCTTTGCTTGGCCCGAACCGCAGTTGCTGATTACGGTCGGCGTATTCAGTTTCATTTCGCTGACACTGCTTGCTGTGGTAGGCCGCCTCCCTGCGTTACACGTGCCGGCGATCGGTTGCTGTGCATTAGCGTGTCTCGTTGGTTTTCATTTAATGCAGGGCTCATTTGCCGGTTACGAAGCCGATCTGGCTCGCCGCATGGTCAATCTGTTCTTTATGGGACGCACGAGCATCGTGCTGGCAGTCATCGCAATCGCTACGTCCGGGGTCGCAGGAGTGCTGTTGCAACGATCGCGTCCCGCAGCCGCGCTCAGCTATCTGGCTGGCTGCGGAGGCGTTGCCGTGATCAGCATACTCGTCGCGGTTACGGTAGGCTTCTTTGGCGCGGCAAGTCAGGAACCGGATCCTAGCACCGTCGTTCTGCTGTTCTACGCAGTCGTCTTACTGGCTGCGAGCTATCTGCGCCCCACGGCAGCCTTAACTTGGGGCGGATCGACGCTGTTGCTTATGAGTTTCGTCCACTGCGTTGGCTGGAATACAACGATTCAGAATTGGTTAGCCGCAGTGTCATTGTTGCCGCCGCGCGGGGGATTGGCGGGAACCTTGGTGCATGGCATTACGGTTGTCATTGCGGCCTGCCTGTTGGCACGAAGCGCTCGAGCCCCATCGTTTTCCGCAACTTCGTATCGCTGGCAACATCTCATCGCTCCGTTGACGTTGTCCGGATTGCTGACCTCGGCGTTGGCTTTGCCGTCGTCAGTACTAGTCGCCAACCACCAGTTCGGCGATCACGCGTGGTACATGGCGGCATTGTCGGTCATCTGGCTCGGCGCGACGCTCGTCCAGCGATCGTCGATCACATTTGCCGTCTTCCAGGCATTAGCAACCATTGCGTTAGCATTCGCCGCGACTTCGTTTTGCCAGCAGCAGAGTTGGTGGAGAGGCGATCCTTATTCAGTGCAACATCTCCAAGTGCTATTTGGCACGTTAGCGCTGTGGTGTGCGGCGTGGAGCCTCGGTCGGCGGTTGACGCGTCGGCGCTGGCCAGACGTTGTTGGGCTGATGCGCTGCAACGACCTGGCGGTCGATGACTTAGTACTCGGCGGAACCGTCGTGGGAATGTTTGTGATGTGCTTCGTCGCTTCTGCTACGGGCTCGGCGGTGGAGCTTGGGATCACAGCATCCGTTGGCTCGATGGCTGCTCCGCTGTGGACGAACGTGTTTGCTTTGGGCTCTTGGATTGCGCTGATGTTTCTCGCAGTGGCCGCAATCGGATCGTTGATCGAGCGATTCTCGTTGCCCGCGTTCTCGGCACCGTTCCTGATCGCTTCGATCGGAGCCATGCTGATTGGCGGACATGCCTACGACACCGTGGCCGTTGCGTCTGCACTGCGTTGGTCATGTGCCTTGCTTGGTGTTGTGCTAACCTTGGCCGTCTGCATGAGTTCGCAGATTAAAACAGCCCTGCAACGACTGACGTGGCTCGAATGGGGCGAGTTGCCACGCAAACTCGACGAACTTACGCGATCTTGGACACTGAGTCTCAGCGCGATTCCAATCCTTGGGCTCACGACGGCTAGTCTCATCCAAGCGGCAGCAGGCAATGCCCCTCAAGGGCCGACAGAAAACTCGTTTTTCAGTGAGATGGGGTCGGAACTGTCCTACGGGGTTCCACTCGCTTTGCTCGTCGCGGTGCTGATTACTCACGCCGTGCGCGAGAAGCAGACGATCTTGATGCTCGCCGGATCGGGCGTATTTCAGTATCTAGTTAACCTCGCGTACTTCTTGCCGATCCTAAAAGACCCCAGCGCCAGATTCGATTGGCCCGTCGCGATCGGATGTCTGCAGTGGAACTCGTTAGGGCTTGCCCTATTTGCAATCGGCTGGTTAGGTGTTCGGCGATGGGTAGACGTTCGCCATCATGCCAACTCGCAACAGGCATTTGATCGTTGCTTGGTGGTGCAAGTTATTGCCGCATTGGCGATGGCTTCAGCGACAGCCAGCCTTGCCACGGCCTTCGTCGTCTCGACGCCTGACGACCTGACACGCTGCACGGAACTTGGCAACTGGCTCAGTTATCTCATCTGCCTGCTCGGGTTTGGGGCGGCCGCATGGCTGGTACGAACGCGTCTGGAACAATTCGGTATCTCGCTGTTCCTGGGTTTTCTGTTGGCGATCGGCGGTCCGTTGGCGATATCGTTGGAAGGGAGTCGCGGCAACTGGGTGGCATTTCATGTCGTGATGCTCGTCTGGCTGAGTGTCGCATTGGCTGCCACCGTTTTGATGTGGGTAATGCCATCGAGTGGAAGCGGAGGTCGTGCGACTTCCGTCGTTGAACGAGGTACATCGGTTCAGTGGGGCACGGCCTTCATCGTACTTTCTGTCCTGCTCGCCTTACGCGCGGCGCCATTCGATCCCGATACACCGTGGTGGTCATTCGCGACGACCTTAAGTGCAGCGTGTTTGGCAGGAGCGATCGGATTTCGGATTCGTCGGCAGACGTTTGCATTCAGCTCCGTGCTGCTGTCTGCGGTTGCGGTCACGATTCTGTGGTGGGGAGCGTGGCCGAACGACGGCGTGCTCGGCGTGATCGAGCTGATTCAACTCAATCTGATCGCGATTGTCGTGGCCTCAATCTTCTGGTTGTTTACCGAACTTCGATCTCAACGGCAGTTCGGTTGCAGTTTCGATCCAACTTCGACGATCGCCGTACACCGTTTAACTGCCGTTCTCGCAAGCATTCTTTTGCTAGTCGTCACGTTTCTTGGCTTTGCCTTGACTGGCTTCTTCGAGGCGGCGCGGAAGGATATCGACATCGCGAGCCTTACCGGTTGGATTCTGCTGCCACTGCTGGGCGGTCTGTTGATTGGATCGCTGTGGGACGCCGGGATGAAGCCTGTGATGGCCGCTCTGTTCGCCTGGGGCTTGATCGCCATGTTGATGTCGTTGGACGAAGTCGATCAGTGGCGAGACTTTGACGGACAGACGGTGTTTGCGCTGACGGGACTGGCGACTGCGGCTTATGTGGCGGTGACGGGACACGCTTGGCGATTCGGCGTAAACCTCGCAGCGATCGGAAATCGCCTCGGGATGCCAGACACGGTGAAGCATCTTAAACGCACGCGATCTTGGTTGCCGGTCGTGACGCTGCTGATCAGCGCGATGCTTGTGTTAATCGAGTTGCTTGTTGTCCTGGCATTCAAAGAGCGATGGATGCGAATGAGCGCGGCGTTCGCGCCGTTGCTGCTGGCTTACGCAGTCAGTTGCCATGCCCAGCAACAACGCCGGACAACGATGCAGTACGCCAGTTTTATCTTGGTCAGCTTGGCCGCCGTGTATGCGGTGTGGGCCGACATTGAATCCCAGTGGCGAGCGACGTTCGTCCTGGAACGAGCGGTTCGGCTGCTGATGGTCTTGGCGGGATTGGCGTTCTTGTATGCGATTCCTCTTTCTCGCTGGGCGGAGCGACGAGGAAACTGGCTTCATGTGGTGCGACGCATGGCGGTGTTGTGTGGCGGCGCGGCGATGGTCGCTTTGGTCGGCGTGCTGTTGCTTGAGTTGGGTTCGTTCGTGCCCGGGATCGGCGTGCCATTCGGGCATCCCTATGAAGTCTTTGCCGTGGCGATTGTGCTGGTCGGATTGATCATCGCTTTCATCGCTCTGGCCTTGTCGCCGCAGCGAGATCCGCTGGCGCTGACCGAACAGGGACGAATGGGCTATGTGTATGCGGCTCAAGTCGTCGGAGCACTCTTGTTCGCACACATTTATCTCTCGAATCCGAATTTGTTCGGAACGCTACGAGCTTACTGGCCTTACATCGTGATGGCGATCGCGTTCGCGGGCGTTGGTGTCGGCGAACTTTTTCAACGCAGCGGACTGCGAGTGCTGGCCGAGCCGTTACAACGAACGGGCGGGTTTCTGCCGTTGTTGCCGGCGCTGGGATGGTGGCTGAATCAACGGCTTGAAATCGACGCGGCGGGACATTACTCGCTGCTGTTGTTCTTCGCCGGGTTGTTCTACTTGGCGTTGAGCATGCTGCGGCGATCCTACATCAGCGGCGTGGCGGCGGCGGTAGCGGGCAATGCAGCGCTGTGGGCATTGCTAGCCGACTACGAACCGCTGTCCTTGATGAAGCATCCGCAGTTCTGGTTGATTCCACCAGCGGCTTCGATGTTGGTAGCAAGTCACCTGAATCGACGCCACTTGAACGACGGCCAGATGACCGCGATCCGCTATGTCTGCTTGATCGTGATCTATGTCAGCTCGACGGCCGACATCTTCATCGAAGGCATCGGCGACAGCTTGTGGGAACCGATGGTGCTTGCCGTGTTGTCGGTGCTCGGCGTGTTCGTCGGCATCGGGCTGCAGATTCGTGCCTTCCTGTATCTTGGCGTGACCTTTGTGTTCTTGTCCGTAATCAGCATGGTCTGGCACGCCTATGCCAAGATCCAGCACGTCGGCATCTGGTGGGGCTTCGGCATTATGTTGGGACTGTTGATCCTGACGTTCTTCGGAGTGTTCGAGAAGAAACGCCCCGAACTGCTGCGTCTGATCGAGAACATGCGACGCTGGGAGAAGTGAGTACTGCGATGCTTCGCGACCAGAGCGACAATGCCGGCAGATTCCGAACCATGGTTCTGACCTTTCGACGTGCCAAGAGGCAGTCTGCGTGCTAGCAAAGGTGGTCAGCTGAGGGCGCTCGGCTTGACCGATCTCAGGAGAACTGAGACACTCCGCGCGCGTCGATCTCGAATTCATTCGCTCGCTGCTGACAGGGAAGTCATCGTTATGAGCAACAAGCTATTCTTCGTCGTTATGTTAGTTGTCGCTGTCGCGTTGGGATGCGGTTCACCGTCATCGGAGGTCGCTTCGAATCCCGATGCCGTCTCACGGGATCAGACGATCGATGAAATCGCCGACATTCCGCTCCCTGTTGCCGAAACGAGCCAACCCGACGTTGTCGTCGCGGCTTTTCTCGATGCGTTACGAGATGGAAATGATCAAGTCGCTGAGGCTCTGCTGACTTCCATCGCGCGTCGTGAAACTCAAGCACATGAATTAACCGTCCAACCGCCAGGATCGCCGTCGGCTCGATACGAGATTGGCGAAGTCCATTACGTCCAGGGCGGCGTGCATGTCAACAGCAGTTGGAGCGAGTACGACGAGTCGGGCGAGCCCGCAAATTACGAGATCGTGTGGGTCTTGCGACAGGAGCCCATCGGTTGGCGAGTTGCGGGAATGGCCACCGCAGTTAATCCCGCCAAGCCGCCGATCTATCTGAACTTCGAAGACGTGCCTGATTTGCTCGCGAAGTGGCAGCAGGCGGATATCGAACTCGCGGCGCAAGCCGAAGAAGCTCAGATGCTTCAAGCGGCTCAACCAGCGACTACGCTCCAGCGATAATTCGTCGCATCGCTGATTCTGTTCAGGGCAATTCATCTGTTGAAGTTGCACGATATGTACGACGGGCCTCCTAGCCCGTCGAACAACGACTTAGATTCATCGACGGGCTCGGAGGCCCGTCGTACAAACCTCTCAGTTTGAAAAGCTGAAAGGCCCTGTGATTCTGTTCTTCGCGCGAGCGTCTCGCGGTCAGAGCGAGTATAGTAATCTGCGGGATTCGTCAGAAGTCTCGCTGAGATTACTTACCAAGCTGACCCACGGAGTCGTCGCCATGTCTCGTTTCGTTATCGCCTGCCGATTTGCGTTGGTGCTGTTCTTTGTTCAAACGCGATTCGCAAGCGCGGAGGAATCATTCACGCTGTCCGACGAACTGCAAGCTCGCTGCTTAAAGGTGCTGCGAGACGGCATGACGTCGGACGAGTTTTGGCCCTCCATCCACGCCGCCGAAGGACTGACGCTCGCCGGGCATGGCGAAGAAGTGCGAGCTTATCTTGAGCCGAAGTTGCCCGCCGAGAAGGACGACCAGCAGCGATGCGGTCTGGCACGGGAACTGGTGCGCGCGGGCGATCGTGATAAAGCGCAGATCATGCTCGATATCCTGGCAGGCGACGATCCTCACGGCCACGTGCATGCTGCCGAAAGTCTTTACAAGGTCGACGAAATTGGCGATGGCAAAGCGATGCGAAAGGCTGCTAAACAGACGGAGAACATCAAACTGCACTTGATGGCTTTGGCGGCCTTGGCAAGGACGGGCAACAAGAAGGCAATGAAGCAATTGCGCACGCGACTGTCCGACGACGATCCAGAAACACGAAAGCTCTCAGCTTGGATCTTGGGCCGCATCGGCGACGCATCGGATATTCCGCAGATCCGCAAGAACATCGAAACGGCTCCCGACGCGATCTCTCGGGCCTACAACGAGCACTCGCTCGCCGCTCTTGGCGATGCCGAAGGACTCCGTGCACTCGTCGCGAATCTACAGGACGATGATCCGGCGATTCGCACCTACGCGGCGACATTTGCTGGCGATACGAAGCAAGTCAGCATCGGCCCCAAGTTGATCCCGCTGCTCGATCACGAAAACATCGACGTCCGAGTGCGCGCGGCACAGTCGCTGATGGTATTGTCACGACTTGGCGAAAAATAGACGCTGGCAGTTAGCCTGGGTTCGCGCCAAGGAAGGCTTGCGACACTGCGTTGCCTTGATTCAACATTGAACTGACGGTCCCGAACGTCGTGTTGAGGCTGCCCGCCAGTTGCTGAATGGCGGCGATCGTTTCTGGATTCGGCATGTATTGGACGAGATGTTGCGCTCGTTCTCGGATCTGGCCAACCCAACCGTTCAACGTCTCTGCCATCTCGTTATTCACAAAGCCGGTCGAATTGCTCGCGGCGAGCGTGCTGTCCCAGGCTTGCAGCGAATCGAGAATCGCCTGAGCCTTTTGGCGAGTTACCTCCGGCGGATCGTTAACGTTCAGCTCAGCCGATTTCGCGGTAACGTTGTTGATCACGTTGCTCAGATTGGTGACTTCCTGTGGAACCAAACTCGGAGTCGGTGTATCGGGCTTCTGGAACCCGACCATTTGGAACATCTTGGAGAACGAGAATCCTTCGCTCGACGCTTCGCCGTTCGCCGCCGCTCCTGTGGCAGGCGCCCCCGCAACCTGAGCTGTTGGAGCTTGGGGCGTTGTCTGGGAAGTCAATGCGTTCGGGCGAGTTCCTGGAATATTGCAGCCAGCGAAACAAACTAGCGTCAGCATCAGCAAAAGATCTCGTCTCATCTTCTATGTCTCCGGCGAAATCAAACCACGAATCGCTGCGGATCAAGATAGACCACAGTGCAGCAGGTAAACGTTTTCATCGTCACCATCGCTACAATTCCGACAGTCTCATTTAGGGGGAAGCGAATATTTGCCGCGATCCCAACTTGAAGCGTAAGCGAGGAATTGTTGACAGCGGTCACTCGCTTACGCTTCGGGTTATGATGGCAAAAGACCTACGTCAAACGTGGCATCTTCCAACGAAGCGTTTCGTCAGGGTAGCGTCTGCGCATGTCGTTGGTCGACGAGATCTTTCTGATAACGCAACTGAATGATGTCGACGACTGCTAGCACTGCCAGCACCATGTAGAAGGTTGCTCTGAAAGAATGAGCGTTTCGGAATGGGAAACATGGCATATCTTCCGTGCTCGAGTCTCCGCGACTGCTCAGATGTGAACCGGTGGCTATCAGGCCAGCTCGATCATCTTTTCTAACTCTTCCCATCTCGCGTAGGCGGCAGTAAGTTTCGCCTCTAGTTCTTTCAACTCGGCCTGCGTCTTTGTGATTTTCTCGCGCGGCTGTTGATAGAACGAGCTTTCGGCCATTTGCTGATGATACTTGGCGACATCCGCTTCGAGCTTTTCGATCACAGCAGGCAGGCCATCGAGTTCCCGCTGCTCTTTGTAGCTGAGTCGACGTTTGCTCGAATTGGCCGCTGAGTCTTGCTTGGAGTCTTTTTTCTTCGTGGCGCGTGGCGCCAACGCGTCTTCGGCGACGACTCGTTGCCGAATCCAATCGTCATAGCCACCGACATACTCTCGCGCACCACCAGGTTCAAACACGATGGTGCTGGTCACGACGTTGTTCAAAAACGCGCGATCATGGCTGACAAGCAACACGGTCCCCTGGAACTCGATCAATCGCTCTTCGAGCATCTCTAACGTCTCGGTATCCAAGTCATTAGTTGGTTCGTCCAGCACGATGACGTTCGCGGGCTTGCAGAATAACTTGGCCAGCAACACTCGATTCCGCTCGCCACCCGATAGGAACCGAATCGGTGTGCGGGCTCGTTCTGGGTTGAACAAGAACTTCTGCAAGTAGCCGATTACATGCTGTTTGTTTTCACCAATTCCGACGGTGTCGCTTCCCTCACCGACGTCTTCTTGGACCGTCTTCTCTTCGTCGAGTTGTTCGCGAAGTTGATCGAAGTAAGCGATCTCGATGTTGGTGCCGATCCGGACCGAGCCTGCTTGGGGTGCAAGTTGACCAAGCAGAATGCGCAGCAAGGTTGTCTTGCCGGCTCCGTTCGGTCCCATCAGCCCGACCTTGTCGCCACGCATGATGGTGGTCGAAAAGTCGCGGACGATCTGTTTGTCGTCATACGAGAACGAAACGCCTTCCACTTCGGCGATCAAATTCCCGCTGCGTTTACCCTCTTGGATTTGCAGGTTGACTTTGCCAACGGCGGAGCGCCGCTCGCTTCGCTCGATGCGCAACGCCTTCAACGCCCGCACACGTCCTTCGTTCCGAGTCCGCCGCGCTTTGATGCCTTGCCGAATCCAGACCTCTTCCTGCGCAAGCCGTTTGTCGAATAACGCGTTCTGCTTCTCTTCGGCGGCTAGCGCATCGTCCTTTCGCTGAAGGAACGTGTCGTAGTCACAGGACCAATCGAACAATCGCCCACGATCGATCTCAAAGATCCGCGTCGCCAGTTTTCGCAAAAACATGCGATCGTGAGTGACAAACAAGAGCGTTGCATTCCAGCGACCGAGAAACTCTTCCAGCCAGCCAATGGCGTCGATGTCTAAGTGGTTCGTCGGCTCGTCAAGCAGCAACATGTCTGGGCTGGAAACTAACGATTGTGCCAAAAGCACTCGGCGTTTCATCCCCGACGAAAGCGACTCGAACTTGGCCTCCGGATCGAGTTCCATGCGTGAAAGGATTTGATCGACCTGGTGCTGCGATCGCCACTCGGCAGCATGTTCGTCGTCGGCATCGGTCGAGTCCAACACGACGCCTTCACCGACAACCGAGGCCACGGTGCCACGAACATGCTGCGGGACATCTTGCGGCAACAGAGATACTTTCGTTCCCGGCGCGAATATGATCTGTCCATGGTCGGGCTGGACATCGCCGCGCAGCATCCGCATGAGCGTCGTCTTGCCCGCTCCGTTTCGACCCAATAAGCCAATCCGCTGACCGGGTTCGATCGTGCAATCAACTCCATCCAGCAGGGCGGGGCCGCGAAAGCGAATACTCAGGTCACGAATCGTAATCAATGGCATAGGAAACAATCGAAATCGGAGGTAGTGGTACACTTTGCCGTAAGTCGGGCACTCCTGCCCGACAAAAGACGGCCAAGAGTGGCCGTCCTATCTTTCCGGAATTTCAAACTGTACTACTACCAAATCGGAGGAATTCAGGCGGAAGTCAGGGAATTATCTACAATAAACCGGTTTAGCAGAAGCGGTCACATGTCGGAGCGTTGGAAGCTGTGTAAGATACGGATTCGCGTTCCAGACTGCACTCTTTAGCACTGCCGAATTCTCACCACACTTCAATCACAGAGCAGCCTTTCGCATGAGAACAATATTCCGATCCTTCCTCGTCGCACTGCTATTCGCCACCCCGTCCTTATTGCTTCCACTTCCAAACGCACAGGCGGAAGACGCGGCTGCGTTTGGCAAGCAGGTCAGTGAGCAAGGCATCAAGCACTCGTTCCTCGTAACCGGTTCGATGACCGCGATCATTGGCGAGGACAGCACAATTGCCTGGCAAGTGCCGGGCCGTTCGCGAGACGGATTCGTGCTGCCTAATGGCAATGTTTTGGTTTCTCATGGCAATGAGGCCAAAGAGTACACGCGCGAAGGCGAGGTTGTTTTTCAATACACGCTTAGCACCGAGAACAAGGAACTCGGCACGGTCGTTCGGCTGCCGGATGGCAACACGATGGTCGTCGAGCGGGGTGCGAAGCCTCGCCTGCTGGAGCTCGCTGGCGATGGAACGATTGTTGCCGAGATACCGCTTCAGCCCGATTCGGATAACGCACACATGCAAACACGAATGGCGAGGAAACTCGACAACGGCAACTACATTGTGCCGCATCTGCTCGGGTTTGCTGTCAAGGAATATGCACCAGACGGCAAGGTCGTGCGTGTCATCAAGACGGATCTAGAAGAGTTGGGCGGGCGTCCAGAGGAGAACTGGCCGTTTACCGCGATCACGCTGGAGTCTGGTAACTTGCTCGTCAACTTGACACATGGCAATAAGACCGTCGAATTCAATCAGGCTGGAGAAGTTGTGTGGCGCGTCGACAACTCGCACGTCGACGGTCGATTCGCCGATCCCTGCGGCGGCCAACGACTGGCGAACGGCAATACGGTCATCTGCAGCTATGGTCAACGCAAGCCCACAATGGCGAAGGTCTTTGAGATCACTCGCGACAAAGAAGTCGTCTGGGAATACATCAATCCTAAGCTCAGCGGCATTCACGAAATCCACGTTTTGACGACGAACGGCGAATCGACGGGCTGGCCTCCACTGAAATAACAAACCGTTCTCGTGCGCCACAAGCGGTAGTGCCTGGCAACGACGGGGTCGGGAGTCTTTTTCGGCGGACGACGATTCCATTTGATAAGCCTTTGGCCGAAAAAGACTCCCGACCCCCTCACGTTTCAGGAACTTCGAACATGCGTTGGGATGTGATCGTGGTGGGCGCGGGAGCAGCGGGCTTGCTCGCGGCGATTCGTGCGGCTGAACGCGGTCGACGAACGCTGTTGCTGGAGAAGAACCGCAAGCCCGGTGCGAAGATCCTGATGTCGGGGGGCACACGCTGTAACATCACGCATAACACCGACGCGCGTGGAATCGTCGCAGCCTATGGCCATCAAGGCCGCTTCTTGCACTCGGCGCTGGCTGCGTTAAGTCCGGCAGACGTCGTGGCCGTGTTCGAAGCTGAGGGCGTTGCGACGAAGGTCGAAGAGACGGGCAAAGTCTTTCCGGCCAGCGACCACGCGACGGATGTGTTAGCGGCTCTGCTTCAGCGTCTCGAACGAAGCGACTGCGAGCTTCGATTGGGCGAGCCGCTGGTCGAGATAGCGAAGATCGACGACGGGTTTCAATTAGTTACGCCTGAGGGCGTGCATGAAACCACAACCGTGATTATCACGACGGGAGGTCAATCGTACCCAGGGTGCGGAACGACCGGCGATGCCTATCGTTGGCTAGCGGAGCTAGGACACACCATTATTCCTCCCCGACCCGCTCTCACGCCGATCACGACCAATGCCACTTGGGTCACCAGCTTGAAAGGGATCACGATCCCTGACGTTATAGTGAAAGTTGTCGTTAGCGACCGTGCGACAACTTCGAGCGAGACAAAGCCGAAAAAGAAGAAGCCTCTGGATGAGCGGCGTGGCTCGTTTCTGTTTACGCATTTCGGATTGTCGGGCCCCGTTGCGTTGGACGTCAGCCGCACGATCACGGGCCATCCCGAACCGATGGTGTTGGATCTGGAGTGTGACTTTTTGCCGTCGCAGAGTATCGAAGAGGTCGACGCTACGATCTTGCGAGAAGCGGCAAGCGACGGAAAGAAGCAGTTGATCGGTGTGCTCTCGCGGATCGTGCCGCGTCGCTTGGCCGAGGCTTTGTTCGAGAAGGCAGCCATCAATCCTGAACTTAAAGCGGCGGAGATGTCGAAGGTGATTCGGCAACAGCTGGTCGAGGCATTGAAACGCTCGCGAATTCCCGTCAGCGGAACGCGTGGTTTTAAGAAAGCCGAAGTCACGGCAGGCGGCGTGAAACTTGGCGAAGTTAATTCCAGCACGATGGAAAGCAAGCTCGTGTCGAATTTGTACCTGGCAGGCGAAGTCCTCGACCTCGATGGACCGATCGGCGGTTTCAATTTCCAAGCCGCGTTCAGCACGGCGTGGCTCGCTGGATCACATGTTTGAGCATGCGCAAGCGAAACCCTTATGCACGTAGCGCGGTGTTCGTAGGACGGACGCCTCGTCCGTCCAGCAGCGAGCAGCCAGGTCGGACGAGGCGTCCGACCTACTTTGGCTGTGTCGCTGAAGCGTTGGATTTGAAGTTAAAGCAAACATCACGCAGCTGGATCGTTGCCGTCGATCCAGGGACCTTCCAGGCTTTGCCATTCGGGATCTTTCAGCGTGCTGCCCGTGTCGCCAGCCTTCCAACCTGGGACATGCAACGCTGGACCACGTGCTCGAGAGCGAGCGATCCACTGGTCGGACCAGCCTGGATCAACATCCGTTTCCTTGCGATTCTCGTCGTCCCAGAAGAAGACTTTTCCTTCGCGATAACTGCGGGCACCAAGGATAACGGCGATCACCGCGGCTGCACCCAGGTCGGGCGTGTTGTTGCAATGCTCGGGCTTACCAGCCTCCAGCGCGTCCAGCCAGTTCTTGAAGTGAGCGTACGTCGTGTCCGCGACTTCGCCGACTTCATACCGCTGCTTGGTGTAGCGTTGCAGTGAACCGATGCCTGTGACTTGAGGCCGCTCGGGTTGGAAATCGAGGCCGGTAAACTTCTCGCCGTTGCCAAACAACAGCGTACCGTGATGACCACGAATCAATTGCGGATAGGCAGCATCTTCGTTGCACATGGACGCCGAGATCAACGCCTGGACGCCTTCGCCGTAATCGGCAACAACCGTCGCCACATCGGGCACTTCGCGACCGTCGTACTCCAAGAAGATTCCGCCACCACCGACAACACGCTTCGGCAATCGCAAGCCGGTCGCTTTGAGCATTGAGGTCAACCGATGCACAAAGAGATCCGTATACATGCCCGCGCCAAAGTCAAAGAAACGTCGCCATTGGCGATACACCGCACGATCGAAAGGTCGATCCTCCGCCAAACCTTCTTTGGTGCCAAGCCAACGCTGCCAATCGATCGTCTTGGGCGACATGTCGCGAGTGAGTTGATAGTATCGCCATTGGCCGGAATCGGAATTCCGATAGAACTCGGTTTGAAACTGCAAGACCTTGCCGATCGTTCCGTCGTTGATCAATTCACGAGCCTTGTCCCAGACCGGCAGGCTTGTCGATTGAACACCGACTTGCATCACCTTGCCTGATGACTTCCAGGTATCGACGATATCGATTGCCTGCTGGACGGTCTTGGTCATCGGCTTTTCGCAATAGACATGTTTGCCGGCGTTTAATGCAGCGATGGCCTGTGTCGAGTGCCAATGGTCGGGTGTGCCGATACAGACCGCGTCGACATTCGGATCGGCCAGCAGGTCTTCATAGTCGACGTACTGCTTTGCGAGCGTGCCGGTTTCCTTCTTGATATACTCCGTCACCTTGTCGCTCTGCGTGCTATAAACTTCGCAGACCGCCGTGAGGTCGATGTTCGCCCCCTCTTTCTTGAGCTTCGCGAGCGTCTTGACATGGGCTCCAAATCCACGACCACCCGGACCAATGAAGCCGATGCGGATGCGATCGCCTGCGCCCTGTGCGCGAGCAGATGCTGGTTGATTGGCAAGACTCGCCGATGCTCCGACGATCGCTGCGGTTGCAGAAGCTGACTTCACGAATCCTCTTCTCGAAATCTGTTCGTTCGGTTGCGTGTCTCTTGGCATCACGAGCCTCCTCTTTCAAGTTGTCTGGATGGTTAAGCCCCAGCATAAACACAACAAGACGCGGATTGCACCGGGCAACTCGCGTCTTGTTCATGATTTCAGTAGTTGTGGCGGGCTGCCGTATGAATTATGCACGGTCGCTGCGCCGTCGCCAGACTAGTAGCGGCCTCGTCCGCCACCACCACCACCGCCGCCGTAACCGCGGCCACCGCCGCCGCCACCACGATCTTCACGGGGACGCGCTTCGTTGACGTTCAGCGTCCTGCCAGCTAATTCTTTGCCGTTCATGGCCTCGATTGCCTGCTCTGCGCCGTTCTCCATTTCGACGAAGCCAAAGCCTCGCGATCGACCTGTCTCGCGATCGGTGATCACCGTCGCCGAGGTGACCGTGCCGTACTCGCTGAATGCGTCACGGAGGTCATCGGAGGTCGTTGCGAAAGCCAAGTTTCCCACGTACAGTTTCTTAGTCATTGCCGTTCCCTGAGCCTAAGAGGCTCACTCCCAAAAACAAAACTCACATCCGCTTTCGCGGCTCTACGGAAGATCGCAGTTGATGTAGCCACCGGTGAGCTACCGCCGCTGGGGCGAGCCAGCGTTCGATCCTGACTGCTGTGAGATGCTCAGAGCGGGGATCGGGAAGGAGCAAGCGAGGCGTAACAATCTAAGTTCTTCCAACCAGTTTCGGCACACGCCGAACTAGCGGGGCATTATACAAGACATGCTGGCAAAGCAATAGCTTTTGGTCGTGGCGGTATTGGTAGAGTTTGCCGTAAGTCGGGCACTCCTGCCCGACAATGACGGCCAATAGTGGCCGTCCTACTTTCAGGAATTTCAAACTGTACTGCTACCTTCACGGCGACTAGCGACCGTGGCTGTGGCGGAGTCTTCGACGCCACGGATGCTCACAACTCACGCAATGCCGGGGCTTCGCGGACTCAGCCCCAGCCACGGCGTGGAATAATCTGCCAGCCGAACTATGGGATTTTATGCAGTCTAGGCCAGCAGCGTTGCTGCGTGCTGTTTGCCGCAGGCGGTCACGATCGCGTCGCGGATCTCGTCGGCTTGCTCGTTTGTTAAGGTTGTTTCGGAAGATCGCAGTGTGATCGAGAACAGCAACCGCTTCTTCCCGGCACCATCTCGCTGGGTGTCGCGATAGACATCCTGATACGCGACTTCTTCAAGCAGTGCGCCGCCCGACGCACGGACGGTGGTCGCCAAGTCTGCCCATCGCAACGACTCGTCGACGATCAGATTCAAGTCGCGAGACATCGCCGGGAACGCACTCTGCTGCGAATGTTGCGGAATTAGATTCGCGATCGCTGCTAACGTCTCCATGCTTAATTCCGCAACGGTCGTCGGCGAACGAAGCTTGAACGACTTGAGCCCTGCCTGTGTCACTTCGCCAAGCACACCGAGCAACGTGTCGTTCACACGCAGTTCGCAACTGCGGGCACCGTCAAGCAGCGATTGACTCGTCTCTCGTACTTCAACGACGCAGGCAGGATTCAACGAAGCGACCAAACCTTCAACAACTCCTTTTAACGAGGCGTAGTCCCCGCCGCTCGTGATGCCGAGCGTGAGTTGTTCGATCGGCAACTCGTCGTTGCTGGGCATATAGATCTTGGCAGTCTCGAACAACTCGATGACCGGATTGGAAACCGACTCGTTCATGCGGCGGACATCGAGCAGGCTGGGAATCAAACTGAGCCGCAACCGATCCGCCCCTTTCAACGTAGGTGTGTAGCTCTTCAGCGGCTTGGCGTCCGTCCAGGGACTGAACGCCTTGGTCCACGACTCGCTAACAACGCTGGCCGTCAGTGCTTCGTCAAAACCTGCTGCCGTGAGAACTTGTCGGACCTTGCCTTGAACTCGATCGGCGTCCGATCGATGCGAGGGGCACATGGGTACAGCAGCGTCTTCGGGGATTTGGTCATAGCCATGAATCCGCGCAATCTCTTCGACCAAGTCGATCTCTCGCGTCAGATCACGACGCCAAGAAGGAGGAATCACCTCCACCGAGGTTGCGTCGGCGCGAACTTGCTCGTTACCGAGCGCACTCAAGATTCGTTGCACTTCGGCGGCTGGAACGTCGATTCCGAGAACTCGTTTCAATTGCGAGAGGCGCAAGACGACAGATTCTGGTCCGGTGCGATCGCGACCGACATCAATCACGTCCGCAGCAAGTTCGCCTCCCGCAAGCTCGAGAATCAATTCGCAACAACGGCGACTGGCCCAATCAACTCCGGCAGGATCAAGTCCACGCTCGAATCGATAGGACGAAGGACTGTACAAGTTCAGCTTTCGCGCAGTACCTCGAATCGACATCGGTGCGAACTCGGCGGATTCGATCAACAGGTCGACGGTCGCATCAGAGACTTCGGAATCGGCTCCTCCCATCACGCCACCCAACGCAACGGCGTGGGAAGAGTCGGCAATCACGCACATCCCTGGTTCGAGCGCGTAGGTCTTGTGATCGATGGCGAGAAACTCTTCGCCCTTGCTCGCTTCGCGTACGATGATTTCCGGGCCGCCAAGCTTTGCCAAATCAAAAGCGTGCAGCGGCTGGCCGCACTCCATCAAAACATAGTTCGTGATATCAACTACATTGTTGATCGACGCGATGCCGATCGTTTGCAAACGGCTTACTAACCAAGCGGGACTCGGCCCAATCTTCACGCCGCGAATGACGCGAGCGGTATAGCGATAACAAAGGTCGGGGCAATCGATGCGCACCTTCAACAGGTCGGCAACGGATGCCTTGCCTTCCCTGGGTGTTGGCTCGGGGATCGTCAGCGGTGTGCCGAACAGCACCGATGCTTCGCGGGCAATGCCGATATGGCCAAGACAATCGGGGCGGTTGCTCGTTATCTCAAGGTCAATCGCCAGGTCGTCGCCGACCGACTCGCTGCTCTCGTGATTCAAGCCCGCCATCATCACCCGCTGCCCAAAATCAGCCGGTTCGACATCCAAAGCGACGTAATCTTTGAGCCAATTCCAGGAGACGATCATGCGAATTTTCGATTTCAGATTTTCGATTTGCGATTTGCGTATCTTCTAAAGCTGAAACCGCAAATCACAAATCTAAAATCGATTAAAACTGATGTAAGAAGCGGACGTCGTTCTTGTAGAACTCGCGGATGTCGGTCACGCCGTGGCGACGCATGCACAGTCGCTCGATGCCCAGACCGAATGCGAATCCGGTAACTTCTTCGGGATCGTAACCGACCGCACGAAGTACGTTCGGATCGACCATTCCGGCCCCTCCGAACTCGATCCAATCCTCGCCCCAGCTCATGTCGGCCTCGACGCTGGGTTCGGTGAACGGAAAGAACGAGGGACGAAACCGAATGTGAACGTCGTGTCCGAGATAACTGGTCGCGAACAACCGCAGCACGCTCTTCAGATCGGCCATCGTGACTTGCTTGTCGATCAGCAAGCCTTCCATCTGGTGAAACATCGGATAATGCGTGGCGTCGGCAGTGTCGGGCCGATAGACGCGACCGAGCGAGATAATTCGCACCGGCGGCGGGGTCTTCTCCATCACACGAATCTGAACCGTGCTGGTTTGGCTGCGCAACAACAACGGTTTGCCATGTGACTTCTCGGCAGCAGCGATGTAGAAATTCTCAAGCGGATCGCGGGCCGGATGATCGGCGGGAATGTTCAACGCTTCGAAGTTGTGCCGCTCGTCTTCAATCTCGGGCCCATCGGCCACGGAGAATCCGAGCCGACCCATAATGTCTTTCAGCTCTTCGATCGTTTGAGTGATGGGATGTAGGTGTCCCAGCCGAGGTCGCTTGCCGGGCAGCGTGGGATCGAAGATCTCATCGGACTTCTTTTTCCCCTTCGTCCCACCAGCAGCCAGTCGTTCGGTCGCCGCTTGCACGGCAGCTTCGACTCTCATCTTGACTTCGTTGAACTGCTTACCGGCCGCCGGCCGATCATCCTTGTCGACGGAGCCCATTCCTTTTTGAGCGGCCTTGAGCCGCCCGCTCTTCGCTCCGACAAACTCTACGCGAGCGGCTTCGAGAGCATCGGCGTCGCCCGCAGCTTCGAAAGCAGTAATGGCTTCAGCCGCTAGTTCGTCGAGCTGTTGTAGGAAGTCTGCGAGCGCCATGAGAAAGAATGACCAAATCCGAATGACCAATGACCAACGACCCATCCGAATTGGTCATCGGTCATTCGGAGTTGGGACTTGCTAAGTGCCACTGCTGGCTTGTCCAGCAGTGTACACAGCGTTCAGCACTGCCGGGCAAGCCAACAGTGGCATCCACAAGGGATGACTACGCGTGCTAGGCCAAGGCGGCTTTGGCCTGTTCAACCACGGTGGCAAACGCCGTCGGGTCGTTGATCGCCATTTCGGACAAGACCTTACGATCGAGTTCGATTTCAGCTTTCTTGAGGCCATGAATCAGCTGGCTGTAGCGAAGTCCGTGCTCGGCAGCGGCGGCGCTCAGACGAGTGATCCACAGTCGACGGAAATCACGCTTGCGGACGCGTCGATCGCGAAAGGCATAAGCCTCCGCTCGAATCAGGGTCTCTTTGGCACTTCGCAGCAGCGTACCGCGTCCGCCGGTATAGCCCTTAACCTTTTTGAATAGCCGGTTCTTGGCTTTGTTTCTCGCCGCGCCTTTAGTTGTACGCATCAGTCCAATCCAGTAATGTTCGCACGACCAGGCCCTTCCGTCGGTGGAAGCGTTTGGTTGCCCTCGTGCCGGAGGTTCTCCTCAAACGTCAATAACTGTAGCCGTTCAGGGCGATCGTAATGTTCTTTTCCATCGGCTCGGCCATCACACCCGTGCCGCGCAAATTACGACGACGCTTGCTCGAAATGCGGAATGCCAAGTGGCTCGTGCCCGCTTTGCGATGCTTCACTTTGCCGTTGGCCGTGAGGCGAAATCGCTTCTTCGTACCTTTGTGCGTCTTCATCTTTGGCATGGGAACACCCTGTTTTATGCGGCTAGTGAGCCGTAATAGTTGCGGTGAATGCACCTTGCTTGGCTGCACGCCACCGTCGCTCGAATTTAGTTGGAAGCCTCGAATTTTAGGTGCAAACGAGGCGATGCGAAAGGGGGATTTAACGGAATCCGTGTGATCTCCTCATACTTGCAGCACGCGTACGTCAGCATTACCCTTTCCGGACGGTTCAGCTTTCGGCGTCTCGAGGACGCGTTCTGAGCGAAATCTAGGTAAATATACGGAAGTCGTTGCCATGCTAGAGCTTTACGGCCAAATCGAGGAAGCCGTCGCCGCCATCAAGGCGAAGTGGGATAAAACGCCTCAAGCCGGAATTATCCTTGGAACCGGATTGGGTGGGCTCGTCGAAGAGATCCAGGAAGAAGCCTCGCTCGACTACCAGGAGATCCCAAATTTCCCTCGTTCGACGGCGATCAGCCATCGTGGGCGGCTCGTCTGCGGCACGCTCGGCGGGATGCCGGTCATGGCGATGGAAGGCCGGTTTCATATGTATGAGGGTTATCCTCTCAAGCAAATCACGCTGCCCGTGCGCGTGATGAAGGCCATGGGAGCCGATCTGCTGGTCGTCTCGAATGCCTGCGGTGGCCTGAATCCCTACTTCCGCAACGGCGACCTCGTGGTCATCGAAGATCATATCAATCTGATGGGCGACAATCCGCTGATCGGCATCAATGACGATCGGCTGGGCCCACGGTTCCCGGATATGTGCGAGCCCTATGATCGAAAGCTGATCGACAAGGCGCTCGAGATCGCTCGGAAAGAAGATATCGTGGCGCACAAAGGAGTCTTCGTCGCCGTCGCCGGGCCAAATCTCGAGACTCGTGCCGAGTATCGCTTCTTGCGGACGATTGGTGCAGACACCGTGGGCATGTCGACCGTGCCGGAAGTCATCGTGGCCGTTCACTGTGGCATGCGAGTCGTCGGGTTCTCAATCGTCACGGACATGTGCTTGCCCGACGCACTGGAACCGGCAGACGTTTCGAAGATCATCGCGACGGCAAATGCAGCCGAACCGAACTTGCGGACTCTTGTGCGTGGCGTATTAGCCAGCGAGTCAGCTTAGCGGCAGGACACAGCAAGTAGCGTAGGGTGGACTGTGCCCACCGAACATGATGGTGGGCACAGCCCGCCCTACGAAGTGCGAAGACTATGGCAGAAGCAGACTCTCGATTCGCCGACGCTGCCGTTACCGAATGCGTTCGGATCATCCACAGCAAATGGCCGAAGCGGCCTCGTGCGGCGGTTATCCTGGGGACAGGGCTCGGCGGTTTAACCTCGCACATCGAAATCGAGGCGACGTTTGCTTATGCCGACCTTCCATCCTTTCCGCAGCCAACTGCAATTGCGCACGAAGGACGGCTCGTATGCGGCGAGTTGGCGGGCGTGCCCATCGTGGCGTTCCAAGGACGAGTTCACTACTACGAGCAATTTAGTTTCCGCGAGATTACGCATCCGGTACGTGTTGCCGCCGCTCTCGGCTGTCAGTTGGTGATTGTCTCGAACGCGAGCGGTGGCCTGAATCCGCTTTACAGTTCGGGCGACATCATGGTCGTTGAAGACCACATCGACTTGATGGGCCTTCGCAACGCCTTCGCGCTGACGCAAAATTCTGCGACCGCACGCAGCAAGCAACCTGCCCTTTACGATCAGGAATTAGCGACGCTCGCGCAGGGAATCGGTCGTCGCGAAAACTTTGCCTGCCATCGGGGCGTGTACGTTGCGGTGACGGGTCCGAATTACGAGACACGCGCCGAGTATCGCTTTATGCGTCGCATCGGTGGCGACGTCGTTGGCATGTCCACCGTCCCTGAAGTCATTGCTGCCGCGGCCTCGGGCATGCGTGTGCTCGCATTATCAGTAGTGACCAATGTTGCCAAACCTGATTCTCCCGACGCCGTCGACGCGATGGAAGTCGTCGACATTGCCGAACACGCGGAGCCCAAGTTGCGTGCTGTTACGATCGGTGTTGTCCGACGCGCCTGCCGCGATGCGTAAACGCTCGTGGCGATTTCGCAACATTCGCGTGGTGGTTCGTCGTCAAAGACATCTCTTCACCGCATGCCGACGTCGATTTTCGTGGCGTAGATGGCGCCAGCCTTTGCCGCCATTCGCGAAAGTCCCGCACGGTCACCAATAGCGCACTAGGCTTAAGAAGATTCCTTTGGGCACCGAGCAACGGGCACAAAGCTTCGCTGGCTTCTCTGTGGCCGAATCCAGGCTAGTTCTCAGTTCCTCGAATAGTCGCAGGCGCAACCTGACGGCGGGATGATTCATAATGCATTCAATCAAACGCCGATATTCCGTGTGCTTCGTCGCCATGACGTGCCTGCTGTTAGCCGCACAGTCAACAAAGGCCGAAGAGTGGCCACGAATCATCGAGGGACTAAAACGTGGCGGTTCGTCGGCGCAGCAGCGACAGCAATTGTCCGTTGCCTACAACAACTACGCGATTGAACTGTCGAACCAAGGCAATTGGGCGCAGGCAGAAACGGAATTGCAACGAGCGGTTGCCCTCGACACGAGCAACCAACAATTCAAACAGAACCTGTCCGTCATCTATCTAAATCATGCGGCTTCGCTGCGGCAGGATCGGCGGTCGAGTGACCGGGGGACCGATGTGAGGTCAAAGATGTTGGTCCAGCAGGCGCTGCGTTTCAACCCACGGTCTGCGGACGCCTATGCGATCCTGGGCGACATTGCTTACGACAGCCAGGAGCTTGCCCACGCCAAAACAGCCTGGGACCGAGCAAAGCAACTTAATCCTTCGATGACCGCGATCGACGAGCGACTCAGTAAGCTCAACTCCGAGCAGGCGATTGAAAAACAGTTCGATCGCGCCGGCAACGTGCATTTCGACCTGCGTTACCAGGACGATGTCGGTTACTCGACCGCCTATGACTTGCGGACGGTTCTCGATCAAGCCCGTCGCGATGTGGGGCGCGATTTCGGATACTGGCCGCGACATCAACTTGTCGTGTTGGTCTACTCGGAAGAAGCGTTTAAGCAGGTCCGGCAAGGTCCCGATTGGATCGCCGGGTTGTACGATGGCAAGATCCGCGTTCCCGTGCCGCGCAGCCCCGCTGGCCAAGCGTCACTGAAGTCAACGCTGGTCCACGAGTACACACACGCGATCATTCACGACATCACTCAGAATCAATGCCCCGTATGGCTCAATGAAGGGCTTGCCGAGTTCGAGGAAGCACGCACGCGGAAGCCGAACTTGCAGCACTTGCAACTTGCGGTCAGCAACAATCGACTGATCCCGCTTGCCAGCCTCGATAGCGCTTTCAAGAGTCGCGACTCGAATGTCGCCGCCCTTGCGTATCAACAGTCCTACAGCCTCGTCACGTATCTTGACCAGAAGTATCGCTTCTTCCGAATTCGGAAAATCCTCGATCATCTGGGGCAGGGCGAGTCGATGGAGCAAGCACTTCAAGCTGAACTCCGCATGGACTCGTCGCAGCTTGAACAGCGTTGGGAACGCTGGGTGCCGACCTTTGCACGCGGATCGTACGCCAGCCAGTAACGTACGCTCGGGTAGCGGTGCAGTTTGCCGTAAGTCGGGCACTCCTGCCCGACAAAAGACGGCCGAGAGTGGCCATCCTACTTTCAGGAATCGCAAAGTGTACCGCTACGTGCGCTACACTCCCAGCATGGAGGCCGAGCCATTAAACTGAATCATCCAGACGAATCAGTTTATCTCGAACCGAGTGTGCTACCCGATGTCGATGCGTGGGAAAGGACCGCTGTTTGCCGAGCCGGATTGCGATGCGGCGCGGCAGTGGTTTCGCGACAAGCCGAAGCAGATGAGCGACAAAGTGATGTCGGTCGAGGAAGCGGTCCGTCGGTTCGTAGCGGATGGCGATTATCTCGCATCAGGCGGTTTCGGCGGTGATCGGATCGCGACGGCTCTGTTGCACGAGATCGTTCGGCAACAGCGACAAGGTCTGAGCTTTGCAGGACACACCGCGACACATGACTTTCAATTGTTGTGCGCCGGCAACGACACGGGGCGAGGCCAGTTGCTGAAGCGAGTCGATGTCGCCTACATCGTTGGCTTGGAGGCACGTGGGCTGTCGCCGCACGCGCGTCGAGTGGTCGAGAGTGGACAGGTCGAGTTGTGCGAATGGACGAACTATACGTTGGCTCTTCGTTTTCAAGCGGCATCGATGGGGGTTCCGTTTCTTCCCGTGCGAGGCTTTGCCGGGACCGACACGTTCAAGTATAGCGCGGCCGCGCGAGTCACCTGCCCATACACGAACCAAGAGTTGACGGTTGTGCCAGCGTTATGGCCCGACGTTGCCGTAATTCATGTTCACGAAGCGGATCGTTTTGGCAATTGTAGAATTCGCGGGACCTCGGTTTCGGACTGGCATCTGGCACGCGCGGCAAAGAAACTGATCGTCAGTTGCGAGCGTTTGATCTCGAACGACGACATCCGCCGCGACCCGACAGCGACCGCCATTCCGTTTTACTGTGTCGACGCGGTTTGTCACGTTCCCTGCGGCAGTTATCCTGGGAACATGCCCTACGAGTACTTCTCCGACGAAGAGCATCTCCGTGAATGGCTGACGATTGAGAAGGACTTCGATGCCTATCTAGCGTTTATTGATCGTCTGATCTTTAGCACCACGAACTTTGAAGAGTACCTAGAACGCTGTGGCGGCGCAGCCCGAATGGCTGAGTTGCGGAAGCAGGAACTTGAGCCTCGATAAACTTCGAACATTGAACCTCCAACTTCGAAGTGCTTTCTTGAACTGAACATTGAGAACTGAACACTGAACACTCGCCCTTACAAACCGCTGGAGTTGATGATCTGTGCTGCGGCCAGTGCGCTGGAAGATGGTGCGATGGTGGTCGTGGGGACGGGAGCACCGTGTGCCGCAGCGATGTTGGCGCAGAAGACGACCGCACCGAATTTGACGCTGATGTTCGAGGCGGGTGGCGTCGGCCCGCGACTTCCGCGTATGCCGATCAGCGTCGGTGATTCTCGCACATTTTACGAAGGCCTGATGGCGACGAGCATGAGCGACATCATGGAGACATGTCAGCGAGGAATTGTTGACTACACGTTCCTTGGCGGCGCCCAGATCGATGCCTATGGCAATCTCAACTCGACGATGATTGGCGACGACTTCCAACATCCGAAAGTCCGATTGCCCGGCAGTGGCGGTGCCAGCGATTTGGGATCGCTGTGCTGGCGAGTGCTTGTCATCACACCGCACGATCGGCGGCGATTCGTCGAGAAGCTGGATTTCGTAACGACCCCCGGCTATCTCGACGGTCCTGGTGCTCGAGAAGCGGCGGGCCTGCCACCAGGTTCGGGCCCCTACAAAGTCATCACGAGCTTGGCGGTGCTTGGGTTTAACGACACGACGAAACGTATGCAGATCGAATCGCTTCATCCGGGCGTGACCGTTGAGCAGGTTCAGGCCGAGACCGAGTTTGAACTTGGATGTTGCTCGCCGCTCGGAGTCACTGCCGAGCCGACCACCGAGCAGCTCGAGATCCTGCGTCGCGAGGTTGATCCGCATGGTTATATCATTGGGCGTTAATCCCACCCATTCGCCGTCCTAACTCGATTCCACTTCGACTCCATGGCCTCCCCAACAAAACCGACCAACCCGTTCTACTTTGTGCTATTGATCGCGGGAGTGTTCTTTGTGGTCACAGCTTGCTCCTATCTCGTGATGACGGTCAACGCTCGCGATACGAGCCTCGGCGGCCAGGACGCTGCATCCAGTAAACGCTTTGTCGAGATCGTCGACCGCTATGGCTTTGCCGCCTTGATGATCGAACTCGGCGTGCTGGCCGGGGCAACGTTCGCCGCGATCGCGACGGACGAGTATTGGACGCGCCGCGCGGAATATGAAGCCCAACTGCAAAAGGACAAGGACGGGGCGAATGATGAACAACCGCAAACAGGTTGAAGAAGTCCAGCCTGCTCCGAACGAAAGGCAATCACGGCCGCAGATTCGAGCGAGTCGTCCGTGGAACGCCCCACGAACATTACTTTGGGAACTAGTGTTCTCGCCAGGGGCCGAGAAGCGTCCTTTTGTGTCCTCAAAGAGAATGATCCGCCATGCTATCTACCGCCAAGCAACTTAAAGAACAACTCGCATCAGGTAGGCTCGTCATCGGCCTGATGGCGACCGATCATGCGTGGCCGTTCTTGGTCGAGATCTGTCAAAGGGCTGGACTCGATTATCTGGTTGTCGATAGCGAACACGGAGATTTTTCGGACGAGTTGGTATCGCACATCTGCCAGATCGGACGACTCGCAAACTTTCCGGTGTTAGTGCGGACGATCTCATGTGAGACAAGTGTCATTCGTCGGACGATCGACCTGGGACCCTGCGGCATTCTGCTCCCGTGTGTGGAGTCGACCGAGCAACTGGATCAAGTTCAACAAGCAGCACTGATGCCGCCGCGTGGACGTCGAAGACCTGGCGGTAAGGGCAACTACTGGTTGAGCAATTTCCAATACGAGACTTGGAAGGCGGAGTTCGAAGATCACTTCATCGTCATTCCGCAAATCGAATCGCAGATCGGAGTGGACAACGCACCGGCACTTGCTGCTCATCCTCTCGTCACCGCGCTTGGACTTGGTCCTTACGACCTGTCCGCAGATTTGGGTTGTTGCTGGAAACCCGATTCGCCAGAGTTCCTGACGGCGCTGGATCGTGTCAGAGCGGCTGCAGATGCAGTTGACAAGAAAGTCTGGGCAGGGTGTGACGGACCGGCACTGCGAGCGAACGGTTACACTTTTCTGTGGGTCGGAACGGCGACCTCGGTTCTTACGGGTGCGCTGAGTCAGATCGTCCATGACATCAGGCAGGCGGACGCGACTCACTCCTCCAATCGGCAGAGTTCTCCACCAGCATGAGAAACCAGTGCGAATGATTGTCTTCATCTGCACAATTGGTAAGACGGCTCTCCGAAGCCGTCAAACTCAGTAATTCGTTGCTCGACGGCTTCGGAGAGCCGTCGTACGAATCCATTCGAATTGAAAAACTGAAAAGCGCTGCGCCGCCACCCGTCAAAGGTGACTTTGCCATCCTCAACTGCTAGACTCGATACATCGTTCGCCAGTTCTGGTGTGTCAAATCGATAGGAAGGGGTTGCAGATGACTTCCTGGATCTTGCCGTTGGTGATCTCGGCGGGTTTGCTCGGGCAGAGTGAAGAAGCGGAAAAACAACCGGGCCTCCGCGAGGTTCGGCTAGCGGTCCAACGGCTGGGTGACCGTGATTTCGCGACGCGCGAGGAGGCGTATCGTTTCCTGTGGACTCAAGGGCTGAGTGCAAAGCCGGAGCTAGAGCGCGCACTCAAGAGCCGTGATGGCGAAGTTCGCGCGCGGGCGCGGCGATTACTGAATGACTTCGAGTATGGCATCCTGCCGGGAACGCCGCGCGGGTTACTGGAACTGATTCGCAACTTTCGCGACGGGACCGACGAAGTTCGTCAACAAGCGTATCAGCGACTGCTCGATGACAAGGAGTTCAAGACCGTCGAGCGGCTGATTCGATTGGAGCGTCAGCCCGAAAGCCGCCGCAGTCTGCTCGCCCAATTGGTACAACATCCGCAAGCGGTCGAGGCGTTTATCGAACTTGATCGGATCGAAACGCTGCTGGAAGCAGTGGCCTCCGACCAGGATGCCGAATGGCGGAAGCTCGTCTCGATCCAGTTGATGTTCGCGCCGAAGGTCATGGAACACCTTGCCGCAAAGAAACAACTCGACGGCGTACTCAAGCTGATCCAGGACGAGAAGCAAGCCGACGCGCGTCAGCGGATGTTGGCGATCATCTTCCAAAATGCTACCACGGTGGCCGCCGTCATCGAACATGAGCAGCTGAGCTTCCTGTTCGCTGCGATCAAAGCGGAACCCGACCACGATCTGCGGGGCGTTTGGCTGGCGACGCTGGTGTCGAATCAAGCCGCTGCGCAGAAGCTCGTCGAACAAGACAAGGTCGGCGAAGTGCTGGAGTTTGCGGAAGCTCATATCGCGGTCGATTCTGCGGTGACGGTGTTCGAGCGGATTCTGCAATCGCCCGCGATCACGCAGGCGATGTTAAAGGAAGGTGGCGTCGACCGGTTAATCGCGCTGGTGTCGCGCGAGAAGGATGCCGCCAAGCGAGGCAGGCTGATGGCTGCGGCGATCGCGTCGCCTGCGATTCGCGGCCAACTTCAGGGGCGAGCGTTGGCGGATCTAATCATCGCTGCCGCCAAGAAGGAGAAGGAGGCAACGACGCGTCGCGAGATGCTGTTGGCGTTGCTGGAAAACAACAATATCGCCAATGCGTTCTCCGACGCGGCAACCATGCACGTCGTGTGGCGATTTGTGCGTGAAGACGACGACCGTGCGTGGCAAGCCCGGGCGATTGCGTTTCTGCTACGAGGTTATCGATCGTACCAAGTGCTGGGCGATCGCGAGGAAGCGGCTTGGCTGTTGCAACTCGTCGACGATGAAGCAGCCGCCCCCGTGCGTGAAGAGTTGCTGTTGCGATTACTGAGCAATCCACAGATCCACGACATGCTGATTGGTCAAGGGCACGTCGCCACCTTGTTAACCTTCGCCAAGGGGATGCCGGACACATCGCGCGGCCAAGTGTTGCAAAGCCTCGCCGCCAGCCAGGCTTTGGGCCAGGAATTAGTGGCCAAGGGCGAAGCAGACTTGCTGATCACGCTGGTTAAAGAGGAGAAGCTCGCAGCGGCGCGATCTGCCTGCCTGCGCGGCGTGCTCCGTAATAACACGGCGATGCCGCAACTGATTCAAAAGGGACACTACGAGACACTCCGGGAGCTGATCGAAACGGAAGAGGACTTGCAGCAGCGGGGGAATCTGTGGGGCGATTTCGTGAACGCCAATGGTATCTTGGACGAGATCATCAAGCGACAAGCGACCGAGTTGCTTTTGACATCTTTCAACATCGAACACGAAGGAGTTCGATCGCAATTTCGGGTTCGGTTGTTCCAAAATGTTCGAGCCATCGGTTTGCTCGTCGAGCAAGGGAAGTACGACGAATTGCTGGCGCTGGCCCGTCTGGACGACGGAGCGTTGCTCGACGAGTTCCTCGCGGTGCCGCAAGTGATCGAGCGGTTGCTGACGAAGAAGGAGTTCCGCGAAGTATTTAGTTCGGCAGTGAAACAAGGGACGGCAGACACGCGCCGACAAATGTTGCAACGAATGTTTTACAACGGCGAGACGCTCAAGAAGCTGATCGCCGGCGACGAGTTTGAGCACGTCTTTGCACTTATCGCGTCCGAACCGGAAAGCAATTGGCGAGTGTCGCTGCTCAGCCCCGTCTTAGCGTCTCCTGAGGTGATCCGATACTTTGCCGAAAAGGACAAGCTTCAACTCGTGTTCGATTTGATTGCGACCGAGCCGGAACCGAGTTCGCGAAACCAGTTGCTGTCCTATCTGACTTCCCGCACGGACGTGCTCAGCATGTTGATCGAGCAAGGCCAGCTCAACACTCTCCTTGCGGCATTGAAGAAATACGCAGACGGTGGCATGCGTGGAGACCTCTTGGGTCGCGTGCTCATCCATCCGAAGACGCTTCAGCAGTTGAAGGCCGACGAGCGACTGGGCACGTTGCTGGACTTTGCCCATTCAACCGAGGAGTCGGATGACGCGGTGCGAGCGTATGCCAATGTGTTGTTCGGCAACGACAACGCGATCACCATGCTGATTGCTGACGGTCAGGTTGACTCTCTCTGGGCGTCCGCTCGGCGGCAGCCAGATCAGCGGCGAGGAGACGTGCTCGCACGGCTAGCCGCCAGCCGCTCGGTGGCGACGCATTTACATCAGACGGGAACGCTGCACTGGCTCGTCGAGCTTGTCCGAAACGAGAAACACGAGCCGGCACAGCTGGCGTGCATTCGCGGATTGTTCAGTAACGCAGAAGCGATGCAGCACTTATTGAAGGGAGACACTTACCAAGCACTCCGCAGCTTCATCGATCAGCAGGCAGATGCCGAGCAGCGTGCGACGCTGTTGGGCGACTTTCTCAATGCGAACACGGCACCACAGCAGATGGCCGCACACAAGGAGCTCGATCTGTTGCTGGAATACGCCGAGCATGAGAATGAAGCCGTCCGCAAGCAGTTCCGCCCGCGTCTGTTCCGCAACCCGCAGGCCCTGACCTTGTTGTTCGATGCCGGACATTTTGACAAGCTGGTCGCTTTAGCCAAGGAAGAGAAGAGATTACTGCTCGCCCAGCTGCTCGCGGTGCCCAAGGCGATCGAGTTGCTGATCGCCGCTGAGCAATTTGATGTGTTGCTCGGATTAGCAGCCGAACAGGCGGACACCAACGTGCGAAGCAGTTTGCTGCAATCGCTTGTCTACAACCGCACGGTTTTACAGACGTTGATCGCTCACGATCACATCGACGCGATCCTACGACTGATTCAGGAAGAACGCCAGCCATTCGCTCGTGCATCGCTGCTCAGTTCTTTGCTCGCGACCCCCGACGTGATGCGGCACTATGTCAAGGCGGGCAAACTCGACAGCATTTTCAAGCTGCTGGCCGCAAACTCGACTCCCAATTCAAGTAATTCAGTGCTCGCTTCTGTGTTGGGACGCTACGACGTGATCACGATTTTGGTCGAGAACGATGGCTTGGAAGACGCGATTTCGAGCGTTCAGGATCATACGAGCGGAGCTGCGCGAGGCCAGTTACTGGGAACTTTGCTGACGAATTCCAAGTCTCTAGAGTGGCTCAAGAAGAACAAGAAGACGGGACTGCTGATGTCGCTGGCGGGCGCTGAGCATGAAGATGCCGCGGCACATCAGGCATATCTGCTCCGGTTGTTTGCGCACTCTAACGTGTTCGACCTGCTGATCGCGGACGGTCACTTCGATAAGTTGCTGGAGCTCGTCACGAAACAACCGGACCAAACTCGTGGCACGGCACTGCGAACGTTCCTAGCGAACCGTTCCGTCGCCCAGTACCTCGACAGGGACAAGCATATCGACCGATTGTTGAATTTGGTGATCGAGGAAGAACACTTGCCCACGCGTCAAGCCGCGCTGGGAGGCTTGTTGAACAGCAGCACGGCGATGCCGAAACTGCTGGAGGCCGGACACTATGCGACGCTGAAAAAGGAAGTCGAAGCGGTGGCTGATCCTGTGCAGCGTGGCGTGCTGTTCGGCGACTTCCTGCGAGCGCGGGGCGTCCTCGACGAACTCGTCAAGCAAGGTGAAGTGGAGTCGTTGCTGAAGTACGCCGAAGTCGAAGATGACAGCGCTCGCAAGCAATTTCTCACTCGGCTGTTCCAGAACCGCAATGCCATCGGCTTGCTGATCGACAAGGGGCATTACGAGAAACTGCTTACGTTATCTCGTCAGGACACTTCCTTGATGGGCGTATTCTTGAGCGTACCCCAAGTCGTCAAACATCTCGCCGCCACGAAGCAGCTCGACGTGCTGTTCACCTTTTTGGCCGAGACGAGTGAGGACAATGCTCGTCGCACCTTGCTGCAGCAGATAGTGCACACCGAAGAATCGGTCAAACTGATCGTCGAAGCTGACGAGTTCCCAAAGCTGCTCAAATTGGTCGCGTCAGACCGGGAGGGAAGTTACCGCGGCTCCAGCATCGGCACCTTGCTTGCCTCGCCCTCCGTACTTCAACACCTCGCCGAGAACGATCAGTTTGACTTATTAAACGAACTAATGAGTGCAGAAGCCGATCCTATGATTCGCAGTCAAATCGTCAGCAGCTTGTTCAATCGCAGCAATACGATTGAAGTATTCGCCGCCAACAACAAGCTTGATGCCGCAGTGACGCTGGTTCTTCAGCACGTCGACGCCAATTCGCGTGGCCCGCTACTCGCTCGCGTGCTCACAAATCAGAAATCACTCGAGCAGCTGAAGGCAGATAAGAAAGTTGATCTGCTACTCTCGGTCGCCGAAGGACTCACTCCGGAATCGGCGCAGGCCTACCTCGGGCAGCTGTTTGCGTATAGCCACGTCTTGAGTTTGCTACTGGATCAGGGGCACTATCCCAAACTAGCCGAACTGGCCATGTCCAACGCGGGAGTGTTGCTCCCTCGACTGTTCGCGAACGGCAAGGCAGTGAACGAGCTGTTGAAATCGGAGCAACTGCCGGTACTGGTCACGTTCGCCAAAACAACCGACGACAACGATCGGCGGCGGTCTTACCTGGCGTTGCTCTTCGGTAACGATCAGCTCGTCGAGGCGCTGAGTGAACAGAAGCTGCTCGGCGATTTGATGGAGCTGTGTCGATCGGAACCGGACGAGAAGCTGCGGAACAACAACTTCGTCACGTTGCTGCTGTCGCCTGCGTCCATCGACCGATTGGAGGCGGAGGAACTGACGCGGATCGTCAAGTTGGCCGCGACGGATGCGGATGCCGCAAACCGGCAGCGTTTCCTGAACGATCTGTTCGCTCGTGCTCCGGCAGTTGCGAAGCTGGTCGAGAAAGGACACTTCGAGACGCTGTTCAACGCCGCCACCAGCGACCTGAACGATTCATCCCGTTACTCGATCGTGTCCCGCGTGCTGAATAACCGCGAGGCCGTCGCTGGATTGGCTGCTTCGGGGCAATCGGCTGTCGTGCTGAAGATGGTGACAGACCTGCCCGATGCCCGCATGAGAAATTCGCTCATGCAGCAGTTGCTCCACAACGCCGGGTTCACGCAGGCGGTTGTCGAGGCTGGAAAGCTGGACGTGGTGCTGGAACAAGTCGAGGTAATCGAGACCGAATCGATGCGACGTTCGGCGCTCGGTGCCCTCTTCGGTTCACGGGTTGTACTCGCCTCGCTCGTCAAACAAGATCAACTGCGCATCGTCTTCGACCGGATCGAAAAAGAACAAGACGACAACTTGCGGCAGCGGGTGTTGCAGGCACTGGTCTACAACTCGGCAGGCAGCCCGATTTTGGCCGACGCGAAGATCGCGGACGACCTCGTGAGGTTACTGAACCAAATCGACGAACGTCGGCGACTGGGGTACGTGTACCGATTCGTGAACGACACGCCAGTGCGGCAGAATTGGGTAGCTGCGGGCAAGGTGGCTCAGTTGTTAGAAATCGCCGCGATGTATCCCGAGGCGAAGCGTGATTGGGCCCGGCGGCAAGTTCTTTACTCGCCTTCCGGACTGTTCGGACATTTGGTGGTGACCGGCAAGTGGGATGAAGCCGAACAGCTTTTACGTGATGCGGATGGAGATGAAGGAATCACTCAGCTCGTTGCCTATTTGGACGTCGAACACCGACTCGACGACGAGACCGCCAAGGTCCGTCAGCGTTACGATGCCGAGCCAAACGCGAAGGACGCTCGACTGCTCGTCTACTTGTTGCGGGCTCAAGGAAAAATAGCGGCGGCGCGGCAGATCGCCGAGTCCATCGACGACCCAGTTCTCTTGCGGTTATTGCTCGTCGAAGAGCGAGACTGGCCACGAGCAGCGGTTCTGCAAGCGGATTCGATTCCGTTGTCCCAGGCCGACCCGCTCAAGCACGTTGAGAATCTCGGTTTGCTGGCCGCGTATCAACATCTAGACGGGGATGTCACAGGGTACGTTGCAACGATCAAACTGATCCAGGAGTATGCCGCAGCCAACCGCGACAACGTGACCGTCGGGTGGCAATGCGCGGAAGTTCTGTTCTTGAACGGCGAGCCCGAAACGGCACTGGCGATTACCGACTTGGCCAAACCGGTCACTGCCATGAACCTGCACTTGCTACGGCACGAATATGATCAAGCGTTGGCCGTGTTGGGTTGGAAGGACGATTCGGCCATCGATCTGCCGTGGTACGAGGCCCTACCGTCCGAAGGCAGTTCGCCGTATCAAACGCAAGCCAACCGCTTCCATCGCGCGCTGCAAATCGCGGCTACGTTGCGTACTGCTGAACGCGTGGATGAGTCAGAGCGAGTACTTCAGTTCTTGACAACGTTCGCGACAGAGGCCCCGACCAACGGCTCGCCAAATCGTGAAGGCTACCTGCGTCAGTTGAGTGGCGGCTTGTCGCGCATGGGCTTGGTCGAGCGATCGCTGACGGTCGGCGCGCTGTCGGTAGGAACGCACACAAGCTACGCCAACGTACTCAACGATCTGTACGGCACCGAGGCGAACGAGGCCCGTCACTGGTGGTCGCTACTCCATGCTGCCAACAAGGACGAAGATCCCGAAACTCGGCTGCGACGCATTCACCAGCTCATGCGTCCTGGATCGAGCGGTCCGCCGGATGACTTTGATGAACTGTTCGACCAGGCGCAACAAAGAGCAGCGACGTACCACACGGACACAGCGAGTTATTGGCATGCTATCGGCACGACCTGTCGTCGGCTCGGACGCAACGATGCGGCAGAGGTTTGTTTTGCGAAGGTCCCAGAATATCTCCCCGCGATGCGTGCCTTGGCAGACTTGTTCGCGAACCAACAGCGGTGGGACGAGGCCGCAGCACAATATGAAGCCGTTTGGCAATTCGATCATCAGCAGGTCGGTGCTTTGTATCTGGCCAGCGACGCGTTGCGGCAATATGGTCACAAGGAGCGTGCCAACGAACTGCAAATTCTGGCGCAGCATCTAGCAGTAGAAGGTCTCGTCCGTCACCGGCTCGCCGTCGACCTGGACGAGCGGGGACTGCGCGATGAAGCTGCGGAACAGTTGGAGTTGCTGGTCAAGTTCGGCGGGATGGGAAGCTGGGAGTTGAATGATGCGGCCCGTCGATTGGCAGACCGCACGTCGGACGATGCCCCCGCGCGAAAGGCGGAATTGTGGCAACACTACCTGTTCGGAACTTTTGCCCACGGTATGCACTTTCTTCAGGATGTGAGCTACCTGCGGATGCCAGCGTTGCTCCACAAGATGCGGCTGCTGGCGGCGATCCAGGACGAGCAATGGGATGTTGCCGAGGCGGAATTAATCCTCGCTCAGCGGCAGCTGCCGGGCGAAACGCCGCTGGTCGAGGAGGTTGTGCCACGGTTCGATGCCGCAGGTCAGACCGCGCTGGGCGATGCTGCCGTTGACCGGCTAGTGCAACACTATCAATCCGCTACGGACAAATATCCGCGCATGGCTTACTTACACAACAATCTGGCTTGGGCCGCCGCGCGCTGTCATCGTCGATTGGACGACGCCTTAGCTCATGCCGAGAAAGCGGTGGAACTAACGCCCGACCACGCAGGCCACATCGACACGCTGGCCGAGGTCCATTTCCATCGCGGTGACCGCGAGCAAGCAATCCGCTTCTCGCAAAAGAGCTTGGAACTACGTCCGGGCGACGCGAACTTAAAGCGTCAACTCCAGCGATTCCGCGATGATCCGCTGCCCGAAGGTAAGTGACGTCGAAGCCGCTTGAGAGCGGCTCAACAGCCCGTGCGGACCTTTGGGATTTTTGGTCCGCACAGCGGACCCTACCCTTGAAATGCCAAAATTCTTCCAGCGGCGACGTACGCAATCGCGCAAATCCATTTAGATAAACACCGACCAGCCAGTTGCTCGTACAAGCGTTTCTAGTGCGATGCTGCCGACGGTCGATGTGCCCGCCTGATTGAGTCCAGGCGACCAGACGGCGATACTCCCGCGCCGCGGAGCAACGACGAGGATGCCGCCACCAACGCCGCTCTTGCCGGGCAGGCCGATGCGATAGGCAAAGTCGCCGCTGTTGTCGTAGTGACCGCATGACATCATCACCGCATTGACTCGCCGACACGACTCACCGGTCACCATCCGTTCGCCGCTTGTCGGATCGCAGCCGTCGAACGCCAGGAACAGAGCGGCTCGAGCCAATTGACGACAAGTCATCGCGATCGCGCAGTGGGAGAAATACGCCGCAAGCGTTTCTTCAACAGGATTGTGCAGATTGCCGAACGACTGCATGAAATGGGCAAGTGCTCGGTTGCGAGAGCCGGCGCGTGCTTCCGATTCTGCAACGGCTTGATCGATGTGAACGGAGGAATCGCCTGACAGTCTCCGCAAACGCTCGATCAGTTCCGCAATCATTGCGTCTGGTCCGACTTGATCGACGAGATGATCGGTAACCACGATCGCGCCCGCATTGATCAACGGATTGCGTGGTTTCCCGCGTTCGCTTTCCAGTTGGACAATCGAGTTGAACGCCGAACCCGATGGTTCCCGCCCCACACGCTCCCACAGTCTTTCGCCAACATTGCGCAGTGCCATGGACAGCGTGAACACTTTGGAAATGCTTTGGATAGAGAAACATTCATCAGCGTCGCCCAGGCAATGCATGTCGCCGTTGCCCAATGCGATCGCCAAACCGAATTTCATTGGATCAACGGCAGCCAAGGCGGGGATGTAATCAGCCACCGTTCCCTCGCCACGATGAGGCGAGACGGCGGCAGCGATCTCAGCCAGAACTCTGTCCCAGGCCATTGCGTTACTCCAGAACTAAGTGCGAAGCGTCGGAAAGTGCGATCACGCGACGAGCGTAAAGGTCAGAGCGGCGAGCGAAGCGTGGCACTCAACTCGACCGCTCGATGCGGCGCAGGTCGACGCAACATTCGGTGAGGGCGGAGGATTGGATCACTGTTGTGGTCGGAGCCGATTCAATGCGTTCGACCACGAGACGTTCGCTGCGACGTTGCCTTGCGTCTTCAAAATCCTTCGGCAGCCCGTCGTACGCTCGTCGGTCGGGCTGCCAGTTAAAGAGCCGGACGCGCCAAGCCTGTTCCTTGCCGGGCGACGAGAGACAGAACTCCAGCGGATCAAGCACTTCCACCATGGGCGAGATCGGAATCAGGGGATGGAACGTCTTGTACCGGACTCCGCGTAACAGCACGGTGCGGTCGGCTTCCTTTTCCCGCACCCATGGTACCATGTGTCCGAGCATCGTCAGCTCCCATTGCGACTCGTCCGCGGAAGTTGATGCGGGCAACTCTAACGCAATTTCAATCCGTGATGTGCTGGAGTCCATGATGCGCGAAGTTTGATTTGCGGCACTGGGATCGCCCACAACCGGCCAAAAATCGATCGCTTGTCGGACCACGAGCCGCGCACCATTCAGATCGCACTCGCCAAGCACTAGCTGCGAATCATCGAGCACTCGTTGCGCGAGCACATCCTCCACACCAAAGCCAGCGTCCTGGATCTCGGACAGAACTTCACGCAGATCTCGCAACAAATAGAACGGAAGCGAAAAGCGATCGTGCAACCGCGTTCCCCACTGGATCATGCTGGTCGGGGTGTCAGACTGCGCGAGCCAGGCGACGAGAGTGCGCATGAGTGCCGCGACCGCTGCGGCATCGTCGGAGCTGCGCATCATGCGAAACGCGCGAAGTTCCGCCAATCCGAGGCAACCGCGTCCGGCGACATAGGGATTCCAGAGCTTTTCGACATTGATCTCGCAGCGGTGTGTATTGCCGAATCGATCGCATAAGAAAGGAGAGAGGCTTCGCCACAACACTTCAGGATCAACTGCCGGTCGCTGAAACAGGCGATCAAGATTCACCGACAGACCATCCAGCGATTCGGCAGACACTTCGTCCGGTCGTGGTTGCTGGCTGCAGCTGCCTACCGAACGAACGGCAAACCAGTATGAGAGCGACGGATGTCGATTAAGGTAGGAAATCAGTCGTGGTAACAAACGCGGCTCGACAAAAAACGGACTTGTCTCCGGCGATAGACCGCCAAACGTCAGATGTTGGCCACCGCCAGAGTCGACAACTTCTCCGTTGAAGAACAGTTGAAAGGCGGACAGACCGACGGATTCGGCAGCGGCGTGCAACCGTCGCTGTTCGGCATAAAAGCCGGTTAGCGTCGGGCACGGAGCCATGTTGATTTCGAGCACGCCAGGATCGGGCGTAGCGGTCGTCCAGGCGACTCGCTCGTTCACCGGCGGCGAATAGCCGGTCAGTACTAACGCTCCAATGCCAACAACATTCGCTGCGCGACCGAGTGTTTCGATAAAGCGCAGCCACTGTTCGACGCCCGCGAACTCGGGCAATTCGACTTGTACATGATTCTGATCATCGGCGAAGTCGTCGTCGCACAAGCCGATAGCGACGAGATAAACACCTCGGTCGGCGAGCGCATCCCGCTGACCTTTATCCGGAATGGGCTGCGATTGCAGACGAGCGCGCCGGACGTCTGTGTCGCTTTGCCAATCGTGCTGTAAGCGTTTCTCGCTATCAGCGAAAAGTAGCCTAACACCCCAAGCTTGGTCGGGCAGGTCGATTCGCGTATATAATCCGCCCGCTTGCAGTTCCGCCGCTAGAGTCGCTCGCAACTGTTCGAGCTGTTGTTCATTCGTTGGTGCTGGACGGACGATCGGATCGGGTGGGCCCTGCCAAACGGGCTGGCCGTCGCGCCGAGAATAAATACCGAAGTTCCAGCGTGGTTTACTCTCGCCTGGATACTGCCTGCCCACGGTCCGCAACACCACGCAACCCGGTGACGTCGCGGCCAACTCGCGAATGAAGCGGCGAGCCCGTTCCTCTTTGTCAGAGCCGAGTGCCGCAGTCCGCCACTCCGCTGCCGTGGAAAATCGATCGGTAAACGTCGGTTCGGCACCGATCCATATCTCGACACCGGACTTGGTGACTTGTCGGTCGTGAGCGGCGATCGCTTCCTCGATCTCGTTCGCAGTGCGTTCCGTCGTTCTCACTTTGCGCGTTCCATGCACTTCTTTGCTTGCTCCTAATTGGCTGCTGCTCGAACAAGTTCATGAACAAACTGCATTTTAGCGATGATCGGCGGGAGCAGAATCTCGGGTACCAAATCGATCAGGCCCATAGCTCGATTCATCTCGTTCAACACGATGCCCAGGCTGACATATCGCTCGACCATGATGGGCAGATCCGCCGTCGTCGGATCACAGCTTTCCGCGACTCGCATGTGCAGAGCGGTGTCGAGAACGCTTACCATATCCAGATACGTCGCAAACGTCTCGGCAAAATCCTCCCACGGATGCATTGTGGCGTAGGCGCTGACATAATTTACTTGCCAGTCTTTCTTCGGTCCTTCTTCGTAGTAACGCTGCTGTGCGTCGGCATACGTCGGGTTTTCATGGTCGCCGAACGCGGCCTTGAATTCTGGCTCGCAGATGCCCTGTACGAGCATCTGCCAGTAAAGGTGCGCGACTTCATGACGGAAATGGCCGATGATGGTTCGATGAGCCTCCTGAAAGAAGACTCGCGACTTTTCGCGTTCGACGGTATCGGCTTCACGCAGGTTGATCGTAATACGACCGTCGGCGTGTCCCGTATAAACGCGTTCCTCCTTGCCCATCGCCCACCACCATTTACGTTTGTGGACGACGTCGGCTTTGAAATCAAATGCCAGGGGCAAAGGGACGCCGTCTTCGGACTTTCCGTACGGCAACTTGAGTAGATCCAGCGTGTACAGCAACCGCCGTTTCGCAGCTTCCAGTCGCTGCCACATTTCCTTGTTGCCCGGCACTGACAAGTCGGGAATTGTATCGTTGAAGCGGCAGTAGTCGCAAAACTCAGCGGGTTTCGACGAGTCGTCGGGAACCAGACAACAGCGATTGCAAACGTGCTCGACGGCATAGTTATGACACTTGGCTAGCACCGACGTGCACGAATCGTTACCGCAATGGAACCGCCCGCCGTCGGCTGGAAGCAGCGTCGTGACATTTTGGCACGCCGGACACCACCCCAATTCGTGATCGCAGGCCACGCACTTCGTGTTCTCGAAGAACACCGTATTGCCACAACGGCAGCCAAAAGTCTTCATCGAAAGGCACCCGGCGTAAAGCGAACTGAGAAGCGAACGGCCCAGTATTAAGCCGATTAGCGTACTAGCCGGATCGATTGTGGCGGCATTTACGCACTCCCGCAAGGGCGACGGCGGGAAGTTCCATGGCTACGATACTTGCCGTTGGCTCGCGTTAGACGAGTGCACCATGTTCTACTGTGCTGCTTTGAGCAGATCCAGTAAATCACCGGCGTCGGCGGGAGCGGCTGGCTGTGCGTCTGCGAACTCGAACAGTTCCGTACCAGCAGCTTGACGCAAGCTGGCAAGCGATGGGCGCTCGAACGTAAACTGCTTGTCGATCGTCGTGGTAGCACCTGCGGTAGCTTGGACGACACCGATGTTAGCATCCGTCGCTCGAGTCAGAATCAATCCACCATTACCCAAATAGGTGACGTCGACACTTACCAAGGGATGGCGAATCATCGTGACGCTGCCTGACGGAAGTGGCTGATTCGCGTTCGCTGGAGCCACCGCGCGGTTGATCTGGTCGCGAATGACCAAATCTCGCTGGATCATGGCCATTGCATCGGCAAGTCCAGGCGACTTGTGTTCGTCGGCTAATTGTTTGATCGATTGCAGGTCGGGCACCAAGTCAGCAGTAGATTGTCCGGCCAACATCTTCGTGCTCAACCCTAACAAGGAAGCGCGAAGCGTCGCGATTGCTTTCAAGGGTTCATAAAGCGTTATCGCCGCCTCTGTCACATCGACATCTGCTCGCTTGGCAGCGTCGTCGAACAATTCGCTCACCTTTTGGGCATCGCCGCCGATTGCTGCGCGACCGATGTGCGGGGCTGCCGGCGCAGCAAACTGCCACTTCGCTAGGTCGCGTTGCAGAGTTGCTACTCGTGTCTCTGATGCCTTTTCAAAATCTTCCAAAATCTGGTTAACTTCGGCGTTAATTCGCTGGGTCAGCGAACCTGCGACGGCACTGGTGAGCGGCGTTGTTCCACTAGCAGCATCAGCAGGTGTTGGCCTTGGTTTGTTGTCCGCGGAAGGATCTGGAGAGGGTATCGGTTTGGGAATGGTACTGCCATCATTAGATCCGGATGGGATGGGCATCGGACGTGGAGTGGTGTCGACGGGTGAATTCTCGTTACGCGAATCATTCAAACGAGGCGGGCTTGGATTAGGTGCAGGACCGGGCGAGCCAGAGGCCGCTGATTGGCCGATCTCGGAAGCAAAAACATCAAGGTCGAGATTGTCGCCGCGGCGAACGTAAAAGACGTCGTCGTATCCGTCGACGGTAACTTTCGTGCCCTCGGCGATGTTGGGAGTGCGGTCGGTGGCACGATCATCGAGAGTGACATACAAGCTTTGGTGACTTGATCCGTCAAAGTAATACGTCTTCCCTGCAGGAAGCGTGTAGCGAGCGGTGATCGATTGGCCGCTTTGGTTGTGAACACGAATGTTTCCCGTAAAACCCGTTGGTTGATTGTTTGATGGCGGGGAACTGCCGGATGATGTGCCATTGGAAGGTCGTGAACTATTCGTCGGCGTGATAAATTCGACGATGACATCACTCAATGAATTGTTTGTGATCACCAAGTACGTGCCGGACAGCACCGAAGAACGCTCGGCGAGTCCACCATCGGCAAAGGCAACGACGTCGGCGGGCAACTTGTAGGTTGTTTCGGTTGTTACTCCACTTCCGCCAACTTTGGCGCGCGTACCCATGGGAAAAGTACCACTCTGCCAACGCTGTCCGGCGTTGATGACTGCGACTTGATTTGGCGACATGCCCGTACTCGGACTTCCGCTTCCCGAAGAACCAGTCGCCGCTCGTTGTGCGATTCCATCATCAGAAACGACCAGTGTTAACTCGTCGTTATTGCGAACGTAGAAATCTTGGCCGTCGTACCCATCAACGGTGACTTTCGTTCCGACGGCGATATTCGGTGTCACATCCTTGCCGCCCGGGGAGATGCTTTGCCACAGTCTTGAATAGCCATTGGGGCCATATGACTGCCCGTTTGGCAGTGTGTAACGAGCGGTGACTGAATTGCTGCTGCGATTAATTACCGTGACATTCCCCGTTCCTACAGACGGCGTGTTGTTCGATCGTCCAGACGAACGGGAAGACGCCGAGGCGGGTGGCGTCCCCGACCAGACGGTAAACCCAAAGCCGAAGTCATTCGGGGACCCGTTAGAAATCCGTACTCGATTCCCAGCTGGAAAACTACTTTGCGGCATGACCGTGACATTGCCATTCGCATCCACGTCAAACGCGACAGGCAATGACCAACGTTTTCCCAGTAGATCGATCGTTGTGTTTGCGGGAAGCGGATCGCTGGTCCACCCAGTATTCGCCTCGACCAACATCGATCCCGCGTTGAGTGGTCGGCTCGCGTTCGACGAGTTCCTGGAATTGGGCGGCGGATTATTGGAGTTGGACGAATTGTTATTGATGAGATCGTCGAGTTCATTGACCAAGTCATCAAAGAAGCCTTGGCCGTGTGCCGCTGGTAGGTAGATCGACGAGGAGACGGCAACAAACGCCAACGTGGCGACAACAACGAAGGGGCGGCGCATTTAAGGATCCAGTGTGTTAAGTAGAAGTTTCACAGCCGGTGGTTTAGTTAGCGGCTTACTCGAGGACACTAACATTCCACGCAGAATTGCTAGCGGTCGCGGCGTTACATTCAACTGACAACTTTATTGGCCAGCCTTCAAGAGATCTTCCAACAGACTACCGGTACCGCTCGGCGTGGCAGGGACGGCGCTGAAATCGAACAGCATTGTACCGGCACTCTTTCGCAAGCTGTCGAGTGACGGTTGCGCGATCGTCAGTAGCCCAGTGGTCACATTCTGTTGTGGTGACGATTTACCAGAGAATAAGTCCCATTTGGTTTCATCGTCCTTCAACGAGAAATAGTAATTGCCATCGTCTTGCAGTAACTTCGACGTAGACGAGGAACCGCCGTCACGGTCGAATTGGACCAACATGGGATGACTGGAAACGTGGTCAGCTGTTTTTCCCGCCTCCAGAACGACTGACTCCTTGTTGTTAAAGGCATAGACGAGTCGGCTGGTTGTCGGATTGTGTATCGTGATCCGAAACTCTTTGGCCGCCAGATCGGTCTTTCCGTTTCGGTCGATAAACACATAGGTTCCGTCAGTCGTCAAGCTGTACTTCTTCTTCGCCGCGTTTCTATCAGGACTGAACTCGACGTTCCAGATCGTGCCGCTTGTGAGTTGTTGGGAATAGTTAGGTTGGATGGTAAATGAGTCGCCGTTCACCGTGTAGGTCACCGGCTTGTTGTTGGTCGCTGGATTCGTGATCGTGATTCCGGTGACCGGGGCACCTTTTGCATATTCGGCGAGCGGAGTATCGGTAGAAGTCGGCAGGCCTAGTGCAGTTCCGGCTGTCGAAACCAATACCGTAATACTTTGGTCATTCGAGCGAGTCAGCACCAAGTTGCCGTCGCCAAGGAAAGTTGCTTGGCCGTTCACCGCGGGATGCCGGATAACTGTCACGGGACCCGTTGGAAGCGATTGTTGCCCGACGTTCAACACCGAAGAAACTGCCGCACGATTGATTTTGTCGCGAATCAGCAATTGTTGTTGCGTCAGTGTCATGGCTTCGGAAAGACCAGCAGCACCAAGAGTTGCCGCCAAGTCCTTGATGGCTTGAAAGCTCGGTGCCATTACGGACGCCGGGTTTCCTGCTTCAAACTTCACGAGTAGCTCGTTATGCGACTTGCGAAATGTTGCCGTCGCCAGCAGCGCGGCTTGCAGCGACCTCGGAATGTTACTCGAACCATGTTGTTTGATTAACGCTGCTAACGTAGTTGGATCTCCGTCTTTAACGGCACGCGGAATATCTTTCACGGCGTCGGCATCTGGAGGAAAACCAGCCGCGACAAGTTCATTTTTCAGCGTCTCGACACGAGCATTCGAGGCTCGATCAAAATCGTTGAAAACCAAGGCAACGTCTTTATTGATACGCTCGGCCAGCGATTGAGCTACGGCACTGGTGAGTGGTGTGGTTTGAGGCTTTGGAATTGGGTTGTACGGAAAAACGTTCGAACCGCCGGAACCGGAATTCGGGATGGGCGCGGGTGCTCCTGTCGGACCTGGATTCGGTGTCGGTATGGGACTGGGATTGGGACTTGGCGAAGGATTTGGGCTCGGTGAAGTTATTGGTACCGCACTGGCGGCAACGTAGTTAGGATGAATTGTCAGATAGAGCATTTGGTCTCGCGCCACGAAGTACTCGTCGACGTAGCCGCCGAAGTTAACTCGGGTGTTTTCCGCGATGCCAGTTTTGTCGTCGCTTCCGCCATTACCAAGGCTAGTCCACAAACTTGAGTAGCCGTTCGGGCCGTAAAACTTTCCTTGAGGCAGTTTGTAGTCGACGCGAACAGTTCCTCCACTTTTGTTCGTGACCATGACATTCCCCGTTCCGACCGAAGAACGGTTGTTCAAAACTGATGCAGGACCCGAAGGGGTCGGCGTAACAGGTGTACTGCTCGTGGCACCCGGCAGAATGAACTCAAGAATAATGCCGTTGGGAGACTGGTTGTCGACGTTGATCACGTTGCTGGAAGGAACATGTCGTTGACGTGTTATCGCGCCACTGCCATCAACGGTGATGGTTAGCGGTAAAGTAAATTGCTGTCCCGGCGTACCAGCTCCGCCAACATTCACCTTCGTCCCAGGCGGGTAGGTCGCGCTGGGGTGCCCGCTCATCGGAGCCACTTGTTCGATAGGATTCGGCAGACTGACGGTCGTTGTTCCGGGCGGTCGTGATGTCGTTGGAGGAGGATTGGAGTTGTTCGTGCCAAAAATTGAGTTCAGTGCGTCGAGCGCCGCCTGTTCAAGCGGAGTAAGCGGTGGCGCTGCAATGATCTGCTGCGACTGAAATCCCATGATGCCAGAGATCACGATAGCAACGACAAATCTAAGGAGATTGCGCATGTTGCGACTCCGGTGTCCTAAAGCGAAGCGATGACGAAGCGTCTCGGTGAGTATATCGCACAGAGCATTGATGCGTGCCACTTAACTTGGGAAATGTTGAAAGTCTTTAGATAATCCTGCATGGCGAGTTCGCTACGGAAGGCGACCTAGGGAACCGCGGCGAGTTCTTACCTTCGCTAGTTTAGAGATCAACTTGAACGCACCACCGGAATTATCCACTTTGGACCAACGACTGCTCGTCGTGTAAACGGGTTGGGTCGTACCGATTATGCCAACGCTCTGACTTCGTCTGTCAAATCCGTTCATAGCTGTCGATGTAATTGAGCAGGCCAATCTGAATGTAGCGGCGTGGTTCGCACGATGCCCTCACGTCTGTCCGACGACGCCGGACGATTGATTTGTTTCCACTCAAGCTGAAAACTGATAAGGACTTGCACGATGAAGGCTAAGCCACGACGTTTCCTGCTCGCCGCCTCCGCAATTTGCGGACTTCTGTTAGTAAGTGTCCAGCCAGCCGCCGCGTTTGAGCTATTCGCTCGGCGACTGGGTGAAGGCGCTACTCAGAAGTGCGATGCCTGCCAGAAGGGTGGTGACGCCTGTCAAAAAGGCGCCTGCCAAAAAGGCGGTTGTGACAAGGGTGCGTGCCAGAAGGGCGCTTGCCAGAAGGGCGGTTGCGACAAGGGTGCCTGCCAGAAGGGTGCCTGCCAGAAGGGTGCCTGCCAGAAGGGTGCCTGCCAGAAGGGAGCCTGCCAGAAGGGAGCCTGCCAGAAGGGAGCCTGCCAGAAGGGTGCCTGCCAGAAGGGTGCCTGCCAGAAGGGAGCATGCCAAAAAGGCGACTGCGACAAGGGAGCTTGCCAAAAGGCACCGCATCAGAAGCTGTGGGGAGTGCATCAGAAGTCATCGACACCCCACCAGAAACTGTGGGGAGCGCATCAGAAAGGTGCCGTGCAAAAAGGAGGCAAGGGCAAGGGTGACGTTGGCATCTACACTGGGAATTCCGACGTTGATTCCGGTGTCCCTGCTCCAGCCCCGATTGTCATGCCCGAAAGTGCGTAACCACTTCCCGTTCTAGCAAATAGCAACTGTTTCGGTCATAAGAACAAGTGATGCCTGCAGGGCCTTTCATTGGTTGAAGTTGCACAAGATGTGCGACGGGCTTCCGAGCCCGTCGAATAACGACTTAGGTTTATCGACGGGCTCGGAGGCCCGTCGTACAAACCTCTCAGTTTGAAAAACTGAAGAGCCCCGGTGATGCCTGACCGTTGCTGTTTCGAGCATCGTTCCTACTGCTTTTGGCTTTCATGGCCTTCCGCTTCGGCGGCTCGTGTTTTTCAACGCGAGCCGCCATTTGCGTTCTTGATGCGAGTGTGTGAACACGCCGGAGTGAGGTCTTTCGCGTTTGCCAAAGTTCGATTTGGTTTGGGCAATCGCGGTCGCCCACAGCGACCTCGCCGAGCACTCTCGAAGTAACCGCATTCGTCCATACTACAACGTGACGTTAAAAAGAACCGAAGGGATCAGCAAACGGGTCGCCCGTAGTCTCGGTCGCTCCAGCAGCTGGCTCCGTTCCAAAGGCACCGAATGGATCGGCAGCCGGTGCGGCGTCAGGTTCTTCTTCGGCTGCTGCGTCCTCTTCCTTGGCAGCGGAACCCTTTTCGTCTTTCGGCTTCTCTTCTAGACCACCGGAACGAATTGTCGGCCACTCAGCGTCGACTTCGCGAAGACATTGAATCATGCCTGAGCTTGTACCCAGAAAGATACGGTCGGTTTGGAAATTCACCATCCGAACGTCAAGTTGCTCGGTAGGCAACTCGCCAACCCGACCGCCGGTTTCCAAGTCAAAGAGAACTAGCCGACCGGTGTCGCCGAGACAATAAAGACGGTTCTTTGTGGCGCTGATAACTTCACGCACTCGCGGAGCCCACCACTGCTCCATGCCTGTTTCGGCGGAGAGCCGAAACAGGTTATCGTCGTTGGTAACGACGAACAGCGCGTCACCAATCGCAACTGCTGGCTTGACGATTGGCTCGCCGGTCGAGAAGCGCCAAACCAATCCGCCACTTGATTCGTGAATGCAGTTAACATAGCCGTCTGTTGACACGACAACGATGCGATTGGGAGGCAGAGCAGTCGGACGAGCGACGATTGGGCGTTTGGTTTCCAGCCGGTAGCGGATTCCAGTCAAATTGGCTTCCGCTACATAGAGGTCGCCTTTGTCGGTTGGCCACGCAACACCGGAACCAGCAATCACCGGCTGGACAATCGCACGGCCACGAGACTGGAATACCCAAGGCGGCTGGCGTCCATCGTTGACGGCATAGGCTTCGATTGTGCCTCCGGCCATCGGCACGAAGACTCGTTCATCAGAAATCGCTGGCCCCGCACCAGGAGCGCCCAACGTTTGTCGTTGCCACGCGATACCCCCAGTCTTTTGACCGAGCAAGTACAGTGTTGTACCGTTGACGACCGCAACATAGTCGTCGTTTGCTCCGGGGGCGTCGGTCGGATAGCGCGGGTTGCCAACTGCGGTCGACCAACGAGTTCTACCCGTTTCACCATCGATCGCTTGCACCACGCCCGAATCCGACACGACGTAAATAGTAATTTCGGGCAGCACCTGCGATTTAATCTCGGCTTCGATTCCAGAACGAGTGAACTGTTGCACGAGTTTGTTTGCTTGCTGCTGGGCACCTTCTTTACCAAGTGGTTTGCCAAATCGGTCCACGTCGCGATCCGTGATGACGGTGCGACCGCGAGCGGAAATGACTTCATGGACCGTGTACCCGTACTTCGAACTCACATGCTGACGGAGATGTTCGATTCGTCCTCGAGCACTATCGAATTGGACGCGCGTGAACCACGCTCGTTCCAGACCGAAGCGGTTTGCTTCAGCGGGCGCAATCAGGGAACTCGACCGTTGAGCCTTGGCCGGCGAAATGGCGGTTCCAATGACGAGGCAGAGTCCCAACAGCAGGCATCGCTGTAACATGTGTTTCACCCGAGAGCGAGAGATCGTGAGTCCGAGAGAAGTAGACGTATTTCTCTATGATAACCACGAATTCGGCAACATGCACACAAAAAGATGCCGTATTGTAGGGCCTTTCAGTTTTTCAAATTGAGAGGTTTGTACGACGGGCCTCCGAGCCCGTCGATGGAGCTAAGTCGTTATTCGACCGGCTCGGAGGCCCGTCGTGCATCTTGTGCAACTTCAACAAATAAATCGCCCTGTGCCGTATTGCTGCCCGCGAGTGGGAAGCGGTCCGCAGTCAGCGGTCAGTCAGGGGAGGCCAAGCACGAGGCATAATCCGGCTGAACGCGGATCGCTGCGTGCTGACCGCTCCGCTGTCGAACTCCTTGCCTGTGAGTCGTTTGCGAGCTGTCGACACCGCCTAGACCATACGAAACACTCCGCCTACGATGATCCTTCAGAGATGAACGATTACGGATATAAATAGTGTCGCCGGAGCGTAGGGATGGGACGACAAGGGCTTACCCCAGACGAATCAGGAGCCGTGGAGAAGATCCTCGGTCATCTGAATTTCTCGTCCGGGGCACCCGACCCACGATTGCTCGCGAATCTCAACCAACTCTGGAAGTCGAAGGCAGTTACTGACTCCAGCGAGCCGCCCTGGCAAGCCGTTGGCAGCTTACTGCAAGCCGAACTCGAGCGTTTGTCCGTTGAGTCGACCGCTTTTCAAGACGCTTCGCAGGCGACGGCGATTCTGGAATTGGTTTGGAACCAGACGCTTCCCGGCTATTTCGAAGACCATCGCGACCTGCTATTTCATCAGACCGCCGACAGGATTTTCAATGCGTTCTTCGTGGGCCGAGCCTGCGAGGCCGTACTGGCTCAGGGCGAGCCTTGGGGTGAGTCGGATCGCATCACAAAGCGAGCGATCGCGCAGCTGAATGACTACATCGGTTATCGCCCGGTCGCTGTGCTGGAATCCAAGAAAATCGAGCCCTATCCGCACGAACGACTGCGACCTGTTCCGCTGTTGGTCCGCGACGCAGGAGTGGCCGCCGGGCCCTACGAAGAAGTTGTCACGCGCGCGATTGAGCTGCTAAACAATACGGACGACGACATCTTGCGGACTGCCTACTTTGATCCGCAGGTACTGGACGAGTTGGCGATCGATCCTCGTGCCTACGACTTCGACCATCCGGTCAACAAGCGTCCGAACTATCATTTCGGGCAGTGGGATCCACATCACATTGATAATCAAGGACGATACACGCGCTTCGTCGTCCAGCAAGTGACGCTTGACGCGCTCATGCAGCGTCTCGAATCCGAGGAGGCTCCGGCAGATGAATTGATGGTCGAGGCGGCGGCCGTGCTCGCTGGTATCATCTTAATGGGCGCTGGTATCAGCGGAGCGGGGCCTGGAACACATGATTCGACGACGACGCTCAGCAGCCTCCTGCCGCAGATTGCCGGCTATCGCGACGCTTTTTACGAACGACTGCTCAGCCGCATTCCCGGTCAGCATGGACAACGTTTAGTTGCCGAGGCTGCCGAGCGCCGACAACCGCTCGGTTGCGCACGGCAACATCTGAACGCGCAACTCGCTCGCCGTCGCGCCGCCCAACTCGAACACGTACAATTGGCGAAGATCTTTGCCAGAATGGGTTATCCCGAAGCGGCCAAGCAGGAAGCGAACGTCGTGCCAACGCCGTCGGCTCGCATGCTCTGCCGTATCGATTGTCGAATTACAGCGACACAGGCCGCGATTTCGCAACGCGACTCGGAGCGAGCCGTCAAGTTGCTGAGTGAAGCGGTCGAGATCTTGCATCGTGGTATTGAGTGCGGTGCACTCGTCGATCCGTGGAACATACTCGGCTTTGATGGCCAGTTCAGTCTCTTTCCCGCCAGCGAGAACAGCGTTCACGATCATCGTATTGACGAGTTGATCGCGTTGATCGAGGAGATCTTCGGACTGTATTCGCGAGCGTGGGCCGAGACGGCGGGAGGCGATAACACCGTGCTGGTCGAAAAGATCGCCAGAGACTACCGGGAACTTGCTAATTGGTGGCGGCAGTTCGCTGCACACGAAGTTTCGAACGTCGAAGCGATCGATGCCTTCGATGCGTACAACGCCGCCGAACACGTCGCGCGTGCTCTCAAGCTCTGGCACGAAGGCGGTGCGGCAGCGGGCGACATTAGTTTTTGGGCACCACACGCTCAGATGTTCGACTCGGCGCAAGCCTATGCACTGGTGATCGAAGCGTTGCTGGATCAAGCCGACCATGTGGCAGCGCTCGGTCTGTTGGTCCACTGGCTCAGCGAAGCCGATCGAGTTCCCTTGGAGCAAGGGGATGGATCGTTCTACCGCCTCGCCGAACGCTGGCTGCTGGATGTCCGCCGAACTGATATGCCGACGGATTCCGAATCGTCGGCTGACGATGTACCGGGCATGTCCTGCGCAACATGGCGACTGATTCGCAAGTTTTTCGACTACGTGGAAGCGAACGCCGAAGTCTATTGGCAAACGCCCAGCTTTGAATTGGCGAGCGGGGGACGAAGCGGCGCGGCCGTTGAGTCGGAGCTCGAAGACCCGTTTGAGAACGACGATGCCGAAGACGAAGAGGATCTCTTTGGAGCGGCCTACGAAGACGTTGTATTTCGCGACAGTGCGGACGATGGTGTCGAGGGGCAGATCTTTGACACGAGCGATGCCACCGAAGACGAACTGATCCAGGAGTCGCAGCGCGTCACCGATCGCCTTTCGTTCATGAGTACACTGGCGAAGTTGTGGAAGAACGCCGGGCTCAGCCGTCTTCAAGACTCTTGCGAAGACGAATTGTTCGACGAACGTCGCAATGCGATGCGCCATTGGATCGAGAAGCTGCAACGAAATCGCACCGAGTTGATGGAACTGGTCGATCAAGTTCGCGGCTACAAGATCCCCACGCCGCAAGGCGACCACGATTCGATGCTCGCCTACGATCGGCGACGCATGTACAAGGAAGGATTGCTCGATCGCATTATCGCGACTTCCACCGAGACGGCAGACGCAGTGAGGCTTCTGCGCTCGGCGATTGTTGCGGAATCCAGTGAGCCGTTCGCGACTGACACCGGTGATACACCGCGCGAAGAGAGTTTGACAATTCAAGTCGTCGCGGCCATCTTGCGAGGTGATCGGCGGCGTGCGAAGAAACTTGCCACCGAGTTGACCGAAGAATTGGCCGACTTGCCCCTGCTGTACGTCCCGCTGGCCAAAGGGGGTGACGCCCGCGAAATCGTCGCCGCGAGAATTCGCCAGCGCAGCATCCAAGATCTGTTGCTCTGCCTGCCGCGAATCGGTCTATATGTCGAGACATACCGATTGATCGAGACAGCGCGTGACATGGAGCGAACGCATCCCGTCGGTGCCGGTGCCGTTACCGAGTTCGACGAGCTTTTCAAAATCGGCTATAAGTCGCTGGTCCAATCGCTGGTCGTGTCCGCCGAGCAGTGGGACGAAGAGGAAGAGGTCGAGACCGAGACACCCAACTTGACGGATTCACCGTTGGTGGCGTGCCTCGAGCAACTCACCGAATCTGCGTTGCACAGTTGGCTCGCGCACAGTCAAACCTTGCGTCTGTCCGTGCTTGAAAAAGTGAGCGATAAACGGGCGTGGAGCAAGTTGGTCGAGTTTATCGAAACTTATGGAGCCGAACTGTTCACGCAACATTTCCTCAATCTTGGGAACGTTCGCGCGATCCTTCATCAGGGCGCCGACACGTGGCTCTCGCAGATTCAGGAGGAAGGCGGCGGTATGTTTGAGTGTCGACTGCTTGACGACATCGATAACAAGATCTCGCGCCAGGATGCGGTCTATCGCTTGACGCTCGTGCTGGAAGCCATCATCGAGAATTACTCCGAGTACCGCGACTATAACAGTACAACCACGCAATCCGACCGTGGCGACTTGCTCTACACGTTGCTCGACTTCCTGCGATTGCAAACAAAGTACGATCGCGTTTGCTGGAATTTGAAGCCGGTTGTGCTGGCCCACGAAATACTCGTTCGACGCGGCTGCAAACAAGCCGCACAACTGTGGCGACGCGCGTTGCGTGAGCGTATCGATGCTGAAGCGGAAAAGTTCGTCGAAAAGCTGACGACGCTGCGCAAGAAGTACGCCATGCAGATGCCGTCGATCGCGGATCGAATCAACGAACGATTTATGCGGCCCCTCGTCATTGATCGCCTTTGTTCGCTGGTACAGCCCGCTGTTGCCGAAGCGAAGCGCGATGGTCCGCGCCCGACTTTTCGTATGTTACAGTATGAAACTGAGTTCTTGACGCGGGAACCTAGTGGCGTCGGGTTCGATTTGCCGCCGTGGCTTGCCGCGTTGGATGAGGAAGTGCAACGCGTGGCACAACCGCCGCACGAGCGCGACGATTACGACGAACTCGAACTGGCCGTACCGCTGCAACGATTAACCTACGAAGAAGCGATCGAGCGGCTGGACGAATTAGTCGACGAGTAAGGTAATAACGGAACAAGCTTCGAGTCGACTCATGCCCATTTCCGGAATTCAGGCGTTTCTCGAGATCCTGGCGGAGTTCAATGTCCGCTACATCTTTGGCAATCCCGGCACCAGCGAGTTGCCGTTGAACGACGCGCTCGTCGGCGATGATCGTTTCCAATACATTCTCGGCCTGCAAGAAGTTCCCGTGATGTCGATGGCCGACGGATTCTCCATGGCCTCGCGGACGTTGGGCGTTGTGAGCCTTCATATTAGCTGCGGCTTGGGCAATGCGATGGGCATGCTCTACAACGCGTATCGTGAAGGAACTCCGCTGCTGGTCACCGCCGGTCAACAAGATCGAAGATTGCAGTTCGAGGAGCCGATCCTCGGTGGCGATATGGTATCGGTGGCGAGACCTTGGACAAAATGGGCCGTCGAAGTCAATCGAGTGGAAGATCTTCCCACTGCCTTGCGCCGCGCGGCACAAACCGCTTTGACGCCGCCCACCGGTCCTGTCTTCATGTCGCTGCCGATGGATGTGCAGATGGAGATCAGCGACTCGCTCGACTTGAGCCCGATCCGGTTGCCTGACGCACGCGTTCGTCCGCCGAAAGAGGCGCTGCAGCGTGCGGCAGAAGTTTTACGCAGCGCGAACAATCCCGGCATCTTAGCTGGTAGTCGGGTGACAGAAACCGATGCGATGCAAGAGCTGGTGAGTGTCGCTGAGTTGCTCGGTGCGCCGGTAATGACCGAGTCGGGAACGACGCACGGACGCTTGGCCTTTCCTGCCGATCATCCGTTGAACGGACAAGGCTTGCCGCTTTGGTCGCCAGAAGTTCGAGAGCGATTGAAAGAGTTCGACGTTCTGCTGGTCGTCGGCATGGACCTGCTGCGGCAATACGTGTACCACGAACCATCTCGCGCGATTCCCGAACACATCCGACTCGTCCACATCGACGAAGACCCTTGGCAACTGGGCAAGAACTATCCCGTGGAAGTCGGTGTGATCGGTCACACTAAGGTCTCGCTGGATGAGTTGAATCAAGAACTAGACAATTCAATCACCTCAGATCAAGCTGCCGCGGTTCGTACACGGACGGCAAGACACGTCGCCGCACACGAATCTACGAGGATGTCCCTCCGAGAGCAGATCGAATCGCAACGCAATCTCAGGCCGCTCACGCCCTTGGGCCTCATGGGTACCCTATCTCGAATTCTGCCAGACGACGTGGCAGTGATCGAGGAAGCCGTCACGACAACGAACACCACCTTTGAACGTCTGGGAGTTCTTAAAAATACCACCGGCTACTTCGGCCATCGCGGCTGGGGATTGGGCTGGGGGCTCGGCTGCACGCTGGGAGCAAAACTCGCTTGGCCGGATCGCCCCGTGCTTGGACTGCTCGGCGAAGGAGCTGCGATGTACGGCATCCAAGGACTGTGGTCTGCAGCCCGCTACAACATCCCCGTCACTTACGTCATCTGCAACAACGCCTGCTACCAGATCTTGAAGATCGGAGCTAAAGGCATTCAGTTACCGAACGCCCTCGCGAATCGCTATGAAGGTCTCGACATCCGCAGCCCTGAGATTGACTACGTCGCCCTCGCAACTTCACTAGGAGTCGAAGCCTATCGCATCAGCGATCCGGATGAACTGAGCGAGCGAGTTTCCGAATCCTTGCGAGAGAACAAGCTTCAGTTGTTCGACGTCCCCATCGCCCGTGAGACACCGGGCCGATTAAACTACGGTTAGTTCTTGGTTGTCGTGCCGCTTGACGAGGACATCTCGATGGCTAGGTTCTCGCTATTGATGGATTCGACTATTGCGATCGCGGCCTATTTCTGTATTGCTATGTTCACGCTCATGTGGGTTTACCGCAGTGGCCAAGGACGCGTTCCACAAATCGCAGAGACCAAGCGACTAGTCGTCTCCCGATTAGCAATCGTCGTTGCGATTTTACTCGGCCTCTGCTGGCTCGTTGATATCGCCATTTGGATACCGCTTCTGGCCTGTGGCGTACTGTTTCTACTGGCTTGGGGTGGCGATGTTCTTGGTCTCCCTGGGATTGTCATGTTTTGGGTGATCCAGCAATACGTGCTAGGATTCCCGGCGCGCGAAGAAGTATTCCTCGCACCTTTCGGTTTGACCGGTCCGGACAACAGTTCACTAACGGAGCTGATCGGCAAACGTGGTACGACTTTGTCCGCCCTCAAACCCACTGGCCAAATCATTATTGGCGATGCAACGTATAACGCCGCAACTGAATCCCGATCCTACTTGGGCCCCGAAGAGGTCGTGGTCGTAACCGGGGAAAAAAATGGAATGCTGTTCGTTGGCTTACCACATCCTGCAGACGAGCGGTAACCACTAGTTTGGTGAGTCACGGTGGGCGTGACTGATCGTCCACGCCGCCGCATGTCAGATTCGGCTCGCTTCGTGGGTTGCCTTGTACCCCAGTACATTCGCAATCCGATCCATGACATCCGAACGAAGCGTACGCTCACCCGTCAGGAAGTCGTCGAGCACGATGGGCGTGATTCCCGCTTGCGTGGCGATCTCCCGTAGGGATAAATCGCTGGAATGAATCGCTCGTCGGACGTCACCGCTGAGTGTGGCCTCATCCCTGGCGTCCTTGCGCATCTGGTCGCGCGCCTGAAGATCGGGCAGTTCTTGGATAATCTGCTCTCGACTTTCGGAAAGTCGCTTCTTTTCCTCTTCGGTCAACTCGCGAGTGATCCTCTTAACGTCTCTTGTCATGAAATCATCCTAGCGTGGTTCGGTAACTTCGTAGGCTGTAACGGGCAACAAGGTGACGTCGTCGAGTTCCTCGTACACGGTAACGATGTATCGCCCATCTACAGTATAGCCCCAGGCGACGGGAAGTTCGGACGAACGACTGTATCCCTTGCTGGTCGGATTACAGACCACATGTTCGAAATCATCCTGCGAGATTCCGTGTTGCTCGACATGTTCGATGTTGTCGTCGGTCCAAAGAAACTCAAAGTAGGGCATCTTGCCGATTCCAGTGCGAGAACATTGCTCGGGGATTATATCACCGAAAAACTCGCAACCGCAACGACTTCATGCAGTTGCTCCGCCCGAGAGAGGTTATGGTCTTGTGCTGTGCAGTCGCCGCAACCCACTTACAAATCGTGAGCCATCCATAAAGAAGCGAAGTGGCGAGTCTTTTGCGGACGTAACACCAATACGAGGGGAACTTGTGACGCGAAACTCCTGATTCGGCGCAGAGTCGTCGTTCGCAATCCACAAGCGCGTGCTGCGCGACATGTCCCAGCCGTCGAAACGTCGATCAACGGCAAAGGCTTCACATAAGCGAGCCGGGCCGCGACAGAGGTCGAGCAGATTTTCAGTGCCACGTCGCTGCTTCATGACCTCGATTCCTGAAAGGGGTTCGACCGCTCGGATGAGGACGGCGGAAGCGCGACCTCGTTCTTCGGTGACCGCGTTCATGCAGTAACGCGAGTGGATCGGATACACGTAGGCAAAGCCAGGTGGGCCGAACATCGTGGCGTTCTTCTTCGTTCGTCCACGGAAGGAATGCGACGCGGAGTCACCGACGGCGAGGTAGGCTTCGGTTTCGACGATACGTCCGAAGCAGATACCGTCGCGCGACCGTCGAACTAGGATCTTGCCGAGCAGTTCTCGCGCAACGCTTACAACATCTCGATCATAGAAACTCTGCGGCAGTGTGTCACCGAGCATCGTATCGTCCTGGCTTGGAACTTGCAGGCAGATTTAGTTCCGAGCAGTGAAGCCGAAAGTGGCGCCCGTGAGCAACAGCACGATCGAACCTCCGATTGACATCGTGACGAGCGGACCGATGGCTTCCGGTGGAGCCAGCATGACGGGACCGATCAGCATGCCAATGACGCCGCCTGTGACGACGCCCCAACCGATTCCTCGGAGCGGACGATAGTGATAGAGGCCGATGACGCTTCCAATGATCGCTACGATCACCGCACCGCCGATACTCGCTCCGACAACTTGCTCAATCGTCAGCAGTTTCGCAATCACCGCATGAACGACCGGCGACAGCAATGCCGACACGACCGCGCAAGCCGCGATAAGTACGAATAATGCACTGAGTGGATAGCCACTTTGAACACTTTGATTGGTGGGTTGCATGCGTCTGGTTATCACACGCCGCGGTCCAGAAAGCAAGCCGATGGCCGAATCGTTCGTACCCAGTTCGTTCGCGAAAACAGTAGCTCGACGGCAGGATTCGCGCCCCTTGTACCGAGGGTCGTCCGCAGTAGAATCGTCAAACGCTTGGCGCTCTGCATGGATTACGTGGAAGGGAACCTTCTGGTGTGCGGCGTTCGTGGACGTTTCCGCTTTCGCACCAGTCGCAGTGTAGGAGACGAAGATGCCAGTGATGGATTGGTTCAGTGCTCGTGTATTCAATTTTGTTCACGGCAATAACCTCGTCTATAACACTTGCTGGGAAGATCCGCGACTCGATCGAGTTGCCTTGGAGCTTACACCTTCCGACAACGTCTTGGTGATCACCTCCGCTGGCTGCAACGCGTTGGACTACGCTCTTGCCTGCCCCAATCACGTCTACGCTGTCGATATGAATCCGCGTCAGAACGCGTTGCTGGAGTTGAAGCTCGCTGGCATCAAGAATCTCAACTACGAAGACTTCTTCGGCATGTTCGGGCGGGGACGATTGCCCGGAGGCCGAGCGGTCTATCAAGACAAGCTTCGCGGATCGCTGTCGCCTTGGTCGCAAAACTACTGGGACCGCTACATTAAGTTCTTCGACAACAAGCGGCGATCGTTTTACTTCCGCGGAACTTCGGGTTCCTTCGCGCGGGCGGTGAATGTTTATGTCGATCGCGTGGCAAAAGTTCGCCCTCAAATCGAGGCGTTGCTCAGCGCGAGCACGGTCGAAGAGCAAAGCAAGATCTATTACGACGAACTGCACGAGCGGTTTTGGTCGCGTCCGATGCGGTTTGCCATGAACCGCGATACGACCTTGTCGATGGTCGGCGTTCCGAAGGCCCAGCGCCGGCAAGTCGAGACGCAGTACGAAGGCGGTATCGTCAAGTTCGTGCAAGATTGCGTCGAGTCGGTGTTTGCGAAACTGCCCATTGCGGACAACTACTTTTGGCGAGTCTATCTCACAGGCGAGTACGCTCCCGACTGCTGCCCCGAGTATTTGACGACCGAAGGCTTCCAGCGACTGAAAGACGGATTGGTTGACCGTATCAGCGTGCATACCAACTCGGTGCAAGGCTTTCTTGAACAGCATCAGGGCACGATATCGCGCTATGTGTTGTTGGACCACATGGATTGGCTGTCGGACAAATTCTTTCCTTTATTGGAATTGGAATGGCAAGCCATCTTGGACCGTGCCGCTGCGGGGACTCGCGTCCTGTGGCGAAGCGGTGGACTAAGGACAGACTTTATGGAGCGTGTTCAAGTCGCCAAGGACGGCCAGCTCATGCCGTTGCCCGAGTTGCTCAATTATCACCAAGAACTTGCCGACGAACTGCACGAGAAAGATCGTGTGCACACTTACGGTCGGTTCTATATCGCAGATCTCGCTAAGTAAATCTTATGGGCTTCTATTCCGATCTGAAGATCCTTTATCACCTCGCATTGAAGCCGGTTCGCGGCAAAGACCACGCTGCGCGAATGGAAAGTTTTTATGCTGGGCAAGCCGACGCCTATGATGACTTTCGCAAACGCTTGCTACACGGAAGGCAGGATCTTTGGAACGCCATCGAATCACCTCGCGAAGCAACTTGGGTCGATATGGGAGGTGGTACCGGTGCGAACTTGGATTACTTTGGCGACCGTATCGGACAATTGAAGAAAGTCTACGTCGTCGATCTATCACCATCGCTGCTCAAAATCGCTCAGCGTCGTGTTGAGGAGCGAGGTTGGACGAACATCCAGCCTATCGAAGCCGACGCGACGACGTTCCAACCCCCGGAAGCACCAGTCGACGTCGTGACGTTCTCGTATTCGCTGACCATGATCCCCGATTGGTTCGCGGCGATCGACAATGCCATTGCGATGCTGAAGCCGGGTGGCGTGATCGGGATCGTGGACTTCTATGTCTCGCGCAAGCATCCGGCGGATGGGCTCAGGCGGCATCGCTGGTTCACACGCAGCTTCTGGCCGGTGTGGTTCGCCAATGACAACGTCTTTCCGTCACCGGATCACGTGCCCTATTTGCACAAGCAGTTCGATCCCCTGCACTTCGAAGAGCATCGATCGAAGGTGCCTTACATTCCCCTGATCCGCACGCCGTACTACACGTTTGTCGGTCGCAAACGAAGGTAGTAAGTCAAGTGGCGCGAAGACGTTCACATTGAGAGTTCGCGGAAACTCTGGCGATTCGGTCACACCGATCTCGAAGTTCTGTGCCAATCGTTCTGTGCCAGTCAAAGATGGAAGGCATTGGCCTGCTCAACTAGCGCGTTCTTCCACGTTGATGATGTATCGCAGGCTGGTTGGGCTACTTTTTGCTGAGTTCCGGGCACTCGTGGTGAAGCGGTATCAGGATGGGAAATCTGAATCGGAGATTGGCCAACACGACACAGCCGCATCGAGGAGTCACTGTCGACTTAACGCAATGAGTGGCAGGGCAATGCCAAGGCTTTTCAGTTTTTCAAACTGAGAGGTTTGTACGACGGGCCTCCGAGCCCGTCGATGAATCTAAGTCGCCATTCGACGGGCTCGGAGGCCCGTCGTACATCTTGTGTAACTTCAACAAATGAAAAGCCCTGAGGGCACTGCAACCGTATTTCAAGTGTGTACTCCTTCCGCATGGGCGGTGAGGGCGGTGCCAACCGTTGTGTAATCGACTTTGAGTGGACTGCGAAAGCTTGGGTTCGACACTTGGATGGGGCCCGATTACATTCCTTTCGTAGCAGTCTATTTCGCGTTCGCGATGTCAATTGTGGTTGTCGAGTCCGCCGATGACGATCTATCAGGCCATTTGCAATGCGAAGGAAGTATGGGCTACGATGGCCAGGGTGCAAAGAACGGACTTCCAAAGTCTCACGGGCTTGGAAGTGTGTTGGCGGCACGGCAATTACTGGCGAAAAGACGAGACGCCGCTGGTCAATGTCTATCGCAGCATCTGGCAAGCGATGGGAGTCGAGTTGGCAGCATTCTCGGATAGTACTGGAGTCTCATCGGATTTGAGATTCTCCGCCGTCTGATCGAAGCATACCGCGAATAACTGCTATTTTCTTGATCCGGAAAATTTTGCTCACGGCATCGAGTTCAGCGTGCCAGGCGTGACATCGAATTGGAACCTGAAACGAAAGCAACACCATGTGTCTCCAGTCAACACACCGCCTTCGGCACGTTGCAGCTTTGCTCGTTGTCGCCATAACGGCAACAGGCATCCTCGAAGCCTCGGATCACCCCAGCATCGTTGTGATCTTGGCCGACGACATGGGGTTCGGTGATCCCGGTTGTAACAACCCCGATTCGAAGATCGAGACGCCCAACATCAATCGGATCGCGAGTGAAGGCTTGCGATTCACAGACGCTCACTCGCCCGCTTCCTGGTGCACACCGACGCGGTATGGTCTGTTGACCGGTCGCTATCCCTTTCGGACATCACTCAATTGGAATAAGGAGCCGGTCATCGAAGAGGGTCGCTTGACGTTGCCGGCGATGTTAGCGGAACACGGATACCGCACCGCGATGGTTGGCAAGTGGCATCTTGGGTTCACAGTGGCAGATCTGGCTGACGTTCATCACGGCGGCCCGATCGATCGTGGCTTCGCAAGTTGGTTCGGCATTCCAGCTTCGCTCGATATTCCTCCGTATTACTATGTTGAAGGTAATCGAGCCGTCTCGCCACCAACCGGCGAGATCGGTGACATGAACACAGCAGGTTGGAGTCCGATTCAAGGTGAATTCTGGCGGGCTGGTGGACTGGCTCCGGGATTCAAGCACATCGAGGTTCTGCCCACGCTGACCGAGCGAGCGGAGAAAGAGATTCTGAATCACGGCAAGTCGCATGCTGGCAAACCATTGTTTCTCTATCTCGCGTTGCCCGCGCCGCATACACCGTGGGTGCCGACCGCTGAATTTGCCGGACGCAGCAGAGTGCCGTTGTACGGAGACTTCGTCATGCAAGTCGATGCGACGGTCGGCCGAGTGTTGGCGGCGTTGGACAAGGCGAAGATGGCTGAGAACACACTTGTCGTCTACACATCCGACAATGGGCCCGTGTGGTACGAAGAAGACGAAGCCAAGTACGGCCATCGCTCGACCGGCATCTATCGCGGCATGAAGGGCGACGCCTGGGAGGGAGGGCATCGCATGCCGTTTGTCGTTCGTTGGCCGGCGCAGATCGAAGCGGGATGGGTGACGAATCAAGTTGCTTGTCACACCGACTTGTTCGCGACTTGTGCTGCCATTGTGGGGCATGAATTGCCCGAAGACGCTGCCGAAGACAGCATTGATCTATTGCGAGTCTTGAATGGCCAAGCCGACGAATCGGAATCGCTACGCCAATCGCTGATTGTGAATTCGACGGGCGACTTGCTGACGGTGCGAAGCGGTTCTTGGAAGCTGATCCCTTTTCGGGGTTCGGGAGGATTTAGCAAGCCGAAGATCATTCGCGATGTTCCGGCAGACGAGCCTAAAGGCCAACTGTACGATCTCGCAACGGATCCGTCCGAGTCAAAGAACCTCTATGACGAACGTCCCGAGATCGTTGCCGAACTGACATCGCTGCTCGAAGCGTCTCGCAAATCGGGTCGCACGCGGTAGAGCAAGGATCTTCGGTAGTTCAAATTGGAGAAGCGTAGGATGTGGCGCGCTTCGAACCTCGCCGGGAGTTCTCGTTGTTTTTGGTGCGGCTCGAAACTCGCTACACCCTGCGCATATTGAAAAACAAGAAAACTGGGCCATCAAGGGAACTCTTGCCTTGAGTTATTGGAAATTTGTCGCGACCGGCTGCGTGCTCGGACTCTTTATCGAAGCCGAGTTTCGCTTGCTCGGTCGGTTCAACCCAGGCGCCATGTGTTTCGCGATGGTCTGCTATCCAATGTTCGTCTCGTTGGCGTATCTAGGCAGTCGCTTGATCGATCGCTTCGTGCGTCACCAGTTTGCTGGCGATCTGCTGCATTACTTTAGCTGTGGGCTGTTTGGCCTTGCCGTGGAATGGACGCTGCTCGGCAACTCGCCCTGGGGCAATCCGAAAGCGGTGCAATCCGCCATGTTCTGTATGTGGGCAGCTTTCTGCTTCGGGCCTCGTGTCCTATTGCGAAACGCGGAGCAACGCTGGCTACTTCGCAAGTTGATCTGGTGGCTTCTGGCGGGATACGGCGTTGTTTCCATCGGCGTGGCCATCGCGATCCGCGATCCGCAGCAGCGGTTTGTCGTGATTCTACTTTCGACGATGGCAGTGTACTTTGTGATTAACATCCTGTTGGCACTTCTTGCGATCCAATCGTGGCGGCACTCGCGTCGACTTGAAGCAAGTGCTGCCAGCGAAGATTTGGATCAAGGTCTTTCCGGACCGTGACCTATTGAAGTTCATACAATCTCAGCATTCGTCACTCGTTCAAAGTTCGATGGAGTGTTTGCGTAGCGAGGCTTGCCGTGCAGGCGTGCATACAGGGCGATGTGTGCGAAGTGTGAGATCGCGAGTACAACCAGCACCATGCCGGTCTTCGTGCTCAGCAACTCGATGGCTTCGACCAGATCGATCGCATAGCCACCCATCTTCAGCGTCAACAAGATGCAGCCGATGTGGAGCAAGTAAAAGCCGACCGACAGAAGATGACTGAGCGAATGAGCGAGTTCGTCATTGCCCTTACAGCCCTTGGCGAGGAACACTCGCCCGTGAACGCGAAGCGTCCGGCCAACCCAAACGGTCAGCGCGATGCCGATCGTGACATAGCACAGATGTGTCGCGGGCATGATGGTGATGGCGTCGAACATGATTTGTCTCCTTGTGGTGTATGTGGTGCGGCTTGTGACGGCACCCTGCGAGGTTGTTTAACGTGAGAACAATTGGCTGTTGGCGACACGAACGGGCGACTTTTTCTCGCCCATTCGCGTGAAAACGAAAATGTTGAAAAAGTGCATTGCGCCCAGGATCAGCAGCACGAGTCCGATCTTTGTGGACAGGAATTCAATCGACTCGGTGAAGCTGGTAGGTTTCATGCCGTACTTCAGCGCGAGTGTGACATAGCCGAAGTTCACCAAGTAAAATCCGACCACCAGCAGGTCGTTGATCGAGTCCGCCAGCTTTTCATTACCCTTGGCACAGTTGACCAAAAAGATCCGCCCTCGGTCGTGCAGCGTCCTGGCAACCCAGATTGTGATGGCCGCACTGATGCCGAGATATACGAGATACGTTGTTGACATGGTCATCGCTGTCTCCTCCAATGCCCACTTGCTTTCGCGTCTCCGTCGTTTGCCACTTGTCAAACCGCGATCAACCGCTACGAGTTAACCGAACTTTTTCCTATGAACGAATTCGTTGCCGAAGCCGCGACCAAGACGAACTTCACGCCGATTGATTGGTGCATCGTCGTCGCCTACCTACTCGTGTCGTTGGCGATTGGGTTGGTTGTGAAGCGTTTTGCGACCAGCATGAGCGCGTACATCGCCGCAGGCCGAAACGTTGGCGTGTGGCTGGGCGTGGCTTCGATGACCGGGACCGAGCTAGGTCTGATCACCGTCATGTACTCCGCCGAGAAGGGCTTTAAGGGAGGCTTCGCCGCCTTTCACATCGCGGTACTGGCCGGGATGGTGACTTTCGTAATTGGAGTCACGGGATTCATCGTCGCTCCGCTACGAGAAACCGGCGTGTTGACGATTCCCGAGTACTATGGCCGCCGCTACGGAAATCGCACTCGGATATTGGGCGGGATCATTTTGGCCGGTGGCGGTATTCTGAATATGGGGTTGTTTCTTAAAGTCGGATCGATGTTCATCGTCGGCGTCACGGGCTTGTCGCAACAAGGATGGGCGATGCCCGTCGTGATGACGACGCTGCTTGCCTTGGTGCTGGTTTACACCGTTCTTGGCGGCATGATTTCGGTGATCGTGACCGACTACATTCAATTCGTGGTCTTGGCGTTTGGATTGCTGCTGGCGACTTGGCTCGCCGTTGCCAAGCTTGGTTGGGACAATATCTTTACGACGGTCGAATCGACGATGGGAGCGGGCGGCTTCAATCCGTTCGTTTCAGAAGGTCACTTCGGCGTCGAGTACGTGTTGTGGATGGCGTTCCTCGGGATCGTCGGTTGTGCGCTCTGGCCAACGGCAGTCGCTCGGGCGCTCGCGATGGAAAGTACCGAGGCGGTCAAGCGAGGCTTTCGTTGGTCGTCGATTTCCTTCACGATTCGATTCCTGATTCCTTATTTCTGGGGCATCTGTGCCTTGGTGTTCTTTGTGCACCATGAACCGCAACTCGCCGCGGCATTCGGAATCGGTGGTGAGTCATCACCCAACGGCGAGCCACCTGCCAATGCCTTGTATGCGATGCCACTGTTCATCGGACGTTTGCTGCCAGCGGGCGTGATCGGAATTGTTTCCGCCGCCATGATCGCGGCTTTTATGTCGACACACGACAGCTATTTGCTGTGCTGGAGCAGTGTGATCGTACAAGACGTCATCGCGCCGCTTTCGCAGAAACGCCTTGACACGAAGACGCGAGTATTGCTAACGCGGATCTCGATCGTTGCGATCGGCGTTTACATCTGGGCCTGGGGATTGTTCTACAAAGGCCGCGACGATATTTGGGATTATATGGCGATTACCGGCGCGATCTATTTCACGGGAGCGTTCGCACTGCTTGCTGGCGGCTTGTATTGGAAGCGAGCCAGTTCGACAGGCGCCTTCTGTGCCTTGATCGCCGGCTGCTCGGCGGTGATTGGACTTGCGCCCATTCGTGATCCAGTTGCAGGCGTGGTACTCGCCGCTCTGGGCCGAGAGGCTTCTCCGGCAGCGGTCGCCGAATTCTTGACCAGTGCGCGCGTGGGGCTGGGAACCATTTGCTTCACGCTGGTCGTGTTTGTGGTCGTCTCGCTCTTGTTCCCCGACGCGGCGAAGCAAGAGGACTCTGAAGCAACGGAAGGAGCAACTTGATGTCCTGGATGTTGCTGTGGAAAGTGGTATTGCTGGTTACGATCGGTTGCTTTTCGATCATGACGATTGTTGTCACGATTGGCGGGGCGTTAGATATCCGCCGGCTCTTCGAGCGTCTGAAAGAAGACCGAGACGAAGAAGCGTAGACCTTTGCTTTGGGGACACCAGCTTTACGCTGAGTAGGACGGACGCCTCGTCCGTCCGTTTCGTTGCGGACGGACGAGGCGTCCGTCCTACACCCAATACGGCACTGCCGCCCTACGAAGACAGCTCGGAAAATGCCTTCAACGCCCGCTCGATATGTTCGTCGGTGTGGGCTGCGGACATTTGGATGCGTAACCGCGCTGCACCTTCGGGGACGACCGGGAACCCGAATCCGATCACGAAGACGCCCTTCTTCAACAACTCCTCCGATAATCGTATCGCCTTGGCGGTGTCGCCGACGATGATTGGCAAGATAGCTGTCGGCGATTCGAGAACTTCAAAGCCAAGATTCTGCAAGCCGCTGCGCATCTTTGCGACGTTCTGGTGAAGTCTTGTCACACGTTCGGGCTCACGTTCCAGGATCTCTAACGCTTTGGCCGCACTGCACGCGACGGTTGGCGGCAACGCATTCGAGAACAGCTGCGGGCGACTGCGTTGAATCAAGTAGTCAATCACCTCGCGAGGCCCAGCAACGTATCCGCCCGCTGCTCCGCCTAACGCCTTTCCTAGTGTTCCTGTAAAAACATCGACGCCAGCGGGGCCCGTGGCTGTGATTCCAAAGTGTTCGTGAACACCGCGACCATGTTGCCCAAGCACGCCGGTTCCGTGGGAGTCGTCGACGACCAGCGTCGCGCCATGCTCGCGGCAGACCTCTGTCAACTCGGGGAGCTTTGCGATATCGCCTTCCATGCTGAAGACGCCGTCGGTGACGACGATCTTCACGGGTGATTGTTCGACTTCGCCGAGGACGCTTCGCATTGAATCGAGATCACTATGCGCGTAGACCTTGCGAGTGGCCTGACGGGCGAGTCGCGTCGCGTCGATGATGCTGGCGTGGTTCAACTCGTCCGAGACAATGGCATCGCCTTCCTGGACGAGGTTCGTGATCAGCCCTTCGTTGGCATTCCAACAACTGACGTAGGTCAACGCGGCTTCGGTGCCGAGAAACCTTGCGATGCGATCTTCAAGTGCGAGGTGGCAATCAAATGTTCCGCAGATGAACCGCACACTTGCAGTTCCTGCCCCGTACTTCTTCAGCCCGGCGATACCTGCTTCGACGACTTCGGGATGATTGGCAAGGCCAAGGTAGTTGTTCGAGCAGAAGACAAGTACTTCGCCGATCTCGGCAATTTGCGTGACGGGAGCCATCGGGGCGGTGAGATGCCGCAGAAGCTTGTACGTACCCGCCGCGCGAAGCTCGTCGAGTGTGCCACGAAGCCGATGGGACAGAGCAGACATGTTCGTAGATCCTGAGTCTTGCGAGCAAGTGAACCGTTGATCGTGTTCGATCAATCCCACTCGCCCAGTTGAATGCGTCGTTCGATAATCTCACCGTCTCGAAGCAAAGTCACATCGACGATGTGTCCGGCGTCGTGTTCGGCGATCATCGCGGTGAGCGACAGGAAGTCGCCGACCTTTTTGGTGTCGTAAGTCACGAAGACGTCCCCCGGTCGCAAACCTGCTTTCTCGGCGGCACTTCCTTCGGTCACATGCCCGACTTCCCAGGCTGCGTTGTCAATCTGTGTCGGTTGAATGCCCAGAAACGCTCCACGCCGGCGATCGATTCGCGCAGCGAGGGCCTCGCGCAGTTTGGCTTCGCCATCGCCAGTCATCTTGGTTCCGAACAAATCCATGCGAGTCGCCCGTTGGCACGGTGCCAAGTGGACGACGGCTCCGTCGCCGATCTCCAAATACAAGAGCCGGACGAACTCCAGCCGCGGTAGTGTCTTTAACGGAGCCAATCCCGCATCGGTAATCTTGGCACGTTTGATTTTGACGAGTTGGATATTCGGCATGTCCGCGATGTGTGCCACCCAGTCGTCTTCGACCTTCGCGCCGACGAACGAGACTTGCTGGACATCATGCAGGAATTGTAGCCATCGCAAATCGGCGGCCTCGCCTCGCCAGTTGTCGTTAATCTCGACCGTAAACAACGGCCCCATGGCCGAGGACAGTTCTTGATGGTTCCGATCGATGTGGGCTCCCAGTCGTTGCAACTCATCCAGCGCGTGTTGTTGACGGAGCGTATCGAGTTTATCGAGTGCGTCGCGAGCGTGTCGTGCCGCCGCCGTCACGCGGGCAGCCGCAAGCTTCTCAAGCGACTCGCGTGCCGCAGTCTCGGTGGCAATGTCTCCGGCGACCGCCAACTGCTGGAGCACGTAGATTCCGCGTGTGGTCACTTCCAGTCCATGCTCGGCGATCCCTTCCATTAACGGAGCGATGGCCGCGATTCCGCTATTAATCAGATTCTTTGTCGCGGCATCTCGCTTCCTGAAGCTCTCGGCGCTCAGTTCGTTCACCCACGTTTCGATCTCGGTAGGTGGCGGGGTGGGCTCTTGTGCCACAGCCATCGTGACGGCGATTGTGAGCAGAAGGAGGAGAGTTGTGGTGAGGAATCGCATGGGTGTCTCTCGATCGGGGCTTGCCAAGGTTGCATTCTGGCTTCTGTCTCGATTCGACGCCAGACGAATACGCCGCTGCCGGTTTCCCTTCCCGCACTGATCCGATTGGCCTAGAATGCGGCAGTTGCTTGTTATTGGGTTGGAGTTAGCCATGCGAAAGCCAGACGGCCAAACGATTTTCCTAGGCGGTGCCGCCATGGTTCTCATTCTGGTCACTTATCTTGCCGTCTTCAACAATCGGGGCGAAGCCGAGAACCAGGTTCCCCGATCGGGACCAATTTCGCTGGAAACCATTCCCTTCGATGGGCGGCAGGCTTTTCGCTATTTGGAGCAAATTTGCGAGATCGGCCCGCGGCCCAGTGCTTCACCGGGCATGATCAAGCAGCAGGAGTTACTGACCAGCCACTTTAAGACGCTGGGGGCGAAGGTCGAAATGCAGGAGTTCGAGACGCGGCATCCGTCGGATGGATCACGCGTGGTCATGTCGAACATCATCATTCAGTGGCACCCTGAACGAATGCAGCGCGTGTTGCTGTGCGCTCACTACGACACGCGTCCTTACCCCGATCAGGATCGTCGAAACCCGCGTGGGACGTTCGTTGGTGCGAATGACGGAGCCAGTGGAGTTGCTGTGCTGATGGAGTTGGGTCGACACATGCCCGCGCTTGAGGGCCCCTTTGGCATCGATTTCATCCTGTTCGATGCTGAAGAGTTTATCTTCGATGCGAACCGTGACAAGTACTTTCTGGGCTCAGAACACTTTGCCCGCCAGTACGTCGCGGCCCCGCCCGCTTATCGTTATCGTGCCGGCGTGTTGCTGGATATGGTGGGTGACGAGCACTTGGATTTCTATCAGGAGCGGAACAGCTTGTTTCACGCTCGGTCATTGGTGGATGGGATTTGGAATACGGCCAACCAGCTTGGCGTGCGAGAGTTCGTGCGGCGACCGGGCTATGAGATTAAAGATGACCACTTGGCGCTTAATACGATCGCTCGCATTCCGACATGCGACGTGATCGACTTCGATTACCCTCGCCCTCGTGCCGCAAGCTACTGGCACACGGAGGCCGACACGCCCGACAAGTGTTCGCCGTTGTCGCTGGCTAAAGTGGGTTGGGTCATGTTGGAATGGCTCAAAGGCATCGAACAGGTTCGAGAGTAACCCGCATCCGACGACGAAGTATATGTGGTCTTATCTTGCATTCGCGGCGTTTCTGGTTGGTGCGTCGGCATTGTTGCTATGGGTGCATCAACGGGCGTGGAGCATTCATCAGCTGGAAGGGCTCGACGAGAGCACGCTGGATTTTCGTCGCAGGCAACATCGCCGACGCATGCAGGCCAGCGCGATGATCGGTGTTGTGGGATTCCTGGTCGTCATCAGCTTGGCAATTGTCGACGCGATCATCACGACCGCTCTGTGGCTGGTCGTGTTGTCGTTAGTGGTCTGGATGTTGTTGCTGGCTTTCGCGGATATGGTGAGCAGCTTCTTTCATTACAATCAGGTTCGTGATCGACACGTCGCCGAGCACGCAACCCTTCAAGCTCAGGTGGACCGCCTTCGTCAACGCGAAGGTAACGGTCAGAAACACGATTAGGCGGACGAGCGAACGCGATGAACGCTGTCAATGTAACGACCATCATTTGCCCTGACTGTGGTGCCGAATTGCCACCGACGGCGGAGATGTGTCAACGCTGTGGCAGCTCAACGGCGAAAGCCCCTGCGAGCGAATCGAAAGAAAATGCCAAGCATTTAATCAATCGACCGTGGGTTCTCGTCGTACTGATCCTGCACGTGGGATTCCTGGGGATTCCGGTGTATTGGAAGACGAAGTACTCGCTAAACACGCGGTTGTTCATGGTGATCGCTTCGATTGTCTATACCGTGGTTGCCGTCGCATTCATCGTGATCATGCTACAGTGGTTGATTCGCTTGATTACCGGCGGCTAGTTCTACGGTCGCCAGCCTTCAACCCGCTCACACTTGTTGGAACCCGCGTGCATGAACGACTGGCTGTTTTACTTGGCCATCGCTAACCTTTCGATTTGCGCAATCGTAGGAATCCCTTTGGTCTTAGGGATGCGAAAGATTCGGAAGATCGGCGACATCTCTCCTGATCTCGATGGCCCGTGGCCGCGAGTCTCGGTGATTGTGGCCGCTCGAAACGAGGAACGCGATATCGAAGCGGGGCTCCGTTCGCTGCTGCAACTCGACTACGACGACTTGGAGATCATCGTCGTCAATGATCGCTCGACCGATCATACCGGTGATATTCTTGACCGCATCGCTGACGAGCATCCTCGACTGATCGTCGCTCACCTCAACGAATTGCCTGCGGGGTGGCTAGGTAAGAATCACGCCTTGTTCTACGGGACGACCAGAGCCAGCGGCGAACTGATTCTGTTCACCGATGCGGATGTCGTCATGGAACCTACGATCTTGCGGCGTGCCGTCCATTATCTGGTCGAGCATGAGATTGATCATTTGCCGATGCTGTTCGAAGTCCGGATGCCCAACTGGTTGCTCGAGTCGTTCGTTATTACGTTCAGTGTCTACTTGATGACCTATTGCCGGCCGTGGCAATGCCCGAATCCCAAGCGAGCTGGGCATATCGGTATTGGCGGTTTCAATCTCGTTCGGGCCGATGTCTATCAGAAGATCGGCACACATGAAGTCATCCGCATGCGACCGGACGACGATCTGAAGTTCGGCAAGCTGATTAAGCGTGAAGGCTTTCGGCAAGAGCTGCTCAATGGTGCTGGCATGATGTATGTGCCGTGGTACGCGTCGATCCGCGAGATGGTTGTCGGGCTTGAGAAAAACGCGTTCTCCGGTGTTGACTACAGTGTCACTTACTCTGTGTTCGCCGGTGTCTGCATGTTGTTGTTCAATGTATTCCCGTTCGTCGCCGTATTCTTTGCGGCTGGCACGACGTGGTGGCTGTACGTGGCGGTGATCTTGAGCTTGTGGGGAATGGGAGCGTGGGCCGCGTATCATGGCAAGGCGAGACTATCGTGTTGCTTGGGCTTCCCGCTTGCCGCGTTGATGTTCGTATTCGTTCAATGGCGAGCCGTCACGCTCAATCTCTGGCAAGGCGGAATCCGCTGGCGCGACACGCACTACTCGCTGGCAGAACTGAAGGCGAACAAGTTATAGTGCGGTACTTATCGTCGACGGACTACCCCCCAGCGGAGAACCATGAAGCGATCGGCAGTAGAACCGGCTATCGAAGAAGTGGCGAGGCTTACGAACGTGCGAGTTCGTCCGGCTCAGCTGTTTATCGAATCCATCATCTATTCCAACTGCCGCCTTAAGTTGGCGGTCGTTAGAAGTTCGGAACGTATTGATCTGGTTCGAGTCCCATCAAACTACTTATTCGCTCATTGCGGACTTGCGTTTGCGATGGTGTTTTCTGGACTACTGATCTTCATGGAAGGACTATCGGAGGTGAGTGGGGCCTGCGTGGCTGCGTTGGTTGCTGCGGGAGGGGGCTACGGGTTGACGATGTGGCACAATCGGCGCGCAGAACAACAAAACCCAATTCTTTCATACGACACACAAAGGCAGCGACTGTTCATCTCGTCGAAACAAATCGAAGTTGGTCGAGGTGAATTGCTTTTCATGCTGGCGTTGTCCAGTATTCCCTTCAAAGCGAACAAGCCGAACGGCAGTAGCAGCGAACTCAAACTCGTATTCAACTACGGAGGACAAGTTGACTCCGCTGTTCTCGCGAAAGTAAGCACCAGTTGGGTAAAAGGGTTTGATGCGGAGATTCTGCCATTCGTGGAAGCGTTGGGGATTCTTCATCTACATGCCGATCGCGATATCGGAAACGGAAGTTACACCATTGCTCGCATTGCTTGACCATCACAGAATTGGGTCTGCCGTTGATCGCTTGCATACTCACACCCACAAAGGACACGCCAAATGCCCTGGCCCGAACCAATCACCTTGCGAGGGCGTCATGCGATTCTGGAGCCGCTATCGCGGGCGCACCACGAGGCGATGACCGAGGCTGCCAAGGACGGAGAGCTTTGGAAACTCTGGTATACGGGCGTCCCATCACCCGAAAAGATGTTCGCCGAGATTGAACGCCGCATCGAACTTCAGGCGAAAGGTTCGATGCTGCCGTTTGCGGTGCTTGATACCGACGGTGTGGCAGTCGGAATGACAACCTATATGAACATCGACGCCGTCCACAAACATGTCGAGATTGGTTCGACTTGGTATGCCCAACGTGTGCAGCGAACAGCGCTCAATACGGAATGCAAGTTGATGTTAATGACACATGCTTTCGAGACGCTCGACTGTATCGCCGTCGAGTTTCGTACTTCTTACCTCAACCAGCAGAGCCGCCGCGCCATCGAACGGCTTGGCGCGAAACTTGACGGTGTCTTGAGAAACCACCAACGCCATAGCGACGGCTCTCTGCGCGACACTTGTGCCTACTCGGTCATTCAGTCTGAATGGCCAACGGTGAAATCGCACCTCACGTTTCAACTAACGCGGCTTCGCCGCAACCGAATGTAGGATGGACGCCCCCGTCCGTCCGTGTTTATTCGTGATGGCCGGACGGACGAGGGCGTCCATCCTACAAAGATGCGCGTGCCGCGCGCACCTCAATCCGACTAAGACCCTAAAGCGATGAACGGAGGGCCAAACCCGAAGGACGCTGGCTCACTACGCTGGCACATCTCGATGGATTACCATTAGGCCTGTTAACTTGTGAGGCGAGAACCGAAGGACTTACGATGAAAACCGCTATCTCGACAATTCTGCTTGTTTTCGCGTGTTCGGGAAATGCTCTGACAGCAGAGCTGGAACTTCATGCGAAGTTGCGACCCTTGCCGTTTAAACTCCTCGGACCCTTTGCACACACAAGCGACGGTCAGATTCTGGCCATCGACTCGAAGGTCACACGCGTCAGCGGCGATGGAGGTGCGACCTGGTCGGAGCCTCGAAGCCTCTTTCCGGCGGACGCGAATATCACGGTCAGCAACGAACGTGCCCTGTTGCGAACGAGAGACGGAACGCTAATCGCGGCATTTATGAATCTCGATGAACGCAGCTGGACATGGGATAACGATCTTCACGATGCACCCAACGCAGTGCTGCCAACCTATGTGATGCGGAGCACGGACAATGGAGTGACGTGGCAACAGATCCAGAAGATGCACGAAGATTGGAGTGGCTGTGTGCGCGACATGATTCAAACGAAGGACGGTCGCGTTATCTTCACCGCCATGAAGATGCTGCACGATCCAGGACGGCATTCGGTGCTGACCTATTCTTCCTCCGACGATGGAGTAACTTGGCATGCAAGCAACTTGATTGATCTCGGCGGCCAAGGGCATCACGGTGGTGTAACAGAGCCGACTTTGGTGGAGTTGAAAGATGGTCGAGTGTGGATGTTGATCCGCACGAACTGGGGTGAGTTTTGGTCCGGATATTCCAGCAACGGAGGCAAGCACTGGCAAGTTCTGCAGCCCTCGGGAATCGAGAGTAGCAGTTCGCCTGGGATTTTGACTCGATTGGCCAGTGGCAGATTAATGCTGCTGTGGAATCGTCCGTTGCCCGCAGGCCGTAACGAATGGCCGTTGAGCGGTGGCGATGGTCTGTGGTCCGAGATCGCAGTGAGCAATCACCGTGAAGAATTGTCGCTCGCCTTGTCGGATGACGATGGGACGACGTGGACGAAGCCCGTCGTAATCGCCAAGCAAGCGGACAAGTGGCTCGCGTATCCTTATGTGTTCGAGGTCGAGCCAGGACGAATCTGGTTAACGACGATGCAAGGAGAGGTTCGCGTCGAGTTCAACGAGAGCGACTTTATTGTTAGCGAGCCGTAGTGCAATTCCTGAGCTGCGGCACAAAAAATGGAGCATCGCATTATGAATCACTGGGACACACCAGCTTGTACCGGTGGGATGCTTTCGTTTTTCCTCCTGTGGCCATTGTGCTTGCCGGTAGACGCAGCGGACGTTGGTGCCGTGAAGATCCAAGCGGAGTTTCCGGGCGGCAATGTCCTCGTGTCGGAGAATCAGGGACACTCGGTTCACGTTGCACCAGATCTGCGTGGTGACAGCCCGTGGTTCTACTGGTGTTTTGAAGCCATCGCGATTCAAGCAGGCCGAGTTGATTTCGTGTTTCCTGAGAAAGTCGCCGGGTTCAAAAATGGAGCCATCGGATTCCAAGGCCCAGCGATCAGCCTCGACGACGGCGAGACTTGGAACTGGATGGGCACCGACAACGTCGAAGGCAGCTCATTTCACTACGACTTTGCCGCGCCAGATCAGCGAGTTCGTTTCGCGGTCACGATTCCTTACGTGCAGAAAGAGTTAGACGCGTTTCTAACGAACAACGCCAACAATCAACATCTCAGGGATTTCGTCCTGACAAAGAGTCGGAATGGCCGGAATTTGGAGTTGCTTCAAATTGGCCGACCGGGCCCGGACAAAAAGGCCTTCCTTGTGACAGCTCGCCATCATGCCACCGAGACGATCGCGAGTTACGTCCTAGAAGGATTCTTGCAAGAGGCAATGTCTGATACTCCTGCGGGTGAAGAGTTTCGCAAACGGTACGTACTCTTTGCAGTTCCGTTCGTCGATAAGGATGGTGTCGAGGAAGGCGATCAAGGCAAGAACCGTAAACCGCACGACCACAATCGCGACTATGGCGAGAACAGCATCTATCCTGAAGTGCAGGCGATCAAAGACCTCGACAAGATGCAAAACTTTCAGTTTGCGTTGGACTTTCATTGCCCGACGTTGGTGATGCAAGATCATCAGGTGATGTACTTCGTCGGCGCCAAGATACATCCGCAGTACAACTTCGAAAACGTTTCTGAGTTTGCCGGTTGGATCAAGAAGGGCCTACCGCCCAACGCACCGCATGGGCCGTTAGTTTGGCTACGAGACGAATCCGATCCGTCGCCCAAAAACTCCCGTTACTTCGGCTTTAAAGACGGCGCGATCATGGCAGCGACGCTGGAGATTCCCTTCGCTCCGCCCGGCAGAGCCACCGATCCGACCAGTTGTCGAAACTACGGAAAAGTTATGCTGCAAGCCTGGAATAACACACATTTTCGAGCGCCAGCTATCGGCCAGGAGTAGCTGCATTGCTCGCGGGCAGCATTTCGAGTGGCACCTAAAAAGGAGCCCGTGGCGCGTTCTAAGTCAAACGCTACAATTCGAGTTTGCTCACTCGGGAAGTTTATCGCACGGAGGTTACCTTGAGCTACTGCATCGGCATCGACGTCGGTGGAACGACCAGTACGATTGCGATTGGCAACAGCGAACGCGTTGTTCTGGATGTTTCCGACCAGTTTGCAACTCGGACGGTCGAAGGACCCGAGGCGACGATCGCGTCGATCGCCAGTGAAATCACAGCTGGCCTGGCAAGAATCGGCGTGTCGCCCGATCAGTTGACAGATGTCGGCTTGGCCACACCCGGTCCCGCGACGTTGGATGGCGTGCTGCTCAACAGCCCCAATTTCAATCCGCAACTTTGGAACAATGTTCCCTTTCGCGCGAACTTAGAAACAACGATCCGGGAGACCTCGCCATCGGCATCAGTTCACTATATTGGCGATGGGCAAGCCGCAGCATTGGGCGAGTTCTCGATCCGTGGCGGCACGGTGACGTGGAGTCGAGTGCCGGTTAAAGACGCACGAACTGCGGAGCTTTCGTCGCTGTTCATGCTTGTCGTGGGAACGGGCTTGGGTGGCGGAGAGGTTCGTGACAGTCGTGTCGTCCGCGGCAAAGAAGGACGCGCCGGCCACGCAGGCCACATCTTCTTGCCCGCTTACGCGTTCCGCTACGAACACGATCGGCAATTGCTGGTCGGCAACGCGAAGTGTACGGTCGAATCGGCTGTCTCTTTGACCGCGCTCACGCATCAACTGGGATATCGCTTGACGCTCGAACAATGGTCCGACCATCCCTTAAACCTTGCGGCGGGGTCGACTCGCGATAAGGCCAAACAGTTACGAGGATTTGCCGCGCAGGGAGACCCGTTAGCACTCGAGTTGTTCAAGGATCAGGCACGAGCCATCGGTATTGGTTTGCTCAGCGTGAACTATGTCGGCGACTACGACTTGCTGGTCGTTGGCGGCGGCGTTTGCGATCTGGCCCCGGCGGTTCGAGAGCAATATCGCCTGACCGCCGAACAAGCGTATCGCGAGTTCGCACTGGACGGGTTCAGGAATCTCGATCGCATCGAATTTTCTGCATGCGGCGACGAAGCACCCGTGATCGGTGCGCTGGCGAACGCGTACTTGAATGCTGTAACTCGCTAACGACGCAGTGATGATGAAGAAGGCGGTCGCGTCCCCCAATCCGCGCGAGCGAAACCTTCCGGCATACCGAGCATGCCCTCCACAACTCGAACGAACTACTTCTCGGCCCAAAAGTCCATCACGCGTGGAGCATCGAGGATCGGCTTCAATATTTCGACAAATGCTAAGTGGTCGGCGTGAGGCAAGTAGGCGGCTCGTCCTTCCTCCGAGTCAAACGTCACCATGAAACAGTGCGTGAAACCATCCGCATGTTTTTCCGGACTGTTGTTCGTGCCCCATTCATAATCCTTGATCGTGTCGATCTTGGAAGGCAACGCCGCAAAAGCCTCTTCGACTTTCTTGATCTCTTCCGGTTTGGCATCTTCCTTAAAACGGAAGAAGACCGCGTGCTTGAGTTTCTTCTCTAGCGTTGCCTCCTCCGCGTTCCCCCAGTAATCGACGACGAACACCTGGTCGTTGTGCCCACGTAAGACATCGCCAAATGCCTTGTGTGCCTCGTGCGGGAGGTAAGCCGCACGGCCAGCTTCATCTTGGAAGGTGAGCAGGAAGCAATGCGTAAAACCGTCGTTCAAGCCTTCGGGGCTGTTGTTCGTGCCCCAGGAAAAATCAATGATCTCGTCGATCTTTGATGGCAATTCGCGGAATGCGTCGACAATTCGCTGGATGTCTTCTTCACTCGATTCCTCTTTGAACGAAAAGAAGACGGCATGACGAAGCACTTTGCCTTCCGGAGCTGGTGCGAACACCGGCACATCCTGCTCTGGTTCGGGATCGTTACTCACCGTTGCGGCCTCGGTTGTGTTGCTGGTCGTGATGGCTGGCGGAGTTTGTGTCGAAGGCTTGCTGCACGCTGCACACAGGCTAACCAGCAGCGAACCTAGTGCGAGGATCACCAAGCTGCTTGTTGAGGAATTCAGGTGGGATTGTGTCATGGTAGGTACTCCGAAGGAGAATTCTTTAGTTGGAGCTACTCGCCGTGCAAAACGCAACCGAATCGTTACATTGAAGTGCTTGACGCGTCGCAAAGCTCGTCAACGTTCCGTGCGGTGTCGGCAAGCGGTCGACGCTCGTGCCGAGCTGACTAAGCATCGTAACATAACGCGTGGCCAAGCGAACCTTGGCCGGGTGAAATCGAAATCACGGTAAGTCCGCCTTCCGCTCAATTGCGAATGAATGAGCTAGCTTAATCTCTCGGATAATCTCGCCACATCCAGCGCATCGCATCGGGGAAGATCGCGGTTCCGTGCTTGGCGCTGTGAACGCCTTCACCAAAGATGAACCGGTGGTCGTAGCCTTTCTCCTGCAACACGGCAGCCATTGCCTTATTCGCTTCGGGCCAACTGCCGAACTGATTCACGATGTCGTTCGCTCCGTCTTGCTGAAAGATCCGAATCGGTTTCTTGTCCGACTTGCGAACCAGCTCGGGATAGGCGTTGCCGCCGCGGATGTTCGTAAAGCTGCCAACCGTCGTAAAGCACTTGCGGAAGGCGTCGGGGCGTTCCCAGCAAACTGTGAAAGCACAGATACCGCCGGAACTACTGCCGCCGATGCAGCGTCCTTCCGGATCGGTCGTCAAATTGTACTTCTTGCTAACTTCAGGCAGGATCTCATCGAGCAGGAACTTCGAGTAGACATCGCTGAGCGTGTCGTACTCCACACTGCGATTCTTTCGCGCCGCCGGGCGACCATCGGGACGTTTGCGAGGCGCTTCGCCGGGCTTCAGTGGCACATCACCTGGTTCGATGAAGATGCCAATCGTGACCGGCATCTCGCCCTTGTGAATCAAGTTGTCGAAAACGGTCGGCGCTTCGTACATGACGCGGTCCTGGCAGACGAACACACAAGCTGGCTTGCTGGCATCGTACTGCTTTGGCACATAGACGAAGTAATTGCGAACGGTCCCTGGATAGATCTTGCTATCGTTCCATGCGTACTTCGTCACCTCACCCTTGGGCACACCGTCTTGCGGTAGCGAGTCCGGGCCGAGTACATACTGATCATCGGGCGACGATTGCTTCTTACTCGCGCCCTTCTTGTCAGGCCGCTGTGCAATCGCGACGGTGGCGATCAGTGAAAAAAGAAGTAACGCGTTTAGACATCGAGACGAAAACGGCATTCTTTAGCTCTCTATGTAGTTTGAAAATGCAATATCGAAATTCTCTGCGGCCCTCTGCGCCTCCGCGAACTCTGCGTTTGCCACCAAACCGTCAGATTAACGCAGAGTTCGCGGAGGCGCAGAGGGCCGCAGAGAGGAAAATATCTATCCTTCTGGTTGGACCAAGATCCACATCGGTGATGCCCAGACCAGTTCACCTGAAGTTGCTCCTTCTAGGTCGGGGACTTGTTCGCCGCGTACGTAGTAGTAGCTAGTTTGGCCGATCGTCGGATTCGGGTCGGTCCACTGGAAATGAACATCCCTTACGTTCGGCTCGACAACATGAACCTCGACATCATTCTTGATGATAGTCACTTTACCGATCTTCTCGGCACCGATCAGTCGCACATCGATCGTCGGCGCGGTGGTCGTGCTGAACTCTTCGCCCATGAAGTGCGTTGTGTCGCCGACTTGGCAGCGGACATCCGCGATGATGTTGTCGGTCGCTCCGTAGACACGCCGCTTACGAACGGCATCAAGTATTCCTTGCCGCGTCGGTTCGGTCACTAGCACGTTGCAGTAGCTCAAGTGGGTCGAGATGTGATCGCTGCTCGACTGGAAAGCTAAGCGATAGCCTCGTAGCAGGGCGAGACTGACGAACCCTTTAGGACGCCAACCGCCGATACTTTCCTTGTCTGGCGTGGACTGCTTCAGCTTGGCTTCGGTCACGGCGGAACGCGGCGAGTCCGGGCGTTCGTAGTTGTTGCGATCGCCTTGATAGATCTCGACGAACGGTTCGACTTCAGAGTCATGGTTTCGCCAGTCGGTCCCCATATCAGTAGCGGAAGTGTGCGAAGCACACAGACCACCGAAGTAGTGCAAGTACATATAGAGCAGGTTCGTGTCCGGTGCCGGAGCGAATTCGTCGGGAGACGAAATCGGCAAACGCGGCAGCGATCGGACGCCGCGATACGCGAACATGCAATTGCGATGTCCTTCGGGATAACGAACGCTGCGCTCGTAGCTGTAGACCGGCACAAAATGATTGGGAAGCGTAAACAGCGTGACCGCCTTCTGGGTTGTCCACCACGAATACTCGCGGCCATTGCCGTAGTCATGATCACCGTCGCCGATCCAGTCCATGCCAGCGGCGTCGATCGCATATCGCCACATATCGAGCAGCCCGCCGTCGCCGCCACCGTCGGGCGAGAGTTCGGTATGTCGATGGAATTCACCTCGCCAAATCTGCAGTGTCTCGTCGCCAAGTTGCACGCGATAGTCTCGCATCCGCTGGATGTCGGCTTGCTCCAACGCGATGGAATCGGCGGCGTTTGCCGGAACCTCGGCGGCAATTGGCTCTAACGATAGAAGCCCGGCCAGGTCACCAAATGCCTCACCGCGAATCCTGCTGAACATGATGTTATTGTTCGGATCTTCTTGACCCCGATTGCGTCCGCCTCGTCGCGGTTGAGCGGCCTGCGCATCGACACCGATGTCCGCATCGTCGCTACTTCCCGGCAAGTGAACATCTTCCAAATCGAACGGATTGATTTCGCCTCGTCCGTCACCGGAGAACACGACCATAACTCCGTCGTTTTCGTGGCTGGTCAGCGACGGTCGGTTGTCCAGGATATTGTTCGAGTGCGGCAGCCAGACAGCGTCTGACCAGCCGTCATTGCTAAGCCGCGTGATGTATTCGCACCATACGGAACCGACACCGACACGCCAGTTGCTTCCCGGCTTGCCACGGAACGCCAGCCAAATGCCGCCGTGTTCGTCACTGGATAATCGCGGATAGGAAGGAGCGATTGCAGTGATCGGTTGCCGGTTCGGTTGGCGACGTGTCGTTGCTTTCTGATTGGCTTTCTTTTTCTTCCCCGCCGTGGCCTGTCCTGCGGGACGCGCGCCTGGCATCGCATCCATTACGTCCTCGGGAACGAACCACTCGCCTTTGCTGTCTCGCACCTTCACCTGTAACGAACGACCGGTTTGATACAGCGGGATACCTTCCTTCTTTAGGGCCCCGAAATCCTTGCCCCATTGATCGCCACTATACTCGTACGCGATCCACAGACGCTCCTCTTGATCGTACGTCAACGATGGACGCACTTCGAAAGCGAGCGACGCGGCGACAGGTTGCGGCGAAGCGAGAGTGCCGTCGCTGCCAAGCGTCGTGAGATAGACATCATAGTCACCTTTGTCAAAGCTGTCCCAAGCAATCGCGACGTTTCCTTTGGTATCAGTTGCGATCGCGGGCTCCCATTCGTTGCCTTTGAATTGACTGACTCGCGCGGGCTCTGAGAATTGACCGCCTTGTTGATGAGCTGCGAATACATGGAAGTTCGCCTCACGCGCGCCAACCCAGGTCACCCACACATTGCCCTTTGAGTCGGTTGCTGCAGCTGGCATAAAGTCGGTGCCAGTTGTCTTGCTAATATTGACGGGTTCGCTCGGCTCACTGCCGTCAGCCGCAAAGCTCCGCGCCATCAACTCCCAATTGCCGTAATCAAGATTCTTATCGGCGTCGAGATGAGCCGAATAGAACACCCACACACGACCCGCGCCGTCAACCGACACAGCGGGACGATAGAGTTCGTGCTTGCCGTCGGTAACCGCGATGGGTTCGCTCCATTGGCCTTTGCGATAGATTCGCAAGTACAGTTGTTCGCCACCGGCTGGTTGTGCCAAGTACGCGAGATCGCCTGGTTGTTCGATCATGCGAACGGGCGTTCCCAAGTTCGTGGCGGCAGGCGATTCTGGCGTAGCGGGCCGTTCGCGAGGGCCTTGAAAATCACGACCGCGAGTGAAGGACAGATAGACGGCATAGATCGTGCCATCCTTGCCGGTCGCTGTCGCCGGATAATCTTCGTCGGCGGTTGTGGCTGCCAGCACGTCAATGTAAGGCACTTGTTCGATCAACAAGTTGCCGTTGGCCAATGCCAGACTCGTACCGAATGGAAGTTGATTCAGCGTGAAAGTTGTTTTCACGGGTTCGGTGTCAAACCGGATCGGCTCATCGTGTTTGCAGCCGATCAACGTTACAAGAATGCCGTTATCTTGGATGGGTAGTTGAAAGCCAGCGGCCACGCGCGCCCTTTCGCCCGAACTTTGTGGCGACTTGCGTCGTGTACGAACCGACCACGACTCGCCATCGGCCGAATCGTTCTGCACCCAACGCCAGCCGCGAATCGATTCCACCTTGCCGGTACCCACGGACAGCTTGCCGCTCCAGTCGGTCGGCTGTTGGTCTTTCATGCCGAAGTTAATACGGAGCGTGACTCGGTTGGTGTCGGCCCCCAGCGACAAGCCGCTAAACGTGGTAAGGCAAAGTAGCGTCCCGATGATCGGCGCGAAGAGTCGCTGCATAAATCACCTCGTGATGGATGGGTTACTCGTGGCGAAAAAAAGTCTAAGCAAATCGGAGGTCCACTCAAGTCAACTGAGCCGTGGTTTCCCGCAGGTGGGTCAAGGGGAGCGGCGAGCTATATCCACTCTATTTCTTCTTCTTGGTCGTAGCGCCCGCTGCCGGATTGGCTCGCGGAGACAGATAGTTGTCGAACACATCGCCAGTGCCAAGCACTCGCGGATCTTGCTGCTGCTTGAGTTCTGCGAACAGTTTGTCACGCAGTTCGGCAGCCTTGGCGGCGAAGGCCGGAACAGACGCGAGGTTGTTGACGCAGTCTGGGTCTTTGGCAACGTCGAACAGCTGCTCGCCCGGGCGTTTGCCGAACGCATGCTGCCAGTAAACGTCCGATGGTCCCGCATCTTCGGCCAATTTTTTGGTCGGGCTGGCGTCGGTGTCTTTGAAGCCAACATCAGGATCGCCACACGGCCAACGATCAGGGGCAAAGTTGTGGACGTAAAACATGTCACCCTCGCGAATCGCTCGCGCCGGGTAACCCAATCCCGCTGGCGTACCAGGTCGACAGAGCACGTCGTTGCGTTCACGCCCGACGATGACAAACGAGCGGTCTCGCGATGGTTCGTTCTTCAAGAGGTCAGTGAAGCTATGCCCTGTAATCGGGGACATGCCGGCTTGCTCGCCATTGATGCCCATCAAGTCGAGAAAGGTCGGTGCCAGATCGATGAAGCTGATCATGTCTGCCACGCGACGCGCAGGTTGCGTGATGCCTCGCGGCCAACTCGCGATGAATGGAATGCGGTGTGCGTCGTCGAAAGTGTGGCCTTTGACTCGTGGGAACGGCATGCCGTGATCGGACGTGACGATCACCAACGTATTCGCGGCTTCGCCGCTGGATTCGAGTGCATCGACGAGAGAGCCGACTTGCGTGTCGAAAGCTTCGACCTCGATGGCATAGTCGAGCATGTCGCGGCGCACGATGTCATTGTCCGGCCAGTACGCCGGTACGTGGTCGATATCGGACGGCTTCTTGCCTGCTTCGATACCCGAGTCGGGTTTGTAGCCGCGATGCGGATTGCTGCTGCCGAACCAGTAGAAGAACGGTTTTCCTTGTGGACGCGACTTGAGGAACGCCGTCAGTCCCGCGCCGGGGTTTGTGCCCCCTTTGACACCTTCTGCTTTACCCAAGCCGAAATCGCGTGGCTTGCCTTCTGCCGTCTTCGCCTCTCCCGGTCCCCACGTCTTTCCAGCGCTGCCACAATGCACACCTGCTTCGGCTAATACTTCAGAGAACGCCATGAACTTGGCAGGGAAGTAAGGCTGATGATTGGCCGCCTCTTCCAGTTGCCACGGGTTGCGACCGGTCATAATCGCCGCACGGGACGGGGCACATTTCGATGTTGGTGTATACGCGTTGTCAAAGATCAGCCCGGCCTTGGCAAGTTGATCGATGTGTGGTGTCTTGACCCAGTCGCAATCGTATGCCTGCCCGTAATGCCGCGACGCATCGTCGGCGATGATGAACAACACGTTGGGAGTCGATGCATTCGGTGCCGCGCTGGCCGAGTCCGCGATCAGAATCGCGGGGACGAATAGCAAAAGGAGCGTTTTCATAAACGTGCAATATCCTACTTAAAGTTTCGAGCTAGGAAGTGCCTACGCCTTGGGTCGCTTAAAGAAATAAGCCAACTTGGTCGTCGTTCCATCTATAACTATCGATTCTACTCCAACCAACTCCCAACCTTCATTGCCCAAGCGAACGATCTGGCTGCTGGTATCGCCGTCGCCAATTCCGTTTGTTGCATCGACCGACATGGCGAGATGCTCCCACTGAATGCTCTGAGCGTTCACCGCGGCTGTCGTCGTGCTGCGCGAGACGATTAACAGCAGCATCGTGACCGCCAATCCAATCGTGAACAGTTGCGTCGGGATGTTTCGTTTCTTCATAAGGTGGCTTTCTGTCAGGTGTGAGGTAGGGATGCGAAGCGTACCGCCCAATTATGCTAACGCACCGATGTGGCAATCGGCTATAGGCTGCGGACGGTAACTTGGCGACCTTGATGGACCGAGTATTTGTTGGATTGAACGATGTAGCTTGACCTCTCGACCTTGATGAATACATCGCCACCCTGCTGCTCGACGCTGACGGCAAGGGCCGAATGGTTGGAACGGTGCGGGACGACAATTGTGGTCAGCACGTAGTAACTGCCTCGTCGAGGAACAACTCGCGTACGCGACTCATATCGCCCGCGTTCGTCATAATGATGGTCGCCGCTTCACGAGGGTTGCTACCGGCAAGAACTCTAAAGATGCGTGGAACACTTGCGCGGGATGATTTTTATTGTATGAAGGCACGCCGAGTTCGAAGTGATCTCGCAACGTTGTACCTAGCGACGTGTCGCAACTGGGATGCGAAGGACGCGGCACGATTCGCCGTCTACGTTCCAAAGACACGAAAGTCAATCTCGCTCGGGATCAGGGCTTTCGTTTTGTTCAATCTGTACAACTTGTACGACGGTTCTCCGAAGTCGTCGACCTCAGTAATTCGTTGCTCGACGGCTTCGGAGAGCCGTCGTACGAATCCATTCAAATTGAAAAGCTGAAAAGCCCTGCGCTCGGGATTTAGTTGCAACTGGTCGCCGCCAGCTGTGCAAAGTGAAGATCCTTGCTCGCATCGAAGTGAGCAAACAACTCGAAATGGCGTGCTTCATCGTCACTGATTCCCAACAACTCGCATTGGCATTTCGTCAGCGTCGGCAAACCGAGGCAGTACCACTCAAAGTTGTGATTCGCTACCTGACCCCACCATCGAACATCTTAATGGGGCTGAAGTTGCTTAGAATGAGGATGAACTACAATACTGTAGAACTGGGAACAATATATTATTGTTTGGGGAATGAAACGCCGCTTATCATGATGGCGTGTAATGTCCGCCGCTTGGCGATGGCAGGTACGAGTAGCTCAATAGCCGTTATGCCAGCGTTCTCTAGCCACAACTAATTTCCAATGCCATGAGAATACTCATCGTACTATCGTTATACTTCTGCACGGCAATAGTCTCATTGGCAGACGACCTCGATAAGGTTAGTGAAGGTGAGAAACTGTTCTCGCTTCACGTCAAGCCCTTGCTGGTTGAGAAGTGCGTCGCCTGCCACGGGGCGAATCCGGAAGAGATCGAGGGTGGCTTGGACTTGCGGTCGCGCGACGGTCTGCTCGCCGGGGGCGAGTCGTTCGAGAAGGATGTTGTCATCGTCGGCGATGGTCAGCACAGTATGTTGTACGTCACAACGACTCGCCAAGAAGAAGGTTACGAGATGCCGCCGAAAGAGGCGGATCGACTCACGGAGAAACAGCAGTGGTGGATTCGCGACTGGATCGATGCGGGGGCACCGTGGCCAGATGACGAACGAATCAAACTGATCCAGCAAGAATACGCCGAAGGCGAGCAGGTGTTGGTTTCGCGTGCGTTGTCCGACGAGTGGCAGCACCGACGTTATGAGACCGGCAAGTTGTGGGCCTATCGACCGATCACGAGACATGCGGTGCCTGACGGACATCATCCGGTTGACTGGTTCATCAATCGCAAACTAGCAGAAGCAGCCCTCACGCCCACGCCACCCGCAGACGCACACACACTGGTCCGGCGAATGAGTTTTGGGCTGACGGGGTTGCCGCCTTCGCCAAGCCAAGTTGAGCAGTTCACAACCGCATACGAATCGAATCCTGATGTCGCTGTCGAAGCCTTCGCCAAGCAACGGATGGCGTCGCCGCATTACGGCGAACACTTCGGTTGGCATTGGTTGGACGTCGCCCGCTACGCCGACACTGCTGGCTTTGCCAATGATTACAGCCGTCCCAACGCATGGCGATACCGAGACTATGTCGTTCGTTCGTTCAATGAAGACAAACCGTACGACCAATTCGTCCGTCAGCAGATCGCTGGTGACGAGATCGATGAAGAGAATGTCGAGAATCTGATCGCGACCGGTTTCCTGAGGATGGGACCTTGGGAACAAACCAGCATGAGCGTGTTTAAGGAAACTCGCGGTCAATGGCTGGACGACGTCACGGATACCGTCGGCCAAGCGTTTCTCGCTCATTCAATGTTGTGCTGCAAATGCCACGACCACAAGTTCGATCCCGTACCGACTCGTGACTACTACAGCATGATGGCTGTATTCTCGACGACTCAGTTCGCCGAACGCGACGCACCATTTCTCGGCGTAGAAAACCTCGATGGCTTTCGTGCCAGTGACGATTGGGTTCAAGCCAAGATTGACGCATACGCGAAACAAAATAAGCAGCTTTCGGAAAAAATGCAGAAGCAGCGGAAGGATGAAAGTGGCGATGCGAAAGTCGGCGACAACGGACTCGATCCGGGTGACGAAGCGTCATCGGCGAGGATATCGAAAAATATTTCTCGTCATGATATCGAACGAGACCGCACCAAACCGCTGGCGTTAGCCGTCTACACGGGTGCCACTATTCATCGAAACAACGTCTCCGGTCGAATCGAATTGCCTGACAATCGGTGGAACAAGGGCGAGATCGAACAGGATGTCATTCACATTGGCGGGAACGTCCATTCACAAGGCGATCCCGTGACGCCCGGGGCGCTCAGTGCGGCGGAAGCGTTGGGGAAGATGCGTTCGATCGAGTTTCCCGGTGATCGAGGAAGTCGCCGGCTGGCGCTGGCGGATTGGATTGTTGATCCTTCCAACCCGCTGACAGCCCGAGTGATTGTCAATCGCGTCTGGTCGTGGCACTTCGGCAAAGGCATCGCGACGAATCCCAATAATTTTGGTGGCACGGGCGGTTTGCCGACGCACCCTGAACTGCTTGATTACTTGGCCGCGTGGTTCATGGACAATGGTTGGTCGATCAAGAAACTGAATCATTTGATCGTGACTTCCGAGGCGTATCGTCGCGATAGTCGTCACTCGGAACCGGATGTGATTGCTGACAAAGATCCAATGGGCACGCTCTACGCGACCTTCCAGTCGCGTCGATTGACCGCCGAAGAATTGCGCGACGCGATGCTGATGGTCAGTGGTGAATTGAACCCGACCGTGGGCGGTATTCCGTGCCGACCCGACATCAATGCGGAAGTCGCGTTTCAGCCAAGGCAGATTATGGGCGGCACGGCGTCGGTCTACGAACCCGATCCGCTGCCAGAACAACGTAATCGTCGGACATTATATGCCGAACGAATTCGCGGCCTGCGCGATCCGTTTTTGGAAGCCTTCAATCAACCCGGCCCTGACAAATCATGTGAATTGCGAGAAACGTCCACTGTGGCACCCCAGGCGCTAACGCTGATTAACTCACAGGAAGTTCTCGATCGCGCGATCGCTTTTGCTGACCGTGTAACGAAGGAACAATTGCCCAGCGAAGAGGCTACCATTCGCCGCGTCTTTCAACTGGCGATAGCACGTGAGCCGAACGACAGCGAACTTGATTTCTGTATAGCGCATTGGCAGAAGGCAAGTGAGGAAGAAGCGTCTAAGACATATCAACCGGCGGATTTCCCCGACCAAGTCACCCGCACTGTGATGGCAGAAAAGACCGGCGAGCCGTACAGCTTTGTCGAAATCATGCCTGCGTACGCTAGCTACAAACCCGACCTCGGCCCCGCAGATGTCGACGCACAAACGCGAGGACTAGCTCATGTCGTCCGAGTGCTCCTGAACACCAACGAGTTTTCGTATTTGGACTGAGAAATAAGCGGGTAAGGGAGTGGCTCGCGCCACTCCCTCCCCGTTATCGCAATGGGGTTGATTCCCCATATTTACCGGCGTGCGGGTTTCCCGCACCGGGCGGTACCGCGGAAATCGCCCCCCGAGGGGAACCGAGACTATCCTGCTACACAAGTTTTCCGTAGTTCGCTGAGTGAGAGCAGGCCCATATTCCTGAAGTGTTTCAAGCGGATACGAACGTTATCCACCTTCGACTTTCGCTTGAATTTCATACACCGCAGTCGCATGCGTATCCAGCGGTCCAGACTGCGGTATGCATCGCCGCAGTGCGACCAAGGCGTAGCGAAATAGTTCGCCGTGCCCTGGATTACGCGGTTCAGTTGCTCGATCATTTCAGCATCCAAGTTGTGGCTGCGTTGGGTAATCCGGCGGACTTTGGTCTTGAAGTTCTCCACCGACTTGGCTCGTATCCGCACAAACCGCGACTTGATGTCGAAGCCCAGAAAGGTGAACCCTTCGTGGAACCTCGTCACTTTCGTCTTCTCCGGACTCAGAGAGAGCCCGAGTTGATCTGCTAACAGATGCTCGACCAGTGTCAGAGCCTCTTTGGCTGTGTCCTCACTACGACAGAGCACCACGAAATCGTCGGCGTACCGTACAAAGCGGAAGCCGCGTTCATGGAGATGCCGATCGAGGATATTCAGAGCGATGTTAGCCAACAGTGGAGATATGACTCCACCTTGAGGTGTCCCAACGTGTGTCGGTCGTACCTTGCCGCCTTCCATCACTCCCGCCTTGAGGAACTTCTCCACCAGTCCCAGGATGTTCCCATCGGCAATCACGTCGGACAGCTCACGCATAATGGCGGCATGAGACAAGTTGTCGAAGAAGCCGGAGATGTCAGCGTCGAGCACATGGCGGTACCCTTGCTGCCCGATTTCCAAGACTTTCTCAACCGCCTGATGGCAGCTTCGTCCGGGTCGGAAGCCATAGGAATGATCGTGAAACTTTGCCTCAAAGATCGGGTTCAAGAGACGTCGTAACACCTCTTGTGCAACTCGATCTCGGACTGCCGGGATTCCGAGCGGGCGAAATTTCGTCCCCTTGGCGTCTTTGGGAATGTAGACTCGCCGAGCGGGTAGAGGCTCATAGGTCCTCTGTTTCAGCTCCCGCATCAGTCGGTCAAGGTTGGCGTCCAAGTTCTTCTCGAACATCTGGATGCTGACCTTGTCGATTCCCGCCGCACCGCGATTTCGCCGTACAGCTCGCCAGGCTTCGTACACCAGCTTGGAAGTAATCCTTCCCGTCAGACTATGGACTTTCATCTTTCCTTTTGCCACTTACTTCCCTCTTGTTGATCCTGAGGATCGTCCGGTCGAATAACCGCTCCCACAAGCATTTGAAGTTGTTTCTTAGACTCGGCGGGTTTCCTGAAAGAGGAACAGGTAGACCTGTTGCGGTCGCAGTCGCCGAACTAACTTTCTCCCTGTCTTGAAGGAGTTGTCCTTACTTTCACAAACGGTCCTTCCTTTCGTCGCGAGCTCGCGACTACTCCGGAAGAGCTGCTATCCTTGCACGAGAGAGACCAGGCGTCTTCCTCGTTCCATCGCTTCAGCCGCTCATTTCGTCTTTGACTTATAGATTGGCCTTACCACAGTTGGCCGAAGCCAAGCTGTGGACGAAGTAGGACTTTCACCGGTCAGTGTTGTCAGCCATTTTGTCCAGGCGGCCCCACCATACACTCTGATGGTCCACGAGTTCTAACCAAGTTGGAACCCGCAGGGGAGAGGATTAGTCTCCTAGGGCTTCATCAGGTTACGGAGCTTAGCCCACCATCCGAGCCGAAACGCGACACCTCCCGGACTATCTTCACCTGGCCCCTCCGTCGCCGGTTGTTACCTCCCGACCCTGGCTGCGTACCCTCTCTCGAGGTTCGAGTGAAGATTTCCATACCGGCTTGGACCAGCACGGGTAGGATTTGATTTCACCTCGTCTCCTTTCTGATAAAATCTCACCGTTTGAATGACTGAGCCAACAACACCTGCGGCTCACGCGTAACCCGACGCGTGAGCGAGGGAATTACCGCGTGTTCCTCGCTTACGCGTCGGGTCACCAAGGACGTTGAAACATGAAGAACAACCAACCAATCACGATCGTCAAACCCACTCGCCGCGAGGCCCTCTTCGAAATCAGTGCCGGGCTGGGGTCCATCGCGTTAGCGTCGATGCTTCGCGCTGAAGGCCAGATGCCGCATCATGTACCCAAAGCCAAACGCTGCATCTTTCTCATGATGGAAGGTGGTCCATCGCATATTGACACCTTTGATCCGAAACCGGAATTGACTAAGCAGCACTTGAAGGCCTTCACACGCAGTGGCGAGATGGAAAGTGCGATGTCGTCCGGCCAACGTTACTTCGTCAAGAGTCCCTTCGCCTTTATCAAAGCGGGCGCGTGCGGCGCGGACATCTCCAGTCCCTGGGTGCATCTCCAGGAGATGGTGGACGAAATCTGTTTCTACCGAGGAGCCCAAGTCGAATCGGTCAATCATCCAACGGCGTGCTACCAGCTGAACACAGGCAACCAATTTGGTGGTGATCCTGCGGTGGGCTCTTGGGTGACCTACGGGCTTGGTTCACCCAATGAAAACCTGCCCGGATTCGTCGTTTTGCCACGGACTAGCTATCCACAAGGAGGACCAGGGAACTGGACCAACGGATTTTTGCCGGCCAAATACCAAGGCACTCCGCTTCGTGCGGAGGGCAGCCCGATTCTGGATCTCAGTCCTCCTGCGGGAATCTCGCGAAAGCGTCAGCGTGAGGATTTGGATCTTCTGGCGGAGCTTAATCGACAGCATCTCGCCGAGCGGCCCGAACGAGGCGATCTGATTGCTCGAATGGAGAGCTATGAATTGGCGTACTCGATGCAAACCGAAGTTCCCGGTGTGATCGACATCGACGGTGAATCGCAAAACACTTTGGACGCCTACGGGATTGGTGAGGCCAGTACCAATGACTTTGGCCGGAAGTGCCTTTTGGCCCGTCGGTTGGTGGAAAAGGGAGTCCGTTTCGTCCAAGCCTATGCGGGCAATTGGGACAGTCATGACTACATTGAAAAGGCACACGGCGCTCTGATTCGCAGCGTCGACAAACCGATCGCGGCTCTGCTACGTGATTTAAAGCAACGTGACATGCTGAAAGACACTCTGGTCGTCTGGTGCGGCGAGTTCGGTCGCACACCGGACAACGGACTGCGAGGCGGTGGCCAATCCTACGGACGTGACCACAACGCCAAAGCAATGGCCATGTGGTTCGCTGGCGGTGGCACTCGCGCCGGACACACGATCGGTTCTACTGACGATATCGGTGCGAAAGCCGTCGAGTGTGTTCACCACATCCGCGACGTTCATGTCACACTGTTGCATCTGCTCGGCTTGGACGACAACAAGCTGACCTACTATCACGCTGGCCGGCACAAACAGCTTTCGCAATTCGGCGGTGCCGTCATCACGGAATTGCTCGGGTAGCTGAACCGCACGCGTCGTGACTCGCCCTGCGGCTTCGGCCTGACTGGATTCTCGATGCCCGCCGCGAACGTCACGGGAGCTCCATTCGGTTTCCTAATCCAAGACTTGAGAATACGGCAGGTTTCGCTGATTCAATTCGTCGATCAGCGCGGGCAACTCGCAAATCGAGCTGATGACTGCGTGGCTGCCTGCGGCACGAAACGCCGCGGCGGTTTGACGCAGGCGAGTGGACTGTTGATCGACAGAGAGCTCGGCGTACTCCGTTCGTGTAAGTCCCGTCAAGCTGCTGCTATCGCACACGCCAATCGACCAACATCCGGCCGCCAAGCCTGCCTGAATGTCGGCCACCGTGTCGCCCACTTTGACAACAGCGGATGGTGGATAGATGCCCAATTGCTCCATGATGCGATATATCATCCAGGGTGCGGGGCGCCCCTGTGGCACATCGTCGGCGCACACATTCGCGTCCGGTTTGAAACCGGCTAACGCGGCGCGGCGTGCCACGGCTTGAGCCGCTTCACGAAAGTATCCGGTCGTTCCACCGATCCTTAAACCACGCGAGCGAAGTTGATCGACGGTGGCTAAGAGCTGTGGGACCAGTTCCGCGTGTTCCTCGATCGCCTGCAGCTGAAGCGGCACAAACTCGCTGTACATCGTATCGATGTCTTTGTCGGTCCACGGCTCGCCGTGAACCGTTTTCCAACGTGACGCGATCTCGGGCGCGTTTAACATCGCGACAAGATGCTCTCGCTTGTTCAACCCCATCGGGGCACGAGCTTCGGCGTCGGTCACTTTCACATTGTGTGCTGCAAATACTTTGGTGAACGCAGTCGCTGGTGCCCGCGAGCCAAAGTCGACCGTCGTTCCCGCCCAGTCAAAAACCACGAGTCGAATCGCGTTAGTGCTGCTGGTATTCATGAGTCGGATCTCTTGTCGATGTTCGGAGTCGGATACGATGGAAGATTCGCTCCTGTGGCGTTCTCCCGCAGTATGCACAACAGGCTCTCGGGATTGGTCACGCGAGGGTTATTGGACATTCGTTGAGCGTTGACGCTGCTCACAATGTGCCGGAGTTGCTCTTCCGACTGAATGCCGGCTTGTGCCAGTGAATTTGGGCAGCCCACGTCGGCAATGAGTTTGTCGATCGTCTGACACGCCTCGTCAATCGTGGCAGCGTTAAGCAGTTCGCAAATCATCGCGATTCGACGGAGAACATCCTTTGCGCCTCTCGGATCAACGCAGTCGTGCGCTGTCACTCGAGCATTGTACGCCAGCATGGAACTGAGCGTCATCGCCACGGCAATTCCGTGAGGAATGTTGTGGCGTGACGTTAACGGATAAGAGAGCGCATGGGACGCGGTGGTCTTGCTGATATTGATTGCCTTGCCAGCAAGGTGCGCCGCTTGACACATTCCCAACCGAGCTTCCGGTGTGGGCTCGTTCGTGGCCCGTACGAGATGCTGTAGCGCATAGCACGCTGCATCCGCCGCATAACCAATCGACTCGTCTGTCGCTTCGACCGCCCAGATGGATTCAATTGCCTGGCAGAAGGCGTCGAGTCCGGTCGCAGCCGTCACGCGGGCAGGCAGACTGTATGTCAACCGAGGGTCAACGATGGCGAAATTCGGGAGCAACGTAGAATGAGCGACCGAGTACTTTTCACCATCAACATAGGCCACCGCAAAGTGTGTTGCCTCGCTTCCCGTACCTGCGGTCGTTGGGATCGCAAGCAGTGGCGGGCCGCTGCGGGTGATCGAGGCTTGCCCCGTCACGATGTCTCGCGCTGAATCGCGCTGGCGGGAAAGTGCCCCGATGAGTTTTCCCAGATCGATCGCCGTGCCTCCACCCAACGCGATGACCACGTCAGGATCGAACTCGCGTGCTTGCTCTACACCTCGCTCGATGTCCTCAATCTTTGGATTTAATTCAAAGCCCGAAAATCTGGCAACGATGCCCGAACGCAGCACAGGCTCCAGGAGCAAATCACCACCACAAGCCGCGTAGGCTGCCTCGTCGACGACAAACAGAATCCGCTGCGCAGAATCAGGACCGGGCGCAAGACCCTGCATGATCCGAGCGACCTCGCCGAGGGCACGTTCTTTCAAATAAACGGCACTGTCTGCAATTGTCATTCGCGCGTCGCCGCAATGTGATTCTCTGGACGATTTCGTTGCGAGGTAAATCGAAGGCGTTTACGGCACATCCTAGAATATGTCCCACGACCACATAAGGCACACATAGCGGTTTTCGGTTACCTTGACGCGGAACGTCGAATTCGCCCCGAGAATGAAATAATGGATGAAGAACGATTGGCACAGAACCTCAGTCGGGTTCCCACTGCCGAGATTCGCAGCGCACAGTTTCGCACCGCGCAATGGCGTGCGCTATTGGCAACGATGTTCTGCTACCTGTTTTTCTATACCGGCAGGCAGACGTTCGGATTCGCGATCCCGGGGATACAGCAGGAGTTAGGCCTATCCAAGGCAACCTTAGGCTGGGCCAGTGCAGCGTTGTTGTGGTCTTATGCCTTGGGGCAATCGATCAATGGCAACCTGGGTGACAAGTTTGGCGGTCGTCGGCTGATGAGTCTCGGAGCAATCTTGTCGTGCCTGCTGAATTGGGCGGTCAGTTTCGGGACTAGCTTTGCCAGCCTTACGATTCCTTGGGCGATCAATGGCTACGCTCAATCCATGGGATGGGCACCGGGAAGTCGCGTACTCTCCAATTGGTGGCCTCAGTCCGATCGAGGAAAAGTGTACGGGGCCTATGTATTCGCCGCGGGAATGGCCTCCGTTTTAGCATTCGCCACATCGACACTGATTCTGGAATTCGATCTGGGCTGGCGCTGGATATTTCGGCTGCCCGTGTTGTTGTTACTTGTCGGGGGCGTCACCTATTACGCCATTGTGCGCGATCGTCCGGAAGACCTAGGATTCCCACCGTTACCGGAAGGCGGCTGCGAAACGTCACTTGACACTCAGGCTGAGCCTGAAGCCACATCGGTGGAGACTTCCTGGCAACGATACCAGCACGTCTTGTCTAATCCACGTTTTCTGATTGCGAGCTTCGCGATCGGTTTTCAGAACATGGCCCGTTACGGCTTGCTGATTTGGGTCCCGGTACACTTTCTTGGAGAAGACTGGGAGAACTCCGATACGAAATGGATGAGTATTGCGTTGCCGATCGGGATGGCGTTGGGCGCAATTGCCAACGGCTGGCTCTCCGATCGTGTATTTCACTCGAATCGATCTCGTGTGATTGGGCTGTTTCTGTTTCTCGCCGCATGCTGCTCGTTCGCGATGTACCTACTGCCAAAAGACCATTGGTTGGGCATTCCCATGTTGCTGCTGGCAGGTTTCTTTGCCTATGGCCCTCAATCCGCGTTCTGGGCGCTGTGTCCTGACCTGCTGGGGCGCGAGCGAGCCGGCACAGGCACAGGAGTGATGAATACAGTCGCGTATGTCTTCGCTGGTCTTGGCGAGCCGTTGATCGGTTGGATCATCGAGTCCAACGATGACACGTCGCTGGTATTCGGTGTCGTAGCGGCAGCTTGCTTAACTGGGACGTTGATTTCTCCGTTGATTCGCCGGTAGCAGCGTTCGAGAGAACAGCAGGTGTGAGCGATTGGTCGCGGACCGCCTTCCCTTTGAACTAGCTCAGCAGCGCTCGCAGCAGTTCTCCTCACCCTGGCTTCCCACGACCGAATTGGCCGAGATCGCCATTCCAGCAGCAGTCCGATCCGAGGACTTGACAACCTCTGATAATTGTATCACACTACTGCAACAGTTGTACTATTGGAGCTTGCAGTGCATATCGAGATTTCTTTGCAGGATGGTGTGCCGATCTATCGCCAGATCGTAAACCAAGTGAAGTATCTCATTGCGTCGAGACAACTCGACCCGGACGAGGAATTGCCACCCATCAGAGCACTCGCCGAACAACTGTTGGTAACTCCCAACACGATCGTGAAAGCTTACGGCGCGCTTGAAGCGGAAGGGATCGTTTACAAACGACGAGGTGCCGGGACCTACGTCGCGGAGGTCACCTCGCGACTAGCTCGGAAGGAACAGAAAAAGATTCTCGCCCAGCGTGCAGACGCGTTGCTCGCCGAAGCCAAGCAATTGAGCTTCACGTTCGAAGAAGTGATGGAACTGCTTCAGTCACGTCAGGATGTACTCAACAAAGTGCTCTCCAAGGAGAACAGCGATGTCGGATAAAGTGATTGAAGTTCGCGATCTGTCGCGACGCTTCGGGACGACACTGGCTCTTGATGGCATCCGCCTCGAAGTGCAGCCTGGACTTGTGTATGGATTGGTCGGAGCCAACGGTGCCGGCAAGACGACGCTCATCAAACACCTCCTGGGATTACTGCGAGCGAAGCAAGGAACGGTGAAAGTCTTCGGGCTGGACCCGGCGCAACATCCGGTCGAAGTGTTGCAGCGAATTGGCTATCTGTCGGAAGAACGCGACTTGCCGGAATGGATGCGAATCGACGAGCTGATGCGTTACACGCGTGCCTTTCACCCAAACTGGGACCAAGCCTATGGGCTGGAGTTACTTGAACTCTTCGGGCTCGATCCTGCCAAGAAGGTGAAACATCTTTCCAAGGGGATGCGGGCGCAGGCCGGGTTGATCGCGGTCGTGTCACATCGCCCGGACTTGTTGCTGTTAGATGAACCCTCAACGGGCCTCGACGCAGTTGTACGACGAGACATCTTGAACGCGATCGTTCGCACGGTCGCCGATGATGGACGGACGGCGATCTTCTCGTCGCACCTCTTGGATGAAGTCGAACAGATGTCGGATCATGTCTTCATGGTCGACGGTGGCAAGCTCGTGCTGGAGGGTAGCCTCGACGAGATCAAAGAGAGCCACCATCTGCTCGTATTGCGATTTCCCCGTGCATGTGAAAGGCTGCCTCCGATCGAAGGCGTCCTGTCCGCAGAGGGCTCAGGAAATACGTGGAAAGTTGTCTGTAACGGTGCGGCGGGGCAAGTGCGCGAGGCGGCGCAGGCCATGGGGGGCGAGGTAACGCTTTCCCGCGGTGCCTCACTGCAAGAAATATTTGTCGCGCGAGTGGGCCGAGATCGACTTAAAGCATCACAGGAGTGACCCATGCGAACGCCCCTTCAAGCCGTCCTCTGGGAACTTTGGCGTACCAGCCAGCTGCAATTGCTCCTGGTCTTTGGCTTTCAGTTTGCCATCGTGCTATTGATGTATAGTGCCGTGTTCGACGGCAGAAACTCGGGTGAGGCCACGGTGCAAGTGTTGTGTGGGATCTTCATCATTTTTTCAACGGCGACGAGTGCCTTCTCGCAGTCCTGGAGAAATACATTCGAAACCAACCACATCGGATTTAGCTTTCGGCTCGGCTTTGTTCGTCCGATCTCGACGACGCAGCTCGTCGCCGTTCCGATGGTGTTCGTCGTGATGGTCGCGCCGCTCTGTTATCTGTTGCCTGCATTGCTCTTCAACTGGCTGATTGGCATCACAAGTTACGAGCATTCCGTGCCTTTGCTCGGGCCTTCGCTGCTGGCTGCTTGTATTGCCGCTTGCCTGGTCGCGGTTGCGTGGACGCCGACTACGATCGTCGGCAGAGCTTTCGGACTGGTTGCAGTCGGCGGCGGGCTTATTGCGTCGCTTGCGATGTATCATCTTCACGAAGTTCGTTCTGAACCTCTCATCATCGCGATCGCGAAGCCCGGGTACTTCGACTTCTCTTGGTACGAGTACGCAGCATTGATCATGTTGCCCGCGATTGCGATGTGCGTGACCGTTATCGCCGTCGATCGGCAGCGGCATGGCGATCGCTGGCAATTCGCACGCCTTGGGCCGAGGTGGCGTAAGCTCAGTATCCCGGTTCCTGCAAACCGTAGTTGGCATCAGCCCTTCAGCAGCCCGCTTGCGGCTCAGTGTTGGTTCGAGATGAGAAGGTTTGGCGTCAAGCTGTTGATCTTGGGGCTGTTGGCACCGTTGATCCCGCTGGCCGTGGTCACTTTCGGATCGTTAGCCTTTGCAGGTCGTGAAGGAGCACCGTGGTTCTGGTTGATCGCCACCGGATTCTGTCCACTGGTTTACCAGATGATTGGTGCCGATGGCGCGATTGGATTGAGATATAAGCAAGGGGTATTACATTTCTCGGCCTTCGACGCGACGCGAGCCATGCCTAACGACCGTCTAATCGCCATCAAGTTGCTGTTGATCTCGCTGTGTTCGTTGGTCGGTTGGTTGTGGATGGTACTGGCTACGGGAGCATACGCGATAATGTCCGGAGAGGTGCAGTGGTGGGTGCAACTCGGGCAAGCGGTGTCGGCGGCGGTAGGGGAAGTCTCCGTGATCTGGTGGATCGCTGGCGCTTGCTGCCTGGTGTTGCTGTATATCAGCAGCACGGCTACGTTGCTGGGGCTGGGAATGTTGTTCCCCTTGTACCCAGGCTTCTTCGTGTTCTCGTTGGTAGCGGCGATTAGTCACCTCGTGCTCGCTATCTGGGACGCGAAGCACGGTTGGGAACTCCACTACTTTTGGATCAGCGAGGGTTGGCTCTTGGCCGTGGTCATGGTCCTCGGAAGCGGACTCGCGCTGCGAAAGGCACTGGTGTCGAGATCCCTCGGTAAGCAACTTTTTGTCGGCATGTTCTGCCTGTGGGCAATCTATGTCTCGACGGCAATTGCGATGTTTTTCAGAGCACCCTCCGGTGCCTCGATCCCGCCTGTTGTCATCGCGATTGGCGCCGCAGGTCTCCTTGTTCCGTTGGCATCCGCCGCGTTCGCACCGCTGGCCTTGGCGTCGCACCGGCACGGTTAATGGTTTCGAGAGCACTTCATCGGCGGCACGGCCACGATTGCGTGGGAAAACTGTTCGAGCAAATTCAACCGGGCGCTCCGCGTTCAGTCACAGGAACTTTGGTCTTGCAACACAACCAACGGTACGAAGCCAATTGAGGATTCCCATGCATAAGTTGATCACCATGAACTACGCCATCGCAATCATGCTCGCTCTCGCGGTTGCACCTAGCACGTCCCAAGCCAATGAGTTCAACATTACTCAATTTGGTGCCACGCCGGACGACGAGACCGACGACACATCTGCAATCGAGAATGCCTTGACGGCTTGTGGCGAAGCCGGCGGCGGCACCGTCTTCATTCCTGCAGGCACATTCATCTTGTCGCGTCGTAACAGCGAATCGCCGATCCTGGAAATGCCATCGAACACGACGCTCTGCGGTGAAGGTGCGGCTTCGATTCTGAAATTCGATCCAGCAGTCAATCAATCCAACTTCTGGCGAATGATCGGTGCACCGGTCGAAGGCGGAGCAGCAAATATCGTTATCCGAGATCTGCACCTGGACGGTTCTAATACGCATCAGAAGTACATCAAAGGCGAAACGCCCGAGCACAACGCAGGTCTCTGGTTCTACAACAAATCGCATGTAATCGAGAACGTCACCGTGATGAATGTGCTGGCCGAAAATTTCTCCGGCGATTGCATGGCCTTCTCCTACAACTGTCGTTCGATCACCGTTCGTGACTGTGTGCTGCGAAACTTCATTCGGCAAGGCATTCAAATGGGCGGCAGTCCCGGCTCGCGAGACTATTTGGTGACTGGCTGCCGCGATCTCGAGCATTCCGTGCAACCGGGCGGCTCGACCATTCACGTCGAGCATGCTCGCGGATTGACCAACGTGATCATCGAGAATAATCAGTGCCGAAAGTCGATTTTGGCAGGCGGCGTGGATGGGATGATCATCCGAGGCAACACGGTGACTGGCAAGATCGTGGGCAATGGAAACTCAAACCTGGTGATTCGTGACAACGTCGTCAAAGCCAGTAGCAATACCGGCGCTGTCGTTCAACTAGGCTACACGAAGGGCTTGATCTTCCGCAGCAACATCATCGAAGGAGCAGCAAGCAATCCCGTTGGTCTCTATGTGTGGGGCACATCGCGATACAACGACCAGCCTGGCGAGGATGTAATTATTTCGGACAACAAGATCACTGCGACCGAGACCGCGATTTCGTTAAACGGAACGAAGAACGTTCGCATCCACGGCAACCTGCTGACGGCCCCTCGGCGACTGCTGGAGAAACGCACGGAGGGTCTGACGTGGGATGACGCGGAGTCTGGTGACTTCAAAGACTGAGCACGTACGGTTCGCTCTCAGCGTTTCGGGCTCTCATTTGCCTTTGCAAGGACTGACCGCGTCTTCTGAAAGATTTGGACGCCTTCCCAGGCAATCCGTTGGAGATCCTCGCGATCTTTGTCTGAAAACGCACGTGTGATCGGATCGCCGTCGCGGTCTTTCGTGCGATCCTCGCCCAGGAACCGAATGTCGGTGATGGACGCGATGGGAAGCCCCTCCGGGCTGCGATCGAACAGCGCAGCGTACAGGCTGCACGCCGTCAGATAGGCCATCGTTTGGTTTAGGTGTGCGTCGTTGATGAACCGTAGCGTAAGATCAGGCCGCTCGGTCTGACAACGCAACGCGACGAGCGACATCGGCGCGACGGAGGCGTCGATCTGGTTGGCCAACGCCGCGATCTCACGAGCCTTCTTCATCATCAGTTCCGGATCGGGAGCCGCCTTCAAGGGCTCGGCGTTTTGAGTCGTCGGTGTCGTTTCGTAGAGAATCACTCGTGCCCCTTGCGCTTTGGCCAGTTCGGAAAACTTCGGTGCGTACTCGGCGTATAGCGATTCGCTGCCTTCCAAATCATCGCGATAAGATTGCAGCACGATGACGTCCCACTTCGTTCGTTGTGCCTCGAAGTCGGCCAACAGTTGGCGATGGCGAGCCAATGCACTCTTCGCGTAACCATCTTTGGGATCGTCCTTGACCGCCAACTCTAACGAGGCGATAGTCGCTTCCTGCTCGGATCGGGTCAGAGCATGAAGCTTGACGATGTTCTGAGTCCCCAGCCGCCAATGGTCGACCAGTCGCCGCCCCCCGTAAATCACGCTCGTTGCGTTGAACGTGAGCTTTGGATTTCCCGCTTCGGCCATCGCCTTGACGACTTGCGCCAGATTATGCCGAGCCGTGTAGCTGTTGCCGATAAACAGGACATTCAATGTACTCGACTGGGTGGCGTTTTCGGCGCTGAGGTTCGACCCACTACCAAAGACAAACGCCACCGAAAGACACACGGAGAGAGACCAAAGGTATCGAACGTTCATATCTAGAGTGCCTTTCTTGGTTCTAGAATTCATGGAGTGCATGCTAATTGCGTCTGATTGCCGGGGGTTCTGATTGAGGAGGCGAAGGAAAGAACTTACGATAGCCCAAACGAATAGGGACAACAATTAAAGCGGTCGCAGAAACTGGGGAGTGTGTTGTGAAGCTATATCTATTAAATGCGATGTTCGCAGGCCTGACGCTCACAGCGGTTCAAGCGATTGCCGAAATGCCGCGACCGCAATGGTTGCGATGTGCCGACGACAGCGACAAAGCAGGAGCGGGTTGTTTACGAAAGACGTTCGTCGTCGAGCAACCGGTGACTTCCGCCACGCTCCACGCTTCCGGGGATGGTACCTTCGTGGAACTGTACATCGATGGCAAGCTGTTTGCGGAACTCGAGCCGTACGACCCGTTGCTACGTGTTGACGTGACGGAGCGATGCGGCGCGGGGCCGCATGTCCTCGCGATCCGGCTAAAGCAAAGTGCGCTGATTCGTTGTGCCGCGTTTGTGCGGTTGGAACTTTCGTTCGCAGATAGTTCGCAGCACACGATCGTGACGGACGACACCTGGAAGTGCGATGCCAATGCCGCGTCGAACTGGCTGGACATTGCGTTCGACGACTCGAACTGGCAGCGGCCCGAGTTGCTTGGCATGGTCGACGCACGGTTGCTCACGCCAGCCGATCGCACCACGGATATCGACGCCGCTGAAAACTACGACCAATGGAAGCAAGCGATTGGCGCGACGGCAGGCACGGACCCAGCGTCGTTTCAGTTGACCTCTGGATTCGAGATCGAACTGTTGCGATCTGCTGAGAAAGACGAAGACTCGTGGGTTTCGATGGCCGTGGATTCGCAAGGGCGGGTGATCATCGGCAAAGAGAAAGTCGGGCTGTTGCGACTGACACTGAACGAAGCGGGCAGCGTCGACCAAGTCGAAACGGTGAACGACACCATGCAGGAGTGTCGCGGCCTGCTGTTCATTGGCGACGACCTCTACGTCAACGCCAACAACTCCAAGGCGATCTATCGTCTACCAGCCACGGCGGGCGATCTGTTTGGAGAACCGGAACTGATTTATCAATCGAGCGGTGGCGCAGGGCACGGGCGAAATGACCTGACACTAGGTTCCAACGGCAAGATTTATAGCATCCAGGGCGACTCGGTGGATTTGCCGACTGATGGCGTTGACTATACTTCGCCGTATCGTGATGCGCGGCGAGGCATCAAGACGAGCGAAGGACATCTGCTGCGGATCGATCCGCAGACCAAGGACGTCGAGGTACTCGTGGGTGGACTCCGCAATCCGTTTGGCATCGCGATTAATTCTCGCGGCGATTGCTTTACGTACGATGCGGATGCCGAGTACGACATGGGTGCTCCTTGGTATCGGCCAACACGAGTGAATCATCTGACGCTCGGCGGAGATTTCGGTTGGCGCGGCGTCACGAAACAGTGGCCGCCCTATTACCCGGACCATCCCGATAATGCAGTGCCCGGCCTGAGCATCGGCAAGGGCTCGCCGACCGCCGTGAAATTCGGAAGTCACAGCAGCTTCCCTTCTCCGTATCGCGACGCGCTCTTCATTCTGGATTGGACCTACGGACGCGTCATCGCGGTGCATGTGATTCCTCGTGGCAGCAGCTACCTGATGGCAGCCGAGACGTTCTTGCAAGGTCGGCCATTGAACGTCACCGATCTTGACTTCGCTCCCGATGGATCGATGTACTTGATCACCGGCGGCCGTGCGACGCAGTCGGCCTTGTACCGGTTGCGTTACCGAGGCGACGAGGCCGTAAAGCTTCCAACCACCGAGCAGCAGAATTATCGCGAGGCAACCGCCAATGCTGCGCTCAGTATTCGATGGCAACTTGAGGCAGAGTTGACGGGGACCGGTCGGGGTTCGATTCTGATACCGGAATTGGCGAGCGACGATCCTTGGATTCGCAGTGCGGCGAGAAACCTGCTCGAACGTACGGAGGTTGCCGAGTGGCGCGACGCCGCAGTCACACATGCTGACGATAAGGTTGCTTTATCGGCGATGCTCTCACTGGCTCGCAATGGCGACCGAAAGTCACGAACCAAAATCGTTGAGCGACTTTGTGAAATGGATTGGCCTGGGCTAAGTCGGTCGTGGCGCGAGACAGCGGTCTACACGTTGGCCCTCTGCACCGAAAGGTGGGAGCCACGCGAAAAGCTCAAGCAACAACTTGTCTCACGACTAGAAAGCATCTATCCCGATCGTGAGTTCTCCGTGAACCAGATCACCAGTGAGTTGCTAGTCCGACTCGACTCGCAAGCCGTGGTCTCTACGACCATGGATCTTGCGTCTGAATCGACCCGGCAGGCCGAACAGATGCACTATCTGTTCGTCATCCGGAACGCTCAGCTTGGCTGGACGCCCGAACTTCGCCGAACCTACTTTCGATTGCTCGCGGGCACGAGCGACTATATCGGCGGACAAGGCATGAACGATTTTCTGACTAAGATCCGTTCCGATGCCATCGAAAGTCTCGGGTCGGATGTACGTGAGGCATTCGCAGATGTCATTCAAGCCAGCGATCCTACCCGAGGGCCAGCCTATCCCGTTGCAACACCGCGACCGATTGTCGAGCAGTGGACGCTCGATACGATGCCTACTGCGCTCTCGCAAGTAACAAGACCCAGTGATCCGGAACGAGGAAAGCAACTCTTCGCAGAAGCATCCTGCGTGCACTGCCATCGAGTCGGTGGATATGGCCGCCTGATCGGTCCTGACTTGACCAATGTGAGTCGCCGTTTCAGTCAACGCGACTTGCTCACGTCCATGATCGAGCCCTCCAAAGTGATTCCCGAGAAGTATCAGTCAATGCAAGTCATCACGACCGACGGACGAGTCTTCGTCGGTATCACAGCGCTTGGCGGTGACTATCGGTCGACCAAGTTACGACTGGCAACCAACGCGCTTGACCCGTACGCCATCACCGAAATCGAAAAACAAGAGATTGAAGAGATTCAACCTTCGCAAACCTCGTGGATGCCAAACGGACTGCTCAACACACTTACTGCGGAAGAAGTTGCTGATCTTTTGGCATACCTAAACGCAGGGCACTGACGAAGTTTCGCGTCGACGACGATGGACGTCGGCAAGGACTGACGCCGTCGTATGATCGAGGTCCGTGGAGAGCTTGCCTAGGGTTGGACTTCGATTACGGCTCGACGGTAGCCCGTTAAAGGCGGTTGACCGTCGTCCGTCACTTTAAGTACGACGTGGACGGTGGCTGGCTGGGATACTTGAGGGGCAGTGAAGATCGCGACGTGTTCGCCTCGCGACTCTAATGCCACTTGTTCCTGGCAAGTGCCTGCTTCGCGATACACAAACCAGTCAGTTCGGATGTCATTGCCATCGGGATCGCTGCTGCCGACAGATGAGAGTGTCACCGTATTGCCGGACTTGACACTCCACTCGAGGATGCTAGTTGAGCGATCAGTGGCCAAAACAGCCAATGGCGGGTGATTGGCTTTCGCGAAGTTGTCGGCGACGCACCAATCCATGCGTGCGGCGAAGCTGTTTTGAAAGGCATCACGCCATCGCCAGACGGTGGCACGAGCTTCGGTGACTTTGTTGACCGAATCCTTCGCATCGCGGAACAGCCCGTCCTTCTCGTGAACATACCGTCCGCCCCAACCGCCCCATTCGGGATGTGCAGGATCACTGAGACCATTGGGATAGAAGAAGAACCACGATGGCGTATCGCCTTCTTTCAAGGCACTGTTTGGATTGGGCGCCGTCCACGTCTTTGATGGATAGAGTGCGCCCAGCGGTCCGTGATTCTTGCGAACATGTTCATCAAGCCACGCGAGTGATGTCAACGATTGATCGCCGCCGAGGTACATCCCGCGATAGGCACCCTCGCGTTTGTCGGTTCCTAGCGGGGCTTTCGACAAGACGTAAAACACATCGGGGAATTCGGCAAACAACCAGTCGTGGATCTTGTCTTGGTCATCGATGTCGAACACGCGAATCCGCGATTGGAAGTCCTGAAAACCTGAGTTGCCGCGATCTTTCCGCACACGCCACAGGGCTTGTGCCAGATCGGTCTGGCCGCCCCAGATGGTGATGTTCAGAGGTCGCGGGTCCGCTTTGTCGGTGCAAGCGATGATCCAACGCGAACCCTCGGTGTCGTGGCCCTCTCCAATGAAGTCACGTCCACGATTCGGATTGCCGGACTTGACGATCTCCAACAACGAGTCTGGACTGGGGAATCCAGCAGCGTGCTTCTTCAAGTTTGAGAACACGATGGCGTAGGCCTCGATCTGTTCGCGAATCAATTGCGGTTTCGTGACGCGCTCCTTCAATTCGTTAGGCGTGCCAGATGCACTCGCGACCAAGCCTTCGAGTTCGAACTCGTTGCTGTGTACGAGTAGTCGGATCATCGATTGCTGATCATCGGGATCGCCGCCAATATCCGTCAGTACCAGGAGCCTAGGTTTGGTCTGTGGATCGGTTGCGGCCGCGATCGTCGGAGGCATGATCCAAGAGAACACGCATAGGAAGCCGACAACACTCGCCCAGGAACGCAGGTATCTTCTCGCCACTATCGACTCCTTGCATACGTATGAAACTTCAAGCACGATTGTAGTCGTCGCCAATCTGTGGCGGAAACTTCCAGCGTGCGAACCAACTCCCACGGTAATCGGCAAGATGGAAATCACGCGGGGAATTATCCGACGACGAATTGCGATATGATGCGCGTTGCAAGCCAATAGGCTCCGACCACTGCGACCAAGATCGACCCGCTGCAGACCAGCCATTTCGCAAGACGCTCGTTCCGACGGGCTAACAGCAACAGTGGCAATAGGACGGCGGCCACGGCGAGTTGTCCCGCTTCCACGCCGAGGTTAAACCGCAGCAACGGCCAGGCGACTCCACCCGGAATCATGCCGAGTCCGATATCGCGCAGCGCTGACGCGAATCCCAATCCGTGGATCAGCCCGAACAAGCAAGTGATCGCTGCCCGCCGCCAGAGTGGCGGTGTGACTAGCAGGTTCTCGGCTGCGACGAACACGATCGACGCGGCGATCGCCGGTTCGATAATACCGCTCGGCAACCTGACTAAATCCAACGCCGCCAGCGCCAGCGTAATAGAGTGAGCAACCGTAAAGCACGTGATGATCGCGGCTGCTTCTTTGAACTTGGTGCAAGTCAACAGTAACGCCGCCAGAAAGAGCAGATGATCGTAGCCAGTGATGATATGCTCGATGCCGAACAGAAAGAACGAGATGCGCGACGAGTTCTTTGCTGTAGGCGCGTTGGCCTTCGGCTTGCGAGCTTCTTCCGTAGGATGGGTTCTCAATCCGTCCTCTTCTGCTGTTTCCGGCGGTGACTCTTCAACACCCCGATGGACGGGCTGCAAGTCCGTACTACTTTCGGGAGGCAATAAGACGGCCCCAGCATCCCGTTCGACGGTTAGCACATCTTCCAATCGCAACACGCCATGTTCGGCATCAGCGGCCATCTCGCGGCGGTCTTCAATGAACAGCAGTTGCTGATGCCCACGCGGCATCTGAATCAAGTGCTTCGACCAGACCAGCAATTCGACCGCTTCGATCGACGGAGGCAAACGGTAATCGACATCGATTTCGAGCAGCCCAACCTCCAGCAAAAACGCCTTTACGTTCGCGACTGACAGTGGCTGCTCGTCGATCTGTAGCTCGATGAGTTCGCCGACCGATGTTTCCAACTCGCGAGTTACATCCGCCACGTAGTCTGGATACTTTCCCGGCGGAAACCACGTTCCCAGATCGCGAGTGTGTAAAGTGATTGCCGCCCGCATTTGATCGCCATCGATCGTCACATGCAATCCGCTAAAGCCCTCGGGATGAGCAAAGGTCGAACGAATCGGCAGGCACAGGACGGCGAGTCCGAAGACGGCTAATCGCAACGCGATTCTGTTTCCATAACTCGGAGCGGACGATGGCACGCTAGGTTTTACCAAGAGACTCAAGTCGCTTTCACCGCGAGATACTTGTATGGCCAGACAACTCACTACTTTGCATCGATCACGCCGACTTGCAAGTCTCCGTCCGTATGCCACGGATCCCCACCGCCATTCTTTCCTGCTAACACTTGGTGAAACCCAACCACTTTGTACGAGTCGGCCAGCATGTTGGTCTGTTGGAGGTCAGTCATGAGTTTGTCGCGCTCAACGTCGACGTCGGACGCGATGTGGTGCGTGATCTGGCCTGTCGTGTGACTTAAGCCAACTCGTTCGTCGTAAGATGCCGATCCAATCCAGATCGGGCGACCGTCGTCATTCACGCGCACAGTACGCCAGAAGCGAACGTGATTGCGTTTGCTCGGATCGCCACCGACGGGCCGTTCGAAGGCGAGGTCTTCCTTCCGCCCGAACAGAAAGAGACTGCTGACGGGGGCTGCGTCATACGACCGCTTCAGGACCGTGTCTGCCGCGATCTTCAGATCGCTACGCAGTCCAAGTGGATTCGCGGCGAACCATTGTGCTGCGGCCATGATGTCTTTGACCTCCGTCTCGGTGCCGATGAGACCGACATTCAGAGGATCCCCCGGATGACCATCACTTGTCTTCGTCAGTCGCGGATTATCGTCAAAAGTGGAATGATGCTTAGCGTAACGCGTCCAACCGAACGGAATGATCAAGTAGGCCACGGCGAGATACAACGTCAGGACAACGGCGACGCAGAAGCCAGCAAGTCGCAGCGCGCCCGTTTGCCGCGATGGCACCTTAGGCGAGGTTGATTCTGAGTCCATTGGTATTGCGACTACAACTCGCTCTCCGTGGTTTGGGTAGGTAGTATAGCTGCCACTGCAACAATCTCGTAATGCCCAAGTCCATCGGCCACTCAAAACTCGACTCGAATTGCGAGCTTCCCTGAAGGGACCCTTACCGTTCACCAATCAATCATTTCAATCCACGATGCACCGATCACCAGCGACCATCCTCATTGTCCGGCGGATCGACCGAAAATTTGAAGCGTTGCCGAATCGCATGTAAGTTGAAGAAACCTGGAAACGCCGACTCGTCCTTTTCGCTTTCGCAGTGTCTTCACAAACACGCGAGAGTTGAATGGGGGGGGCCGCGAACGATAATCTGAAAGTCGAATTTACCCGAAATGGCACTTACTGAGGTAGTAAGTGGCTTTGGCCCGTCCTTTCACCCCGATATAAGCTACGATTGCGGAATAGAGACTTCGATTCAAATCCCGCGGCTGAGACCGCGCATTCTGCGCACGACCGCGCTGCCTACCCTCGATCTGGAGTGCACCGTGAGAAACAACTTGTGTTTAGTTTTGTACATGACTCTGGTCATGCTTGGCCAAGGCACCATTTGCTGTATCGGCCAAGAGGCTGAATCGCCGGAAGCTGGCGGTGACCCGCCAGCCCAACGCAGTGATTCGTCTGCCGAACTGGCAGCGATTCGCGCCGGGTCCGAGGCCTTTGTAGAGGCTTTCAATACCAGGGATGCCAAAGCCGTCGCGGCATTGTGGACGGAGGGCGGCGAGTATTCCGACGAGTCCGGACGCAGCTTTGTGGGACGCGATGCGATTGAAGCCGGCTACGCTCAGTTCTTTGCCGAAGGCCCCAAAGTCACGATGCGGGTCATGATCGATTCTTTACGGATGTTGAGCGACGGCGCGGCGATCGAAGATGGACGAGCAGTGATTGATCCACCGCCGGCAGGTGCTCCAGCCATCAGCAAGTACACGGTCGTTCACGTTAAAGTAGACGGCAAATGGCTGATGGCTTCAGTCCGCGACTCGCGAATCGAGACTCCGTCGGCTTTTCGAAACGTTGCCGACCTGGAATGGCTGATCGGCACTTGGATTGCGGAAGAGCATGGTGCGACGATCACGTCGGTTTGCAACTGGCTTGCCAACAAGAGCTTCGTGGAACGCCGCTACACGAGTGCTCACGCCGATGGTACGGAGACGTCGGGCGTCCAACTGATCGGTTGGAATCCTATGGACGGTCATGTGCAGTCATGGGATTTCAGCCCCGATGGCGGGCACGCTGTCGGCCTCTGGTCGCCGCGAGAGGGTGGTTGGATCGCCGAGATGCGCGGAGTTACTGGCGATGGTGCCGAGACAACCTCGGTCAATACACTAACACGATTGGATGACAACGCATACGTTTGGCAGTCAGTCCAGCGAACCATGGGCGGTATCGAGTTGGATGATACGGGAGAAGTCGTCTTGAAGCGTCAGTAACTCACTCGTTGACGCCGCCAAATTCTGAAAACACCTATACACGGAGAAGAGTACTCATGGTTCGACAATTTCTGCTTACGGCACTAACGGTGAGTCTGATGCTTTGCCTTCCTTTGGCCGACACTTGGGGTCGCGGTTTCGGCGGTGGTGGCGGCGGACGAGGTGGCGGTGGATTCAGTGGTGGTCGCAGCGGCGGTGGATTCGGCGGAGCGGGCGGCGGATTTAGCGGCGGCGGCGGTGGTCGTAGTTCTGGCGGCTTCGGAGGAGTGGGAGGAGGCGGATTGGGTGGAGCAGGCGGCGGTGGATTCAGCGGCTTCGGCGGAGCGGGCGGCGGACAAAGTCCCGGCGGCTTTGGTGGAGCTGGTGGTGGACGTAGCCCTAGCGGCGGCTTCGGTGGTTTCGGAGGAGCCAGCGGCGGACAAGGTCCACGCGGTGGCTTTGGTGGCAGCGCAGGTTTCGGCGGAGGAGCAGCGGGTGGCCAAGGTTTCGCTGGCGCAAGTGGACTGGGTGCTGGACGCGGTGGCGTAGCGGGGCGCGGCGGAGGCTTCGGCGGCGGTGCGTCACGCGACAGTTTCGGTGATCGCTTTTCCGGCTCGGGCCCGAGCAGTAGCGAGCTAGGTAATTTCCTGGGAATCCCATCGGATGGTGGGATGCGCGACTTGAGTTCTACGACCGTCAATCGTAACACGAACATCAACCCAAACATCAATAACAACCTTGGAAATAATAATTTCGAGGTGAATCGCGGCGCGGTCGAAGGCCCACGCGGTGGCTATGCTGCTGGTGGCAGCATCACCGGGCCGAACGACAATACCGCCTATCGCGGCGCGGCAGTGGGACCCAATGGGGGCGCGACCGCAGCACGAGGATTCGAGGGAGCAGGCGGAGCGAGTGGCATTCAAGCGGCTGCCCGTGGCCCCGGCGGGACGGTCGCCGCTGGTGGCGCCGTGCGGGGACCCAACGGAGGCGCGGCAGCACGCGGCGCAGTGGCTTCGCCGTTCGGTGCAGCAGCCGGATTCGCAGCCGTGTCACCTTCGGGTCGCTATACATGCGCGTCTGCCGTTCGAGGAAACTATCACCACTGGGGCGTATACGGCGGAAGCTGGTACACTTCGCATCCCGGTGCCTGGTACGCAGCGGGTTGGGCGACTGGGGCGGTTTGGCGTGCAGCGACGTGGAATTCGGTCGGAGCTTGGATGAGCTACTATCCAACCGCGCCGGTCTACTACGACTATGGCAACACGGTGACGTACCAAGATAACAGCGTGTATGTGAATGGCCAGGACGTTGGCAGCACGGAGCAGTACTATGACCAAGCAAGCAGTCTGGCCACCGTCGGCGCGCAAGCCGACGCGTCCCCTGATGGCGATTGGATGCCGTTAGGCGTATTTGCTTTGACGAAGACCGATCAGACGAAATCCGACTTGACGGTCCAGTTAGCCGTCAACAAGCAAGGCATCATTCGCGGCAACTACACCGACGCTGCTACTGACAAGACGCAAGTGATCCAAGGATCCGTCGACAAGCAATCGCAACGAGTCGCGTTCACGGTAGGTGACAACACAAAGAACGTCGTGGAAACGGGACTTTACAACCTGACCAAAGACGAAGCCCCGGCGCTGCTTCACTTCGGCCAAGACCGTACCGAGCAGTGGTTGTTGGTGCGGTTGAAGAACCCGGAAGCTCAATAGGCTCGTGGCGGACATTCGTCCCCTGATCCAATGACTTGTTAGATTTCAATACGCAGAATCACGGGTGTCCCGACCCGCGTACTGCACATCCCGACGTCACGCTGGACAAGCGTCGAGGTCGCGAAGCAGGGAGTTATTTCGCCGGACTCTGTGCTACTGACAGAACAAGGTTGCGTCTGGTCCTCGCCCATCTGAAACACATCGATTGCGGGATAACGCCGACCGCGAATGTTCTCAGCGACCCGCTTCACAACGCCGATCAGTACGAGATTCGCGACGGACAACTCGTTACCGTGATCAATGGCACGCCCTTTCATGTGACCGCTTACAAACTGGGTGACAAGTACTTTGCGGCACGCAGCTATGAATTCGGCTATGCCACGACGAGTTCGACGTCGCGCGTGAATGAGTGAAGCCCTGAATCGATTGCATTGTGGATTCCCGCAATCACACGCGCGTCGAAGGCACTTGTCTGAGTTTCCGAATGGACCATGGACAGTAGCCCTGGGATTCAGCCGAGGGATTGGTAGGATAAACCGTTCCGATTCTCCAAAGGTGCGACACACGCTCACTCGTCGTCGCTTTCAATACCTCGAATCAGATTCTGAAACGGTTAAGGAACTAATTCAACATGAAGCCTCAATCTCTGACGCTCGTCGTGCTCGCCGCAGTTCTCGTCATCGGTATCTCACCGACCTTGGTTCAGGCACAGACGTTTGTCGACTTAGACAGTGTCCCGATTGACCGCACGGTCCTGCCGCTACAAGCTCCGTACAACAAGCCGATCACGGCGCTCGACGTTCGTGATGTCAAGGCACCGCCGGTCTTTCAGGTGCAGGCGCCAAAAGACGCACCGAACGTGGTCATCATCATGATCGACGATCTCGGTTTTGGAGGCACGAGCGCTTTCGGTGGTGTCATGTCAACGCCGACATTTGATCGACTGGCACGCGGTGGGTTGCGATACAACCAACTTCATTCGACCGCACTTTGCTCGCCAACTCGGCAGGCTTTGCTGACCGGTCGGAATCACCACAGCGTCAATATGGGTAGCATCACCGAGACGGCTACGGCTTACCCTGGCAACACCGGCGTTTTGCCGGCGGATTGTGCAAAGCTTCCAGAAATCCTCCGCCTCAACGGCTACAGCACGGCTCATTTCGGCAAGTGCCATGAAGTGGCCGCTTGGGAGATTAGCCCTTCCGGACCGCTGACACGGTGGCCGACGCTGAGTGGCTTCGACAAGTTTTACGGTTTCCTTGGTGGCGAGACGAATCAATGGTCGCCTGCCGTCTACGACGGCGTCACGCCGGTGGACGATCCGACCAAGGGTGATCCGAACTACCACTTCATGAACGACATGACGACGCAGGCGATCAACTGGATCCGGGCTCAACAGTCGCTCACACCAGACAAGCCTTTCTTTACCTACTTCGTTCCCGGTGCCACGCATGCGCCGCATCATGTTCCCAAGTCCTACATCGAAAAGCAAAAGGGAAAGTTTGACGCCGGTTGGGACGTGATTCGCAACCAGATCTTTGAAAATCAAAAGCGGCTCGGCGTGATCCCGGCGACCACTAAACTGGCGGACAAGCCGAAAGACATCAAAGACTGGGCCAACCTCACTGCCGAAGAGCAGAAACTGTTCGCCCATCAGGCAGAAGTGTTTGCCGCTTACTTGGAGATGACGGACACTGAGATCGGGCGGTTGGTCAAGGCGATCGAGGATCTCGGGGAACTCGACAACACGTTGATCTTCTTTCTAGCCGGTGATAACGGAACTAGTGCCGAAGGCGGCATGAACGGCTTGTATAACGAGATGACGTATTTCAACGGTGTGCAGGAGAAGATCGAAGACATGCTCTTGCATCTGGACGAATGGGGTGGTCCGAGCACGTATCCTCACATGGCGGCCGGTTGGGCAGTTTGCTTCGACTCGCCGTTCACTTGGACGAAGCAGGTCTGTTCTAACTACGGTGGGACTCGACAGGGCACGGTCATTCACTGGCCAGATCGAATCAAATCTCAAAACGGACTGCGGCAGCAATGGCATCACGTGATCGACATCGCGCCCACCATCCTCGAGGCCGTCGGTTTACCACAACCCCGGATCGTCAACGGAGTTGGTCAACGCCCGATGGAAGGCGTGAGCATGATGTACACGTTCGACGAACCCCAAGCCGCCGACCGACATCTGGTCCAGTACTTCGAGATCTTTGGTAACCGGGGCCTGTACTACGATGGCTGGTTTGCCGGCACGATCCATAAGGCACCTTGGGAAGGTGCACCACGTCACGTGTTTACCGAAGATGTCTGGGAGTTGTATCACGTGGCTGAGGACTTCAGCATGTCGACAGATTTGTCGGCGAAGAACCCGGACAAGCTGAAAGAGTTGCAAGCGATGTTCCTTGCCGAAGCGGTGAAGTACAAAGTGCTTCCCCTCGACGACCGTTTTCTCGAACGCGTGAACTCGTTGTTAGCGGGTCGACCGGACATCATGGCAGGACGCAAAACATTGACCGTTTACGAGGGACTTGGCTTCCTGCCCGAAAATGATTTTATCAATACGAAGAACGCCTCGTTCGATATCGTTGCCGACGTTGAATCCAACGGCGAGATGACCAATGGCGTGATTGTCAGTCAAGCGGGACGCTTTGGCGGTTGGAGCTTTTACGTGAAGGATGGCAAGCCGGTGTACGTCTACAATTTCCTCGGTCTCGATAGTTATGCCGTGAGGTCAGACACCGTGCTTCCGACGGGCAAGGCGACTATTAAGCTGGACTTCGCCTATGACGGACAGCCGAAACTTGGTGCGGGCGGCGTGGCGACGATCTATATCAACGACAAACAAGTCGGCTCTGGTCGGATTGAAAAAACCCAAGCGGGCGTCTTCTCAGCGGACGAAACGGCCAACGTCGGCATCGACCGCGAAACATCGGTCTCGAAGGAGTACACGGAAGAAACCAGCAGGTTTACTGGCAAGATTGATAAGGTGGTAATTACGTTGAAATAGAGTGTCGCAGCGAAGACATGTCGGGCTGTGCTGGACGTGTGCGCTAGCGCGATACGCATTGCATTGATGATGGTGGAGAAAACGATGAAGTACATCACTCACGTTTGCGTCGTTTGTGGATGCCTCTTTTCTGCCACGATCGCATCGGCTGCTCCGTCGGTCGAAGCGGACGACACTGCAATTCTGAAAGCGGTTGAAGTCTCGCGAGAATGGCTGGCGGCTAAGACCGAAGACCGTGCCGATTTGGAACCGCTCCTGGAAGAGTACAATCGCGACATTGACGCCGTCATCAACGAGATCATCCCCAAGGGCAACGACAACTACGCTGACATCAAGGGTTTTGAGGTCAAGGGTGATACGTTTTCGGTCCCCGAGCTGCTGCGCCGCAATCCGGATCATCCCTTCAATTACTATGTGCCGCCCCACTACGATCCGGCAAAGAAGATGGGGCTGATTCTGTGGATGCACGGCGGCGGAACTTACAAGCCGGGCGCGAATGTGAAACGTCGGTCGGTAATCAACAAGATGGCTGAGTTGCGTGCGGGCGACTATATTCTTGTCGCTCCAGAGGCATGCCACGGCGTGAACTTTCCCGCAGGAGCAGTGCCGGACAAGATGGCCGGGCGCTGGTCGGTGCCGGCGACAGAACGCTATCTGTCGGACATCATCAATGAGTTTATGCATCGATACAACATCGACCCCAACAGAATCGTATTGTGGGGATATTCGATGGGAGGTATCGGGGCGTGCAATCAAGCGATGCGAACGGATCGCTTTGCGGTTGTGGGGATCGGTGGATGTGCTTGGACTTATGGCACGTTCGACACCATGCTGAACACACCCACCTTCATCTGGCACGGCAAGAACGATTCCTATTGGAACAGCAAAGAGGACTGCCGAAATCGACTCACCGATGTCGCACACGCTCGTATCGCGAACGAGATTCTGACGGATTTGGGCTACGAGCATTTGTATATCGAAACGGATGGTGGGCATGATGATGTGAATTTCTTGAATGGGAAACCCGTCGACATCACCAGAGCCTATTTTTACGATGGCACAAAGGGTTACATGGTCGATAAGGTTCGAGATCCGTACGCGAAGCGAGTCATCGCCATGACGCCGCGCGGTAATTATGAAAGCGTTGATCCGCTCACCAGCGGCGATGTGTTTTACCAGGCGGAGTCGCTGCACGACCGTTGGGTGAGCATCGAGAAGTACACGCCGGGACCGGTGCCTGTGGACTTCATCATCAAAAGGGGCGAGACCCGAAAGGCCGAGTCCTATCAGGAGTGGGCCGACTATTCTGCAACACGCAGTCGTAGCTCTTTCAATGGTGCCCGAATCGACATCGAGAACTTGGGCAACAATCGATTCCGCGCCACGACAAAGCATGTGGACGCCTACAGCATCTGGCTGCATTCGAAAATGGTGGATTTTGATCACCCGATTGAAGTCACGACGAACGGCGTGACCACGGAGTACACCTGCAAACCGAACTTGCTGACAGCGCTCAGGAGCTATGAACGAAAGAACGATTGGGGACTGATATATTCGGCACGGATTGCCGTGCAAACCACTCGGTAGGTTGGCTCATCTCCACGGCACGTGGGAACCAGCGTAGCTCGTCTCGCTCATTCCGATGATCTCATGCGTTAATCGAGGACTGGCACCATGAGCGGAACGACCATCGCGGTCTCGATCCACATCTTGATCGAGTTTGCAGTCGTTGTCCGTGTTGTTTTACGGCCCCATCGAGAGCCTGCATCTCGCATCGCCTGGATTGTTGTGATCCTTGCCGTGCCAATAATCGGGATGTTGGCCTATCTACTGCTTGGTGAAGTGAATATCGGACGGCGGCGTATCGCTCGAATGCGGAGGGTGCTCGACGAACTGCCGCCGATCACGACGTCTGTTGCCGGTGACGAGTCGCGACTAGCAGTCGGCGTTCCTGAAAAATATGAGCATCTTTTTCGCGTCGGGCATTCCATCAGCGGCTTTGAGCCACTCGGAGGCAATTCCGCGAGACTGCTCCACGATTCGAATGCCACGATTGAAGCTATGGTCGCGGATATTGACGCCGCAACGGATCACGTTCATTTGCTCTTCTACATCTGGTTGGCCGACAATAACGGTTGCAAGGTTGTGGAAGCTCTGAAGCGAGCCGCATCGCGCGGCGTGATGTGTCGCGCCATGGCCGATGGGCTCGGATCGAGAGCGATGATCAAGTCGCGCCACTGGCGCGAGATGCGTGAGTCCGGAGTTCACGTCGCGGTGGCCCTACCGATTGGAAACCCGCTATTGCGCCCATTTGTTGGCCGCATCGATTTGCGGAACCACCGCAAGATCCTCGTCATTGACGATCGGGTCACGTTCTGCGGCAGCCAGAACTGCGCTGATCCCGAGTTCCTGGTCAAAGCCAAGTACGGCCCCTGGGTCGACGCCGTGATGCGTTTCGAGGGGCCGATCGTGAGGCAGAACCAACATCTTTTTATCAGCGATTGGATGACCTACGTCGACGAAGACTTGGGTGAACTGCTGAGCGGCCCAGTGCCCGCCTCGCACACGGGCTTTCCCGCACAGGTAATTGGCACGGGGCCGACGGTACGGTATTCAGCGATGCCAGAAGTGTTCGAATCGCTAATGCACACAGCTCGACGCGAACTGGTAATCTCGACGCCCTACTATGTCCCCGACGAGTCGATGCAAAATGCGCTCTGCGCGACCGCCTATCGCGGCGTCGATACGACGATCATCTTTCCCGCTAGAAACGATTCTTGGATCGTCGCCGCTGCTTGTCGCAGCTATTACGCCGAACTGCTAGAGGCCGGTGTCAAAATTCACGAATACGTTGGCGGATTGTTGCACACCAAGTCGCTGACGCTGGACGGCGAAGTGACCTTGATCGGTTCCGCGAATATGGACCGCCGCAGCTTTGATCTCAACTACGAAAACAACATCCTCTTTTGCGATGCCGAGTTGACTGCGGCGGTTTGCCGACGGCAACAAGACTACCTCACCAAGTCGAAAGTCGTCACACAGGAAGACGTCGCCAATTGGTCTACAACTCGTCGACTGTGGAACAACACGATCGCCATGCTCGGCCCGGTTCTCTAGCAACGGCTCGGCGAGAACACTCGCAACCGCCTGCCGTCTTACCAGGTATCTGGGGCGGACGTGCCGTGGCATGCACCGCGTCCGAACCGCCAAGTCAGGCCGACGCCTACCCAATAGCTTTCGATCGAAGTTGTCGTCGAATTGCCGAGTTGCTCCCTATCGCGGAACATGCCGCCGGCCATTAAGTCCATGTCGATTCCCGGTAATACATCGGCCACGCCGACACCAAATGAGATTCTGTGCTGGCTCGTGACTGCCAACAAGCCCTGCGAGTAACGTACGGCAGCAAAGTCACCAGGCTGGACGACGCCACCGAGGCTCTGGCCTGGCGTCGGATCGATCGGGTTTTCCGCCCAGACATAACCAGCTCGCAATCGATAACGGCCCTGGGTGTACTGGGCACCAAGTTGTACGACCCATTGATTGTCGTAGATGGCTTGATACAAATCCGCTTCGTCCCACAACTTGTAGGTCACGTCCAGCCCGATCAACAGACGCCCGTCCAACAGGGCATTGTTTGCAATACCCAGTCCGAGGTTCTGCGGCAGATCCATTTGCACATCCGCAGCCATTTGCGCGGGCCCGGGATTCAAGATGAACGCATTGTCGAACGTGAACGACTGTTTTGTCTGGTAATAGCCGCCGACAGTTGTGTAGTCCGTGAGCTGATAGTTTCCACCAACCGTGCCGCGAAGTGCATAGTCCGGCGTCATTCCTCCCACACCGACGAACGGCCCGTCGAAGAATGCGATCCCCAAGCCCAGACTTGCCCCCAACGAGAAGCGATCCGTGACATCGACCCCAACGGCCAATGGCATACTAAAAACGATGATTCCCGAATTGGTTCCGTGGCTTGCAGGAACTTGCCGAAAATCTACCATTCCGCCAGCCGAGGTGATGAAGCCCAAGCCAAAGGTGACGGGCAACCCCAGCTCGCTCATGTCTTGGGTGATACCGATGTTTCCGGCGGGCGTTCCCGGAGCCGTGGACTTGGCTGAATACGGCTCGATTAGCGGCGGACCAGCAATTGGGATATTGCTTGTCTGCGTCATATTGAATGTCGGTTCTGCCCAAGCGCCGCCAAATATGACCTGAGTTCCCTGGAACTGTGTTAGCGCTGCCGGGTTGGCATTGATCGCACTAGTCAAATCCTGCGGGCGAGCGATGCTCACACCGCCCATGCCGCCCGATGCGGGCATCAGCGTGTTCTGCAGTTCAACCCCGAAGGATTGCGCCCAAGCCTGGGACTGCATGTTAACGAGATAAAGGAACATTAGGATGCAGATCGTTCGCAGTGGTCGCATGTGCGGACTTCCCTGAGGAGAACCGGGCTAGCACCTCGAGTCGATACGAAAGCGTCGCGGGTGCGGAGTAAGATTTGCAATCCGTTTAATCGGTTCAATCCGAACCCGTCTGACGCCGAAACCAATGCTGTCATCTCCGATTCGTGGTCTCCCGATTCGGGTTGTTCCGGCTGTAACGGTTGTATGTCGGTTGGGGGAATTGAGAACGCGTTTGCCTTCCTCAACGGAAAGCCAGTCGACGAGGAGCGCCATTCGCGAATGATGAAATAGGCGGCCGGGCGGCTACCTTCGATTTGCTGATTGGGCGTTCTGTGCGGATTTTGCGGAATCTGTGGATTGGACGGTCTGCGTTCTCCGATCATTCTCCCCAAGACCATTTAGTAGCTCGATTTGCTACGTGACCGAGTCGTCCCATGATCTCGATGTACGAATCCTTTCTTCTGTCGCGCTGGACATTAGCGTTGCTGCTGCTGTTGTTGCTAGCTTCGGTGCATGCTGCGTCGGGGCAGACTCTGCCGCCTCTTACAGAAATCGAACGCTCGGAGTACCTGCTGAACTCGTACGCGGAGTCGTCACATTCATTGCAATGGTTTGGCACACCCGAAGCGATCGAACGCGGACAATCGATGGACTTCGAGTATGAATCACACCAAGACCTGATTACCAAATTCGATGATGGTGTAACGTTCTCGACCGTGGATGAGGAATTCGAACTGCGAATCCGCATCATGGAGCAGACTGATTTCAAGTTGTTCTTGCCGAGGAACCAGGAACCGGCGCGACCGGGTGC
>JACKHN010000012.1 GCA_020638975.1 Planctomycetaceae bacterium
CGGAGGATCTGCTGTCGGAGCAACGCCTCAAGCGAGATGGCTTCTTCGAACCGAAACCGATTCGCGATAGGTGGGAGATGCATCTGGCAGGAGGCCAGGACTGGCACTATTGGCTGTGGGATGTTTTGATATTTCAGGCTTGGCTTGCTCACACCCGATAAAATTATCAAGAACATTGCCCCTGGTGGAGAATATGGCTCAGTATCCTGAACTGCGATTTGCGTTTGGAAAGAATTGGTTGGCTTTCCTGGCGCAATTGGATGACCAGCGTATCGCCGACGCGGAAGCCTCAATCCGCCAGTTGTTTGAAGTCGATCAGTTGCAAGGAAGGCGGTTCTTGGATGCCGGTTGCGGCAGCGGATTGTTCAGTCTCGCCGCTCGCCGACTGGGCGCGACGGTCGTGTCGTTCGACTACGATCCAGAATCGGTCGCGTGTACCCAAGAACTGAAGCGACGTTATGCACCGGATGACGACGGATGGACAATCGGACGGGGGTCTGTCTTGGACCGTGACTTTTTAGTTTCGCTCGGGCAGTTTGACTTTGTCTACTCTTGGGGCGTACTTCATCACACGGGGGCGATGTGGGAAGCAATCGGGCAGATTCGATCAAACGTGGCAAACGGTGGTTACTTGTGTCTATCGATCTACAACGACCAAGGGCGATCTAGCGAACGGTGGAGCAAGATAAAGCGGCTTTACTGCCGGCTACCCTGGCCATTCAATACTGGGCTGGTAGTCACCATCGGAGTTGGACTGTGGGGACTTCGCATGGCATCGGTCGCATGCGCTATGCTGCTTCGTATTGTCACGCTTCGAAATCCCTTCGCGCCTTTAATAAATTGGATACGCGAACAGACTCAACGCCGAGCACGAGGAATGCATCCTTGGTACGACTTGGTTGACTGGGTCGGCGGTTGGCCGTTCGAAGTCGCAAAACCAGGGGAGGTCTTCCGATACGTTCGCGATGGTGGTTTCGTATTGACCCACCTGGCGACGTGTGGCGGTGGTTGGGGATGCAACGAATTCGTATTTCAGAGGCAGGACCAACCAATCCTAGAGACGCCTAGGCACACCAACTAGTCTCGAGGCCGCTGTCCATGGTCGTCAATACATCTATTCGGTTGGATCACGATCCAGATCGCGGAAAAAATGCTCGTGCTGCGCCCATCTGGGGTTCAGATCGAACCTCATAACCATCTGCGGCAGCAAGGGTTGCTTGATGTCTTCGGTCGGGAGGACTCCCAGTGGCACGAGTATCGCCGCTGGCTGCGGCAAATCAGCAAATCGCGTAATGATCGCTTCGAGATGATGACCTACAATCTCACCACCAACCGAGGCTAAATCGCCACGCTCTGCCGAGTAGAGGGAGGTTGCAGCGGCGAGTGTCAATGCGGAAGCTTGCTCGCTGGTCATGAGGTCGGACTTCAACGCTGACACCTGTCTCGACAAGTCGAGACCAGCTGGAACGTTGGCATAAGTCCGAGCTCGATACCTCGCAATGGACGATGAACTGGTTGGTGTCACACGGACGACATCGAAGGCCGTCGCTTGCTTTCCCATTAGACGCGGTGTTGCCACCGTCAAAATCGCTGGGGCGGATGCCAACAGTCGTGGGGCGAGCTGCTGATCCGGACGCTCGGGGAAGAGGCCCAGAAACGGAGTTTTGCTAACAGTCGCATCGTATAAGTGTTTATCCAAGGTGAGAAACTCACTCGAACGCGATTGGGCCAAGCTCGACGCCACTCGTGCTCGCCAGCGCAGGAGCTCTTGAGTTGCGGTCTCGTACGACTTAACTTCCGCCTCGAATGCCGGTGCTCGCGCAGCGAGTTGCTGAAGCGCAACTTCCCATGCTTTCACCGCATTGTCATCCGCGACTTGATGGGCAAGTGGAGCGATGACACCCAGATACTCGGTATACAGTTTCGCGACATCATTCCCCACCACGCGCGAAGCATCGGCGCGGATCAATGCAATGATTGCCTCGATCGCTGCGGTACTGAACTGTGCATATTGACTTTGTAACGTTTGAGAAGTCGGGTCAGGACTAATTTTCGTCGCATTGGCCCCTGCCATTTGAAACAAAGGCTGCATCGCCCAATCGAGCGCTCGACAACGAATGCATGCCACATGAACCTCGGTCCATCGATCGCTGATCTTTTCCACAAGCTGCGGCCCGGTCAGTTGCTCTCCGTCCCAGTTCGCTTGGCTCGAAGTTGCCACGGCAGCGGTCGCCTCCTGAAATGCCTTCATGTGGCTTGCAAAGTCGGGGGTTTGCTCGACGCGAGATTGGCCGAGTAATTGCGCCGCCTCCTGCGAACGAAGCCGATGCATCGCCGTGTCAATCGCACTTTTTACTTCAGAAAATGGTCTCGATATCTCCATTCGTTCCTGATCGGAAAGAAAACATGTTCCCGCTTCCAATGCGTCGAAAAGTCCGTAAAGTTCATCTTCTGCAGCCTGCCACTTCTGCTCCACGGCTAATTTCTGGATCTTCTCAAGCAACTTCATGCGCGATGGAGACTGCTTCTGTACGGCGAGACGAATCGAAGCTACATATCTTTGTGAACCAGGAGCGGCAGCAAACCCTTTGATCACGTTTCGCCAGTGATCATCTTGAATCTCGCGGAAACGGAAATTGAAGTCCACGCCCGATGGCTCGCCGTAGATTTCCAATTGTGATGCAAGACGATCTACCTGAATCAGTTTTACGCGGGCGCTCCCGATCGCCTTACCACCTAGGCTTGCCCCCTTTCCGGCGGCAACGCTTTCTAGTTGAATCCTCGCTTCGTGCGTCCCTGATTCCGAGAGGGACGCAATTTTCGCATGAAGGGCCTGTGCAACTTTGTCCCCGTGGGCTGCCAACGGGGCATCGATCTCGCTACTGTGTGGATTCGCCTCAAGGATTCTAGGCTGTACTAGCATCGCGGCAGCCAAAATCACACCTAATAAGTACGTGTAGTACATGCTGAATCTCCTGTATCATGACACCTTGAACGAATCGCTCGACGGGGCCAACTTATTTTGTCGGAACGTCTCGACCTATCTCTCTCATATCCTGACGCGCGCTGCGCAAATAATCAATCCAGAGCCAAGACATCCTCCATCGCATTCAGGAACTGAATGACAACGTGATCGAGAGCGTGAACGCGTTGCACCCAATCTTGTCCCCGTCGCGAGCATTCTCGCCACCGGGCTTCGTGACTCCAGAGTAGCTGCAATTTCTCTATCGCGAGAGTCAAATCGCCATTCGAGCATTCACCGCAACCGGAACTTACAACGAAATCGCCGAAATCTTCAAGAGTTACAACGGGAGTCCCTGATGCCGCCGCCTCCAGAAACACGTTGGGAAACCCTTCAAACGCCGCTGCGCTCGTGCTAAGAAATACTCGTGCCTCGCGAAACAGAGTTGGCATTTCGTCCGCAGGTACATAATCAATTATCCGCACATTGCGTGGCGCACTTGCCCGAACTTGATCCGCAAGTCTCGCATCACCACGATTGATGACCATTACGAAAGGGATGTCTGGACAGCGGAGTGCAACGTCCAAACACAGCTCAGGTCGTTTGTGAAACTGATCGAAGCGTCCGACCCACAGCACCGAGTTGCCGCGTTCCGTCTTCGGATGTTTCGACCATCGCTCTATTCGAATTGGTGATGGAACAATACTGGACTGGCGACCGGTCAGTTCAAGCAATCGATCGTGTTGCCAACGAGTTTGACACATCACTCTAGTTGCGTGCTCAATCGCGTAACGCGATTCTTGCGCGGTTTCTCCGTGCCGGCTTTCGTAGTCACCATCTTCAAACAATCTAGCGTCAAGTTCGGAGTTTGAAGCGAGTGCGACGATCACAGGTCTTCGAATTAGTTTGGCCGCTCGAATGACGGCTGCGGATTGCGATCCGACTCCGAAACTCAAAAACACATCGGGACGGAGGCGATCGCAATGTGTCATCAACCGATCCGTAATTTGGCGTCGGTCACGAAACGGGCGGGTCATCGCAAGCAAAGCTAGTTGCCATAGAACCTTGACGTTCCAGCGTTTCACATGGAACCAAGGAAAAGAGGGTTTCGGATCGAGTACAGCCGACACATCGTGTCTGATGTCGCGCCAACGATCGACAATAGGAACGATGGTCACGCCCTCGACCACCGTTCTAGCTTCCGGTCGTGTGTGCCCAACGACGAAATCGACAGCGATATGGGAATGACGCGCCAAGCCGACAGCAAAGTTCCAGGCGCGGTTCTCAAGACCACCGATTGCCCTTCCCGCGCTCGGTTCGATCGCGGGATACGCATTCAATGCCACGATACAAATGCGCAACGGTTTGCTCATTGCTGTTCTCATCATGATCCATAGTCGGTCGGTAGCTACTCCGGAGATCTGCCATGTCGACTTGCGAAAATAGGGCGAAGCCATTCGGCGCGATCGCCCAAGTAGGCGTAGGCAGCGAGGACCCAAGCGGCGCGAGAGCAAGGTTCCTCAAACAGCCCCGTGCGAGCATGCTTGCGAGCCGTACGGTAGTTGTGCGCTCGTATCGCGCTCCAAGTCCACGCCCGACGGCGTTCCGTTAAGGTCGTTGGTTCCGGAACATTGGTCATTAGATCCGGTGGCATGGCAATGCCTCGCCGGGTGTACGCGTCTTCCAATGAAGCCCGCAATCGCTCTCGCGAGCGAATGTGATTCTGAAATGTAAAGTTATTCTGATGTACACGATACTTCGTCAAAAAAGCCGGCAGATTTGCAAGGTAACCGCGTTCCGCTAATCGCAGCCAAAGATCTTGATCTTCGGCACCATAATACTCAGCGCGATATCCGCCAACCTTGCCAATTGCATCTCGGCGAATCATGGTGGCTGGGTGGCAGAGCCCTCCACTGCCACGAAGCAAGCTGTACTCTATATCCGCGTGTGCTTCAGGCAACTGCTCTGTACAAAATTCATCCCCATCTTCGTCGATAATAATGAGAGAGGATCCAACGACAACATGCTCAGGGTGTGCGTCGAGGAATTTCACTTGATGGAAAAAACGATCCGGCATTGACATATCGTCGGCATCAATGCGCGCAATGTACTCGCCTTGTGCATCCACAAGAAGCTTGTTGAGAGCATTGACATATCCGGAGTTAACTTGCGTGTTGCAACGTATGCGAGTGTCGCGTTCAGCCCACTCGGAAAGGATCGAGGGCGTGTCATCCGTGGAGCCGTCATCGACAATGAGGAATTCAAACTCTGTAAATGTTTGTGCAACGATACTAGCGATTGCATCGCTGATATATCGCTCCGCATTGTAAACGGGCAACAACACAGAAACGCGAGGAGCCATCACTTCTCACTCGAGGTCTTAACCGCTTCCGCGATCAGAAGCGAATTGCTGCGAGTCTCACGATCGCACAGATCCTCCACTTGGCTTCGTCCCCATTCTGCGTCTCGAACAACTTCAAAGCCAGCTTCTCGGAACCGCCGATGCAACTCGTCACGATCGTAGATCCACTGATGTCCCCACCAGCGAAACATGATATTGAACATCTCGGCTCGCGAGGCAATGAACTGCCACTGCGGCTCGTTCAGCCAGGCTTGCTCTCGCCATCGCCCGGCTGCGGACTTTTCGATGAGATCGTCGAGCGATGGCATCGCGATGCGCAAGACACCGTCGATTTGAAGAGCACGCTTGCACTCTCGCAAAAATTGTAAGCCTTGTTCGACCGAGAGATGTTCGAGCATGTGTTCAGAGTAGATGGCTTCACAACTATTGTTAGGAACGGGAATTCCCTGACCTAGATCCCAAACAAGGTCAACATTCCCCGCATTTTTATCACAATCGATATTAACCCATCCCTCGAAGTGTGTCGTTCCGCATCCGGCATTTAGCTTGTATGGCAATGGCTTGCTGGCGAGGCATCTTGCGGCATACCTATTTTTCCAAGCACGGGCTATTCGTTTCAGTAACTTCCACGGTGGGCGGAGTAATGCACGAACTGGCGCGAAACGAATTAGGGTTCGTATGCCAGGTAAAGAAGTCAGTAAGTCTAGCATTGAGAATCGCACGGTTTGCCAGCGGTACGGAGAGCTTATTAACTCACGATTATTCTAGCCCGAATCACGATTGCCAACAGCTACGGTCAGCACCGCTTCATACTTTCGGTCGAAAGTACACCTAAGTCGCATGCCAGTCATTGCGGCAACGTCGCCACACCAGAGTCCAAACAGGTAAATTGAAGAAAATATTGATGGCAAAATACCCTACGGCGACTCCAAGCACCCCGTACCACGCTCCCCACCACCAGATCAAAAGACCGCTGACGATCGCTCCAGAAATAGTGAGCAGCAGGAATGGCGAGCGCTGGTGCGCGTGAATGTAGGTCCATTGAGCATGCGTAATCAGCGAAGAGAGAATCCCGATCGCCAATAAGGCGGTCGGCAATGGACTGAGTAGTCGACCGGAGAATGGTGTCTCGATGCTATGAAGCAAGACATCAAGCAACCAGAATGCGAGGCATGCCACAAGCATCACGCCAACCGCGATTCGCGCAACACGGTTGAAAACACGATCGAGTTCCCGGAAGTCTTTTTGCGCAACGAGCATCCCCATGCGTGCTACGCGAGCTTGAAACCACGACGCGCATGCGGCCTGTAGAGAACTGAGCACTTGCCACGTCATTCCCAACTGTCCGGCTGCAACCGAACCGAAATAGTAGAACACGACGGGGTTCATAATATAGGCGTTGAAATAGCCAAAGAGTCCCTTGACCCCGATTCGCCACTGAAACGGCCACACCTCTACCCACCAATCTAATGGTGTTCCGATTGGTTTTTTTGAGATATCGCGGAAGAAACGCAAGTAGAGCACACCAGCGAAGTAGATCTCGCAAAGCAAACGCACAATCGTCGCAACCACTGGAGTCCAGAGCGCTCCGCCAATTAGGATGCAGCCCCACACAACGACGTTCCCAAGAACCGCACGAACGAGTTGCAATTTGTAAACGTTCTTCACCTGGTTGCAGCCTTCTAGAACCGCCAAAAAAGGCGTCAGCCAAAAGGAGATCGCTGTCAAGGCGGTTAGTACTAACCAGGGAGCTCGCCACGAAATTGCCTCGCTATCTCGGTCGACCGCAAAGAACAGTAGGCCGGCGATACTGACGACTAGCCAAAACACAATCGCCATCACTCCGAAATAGAAGCAGGCGTAGCGGAACAATGCAGCAAGTCGCGACAACGCGAACGCGTCGCCACCAATGGAACGGTCTGCGTTTAGCGTGAGCTTCGCCCATTCGTGACTGGCGATATTGATTACGGCTTGAGAGAATCCCAGCTCAAAAAAAATCTGGAGTCCAATCATGCCCCAAAACGTGTAGTAGTATCCTTGCACTTCTCTAGAGAAGTATTTGGCGATCAGAATCATCGTGATCGGACCAGCGACAAACTGCCAGCCACGCGAGGTGATCGCATAAAAAACAGCGCGGTCAACTTCTAACCAGTTTAGTACACGTCTCGGAAGCGACCGCTCGTGTGTGGGACGGGGCGTTTCCTTAGAATCCATGAGACCGCCAGTGCCGCCGCCTAGCGATGACTGCAATTTTCAACAGTATTTGGAGAGCGGCCACATTACACTCGAGTTAGTTGATTTCGACGAGCTTGACGTTTGTGAGGAAGGCGGCGATATCGGCCACATCTTGGGGAAGAAACGTTGGGGGCGGCGGGGGCATTAATGATTTTCTATTGCGAAACATTTCGGCGACGCGATCTCGAGCGATTGCAGTCTGCTTGTTGTCCGGGCCTGTCAGGACCACTTCACGTCCTGTTGCCATGAGCAAGCCATCATGTATTCGACCATCGATGTCAACGATAGTCCAAGTTTCGTACCCCGCCAAGATTGATTGGCTGGGGGCAATGATTGCCTCGACGATCTGTGCCCGAGAAAGTCGCTTTGCAACTTGACTGAGATCAGGGCCCGTTTTTCCACCGAGACCCTGGTACTGATGGCATTTCGAGCAGGATGCCTGCTGCGAGAAAAACAATTGCTCGCCCCGTTGTTCGTCACCTTTCATTGATTTCGCTGCCACCAAATCTAACGCCGGATCGGGCTCACCTCCAGAGGAGGTTTGTTGTGTCGGCATCACCTCGCGATGAATCGTGCCCACGTCCACGCGTTCCGATCCGGTCCGCGGATTCCTCGCGCGAAGTTCGTCGATCCACCATTTGAGATAGACGTGCAAGTCATCACCATCCGCTGCGTTACTCACCTCCGCGCCACTGCGATTCCACACATCCTGCAACGCGACCTCGCCATAGGGATCGGGCATGAATGCTAAGGTATCGATAGCCAGACCGCGTTCATCGATTGACAATCGTCGGTCGGCGGCGCGTTCCACGAGCAATGGTACTGCAGCAATTGGTCTTAAACGCCAAACAAGTTGGGCGTAGCGATCGGGCCAAACATCGTGGGAAACCGAATCGAATCGACTCGCTAACTCCGGGAACACCTCGTCCATACGCCCCTCACAAGCAGCTCCGATTGACTCGAGGTACCAGCGGTCAGTTCCATCAAATTGTTCTGCGAGGCGAATCAGCAGGGGCAAGTCACGCGACTCCTTCCGATCACACATCGCGGTTGCCAGCTCTCGTCGAACACAGGCCGATTCGTCATCAATCAGCTGCTGAATGTGTTCATGCGTAAGCGCCTTTGTGTAACGCAATGCTCGCAGTGCGACGATACGCATCTGCTCGTCAGGCGATGTGAGCAGATTTTCCACAATCGCGAGCCCCTTGCCTCCGGCGATTGCCAATAGCCAAGTCGCCCGAGCAGCAACGAAAGGGTTGGGTCCGTTCGTCAACGTAACGAGATCATCGATGGCGTCACTGCCGGCTCGACGCAGAACTGCCGCACCGGAATAGCGCGTGCAGGGTGATGGACTTGCGAGCCTGCTTAATGCGTGTTCCAGATCATCACTGTTCTCAGCGCGGGTCGTCGCCAGCTCATGCGACGAGTTGGCGCTCCAAGAGTTAACGTCGGGTTTGAGTGTATAGATCCGCCCCTCAGCCTGAGAATCTGAGACGCGGTGCCCTCCCACTTGAGGATCGAACCAATCTGCGATGAAGATCGTGCCGTCGGGTCCGATTGCAATGTCAGATGGGCGAAACCAGCTTACTGATGTAGAGTTTGCCGCCTCCTTCTGCTCAGTCGCACGCGTCCAAACAAGTCGCTCGCGTTGGAACTTTATGCCCGCTCCGTCGCGAAGCGGTTTCTGGGTAAAAACCTCGCCACGACCCGCATCACAACAGACAAGGAGCCCGCGAAACTCTGGTCCGAATATGTCGCCTTCATACCGCATGAGGCCTGTCGGTGCCCCAGGGCCATAAACATCGCCTGCGGGGGTCACCCCTGGATCATCTTGATGCCAATGTGCGACTTCGATCGACTGACCCGGGCGTTGATCGCGTTGCCATGATCGCGTCCCATCGGCAGACGCAAAGCCAAGATTGGCTCCCTCTGGAACCCATGTCACGCGACATGCTGCAGTGTCGTCATTGTCTGTTTGCCAGACATCGCCCATCGAGTCGACACAAACTTCGTATGGATTTCGAAAATTATGGCCAAGCACTTTGAGATCAGTAGCGTTTGGCTCTATGCTGGCAGCCACGCCGCCAACATACGTGTACCCGTCATCGCTCGGCATTGGTTCGTATAGAGGGCTACTGGGTTGCGACGACTGTTGAAAGCTACTGGAACGCATCGTCCAACCGTTTCTGTCGGACACCGTGTGCGGTCCTGCATTGCCAGCGACGAAATAGTACCTTCCGTCGGGGCCAGTCACGACGCTATGCACACCGTGGTCGTGGTCGGCGCCGCCGAAACCGGTCAAGAACACCTCTCGACGATCGGCACGATCATCACCGTCCTCGTCGAAGTAAATAAAGATACTTGGCGAACATGACACAATCACACAATTCGGTAGTACGCAAATACCCAGGGGAGCGACTAAATCAGGGTCTTGCACGAATTCTTGGGAGATCTCTGCAGATCCATTGCCATCACGATCTTCCAAAATCAGAACTCGATCACCACCGGACTCATGCTTTGCGTTGGATGACTTGCTTTGATGGTTGTGCTCATCGCGATAGTTGACTGCGGTCGTAACCCATACACGGCCACGTTCATCGACGTCGATGCTCGTCGGGTTAAACAGAAGTGGACTCTTGGCCCATAGCTGAATCCGAGTTCCGCGGCGCGAAACGACTTGATCATTTGGCGGTGGCGGCGTTGTCCACTCCGGCACATCCTTGGAAGGCGTCCGCGATATCGCGGTCATTAGCGCCGCAGCAACTATCGCTCCGCCCCCAAGCAGTAAGAACGCACGGATGTACGGTGAGTTCTCCAGCATGCCTGTCACGATTCTTCCCCGCGGCCTAAACAATAGAGCTGGGTTGTTGTTCGTACATAGAGTCTTCCGCAGACGCTTGCGGGCGTCGCGAGGATGCCTCCTTCGAGACTGCGAGTCTGAACGATTTCAAAGGTGCGCCCTGCTTTAAGCATGGTCAGCTTTCCATCCTCGTCACCGATCACAATATTCTGCCCGACAAGAATGGGTGACGATGAATAGTTTCCGCCCACTCGCTTTCGCCAAAGAATCTCGCCGCTTGCAGGCTCAACGCATAGCACCACGCCAATGTCTTGCACAAAGTACACCAACTCTCCGTCAAACAGCGGTGAAGGAGTCTCGGCCTTAATATGATGCTGCCAGAGTCTTTTGGGAATCGCATCCAGCAGGGACACGGCGCCGATTCCATCCTCTTGTGTTGAGGAAGTATAGAAAATATGGCCGTTCGCAAACGCGGGAGTTGATACGGAATAGGTAGGTCCGTCAATGCTCCAACACTCACTTCCGTCGGATGGGGCATAAGCCACGATCCGCTTGTGCCCGACCATAACAACTTGTGATTCGCCATCGACGCTAATCAGACAAGGACTCGCGTAACTGTAAGCACCGGGGCGAGAAACTCGCCAAACGATTTTTCCGGTATTCCGATGAACTGCAGCGAGCCACGATTGGCCAACGTTGTCGGCTCCGACAAAAACGAAGGAATCGTGGACTAGCGGCGACGCACCGAATCCCTCTTTGGAAATGAATGGGCCCACTTCGGTTTGCCAGAGCAATCGCCCGGCGAGATCTACCGCTGAGAGCCAGATTGCATCGTGGTTTAAGAATAGCGTGAAAACTTTCTCACCGTCGACCGCGACCGTTGAGGATGCGTGAGAATTTTTGGAGTTCTTGTGAACGAGTCCCGCTTGATGCAGCACGCTCTGCCATTTGATGACACCCGTTGTGCTATCTAACGAAATCAATGACTGGGAATGCGCCTCTTCGTTTGCCGAAGTTAAAAACAGCTGATCACCGAACACAACCGGTGAGGAGTGTCCGAGCCCAGGGAGATCTTGCACCCAGACGACATGATCAATATCAATGGCTTGGGAATCGCTCGCGTGATTATTTCTGCTCGGACCTTGCCACCAAGGCCAATCGTCGACGCCGACCTCAATCGCCTTTACTTCCGATGTAGTGGCAACCGGATCTGGGAGAATCTTCAGGGGATCGGTCTGCGAAACGGCTGCGCTCGAAGACGGAGTCTGAGTGCCAAATCGCTCATAAGTAACAATGGCTGCGACCAGCAGGCAGGAGACCGATAACCCCAGGACCGAATAGAACGCAATGCGGGATATTCTAACTGCGCTAGGCATTGTTTAGCACAATTGAAAACCACGCTGGAACGAAATCGCACATTGCATTTGATAAGTCCTCGCTACAGAGCGCTGGCCTGGGGATACATAACCGGAAACGCAACCTACTCGATCAACTCTGAATCTGGTTTCACAGAAAGCAACCATTCAGTCCACTGCTGCTGTGCTTTCATCCATTCAGTCTTCTCAGGTCTCGTATTGTCTGTGATCTCCAAACCGAAACCGGCGGGCTTACGACTCATGAAACGTAACGAGTCACGGGCGGCGAGCACAACTCGGTAGTCTGGATCACTAAGTGCGAATATCAGCGCTGGTACGCTCTCCAAATCACGAAGCGTCCCCAATGTCTTGGCCGAGGTGAGGCGAGCCTCGTAGGATCCGTTAACAAGCATGCGTCGCAAACGCACCAGTTCCAAAGACCGCTGCTTCGGATCAGCACTCAACACGAGCTTGTCGGGCAAACCTGAACTGTACTCGTTGGCTGGCGCTTCCGGATCGTCCAACATCGAAAGCAACTCCGTAACCGATTTCGTAGGGTCGGCCGTCACGACCTGTCCCTTACTATTGACGCTCGCAGTCGACATATCCGCTTTGAGCCCTTTTCCGCCCGTCAAGCGACCTTGCTCAAGAACAATTCGAGTAAGGGCGCGCTTCGAACTGCGAAGCAAGAATAAGGTTGCGAATGCCGTGTCGATCGACGGGCCCTGCTCACCCTTTTCCCAACTTCCGTCGGGAGCTTGATTCTTTCGGAGGTAGTCGACTCCGGCGTTGTACCATGCCGGCTCCTTGACGTCTTTTCCTTCACTCAGTTCGCGAAATGCCCAGTACCTCTCGATCGCGTACATATAGTAGTACTGTTGGTGATATCCGGCGCGTGGATCACGCGCTTCAACGCCACAGTTTCGTTCGCACCACGCGTTTCCCGCTTTCACGGCAACCTGCCAACGCCCCCTGTCCACAACACTTGTCACATTGGCGAGCTTTCGATCAATGACTGGCGTGATCGCGGGTGGCAAAGTTAGCCTCGCTTTCATCACTCGAGGATCTTCGATGAATCCCAACAACTCGCCGCAGACGTACAGAGTGGCGGTCCCGGCTACGCCCATTGAAGTCGAAGTTCGTTCCTGTGGAATTCGCGTGAACGACCCAGGGTCTTTACCTTGATATCCAAACGCGCCATCGGGTGCCTGGGTACGTATTAACCAATTCCCCAATCTCTCCACAACGTCTTGCCGAACTTGGATTCCCTGACGATGGGCCATCCACATGCCCAGCCCAGCGAATTGGGTCTGCGAGGTATCGCCCGTCTGAAAACTTGGATAGCTCCAGGCACCTCCAGGTTGTTGGCGCTTATAGACTTCGCTCAAGATCGCCTCAACCTCTTTTCGGTACAACACCGGATCAAGGTCGCCGAGCATAATTAATGCGATTCCTAAGCTGTAGTTGGCATGCCCATCATTTGCGAAGCCTTTCTGGGCTTCTGAACGCAGTTGCGCAAGTGCCTTTTGTACTAGCGGATGCCGATCATCGCCTGACTGCGCATAACACGCCAACGCGCAAATACATACGCCGCCGAGATATTTGTCGCTGTCATCTTTACCAAAGTTCTTCTCGATGAATGCCACGCCCTTATCGACCATGGCTTTTACTTCTTGGCTTTCGGGTGTGTAGCCACGCGCCAAGCGATCATGAACCGGACCTAACGAAAATGCGATTGTTAAAGCGAAAGTGCTACACAAGTAACGTTTGGACATACACTTCTCTCAATCTACATCGGGGAATGCATTATCATTGGTCAGCGTTTTTCGCTCCTAACGTCGACCTTACGAGCGTCAGAACGCATGCCACAATTCTTTTGCGAAATGCTGATTACGCGAACATTACCACAAAGTATATACGAACGGTGCGGCGACCGTCCCGCTCATTATCACTAGCAGACCCATCAACAACAGAACAAGGATGATGGGTGTTAGCCACCATTTTTTGTTGTGAATCAGGAAGTCCCAAAACTCCGCTACCAACCCGGGATCCTGCTCTTCAGCGATCTTTTTAAAATCACTTGATGCGGTCCCATCGGAAGTCTGCTGTTCGCTCATCTGCTGCATTCCGCTCGAAATGAATTCGCCAGTATATCGCGGCAAAGTTCCATCATAAGCGGAATGAGAACTCAAGCCAAATAGACTAGTCGGAGGTGATCAATCGGAACCTCAATAGCCAACGTTAACGATTCCGCTGGTTTTGTGCCTCAAATCCGGTCTGAATCAAGAGTTGGGGCCCCTCCGGGTCGATAAATCTCATTGAACGGATCGACGGACCTTGATAGGATCAGAACTATCCCACCCAGTCGATTTGCGTTCCCTCACCGGGAAACAGGAGCTTCCACCATGCTCACCATCTACGGTCGTCGTCCAACTCGCAGCGGATATTGTGATGGAGTTAATCGGCGCGACTTCCTGAAGATCGGCGGATTGGTGATGGGCGGCATCTCGTTGCCGCAACTCTTGGCCGCCGAATCCCAAGCGGGCATCCAACGCTCGCACAAAGCGATAATCAACATCTTCCTGCCGGGTGGACCGCCTCATCAGGATATGTGGGACATCAAGTTAGATGCCCCGTCGGAGATCCGTGGCGAGTTTCAAGCGATCAAGACAAACGTCTCGGGGATAGAGATCGGCGATCAGTTCCCCATGATCGCCAGCATGATGGACAAGTTCGTGCCGATTCGGTCGATCGTCGGCGCACGCGGATCACACTACGCTCACGAAGCGATGACCGGGCAAGGCGAGAACAACGCTCCGGCCGGCGGTTGGCCTTCCATGGGAGCGTGGGTGTCGCATCTGGAAGGGCCCGTCAACCCAACCATCCCGCCGCACTTAAGCCTGATGTACAAGACGTCTCACCAACCGTGGGGTGATCCCGGGGACGGCGGGTTCCTCGGCGTAAAACATGCTCCCTTCCGATTAGTCGGCGGCAAGGACGACAATCGTCGTGTCGAGTCGCGCGAGAACATGACACTCAAGGATATCACGCTCGATCGACTCGCAGATCGCGGATCGTTACTAAACGCGATCGATGGCTTCCGTCGCGACATCGATTCAAGCGGAGCGATGGAAGGGCTCGACGCGTTCTCACAACAGGCGATGGGTATTCTTACCTCGTCCGCGCTGGCCGAAGCTCTCGACTATACAAAGGAAGATCCAAAGCTCATCGAGCGTTACGGAAAGGGCGACCCCGAATTCCGCGCCGACGGTGCTCCGAAGATGACCGAGAATTTTCTCATTGCTCGTCGCCTGGTCGAAGCCGGCGCGCGAGTGGTCTCGTTGAACTTCAGTCGCTGGGACTGGCATGGCGATAACTTTGGACGTGGTCGCCAGGATATGCCGATGCTCGACCGAGCCCTCTCGGCCCTGGTGGAGGATCTTGATAACCGAGGCATGTTGCGAGACGTCTCGATTGTCTGTTGGGGCGAGTTCGGTCGGACACCCAAGATCAACGGCAGCGCGGGTCGCGACCATTGGCCGCGAGTATCGTGTGCGATCATGGCCGGCGGTGGTATCCGCGCGGGGCAGGTGATCGGTGCCACGAATCGGCTGGGCGAGTATGCGACGGAGCGACCGGTCACGTTCCAAGAAGTCTTTGCCACGCTCTACCAGAACCTCGGCTTGAACCTGCGCGCCGTGCGCGAGTTCGATCTTCGCGGTCGTCCGCAGTACTTGGTCGACGAAGGCGTGAAGCCGATGGCCGAATTGGTCTAGTTGGCGGCGTATCTGATTGATGTTGAGCTTTTGTTCGCGATACTTGAGTTCGTTGCGGCCCGATTAAAGCCAGCGGACCACTTTGCGAACGAGGCAATCAGACACGCCATGCCACTTCCTGACTTCACACATGACGAACGCTATCTCGTCGAATCTGCCAAATCTCCGCGCGCGGCCTACGCCTCAAGTTCGTACATGTACGGTTATGTGCTTCCCGCCTCGTTTTTTGCAGGGATTGCTGCGTACCAGGGGAGCGTGCCAATGCTCTTGACGGCGTTTGTTGTAGTTTGTGGGTTTCGAATCTATGAAGAGCGGCATCAAGCGAGATGGCTACCGGTATGGCGATCCGTTATCGATAAGTACGAAGCTGCGGTGCTCGAGGCGCAAGGTTCGTCCGGCTGCGATAGTTCATCCTGACATAGATCAGCCCAAACTTGCCTAGAGCGAGCAAACGTGATTGACTAGTGTGGAAAGCTGCATGTTCTCGCCCGACGTTTGTTTTTTGAGTTGGAGAGTTTAAGGATGCCCCGCTTCCACGTCCAACGTTCGATTCAAATCAACGCAAGTCCTGAAGAAGTCTTCAACACGGTCGCCGACTTTGGAACGTGGACGAAGTGGTCGCCTTGGCTGTGTTCCGAACCGGACGCCAAAGTCACGGTCACGGAAGATGCGTCGTCGGTTGGTTCGATCTACGCTTGGAAAGGCGACGTCGTTGGACAAGGAGAAATCGAGCACCGCCAACTGGAACCCGGTCGCTTGATCGATGAAGAGATTCGTTTCGTCAAACCGTTCAAGTCCAAGTCGGACGTCGCCTTCGAGATGGAGCCGGCGGGCGAGGGTACGAAGCTCACTTGGCACATGCGAGGCTCGCTGCCCTGGTTCATGTTTTGGATGAAGTCCATGATGGAACCGTTGATCGGGATGGACTACGAACGCGGTTTGATGATGTTGAAGGAATTGATCGAAACGGGACAGATCCTTTCGACGACGAAGATCCTCGGCGTCGAGTCCGTCGGACCGCTGAGGATGGCAGGTGTTCGCAGAACGTGTGCCCTCCGCGATATCGGCCCTTCCATGGACGCGTCGTTCGCCGAAGCCAGGCAAAGGCTCGCGCAGCACGGCCTGCCAACGGACGGAACGATGCTGACAGTCTATCATACCTGCAATTTGAAGACGCAGATGTTTGATTACACCAGTGGGTTCGCATTACCCGATTCAGCCAACAGCGTGCCGACCGAGTTGTCGACCTGGTCGATACCGCAGACCAGGGCCCTAAGCGTCGAGCACCTCGGCACCTACAAACACCTTGGCAACGCGTGGAGTGCGGCCAATCAATTCGCCCGCTACAAGAAGCTCAAGCAAAGCAAGGTCGGTACGTTCGAGATCTATATGAACGACCCCAAAGAGACCGAGTCCGCCGATCTGCGCACTGAGATCTTCTTGCCGCTGAAGTAGCGGCAGCGTTCAACTCGTCCGACCGACGCAGGTACTTCCTGCCTATTAGGCATCGGATTTGATCGCTGAGTTGAGCAGCGGCACTAGCAGCCAGCACGCACAGGTGGAAAGCGCGCCGGCAATGACGAGCGAATTGAACGCGGTGGTCGCGCCCCACTTGGCAGACCAATCGTCGTACAGCCAGCCGCCCAGCGCTGTCGACATCGACAGGCTCAGATTGGACAACGCCATCAGCATGGCGAACGTCGTACCTGCTGCGGCAACTGGACACGCTCGCGCCGCCAAATCGAATTGAACCATGCTGCCCGTCAGATACGTGAAACCGACGATCACGCTGATGATCGCCGCAGACGTTTTCCCGGTGACACCACAGTAGGCCAGTGTGCTTAACACTCCCGCCGCAATCGCTAGATGGATCAGCCGGGACATGGGGACGCGGCGGCAGTACGTCCCGTAGGCCAAACTGCCGACGATCGCTCCCACCGAAAGCAGCGAGATCGTGAAGCCGTAGAACTGTTCGCTGATTGCAAGCTGTTTTGTCATGTGCAGATACAAGACAGACATGCTGAACGGGTTGAAGCTCCAAAGAAACAGAAAGGCAGCGGCCGCTAGCACGGCAGGTTTTCGCGCGGCAGCGGCCAGTTCCTTCGTGGCAAGTCCAAGTCGGCCTTTCTTCGCAGCCTGCGGCGTTTCCTTGACATAGAACCAAGCGAGCAGCAGCGTCGCGAAACTTGTCACCGCGCACATCAGAAATCCTTCCTGCTGGTGCCCGTGCTGGCTCAAGTAGCCGCCCACCAGCCCCGCCAAAATGCTGCCGCCATACATCGCTGCCCATTGCACCGACTGGAGTAGCCCGGTCAACCCGCGTGGTTGCCCCTTCTCGACCATCAATGCATCCACGACGACATCCGAGAACGCCACACCCACGGTCGGCACAAGGAGTAAGAACAGCAGCTGTCGGTAAGCTCCGACCGGAACAGGGATGAAGTACAAGCAAGCCAGTCCGAGAACCGAGGCTGCGCTCGTCAAAAGCAAGTAACTCCGTCGTCGTGTCCCGTTAATCGGGACAAAATCGGTAAGCAGCCCGTACAGCGGCTTGAGCGACCAAGGCAGGGCAAGCAACGCACCGAAACCGGCGATCCCGGCAGCCGAATAGCCCCACGACTTGAGCAGCGATCGTACCGGCTGGGCGATCAAACCCTCGGTTGGCTCGGCAATTCCCTGCACAAAGTACATCGCGCCAAAAAGCAAGACCAATCCGGTCGTCTCGCGACGGGAGCTCGGTGACTTCGTAACTGTGCTCACTTCCGTCACGCCGCAAGCTCCCAGGACAACCAAACCAAGCCCGACTCTGACAACTATTTTGTCAAATCTGACGATTGTCCTCTTGACGAGAATCCGATAACTGTTTGAATTACGCGCGCATCGAATGAGCGATTTGATCGGCCCTATGGAAAGCCGTCAATCGGCTCGGTTCGAGATTCGTATCACGAAAGGAATCCTAGATTGAATCACAGTGACTTTGAGTGTCACGTTTCCGACGACGAACCTCCAGGTACCAACGGCGTCGATCGCCAGTCGTACCAGACTAGTCAATCGATCGTCGCCCTGGCAGTTTCTACTGTCAAATCTCCTCGCCGCAACGGCACCCTGCTCGGGAATGCCAACGGGCATGCGGCGACGGCACCGGGCATCAGCGTTGCCAATTCTGACGGCGAATCGCTAATCATCTCTGGCAAGCTAAGCCGCCGCCGCCCTGCAAACCGCACGCGAGCATTCCGCAAGCGTTTCTTTCCAGACGCGACGGATCGCCAATGGAACGACTGGCGGTGGCAATCCCAGCACCGGATTCGCAAGCTGGAACAGTTCGAGGAAATCGTCACGCTTTCGGATGACGAACGCGAAGCGCTGATCCAAGGCGGAACGATGCTGCCTGTCGGCATTACGCCCTACTACATGAGTCTGCTCGATGCGGAAGATGCGAATCAGCCGCTACGCAAGACGGTCATTCCGACGACGAAAGAATTCGTTCGGACGCTCGGCGAAGCCGATGATCCGCTGGGTGAAGACGGTCACAGCCCGGTTCCCGGCCTGGTTCACCGCTACCCGGATCGGGTTTTGTTGTTGCCGCTGGATTTCTGCTCCACCTATTGCCGCTACTGCACGCGGTCGCGCGTGGTCGGCCACGGCGAGATCGTTCCCAACGAGAAGCGGTTGGAAGCGATCTTCCACTACCTGGAAGCGACGCCAACCGTTCGCGATGTGTTGATTTCTGGTGGCGATCCCTTGGCGCTCAGCGATGAAAAGCTCGATTGGATCTTGGGTCGATTGCGTTCGATTCCTCATATCGAATTCGTGCGAATCGGGACCAAGATGCCAGCCGTCCTGCCACAGCGGGTCACTCGCGAATTAGTTCGCGTGCTGCGAAAGTACCATCCGTTGTGGATGAGCATCCACTTCCTGCATCCCGACGAATGTACGGTTGAGTCGAAGCAGGCCTGCGAGCGGTTGGCCGATGCAGGGATTCCGCTCGGAGCACAAACGGTGCTGCTGAAGGGTGTCAACGACGAAGTCGAGACGATGAAGCAACTCGTTCACAAGTTGCTCACGATGCGAGTTCGACCGTACTACCTGTATCAGTGCGATCCGATCAGCGGATCGTCACATTTCCGGACTCCGGTCAGCAAGGGCTTGGAGATTATCGCCGGCCTGCGCGGTCACACAACGGGTTACGCTGTTCCGACCTACGTAATCGACGCGCCTGGTGGTGGTGGCAAGATTCCGCTTCAAGTGGACAGCGTTGTCCGCCGCGACGGCGACTGGCTGGTGCTGCGTAATTTTGAAGGCAAAGAGTTTCGGTATCCCGATCCAGTAGTCTCCGCCGATTGACGCGAATCGGTGGGTCCGCAATTCCAGGCCTTTCACATCTTGATGGAAAGGCTTGGCTCGTTGGGTGCCACTGCTGGATCGTCCAGCAGCGGCACGCCAAGGGGTGAATCGAGACGAGACGTGGCGAGGCTTGAGGCGAGTGGAGGCCAGAACAATGTCTAACGAAGAATTCCTTTGTGCCCGTTGTGCGCGGCACATGAAGACATGTTGTCAGACGCCCGAAATCTATGTCACCCCTGGCGACGTCGAGCGAATTGCCAACCATGTTGGCCGCCGCGACTTTTTCCATTTTCGGGTGCCGACAGATCCGATCTACCTCGAAGAAGACGATGATCCGGTGTGGCAGCAACATATTTTTCGCGAGGATAACAGTCGTCGAGTACTCAAGAAAACACTTGACAGCGATTGCTCGTTTCTTGGACCGCAAGGTTGTACGCTACCACTGGAAGTTCGACCGCTGGTCTGTCGACTCTACCCCTTCGACTACGACGAACGGGGAATTCGTGACGATTTGGCCACGGGTTGCCCCTTGGAACTGTTGCGGCCTGGTCAGCAGTTACTCGTAGCGTTAGACATGAAGATCGACGACGCACGACGTTGGCACAAGCAGCTTTACGAAGAGATTCGTGTAGAGAAAACGAGTCAACAAATGGCTAAGGACGAAGCTGACTTTCCCATCGACCTAGACGCGTTGACCAGTTGCACGTCCGCGACCACTACAGCCCTGAGTACAGACCAATGAAAATCGGAATCACTTACGATTTGCGTGATCAGTATCTGGCCGAAGGCTACGGCGAGGAAGAAACCGCCGAGTTCGACCGCGCGGATACGATTGACTCGATTGAAAGTGCGTTGCAGGAATTGGGTTATCAGACCGATCGGATCGGCCACGCGCGGGAGTTAGTCCAGCGGTTGGCCAATGGTGATCGTTGGGACTTGGTGTTCAACATTTGTGAAGGTCTGCGCGGCTTGGGACGAGAATCGCAAGTGCCCGCCATCCTCGATCTGTACGAGATTCCTTACACCTTTGCCGACCCTTGCGTGATGTCTGTATGTTTGGATAAGGGCGTTACCAAGAGCGTCGTGCGAAACGTCAGCGTGCCGACGCCGCGGTTCGCCGTCGTGGTCGACGAGGCAAATATCGCAGAGCTGGTCGAGAACACGCCGTTCCACTTTCCACTGTTCGCCAAGCCAATTGCGGAGGGGACCGGCAAGGGCGTAACGCCTGCTTCGCGGGTCAATGACGTCGATGAACTGGCACTTGTTTGCAAGCAACTCTTGGAGCGATATCAGCAACCCGTTTTGGTTGAAGAGTTCCTGCCCGGTCGCGAATTTACCGTCGGCATCCTAGGCACGGGGCGCGATGCGTATTGCCTCGGCACGCTGGAGATCGTCCTGCGCGATGATGCCGAACCGGAAGTGTACTCGTATGTGAATAAAGAACGCTGCGAAGAGTTGGTCGAGTATCGGCTCGTCAGGCCTGACAAGGACGAGCAAGTTCGACAAGCCGAAGAGATCGCTCTGACCGCCTGGCGAACGCTCGGTTGCCGCGATGGGGGGCGGATCGACTTGCGGTGCGATCACGAAGGATGCCCACAGTTTTTGGAAGCGAACCCACTCGCCGGCCTGCATCCGGCACACTCTGATCTGCCAATGTTGGCCACCGCGCTTGACATGCCCTACCTCGAACTCATTCGCCGCATCGTTGATTCGGCGGCGACTCGCTGTAAACCAGAGTTGCAAGCGGCGAACGCAGCGCACGGGGCACAACAACGATGATGGTCGTTGTTCTCTATAACGAGCCCGGAGAAGACGCTTCCGTCGAGGATCATGACGTACTCGTTCAGGCGGAGTCAGTCTCGACCGCGTTGCAGCAACTTGGTCATCGAACGATTCGCCTGGGTTGCACGCTCGATCTCGCCGCGACTCGTCGCCAACTGCTCGCGTTGCGACCGGATGTCGTCTTCAACCTCGTCGAATCACTCGGCGGCACGGATCGGTTGATGGCATTGGCGACCTTGCTTTTGGACGCGCTCGAGATTCCCTACACCGGCGTGCGAACCAATGCAATTCTGTCCACTTCCAACAAACTGACCGCAAAAGCTCGATTGTACGACGCCGGATTGCCAACACCCGCTTGGATGTCGTCTCGCGAGTGCAATCGAGAAGTTCCCGGCACCGAGATCAGCGACCGCTGGATCCTCAAGCCCGTCCTGGAGCATGCGTCGTTCGGCATGGACGATGATGCTGTGGTAACTGCGGAAGATCAAGCCGCGCTCGAGGCGATGCTTCGTGATCGCGAACAGATCATCGAAAGGCCGCTGTTCGCGGAACAATTCATCGAGGGTCGCGAAATCAATTTGTCGTTGCTCGACGGAGAAGTCCTCCCTCCTGCAGAAATTGACTTTACTTCGTTCCCGCCTGACAAGCTGCGGATCGTCGGTCACCAAGCCAAATGGGACCCCGATTCGTTCGAGTACCAACAGACTCCGCGCCGTTTCAACTTCGCCGCCTCCGACAAATCGCTGCTCAAATACATCTCGCAACTCGCTCATAATTGCTGGGAGTTATTTGGACTCAGCGGTTACGCCCGTGTCGACTTTCGCGTTGACAGCGAGAGCCAACCGTGGATTCTTGAGATCAATGCCAACCCTTGTCTCGCACCCGATGCAGGCTTCGCGGCCGCGGTTGCGGAAGCTGGCATGACCTACGAGGATGCGATTCAGCAGATCATCGAGTCCGCTGCACGAGCGGCCCCCAACTCCGTCGAATCGACACGCCGCTAACCTCACGGACGTAATATGTTTCGCATCCGAAGAATCTACGACGACGTTCTGCCAGTCAACCAAACGGCTCTTGAAGAAGTTCGCGGGATCTTCGACAGCCAGTTTCCCGACGCGCCGCCCAGCGACATCGAGCATCTGGCCGATCGCTTACGCAACCCATTCAAGAAGCGTTTTCGTACGATCCTTTCGGTCGCCGAGAACGCGCGCCATCATGTGACCGGCTTTGCGATCGTGTTACACGAGCCGGTAATCGGCTTCTGCTACCTCGATTTTCTGGCGGCGGGCAAGGACGTGCCGGGGCGCGGCATCGGCGCGGCGTTGTACGAGTTCGTCCGCGACGAAGCCCTCGGATTGCATGCGAATGGCGTCTTCTTCGAGTGCCTGCCCGACGACGAAGATCGCTGCTCCGATCCGAAGATCCGCAAGCTGAACGCGGCGCGACTCCGCTTCTACGAGCAGTATGGCGCTCGCCCGATCGTCGGTACGGCCTATGAAACGCCTGTTCCAGACGGCGACACCGATAACCTGCCGCATCTTGTCTGGGACGATCTCGACACGGGCAAGCCCTTGAAGGCGGATATGGCTCGCGAAGTCGCTCGGGCGGTTCTCGAACGGAAGTACAGCGATCTATGTCCACCCGCGTACGTCCGCAAGGTCGTCGAATCTTATCGTGACGACCCCGTCAGGATTCGCGAGTTGCGATACGTCAAAGCACCCGCCGATCACAAACTGGCCGAGCCGTTAAGACCCGAGCCCATCGCCATGGCGATCAATGACAAGCACGATATCCACCACATCCGCGAACGTGGTTACGTGGAATCGCCGGTGCGAATCAAAGCGATCACCAGCGAACTCGAAGGCAGCGGCTTGGTCGAGACGATCACCGTGAAAGAGTATCCGATGACGCATATTCTAGCAGTCCATGACGCAGACTTCGTCGACTACCTGAAGACAGCCTGTGCGAATGCGCCCGAAGGCAAGTCGGTGTATCCGTACGTCTTTCCCATCCGCAATGCGACGCGTCCGCCAAAGGAACTGGCCGTACGTGCGGGCTATTATTGCATCGATACTTTTACGCCAATCAACCGCAATGCGTTTCCCGCCGCCAAGCGAGCCGTCGATTGCGTGCTGACCTCGGCCGACGAGATCCTCGAAGGTCGCCGCATTGCGTATGCGTTGGTTCGCCCGCCAGGCCATCATGCCGAGCGGCGATCGTTCGGTGGTTTCTGCTACTTCAGCAATTCCGCAGTCGGGGCACAATACCTCAGCCAACATGGCAAAGTCGCGATCATCGATGTCGACTATCACCATGGCAACGGACAGCAAGACATCTTCTACGAACGCTCTGATGTACTCACAGTTTCAATTCACGGCGATCCCGACTTCGCGTATCCGTACTTCACGGGCTTTGCTGACGAGCGAGGTTCCGGTGCCGGCGAGGGGTTCAACCTCAACATCGTATTGCCGGAAGTTCAAGACGGAGCACAATACCGCGAAGCACTTGCCAAGGCGATTGAAGCTGTCCGCAAGTTTGATCCAGCGTTTCTGGTGATCGCTCTGGGACTCGACCCAGCGAAAGGCGACCCAACAGGCACCTGGTCGCTCGGTCCGAAGGACTTCGCAGAGAACGGAAAGATGTTGGGTGCGCTCCAGTTGCCGACATTGGTCGTTCAGGAGGGCGGTTATCGCACGCGGACGTTGGGCAAGAACGCCAAGAAGTTTTTCCGCGGCCTGATGGAAGGCATCCATGCTGAATAGCTGTAAATCTATGAACAACACGAGTTCTAAATTGCGAAGTCAGGTCACGCCCTCCGATCGTGATGCGGTTCGGCGAATTGTCGAAACGACCGGCTTCTTTCGCGCGGATGAAGTTGATGTCGCCGTCGAGCTCGTCGATGAAGCGCTCGCCAAAGGCGAAGCGTCGGGCTACCACTTCGTCTTCGCCGAGGTCGATGGCATCGTCGTCGGATACGCTTGCTACGGTCCGATTGCCTGTACGCTTGGTAGCTACGATTTGTACTGGATCGCGGTTGATCCCAGCCGCCAAGGACAAGGCATTGGTCAGATCTTGCTTCTCGAAGCCGAAGGCCAAATCGTCGCGCGAGGAGGCCGTCACATCTACATCGAGACCTCGGGCCGCCCGCAGTACACACCGACGCGAGCATTCTACGAACGCTGCGGTTACGAGGTCGCTGCTGTGTTAACGGAATTCTACGATCGCGATGACGATAAAGTCGTGTGGCGGAAAGTTTGTGCGGTTAAGTCGGAATGACTCGTCCAGCAGCGGTCGCCGATGAAGCAGCTCAACGCTGCAGATAGGGTGCTCCCAGCGCCCGGTATCCAGCATCGTCACGATCAATGTATGATGCGAGACAACCTGGGAGCTAAAACATGGCGAAGTACATTGGAATTCTGACGTCTGGTGGCGATAGTCCTGGTCTCAACGCCGCGATCCGGGGAGTGGGCAAGGGCAGCCAGTGCTTTGACATGGAGCTGATCGGCTTCATGGATGGGTTTCGGGGACTCGTGCAGAACCGCACCATGCGGCTGAACAACCAGATCCTCTCCGGCATTCTGACGCACGGCGGCACCATTCTCGGGACCAGTCGCGACAAGCCTCATAAGATGACATTGGGTGACGAAACACGTGACATGACGGACGTGATTGTCGAGACGTACAACCGGCATCATCTGGACGCTTTGGTTTGTATTGGCGGAGGGGGGACGCAAAAGAACGCTCTACGACTGCACGAGGCGGGACTAAGAGTCATCACGCTGCCAAAGACCATCGACAACGATGTGGCCAAGACGGACATCACGTTCGGCTTCGACACGGCATTGGGCATCGCCACCGAGGCGATCGATCGACTGCATTCGACGGCGACCAGCCACCACCGCATCATCGTCGTCGAGATCATGGGGCATCGGGCCGGTTGGCTGGCGTTGGGAGCTGGCATTGCGGGTGGGGCAGACGTCGTGCTGATCCCAGAGATTCCCTACTCGCTGGAAGGCGTCGCAGAAGCAATCAAACAGCGCGCTCGTGGCGGAAAACGGTTCAGCATCGTCGCCGTTGCCGAGGGAGCAATGACCGTCGAGCAAGCCGCGAAGTTTGAAGCGCTCAGTCATCGTAAAGACAAAGCCGGCAGCAAAGAGCACAAGTCCAAGGCGTCTGCTGAACTGGCGGCGTTTCAAAAACAACATGTTGATCACACAGTTCAACTCACGCAGCAACTGGAACAACTGACCCGCATTGAGTCGCGATTGACGATCTTGGGACACCTGCAACGAGGTGGCACGCCATCGGCCGCCGACCGTCTGCTCGCGACTCGGTTAGGAACCGCTTGTGCCGAACTGTTGAACGAAGGCGTACATGGCGTGATGGTGGCGGCCCGTGGCGACGGTGCGAAACCGGTGCCGCTAAAAAAAGTAGCCGGCAAGACGAAACTCGTGCCGCTGGACCATCCTTGGATTCAGTCGGCACGGTTGGTCGGAACTTGTTTGGGGGACTGATAACACGAGTGCCCAATTCGATCCCTCCCGTATCCGCTTGATGGAAGGCCACCCTTTCAAGCTGCGACGAAACAGCCAATCTGCTCTGCGATGGCACTACAGATTCGTCCACAGCTCACAAGGTGGGGGCGTTTCGATTCGTATTGCCGGTTACCTGGGAGCCGAGTATGGTCCCACTCGGAGTGTGATCGGCATCCCGCCCGATAACAGCTAGCACGCAATGAGGACGCCCTTTGTGTTCGCTGCTACTCGGCTATGTTGCTCGCACTCAGGCGACTTGTTAGTTTCTCGACCTAGTCCCGGCATCGCATCATGGCGGCACATCGAAACGCACGTTTTCCTATCCATTTGGCGAAGCTAGTCACCCAACGACTGGTCGCGAATGGCGGGACCGCGCCCAAGGACGCGATTCTCCTTCAGTTGCTCGAAACACTTTACTTCGCGAGTCTGAAAACGGACGAAGCAAGACCGTGCCGATGTACGATCAACTATATTGATCCGTCGGCAGATAATACCAATCAGTCGACGCGAAGTCACAATAACGGCTGGACGGTTGTGCCTTTCCGACAACCGCTGCCGTATGGCGTTCGCTCGCTCTTGAAACTCGCCGACGCCGCCGATCCCAAGGTCTCGTCCTTGGCCGTGTTCAGCGACGACAAGGGAGAGTTGTTCATCTGGGGTCTGGTGGACCAGGAGTTGCGCTATGGCGATTACGTGTCCTTCGATGGCACCGAAGATCCCGAGCGACCTGGATTATTTCAAGCAACCATTACGGGCGTCGGTGCCGTGTCGGTGTATAAGAACTTTGCCTTGTTGGGCAGCCTTGAGCAAAACGTTCTGGTGGAAGAATACCACGATGTCTTGTGGGAAGGCCCGATTTATCGCCGACTGCGAGATAACTTAGATGCGACGTTATTGGACAAACAAGCTTCGGACAATGGCGTCACAGCACTCGCCCACATAACGCAAGTCAAAGACGAATTGCTCGTTCGCTGGCAGAATGCAATTTGCCGCATGCTGTTTAACATTCAGAAGTACGGGCACGGGGGCGGCTTGCTGATTGTGCCAAGCTACCCAGTCGGCGACGTCAACGTGAAATATGAGCAAACTTACGATCGCTTGCCGCGTGCACTATTCCGTCTCGCACAGCACCAGATCCTAAAACGTCAGACGGCGGACGCGATTGCCGCTCACTGCAACACCGACGCGGATACACTCCCTTGCGAGATTCACTTTGATGCAGTTCACTCGCAGAACGAATTGGATCGTTTAAAGAACGAGTTGCTCGGTTGCGTTCACTACATCGCGTCGTTGTCGCGCGTCGACGGATTCGTTTTGCTGGACAAGAGCCTCGTCGTCCATGGGTTTGGTGTCGAAGCTCGGGCCGATGCCGGTTTGACGGATGTCTATATGGCAGGCGATGCCAAAGCAAACACCGAATTTCTGAGGCAGGCACCGTTGAGCCAATTCGGCACTCGCCATCGTGCGATGTTGCGTTATTGTGACGAACACGAAGGGGCGTTGGGATTCGTGATCTCGCAGGACGGCGACATCCGCGCAACGATGAAGTACCGCGGCCGACTTGTGCTGTGGGAAAATATCAACGTCCAGTTAGCCTATCGCGTCGAGAATCGCGGTCGACTGATTACGGATTTCTCGCCGAGCACCATCAGTGGTCTGTTCGACTACTGGACAGATTCTGTTACCGATGCGAAGTCGGCTTGAGTCGAGTCAATCGACATTACTCACCCCGCAATCGCAGTGACGTTGAGCAACTAATGACGGAAACAAATCTCCGTGTCGCCGACATTCGACCCTTCATTGGTGCCAAACACTTCGACACTTCGCGAGACTTCTATGTTGCCCTAGGTTGGCGAGTCACCTACGATTCTGGGGATCTCCGCGTCCTTGAACTGGCCGGGCATCGCTTCTATCTACAGAACTACTTCAACAAAGAATGGTGCAACAACACGATGTTGCACGTCGCCGTCGACGATGTCGAGGCGTGGTACGAGCACGTCACTAAGGCGTTCGCAGATAACGCGTTGGCCCGAGTCGCACGCATCAGCACCCGAATCAAAGACGAAGGTTACGCTCGTGTCTTTCACGTGTGGGACCCGTCTGGCGTATTGATTCACTTCGCGCAATTTGCGAATTCATAAGCGACACTGTCTGCCTAACCATCAGTTTGCCGGTGTTGGGACGTAGCTGTCGGGACGCTGCTCACGAAGGTATAGTCGGATGATACGCGGTTCGATGCGATACGGGACCAGATTGAGCGGAAGTCGGATATTGCGTTCGGTGATTGGGAACTCTTGGTATCCCGCTCGCGCCTCAGCTAGATCAAGGGTGACTTTCAGGCTGCCGGGGTCGAGGAAACGAAAATTGCGGTCCGAACCCGAAAGCGTTACACGTGCTTCGTTCGGAGCCGTCTCGTCGAGTAGCAGCGCAGCAGGCAGATTGCGATATTCTGTTGGAATGACAAAGGTTCGCTGAACGGTATGAGGATCATAGGCCAGCACAAACCAAGCGAGGACGGCGATCGTCAACGCCAAGATCTTCAACTGCCCATGTTGGATGATAAATCGCTCCCAAACCGGTTGCGCCACACGGGGAAATCGGTTCGCAAAAAACTCGTCTAACCGTTGTCTCAATTCAGTCGCCGTCGCCATCTCGGTCAACACGCCTGCTTCCGCGACGCTAACAACTCCTCGTTCTTCCGAAACGACGATCGTCAGCGAGTCAGAGCACTCCGAAAGGCCGAGAGCGGCGCTATGTCGAGTGCCGCGGCCTGCGATCTCTTGGTTGTTTTTCGAGATCGGCAAGTGCGCCGCGAATTGCTCGATCCGCTCGTGATCGAGAATCACTGCTCCATCGTGGCCGGGCGTGTGTGCGTCGAAAATGCTGTACAGAAGTGGACGGCTGATGCGACCTCCTAACGCCACGCCACCATTCAGATGTCGAGCGAGTGGTTCCTTGCCTCTCAGGACGATCAACGCGCCCGTCCGTGATCCTGCCAGATGAAACATGGATTCGACTAACTCATCGAGATCGATATCAATGTCAGAAGTCTGTCTAAATCGCACAGATCGCAACGCCGAAATGTGTTCGAACAGGCGGCGCAAGTCTTCTTGAAATACAACAACCAAAACAAAGAGCAAGATTGCGAACGTGGTGTGAAATACCAATGCCGTCAGATACATATCCAGCCCGCGCGCGATGAAGTAAACCGCGGCGAGGGCCGTCACGCCGCTCAACACGCCACGCGAAGCCGTCCTTTGAAACCACAACAAACTGACATAGAGAAAGACCGACACGAGTAGAATGTCCACCGCATCGACGATGCGGAACGTGCGACGAAGTTCATCGAAAAACAACAAACTCGTTTCGATCATCAGCAATCCTTTGCCTGCACCAAATGTCAACTTCGCTCACCGATTCGGGGGCGACCACACCCTATTTGCCTAATCGGATCATCTTCTCATCAACTTTATCAGGTCCGCGGGCGATTGTAAGATGAACCAGTAACGTTCACGCCATGCAGCATGGATGGTACAGTCTCTTAATCGTCACACCCCGGTCGACAAATCACCGATGAAGTCCAGCACACAGTCGCCACTTCGATTGCGATCCACTCAACTACTTGATGTACTCGATCCATACGAGCACGTTTTGGTGATCATGCACGACAATCCCGATCCCGATGCGATCGCATCGGGGTGGGCGATCGAAGTCCTGGTTCACGAGAAGTTGGGAAAACCTGTCCGGGTCGTTGGTGGCGGAGCCATCGTGCGTGCCGAGAATCGCCACATGGTCGAATTGCTTCGTCCGCCGATCGAATTGGTGGATGATGTCACCCTGGATGACAAGACGGCAACGATCTTGGTCGACTGCGGCGTGGAAGCGACAAACCACCTGCTGACGCGAAAAGGTATTCACCCGGTGGCTATCATCGACCATCACATCAATGGTTCGCGAAACGCGTCGGCTCCGTACGAGGACATCCGATCCGACGTCGCGGCTTCCGCTACGATCACCGCCGAGTACTTGCGCGAACAGGAGTTGGAACCCGGTGAGAGATTGGCAACGGCGATGCTGTACGCCATCCGTACCGAGACGTGCGGCTACGAAACCCACTACTCGGCGCTCGATCGGGCGATATTGCCATGGTTAACGGAACGTGGCGAACCCGCCTTGCTGGCCGAAATCGAGAACGCTCCTTTGACCAGGGAGTACTTTGGTGATTTGTTGCTCGCGCTACAGAGTACGTTTCTGTACGACGATGCCGCACTTTGCTTCCTGCCACGGGCAGCCGGGGCTGAGATCGTAGGTGAAATCGCGGATATGTTGATTCGCTGCGAAGGCATCCGCCGAGTCCTGTGTGCAGCGGTGATTGGAGACGACCTCTTACTTTCGGCGCGGACGCAACGAAGATTCGGAAGCGCGGTCCAATTACTGGTCCAAACCGTTGATGGACTAGGCGGAGCCGGTGGCCATGCGCATCGCGCCGGCGGCAAGATCCCCGGCGTTGGCCGAGGTTCCAGGATCAGTGGCAGTTTGCACGATGACCTGCGCAGTCGTTGGTTGACGGCCTGCGGAGTCGGTCGAAAGCGTGGTACGCGGCTGATCGCTAAGAGCGAAATCGTAGGGATTCTGGAGGGCTGATCGCGATTCTTCGATCGCATGGCCTTCAGAGCTTGGGTCCCAGTGAGTAAAACAGAGTTCGCGGCGAGCGGCAGTTAGCAACGTGCCAATCACACCTCGAAGTGTCGCCACGTCGACGATCCGATCTCGCGGCTGCCTACGCGAACAGACATCGAACGAATCTGGTTGCTTGCGAGAGAAAATCCATGACTGAGGTCACAACCGCAGTGGTTCAAATCCTGTTCGGTCTCGTAGCCCTGACCGCAGGAGGAGAACTGCTCGTCCGCGGAGCGTCCACGCTGGCCGCTATCATGCGAATCTCGTCCTTGGTGATTGGTCTGACGGTTGTCGCATTCGGTACCAGTGCGCCCGAGTTGGCGGTGGGTGTGCAAGCGGCGTTTTCAGGCAAGACCGAATTGGCAATCGGTAATGCAGTGGGCAGCAATATTTTCAACATACTGTTCGTACTGGGACTCTCGGCACTGATCACGCCACTCGTGGTCTCTAGCCAGTTGATTCGCTGGGACGTGCCGCTGATGATCTTTGTCTCGGTGTTGCTGCTCGTATTCGGTTGGGACGGGACGCTCAGTCGAATCGATGGAGTGATCTTGTTCGGCGGCTTGCTGACATACGTTGCATGGTCGATTCGACAAAGCCGCCGCGAGACCCAAGCTCGCATCGATGAAGCCAACGAAGACCGCACCCCATCGCTGGGCGCACGAATTCTCGTTGTCAATGTAGCGTTCATCATCGGAGGCCTCCTATTGTTGGGGGTTGGCTCGCGCGGACTGGTGAGCGGATCGATCACTATCGCAACCATGCTAGGTGTTAGCGAGTTGATCATTGGACTGACCGTCGTCGCGGTTGGTACGTCATTGCCCGAGGTCGTCACGTCCGTCGTCGCTGCGTTTCGCGGAGAACGTGACATCGCCGTCGGTAATGCTGTCGGCAGCAACATATTCAACATCTTGTGCGTGCTAGGTTTGTCGAGCGCGATTGCACCAAGCGGCCTCGAAGTTGGAACGGAAGCAATCCGTTTCGACATTCCAGTGATGATTACGGTGGCAGTCGCATGCTTGCCAATTTTTTACACCGGACATCTGATCTCACGATGGGAAGGCGGGTTGTTCTTCTTCTACTATGTGGCCTACACGACTTATTTGGTGCTAGACACGATGCAACATGAGTTCAGCCGCACGTTGGGAGGAGTGATGGTCGCCTTCGTCATCCCACTGACGACAGTGACCTTGCTGATAGCAACGTATCGTATGGCTCGCCGCGATAAGAGCCCAAGCGATTCGACGCAAGATGGAGTCCTCGGCGCATGAATGGGTCCGAGGAATTCTTGCTGCATGTGCTGATTCAGCTCGTAGTGATCCTCGCGGCGGCCCGCATTGGCGGCTGGGTGATGGGAAAAGTCGGTCAGCCTCAGGTCGTCGGCGAAATCATGGCGGGACTAGTGCTCGGGCCATCGTTGCTCGGCAACTTCGCACCAGATCTTGTCGAATACGTGTTCCCTCAAGATACGGCAGTCGTGTTTCGGGCTTTGAGCGAACTGGGATTGCTGCTGTTGATGTTCTTAATTGGGCTCGAATTTGACTTCTCGCACCTCCGTCATGTAGGACGAACGGCGGGAAGCGTCGCAGCGTCGGGGATTTTGCTACCCTTTGCGATGGGTGCGGCGCTCGCTTGGTGGATTCATCCGATCGTCGCCACCGACGTGAGTCGTAGCGGATTTGTCTTGATCTTAGCCGTCGCGCTATCAATTACAGCGATCCCGATCCTCGGTCGAATCATGATGGATTTCAATATCCATCGTACTCGAATCGGCACACTGACGATTACGGCCGCGGCAGTTGACGATGCGCTCGGCTGGATCTTGCTGGCGGGCGTCAGTGCCGCGATTCACGGCAGCTTCGAGATCATGCCAATTATCCGAATGGTGGTGTTAACGATATTGTTTGTCGTCACCTGCTGGGTCGTTGTTCGTCCGCTCATAACTCGCATGATGGATCGCTGGATCAAGGGAACGGACCTGCCACCCGCCGGGCTAGCTGCTGTACTCATTACCGTTCTTCTTGCCGGCGTTACGACGAATGTCATCGGCATCTTTTCGATCTTTGGTCCGTTCGTTTTGGGAGCGGTGCTGTCCGGCCATCACGAGTTTCGAGAGGCGATCACGCGACGCCTAAGCGATTTCGTAAATGTCTTCTTTCTGCCAATCTTCTTTACCTACACAGGTCTGCGTACTGATGTTGGCCAACTGGGGACGACGCAACACTGGCTCATCTGTGGGCTCGTGTTAGTCGTTGCAATGGTTGGTAAGATGGCCGGTTCAGGCTTGGCGGCTCGCGTCGGTGGTCTCTCATGGCGCGAATGCGGTTGTGTGGCTGTCATGATGAACACGCGAGCCTTGATGGGACTGATCGCGATCAACGTCGGTCGCGAACTTGGCGTCATGCCAGATTCGGTATTTTGCATGCTCGTCATCATGGCAATTGTGACAACGCTCGTGACCAGCCCCGTGCTCCGGCGATTGCTTCCTGAGCCCTCAGCTGCTGGCAGCGAATGCGACACTCGACGAGCCCCATGAGACTGTGCCCTAAGGAATAAGCCAGAAATGACTTCGGCATTTCAAGAGTAGGGTCCGCTGTGCGGACCAGGAATCCCTGAGGTCCGCACAGCGGACCCTACGCGAAAGAAGAAGTTATTGTTGATCCGGTCCTAAGCATCGCTCGGACGGTTTTCCGACGTGGGATTGGCTTCCAGCCAGTCGAATTGCCGCTGACAGGCTGGAAGCCAATCCCACTAATTACACGAGCGTTGCTTAATGTGGCTCTTGCTGGTTCTAGCAGGTTCAGTCGTAGGTCACACGGCGGCGCGAGTTGCGAATACGAAGGACGTTGGGCTGCGTTCGCCAAAGATCTCGTCGCTGGAACTCGCACAATGGATGGATGCGAAGTTTGCCGCTGAATGGAGGCCTGCGGCGTGGGCACACCGCAAGTTGCGACCTGTATGCCAACGGCATATCCTGGTCAGGAACCTATCTCACGATTGCCGGCCTATCGAGCCAGGTTTACGCGCGCCTCGACTACGCCGAAAGCGCATCCCACACGAGAATCTCGCCCTTGCCGGGAACCGATGCGTCGCCGGAGTACAGTTTGTAAGCGCCGTCTTGTGGTGCGTAGGGCAAGGACACGCCAAGCTCTTTCAAGCGGCGCGAGTACACGCGCAAGACATCCGGCGTGTAGCGGCAGGCGTACGAAAATGTGGGCATCATCTGGATCGGCTTGAGCGAAATGATCGTGCCGCGCATCATCCAGGCACCCGTTCGAATTTCGGCACCGGCGAGCAAGACGATCGTGCCGCCCTTCATCTGCAAACCGGTAAAATCTTTCGCAGGGCCGCCCAGGACGATCATGCCACGGCGCATTCGCATGCCGACTTCGAGACCTGCCGAACCGTCGACGATGATCGTTCCACCCCGCATGCCCTTCAGGCTGCCGCGATAGCCGGCTCCGATCTGGCCGCCGCCGTTGCCATGCACGCGAATCAGGCCGTTCCTCATCTCGGCGCCGATCCAATCGCTGGCGTTGCCATGCACTTCGATCTCGCCGCCCTTCATGTACGCGCCGAGATGCATTCCGACCGAACCATGCACGGTGATACGGCCTCGCGACATTTCGCGACCGATCCAACGCACGCGGTGCAAGTCGCCGTGAATCTCCACGTCGTCGCTGCGTTCTCCGTCCACGTCGAAGAAATCGTCCAAGCGGCACTGTCGCTTGCCGTGATAGACGGTCTTTGACCGGATCTCTTCATTCGACAACTCGGCGAACGTATCCGGCGAAAGCACTTCGGCTTCCAAAGGCACGGTGGGCTGTTCTTTGAGTCGGAGTGTGAGCTTGTTCATCAATTCACCAGTAGGCCGGAATATTCTTCAGCAAGACGTTAGCGACCAACGAGAGCGGGTTACGTTCAACCGAGCGGCAGCTCGCACAGCGCTGCGACCCTGCCGCCCTTATGAGTTCGGTACACAATCATGAATGGCGGGTTTTTCAATGCGTTCCATTTCGACCGGATAGTTCTCGAACTGCATGGTGTAACAATCTTCGAACAACGGCCGCAGGAATTCGTCGGTATCGGGAGCGTAGTGCGGCCTGGAAATGTATTCGTGGCCATCCGGCGTAGCGCGAATGTCACCTTCCTCGATGACGACTTCACCGCCTTTGATCACATAGCGTGGATGGCCGAACATGCGGGCCACGTCTTTATCTTCTTCGTAGATGACGATGTCGGCATCGCAACCCAAGCCAAGATTACCTTTGTGATGCAATCCAAGCGCTCGTGCTGGACCAGCGGACATCGACGTCGCGATCTCGTACAGCGTGTACTCGCGAGTCAGTTCGGGCAGCGTGATGCGTTCCTTGATCTTGTCGGGCAGTTTCTTCAAGCACTCGGTGCGGAAGTCGGCACACATCAGCAACTGGATGATCTCCGGGTAACGCCAGAAGCAGCCGCCATTGGGATGATCGGTCGACAGGAACACTTGCCACGGATTCTTGATCAACAGCAGCAGTTCGAGTCCGACCGACCATTGAATCGCGTTGACAAGGTTGCTGGGTCGATAGGTATAAGGCACGATCCCACAACCGGTTTCGTTTTCGACGTCCAGGTTGCCCCATTTGCGACCCGTCAGCTTATACAGCAGATGCTGCCACGGCCCATCGGCCGTAATCGTCACGGTGTCTCCGAACAGCACCGCGCCGGCGTCGGTCGTGACGTTCGGATGCGTATTGAAATACTCGGCCAGTTGTGCCGTCTCGGATCGCATCTCGTCCCAGTCGTCGCCGCCGTAAGCGTGATATTGCGAATGTGCGATATGGGCTCGGTGTCCATCGAGATGATTTAAAGTGTCGAGCGTCGTCGAGATGTTGCCGGGTGCTCCGAGGTTATTGCAATGGAGATGCAATGGATGCGGCAGTCCTAGCTCGTGGCAAATTCTGGCCAACTGCGAGATAATGTCCCCGGGAGTTAGCCGCGTGAAACCTTCGATCGGCGAGGTGAGTTGCTTCGCGTCCTTGCCCCATTTCCAGGCCGCGACGCCGCCAGGATTGACGGCCTTCACACCGTACGACTTGGCCGCCCAGATGTACCACGCGACAACATTCTTGGCTCGTTCGTACTCGCCCTTTTCCATCAGGTCGAGCATGATCTCGTTGTTCGCCATCAACGTGAGCGTGCTCTTGTCGACGATTGGAATGTCGCTGAGTTCTTCGTGGGTGTGTCGTGCGGAGAGCACCGGGACCGCGGCTTCGTTCACCGTGGTCCAGCCCATACCGGCGTAAAGATAACCAGTCGCAAATGTTGTGGGAGCCATCCCGCCGATGCCCGAGCGCCGGGACTGGGAGCGAATGAAGGCTTGTGTACGGCGATGATCTTCGGGAGTCATCGCGCGAGCAAAGTTGATGGCTCCGCCAGCGACATGCGTATGCACATCGACACCGCCGGGGAAGACGATCATGCCCGTCGCATCGATCGTCCGACCTTCTTCGGCGGACGCCACGAACTTGCCCTCCGAGACAAACAGGTCTCGCACCTCGCCATCAATTCCATTTGCGGGGTCGTAGACCTTGCCGCCGGTGATTCGAAGCATGTTTACTATACCTGTGCTGCAGTCATCTGTGCGCCCTCGGGCATCCAGAACGGCTTCTTGACGATGGCCTGCTTGATGCGGCGTACGACCTCTTCGTCGGTGGGGTAAGGCGACTTGAGGGCTGGCTTTAACGGTAACGGAATCTCGTCCATGCGATAAGCCGTCCCCGGTGCCGCGATGCCGGCGGGAGCGGTGGTAATGTGAACTTTCGCGAGGTTGCTCGTGTGGGTGACGTGTGGGTCCAACACAATCGTGGGAATCCGAGCGAGATGATCGATGGCCGGTTGAGGCATCGTCGCGCCGGGGTCGGCTCCGATAATAAAGGCCGCGTCGGCATCGCCTCGCACCAGGACGTCGACCGTCGAGAACTCGCCCGGGTTGTAACGCGGATAGCCGCGATTGAACGTGATGCCAAAGGGATAGCCCGTCTGCCACCGCATGATCACGTCCGCACCGGTCACGTTGCCGTGGCCGCGCATCGGCATCGCCACGAATTTGGTAAAAGCGTTCATCTCGGCAGCCAGCGTCAGTAGCGCGGCAGAATTCATGTGCTTGCCGCGTGTCATGGAAAGTCCCATGCCGAAGAACACGCAGCCGAATTTCGCCTTCTTCATCCGCTCGATAAGATCCGTACACTGCTCCAGCGTGATGCCCGTCTCTGCGACCGCCTCCTCGCTCACCTTCTGATCTTTAATCAGCGCTCGCAAGATCGTGATCAGTTCAAAGTCTTTGCCGGGACGAACCTGCAGGAAGATGTCAGCGGCCTTGGCGCTCTTCGTCGGGCGAATGTCAACCAACACCGCCGTCCGATCCTTGCGGCCTCGCGGCAGAAACTTACTCTTGGGCATCAACGCATATTTCGTAAAGTGCCGCGGATGGCACTCGGCGGGATTGCCTCCCCAGTACATCACAAAATCCGCTCGGTTCTTTACTTCACCGAGTGTACAAGTCACCTTGCCGCCCAACTGAGCAGCGATTTCCGTGGGACCATGTCACAAGGATGTGTGGCTGTCCAGCAGACCACCTAAGAGGTCTGCCAGGGCCACACACTCGCGTTGTGCTTCACAGGTTGTATTGCTCATGCCATAGACCAACGGCATGTCGGCTGCGTGCAAGTGCGTCGCCGCCGCTTCGATGGCTTCGTCGAGCGTTGCCTCTTTGCCATCGATGAGGGCATCGGGATACTTGCGCTCGACGGTGTGATTCAGAAACCAAGCCGTACCCAGCACGCAAGCCTTCTTTGCTTTGAGGATGCGCGTCTCGTCGGCGTGCAATTCAATATCATCACACACACAGCCACAGAACGTACACGTTGCGTTGTTTACGACCGTGAGAGTCATGAGCACTCCTGTTAGTTAGTGTTCTCAGCCGTCATATCGTCCGAACCGGACGGAACAAGGAACGTTCAGCCCAGGGCCCGGCCCTGGCACGATCCTCGTACACGGCGCGGCATATAGCGCCCGGGTTCGACTTCTTCCCAGGCCGAAACCGCTGTGGTTTCGTCAGGCAATGCGAAATGAGGGCTGTCGGATGCCGCCAAGTCAGCGTTTGGTTCTGGTTTGTTCATGAGACATTTCCTCGTGACGCGTATCTATTGCGGGACTTCGACTCGTTCGACTTCGACTTCCCAACCCTTTGACGTCGGCATTCCTGTGCCATCGGTGTCGCCGCCCATCAAGCGACAAGTCGGCGGGCCGTAGGGAATAAACAGCAACCCATCAGGCACTTTGGCTTCGGTGCATTGAAAGATCGCTTCGCCGAATTCGGTGCTCACGCGCACGGAATCGCCGTCAGTGATCCCCAGACTTTCCATATCGGCGGCACTGATCTCGAGCGTTGTAACAATCTTCTGGTATTCGTCTCCATATTTACCCACATTGATCTGCGACCCCTGTTTGGCGGTCCGCATGGGGTTCAGGATGAATTTTCGAGCGGCCATAAGCAGGGCAGACGAGGCGTGTAGGAGGGACAGGTTGGCCAAAGCCGGTAGGTTCGCTGCACATGCACAACACAGCGAACAAGCTTACCCATTGTAGCCAAAATAGCTTCAAAACTAAATCGGTTCGACGAACAGGTAGTAGTGGTACGGTTTGAAACTCCGGAAAGGGTCTGAAACTCCGGAAAGTAGGACGGCCACTCTTGGTCGTCTTTTGTCGGGCAGGAGTGACCGACTTACGGCAAAGTGTACCACCTACCGACGGACAGGTAGTGTCCCAGCAGTGTAGCGCGCGGTAATCCGTCAATTGGTGCCTGTTCGGTGGAATCGGCAGAAGGTGACAAGAAAGGCAGGTTTCGAATGACCAAGGAGGAGACGATCAAAGCCCTCTTGGGAGACGAGAAAACCGACATTGGTGCCATCCTCGCTGGTGAAGGCGAGTGGTTCTCGCACATTGACGATACGGTCACCGAGAACTGGGGCGAACTGCCAGACGAGGCCAAGGCAATCGCGTATCTGCGGGGCGTTCGCAAGCAGGAACTCAAAGACGAGTCGATGGAGCTTCACGAGAGGGTTGATCGGTTGAGTTGATCTCATCTTGAAGCACCTTCACTCTAATGTTCAGGATTGCCAAGAGCATTACCGATGCCGCGATAAACTTCCGGCGTTCGTCTGAAATCCTAAGAGACATTTCGTGGGTCATAGTTTCTAGGTATCTGTCAATCGCCGACGATAGTATGCCCTGAAGCACGTCATCTAGTTCGGCGATGATTGACGCCAGTCGCTCTATGTCAAATGAGTGCCTGTCAGCTCGGTGCGCTGACGGAATCCTCATCTTGTTTATCGTCACGAGTGCGATTCGCTCGTTGTCACAAATCAAACCCAATGCGTGAGATTCGCGAGCGCGGGGCGCGAACGATCCGAGTGGAGACGCCAAGCCTTCAAATAGCCCGTCCTCATCCGCTTTACTCAAGGGGCCAGCCTGTAGCTCGGCGAAATCGTTTGTTAGGGCCAAAGGTCCGGCCATTTGCAATTGACCTATCGCGGTCCTTGCAAACGGTCGGGCCGTTGGCCCTACGATTCATTGCTATTGACAGTACCCAGCCCTTCAGGCTGGGCTAGGTAATCGGACGGGGCCTTGCCCCTAAACCAAAAATCGCAACTTCAAAGCTGACGCTTTTAGATTACCCATTGCTGGTCGATCTGCCGGTGAAGGCTTTGGTGGTGCCGCCCCGCCGAGCGCAAGGCAAAGCCTTCTCCGTGCCCGAAGATCGACCGACCAAGAAGTGATTTTTAACGCTCCGTAATCAGGCTAGAACAGCCACGCCCTCGGAGCGTCACGAATCGCTGACGCTGTCGCTCATGACGACTTCCCGAAGACTTTCGGACGCTCCGAGTGGCAAGGTTCAACAGACGGATCTCTCAGATGTCTTCAACCAATGAATCGACTAAAAGCCTTCCGCACGAACCTCGCCGCAGCGTGGTTATCAATACTCTTTTCCAGGATAAACCATGAACAACGAATCGCCAAATCAATCCGCCACCGAACCGCTGATCGTCGGCATCGACTGGGCCGACTCCAAGCATGATCTTCGGGTTGTGATTGTCGTGAAAGTGGCGCTGCCCAGCTAAAAAAGGGCCGCTTGGAACCGTTCGCCAAAAAGGAACTCGGTGCAAAGTGTGTGCGTAGAAACTTACAGTGAACGGACGACGTCTTGAGTTGGTACTTGGTGGCACTGCTAAAAGCCACGTAACAGGGGGGAAGGGAGTTGATGGAGATCTCGATCGAGACTTGCTGCGAGATTCTCCACGAGCATGGCAGGCCGAGTGCTCGACATCTTCGACGCAGCGCATCGATCGCCGCAGGAATTGCCGTATCTGGGGATCGACGTCCGCTCGATTCGCAACGCGTTTCGAGGCCAAAAGACGCTTCACAAAATGGGGTCAAAAAAATTTCAATTAGGCGCTTGACATTCTCTCGAACGAAGACACAATGAGGGAGTTAGGTACCTGACATGTCTCCACTCATGCCAAGTTACTGCCCCACTTGGCGGAGACAACACTTCTAGGCCTCTTCAGGTTTCTGCCCCACCTGGAGAGGCCTTTTTTATTTCTTGGCGTTCGCCCGCCCAGGTCATTTTTCTAATTGACCACACTCTTTCGCAAGCGATAAAACTACACAGTCATATCCATGTCGCACGCGGCATTCGATGTACATGAGTGGGTAGCTCCTATCACGATGGCCCGATCATGCCATTTCAGCAGACTCAGTTTGGGCGACTGCTATTCGAAGCCGGCTGGTTGCCAACTGGTGACGAGCTAAGTGTCGAACAGAGTGACGACTTACTGCCTGCGATTCTCGAAGTGTGGCAGTCTTGTGATCCCAAGACGCTTTCAGCGACTTCCCGCAGCCGAGCCACGAATGTGCAATTATGGCTCGCCGAACAGATCTCGAACGGCGCGCAACTGACCGCCGTGGGTACAACTGCTGATTCGAAGCAACACTGGCTCGGCAGTCGACTAATATGGTGGCCACTCGGTCAACCCAACGGTTCGCAGATCGGCATCACAAGTTCTCGCCTCGGTCGCCGGTTAGACACGCAAGCAGACTGGTTCACGGTCTTTCGCGCGGCATGTTCGAAGATCAATCGTGACGACGATGTATTGTTAACCGCAGTGAATACGACTCCAGATCGATTCGTCGATCGAGCCGCCGAGTTGTTTGGTGTGCGCGTCGTTTCGATGCGATGCTCGCAAAAACGGGAGTCGATCGTTGCTTGGCTCAAACGCATTCGCAAAATGGTCTCAACGACTCGCGGTTCAGTGTTTCCCGCCTATCTATCGCCCGAGAGCACGACTGGTTCCGTCGCCGCCGAACATCCCGACGCCGACCTGCCAACTCGCGATCGCGCCGTCGTGGCACTGGCAGACAGGTTATTGGTGTTCCACCTTCGTCGCAACGGCCACTTGGACAAACTAGTTCGTGCGCGTTTGAGCAATCCCAATTTTCCAGCAGGAACCGTGTTCATCGCACTTGGCGAGGGTCTTGTGAAGCGTGACTTAGCGGACGACTTGTTGGATCAAGGGGCTGTCGGATGGGTCGTATTGAATACACTTCGTCCCAAACTGAGCGTCGCGCGCGAAGGCACGCATATGAAGCCGGCGGCGATCGTCAAGCTGCCTCCGAATGACAAATGGGAGTGGCTAACTCACTGCACGCGTGCGCAGGCGGATGCCTGGCCGGATCAAGAGCGACACGAGTACATCGACGAACTCCTGCTAGCTTCCGCAGCCACAGATCATTCCGCGTTTGCAGCGCTTCGGCGAATCATTGACAACCAACGTTTGGTCGCTTCCTCACGGATGATTCGAGGCGACACCCGAGTGGTTTGTTTCACGGCGGTTCCGTTGAGCGAACTGCCGCAACTTCGATCTTTCCGCTCGCACCTTGCGCGATGGGACTTCGAACCATATGGCATCTGTATCCGCCGCGAGTGGCTCGAATCGCGAGACTGTTTGCCGGTGCGATATGGTGACGACTTCGCTTTGGGCGTCGCTAGACCTCCAAGACCGACCGTACTTTCAAGTGCAAACAAGCACGTGTCGCCAGAGCGGCAGGACGATCGATTGGAGCGTCGAACGAGAGTGGCGTCATGTCGGTGACGTGGAGCTAGAGGAGTTGCCAGCGAATGCTGGCCTCGTCTTTGTTCCCACACGGGAAGAAGCGGAGCAATTGGTGACTATCAGCCGCTGGCCAGTCACCGTCTTGGACGGGTAAGACGCTGAATCTACAACGCGAAAAAGGGCGAGGTTCCGATCAAGCTGCGAACTCGATGTGAAACCTCACCCTTTCCGAAAACACCGAAAGAGCAACAAGGATAGCTAGACTTCAGTGGAGTTATCTGCGTTTTGTTCTGTGGGAGCTGCGGCGCGACGTCGGCGAGTGCGTCGAACTGGTTTGGCGGAAGCCCAGTCTTTTGTTAACGATTCAAACACGTCGGGCGACTCGTAACGGACGATGCCTTTGCCATCTGGCATCGGGCCGATGAGACCGCGAAAGACCGGTTGACCTCGCAAGGAGAGATCGGTGCTGCTGTCTTCAATTCCGATCTGGCTGTGCATCTTAAGCAGCGGTTCGGGTTTGTCGTAGTCGCGAATTCGGATCGAACCGTCCGTGCCCCGCGTCACCACTCGATAGTTCTTCGTCATGTCTCACCTCAGCACAAGGATATTTACCAGGAGGATGTTCATCAGGGGACACTAACCCACAGGGATACCCCATCTCACCACAAGCAACGTATCGTCTGAGCTGGCAACGAGTTCACAGATAAACTCTTGGCGCAACTACATGACGGTCATCCCCGCGAACCCTCAAATCGAGCGCGATGGCGCTGCGCCCTACGAACATCACGCGATCAGGGCCGATGTGTTCCACCTGAAACAATTCTTCCGAACGCGAGTAGCGCAACACACGGTATCCACGGGTTGGTCCGCTCATTCCGAATCGCGCGGCTCTAGCGAGGATGCCTCGGGAACCAGATGCCGTTACGGTGCATCTATCGGCAATCGCAACGACATCTTGCCCGGAACGGCCTCGGCGAGTAAACATAGAGGGGTTCGGAGGGTACGCGAATGGTTAGCAACCGCATTCGAAATGCGGCGCCCCGCAAGGGGTTGAGGGTTCGAATCCCTTGCCCTCCGCTTGAGGAAACACACGGCTCGCAAACTGCTCACTAGTAAGCAGTTGCGAGCCGTCGCCATTTGGCGGGTCACCCCTTCCCTCTGCTCTTACCCGGTCGGCGACCTCACGTTTTCGTTGCATCTCGCTTGATCTCACTTCTGACGTCAGATTGAGGCAGCGGGGGCCACACAGATGTATAATTGGGCGGCCCAGGCCAACGCTATGGGCGCTGACATTGAAGGATTTCATAATTTCAACTTTAGACCGAGGCGTTTTCGGCTTCCAAACCTGATGCGTTTCTGCCGCTTCAACGCTGAGAGAGCTCCAAGATCGCACCGGCAATTCGTTCGGGATCAGCGGGTTTTGTGATCCAGAGGTTGACGTTTCGACGGGCCTTCTGCATGTCGGCGGAGGTCGCGTCTGTGCCGCTGACGGCGATGAGAGTCAAATCCTTCAGGCGATCACTCGTGCGAATCGAAGTGATTGTCTTGGGGCCGTCGAGACGCGGCATGTTCATGTCGAGTAGCACGACGTCGGGAAGTGGGCCATCGTTGAGCTGGCGCAGCGCGTCGATGCCGTCTTTGGCACGAGTAACCTCGTAGCCTCGTTCGGTCAGGAAATCGGACAGCAAATGCGCCTCCATGTCGTCGTCTTCGACCAGCAATACTCGCTGTGCATCGCCGTCGGAATTGGAGACACAACGACCGACGTTGCACTCATGCGAATCGTGTAGCTCGTCACTCAGATTAGCCAACATCGCTTCGGCCGCCGCTCGCGCAGCGGTAGATTTGCCATCATCCAGCATTCGGCAGATCGCCCGAAATGCGAGCGACGCAGCATAGAGGCGATTTCGCAATTCATGGACTTGCTCTCGTGTCTGCATCGCGACGGCACCTTGTTGACTTCCGCTCTCGTCAGTTTTGTCGATTTTCATGCTCTCCGTCTTCGCTGTTCGTAAGGGTTGATCTTCGCCACTCGACTTGTGGGCGAGAATGATCTCGACGGGCATCCAAGAATGCTCAAGGTGATCGGCACCAATGATGAAGCCAGCCTCCTCAACCGACCGTTCAAGATGAATCGGTCGGCAGTCCATGAAGTTCGGGAAGTGGCGATGCGTCCATTCAAAGGCTTTGGCCACCAGTGGCGGCCTGCCTTCTTTCGACAAAGCCGCGACGACGAGTCTACCATCGGGCCGTAGGACGCGTTTGCACTCGGCCAGCACTTGCGGGATCTCTGCCGAGTCGAACAGTTCCAAAGTGAAACATAGAATCACCGCGTCCATCATGTCATCGTCAAATGGCAACGATACCGCGTCGCCACGGACAAGCTCAACTCGCGAACTCAGCTTCTTGGCTTCTACGACCAGTTCGGTCAAGCGGAGCATTTCCTGCGAGATGTCGATCCCGTAGACGCGGCCTTCTTCGCCGACGCTTTCCGCGACACGCGACAACAGATGTCCCGTACCGCAGCCAATCTCCAAGATCCGTTCGCCTGGTGCCGGTGACAGCATGTCGAACGCAGTCTCGCGGATCGGTTGCTCACTCCGCTCCGCCAACAAGTCATAACACGGTGCGATCTTGTCATAAAACTTGCGCCGCTCGTCCTTCGTTTTGAGAAGCTGCGACCCTTCCGAATCCTTTGCTGGCTCGCCCTGCAGGTGACGATGCGACTTGTGATCGTTGGTCTGACAGTGCGCTCGCTTGGCGTGGGATGAGTATAAAGCGTCCTTTGCCGGCGCAACGGAATCTGCGATGTCTTCGTAGAGCATAGGCTACACTTCCGAATTCAATGGAGTGCCAAGAATGTATGTAGAGAATCCACCAAGGGCGTTGCAAAGCGCAGGCCAATGCTGCCGGAGGCTTCACCTGGGACGGGAAGATCAGTAAAGTCCCCGACAGCCGCTAGTTGCTTTTTCTCGACGCGTGACGGCGTGACCAAAGGTATGCCATCTTGTCCGCTAGCCGACAATCTGTCGCGTGATGCAATGTCGGTTCTGCCAACTTGTCACGCCGCGTCGCCGGCCATATCGACGGCTGCGCCTACCAATTGGTCGCGCAGTACTACTTCGTGCCGGTGGATCGGAACTTCGGGTGGAGCCTCAAAGCCGAGGCGAACTCGCCCACCTTTCGTTTCTAATACGACAACTTCGACGCCGTTTCCAATACAAACACGTTCGCCAGCTTTACGGCTAAGTACGAGCATCTTCCTACCTCCATGAGCAAAAAGTAACTCCATTTTCACTGCCGCCCAGCGCCGGCCAAGGCCGCTACGTCGGATCGACAGCAATCAACTGATCGTATTTCTCGAAGTACCGAGATCCGTACCGTTCGCCTAGCACTTCCCATGCCTCTTGACGACGATGCGAGTCCGGAAACGCATATCCCGCGCGTGTCTGAACACCGCCGAGGTACTGCAGCAAACGCTGTAGTTCGCCTTGGTCGACGCGACTGCTTCGTCTTGGTAGCAGCCGGATGAGGAAGTTGGTTGTTTCACATCTTGCGAAACTTGGCATCACAGTTCCTTTCTAGTAGCTCGGCAACGCCGAGAAATCACGTTACGGAGCCCAATATGTCCGATCGCTGCGCGAGTTACTGCGCGGGTTACTACGCGACCTGGCATGGTTGAATCCCCCATACGGCACGCATTTTGCAATCTCGGATGGTCCAGTATGAGTAACTCACGCACAAAGCCATTTTACCGATCACGCGTCTTGATCGTGGATGACCACCCGATCGTTCGGCAAGGTTACGCCTTCATCATCGGTACGGAAGACGATCTGCAAGTCTGCGGCTCGGCCAGTTGCGAGGCGGAAGCGATCGAGCAAGTTCGCAGCACGAGTCCGGATCTGGTTATCGTCGATATCATGCTCGAGAACGGCAGCGGTATCGAACTCGTAAAACGGCTGGCCCGTGACTACACCGAGGCGCGAACGCTTGTGATTTCCGCCCATGACGAGTTGATCTACGCCGAGCGTGCGCTCGATGCGGGAGCTTCAGGCTACCTGAATAAGAACGAAGCAACCGATTGTTTGATCGATGCCATGCGGCAAGTGCTTCGGGACGAAGTCTATCTGAGCGATCGCATGACGAAACGCATCCTCCATCAGAAAATGCGAGGCAACCATCACGTTCAGCAATCCCCACTAGCCGTCCTCTCGGATCGTGAACTCCACGTCTTCCGGCTGATCGGCCAGGGCATGGCCACGCGTCACATCGCCCAAGAGTTGTCGCTCAGCCCCCGAACCATTGAACGTTATCGCGAGAACATCAAACAAAAGCTCAACCTCCGCAGCGCGACGCAGCTCGTTCAGACGGCGACGAAGTGGGTTCTGGACGAGGGCAGGTAAGCACCGTTCGCCAGCGTGCAGCAGGCGTCCGTGATCGATTCACCGAATCATCACGAACAGCAGCAGACCACATAAAGCAGCGATCCCAATCAGCGCACTAACCATGACGCTGACCTTCGGTGCCCGATGAGCCTGGTCTTCCGGAACGCAAATGCGGAACAACTCGTCGATCACCCGCTGATACTCGCAACTCTGATCGAGTGGCTTAAGTCGGTCGAAGGTGGCTTTACTCATGAAGCCATCGAAGCAGAGTCGCTGGCGTGTGTCGTCGTACCAGAAGCGGCTGCGAAGATCTTCCGGCGGTTGGAAGTTGGCAAGTGGTTGACTTAGGCGAACGGAGTGAATCATCGTTGCTACGGCGATCACGAAGGGGAAAGAGGCGGAGTGGCTGCCGATTCACGGCCAGCCACTCCGCAGAGCCATGACAATTTGCACTCGGCGACAACAACGTCACGCCGTTATTAGCGGAAGTGTTTCTTCAGTCAGACCGCAGCGCTGCGATCTCGACGAAGGCTCGATTGTGTTGCTTGGCAGTGGTCTTGTCGGCAAGTGAGTGCTGAAGATTTCGTATCATCGACCTCCTTTCTCGCGACTTGCGTCAAGAGTGAGCGAAAACGTCGGGCAACGACTTCCTGAAAAGTCCTGGGTCTCCGGCTATCGGTCATATTCAAGATTCAGTCGCACGCCTGCTTTCTCTAACTCCGCGAGATGCGTGCCGGCGTCATCGCCGAGCGGATTGCCGGCCAGATAGAGCCGCCAGAACGCTGCGAAACGTCGCTCCCCTTCGGCGTCTTGCTTGGCCAAGTCGACCAACGGTGTGATGTCGGAGATCTTGTTGCCATGCAGGTAAGTGGAGTACATGCCACTGCCGCCCGGCAACTTCGATACGTCTTCAATCTGATTGTGTGCGAGGCCAAGGCTGTCGAGACGCGGGAGTTCGGCGACTGGGGAGATGTCTTGAATCTGGTTATGATCCAAGTCGAGCGTCCACAACTTCTTCAGCTTCGCGACCGGCGCGATCGACGAGATCCGATTGTGTGAAGCGTAGAGGCACGTTAACGCTTGAAGCGGTTCCAGCCCGTCGAGCTTGTCGATTTGATTGTGCTCGACGTTCAAGTACTGCAGCTTCTCGATCTTTCCCAGCGGCGTGACATCAGCGATCTGATTGTTTGACAGATCGAGCGATTGCAAGTTGCGACACGCGGCGAGCGGCGCGACATCTTGGATTGCGTTATTGGCCAGCTTGGCTTCGCCCAAGTTGTAACAGTGTTCCAGCCCGGTCAGATCTTTGATCCCGCGGCCCTTCGCGTCCAGGAAGTAAATATCGCGAAGGTCTTCTTTCGTAATCTCATCGCCCGGCTTCTGCCGCTTCTTCTTCAGCTCCAGGACAACGGCTCGAAGATGTTCGTCGGGGACGAGCGCTTCGCTAGTGTTCTCTTCTGCGATGGCCCACATCGGAGCCTGAAGAGCAAGCAATGCGAAAAGTAACAAGAGGCGATGTTTCATGACTTGTGTCCTCCAATCGAACTTGCCGTCACCGGGCATTTGGTCGTTCAGAGATCGCGACTTTTAATCTAGAGCACATTTCAAAACCGTCGAAACCCGAATCGTGAGCGAGGGACTCCGTGTCCTTCTCGCCCCTCGCTCACGCTTCGGGTTTCCATTCCGACCGAGAATGGGTTTTGAAATGCGTTCTACTCAAATGACACCAACTCCACTTCAAAGGTCAGCAGCGAGTTCGGACCGATCTTGTTGCCGGAGCCGCGTTCGCCGTAAGCCAATGCTGGCGGAATGTAGAGCTTCCACTTCGCACCGGGCTTCATCAACTGCAAGGCTTCGGTCCAGCCTTTGATCACTTGGTCGACGCCAAACTCAACGGCCTCGTCGCCCGACTCATCGAACACCGTGCCATCAAGCAGCGTCCCCTTGTACTTCACCTTGACGCGGCTGGTGGCTTGCGGCGATTCGCCTTCGCCTTCCTTGATCACTTCGTATTGCAAGCCACTGTCGGTGGTGATCACGCCGGACTTCTCTTTGTTCTCGGCGAGGAACTTGTCAGCCGCGGCTTGGTTCGTCGCGGCTGCCTTATCCTCTGCGACGCCGTTGCTGTCGCTTTCGGTTTCCTCGTCCTTCTTCTCTTTCTCTTTGACAAGGTCGGCACGAGCGAACTTCAGCTTGTCGAAGCTGTCGCCGGGGATCACGTAGTACCAATCGGCGAAGCGGCGATTCAGCTCTTCGGCCTTCTCCCTTCCGTCTGCAATCTTCTTGTTGCGATCCGCGACTTGGCTCTCATAGTCTTTCAGATCATCGTCGTACTTCTGCTTCGCTTCGTCATACTCCTTGCGGACGTCGGCCAGCGGATCTTCCTTCTCGGCTTCGACCGCCTCGTCGCTCGTCTCGTTATCAGCAGCGTCAGGCTTCGGACCCTGCTCCTTAGCAGCTTCCGCTTCGATCAACTCCGTTGGCTTCTCCGGCTCGGTCGGCTTGATCGGTTCTTCGCCGAGATGCTTCTCGTTGAAATCGACACGGACAAAGACGTATCGGCCCGGCTTGTTCGTATCTGCTTTCACTTTTTCAGATTCGTCGCTTGACTTGGCCACGTCCGACGCCTTCGCCTCGTCGTCTTCCGCGGTACTCACGCTCGCGACTTGCGACTCGGCATCACCGCTATTGGCCTTGTCGCTGGTATCCGTTTCGCTGTCGTCCTTGGACGAGAAGCCTGTCTCCAGTTCCTCCTGGCTACCTGTAAAGACGCGACCAAAGTGGAGCTGATAGACCAATCCGTCTTCGGTCGCTGTCGTCAACTCGCCTTCGCGGGCGAGCAGCTTCAGATTCTTCTGGTCGCCGTTCTCGCCCGGCTGCAGCAGGAAACCTCGTGCCAGCAGATCGGCCTGCAAGCGATCGACATCCTTCTGGCCAGAGAGAGCTTCGCGATCGAGTTGCAATTCAGGTGTCAAACCTTTTTGCTTCGGCCGCACGCCCGCAATCTTGAGATCACCGATGGCGTTAACCATGTCACGAACCGCGTCTTTGTTGACATCTTCCGTCTCCTCGTTCAGGCCATCGAGCTTCCAATCATCGCTTGATGTCTTGCGCGAGAGAACCGTCACTTCACGACTGGTGATCTGGCCCTTCAACTCGTCGAACGAGTAATTGTTCGCAACGACTTCGCGAACGTCCCAGCTATCCACATCGAGCAGATCCGTTTCAATCCAGTCGGTGAACTTGGTCGAAAGATCGATGTCGAGCTTGGCGATGTAGACTTCATCCTCTTCGGGATGCCGCACATAGTACTCGTCGGCGGAACCGTCGACCTTGTTGCCGATAATGTAATCGGCCAACACGTTGTAGCTCTCGCCGCGGAGCATGATCCGCTTGCCGACGCCTTCGACTTCATCGACATTCAACGCATCCTGCTTCGGATTGACCACGCCATAACGGGAATGATCCGCTTCCCATCGCGTGACCATCGCGCCGCGTTTGATGCCGATGATCGAAGCGGCGGTCTTTGCCAGTTGATCCTCGGCGTCGGCGGGATAGTCATGATGCGACGGGATCACCCACCGCCCGTTGTCGAGCCGTTTCACTCGGAAGTCGAGCGGCTTGACTTCGTCCTTGTCAAAGGCATACACCTCCAACGAGACTGCACGCGTGGGATCGGCGAAGTCAGGATAGAACTCCTGGCCAACCTTGCCGAACTCCTTGATCGGGGCCGGGCGATTGGCGATCGCCAAGGCACCAGTAATCGCCAGCGATACGACGGCCGCCAGGATGAATCCGCCCGTTGTCTTCAACTCCGGGTCGATCCGCTTCCAAAGAGGCGGCAGTGTTTCGATGACGGGATCCGACTGGGCGAATCGAGAGCCCTGCTTGGGATTGGGATTCTCTTGTTTGTGTTTGGGATCAGTTGCGGTTGCCATGATTGATTCCGTCCTTCTTGGTAGCCGAAGTCGCCAAGACTTCGGACGGTTGCTGGTTGTTGGGTTACTTCTCCGAAGTCTCGGTCACCTCGGCGACAAAGGGTTTGTTAAGTCTTCCGTCGTCGACTATCGGACACATTCCGCCGCTCAGACTGCACGCGTCGGCCGAACACGAACAGGCCGAGACATAACGCGGGGATTGGCGGCAGCCAAACGGCCCACATGCGAATGTTGGATTCGAGCGAGCGGATCTGTCGGTTCGTTTGAGCGCGAATCCGGCCGATGTCGTGATTCTTGCGTTGCTCGATCTGAGCCTCGGCCAAGCGGAGCCGCTGTTGCTCGGCCTCCTGAGCTTGTTGCAACATCTGAGCCTTGGCGATCGGATCGAGGTTCTCGTCTTTCTCGATCTCCTCGGCTCGCTTCTTCAATTGCTCGCGCCGCTGAGCCAACTCGTCATCGGCTTCGCGATCGGCCTCTTGCTCGGCCTTGTTCGCGTGTTCGAGGAACGTCCGCTTTTGAGCTTCCACACGTTTCAAGGTGCGATGCCGTGCGCGACGGCTCCGCAGGTCAATGAACGAGTCGTCACCAGCCAGCGTATCGACCGCGTTCAGCACGAACGTGACGTTATCGAACTCGATACCAAGGTTGCCGAGATTCCGCTCTTGAAAGAAGAAGTCCGAGATCATGTCGATATCCGACACAAAGATCGCGTTCAGCTTGTGGTCTTCTTCCTTTGACGTAATGTGCGCGGCGATCACGTGTGTGTCGCGGTCGAGCCGTCGGAACGGATTGCGCCGGGGCTGAGCGGTCTGTTGCATCGAGAAGAAGTTGAATCCGCCGTCATCGACAAACTCGCTCCAATCCAACAGACCCGAATCGCTGCCGGTGGTTAGCAACGGAGTGAACTCTGTATCGCCGATCGAGTTTCGGTGCTCGACGGTTCCCGGATAAATGCCGATCAGCTCTTGCAGGCCCCGTGTGATTGGGTTCTCGTTGTTGAAGGCGTCGGGGTTGCCACCGTGCCGCGTGATGAAAACGTATTCCGGTGGCAGACTGCCGAATTCGGGATGCGGGTTGTTGACGTCAAACACAACACGGTCGTACTGCCAACGAATATCGAGGGCTTCGAGCAAACGAGTCGCCCGTCCGCCATCTGCTTTTTGCTGAGGCGGCGGGCCGCCACCGCCGCCAAACATCCCCATGTGTCCGTTGGGGTTTGGCTTCGGTTGACGCGGCGCGTTCGTGACGCCGAAGCCGTTATTGAACGTCAACGGAAACGGGTCGTCGAAGATCAACGCCGGCTTGCCGGACTGGACGTACTTCACAAGGTTGTCCATTTCGCTGTCGGTCAGGGACGATGGGAGCGCCGCCAGCAAGACATCGAAGTTGTCCCCGTTAATCTCGCTCTCCGGCGACACCTCTTCGACGTCGTATTGCTTCTTCAATTCGGTGATGATCTGCCACTCGCGCGATCCGCTGGTCAGATCGGCGTCCGTGCGAAGGACGCCGACCTTGTGACGTTTCTCATTGGCGACGGTTTGTACCGAGCGAGTCAGCTCGTATTCGATCGGCAAGCCCTTGCCAAAGAACGGCACGACGACTTTGTCGTAGCTGCTGAGCACGATCGCGCCGAGAAAGACTTCGACGTCGCTGCGCCGTCCGTCCTGCTCGGTCATCACGTCGACTGGTTCGATGCCGAAGTGCCGTGCTTCGTCGGCTGCCTCGCTGAACGGCTCGACATCAACATAGCGAACTTCCAGCTTGTTGCCGCCCAGTTCATCAAACTGCCGCAGCAAGCCGACAAGCTGCTTTCGTGTCTCGACGTATTCTCGCGGGACGTCGGAACTGAGGAACGCTTGGATCTCGATGGGGCGTTTTGCATCCAGGTTGGCCAATATTTCCTGGGTCGCCGAGGAGAGACTGAACAGCCGCTCGGACGTGGCATCAACTCGCAAAGCGGCATATCCGAACCACGAGGTCACGCAGACAAGCGTGATCGCCAGACAAGCGGCTCGCACCGCGAACTGCGAGCCCATGCCAACGCGCTTGCTGGAATGCCAGATCCGCTTTTTGATCAGGATCAGATTCAGATACAGCATAAACGCCGTAAAGCTGACAAAGTACAGCAATGCCGTGAGCGGAATGATCCCCATGCCGAAGTCTCGAAACTGCTCGCCGAGGCTCAAGGTTGCGAACAATTCCCGCAAGCCGAGGAATTCGCCGACTTGTTCGATGAAGACAGGAACGCCGCAGACGACGACGCCTAACACGAACGCGACCGTCATGCTGCGAGTCAAACAGGACGCCAACATCCCGGCACTCAACAGAGCTGCCCCCGCGATCCAGTAGCCGAAGTAGGTTGTCAGCAGCAGGCCCCAGTCGGGATTGCCGAGGAACATTAGCACAAGCACATGCGTCGTCGAGAACAACAGCGCAACCGAGTAGACAGCGAGTACCGCGAGATATTTTCCCAGCAGTATCTCCATGTCGGTTGCCGGCATCGTGAACAGGAGTTCGTCGGTCCCGGTCTTGCGTTCGTCGGCCCAGACGTTCATGGTCACTGCTGGGATAAAGAACAGCAGGAGCAACGGGAACCACGCGGTCAGTTGGTCAAGCGTTGGCTCGTTGGCGGTGAAGAATTTGGCGTTGAACGCCATCGCTCCACCAGCGACAACGAACACGACAATGAACAGATACCCCAGCACTCCAGAGAAGTAGCTGGCGAAATTGCGTTTGAAAATCGACCGAATGACTTTGCTTCGCAGATTCATCGGATTGGTCCCTCGTGTTCTCCGCTGTTCAGTTTCACAACCCGAAGCGTCAGTTTTGAAGTTGCGCTCTTCGCGTTCCGCCGGGCCACAGGCCCAGCAATTTGCCTAGCCCAGCCCGAAGGGCTGGGTGTCAGGCGAAGTTGTTCGTGAGGGCCGAAGGTCCGGCCATTTGCAACCGACCTACGCAGTCCAAGCAAACGGTCGGGCCGTTGGCCCTGCGATTCTTTGTACTTATCGATACCCAGCCCGCCGGGCTGGGCTAGGTAATCGGACGGGGCCTTGCCCCTAAATCAAATAGCGCAACTTCAAAAAGCGTCAGCGAGGCTGAAGTGCGATTGGATGGTACGCCTCACTAACGCTTCGGGTTTCTATGCCACTTGCAACTCTTTTCGTTTGGTCAGTTCACGGAATCGCTCTTCCATCTCCGTCCCTTCCGTACCGAGTTCGGCGGTGGGGCCGTCGAAAACAAGGCGGCCTTCGTTGATCAGAATCACGCGGTCGCAGACCGCATGAACTTCTTGCAAGATGTGGGTTGATAGCAGCACCGTCTTGTTCACTGCTAACCCGCGAATCATCTCGCGCACGTCGTGGACTTGATTTGGGTCAAGCCCGCTGGTCGGTTCGTCGAGGATCAATACATCAGGATCGTGCAACAGTGCTTGAGCCATCCCGACACGCTGCCGGTAACCGCGAGATAACTTGCCGATCGCCTTGCCCCACACGTCGCTCAACGAACATTTATCCACGACGTATTCCAGCCGCTCACTGAGCAGACGGGGACTCATCATACGCGTCTCACCGACGTAGTTGAGGAAGGACTCTGGCGTCATCTCTGAATAAAGTGGCCCGTTCTCGGGCAAATAACCGAGCAGTTCCGCTGCCTTCAGCCGGTCGGTCGCTACATCGAAGCCGCCGATCTGGGCTTCGCCTTCGCTGGGGGCGAGAAAGCCGGTCAGCATCTTCATCGTCGTCGACTTGCCTGCGCCGTTGGGCCCTAGGAATGCGCAGACTTCTCCGCGCGGAACCGCGAACGTGATGTCTTGGGCTGCGGCGAACTCGCCATAGAACTTACTGAGACCTCTCGCCTCGATCATCGCCTGGCCAGCTATTCGATCGGCTGATGCAATCATGATTCACCCGCATTCGTGATCTGTTCGGGACTGTGTTTCCAACAATGAGTTTCCTGCAACAAGGTTTAGAATCGCCCAAGCAACCCGCGCGCCAAATGGGCGTATCACTCGTTCTTCGTGGTTCGCGCGTCAAACTGACATGTGACTGCCGACATCCTGTCGCCTCGCGGATGACAATCTTGCGCTTTGAATTCGTCAGCACATCAAGAGCAGAAGCAAAAAGCCGACGCTTGTGAGGCAACGCACCTGCATCAAGCGCCGGCGGGCTCAAGGCAAAAGAAGTGGTGGATCTGGTGTGCAACGCGATGCAAGGTGCGTGCCAAAAGATGTCGCAACTGACAATCTGTCGCGTCGCGTGCCAAGGTGTCGTTCGCTCGGTGGTGTTCGACAGGATTCAGCCTCATCTCAGGGAATGGCACGCTGCTTGCGATTCCAATGCCCTGTCTGGCTTGCGGCACCAAGGAGTGCTCGCGAGCCACTACGCATGCGTAATTCCAAAGGCTCAAACGAAACAACTTTGTGAAACAGTGGAGGTGTACGATGTCTCGGCGAAAGAGAACATTCACAGCGGTGCTGGTGTTGCTCCTGACGGGAGCACTCGCGGTAGCAGCGGCGTGGCACTTGCCCAACGCAGTCAGTCAATTGGCTTATGCTGTGGAACGCGGCCAGTCGGAAGCGGCCAGCGAGCAGTTGCAGACTGCGAATCACCTGTCAGATGCGTTTAAGAACGTGGCGAAGTCCATGCGGCCTTCGGTCGTGAGTATCAGCTCGGTGAAGCGGCTTCAGATGCAGCAACCGCAGGTTCGGCGGTTTGGCGGCAACGGGCAGATGCCTGATGAGTTCCGCCAATTCTTTGGCGATGATTTCTTTGATCGATTCTTCTACGAGATGCCAACCCCTCCCCGCGGCTATGAACAGCAAGGGTTGGGGACCGGCGTGATCATGAGCGAAGATGGTTACATCGTGACCAACAACCACGTCGTCGCCGGTGCCGATGAAGTGAAGGTAACACTGTCAGACAAGCGTCAATTCACCGCCGAGATCGTGGGGACCGACAAACCCACCGACATCGCCGTTCTGAAGATCAACGCTGAGAATCTGAAGCCGTCGCGCTGGGGCAATTCGGGCGAACTCGAAGTCGGTGACTGGGTGCTGGCGGTTGGCAGCCCCTTCGGATTGGAGCAGACCGTCACGGCTGGGATCGTCAGCGCCAAGGGCCGGGCCAACGTTGGCATCACCGATTACGAGGACTTCATTCAAACGGACGCTGCCATCAACCCTGGCAACAGCGGCGGGCCGCTGGTCAGCTTGCGTGGCGAAGTCATCGGCATCAATACCGCGATCGCTTCGCGCAGCGGCGGCAACATGGGAGTTGGCTTTGCCATTCCCAGCGACATGGCCAGTACCGTGATGGACAAGCTGATTAATCATGGTGAGGTCGAACGTGGTTACCTGGGAGCGCTGATCCAGGACTTGAACGAAGACCTCGCCGCCTCGTTCAACTATGACGGCACGGATGGCGTGCTGATTGGCGATGTTGTTGAAGACGGACCGGCAGCCAAGGCAGGACTGAAAGCCGGCGACATCGTGATCGAATTGGACGGCAAGCGAATGAAGAGCGCGAACCAGCTTCGCAATGCCGTCGCGGCCACACCGGCAGGCACGACGTCGAAGCTTCGCATCTATCGCGATAACAAGGAGGAAGTCTTAGCCGTCGAGATCGGACAACTCGAAGCTTCAGCTAGTGTTTCCGGTCGCGATGGCGCCGCGGATAGCGACCTGGGCATCACGGTTCAGACGCTGAACGCTGAGACCGCGCGACAACTTGGATATGACGAAGACGTGAAAGGAGTCGTCGTCACGGAAGTCACACCAGGCAGCGCGGCGGCTTCTGCTGGCATTCGCCCTCGTGACATCATCGTATCGGTGGGCGGTCAGGGCGTCGCGGACGCGGCTGGCTTCCGCAAAGCGATCGAAGACAACGATCTCAAACGCGGGATCCGGATGCAAGTGATGAGCGAAGGATCGCGCCGCTTTGTGTTCATTCGGTCCAATCGATAAACCTCTTCACACCGTCGCGAGTCGTCGCTCGTCATGCGATGAGGCAAGCGGCTCGCGGCGGCTGTGTTGGTAACAAACGAACCTGAACTTGAACTTGGTAATTGGAGGGTTAGAGACATGAGAATCATCACCGATCCCGTAAAACTTGCAACGGCCTTCGCCGCTCTGCTGCTCACTGCAGTCGGTTGTGACGAGGTATCGGAAACGAATTACAGCAGCAGTTCCAATACGACCGAAGCGGCCTCCGCGTTGGAGGAAGGCCTAAGCGAAGCTGCCGATGAGGCGGAAGATGTCACGGAAGAAGTCAAGGAGACCTTGGAGGAAGCCTCTGAGGAATTGAAGGGTGAAGACGAAACGACGGCCGCCGAGAAAGTGGAAGAAGCGGTTGAAGAGACGGTCGAGCAAGGGAAGGAAGCGTTGAGCGAGGCCAAGGAAACCGTTGAAGAAGTTGTCGAAGACGCCAAGGACAAGGTGGAGAGCGCCGTCGACGACGTGAAAGAGGAAGTGAAAGAAGCGTTAGACGATACGAACGAAAAGGTCAGTGACGAAGCAACGGAGTGAGCACGGACGGTTCGCGTATTGGCCTGACCGATGCGAGCCGCGTGTCGCTTACCCGCACGCGGCTCGCGTGGTCGTCGAGTGAACCTGTAAGCCATACGGTGTTGACCATGTATGATTACACAACGCACCAGTCATCGTGGCCGCGAAGCCACGCGACAACAGGAACGGCTTGGCAAGCTAGTCGAAGACGGACGGACAGCGGGTCATCGGATGGGCTACGATTCGTCACGGCAATCCGTATTCTTTGGACCGCCTTGTGCTGCCTAGTTTATTCGGCGATCAGTCTGTTCGTTCAACTCGTGCTCTTCGTGTTAGCACTCGTCATATTGCCGGTGTTGTTGTTGGTTGGCGTCGCCCTGATCGGCTTGGTGATCCACGCCATCGGTTTTCTGTTCCCGCCCTCGTGATACGAGTCAGCGTCAGGCATCCAGCGGCAAATTGGAAGCAAGCTATCAAACAGGAAAGGAGAGAAAGATGCGCAGCGCTCTTCGTACACTGACGACTGTGGTAATAGTGTTGTCATCATGTCTGCTTAGTTCTTTCGCGTCTGCAGACAATGGCATAGATACTCAAACGAACATCGAGGTTCTGCTCCGCGGACCTATTCACGAGGCGTTCGCCACGTCAGCGACCGTCGATCCTGTTGATTCACCACTCATCACACGTGAACCACCCGAGCCTATCGACGAATTGCTACCCGATCACCGTCCGGTTGGTGCACGCGTGATCTGGATTCCCGGTTATTGGGCGTTCGACCATCTGGACGACGACTTCATCTGGATCAGCGGCGTTTGGCGGAATGCGCCACCTGGCCGACAGTGGGTGCCAGGTTATTGGGAGAAGGTGGACGGCGGCTATCGATGGATGCCGGGTGCTTGGGTGGAAGCCGGCTCGCGTGTGACCTACCAGTCGAAGCCTCCCACAAGTCAAGAGCGAGGCCCTGCGTCACCTCGTCCTTCGAACAATCATTTCTATGTCCAAGGCTGTTGGGTTCAACAGGGTGGCAATTACAAGTGGCGACCAGGTTACTGGGTACCGCAACAGCAGGATTGGGTGTGGGTACCGGCGCGATATACTCTCGCTGCGGACGGCTATCTTTATAGCGATGGTTATTGGGACTATCGCCTCGACGAACGCGGTCGCGTCTTCGCGCCGGTGCGTCTAAACTCCAACACGCGGGCAGCCGTGCGGGTTTCCTATACACCAACCATCGTCTTGGATAACAACACACAACTGATGTTGCATCTGTTCGCTGCGCCCGCTCAAGGGCGATATTACTTCGGCGACTACTACGCCGATCAGTACGCAGCCGCGGGCATTCGCCCTTGGTTCGACGACGACGGGATCGGTTTCGATCCTCTACTCTCACACTACGTCTGGCGATACGGCGACTCGTACTTGAACAATCTGCAGGGTTGGAACAAGTACTTCATCGGACATCCCGAATATCGCCCGCGGACGACGTTCGACGCCCAGCTTCAGTTTGTCGAAAACAACGCCGACTTTGAGCACCTCGATCGCGTGCTTCTTGGCGACTCCCTGGAAAACGTTGTTTCATCCACATCAGATGTGGGACACCTCGTGTCGCTGTCGTCCGCTGATCGAGAATTATTCGGCAACATTGCGCAGCAGTTGAACGACATAACGCGGCAGCGAGTGGATTTGGCAGCCGATGTCAGTGCGACGGTCGGCGTGGCGACCCGGGAAGTCTTGAAATTACCGGAATTGCCCAGCGATGTTGCACCGCAACTTGAGCGGACATTGCCAGCGAACCCCTTACAGTTGCGTAACGTCGTGCCAAAACTGCCATTGCCAACGGGTCGGGCACGATTGCCGATCGGTCTTCCGCGATTGCCGTTCTAAGCGAGCCACGGGAAGGCTCAACCGCTTTTCTGCTGCTGCATGTAATTGCGGATGGCGTTGTTGAGTCCTTCCACGAGCGAACTTAGCCGAGACAAGGAGCGGTCGGCTTGGTCCAACGCTGCGTCTTTGCCCATCTGTTCTAATTCAATGGCCAGGTCGCGAGCTTCGTCGTGGTTGTAGCTGCTAACGAGGCTCTTCAGGCGATGAGCGGAGATCTCGAGTTGCCTTGCATTCTCAGTCGCGAGCGCCTCGCGCATGCGTTCGAGCAACTCCGGCGCGTCGTTCAACACGTAGTTCATGTGGTCATAAAGCAAATCAGTCTCGCCTCCCATCCGCTCCAACGCGGCAGAGAAATCGAAGCCGGCTTTCCGCAATGCGGTTGGCCGCGGGGATGATTCCTCCTGCGCGTCGTCGCTTACACCGCCGATCTTCTCGACCAACGCGACCAATTCGCGAGCGTGCAGCGGCTTGGCAAGGTAAGCGTCCATGCCCGCCGCCAGACACTTTTCGCGATCCCCGGCCAAGGCGTGAGCCGTGAGGGCGATAATTGGCGTTCGCCCGCCAGCCTTTCGTTCCAGTTGGCGGATCTGACGCGTTGCGGTCAGCCCGTCCAGGCTTGGCATCTGTACGTCCATCAGAATCAAGTCGAAGGCTTCTCGCTCGAAAGCTTCGATCGCTTTATCTCCATCGGCAACGGAGCAGCAATCATGGCCGCGACGTCGCAGAATCTCGACGGCCAGATCGCGATTCGGTTCATGGTCGTCGGCAACAAGGATGCGCAGCGACTTTGACGGCAGAGCGGTCTGCGCGAGCGGTCGCGCTGGCTTGCCGTTCGGAGCGACCGGTTCAGCAGTCGTGCGCGGCGTGTCGCCTCCCAATGCCTTCAGGAGAGCTTCTATTAACCCGCTGGCGGAGACCGGCTTGACGAGATAACCCGCTATCCCCAGATCGCGACAACGGGCCGCTGAATTGGGACGATCGACGGACGACAGCATCATCACGGTATCGGCGCGAAGATTGTCGCGTTCGTGCATGGCTTCGGCAAGTTGAAAGCCATCGATTTTTGGCATCATCGCGTCGAGCAACACGATATCGAAACGTTTGTCGCTCTGCGCCGCTGCTTCCAGCTTGCGTACGGCGGACTCGGCGCTATCGGCTTGCGTTGTCACGACGCCTAAGTGTTGGAGCATCTCGTCCAGGATGCGGCGGTTTGTCGCGTTGTCGTCGACGATTAACGCCCGCTTGCCCTTCAGATCCACCACATCGACGGCCAACTTTTGTTGAGGTTGCCCCAGTTTCAAACGCACTGTGAAGTGGAACGTGCTCCCTTGTCCTTCTTGGCTGCGGACCCAAATGCGACCGTTCATCAACTTTAACAACTGCGACGTGATCGTGAGCCCCAAGCCGGTTCCGCCGAACTTGCGGGCCATCGAGGAATCGACTTGGGTGAACGACTCAAAGATCTGCTCCAACCGATGCGTCGGAATGCCGATTCCCGTATCGCGAACCGAAAAGTGCAAACCTACTTCGTCCTCGCCGCTCCACTGCTCCTCGACTTCAACAACGACTTCGCCACGTTCGGTGAACTTGATCGCGTTTCCCACGAGGTTGAACAGCACCTGCCGCAAGCGGATCGGATCGCCCCGCATCCACTGTGGCATGTCCATCGGCATATGAACCGCTAACTCCAACCGCTTCTCATGCGCTCGCACCGCCAACGCTCGCAAGGTTTCGCGGACAACCTCCGCCAGATTGAAATCAGTTTCTTCGATCTCCATCTTGCCTGCTTCGATCTTCGAGAGATCGAGAATGTCGTTCAGAAGCTGAAGCAACGTATCGGCGGACGATTGGACCGTGCTGAGATACTCCTGTTGGTCGTGCGTTAGTTCCGTTGTCAGACACAACTCGGTCATGCCAAGGATCGCGTTGAGCGGCGTGCGGATCTCGTGGCTCATGTTGGCCAGAAACTCGCTCTTCGCGCGGCTGCTGTCTTCCGCCGACTGTTTCGCCGACAGCAAAGCCTCTTCGGTTTGACGATGGCGTGTAATGTCACGTTCCAAGGCAATCCAACGCGACAACTTGCCATCTTCATCGTTCACCGGGATCAACCGGCACTCGACCCAACAAGTTCTGCCGTCGCGATGGTATTGCAACAGATCTTGCGTCAATTCATGGCCGTTCTGTAGTGCTTGATGAAACTCACGTACCGACTCGCTACTAGTGCTGGGGCCGAAGAGCAACTCGTCCAATCGCTTGCCGGAAACATCGGTCTGCCGATAGCCGCTGAGCGACGTGAAAGCATCGTTCACCCAATGAATCATTCCTTCCGCATCCATGATCAGAATCGCGTTGCTTGCTCTGCTCACCACAACCGACAAAGTCTCCAGGTCGTCGCGGTCTGCGGCCGATGCTGCGATTGCTGCTGGAGTCTGCTGGTGGGCGCGGGCATAACTAAGTTCCGCGGCCAGCAACTTGCCTCGTTGCTGAGCCTGGACGACCGCCTCCTCGAGCGAACTGCAATCCAGCAACTCCGCCCAGTGAAGCGTTTCGCTTTGCGCCGGCAGACGTGTCTCCGCCGGTAGAGATTGTCTGAGCGTTATACGCGGAGTTGGCGAGCTCCAACCACTGATCTCGAATCCCGTCACTCGACTGCCCAACAGTTCAAGCTTGGCACGCGTGGCGTCCGAATCTAGCACGGGCGTCGCCCGCCTATCGGGCTCTGTTGAGATGGCACCGATCACAGCTTCGACGACGCGAGTTCCCTCGGTGTCCGCGAGCGCGAACCGCACCATCCCAGTGAACCCATCCTTCGCAAGCGAGCGAACGACCTCTCCTATGACCTTTCCGAATGTGGCTCTAGTCCGGCTGGGCATTCCCGCCAACGCTGCCAGCAGTCTGGCCCGTCGAGCCATGTGCGTGCCGTCGCTCGGTTTGGAGATCGCGAACTCAGCGATCGTCATGGCCGTAGCCGAAGGTTCTGGCAAACGAAGTCGAAACGCGGGCTTGGACATAGGCTACGGATTCTTGACGGGCGAAGACGGCATGATGGCGGCACACGCGTGGGATAGGCTTCCAGCCTGTCGAATTGCCGCCGACAGGCTGGAAGCCTATCCCACGCGTGCGTTACTTAGCGATTTTCGTGCCAATGGCATGTGTTTGCCAGAGCGGGGCCGAGCCGTTTCGTGTTGGCATCGTTTTTGCGACATCTGGCGGGCTGACCAACTAGTCTGCCAGAATGCCCGTCTCGCATGAGATCGATCATCCGAATACCAACGACCACGGGAAAAACGCATGCCTCGTATCCTTGTCGTCGACGACGAACCGGCGGACTTGAATTTGATCGCCCGCAGTCTGGAGAAGGCCGATCATGAGGTGGTTACCGCCGAGTCGGCGAAGGCGGGGCTAAAGCTGCTGCAAAGCAAATCTCCGGCGGTGGCGGTTCTGGATGTGATGCTGCCCGATGGCAATGGGCTCGACGTGCTGAAGCGCATCCGCGAACTCGACGAACGTATTCCCGTCATCTTTGTCACGGCCAGCGGAGACAGCGCAACGGCGATCGAGGCGATGAAGACCGGGGCGCTCGACTATCTGGTCAAACCAATTGACGTCGTTGAGCTGCGGAAGGTCGTGCAACGCGCGCTCGAGATTCACGCCCTGACCGACAAACCGATCGCGATGAACGTCGAACGTGCCGCCGCCGATGCGCATTCGATCATCGGTCGCTGCCACGCGATGCAGGAAGTTTATAAGTCGATCGGCATTGTGGCAGGCCAGAATGTTACGGTGTTGATCCGAGGCGAAAGCGGTACCGGAAAGGAACTGGTAGCACGGGCCTTGTACCAACATAGCAACCGTGTCCAAGGGCCATTCTTGGCCGTAAACTGTGCTGCCATCCCCGAAGCGCTGCTGGAAAGCGAGCTGTTCGGGCACGAACGAGGAGCCTTCACCGGAGCCGATCGGAAACGCATCGGCAAGTTCGAACAATGTGATGGCGGCACGTTGTTTCTCGATGAGATTGGCGATATGTCACCCGTCCTGCAAAGCAAATTACTCCGCGTTTTGCAGGAGAAAACGTTCGAGCGTGTGGGCGGCAACGAAACGATTAAGACCAGCGTACGTGTCATTGCGGCCACGAATCGAAACCTTGAAAAGATGGTCTCCGAAGGCCAGTTCCGCGGCGACTTGTACTACCGGCTGAATGGATTCACCATCCACTTGCCAGCTCTGCGCGAACGCAGTGGTGACCTGGAGTTGTTGGTGGACCACTTCCGTGCGCTGGCGAATCAGGATCTCGACAAAGAGGTTCGCACGGTGGCAGCCGATGCAATGGAAGTGCTTCGGACGTACCACTGGCCAGGCAATATTCGTGAGCTGCAAAACGTCATTCGCCAGGGCGTATTGAAGACTACCGGACCGGTGTTAATGGCCGACTTCCTTCCCGATTCGATTCGACATAAGGCCGATGAGGCTGTTTCGCCAGCCGCTCATGTGTCCAATGGCAGTCTTGATCGATTGATTGAAGAGCGGCTTGACGGACATTCGTCGCAGCTCTACGACGACATCATTAGCTACGCTGAAGAACGTCTTGTCTCGCGAGTGCTGTCGCGCACCAACGGCGACAAGACGGAAGCCTCGCGATTACTGGGCATCAATCCGGCTCTGATGCGATCCAGCGCCGCACTGCAATTGCTCGACCTAAATCACCTAGACGGGGATGCACACTTGACCCCGCTGATTCGCCCCGGCATGACCATGGAAGAGATCGAGAAGGAAGCCATTCGGCGTGCTCTCGAACAATCCAACGGCTCCCGGAAAGACGCCGCTGAAACGCTCGGTATCAGCGTCCGCACGATGCAACGCAAGGTGAAGGACTACGAATTGGAATAGGAGTAAGTGGCTTTAGCTTCCAGCTTGCGATCCAGGTTCTTCGCAAGCTGGAAGCCAATTCTGTTCGGCATGACATTTGCTAGCCGGATTTTCTTACGAATTGGGCTAGCTAGCCGTGGTTGTGTTTGTCATGATTGTGGGCATGGCGTCTAAGGATAACACCGACAAAGGCATCCAGGAAAGCGACCTCTCGGGGCTCCGCGATCTGCAGGCGATGGCGAAGCTGCTTAAACCGCTGCACCGAATCGGCACGGAACGGGACAAGGCCAATAACCGTGACTTGCACATGGATCAGTACTGCTTGCTTGTGCTGATGTGGCTCTACAACCCCATCATCGATTCGTTTCGCGGATTGCAACAATGCAGTGGTTTGAAGAACGTACAGAAGCGACTCGGCGTCGGGCGGGCTTCGCTGGGGTCGCTGTCCGAATCGGTCACGATCTTCGATCCAACGCCGCTCGCCGGACTGGCCGAAGAACTGAGTGACAAGCTGCCTGATCGTACGCCGGAGAACTTCGCCTGCGTTGACAAGAAGATCACCGCCGTGGATGGATCGGTGTTTCGCTTGCTGGCTCAGATCGCTGAGCTGGCTTGGCTGCCCAAAGGCGATGGCAAGTCGTCCTGCGGCTATCGCTTGCATGCTCAATTTGAAGTCTTCAAAGGCACGCCCAGCCGCATCGACGTGACCGGTGCCAATCCCAAAGGCGAAGCGGACGAGCGACGCGTGTTGGAGCGGACGGTCGAGGCCGGACGTTGTTATCTCATCGATCGTGGCTATGCCAAGTACGTGCTGTGGAACGCCATCGCTGCGGCGGACAGCCAGTATGTGTGTCGGCTGGGCGACGCGATACCGTACGAAGTGGTCCGCGAAAACGCACTGACCGACACGGATCGAAGTGCCAGCATCGTGAGCGACCAGATCGTACAGTTTGGCACGGCCAACAGCCGCACGACTCCACCCGATCACTCCACGCGACTGGTGATTGTCAAGGTCAAGCCTCACGATAGTCGTCGCAGCAAGAACGGCGTCAGCGGCGCGAGCAGCGATGGCTACTTGCGGATCGTGACCAACAATCTAGACGTGCCCGCCGAGATCATTGCGGCGCTGTACGAGTTGCGTTGGACAATTGAGTTATACTTCCGCATCATCAAACAATTATTGGGCTGTCGCCATCTGCTGAGTACGAAAGCCAACGGCGTGACGATTCAGATCTACATGGCGATCATCGCTTGCATCATGATCTTGGCGATGACAGGTAAGCTGCCAACGAAGCGGACGTATGAAATGATCTGCTTCTACTTGCTTGGCCTCGCCGAGTTGGAAGAGTTGGAGGCCCACATCCAACAACTTCCGCCGAAGTAGTCGCCACCGCGTTGTCCCGGGCATCGCGGCGGTTCACGCTGCGCACTCCCTAACCGCTCGCCACACCCTGCCGCCAACCATCACTCGACGAAGCACATGACACAGCATCCCGCGACAGGTAGGATGACTCCGGCAAACCACGTGCCGAACAGAATTGGCTGGAAGCTTACGCCACTGTTTTCGGACAAATTCTTCCCCACGACAGTTTGTCCGCGCCGGACAAACTGACACGCCAGCCGTCAATTTGTCGCTACTTAGGATTTGTCCCAAGATATATTCCCGATTAAGCGGAACGGCGCAAGCCGTCCGGTGTCGCGATACCGGACGGCTTGCGCCCTACCGCTACGTTTCGATCCAAGAAGTCATTTCGGGACTATCTCTCAATCCCCAACGCCGATGTCAACGCAGAAGGCTTCCTGAAGCAGATCGGATTCGCGGGCTTGGAAGTGGCGAATGGCGGTGATGAGCCAGGCGAGACGCTGGCGGATGTCGCCAACCTCTGGCAGCTCGGCGTCGTCGACGTTGGTGAATTGCTCGCGAAGGGAATTGATTTGTCGAGCAAGGTCTGCGTATTCGTCACGAAGATGACGCACTTGACGTTCGAAGCGGGGTGCTCTTTCAAGGATTTCGGCAAGAGCACCTTCGCCGGATTTCAGTTCCTTCGTCTGTGCTTCCATCGCTTCTTCCAGGACGCCCAGCGCAGCCGTGACTCGTTTCTGCCACGCCAGTTCGCGACTCACTGCACCCGCCGCGAGACTCGCTTCGAGCGCGGCCATTGCCTTGAGCATGCGAGCGCGATCGTCGCGACTGGCTTGAATGGCGGCATCGTGCTTCGTCTGAGAAGTGGTTTTAACGGTGTTGCCCATTCTCTGTCTCCGTATTGCGATAGAAGTTAAACTCGCGTGGTGTTGGTTCGAAACGCAAGACGGTCTCGTTCGAATCGTTCAATCTCTTCTACACCCGTCGTAGGACGCAAAGCGGCCATCGTGTCAGTCCCCGGCCCGGTTGGTCGTTTGTCCGAGGGCATGTCGCCGCGAGGCTGATTCATCTCGTCGTAAGCAACCGCCTGCCACGTTGGCGGTGAACCACGCATCGTCCCTCGGATGTTCGAGGGCAACTCCTCGGTTACGGCGGAAATCGCCCACCGAGGGCTCGAACCCAGTGAACTTTTGGTTGGTTCGACGCCGCGTTCCGGCAGCGGGTCGATGACACCGCTTTCTGAAGTCTCCTGCGTCATAAAGAGCACCAGCAGAAGAGACAGCAACGCGTTCCAGGACATCGTTGTTGTGATCATTGCTATGTCCTCCTTTATTGAGTGTGTGATCTGTCTGTACTCTCGTAACCCGCAGCGTAAGCGAGGGAAAGGAGTCGTCCCCCTCGCTGACGCGTCGGGTTACCATTTGGCTCGATTCGCAAAGTACGTGCCGCAATCCTTTACTCGCGATCCTCGCAGGCGACAAACTCTCACGTGCGGACAAATTGGCAGTCGCGGCTGACAAAGCTGCTGATCGCGAGTGACAACTTTGCCGCAACCCCAAGCGATGCAGGCACATTTGTGAATTGGCACGCATGTTGCTTTTGTCTGTGCCAGAAAACAATCAACGCCGAGCCGCGAGAAGTATGGCCGGCATAAACCATGTTTCAGTTACGTCCGGCATGTCCGGAAGGAGGTGCAAGATGTTAGCAACGAGATGGGAACCGCTGACTCAGATGAATCGGCTGCGTCACGAAATGGACCGGTTGTTTGACCGCTGGGGAGACAATCGACCACAGCAATACGCACGCAACACGTTCCCGCCACTCAATCTCTGGGAGAACGATGACAACTTGTTCGTCGAAGCCGAACTGCCTGGCTTCGCGCTCGAAGACTTGGAGATCATGGTCACGGGCGGAAACCAATTGAGCATCAACGGCGAACGCAAAGCCCCCGAATTGGAAGGCGGCACATGGCATCGCCGTGAGCGAGGTTTTGGAAAGTTCAACCGCGCTCTGGAACTGCCCGGCTATGTCGACAGCGAGAACGTGTCGGCTGAGTTCAAGAACGGAGTCTTGACGATCACACTCCCCAAGCGGGAGGAAGTCAAACCTCGACGGATCGAGGTGAAAGTAAGTTAGTGTTGTGAAGTGAGCCGGCTTCCGCGTTTTGCCGGCTCAGGAAGATAGCGGGGTTCGGGCCTAGTGTCGCTGGCGACCCAGTGTTCCCGACCCCGCGGGGATCGAGAACAAACGGAAACAACTATCCTGCTCAGCAGAGGAGGTTTTACGATGACTACGACATTGACAGAAACCAAGAACGGCAATGGCATGAGCCACGCGGAAACGACTCGCGATGCGACGACTTATTGCCCGCGGTTCGACATTTGGGAGACCGAAGATGAACTAGTTCTCTACGGCGACATGCCTGGCGTGACACCGGAGAATCTCGACATTCACTACGAGAACGGCCAACTAGGAATTCATGGCAAGGTGTGCCCGCGTCATGACGACATCAAGTTCTCGTACGGCGAGTATGGCATCGGCGACTATCACCGATCGTTTACCGTCGGAGAAGCAATTAATGCCGAAAAGATCTCCGCCGAATTGAAGCACGGCGTGCTGACGCTGCACCTGCCGAAGTCGGAGAAGGTCAAGCCGCGCAAGATCGAAATCAAGTCCGGTTAATTCCGGACCACAACCGCGCACAAGCTGTGGCCGCCGGACGGAGCTTGTGATCTCGCGATGCACCATAACAGGCCTCGTCCGGCGGACGGGGCCTTTTTCGTGAACTGATGACTCTTGGTCGTGCATTTTGCGGCCAAGAGCGGACATAGGAGGAAGGAAAGATGTTAGGCAAACTAGTACCATGGAAGAAACGCAATGGTCGTGGCGACATAACCGTTCGCCCTGAAGAAGACTTTGGGCTGTCGCAGTTTCGCGATGAGTTCAATTCCTTGTGGGATCGCTTTTGGGATGACTGGCGCGGTGGATTGGCCGATTGGAATGGAGGCAATTGGTTCCGCGGCGTGAACCTGAACGAAGAGGAGAAGGAGTTCGTGCTGCATGCTGAACTGCCTGGCTTCGAGCCGGACGACATCGACATCAAAGTCAGCGGCAACATGCTGACCGTACGTGCCGAGCACAAGGACGAAGGCAACGGCAAGAACGGCTCGCGTTATCAGCGTTACGGCAGCTTTTTCGAATCGTTCTCGCTGCCCAGTGGAGTCGAAGCCGACAACATCGACGCTCGTTACCACAGTGGCGTGTTGGAAGTCCATCTGCCCAAGAGCAAGGACTACGAGACGAAGCGAATCCCAGTAACGGCCGCGTGATCGTCGACGCAACCAGCCTTTGGACGGGGCAGGCTGTCGCTCCCTCCAAAGTCCGCCGGCGGCATTCGTCGGCGGACACGCGCCTGCCCCGGTCTTGTGCTTCTGGTCTTCACCTTCGGGTGGAGACCAATAACGCAAAAGGAGAAGCCCAATGTCGCGTCAAACCACAATTCAGTCCTGTGTAACCGTCGCGGCACTCACCGTCGCAGCGATCGCTCTGGTGCGAAGCAATTCGCAGCCCATCCTGCTCAATGCCACTGCTGCTCACGGCTCCCAGCATATCAGCGTGGCGACCGTGCCGATCGATAGCGGCGTGGAAGCCATTGTTGTGTTGGACCACGTTACACTGGAACTGACCGGCTACATTATGAACCCATACACTGGCAAGTTCTTTGCCGGATATTACACACAACTGGCCGACGAATTTGGTGTAAAACAAGGCAAAATCCCTGAGTTCACATTGATCGGCGGCCATGTTGATTTCCGACAGTTTACCGGGAACAACCGTCCGGCCGATGGAGTCATCTATGTGGCCGAAGCTTTATCCGGCAAGATGATCGCCTACAGCATGCCGTGGAATGCAGCGTTTCGCTCGAATCCGCCTGCCGTTGCCAAGGCACCATTCATCCCGCTGGATTACACTTCGATCAGAACTTTCCCCGTACCGCAACCTTAGTTCGGCGTGCGATGTGTCGACGGCAAGTCCGGAGTATTAACGCACACTTGGCGTCACATTGATTTCCAGCACGCCTGCTTCCTTGATGCCTAGAAGAGCGCGGTCGAGCAAGCGGATCTCTGCAAGCTGCCGTTGGAGTAACCGGCGAGTTCCCTCGGGCAGCCCCAGCCCAAGTGCCTTACCATACTCTTTCAGTGTGTGTTCCTCCTCCTTCAGGCAGGCGTTGAGCACGGTCGCGTCGTCGCCCAATGCTTTGCTCAAGTGAATCCATTGCCGAAAGATCCGGCCCAATAAGGTTCCGCGAAGGATTGGGACCGCGCCGCGTGTTACCGCTTCGGCTTGCAACTCTTCGGCGAAGTCGCCCCGCTGTTCGGCACGATCCGATAGCAGCACTTTGAGTCCGCCGTGCTTCACATCGTCCGCCGCAGCTTGCAGACCTCGAGCGCTATCGACACAGACTTCGACGAGGTTGCCGAGCGTTTGCAATTGCTGCTTCAGGCCGATCCGCGGCTGATCTTCTGCCTTGCATTCAATGCCGTACATTTCCTGCTCGCTAACCGTTTTAACCGCCAGCACGGGACATGAGGCGGTGCGAATGACCTCTTCCGCGACGCTCCCCACGATCACGCTGGCGATGCCCGTGCAACCATGCGTGCTCATAACGATCAAGTCAACATTCTGATTGCTGGCGAATTGAACAATCGCCTTGGCCGGCTTGCCGGCGAGTAAGTGGTAGCTGCAAGGAACTTGACTGCTCGCGGGAGCCAATCGCTCGAGCTCTCGACGAAGAACATCCGTCGTTGGGTTGGCGGTCCCGTGGTAGTGCTCCCCGCCATATTCGTTCGACGCCTGCTCGACATGCACCACGAGAAGCTCTGCACCGGCGTGTCGAGCGATCGAAGCTGCCAACGCGAATGCCAAATCACCCGTGCGAGAGTAGTCCGAAGCAAAGAGAAGTTTGCCGAGTTTCATCAATGGGCTCCTTATCGTCACGCGACTTGCGTCGAGGAACCCGTTCAGCGAGTTCCCACCGTATGCAATGCGAACGGCATTCCATAGAGCGCGAAATCGAGAACAGTTCTCCTCGTTTCAGAACCTGAATACAGTAGTTCAAAGCCGGATAAGTGAAAGTGCGGACGCATGAAGGTCGTGCCAACTTGTCCGATGCGATGTCAACTTGGCATGCCGCTCACCCGAGGCATCGTCGAATTGGCTTTCGCAAAACCCACCAAGATCACTGGCACAGCGTTTGCCAACCCGATGTGGCTAACCATATCCCCAGATCTTCGGAGGTAATCATGAACGCTAACCAACTCCCCCGTCGCATCCCTTCGCCCGATGAGATCCGCCGAGCTTGCGCGAGTATTCGCCGGACATGGTCACCCGACGTTCGTCGCAGACGAACCGTTGGGCAATCGCATGATTGGTCACCGCCTCACTACACAATTGGCAGTCAGAGGCAAGGAATGGACTCAATCATCAGTCTGGCGTAGCGTGCGCGAAGTGAAACGTAATGCGAGTTTGTGGGCAACCTACGATTCACTAACGAAACGCCACCATGAGAACGTGCCTCATTGTAAACTCCAAATCCGGCGGCTGGGGAGTCTGGCAACACAAGCTGCAGCAACTTGCCGCGCAAGCCGCCGTGCCAGTACTCCAGGAAGATCGTGACCGGCCGTTGACGCAGCTACTTGCCGATGCCCGCCTTGATGGTTATCAGCGGATCGTGGTTGCTGGCGGAGACGGTACGCTATCTCGTGTCGTTCGCCACACGATCGACTACCTGGACGACATCGAGCTGGCGTTGTTACCAACCGGCACGGGCAACGACCTGGCGCGGTCGCTCGGACTGTTTGGCGAGTCGTTGGAGGATGTCTGGCAGTGGGCGGTTTCTGAGCCGACGGTTCCGATCGACCTCGTGAAGGTCAGCAACGGCGAAACGCACTACATCATCAATGCAGCCACCGGAGGTTTCGGCGGAGTTGTCAGTACCGATGTCACGTCGGAAGACAAACGCCGTTGGGGCGCGATCGCCTATTGGATGACGGCTTTCTCGAAGCTGGTCGCGTTGGAAGAGTTTGATGTTCACCTGGAGTTGGATTCACGCACGGTGGCGCTGCGAACTTACGGTTTGGCCATCGCGAACGGACGCTATGTCGGAGGTGGATTTCCCGTTGCACCAACGGCCACGCTGAACGATGGCTTGCTGGATGTGACGACCGTTCCAGTTCTGCCGCCGATGGAACTGCTGGCGGCTGGCCTGGACTTCTCGTTAGGCCGGCATCATCAAACCGAACGAGTCAGAACCTATCGCTCATCACGAGTCCACGTCCATGCCACACCGGTGCTGCCATACAGCCTGGACGGCGAGCCGACGCGCAGCATCGATGCCACGTTTGAGGTGATCCCCAACGCCATCCAAATCGTTTGCGGGCCGCAGCCAGCGGCGCTGCAGGCTTGTCATCGCGAAAGCCAAATCGTCGCCTGAACGGACAAAATGGCGGATGCAAGCCAACGCATCATGCCGCCAGACCTTCGGCACAACAGTTGCAAATAGCAAGTTCCAGACAAGGGCCTCGGCCCTTCTGGAATGAGGAGACAGCAACATGACCCGCAAAGAATCATTACTCAGATTACGACAGGTTTTGATCCGCCGTCGAGACGCGTTGCGACGCACGTTGCACGGCGAACTGGAACACTTCAACACGATGGACGATCGCGTCGTTGGGGATGTCGTCGATCAGGCACTCGAAACTGACTACGGCACCATCAATTCGCAACTCGCCGAAACCGAAAGCCGCGAGTTGGAACAGATCGAACATGCATTGACTCGCTTTCGCGAGCGGCGATACGGCGTCTGCGAATCGTGCGATCGTAACATCCCGCTGGCGCGGCTGAGGGCTTTGCCCTATGCGACGACGTGCATTCGTTGCCGCAAAGAGGCGGAGTCGGTGACGCAAGTCAATCGAGTGCGTGACTACTGGCTGCGGTTCGACGCCGCTCAGCCATTGAAACCAGCATCGAAACAGTTACTGACGACATAAACTTTTCCACGAAACCGACTCCGCCATAACAAGGCGAAAAGAAAACATGACAAGGAGCAAGACCATGAAGGGTGAAAAGATTATCGGGATCGATCTAGGGACGACGAACTCGGTCGTCTCGGTCGTTGACGGCGGCGATCCGATCGTCATCCAGAACGCAGAGGGCAACCGGCTGACGCCGAGCGTCGTCGCGTTCACGGACAAGCAGGAAACGCTCGTCGGTGAACCGGCTAAGCGGCAAGCCGTCACGAACTCAAAACGGACCATCTATTCGATCAAGCGATTTATGGGGCGCCGGCACGGCGAAGTGGCGGCCGAAGAAAAGATGGTGCCCTACGAAGTGGTCGGCGGATCGCAAGACTACGTGAAGGTGAAGATTGACGGCAAGGAATACACGCCGCAAGAGATCTCGGCCAAGACGCTCCGGAAGCTGAAAGAGGCGGCGGAGTCGTATCTCGGGCACAAGGTCAACAAGGCGGTCATCACCGTGCCCGCGTACTTCAACGACTCGCAACGGCAAGCCACGAAAGATGCCGGCCAGATCGCGGGCCTGGAAGTCGCTCGTATTATCAACGAACCGACGGCCGCCGCGATGGCGTATGGTCTCGACAAGAAGAAGGACGAGAAGATCGCGGTGTTCGACCTCGGTGGCGGAACGTTTGACGTGTCGATTCTCGAAGTCAGCGGCGGTGCCGAAGAAGCTCGCGTGTTCGAAGTGCTCTCGACCAGCGGCGATACACACCTCGGCGGTGATGACTTCGACGAAGAGCTGATCAACTACGTCGCAACGGAGTTCAAGCGTTCCAGCGGCATCGATCTGCGACAGGACACGATGGCACTTCAGCGGCTGCAAGAAGCTTGCGAGAAAGCCAAGAAAGAGCTGAGCAGTCTGCCGCAAACCGAAATCAACCTCCCGTTCGTCACCGCGGATGCCAGCGGCCCGAAGCATCTGCAAGTGACAATCACGCGGGCGAAGTTCGAGGAATTGATCGACAAGTTCGTCGCTCGGATCAAGAAGCCGCTCGAACAAGCATTGGAAGACGCCAAGTTGAAACCGTCGGCCATCGACGAAGTGGTGCTCGTCGGCGGATCAACGCGGATTCCGAAAGTGCAGCAAATCGTCAAGGACTTCTTTGGCAAGGAACCGCATAAGGGCGTCAATCCCGATGAAGTCGTTGCCATCGGCGCGGCGATTCAAGGAAGCGTGCTGGCCGGGGAACGTAGCGACGTCCTGCTGCTGGATGTGACTCCGCTTTCGCTTGGCATAGAAACCGAAGGCGGCTTGTTCACGAAGCTGGTGGAACGCAATTCGACGATCCCGACCGAGAAGAAACAAGTCTTCAGCACGGCCGAGGACAATCAGACGGCGGTGACGGTGCAGGTCTATCAAGGCGAGCGGCCGATGGCGAAAGACAATCGCTTGCTCGGCCAGTTCAACCTGGAAGGTATCCCGCCGGCACGGCGTGGGCTGCCGCAGATCGAAGTCAAGTTCGACGTTGATGCGAACGGCATTCTCAACGTCTCGGCGAAGGATCTTGGCACCAGCAAGGAAGCGTCCGTGCGGATCGAACAATCGTCTGGCCTGGACGACGCCGAGATCGAACGCATGAAGCGCGATGCGGAGAAGTATGCCGACGAAGACAAACGTCGCCGCGAACTGGTCGAGGCCCGCAACCAGGCCGACAACATGTGCTATCAACTCGACAAGATGATGCAGGAGCACAAGGACAAGCTCAGCGACGCCGATCGCAAGCCGCTAACGCAAGCGATCGAAAAAGTGCGTGAAGCGGCCAAGGGCGAAGACACGGCGGCAATTAAGTCGGCGGTCGATCAGTTGGAGCAGGCATCGCACGCGTTCAGCAAGGTGATTTATGAGAAGTCGAACGCGCAGCAGCCAGCGGAAGACAGCCCACAGCCCTCATGGCGCGACGAACACGACTCGGCAGACGATGCCATCGATGCGGAGTTTGAAGTCAAGGCGTAGCCCTAACTCACGGAAGGAGGGTGAGTCGCATGAGCGGACCAACAACGAATCAGGATGTCGACCGTTCGCCCAGTAATGGTCATGCCGAGTTGTTGTACGTCGTTGGAATCGGCGCATCGGCGGGCGGGTTGGAAGCTCTTGAGCGGCTGTTCAAGAAGCTGCCCGCCGATACCGGAATGGCGTTCGTCATCGTTCAACATTTGTCGCCTGATTTCGACAGTGTGATGGACGAGTTGCTAGTGCGTCAGACCAAGATGCCGATCCGTACGGTGGAAGATGGCATCGACATCAAGCCGAACGCCATCTATCTGATTCCGCCGAAGAAGGAAATGATCATCTCCGGCGGCAGGCTCTTGCTGACGGACAAAGACCCCAAGCAAGGGCTGACGCTGCCCATCGATACGTTCTTCCGCTCGCTGGCGCAAGACTGCGGCGCACGAAGCGTTGGCGTCATTCTTTCGGGAACCGGCAGTGACGGCTCACGAGGCATCCGCGATATCCATGCGGCAGGCGGAATGGTGCTGGTGCAAACCGAAGAGTCGGCGAAGTTCGACGGTATGCCGAAGAGCGCTCAGGAAACAGGCGTCGTCGATCTCGTTTTGTCGCCGGAGCATATCGCCGAGACTTTGGAGAAGTACGCGAAAAGTCCCATCATCAGTCAGCTTGTCGATCCCACGGAGACTCCGCCGATCAACGAAGACGGCATGAACCGCGTCACGCGACTATTGAGGAACGCTTACGGAATCGACTTCTCTCTCTACAAGCCGACCACCGTGACGCGGCGCATCGAACGAAGGCTGTTGCTGAACCAGTCGTTAGACTTTGACGACTATGTAGCGCAGCTCGAATCGAATCCCCAAGAATTGAATCTGCTCTACCACGACTTGCTGATCGGCGTCACGCAATTCTTCCGAGACCGTGATGCGTTCGATCTGATCGAGAAGCAAGTCTTGCCCGAGTTACTACAAAAACTTCCTCGTGATGAGGAGTTGCGGATTTGGGTGGCCGGCTGTGCGACGGGCGAGGAGGCGTATTCCCTTGCGATCCTCGTGAATGAGCAGATTGCCGCTCTTGGCCGAAAATCCAGCGCCAAGATTTTCGCGACGGATGTCCATCAATCATCACTCGACATTGCAAGTGCCGGCATCTATCCCGAATCTGCTTTGGCAGGTGTCTCCGCCGCGCGGCGGCAGAAATACTTTAGCCGGAAGGGAAAGAACTATCAGGTTCACCAAGAGCTGCGGCAAATGGTGGTCTTTGCTCAGCACAACGTGATCAAAGACGCACCGTTCACGCGACTGGATTTAGTTAGCTGCCGAAACCTGCTGATCTATCTGCAGCCAGTCGTTCAGAAGAAGATCATCTCTCTGTTTCACTTCGGCCTCAAGACGGGCGGGCTGTTGTTTCTGGGACCGAGCGAGGGCGTCGGCGATCTGTCCGATGAATTCAAGTCGTTGGATCATCACTGGAAGATCTACCGCAAGCTGCGCGATGTCAAGTTGACGACCGATTTGCGTTTGCCAATGGCCAACTTGGGTTTGCGCGTGCCGCATGTCCCATCGCTGACCAGCAACCACTCGCACAACGGCCAACTCGATGCAGCGTACCGCGAAATCATGGAACTATTCGCGCCGCCTTCGGTGCTTATCAACCAGCGGCGTCAGGTGGTCCATGTCTTCGGCGGAGCCGCGGACTACCTCCACATCAAGCCAGGCCCGACGAGCAACGACATTCTCGATCTGTTCGACGCGGACCTGCGCACCGCCGTATCCGGCGCGATCCAGCGAGCCAAGAAAGAGAACGCCAAGATCGCTTATACCGGCGTGACCTTCACGAGAAACGACGAGCGACGGCAACTGAAACTCAGCGTTCAACCCCTAGCCGCCGAACAACATGAATCTGGCTACATGCTGATCACGCTCGAAGAGCTCAAAGCTCCGTCGCAAGTCGAGGAACCTGAAGAGATCGACGTGGGCGAAGTATCTCGCGACCGGATTGCTCATCTCGAATCGGAACTGCGGCACACGAAAGAAAACTTGCAAACGACCATCGAGGAATTGGAGACCAGCAACGAAGAGCTGCATGCCACGAACGAAGAACTCGTGGCGTCCAACGAAGAATTGCAAAGCACGAACGAAGAACTGCACTCTGTCAATGAAGAGCTTTACACGGTCAACGCCGAGTATCAACGGAAGATCACGGAGTTGACGGAGTTGACCGAGGACATGGACAACTTGCTGGCCAGCACCGACGTCGGTGTGCTATTCCTCGATAAAGACCTCTGCATTCGCAAGTTCACGCCCCGCGTGGCTGGATTGCTGAACATCGTCGAGCAGGACATTGGCCGTGCGTTCGAGCATTTCACCCACAACCTTCAGCACGACAGTCTGATGAAGGACGTGCAGTGGGTGCTAACGACCGGAATGCCCTTCGAGAAGGAAACACAAGACCGTTCGGGACACTGGCATTTTCTACGCCTCTTGCCGTATCAGTCCAAGGCTAACGTGGACGGCGTCGTCCTCACGCTGATCGACATCGACAGCATCAAGCAAGCGGAAGTCGAGCTCCATGGCAAACAACAGCAACTACAGGGAGTGCTCGACAACTCTCCGGCGTTCGTTTACGTAAAAGATCTCGAAGGCCGGTACATCATGGTCAATCGCCGTTGCCGCCGAGTGCTCGATCGCAAGCCCGAGGAAGTGCTCGGCAAGACCGACTACGAATTCCTGCCGCGTGCCGTGGCAGATCGATTGGCGTCGCGCGACCGCGCCGTTCGTGCGGGCGGCAAGGAGGTGGAGATCGAAGAAGTCATCCCGCGCAAGGGAAAGGGACGCACTTATTTGGCGAGCCTCTATCCGTTGCGGGATGATAGCGGACGCATCATTTCGACGGCTGGGATACTGACCGACATCACGCGACAGAAGCTGGCTCAGCACCGGGCCAAGGAAGCGGTTCGGCACCGAGATCAATTCCTGGCGATGTTGTCGCACGAATTGCGAAATCCTCTGGCTGCGATCTCGGGCGCGACTGAGTTGTTGCAAACTCGTAATGTCCAGGACGGCGAATTGAAGCAGGTTTGCGACGTCATCCGTCGCCAGTCCGAGCAGACGAGCAGGTTACTTGATGATTTACTCGATGTTTCCCGTGTTGCGCGGGGCAAGGTTGAACTGCGAAAGGAAGTTGTCGATCTTCGTGATACTGCCAGTGCGGCTGTCGAAGCGGCCCGCTCGGTGATCGCCCAACATCAGCACAAGTTGGAAGTGGACATCGCCGATGAACCGCTCTGGATCGAAGGCGACGCGGCTCGGCTACAACAGATTCAAGTCAACTTGCTGGTGAACGCTGCGAAGTACACGCCGGATGGCGGCAATATCAAGCTACGATTGGCTGCCGATGACGGCAAGGCGTTCATTTTCGTAACCGACACCGGCGTGGGAATGACCGCCGACTTCCAGAAAAAGGTTTTCGATCCCTTTGTCCAGTGCAAGCGGACGTTGGCTCGCAGCGATGGCGGACTTGGTCTAGGGCTGACGCTAGTTCGAACGCTTGTCGAGATGCACGACGGCGAAGTCGAAGCTCACAGCGATGGCAAGGGGCAGGGTAGCACTTTCACCGCGTGGCTGCCGATGACAACGAAATCCTCGCAACGAAAAACAGAATCGGAGCGGGGGTCTGAGCAAACAGCCGATACAACGTCGCTCAAGCTGCTGGTCGTCGAAGATAATGCCGATGTGCGTGAGATGACACGAATGTTGTTAGAGCTTCACGGTTACGATGTCCTCACGGCCAGCGATGGACTCGCCGGCCTGACAGCGATCGAAGTTGAAAAACCAGACGTTGCGCTCGTCGACATCGGCCTGCCCGAACTCGATGGCTATGAGCTTGCCCGACGAGTTCGAGAGAAACACGACGATGTCTACTTGATCGCGCTCACGGGATACGGCCAGCAATCCGACCGCGAGCAAACTGCCAAGGCCGGCTTCAACGACCACCTCACCAAGCCCGTCAACTTCGATCATCTAAGAAGCCGACTGCAGGATGTGGCTCGCCAGCGAGACGGTGAGAGTGTTCACATACTCGTGGACGGGCGAAAGGAGGAATCTCCATGACAACTCAAACGGTGAAGCCAACGCGGCTCGTCAACACGATTCACGCGTTACTCGAACGCTTTCGCAACGAGCTCACCGGCGCCCGACAAGCAACTCGCACGCAACTCATTCAGTTTCTTGCCCGGCATCTGGAGATCAGTGAGGATGCAGCAGGCAAGCTGTTCGATGACCTCCGCCAAGCCGGAGTGATCGTCCGTGGCGACGAGCCGCTGACAGATGCCTCGCTGCCCGATCGCAATGACCAACAGTGGTCGATCCACGCTGGCGAAGACAATGATTCGGTAATCCGTCTTGAATCCCAACTGCGACCGACCAAGGACGTTGTGCGTGAAACGCAGGCCCTCGACTTACTCCGCCGCGCCATCGCCAACCGCGCGACGGATGTGCATCTCGATCCGTTCGGCGACGAAACTGAAGTCCGCTTTCGCATTGACGGGCGACTCGAACATTATTGTCGGCTGAGCGAATCAATTGGCGAACAACTCATCTCGCAATTGAAGGTGCTGGCCAATCTCGACCCATCGGAACCGTTTCATCCTCACGAAGGCCGCTTGGAGTTGCCGATTGCTCTGTCCGAGTACCACGTGCGCATCACGACCACTCCCGTGGTGTCGGGCGAGGCCGTGGCATTGCGGATTTTGCGTCGTGAACAAATCCTCCGGCCACTTGACTCACTTGGCCTGAACCCCGTGTTGCTCGCACAAGTTCGCGAACTGCTTTGTCACGGTGAGGGCATGCTCCTGGTGAGCGGACCATCGGGAGCCGGCAAGACAACGACGCTCTATTCGCTCGTTCATCATCTCGACGATGGCCACAAGAACATCGTCACGATAGAAGACCCAGTAGAATATCTTGTGCCTGGGATGGCACAACTTCAGATCGACCCCAAGCACGACCTGTCATTTGCTGCCGGTCTGCGAACTGCTCTTCGCATGGATGCTGATGTGATGTTGCTCAGCGAGATCCGCGACGCGGAGACCGCCGCGGCAGCGATGCGAGCGTCCAGCTCCGGCAAGTACGTTTTCAGCACGTTCCATACGCGTGACGCTGCTTCCGTTGTGACGGGCATGCGGGACTTGCAAGTTGACGATCGCTCGTTGGCAAGCAATCTCCGCGCGATCGTCGCCCAACGACTTGTTCGCCGGATCTGCAAACACTGCGGCAGCACGCGACCATTACACGACGACGAATCGGCGAGGTTCACTACGAACGGCATCACGCCGCCAGAACACGTGCCAGTTGCAGTGGGTTGCAACGTGTGCCAGCAGACTGGCTACCGAGAACGGATCGGTGTCTTTGAAATCGCGGTAGTGACATCCGAAATCGCCGCTGCGATCGAAGGCGGCAAGAGCGAACATGAACTCCGGGAGCTGTTACGCAACAGCGGTACTTCTAGCCTCATGTCCGACGGGCTGCAGAAAGTGTGTGATGGCATCACGACACTGGAAGAGATTGCGGCCCTGTCGTGTCTCTAGGACTTATTGTCGCGACGACCGCCAATCTGTCATTCTGTCGGTGATGGGGCGTTCTGGTGCCGCTCTTATCGAGTATGGCACGAGTTATGCACGATGATTCCATCGTGGCGAGTACAGGCTGAACGGATTCGATGTCGCTACCACAACGTACAACACACCCAATTCGCAATCACGATTCGTGAGGAGGGTTCAATCATGTCCGCGTTACTCCAGGATCGACCGACAACTTCCAATCCCAAGCAACGTCAGCGTTCTCACCACGGCACAAGCGACAAGGCTCACGGTCGCCGCGAAGCAACAAACCGATCTCAGCCCCACCGGCGTCAGGCAGCACCGCCCGAGACGCGATCGCAGCCAATGCAGGCGACAGAAGTCGTCAAAATGCCAGTCGAACAGACGGGGCGAAAACGTTCTTCCCTCTCACTCTTCTTGAGCTCGTTCAGCCTCGTCAAGTGTTTCACAATATTCGGTTTTGTGGTTGCAGTGACGCATGTGGTTGTCTTCGGACTCGACCTCGCAATCGCTTGGCCTCTCCAACGCGCCAGCGTCCTCTACGACATCAACGGTGTTGTTTGCGGTCTCGCGCTCGCCTGTCTGAGCTGGGGTACGTTTCGGGATCAGGTTCGCGAGGCAAGCTAGTGGCTGTGGCTCGCAAAGGGCTGGACAGTCGACATGACGACTGAGTTTGCCGTGTTCATCGCAGAGCTGCTGCTTGTAAAACAGCCGACGCGGCGCGTCTTTCCTGATACTTAAACCTCCCCAAATGCGTCGTGTCGGCTTCGTTGAATACTTTTGCAATCTTGCAACTGCCCTTTGGGAGAGCAGGATGGGTATACTCAACGACCGTGCCAACGGAACTTTAATTCTGCAATTCGACAAGAGTTGATGCCATGCCATTCAAACGAGCCTTGACTGCTACCACCTGGTTACTGTGTTTGCTCATCGGAACTTCGCAATTGGCGGCCAAGCGACCGAATGTTGTATTCATTTTGACGGACAATCATGGTGCTTGGACGCTCGGCTGTTACGGCAACAAGGACATCCGGACTCCGAATATCGATCGGCTAGCCGCCGAGGGAATGTTGTTCGAGCGGGCGATGAGTAGCAACCCGGTCTGCTCACCAACTCGCGCGACCTATTTAACCGGTCTGATGCCCTCTCAACACGGATTGCACTCGTTTCTTGACAACAAGTATATGGTTGGTCCCGAGGCGTACTACACGCTCAGCGAGTTTGAGACGTTGCCGCGGATCTTGCATTCGGAAGGGTACGTCTGTGGCTTAAGCGGCAAGTGGCATTTGGGAGCCAACATGACGCCGCAAGACGGGTTCTCGTACTGGATCACGATGGTTCGAGGCAGCACGCAGAACTTCTACGATGACGATATTATCGAGAACGGCGAGATCAAGAAGACGCCCAAGTACATGACCGATCTATGGACGGAGCACGCGGTCAAGTTTATCGAACAGAATAAGGATGGCGAGAAACCGTTCTTCCTGTACCTGCCCTACAACGGTCCTTACTGTCTGGGACCATTGTTGCTTGAGTCGGCGAGAAATCGACATGCGGAATACTACGCTGATAAGTTTCTGCCATCTTTTCCCCGTGATACCGTTCACCCATGGCAGTACAACAACAAGGACTATCACAACAACCTTGTCAGCATCCGGCGAGTTGCCGCCGAGGTCAGTGCCATCGATGATGGCGTCGGCACTGTCCTGGAGACGCTCGAAAAACATGGAATCGACGATGACACGATCGTGATTTTCGCGGGCGATCAGGGTTGGATGGGTGGTCAAAACGGATTCTTCGGTATGGGCGATCACACTCGGCCAATTGCCGCTCATGATTTGATGATGCAAGTTCCGCTGATCATTCGGCACCCCAATGGTATCAAGCCGGGCAGAACCGACATGATGGTGAGTAACTGTGATTTCATGCCGAGTGTGCTGGAGCATCTGGGGTTAAAAGAACGCATCCCGACAAAGCCTAAACTTTCGGGCCGAAGCTTTGCGGCCGCGTTGCGAGGCGAACGGATCGATTGGGAGACGGCGATGTATTACGAGATGGAAGGCTGTCGGTCGGTTCGGACGGAAGACTGGAAGTACGTCGCGAGGCGATCGCCTGACGGTCCGACGGAACTGTATGACATGAAGAACGATCCGCACGAGCGATTCAATCTGTTCGGTCAGCCTCAGGTCGCGAGCGTTCAAGCTGCGTTGGCAAATAAACTGGACGCGTTCTTCGACGAATACGCGGACCCGCAGTACGACATCTGGAATGGAGGACGCAGCAAAGCACACCGTTTGGTGGCACCCGAGGGACATCCGGACTATCGACCACTGCGAAATTGAAAAGGCCCGGCGAATCGCTGCAAATTGGCATCGATCGCTGAATCGCTAGTCCGCGCTCGTCGAGTCTTCCGAGACTGGGCGGCGGCGCGTGACTGCTTTGACGATCACGACGGTGAGGTCGTCGTCCAAGTGAGTCGTGCCAGCGAAGTTGCAAGCGGCTTGGTAAATGTGGTTGACGATTTCACAAGGTGGTCGCGAGCGATATTTGTTGATGACCGCGACGGCTCGATCTACGCCAAAGAATTCCTTGTCCTCTCGTCGGGTCTCGAATACTCCATCGCTGGCGATCAGCAGAACGTCGCCTCGCTCAAGCGGGATCGGTCGAGAAAGTGGAAACACTTCGTCCTCACGAACGCCGATCGGAACACAGGGCGTTTCAAGTTTCTCCACGGCGCCACCTTTTCGTATCAGATGCGCCGGGTGACCCGCGCTCGAAAATTGAATCGAACGGCTCGTTGAATCGAGACTCACCGTAAAGACGCTCGCGAACGGATTTGCATCGCCGTCGTTGACGAGCAGTCGATTACCAAGAGCTAACATTTCGTGGACTTGATTTCCCAGTACGGCAGCCGTCCGCAAATAGGAGCGGATCGTCGCCGCCAGAATCGACGGGCCGAACCCGTGTCCCGAAACGTCCGCTAACACGACGGCGAACCGCCCGCGACTCATTGGGATGTAATCAAAGAAGTCACCGCTGCAGTGCTCTGCCGGATAACAACTGCCCGCGATCTCAAACCCGCGAACATTTGGTTGAGCCGATGGCAGCAGATGTTGCTGAATGCGATGCGCTGCCTCGACGTCGCGACGCAGTTTATGTTCGTTCGTGATATCAACGGCCACGCCAATCGTTCCAATGATCTCGCCAACAGCGTTCTTCAAAGGCTCGACATGCGCGTGATACCAATGGCCGTCGGAATCAAAAGGCGCCGATTGCGATTCGCCGTTCAATGCTCGCTCGTGCAGGATAATTAGAGGTGCTTTGGGGCTCTTCGTCCCGAAGAAGGCAGCGACCGTCTGCCCGACGATCTGGTCAGGTGCCAGCGGTTTCGAGGGGACGCCGCGTCCACGCGAAGATGTGAATCGCATTTGTCGATCAGTCGTCCATAGCAGAGCGGGCATCTGTTCCGAAAGAACGCGAAACCGCTGCTCACTCTCCTGCAACTCGCTCGTCAAGCGATGACGCGTGATCGAGTAGCGAAGCATCCGTACCAACAGGTCGCCCGAGACCGTTCCCTTGACAAGGTAATCTTGGGCGCCTCGTTCGAGTGCCACCAAGGCAACCTCATCGTTGGTATCTCCCGAGAGAACGACGACCGGAACGTCCGACAGCGAATGCAGCCGGTCATAGGTTTCGATCCCAAAGGAGTCAGGCAATGTCAGGTCGAGCAACACAATGTCAAAGCTTTGTTCCTTCAACAGCCGAAGACCATCCTCCAGTCGCGTCGCCGATTCGATTTCGAAATCATGAGGGGCAGCATCACGCAGTGTCTGGCGTACCAAGACAACATCGTCGAGATTGTCCTCGATCAGCAGCACGCGAAGCGGTTTTGGCATGATGAAGGATTGGGGCTGAAATGGAATAGCGAATTCTCAAATAGATAAGTGAGTACAAATCATCCCACACCCCACACGAGCGAGTCAAGGAGCTAAATCGTGGCTATCGAGCTTTTGAAACGATTGAACTCAACGTGCGTTTACGCCCAGACGTGATCGTAGTCCTTATTCGCCCTCAGTTCATTCAGCATTGCTCCTAGCTCATGTTGGTGAGATACTTGAACTCGGTAGCGTGGCGAGTTTCGAAGGCGCGGACGCGATTCGAATTACAATGAGGATCAGGATGCAAACAAGAGTGGATTGGCGTTATTCGCTACGATGGTTGCTGTGCGGCCTCTTGCTATCGACCGTGACTGTGATCGCCGGCGAGGCGCAGCCGCAACAGTTCCGTCAACCGATTAGTCTCGTTTTGTCGCAGGACGGCAAGACTTTGTTTACGGCGAATCGCCTGACCGGCACAATTTCGTTGGTGGATCTTGCGCAACGAACGGTTGTCGGCGAAGTCAAATTGGCGACGCAGTTCTCGGATTTGCAGGCAGTCGCAGGGACTTCGATCTTGCTCGCGACGGACGAAACGGAGCACGAGCTATTGATCTTGCAGGCCGAAAATGGCCGTATCGAAGTTCAGCAGCGGGTGCCTGTCAGTCCCTATCCGGTCAGCGTGGCAGTCACCGCCGATGGGAAGGGGTGCGTCGTGGCGTCGTTGTGGTCTCGGCAACTGACGTTCATTGATCTGCCAAAGGGGCAGGATCAGAAAGCTCGTGCGGTGAGAGTGCTCGATATGCCATTCGCCCCACGTACCCAGTTGTTCGTGAAAGCAGATAGTCAACTGATTGTCGCCGACTCTTTCGGTGGGCGATTGGCGATCATCGATATGACGAAGCAGTGCGTCGTTCATGTCCGCGAGTTTCCCGGACACAACATCCGCGGCATGGGAGTCAGTCCCAACGGCGAGATGTTGATCGTCGCCCATCAGATGCTGAATGAACTGGCTCACACCGTCCGCAACGACGTGCACTGGGGCCTGCTAATGTCGAATGACCTTCGATGGTTAAAGCTCGACGCAGTGCTACAACCCAGCACCGACCTCTACGAAGGCGCGCACATGCACCCGTTGGGCGAAGCCGGCAGCGCTACAGGCGATCCAGCGGGACTGACCTTGACCTCGAAAGGTGCTGTCGTCGTATCATTGGGTGGAGTCGGCGAGATCGCTATTGGCAAGGAAGATGACTTCAGTTTGTATCGCATTCATGTTGGGCGTCGACCAACGTCGGTTGTTGCTGATCACGAGGCGCGCTTCCTCTACGTCGCCAATACTTTCGACGACGATATCTCGATCATTGATATCGAAGAGCGCGAAGTGATTACTTACGTTTCATTGGGCGAACAACCAGAACTCTCTTTGGTGCAACGCGGCGAGCGACTCTTCTTCGACGCGAATCTATCGCACGACAGTTGGATGAGTTGTCACAGTTGCCACACCGACGGCCACACAAATGGTTTGCTGAACGATAACTTCAGCGACGCCTCCTTCGGAGCCCCAAAGCGAGTGCTCTCGCTGCTCGGTCGTGCGAACACCGAACCGTTCGCTTGGGCGGGTACTGCAGAAACGCTAAACGCACAAATCCATAAATCGCTCACCCACACCATGCAAGCCGACGAGCCTCCAACGGAAGAGCAACTGACGGCGCTCGCCGCCTATGTCGAAACACTTCAGCCGCCGCCGTCGATCGACTTGCTACGTGGTGTCCAAGATTCCGACGCGATCGCGCGCGGTGGCGAACTGTTCGGCAACCTGCAATGCACCAACTGCCACAAGCCGCCTGTCTTCACGACACCAGATACCTATGATGTCGGAATCGATGACAAACTCGGCAAGAACAAGTTCAATCCACCTTCCTTGCTCGGCGTGGGCCAGCGTGGCCCTTATTTCCACGACAACCGAGCCGCAGCGCTGGAAGATGTCTTCCTCAAGTTCAAACACCAGCTAGATCGCGAACTTACGGTTGGTGAGCTAGAAGACCTTTCATCGTTTCTGCGCTCGCTTTAGACGGAATTGCCAGTTCGCGATACTGTCAAAAGAGTACTCTAAGGCATGCGGGAACAGCTACTTCGGTATTTGTGGATTTCGTGAGCCATTGGGCGCTAGCCGAGGGCCTTATACGTTACATCCCGAGCAGAGGCCCGCGGCTAGCTCCGTCGGCTCACAGCCGGAAACTAATCTTCGCTCGTTGCTAAGGCAGAACGAGAGACTTGTTTACGTAAGCGCCAAGCCAAAGGAGGAACACTAGCAACTCACCAAAACGGCAGTGACATCCCCGACCGAAGACAACGAACGTTATGACAGAACTTCTTGCCGCGACGGCGGTCATGCCCTTGAGCTGTGAGCTACTCCAGAGACATTGGGACAAATCCCGATCATTGGTCAGCTTCACCCCGTCGGAAGGATGGGCATCGGTGCCCGAAATTTGGACCGTCCGAGGCTCCGAACCCAAGCTCTTTCAAACCCATAGCCCTCCTTTGATTTCGGGTGTTGGAGCCATGATAAGAGTTCTAGCCGCACCACCCCAGTCTTCGCTCATTTTTCCGAGGTCTCCGACATCAGTCAGGCGCTCTTTTGGGGGCCGTTCGGATCGATTAACCGTTAGGCTCCTCGAATGAGACGGGAAAATGGACCAGAATGCCTAAGATCATGACATGTTCTGCGCATCAATTAGGCACAGCTTTTGAATTCCAGTAGCAGTGGATTCGAAACATCGGCTTGGACGATTGCAATCCGGCGTGTTTTCCCTATCATGCGATTTCCTTTCTGCTCTCTGGCACATCGATTGCGATGGGAGTAGATGCCGTAGGCGGCGGCGCTCGGTCTGCTTTTGACCGCCGAGCGTTGGTAGCGGACGACGATTCTTCACACCTGTCGTTGTCCGTCTGCGACTGCGCTTACGTTGCCAAGACATCAGGATGTGTTCTGGCGAGGAGGTTGCACGGATCGCTCCCGCAGATTCGGCCCCAGTGAGTTTGAGGACTCGCGGGTTCGACCAGACGCGTCGTGACAGTGCGAGTTCAGAATTGGTATACCGATCGTGAAGTGCTAAGGGAGAAAGTAGAAAGATGAGTAAGACCAAACTTGAGTACATCTGGCTGGACGGCTACAAGCCAACGCAAAGCTTGCGATCAAAGACGAAGATCGTCAATGATTTCAACGGCACGTTGGAAGCATGTCCGATGTGGTCCTTCGACGGAAGTTCAACGCAGCAAGCGCCGGGTGGTGCATCCGATTGTCTCCTGCAGCCCGTGGCCGTGTTCCCCGATGCGGGCCGAAAGAACGCTTATCTGGTCATGACCGAAGTTTTGAATTCGGATGGCACTCCCCACGAATCGAACGGTCGAGCCACGATCGACGACGACGACGACGATTACTGGTTCGGTTTCGAGCAAGAGTACTTCTTGTGGGACGCCGAGCACAATCTGCCCCCAGGATTCCCGCCAGGCGGTTACCCGGCACCACAAGGCCCTTACTACTGCTCCGTCGGTGCCAAGAACGCCTATGGCCGTCCGATCATCGAAGAGCATCTGGACCTGTGCCTCGAAGCCGGCCTCAATGTGGAAGGCATCAATGGCGAAGTGGCGGCGGGTCAGTGGGAGTTCCAGACCTTTGCAAAAAGTGCGAAGCGCGCTGGCGACGAAACTTGGATCGGTCGCTACCTCCTCGAGCGAACGGCCGAGAACTATGGCTATGCCATTCAGTGGCACCCCAAGCCGCTCGGTCAAACCGACTGGAACGGTTCGGGGATGCACGCCAACTTCTCCAATACGACGCTTCGCACTTGCGGAAGCAAAGATATCTACGACAAAGTCTGCCAGGCTTTCGCACCGCGCGTGAAGCAGCACATCGACGTGTATGGTGCTCACAACGAGCAACGTCTGACCGGCCTGCACGAGACGCAACGTATCGATCAGTTCAGCTACGGCGTCTCGGATCGTGGGGCGTCGATTCGGATCCCGGTTGCGACCGTTCAGAACGGCTGGAAGGGATATCTCGAAGATCGTCGTCCTGCTTCTAACGCGGACCCTTATAAGGTCGCCGCTCAGATCATCAAGACGGTTAACGGTGCGCTCGCTTTGGCGACTGCAGACGCCTAACCGCCAACATCGTACGCAAGGATGCGAGGTGCCGCGCAAGCAGTACCGATTCCTTCTGGGTAATGGATTTACAAGCGGCTGCTCGAGCGATCGGGCAGCTGTTTGTATTTCTTGTTACGCTCGCATCACTTTGAAGGCAGCGATGCGATCAGTTGAATTCACAGCCGACCTCGTAGATACTTGGGTTTCAACTAGCCGTCATTCGAGCAACTTAGATCTGAGAAAGCCCAGTACTCCCTATGAAAACACAACTCTCACTAATACTTGTAGTCATCGTTCTTGCCTCGTCGGCGATGGCCGAAGAGCCGATCACGCTGAAAGTTTGGCCCGACAAGGTCCCTGGGGAGCAAGGAGACGTCGGCGACGAACAGCTGCAACCTCCGACAGGAAACGGCAAGCCGATCCAACGTCTCGCCAACGTGACTCAACCAACGCTAACGGTGTTTCGTCCTGACAAGGAAAAAGATACAGGAGCTGCGGTACTTATCTGCCCCGGTGGCGGTTACAACATTCTCGCGTGGGATCTCGAAGGGACGGAAGTCGCCGAGTGGCTCAACTCGATCGGTGTGACGGGTATTGTGTTGAAGTATCGTGTGCCGCGCCGCAAGGATCGCGAGAAACACGATGCACCGCTACAAGATGCGCAACGTGCGATGAGCATCGTGAGGTCCCATGCCGACGAATGGGGAATCGATGCCAAGCGAATCGGCATCCTCGGCTTCTCGGCCGGAGGGCATCTGTCGGCTGCGACATCGACGAACTTTGACAAGCGGAATTATGACGCCATCGACGACGTGGATGCAGTTAGCTGCCGTCCCGATTTCGCAATCCTGATCTATCCCGCCTACCTCACGGAAGGTGACGGATTAGCACCAGAAATACGAGTCACCGCCGACACGCCTCAGACGTTCTTTGCACACGCCAGCGACGATGGCATCAGTTCCGAGAACAGCATTGCGATGTATCTGGCGCTGAAGAAAGCCAAGGTACCTGCCGAAATGCACATTTTTGCCAGTGGCGGGCACGGGTTCGGTTTGCGGCCCTCCGAACATCCTGCATCGACGTGGCCTCAGCGTTGCGAGCAGTGGTTGCGAAGCCGCGGAATCCTCGGCGAGCCGAGCAATTAGGTCGCATTTCCATTTCAAACGTGTTTGGTCGCATTCAAGAGCGACTTGCGTTTGATTACGATAGTGGCTCATGCCTTGCACCCTGCCCCACAACCCACGAAGGAGTGATTCGATGAAACGATTCATCACCGGTCTTGTTCTTGTTCTCGCCTTGCCGCTGGTCAGTGCGGCGGAGGATGGTTGGACGTCGTTGTTCGATGGCAAATCGCTTGCCGGTTGGACGCAGAAGAATGGGACCGCAAAGTACACCGTCGTCGATGGCACAATTCACGGCGAAACCAACGAAGGCAGTCCGAATTCGTTCCTTTGCAGTGACAAGCTCTACGGCGATTTTGAGCTGGAATTTGAAGTCAAGGTTCACAACGAATTGAACTCCGGTGTCCAACTTCGCTCGAAGACGAAAGAGGAAGCGAGCGGCAAAAAGAAAAACGACGAAGTCGGCCGCGTCTATGGACCGCAATGTGAGATCGAGGCGAGTGGCGAGAAGGGTGCGGAAGCGGGCTATATCTATGGCGAGGCAACGGGCCGAGGTTGGTTAACGACCGAGGATCGATTGATCCCGCACAAGCACATGAAGGACGGCGAGTGGAACAAATTCCGCATTGTCGCCAAGGGGCCACGAATTCAAACTTGGATCAACGATCAGGCCATCGAAGACTTGACGGACGAAGCTATTTACGAAACACACCCGAAAGGTTTCATCGGCTTACAAGTTCACGGCATCAAGGCGGGGACCGGACCTTTCGATGTGGCTTGGCGAAACATCCGCATCAAGGAACTGTAGTTCTCGCCCCGATCCCTATGCGACCGGGAGGTTGCGGTGTGACGCTGTCGGATTCCGCAGATGGCCGAAACTTTCGATGTGATCGTTGTGGGTGCCGGTGGCTCTGGGTTGGCGGCTGCTTATTCCGCCGCCGAGCAAGGTGGACGTGTTCTCGTTTTGGAGAAGCGTCCCCAGCCCGGTGGAACGACCGGAATTGCCGTTGGTTCATTTACTGCGGCAGCAACCAGCGTTCAGCGTCAAGCCGGCATCGACGATAGCCCCGAGTCGCATATTGAAGATGTGAGCAAGTTTCCGCCGACTGATATCGAGGCTCGTAACGCCGATGCGATGCGAGCCTTTTTCTTGCACGAAGCCGCGACTACGTTCGAGTGGTTGCGAGGGCTTGGTCTGTCGTTTGTCGGGCCAAGTCCCGAACCACCTAACCGCAATCCACGCATGCACAACGTCGTGCCGGGAGCCAAAGCATATATCGCGGCGTTGCAACTCGCCTTGCAACAAAAAGGTGCCAAGCTGCTGGCGAATGCAGCGGTCGAATGTCTCCTGCGCGAGGGCGACCGTGTCGTCGGTGTGCAGGCCCTCGTTGATGGTGTCACTCGCGAGTACCATGCCACGCGCGGCGTCATTCTGGCTGCCGGCGACTATGCAAACAACCGAGAGATGATCGCCGAACACAAAGGCGAACAGTATCGCGCGATCGAAGGGATTAATCCCTTTGCAACTGGAGATGGGCATCGACTTGCCAAGGACGCAGGTGCACAACTCGTCAACATGGACGTGACCTACGGGCCGGAATTGCGATTTGTGCCATCCAGCAAAAGGCCTTTTCAGCAGTGGTTACCGGCCAGTGGACTCGCCGCGCGCTTCATGGGAGCGGTGGCGACTCGTTTGCCGAGTTGGATGATGCGATCGATGATCAAACGATTGCTGGTCACTTGGCAGCATCCCGAGAACGCGTTGTTTGACGACGGAGCGATCTTGCTGAATCGCGATGGTCAGCGTTTCGTCGACGAGACAAAGTACCCAGATCGCGAAATCGCCCTCGCGTCACAGCCGGACAAGATCGCCTACATCTTGCTCGATCGTCGGCTCATTGAACGCTATTCCGCGTGGCCACACTTTATATCCACCGCGCCGGATATCGCCTACGCGTATGTCGCTGACTACTTGCGGTTGCGACCTGATGTTGCACGGCGTGGAACGAGTCTTGATCAAGTCGCCGACCGCGCCGGATTGGATCCGGTCGCAGTCCGCTCATCCGTGCACACCTATAGTGCATCGCTAAGTGAGCATGACGCGAAGAAGTTGCCGCTGGAAGGAGGACCTTGGGTGCTACTGGGGCCCGTGAAAGCGTACTTCACCACCACCGAAGGAGGAGCCGTCGTCAACGATCAGATGCAAGTAGTCGGAGAAGATGGCACGATCGTGCCCGGGCTTTACGCCGTAGGCCAGAATGGCCTGTCTGGAATGATTCTTTGGAGTCACGGCCTTCATATCGCGTGGGCGATGACCAGTGGACGACTGGCTGGCATCGCTTGCATGGCCACACAAGATCGCTGAAGTTCGCGGCTCACTCATCGGCTGTCAATTGATGAAGAATCGGGCGGTTGCACTCTGAGGTGTTCGACCAACGCGACGGCCAAATCGACTCGTTGATGTGCGCGACTGGTTTCCGCCTCGATTGGCAGCGGCACACCTTCGATCTGCATGAGTTCTTCGACCGAATGGAAACCCGTTCGCCATTTCCCAAAGATCGACTTGAGAACTAAACATTGGGGCTGTTCGGCCGCGATGTTGCGAAGAAGCTGGTACGTGCGTTGATGATAGACGATCAACACATCGTTGCGTCGGAGGAAGTGGCTCCAGGAATCGCGGAAATCCTGCGGAGATACCGCGTCGGAGAAATCCTCGTTCGACAGCCGCATGTGTTCCAACGCGTTGGTGGCAAGTGGGTGTGGTTGTCGCAAGCAGCAGGAAAATTGCTCCGACGTGCCAAGACGTCGCGCCACCCAATTCACAGGCAACGAAACCTCGACGTTCTGCCCCAGTTGGCCCGGCGTCGCCTCGCCATAGGCAATGACCAAGCGGTTTGAGTCTTGCAGTAAGCTCAGCGGAATGAAGCGAGGTCGAGAATGACGATTCTGCTTCTTCCTCCACGCTGCATGACTGGCGGGATGCTCCAGCTGTTTCTCTACCATTTGATGGAAGGCAGCCAACAACTGATCCAACCCACCGGTGTCAGGTTCTAGAGCCCGCAACGCCGCGACGGTTGCTTCTAACGTAGAGAGGCTTTGCACGTTTGGCTCGCGTCGAATTCGATATTGCCCGGGAGTCGATGGTGCCAGGCGGTAGCAACGCAAATCGCGAAGCTGCGGAACATCACGAACGATGGTCTTCGCCTGATGCCAGGTGCCGTCGATTATCACAAGTTGGTCGGGCCGATCATCGACCGCCAACTCGGTCAGCGCAGGGGCATCGTTGTCGAGATACAGCAGACCAGAGTTCCGTTGAATCGGAAGGTCGTGTGCCCCCAATCGCTGATTGTGATCGACGATCAAATGACAGTTGGACAGTGCTTTCTGCACAATGCGTGCCGTGTTGAACGGATGGAACCGCTCGCCAACGTGCTGCAAGATCAACACGTTAGTCCGATTGTCGATCCGAGGAATGGCATCGCAAAAACAGAGGGACTGCGGACGAAAGCATTCGTAACAGCGCAGTAGTACCTCATCTTCCATGGCGATGCTTTCCGATTCACTCACTCAGTAGTTCCAAATTCTGCTCATGGCTGCCAATCGACGCGGCACGACGACCATTGATTCGTGACGATGGATGTAGGTCAACGCTACGGTAGAACGCACGCCCTGCTCCACAATGCAAGACGACGCGTACGCCTGGAACGTTACAACGACTACTGTTATTCGCGAGCGATGAATGGCCAAATTGTCAGCAATGATCCGAGGCAGGTAAAGTGGGCGGGCACTCGAACTCTGTCAACGATTCGCCCAAAATAGTTCTGCAGGATTCTGACTCAATTAAGCCGTAGGCGCTAGCCTCGGGCCTCTTCTGGTAGGGTCCGAGCTAACGAATCAATCGGAATAGTGGAAATTTCTTTAGACGTGGCAAAAGACCTAAGCTTATCAACTGCCATCATGGCGTAGGTGGAATTGTAAGTTGCGGCAACCGACAACTCGCGGGGGCCAACGAACTGGTAAACTGTGGCGGCGACGGGATGCATAATCAAAACTAACAGTATTAAGACGCGAACCAGGAGCCCGCCTGTTCGTCGCGCCAGGTTTCGGCCCGATTTGGAGGAAACACCGTATGATTCACTGTCACTTAACGAAGAATCGCCGCCCTTCGCGACGCAACTGGATTCTGATCGGTTGTCGGCGCGTGTTGTCGTTGTGTTTGTTGGTCTCCTGGTTCTGTGTTGCGGCGAGTGCCGCGGTCGACGAACCAGCAAGCTGGAAAGCGGGTGTGGCACGGGCGGTGATTACTCCGGAGAAATCCGTGTGGCTGGCGGGGTATGGTTCGAAGCGGGCGCCGGATGGGAAACTGCATGATCTGTGGATGAAGGCGCTTGCGTTGGAAGATGGCGACGGCCAACGCGTTGTTTTGATCACGAGCGATTTTCAAGGCGTGCCCAAGATCATGAGCGATCGCGTGTTCGAGCAGCTGCGGCAACGGTTCAAGCTCCAGCGACAAGACGTGATGTTCACCTTCTCGCACAATCACTGTGGACCGCGACTGGGCGACGATCTGATCGATTACTATCCGGTCGAAGCCGAACAAGAAATGCTCGTCAGTGAATACACGGATCTGATGGTGACCAAGTCGGTCGCGCTGGTGGGTGAGGCGCTCGCGAATCTCGCCCCAGCCCGACTGCAGCAGGGCACGGGAGAAACCACCTTCGCCGTGAATCGCCGCAACAACCGCGAAGCCGATGTGCCGAACCTGCTCGCCAGCGGAACACCCTTGGTCGGGCCAGTCGACCATGCAGTGCCGGTGCTGACGGTGACTCGGCCCGACGGCACGCTCGACGCAGTCCTCTTCGGCTACGCCTGTCACCCGACGACGCTCAGCTTCACGACTTGGTGCGGCGACTATCCGGGCTTCGCACAACTCGAAATTGAAAAGGCTCACCCCGGTGCGACTGCCATGTTCGTCAATACCTGTGGCGGCGATCAAAACCCGTTACCGCGCCGCACCGTCGAGCTGTGTCAACGCTACGGCCACATGCTGGCGACGGCGGTTGAGGAAACTTTGCAAGGGCCGCTGAAGCCCGTTTCACTGGGACTGCGCACGGCCTTCGAGATGGTCGACCTCCCGTATTTGAACACGGTTTCACGCGGCGAGTTGGTCGAGTTGTCCCAAGATGAAGCCGGCATCAAAGGCCGCTGGGCTCGGCGGCTGCTGAAGAAGCTGGAAGCCGGAGGCGATTTTGAAGCGGCCTATCCGTACCCGGTGCATGCCTGGCGGCTGGGGCAAGAGATGCTGGTCATCGGCATGGGTGCCGAAACGGTCGTCGATTATGCGTTGCGGTTCAAAGCCGAGTTCGGCGAAGGGACTTGGGTCTGCGGCTATGCGGATGACATGATTTCGTACATACCTTCCCGTCGTGTGTGGGAAGAGGGCGGCTATGAAGGCGGTTCGAACCTGTACGAATACGGTCGCCCCGCCTTCCGTTGGTCCGGCGAAATCGAAGACCTCATCGCCGCGTCGGTTCACAAGTTGGTCAATGAAGTTCGCGAGTAACCGGACGTTTGGTGTTACCTCCAATCAGTTTTTCACTTGGAGCAGATGAGCCGGTAAGCGCTAACGCCCGGTTGCTTTGAGAATGGTGAGGCAGAGCCCAATGCTACTCCCTTGCCGATGCATCGGGCGAACCACGCGTGATGGCGAGGTATGCCGACTTCACTGCACTCCGCAGATCTTCCGGCAACGGGCCGCGCCGTGGGATTTTGGCGTACTTGTTCTCCCTGAGAGGAGTCAGACGGAGCATCAACGCTTTCTTGCGAATGTATAGGTCATCAATTGCCCAGTCAGATTCTTCCGCCTTCTGTATTGTGCCCCGATTCTTACCGCCCGACGCTTCGAAGCGATAGGCGACTACGACCAAGATCGGGAAGACCGACGCACGCAAGGAATCCCAGTATCTCGGATTCGGTTGACGTTATGTGCGCCGAACGATTGTGGTCGAACTGACCGAGGGGGTGTGCCATTGGTCGCTTTAGAGCCCAACGGTCAGTCGGAGAAGTTGCTCGGTGCGTCAACATGTTGATACACGAGCGGTCGCCACTGGTTCTGCAGAAACCGCATCTGATCATGGACATCGCCGGAGCTTTGGATGGCGTTGGTTCCCATGCCCCTGAGTTCCGACGTACAAGCGTTGCGTGGCTGCTTCGCATCACTTGGTGGTGACGACGTCGTCGCGCTTCGACGACACGAGATCTCCCGGAAGAGTTCTCACTCGAACGTTCGCCGGCACAGATCATTCGACCGGATTGTTTCTTCGGTAGCGTTCTTCGGCGATGGTCGTTCAGATGTTAGTTAGCGGGTCGTCATTTACGAAGTTGCCGAAGAACTCATCAATGGCGGCGACCAAGTCCTTCTCTTCAACATCGCTTACGATTCCCGTGCCTTGCACCGGAGTCTCACGTTGTGGGATCATTCCTGTTGTTAAAGACTGAATTGCGACATCTACGGAATCATCCTGAGCGGGACCGAGATCCATCGGTGAGTGGATTCCTGTGGCAAGGAAGCGAGGGTCGAATGGAAACATGGGCGACTCCCCTTCCCCGCTGCCTGTCCGATCATTCAACAGGTTGATGATCACAAGTACGTCAATTGGTGATACGGAATGATCACCATTCGCATCCAAGTAGAAAAAGTCGGTGAGTCCTTCCAACGAAGTTGGCGCAATTAGATTCCTAGGCCCATCGCTATTGAGCCGGTTGATGATGATCAACGCATCCAACGGCGAAATCATGCCGTTGTGATTGACATCGTGGGCACGAACCGGATTCTGCCATGGCGTTGAAGTTTTGACGTTCAACATTCGATCACTGACCTTGATCCGATGGCGAAACACACCGTCCGCCACCTCAGGAAGTTCGACGCTCCAGTTGCCTGAGAACTGGATCGCGGTTCCTTCCGCGACAATCAACTCGTTCGGCAGTTCGGTTTGATTTGCGGCATCCAACGTGATCGGAAAACCTCCCGTCGACGCAAGCGTCAGTGGCTGGCGATTGCCAGCGGCATCTAATGCATCGCTGAAGAAGACATATTCTTCGTCCAAGTCACCCTCGAATTCTGTGCCGGGCGTCTCCGGGTCCAGCCTTGCCACTCTTGCCAATGGGCTGTTCGGTGACACCGCAAAAATGGTGAACTCGCTGACTTCCGTTGGTGAAAGTGTCGCGGCGTCGGACTCCACCGAGACAAAGTACCGCCGTGTCGTGGATTCAAGCAGTGTCGAGACAACTCGTGTTGTCGGCGGTGTCCTGTCGAGGGTCCAGGCCTCCGTATAGATGCCAGTGCCTCGCACCCCGTCCGCTCCGCGAAGTAACCGAAGATCGACGGACAGCCGATATTCACCTTCCTCGAATGTGGCATCGCCAAGTCCGCTGACGGTAAACATACGACGATCGGCGGAAGTCTCGATGACAATGGACGCGGGCACGCCGACATCCGAGCCATCGCGCTGAAGCGATAGGACATCCGCAGTGAATGAATCTGCGGCGACCGGTTTCGCAAAGGTTAGGGTGAATTGGTCAATTGTGGTCCGACGGATTCTGGGTGTGAATCCTGTCGTCTCTGTCACGATCGGCGGCAGGCTTGTTGTGAATGCATTGGGTAAGTCAAAGTCGGTGGTATTGCCAGCGATGTCGATCACGCGTCCGCTTAGTTCGTTTCGGCCTTCTGCGGGAAGCCGGAGTGGGATTGAAAAGTTCGTATCAGTAAGCGGTCCTCGAAACAGCTCGTCTCCGGTGAATTCGTTCTCAATGACGAGCGTCAAGTCAGACTCCAATGCGGTCCCCGAGAAAACAGCATTCGGTGACTCTTCGCCTGCACCTTCGGGAAGCTCCTCGACAGCGACAGCGAGATTCTCCGGCGCTACGGGAGACACCAGATCGATCGTCCACGTCGTCGATTCGCTACCGATTCCCGCGTTGCCAGCGAGATCGCGAACGGCGGCAGCATCGATGCTGAATGTGAAGTCCGCGATTTGTGGATCGGCAATGAAAGCCTGCACCCAGTTGATTCCACCAATGCGGTAGATGTTGTTGCCACGATCCTCAACCGTGACTCGACCTTCCCCAGCCAGCAGATTTTCCGTGCCACCGTCGCGAATCAGTATCACATCATCGAGCGTCAAGCTGGACGGATCGATCGCTTCGGAAAACTCGACATCGACCCGTTGGACAACAATGTTGCGAGGATTCGTGGGTGGTGCGAACACGGCAATGATTCTTGGCGGCGTGGCATCCAATTGCCAGGCATGCGATCGTTGACCGATGCCAGCATTGCCATCCAAGTCGAGCAGGGCGGTGGCGTCCAGGGTCAGTTCGTAGTCTCCATCTGTTGAAGTGAGCGACTCGAGTCCCGATATCTCGTACAACCCGCTCTCCACTTCGTTGACCGAGGCCCCGCTGACGTCAACCGAAACGCCGTCATGCAAGAGGGAAACGGCACCAAGAATCGACGCCAATTGCACGGGTTCCGTCACACGCAATTGAAACGTGCTGATTGGCGAAGTCGAGAATTCGTCCGGCAAGCCAGTCAACGCAATGACCGCTGGCGCCGCTTCACCTTTTACCCAAATGATCGACTCCAGGCCCTCGCCGCGATTGCCAACGAAGTCACGGACACCAGCGAGATCGACTTGGAGTTCATAGACCGCATCCTCCTCGGTCAGAGTGCCGAGACCCCCGATTCGCACGAGAGGATTCGATCCCGTGAGAACGGTGATTCCCGCAGTGGGCACCGCGACACCGTTTTTCAACAATGTGACATCGCTGATGTCGAGCGACGCGGGATCAATCAGCTCGTCGAATCGAACGTCGATATGACCGAGAGCGCGAGCTGTCGGATTAGGATCGACGCCCGCAAAACGTTCGACACCTGGGCCAGTAAGATCGCCGTTGGAATAGATGAACTCGTAGTTGCCCGTGCTATCGAAATCCAAGAGATGGACTTTGTTCTCGTACAACGGACGAAGTCCTAATCCAATGAATGTTCGATCGGTCTGCCAGAAATTGCTCGGGTCGAGCATCGTACCGTCGGAACGACGAACGCCGACCAGTTGGAATTCTCCGTCGCTGGGATCCGTGAGGTTTACATAGGCCCAGCCGGTCGGCATCGACGCCGTCACGTTCACAACCAAATTGGAAAAGCTCGCTGGCGAGTCAAACTGGCCATTGCTTCCCAACTGGACATCGACCACTGATCCGTCCGACAGGTACAACGAGTCGGGTGAATCTTGCGGATCGGGAATATCGTTGACCAGGAAGTCGGTCAACGAATCATCGATGCCTGACGCCGTAGCTTGGACGGCACGGATCAGTTCGTGGATCTCGACGCTCTTGATCAGGCTCAGCTCGGGACTGCCGAAGTCGGAAATGTGTTCGAAGCTGGCTTCGTATTCGGTGAACAGTCCTTGCAGCGTCGACTCGAGCTGCCACTCGGCGATCGCGAGTTCACCGCCGGGCAGGTCACCGATCAGAGCGGTGAGTGTCCGCTCCGCCGGCTCGCCGTTGACGCTGGTGCCGACAATCTCGAAATCGATCAGCAACCCTTTCTCATTCTCGATAATTTTGGGCTGAGCCGACTCGATCCGTAGATCTTTCGCTGTCCCAACTCCACGATTCTGAACCTGGACCCCGAGCGTGAAGATCTCCGCCGGTTCAATCTCGTCGGTGAACGGATCGTCGCTGATGACATCTCGTTGCAGAAAATAGTCGAGATCGAGTGCCGGTTGCGGCTTGACCGTAATCAACGCCGGAAGGAAATCATGCCGCACGTCGATCTCCAATTCCTGATAGGTGACAAATCCACCCACAAAGTACACGGTGTCCCCGTTCGGCGCGGCGTCTTCCGAGGGAACGATCAACCATTGGGTCGTTGCCTCTGACAAGGCAGGAACACTGTCCGTACCATCGAACAGCACGCTGCCGTTGGAGAGCGGCTTCGTAATTCCAAACAAGCTGGTCCGATCGACTCCGTTTGCGTCTAGCACGAAGATCTCCGCTTCGACCATCTCGACAGGTACGCTCATCTCGTTGTTCAGACCGAACTCGGCAAGGAAGGCGGAACGCGTTTGGATAACATCTTGGCTGATCTGCAGACGAATCTCCGCGCATGTGCCGTCATCCGACAACGAATTTAACTGCGTAACGAGATTGGCGTGAGCCGCGGTCATGGCATCCACTGCATTTGCGTATCCCATTTGCACGATTTCCTCTTGAGCCGCAGTCGCGGCATCGATCGTCGCCTGGAACTCCGCAAGATCAATGAAGTCGCCGTTCTCGCCTTCGTTGAGATCGGATTGCGTGAAGACTCCGCGTGCGTAGTACTCCACGGAACGATTCCAACGCTCCGCAAAGCGATCCAGCTGATCGTCCGTGAGCATGGACGGTCGCAAGGATGAATGGCGCAACAATGACAATTCTGTTGAAGAGATGGCAACCATCTCGTTGTCGGGTGAGAACGAGAGACCGTTAACCAGATCGAGCCAGTTCTTCAACAATGTCGAGGATTCGGAAGCGAGGAATTCCGGGCTGCCGTAGATGTAGCTGATTTGAGCAAGCATGGATTGGATGCGACGCGCCTGAGCGAGCACCTCCTGCGATGCCTCGGCAAGTCTTGTCCGGGGATCATTCGTCTGCTCGCCTTCGCCTTCCCCTTGCCGTGCGGATAGCGTGTTTGGCGAGTACGGCTCAGCGCCAAGCAACGCCAACCCGAAATTCCCTGCCTTGATGCCCTTGTTTACGATTCCCAGCAACTTGAGAGGAATGGCAACGGGGTAGGACAGATTTGCTAACGCCAGCGCGCAGGAAGCTGCCGTGTTCGCGGCGTCCCAAGCGCTCGGCGCGCCTCCACCACCCAACGCCGCTCCTAGGGCACTACCGATGCCGGCACCGCACCCTAGAGCACCGGGTAGGAGTGCGCCAATCAGGTCAAGGGCCGGTCTGGCTAGTCCGACTTGATCTCCCAGATCATTGGCGGCATCGCCAGCATCATTGACTTCTTCGCCACAGCGTTTCTCCACCACGGGTGGAGGAGGTCTGTACGAATCGACGACCGGCCCAAGTTCTCGCTGTCGACCCCTGCTCGCCGTGCGAGAACCTCCGAAGATCAAGGGTCCCGGGTACACGATGTGAATGCTTCCTACACCAGGCCCAACGCCGCCCCCGTTCGGCCCTCCGCCCGCAAGCCGCTGGCACGTATTCACGACACCGGGGACAGGGATGGGGACATTCTTATAGTTCGTGTGCGGGCCGCAATCGTATTCGTAGGTCGTAACGATTGACAGGCCGCACGGAACAGACTGATCCCGCGGCACGGTGCCTCCCGGTTGCCCCGGCCCCTTCGGATCATTGGGATCACCGGGATAATTCGGATCGTTGGGATCGCCAAGGAACACGAAGTCGTTCGTTCGAGTGACCTTGATGGGAATCACGATCGAGGATTTGGCCGGTAGGACGGGAATGTGATCGACCAAAGGCTCAATCGAATAGAACGGGTGGTCGCCGATAATGAGCTCGATGTCTTCCGCCTGAATCAGTCCGTAGTTCGTGTAGCGAATTTCGAAGACTTGTGAGTCGCCAATGATGTCCAACGCTTCGAGGTCGATGTTGGATTCCACCACGACGACCGGAGCCGGAACGTTGGTTTGGAACTCCGCCTCCAACGTAATTCGAGTCCGATCCTCGACTTCGATTTCCTCCACTTTCCATGTGTATTCCACGAAGTTACGAGAGATGAAGACCTGCTCTTCGGCCAGCCCACCGGCAGGCACCGTCAAAAGCAATTCGTTCGAGTCGTGATCTTCCGAGGAGACTTCGACCAGATACTTGCCGCGAGGCACTCCCCGGAACTCGATTGAGCCGTCGTCGTTGATGCTTACCGAGCCAGACGTTTCTCCCTCTGCTCCGTTCGCTGCACCCGCACTTGTCGCGATCAGCTCCCGCGTGATCGGATCGCGCAGCTCGACACTCGCTCCTTGCACGGTTGGTGCGTCGTCCGCAAAGTAGAAAAGCTCATCGACAACCGTCACTCGCAAATCTCCCACGGTTTCGGCGACCGCTCGGAAGTTGAAGTTGATGGCAACTTCCGAAGTGTCGCTGCTGGCAATCACGCGCCCGCGATACTCAGTGAGTTCTAGATCGAGCGCAGGGGTCAACAGCAAGGTGACCGCTGTCGATTCTCCAGCGGGGATGTTCTCGATTGTCCGCCCGGATACCACGGACAGCCAAGGCGCGCCAGCCGGAAGCAACAGATCAATCGGACCTGAGTCGGCCCCGCCGCGATTCTCGATCACCAACTCGACGCTTGTCTGCTCGCCGACCACCATTCCCGTTGTGATCGTTGGCTGATCAACAAACAACGCTGCCGCTGCTGGGATCACATCGACCCCGATTGGAATCTCCAGCGGAGGCGCTTCGTTCGTTGTAATTCGGAGAATGAATTGCGATTCGCCAATCGCGGCTCCCGAATCCGTCAAGTCATACGATAGCTCGAACGAATCGGATGCAGCGAGATCACTGCTCGCGATGGTTGGCGTCACCGTTAGACCACTCGCCACGCCGATGGCTTCGACGGCCAGTCCGGTGAGTTCCACATCGGCCAGATTGCGGATCGTGATGGTTTCCGTCGTCGTCGCACCAACGGCCAAGTGAATCAAGTCGAAGCCTGCGGTGGGCTGAAGACCGAGCAACAGAAACTCATCCTGAGACGGGCTGTCAGAGATCGCCGGATGCGCTGCCGCCACGATGTACCGGCCGCCTTCACCGGGAAGTGGCGTGAAGATCGTTTTAAAATTGCCTGCCGCATCGGTCCGAGCGGCCAGGACGCGTTGCGTTCCACGCACCGTCACCGTCACGGCGACGTTAACGAATGCGGCCGGAGATCCGTCTTGGTTCGTGGCGGAACCGGTCAACGTGACTGATGTGCCCGTCGATGCACTGTCAATGTCGGCGGAGACTGTCGCCGTGTAGGGAGCCTGGATGACAACAGGCGTTGACGAGACGAAGAAGTTGTTCGTCTCCAGCCCTTCCCGCACGCGTTCGTTCGCATCGACTTCGATCACTAACCAAAACTCGCCAGGCGTGGCCGGGAACAATACGGGTACGGATCTTTCATTGGTCACGTCAACTGATAGCGGACCGGCAAACGAATACTCCGCCAGTAGTGAATCGTCGCCTGGAAGCCGATCCGCGGACAGATAGATTCGCTCGGTCCAACCGGCGGTAACTGGAGCGATTCCCTGATTGGACGTTGACCACTGGATGGTGGATCGCGAGTTGGGCGACACCTCGCCTGGTGCCGTAATGGATGTTGGTACGAGGTCAGGCAAATTCGAATCGGAAATCACGATGGACGCCACGCCGCTATTGAATCCGTCGGCGTACGCGGTGACGAGAACGGACTGATCGCCGTCCACGGCATCATCCTCCAGGCCGCTGACCGTCACTTCGACCGAAGCCAGACCAGCAGGAATCGTCAACGTGGCCGGCACGGAAAGCTCCGTGTCGTCGCTCGACGAAAGCGAAACGCTCATCGCCAAGGCCGTGTCCGTATTTCGGGAAACGGTCAGAATCGCGGTGCCCGTTTCGCTGACCAAGCCCCGATCCAGTCGTGCCGTCAGTGTAGGTCCATCGTTGTCGAGCAACCTGATCGAACCGGAAACTGCTGCTGGTGTAATGGGAGACGAATTGAAATCAGGCCTCGGCGTTGCGGTGATCTCAACGTCGCGCTCGCCATCCACTTGATCGTTCTCCAACGCAATGAAAGAGAACTGCGCCGAACGTGCCCCGGCTGGGATGGCGACAGTCGGTAGAACGAACAGCGCACTTGGTTGCGATGTCGCGAGCGAGATGGAGATCGGCTCTTGGCGAGCGACTGGAATCGAGACTGTCCCCAACGCATCGGAACTGCCTTCCGTCGTCGTTGGCATCAAATCCAGTGTGAGTACCGGCACATCGCTTGCAGCAATAGCAACACGTGCCCTACCACTGACGTAGCCGGTCGCCTTCGCCTCGATCGTGACGCTCTCGATTCCCTCAAAGACGTCGTCGTCGATCACCTCGAAGGGGATGTCAAGCGTGTTCTGCCCGGCCGGGATGGTCACGACCGCAGGCAGTTCAAGCTCGCTTCGGGGATCAGCGGACAACCGCACGATGAAATCCGATCCGGCGAGACCGTTGTAGCTGATGTTGAGGGTTGCCGCATCGCCTTCGTTAAGTTGCTCCGCGGAGACCGTAGCGGTGATGGTGGGGACGTCGGTATCGATGACGGACAGGGAAGCACCCGCCGAAGTGAATCCATCGGCACTTGCCGTCAGCGTCACGTTCGCGTTTCCGTCCACGATGCCATCTTCGCTTGCAGAAACAAGAAACTGCGTGCTGCTACGCCAGGCAGGAATGATGACTTCGCTTGGCATGCCAAGCTGTGAGGCATCGTCCGCGGCGAGGCGGACCGTCAAGGGAGTCGCGGTTGCGCCATTGCGAGTGAGCGTGACACGGCGAGCCGAGTCGCCCTCGGTGAGTTCTGAAGAGGAAATGTCAAGTGACAGCAATCGCGGGACGCTACTGGATGTTGAACTGACGAATCGATTGTTCTCCCGCGATTCAAATACAATGTCTGCCGCGTCGACTTCGACAACAAAATAGACATCGCCCGCGAAACTGCCTGGCGGAAGCTGAATCGAGTTGGTTCGGACTGTTGAACTTTGACCGGCTGCAAGATCCTCCTCGAACACGAACGTGCCGAGCAGTTGGCGTTTCTCGCCAGATGTCGAGTCGGACAGATAAAGTCGCTCCTCCCACGTTCCGGTTGCTCCAACGGCACCTTCATTCGAAGTGATCCAGGAAACATCAAAGGCTTCGGCGGGGTCGATCGACACGGGAGCTGCGATGGAGTCGCTGGCGACCACCAGATCCGGCAAGGGCGGTGGAGCGATCGTGAGCGGCGAGGCTGCCTCTGACAGATTGTTGTCGTCAAGGATGAACTCGAACAGGTCATTGCGGAAATCGGTCTGCACAAAGACGTGATGGTCGCCCGCCAGCCTCTCGGACAGCGTTGTCGTCACTTGTGCCGTGTAAGTCTGCTCTGGATCGAGCGCACCAGTCCTGACTGCGTTTCCAAGGACAATATCGTCAATGTCGCCGATGGTCTTGTTGGCCGAGAGGATGACGCGGTCACTCCAGCGATCAACATCGGTAGCGGCTGTCCCATAGTTCCCGACCGTCCACGAAATCGTGATCTCGTCACCGGCCATGGGCGGAGACGGCAGATTGATTTCCGAGGCTACGAGGTCCGCGATCGTCAACTCGTCAGAGATCGTGACATCTAACCGATATTGGCCCAGGACGCCTTCTCCATCCAGCCCCACGACGACCGCATAGAACAGCCCCGACTGCATCGCGGTAAACCGCGCGACATCCGAGCCTGTGGGAACCGGGTTGACGGAGACAACGGTTCCCGCAGCATCGCGGATCTCGATCAACGGTTCAAGTTCGCTCCACGTAGGCGTCTGCACACGGGCCAAGATCGTCTCGCCGGCTTCGACCTGGCCCAGATTGAAATAGTCCTCATCAACGTTCCCGGATTCGCCCGCCATGACCGTTCCGACGATCACTCCGTTGCGAGCTTCATTGTCCTCCACGAGCTGGATGGCATCGGCGCTCGCCGCGCTATCGTTGCCGTAGTTCTGGTCAGTCTCGATATCCGCACTGCGATTCAGGTTCACGCGAATGTCGTAGTCGCCACCCTCGAAATTGCCTCGCTGCACCTGGACGAAGTAGGTCCCGTCTGAAGGCAGTTCAACATCGCTAATGTAGCTCGTGTTTCCAGGACCACTCCGGAAGTCGCTGGCGATCGCAACAACGTCGGCGCCATCATCGCTGAGCCGGTAGAGCCTCAGATAGGGAGTGAACGCATCCTCTTCCGGTTGAGCCCAGACATCGGCGTGATCACCAGCAGCACCTTCGAAGGTCCACCAGTCCTCATCCGTATCCGGGTCGACCGAGCCGTAGCCGACTTCGCTGCGATACCACCCTGTGCCGCGACTGTCGACTCGGAGAGTTAATGGCGTCGCTTTGGTGAAATCACCGTTGCTTCGACCCTCAAAAACAACATCATCAGGAACTGCCTGTACAGAGAATGCGCGAACGAAGTCACCGCCAGCCGTCCCGTCGGTGTCACCGTCGAGGGCGTTGCCAAGAACATCGGTCACACTAGCGCCGATGGTCAGTCGATAGTCGCCATCGGCAAGCGGACCGTCATAGATCACGACGTCCAGATCCAGATCACCCGCTTCGTAGGTGAACCCCAAGTCATACAGAACGTCGTCGGACGTATCGAAGTTGCCATCGGCTCCCGCACCGCGCAGGTCCAACGCCGAATCGATCACCGTATCCACGGCCAACTTCTCGCTGAACATCACCGCAAACGATGACAGCAGGTTCGTTGTCGTTTCGCCGTCTGCCGGAAGCCGCGTCACTTCGTTAACGACTGGTGCGACCAAGTCAGCAACCGTCACGTCCAGCACGTACTGCGCATCCGGTCCGGCGCCTGCCGATGCGCTAACGCGGGCATAGTACATACCGTCCTCGGCAATCGTTCCAGAGAACAGCGCGGGATCCGTCTCCGTATCGCTCACCACATTGCCATCGGCATCGATCAACTGGACGACCGAAGCGAGGCTGCTCCACGACGGAACTCGAGAAGCCAGCGTGACGGAAGTACCAGAATTCAACAAACCCAATTCAAACGTGTCTTCGTCCGTGTTCGACCCTGTGGTGGACATGATCGTTCCACCGATGGAAGCCGTCGAGGTCGTACCAGCCGTTGAAAACGTGAGTGGATCGGCTCCGCCAATCCTGTCATTGGCGTAACTAGCATCCGTTTCCAGGGCCGCATCGCGCGACAAGTCAACACGTACTTGATAGTCGCCCATACTGCTGAAGTAGCGTGAAACCTCAACGAAGTACTCTCCTGTTACCGAAAGCTCAACACCACTGATAAATGACGTATTATCGGGACCAGCTTGAGAGTCGGCGGCAATTGCTGACCCATCCGGCCCACGGAGGCTCACATACGACGACAGCGACCCGAACGGCGTGACCGTAATCGCCGCCCAATCACCGGCCTCGGCGACGAACTTGTAATAGTCCACGTCGTCCGACGGATCGATCGAGCCACGACCATCCTTCTCGGTTCGCAGCAGACCCGTGCCCGCAGTGTCCGATGTCAGAGCTAAAGCGGTCGCCGTTTCGATCGTCTCGTTATCACGCCCTTCAAAGACGAACTGCGTACCGACCGCATCGACGCTGAAACGCTGTGCGTAACCTGACCCACCACCCAGCGCGTTACCAACGACATCAGTAATCGACGCGCCGATGGTCAGCCGATAGTCGCCATCGGCAAGTGGACCATCCTGGATCACGACGTCCAGATCCAGATCACCCGCTTCGTAGGTGAACCCCAGGTCATACAGAACGTCGTCGGTCGTATCGAAGTTGCCATCGGCTCCCGCACCGCGCAAGTCCAACGCCGAATCGATCACCGTATCCGCGGCCAGCTTCTCGCTGAACATCACCGCAAACGATGACAGCAGGTTTGTTGTCGTTTCGCTGTCTGCCGGAAGCCGAGTCACTTCGTTAACGACGGGTGCGACCAGGTCAGCGACCGTCACGTCCAGCACGTACTGAGCGTCCGGCCCGGCGCCTGCCGATGCGCTAACGCGGGCATAGTACATACCGTCCTCGGCAATCGTTCCAGAGAACAGCGCGGGATCCGTCTCCGTATCGCTCACCACATTGCCATCGGCATCGATCAACTGGACGACCGAAGCGAGGCTGCTCCACGACGGAACTCGAGAAGCCAGCGTGACGGAAGTACCAGAATTCAACAAACCCAATTCAAACGTGTCTTCGTCCGTGTTCGACCCTGTGGTGGACATGATCGTTCCGCCGATGGAAGCCGTCGAGGTCGTTCCCATCGTGGTAAACGCGAGTGGATCGGCTCCGCCAATCCTGTCATTGGCGTAACTAGCATCCGTTTCCAGGGCCGCATCGCGCGACAAGTCAACACGTACTTGATAGTCGCCCATACTGCTGAAGTAGCGTGAAACCTCAACGAAGTACTCTCCTGCTACCAATAGCTCAACACCACTGATAAATGACGTATTATCGGGACCACCTCGGGAGTCGGCGGTAATTGCTGATCCATCCGGCCTGCGGAGGCTCACATACGACGACAGCGACCCGAACGGCGTGACCGTAATCGCCGCCCAATCACCGGCCTCGGCGACGAACTTGTAATAGTCCACGTCGTCCGACGGATCGATCGAGCCACGACCATCCTTCTCGGTTCGCAGCAGACCCGTGCCCGCAGTGTCCGATGTCAGAGCTAAAGCGGTCGCCGTTTCGATCGTCTCGTTATCACGCCCTTCAAAGACGAACTGCGTACCGACCGCATCGACGCTGAAACGCTGTGCGTAACCTGACCCGCCACCCAGCGCGTTACCAACCACATCCGTAATCGACGCGCCGATGGTCAGCCGATAGTCGCCATCGGCAAGTGGACCATCATGGATCACGACGTCCAGATCCAGATCACCCGCTTCGTAGGTGAACCCCAAGTCATACAGAACGTCGTCGGACGTATCGAAGTTGCCATCGGCTCCCGCACCGCGCAGGTCCAACGCCGAATCGATCACCGTATCCACGGCCAACTTCTCGCTGAACATCACCGCAAACGATGACAGCAGGTTCGTTGTCGTTTCGCCGTCTGCCGGAAGCCGCGTCACTTCGTTAACGACTGGTGCGACCAAGTCAGCAACCGTCACGTCCAGCACGTACTGCGCATCCGGTCCGGCGCCTGCCGATGCGCTAACGCGGGCATAGTACATACCGTCCTCGGCAATCGTTCCAGAGAACTGCGCGGGATCCGTCTCCGTATCGCTCACCACATTGCCATCGGCATCGATCACCTGGACGACCGAAGCGAGGCTGCTCCACGACGGAACTCGAGAAGCCAGCGTGACCGAAGTACCAGAATTCAACAAACCCAATGCAAACGTGTCTTCGTCCGTATTCGACCCTGTGGTGGACATGATCGTTCCGCCGATGGAAGCCGTCGAGGTCGTGCCAGCCGTTGAAAACGTTAGTGGATCGGCTCCGCCAATCCTGTCGTTGGCGTAACTAGCATCCGTCTCCAGGACCGCATCGCGCGACAAGTCAACGCGTACTTGATAGTCGCCCATACTGCTGAAGTAGCGTGAAACCTCAACGAAGTACTCTCCTGTTACCGAAAGCTCAACACCACTGATAAATGACGTATTATCGGGACCAGCTTGAGAGTCGGCGGCAATTACTGACCCATCCGGCCCACGGAGGCTCACATACGACGACAGCGACCCGAACGGCGTGACCGTAATCGCCGCCCAATCACCGGCCTCGGCGACGAACTTGTAATAGTCCACGTCGTCCGACGGATCGATCGAGCCACGACCATCCTTCTCGGTTCGCAGCAGACCCGTGCCCGCAGTGTCCGATGTCAGAGCTAAAGCGGTCGCCGTTTCGATCGTCTCGTTATCACGCCCTTCAAAGACGAACTGCGTACCGACCGCATCGACGCTGAAACGCTGTGCGTAACCTGACCCACCACCCAGCGCGTTACCAACGACATCAGTAATCGACGCGCCGATGGTCAGCCGATAGTCGCCATCGGCAAGTGGACCATCATGGATCACGACGTCCAGATCCAGATCACCCGCTTCGTAGGTGAACCCCAAGTCATACAGAACGTCGTCGGACGTATCGAAGTTGCCATCGGCTCCCGCACCGCGCAGGTCCAACGCCGAATCGATCACCGTATCCACGGCCAACTTCTCGCTGAACGTCACCGCAAACGATGACAGCAGGTTCGTTGTCGTTTCGCCGTCTGCCGGAAGCCGAGTCACTTCGTTAACGACCGGTGCGACGGAATCTGTGATTGTCACATCCATCGCGTACTGAGCATGTGGTCCCGCACCGTTGGAAGCGCTAACTCGAGCGTAGTACGAATCGTCCGTCGCGATCGTTCCGGTAAATACCGCAGGATCATTGTCGGAATCAGTCACTGCGTCGCCGTTCGAATCGACAATCTCGACGAGCGGTGAAACGGTACTCCACTGCGGCGTGCGGATCGCTAGGGAGACACTGGTTCCTGTGTTCAAGCGTCCCAAAATGAAAACGTCTTCATCCGAGTTCGTTCCTTCACTCGCCATGACCGTCCCGATCACCGAAGACGTCAAGACGTTGCCATTCACTGAGAAAGTCAAAGGGTTAGGGTTTGAAGAGAGTCGATCGTTAGCGTAGTTTCTGTCGGACTCCATCGATAAACTAGTTGTCGCGAGAACGATCAGTTCGTAGTTTCCCGTGGTCGTGCTGCTATCTCCACGTACTTCGACGAGGTAGGTTCCACTGGAAGCGATTTCGTAGGTGCTGAGCAGGCTGTTTTGCCCAGGTCCTCCGTCTCGATCACTGGCCAATTGACCTCCCGCGGCATTGCGGAGAAAGACGTAAGGATCGAGCGCCCCATCGGCAGCGTTGACGCTGACGGAAACCCGCTCGCCCGCCAACGCCGTGAACTCGAAAAAGTCACTTTCGCCCGCGTCGATAGCTCCCTCCATCACACTGCGAAATAGACCTGGGACGACCGTGGATTCTTCGACGACCAAGGGATTGGCTTCTGCCGGAACGTCGTTTGGCTCCATCTCCATGCCGGCCAAGAGCCGACGATCCTCAAGCCATTCGGCTCGAAGAACCGTTCGCCGTCTGCGTGGAATGCGAAGCTTTCGTTTTCGTCGACGGATCATTTCCTGCTCCAAACATGCAAAGTGCCGCGCCTAACAACGCGGCGAAGAGAACCGGATTAAGGCGTGTGAGTGGTGCGAACGACCGGATCACGTGTCCAGAAGACGCGTCGAGCGCGATCACAACACCCACGTCCGAGGCGAGCCGGGTTCAGCAACGCAGGCGTCGCGGATCGCCCCTGCTGAGCTTTTTGAAGGGCGGGTCAGTATGCCAGCGGGCATCGTTGGGGGGGCAGCTACTCAATTGGACGAGGCGTGGCAATGGCGGGTGAAAAATTAACAGCGTGGTTCGCTTCCTTTATAACCAACGTCGTAAAGGCCGTCAAAAAAAAGCAGCATCCGTAGCATCACTTTGCTGGCCCGCATGTGTCGGCCCGCAAATATCTTCTCCCCCGGATCGCTGCCGCGAACACCGATCATCGCGGCGATAGAACGACGCGAATCGTGTCGCAATTCGCTTGGCTTGTTCTCGGGTGCAGGAGCGTCGCTGCACAATTTTCGATAGGTCGCATGGCCGAGCAAGAGAGCCTATGCATCGTTCCGACACGCCCCCGATTTGACTCGGAAAACCACTTCACGATCCCCGCATCTTCACATTCGCCCGACACGATCTATACCAAGTGCCGGCGTTCTTGATCCAATCGCTCGGCGATGAAATTCACGGCGCGCTCGGCCATGAGGTTGTAATAGTCGAAGCCGTGGCCGCCACCGGAAGTCTCGAGATCACATTCGTGGGGCACGCCTAACGAATAAAGCTTCATACGCAGTCGATCGGCGCTGTCCCACCAACGATAGTCCTCCGGGTCGCAGCTGAAGAATTGATGCCGCGGCCAGTTCAAGGGATGAATGTGTAGCGTGGCAGTGTCTTGGCGAACGGCTTCGGGATCGGAGTACATCTGCGGGATCGTTTCGTCATCATCGAAGCGAGTCTGATAGTCGATGGCCGGTGCGATTGCCGCCACGATGGGGAAACGTACAGGATGCTTGTACGAGATCCTTAGTGCGCCTTGTCCTCCCATACTTGTTCCTAGCAGCGCGACGTTGCGCTCTTTCGCGCCGAAACGCTGCTGGACGTAGGGCAAGACGTTGTCCAACACGTGCCGTTCGGCAGTCAACTTCGGATCGAATTCATGACAGATGCGATCGGTCCACCAGCTGCGCTGCGTCATTGGAGCCACGACCGGCAAGCCGTGTCGCGCGAACTGTTCGATGAAGGCCGTCTTGTCGACCAGCCGATTTAAGTGGACCCCATGCAGATAGATCACAACGAATCCATGCTCGTTGCGCTGCGGCGGTTCGTAGACATCGCAGGGATGGCCGCCCACCGTCTCCTCGCTCCAAGATCCCAGTTCACTCGTCATCTCAATCCCTCTGAACGGCCTGTCGTTATCTTTGCCAAGCCTACCGATGTCTGCGGGCTTGGGCTACCCGTCGGCCAGTGGCCCTTTTAGAATGGCACCGTTGGAGCGCGTTTGGAAAATATCTGAGAGCGGTTTCATGAGCCGACGGCGCTAGCTGCGGGCCATACACAATTCGTCTCCCAGGCCAAGGCCCGCGGCTAGCGCCGTCGGCTCACGTTTTAGACAACGTTCCCACATCTTCCTCCCTAGAACCGGGTTGCCATAAGTGAGAACGTTACTCAGCGAAAAAGAACTTCAGGCCGGTGTCGCGCAGATGGCGGTCGAGATTATCGCCGCCTACGGCGAGCGACCGCTGACGATCGTTGGCGTCCTCACAGGCAGCGTGGTGCTTTTGGCTGATCTCATTCGTTTGCTCGATATGCCGCTCCGCGTCGGCGTTCTGCAAGCCAGCAGCTATCGCAGTGGTACGACGCGCGGCCAGTTGACCATTAACTCCGAAATGATGTTGAATGTGGCCGAACGAGATGTATTGGTGGTCGACGACATCTTCGACACGGGGCACACATTGGTCGAGGTCGTGGCCAAGCTGAAGGAGTTGTCGCCGTCTTCGGTCAAGACAGCGGTGCTGCTTCGCAAACACGGACGACAGGAAGTTGATTTCAGTCCCGATTTCGTGGCGTTCGAAATTCCCGATGAGTTCGTCGTTGGATACGGACTGGACTACGCCGACCAGTATCGGAATCTTCCTCATCTCGCAGTCTTGGAGCCGGAGGATCTGGCCAACAACCGATCATGACTCCTTTGCGGATCTTGATGGTAACTCCCCGATATTGGCCGCTTGTTGGCGATACGGAACGTGTCACTTCCAGACTGGCGAATGAGTTTTGTGCGCGAGGTTGTTCTACGACGATCCTTACAGCACGCTGGCACAATGATTGGCCTGAATCGGTCATACACCGTCACGCCGTGGTGAAACGACTGCCGGGCTCGCCACGAGGCGGATGGACGACGTTTCGTTATATGCGGGCGTTGGCGAGATGGGTGCGAGAACATCACAAGGAGTTTGACGTCATTTACGTGATGAACTTACGGCAGGATGCCTACGCCGTCGTCGGTGCATTGCAAACAGGCAATCCACCCGTCGTGCTTCGCGCCCAACGTGCATGCGCAACCGGTGACATTCATTGGCAGGAACATGCTCGGTTCGGACACCGCATTCGTCGGCGATGCCAAATTGCTTCCGCAATTGTTGCGTCGACGCATGTCTGTTCGGATGAATTGCTGCGCGCTGGCTACTCGTCGATCCATCAGATCGGGTACGGAGCCGAAGAGATGGAACCTCGGAGCGCAGCCTCCCGCTACCATGCTCGCACGGCTCTCGCCGACGTAAATCAAGATCTCGAAGTCGCCGAGTTTGCACCGGTCGCTGTTTGCGTGGATCGGTTTACCGAAGGCCGGGGGCTGCCCGAGCTTATTCGAGCTTGGTTTCCGATCGCAGAGCGTTGGCCCAGTGCGAAGCTGTGGCTGATCGGCGACGGTCCGCTACGTGATTCGCTGTACGAGGCTGTCGTCGACCTGGGCCTGCGGCAACAGATCGCGTTGCCCGGGAGCTTTGATGAATTGAGCGAGTTGTATCATGCTGCGGATGTATTCGTCTCGCCTTCACCAGATTATGGAACGTCGCAAGCGGTGATTGAGGCGATGGCTGCGGGTTTGCCGATCATCGCGACCGACACACCCGATATGCGCGAGTTGATCGACGATGCCACACATGGATATCTGATTCCGGCTGGCAACACGAATGCCATGGCAGGACGAATCGCCCACATGTTCGAATCAACCGAGTTGGCGTTACAATTTGGGCTCGCTGCACGGCGGCGGGCGACCGAGTGCTTCTCGCTCGATCGCGTTGTCGACCAACACATCTCCTTGTTTCAGCAACTTGCCCGCTCGGCATCGCGAGGGAACGCATGACGATTCGTATACTTCAGATCATTCCTACCCTCGTCCGGGGTGGAGCAGAAAAACAGCTCACCGAACTCACGGTAGGGTTGCCACGCGACGAGTTCGATGTTCACGTCGCCGTTCTCACCCACACCGGCCCGTATGAGGAGACGCTGCGCGCTCACGATGTGCCGCTGACGATGATTGGCAAGAAGCTAAAGATCGATCCGTTCGCCTATCGGCGGATGAGAGCTTGCATCAAACGCCTCCAGCCCGATCTCGTTCATACCTGGATCTTTGCGGCAAACAGCTATGGTCGGCACGCGGCATTCTCAGCGGGTGTGAAACATGTCGTTGCCGGTGAGCGTTGCGTTGATCGCTGGAAGGCGTGGCACGAGTTTGCGATAGACCGCTACCTTGCGAAACGGACGCAGCGGATCGTCACCAACAGTGCCGGTGTACGCGACTTCTACAGCGAACACGGTATCCCCGCTGAGAAGTTCGCCATCATCCCGAACGGCATCCGCCCCTTCGAAGCGAGTGGCAACTTGACTCGCGAGCAGTTGCTCGACCAACTTAAACTTCCCACGGATGCCAGACTGATCGGTTCCGTGGGCCGGCTATGGCCACAGAAACGCATCAAGGATTTGATGTGGGCCGCCGAGTTACTCAAGTCAGCTCGCGACGACACGCATTTGCTGCTGATCGGTGATGGTCCGCAACGCGAAGCACTACTTCGATTCCGCAACGAAGTGCGAATCGCGGATCGAATTCACTTTCTCGGCGAACGCAATGACGTGCGAGAAATACTGCCGTTGTTGGATTGCTTCTGGTTGGCGAGCGGATATGAAGGCCAATCGAATGCAATAATGGAAGCCATGTCGGCAGGCGTGCCGGTTGTTGCCTCGGATATACCCGGCAATCGAGATTTAGTCGTGCCAGAACAAACAGGCTACTTGGTGCCCGTCGGCGACGCGGCAGAGATGGCACGCAAGACTCAGCTCATTATCGACGATGCCGATCGAGCCGCCCAGTTCGGAGCAGCCGCAAGAAACAGAATGCTGGAGGAATTTTCCGTGGAGAAGATGGTCCAGCGGCATGCGGACTTGTATCGTGCGATCGTGCAGGATCAGCTGTGACGAATGTCACCATCAATATGCTTTCGGTACGGCGCTGAGTGTGGCATCACTTCTTGGGATTAGGTGCGAGTTCCCATTGCTCGTCCGCGCCCATGGCGGAACACAAATCGGGCAACGCTTTGATCAACGCTTCTCGATGAGATGCGTCCAACTGACCCGCGATGTCATTTAGTTGATGGGCAACATTGAGAGAGAATCCGGCCTCCGCGGTTAAGAAGACAACCGGCGGACTCGTCATCCATTGGACGAAGTGTTCTCCCACTTCGCGCGCCAGTTCCGGTTCCGCCTGTTGAAACGGTCCATCTGTCACGAAGACGATGTGACACGGCTTCAGCTGCCGACCCCAGAGTCGATCGCAGCCTCGCTGCAACACCCCCGAGAGCCGATGACGGAGGAAGTTCACCTGCTCGTCCAACGACTCGCCAACGTAGGGGCGGAGATTTCCGACTTCGGATCGAATAAGGGGAATTGGTTTGCCGGCAAGATCGATTCCGGCCACGTGCCAGCGCAATTCGCTCGTTTGGATCAAGACCGTGAGTAGGACCGGTTCTTTGTTCGACACGCAACTACTTCCTGCTAGGAATAACTCAGAAATAACTTCGGCATTTCAAGCGTAGGGTCCGCTGTGCGGACCACGAATCTGAGGTCCGCACAGCGGACCCTACGCAAAAGAAGAAGCAAAAGAACAAGTTGTTGTTGAGCCGATCCTAAGGATTCTTGCCAATGGCGTTTTCTAGGCGAGCCAGCAAGCCATCGCCGTCAGTTCGAAGCCTCGCGATCTGATCGGAAACGGAAGCATCCAAGTTCGCATGCCCGCCGAGTTCTTGCGATATGTGCTGTGCCAGTTGGACGTGTTCGTACAATTCTCGCAGGAGCTGTTTTTGCTCGACTACCTCATCGTACTTAGCGGCCGCTTGCCTCAGCACATCGACCAGTTCATCGGGATCCCAAGGCTTCGTGATGTATCGATACAGTCCGCCTTCATTAATCGCTTCGATCACGGCCTTGATGTCGGCATAGCCCGTGAACACCATCCGGATTGCGTCGGGATACTGCTCCTTGACGCGCCCCATCAATTCCACGCCGGTCATATTGGGCATGCGTTGATCGGTCATGATCACGTGAATGGCGTGTTGACCGAGGATCTCTAGCGCTGCCGCTCCGCTTTCTGCGGTGTACAACTCGAATTCACGGCGTAAGAGCCCTAAGAGAGAACTCAAAATCTCAGGCTCGTCATCAACCAACAGGATTGGACATTTGTTTCGTGTGTCGGACATGCTTCGTCTCCTCCGATCGGTAGTCACAACGCAGAGTATCGCGATTGCGAGCCGACCTGCAACGGACGACCCCTACTTTGATGGTGGCTGCGCAGGCAGAGACAGCCGAAAGGTACTACCGTAACCGACCTTGCTTTCGACGTCGATTGAGCCGCCGTGATCGCGGACGATGCCGTAACTGATTGCTAGTCCCAACCCGGTACCTTGTCCTACGGGCTTCGTGGTATAGAACGGCTCAAAGATGCGAGTTAGGTCACACTCTTCGATTCCACAGCCGCGGTCTTCGATTTCGACAATGCAAACGTTGTTCTCCGAAGTCGTGCGAACCGAAATCACCCCACCTGTCGTGCTAGCCTGGACTGCGTTCAACACCAAATTGTGCAACACCTGAATGATTTTCGCGGGCTGACACAGCAGTGAAGGGATCGTTCCCCACTGCTTATCTAATGTAATCTGCTTTGCGTCGATCTCATGCTGCATCACTCCGATGGTTGAATCGAGGGCATGATTCAGATCCAAGGCATCGACCTCCGCCTCGTCCAACCGAGCAAAGTCGCGAAGATTCTTTACAATGTCACGAACGCGAGCCAGCCCCGCCAGCGAGGTCTCGCATAGTTTTGGCAAGTTCTCCGTAATCCAGTCCAAATCAGCATCTTGCTCAAGTTGCTCGATCTGACTGGCGAGTGGCCCATTCGTTCTTTTCAGATCTTCGCGACCGCTTCGATATCTGCCCAAAATATCCAAAATGTCGGACATGTCCCGTTTCAGAACTGCCAGATTATTGGTCACGTAGGAGATTGGGTTGTTGATCTCGTGAGCCATACCAGCGGCCAACTGACCGAGGCTGGCGAGCTTCTCACTCTGTACGAGCGCTGCCTGAGTTTCTTGCAACTTTCGATTCTGTTCGACCAAGGTCCGCTCTAAGCGAATGATTCTCTCGCCTTCGCGAAGCCGCACTCGCAATTCGCCATGATCGAACGGTTTGGCAAGGTAGTCGTCGGCTCCAGCCTCCAACCCGAGAATGAGATCTTCCTTCTCGGACTTCGCCGTGAGCAAGATGATGTAGACATACTCAGGCCGATTGGACGCGCGAATCCGACGAGTTAGTTCTAATCCATCCGTATTCGGCATCATCCAATCGGTCAGGACGAGCGGAAAGTGCTCTTGCTGGAAGAGGTTCCAGGCCTCCTCCCCATCTTCGGCCTCGGTGACGTCGTAGTCCCAGCCTTCAAGTATGCTGAGCAGCAACTTGCGCATCAGGACGCTATCGTCTGCGATCAGGACATTCATAGGGATCGTTCACCGATATGCTGCAACTGTGTTCAGAGACGCTGAGCACGTTGGTTACGCATAAAAGCATACATCGACTCGCCATTCTCCACGACGGGCCATCGACCGCCGAAACCTGGACATCTTCCCGCAGGAGCATTTGCCGCGGGCAGGACACGCCAAACAGCATCGTACGCCTTGTGCTAGAATGAACGTGTCGAGTGCTGGTGCCTCGTCGCGAGGATTCGTTAACAACTCAACTCGAGCCTTTGCCTCTCCCCTCTCTCGTTGCACATCGAATCATGTGCGATATCGAACTCTGATCATGTGCGGCATAACCGGCGCAATCTGGACGGACCCAAAGCTTGCCATCGACGCGCCGACGCTGCGTGGAATGACCGATGTCCTTCGCCATCGCGGGCCGGACGATGAAGGGACTTATGCCAGCGAGTTCCGGCTCCGACCGCCCTACGAGGCCATGCCCGGCGTCGCCTTAGGGTTCCGCCGGCTTTCGATCATCGATCTCGAAGGCGGACATCAACCGATGTCGAACGAAGATGGCACGATTTGGGTCGTCTTCAATGGCGAGATCTATAACTACCCCGCATTGCGCCGACGGTTGGATGGGGCGGGTCATTCGTTTCAGACGAATTCGGATACCGAGACGATTGTTCATCTGTACGAGGACGAGGGACTCGATTTTGTACAGCATCTCAATGGCATGTTCGCGATTGCGATTTGGGACTCCCGAGAACGCCGCTTGGTGCTGGCCCGAGATCGCATCGGTCAGAAGCCGCTCGTTTATCGTTACGAACCGGGGCGATTGCTGTTCGCCAGCGAGTTGAAAAGTCTGCTGCAAGTCGAAGGCTTTCCCCGTGAAGTCAACGCGGGCGCGATTGATGAATATCTGACCTACCAGTACATCCCGCATCCGAAAACGATCTTCACGGGAATCAACAAGCTGCCGCCCGGTCATTTGGCGGTTTACGAAGACGGCGAACTGGAAGTGCGTCCCTATTGGGAACCGGATCTCAACGCGGAAACCGCAATCAGCGAGAAGGAAGCTTCCGAGCGACTCGTCGAACTGATGACCTCGTCCGTTGAAATGCGAATGCGCAGCGACGTCCCACTCGGTGCGTTTCTTTCCGGTGGAGTCGATTCGTCGCTGATCGTGGCCTTGATGCAGCAACGTAGCGCGCAACCGATTAAGACGTTTACGATTGGGTTTCCAATTCCCGAGTACGACGAAACGAGTTACGCTCAACAAGTCGCGAAGCATCTCGGCACGGAACACGAGGAATTGCAAGTGACACCCGACGGTGTCTCGATCCTGCCGAAGCTGGTCTGGAACTACGACGAGCCCTTTTCTGACAGTTCGGCGATTCCCACTTGGTACGTCTCGGAAATGACCAGGCGACACGTGACCGTTGCGTTATCCGGCGATGGAGGCGACGAGCTGTTTGCAGGCTATCCAAGGTACAAAGCCGTTTGGATCGCAAATCAACTCGATCAACTCGGACTCCTTCGCACTTTCTTGGCGGCACCCGCTTGGCAGCGAATTCCTGGCGCGCGTCAAAAGTCGCTGGTCAGGCGGTTCAAACGCTTCAGTGAGTTTCTTGGCAAGACGCCACAACGCCGTTACCTCGAGTGGATCGCGATCTTCAATGAATCGAGGCGCGCCGCGTTATACCGCGATGATTTCGTCGAGCGGCTTCCTGACAGCGATCCGTTCAGCTTCCTTGGCAACGCGTGGTCGCGAGCTGGCGCGCGGGACGTCGTGACAGGGGCGTCGCTGGCTGATCTGACAACTTACTTGCCGTGTGATCTAATGACCAAAGTCGATATCGCATCGATGGCCCACTCCTTGGAAGTCCGTCAGCCTTTCCTTGACTATCGCGTCGTCGAGTTTGCGGCTTCGTTGCCGTTGTCGTTGAAGTTTCGGCGAGGCAAAGGGAAACTCTTGCTGCGGCGAGCGTTCGGCCACTTGCTTCCTAATGCCATCTGGAATCGCCGCAAGATGGGGTTTGGCGTACCTTTGGACCATTGGTTCCGTAACGAGTTGCGAGAACTGACGCACGACACTTTGCTCAGCGAGTCGTCTCGCATCCATAGCTACTTCCGTCGCGATGCCGTGCAGAAACTCGTAACAGAACATGAATCGCGACAGTTTGATCACGCCTACCGGTTGTGGTCTTTGCTGGTACTGGAACTCTGGCTTCGCGAGTGGGTCGGTTAATTGCAATCGCATGGCCCCCATCAAGGCTCAATCGCCAATACCTCTGAGTCCCTTGATCGCCAGGAGCACCGCGTCGCGCTGAGGATACGATCCCACGGCGTTCGTGTCGGCCGAATCGAGCGCGGCGTGCTCTCTGCGTTCCTCCTCGGTCAACGGACGCGTGCGTAGGAAAAAATCAAAACGCTGCGTGTCAGGCCAGTGACCTGAATCGCTTACAAATTTCATGACCGAGAAATCCTGTCGAGGATGCGTAACTTCGTCACATGCGGCGTCGCCGCTGGTCGATCTGCGATTCCCCCGGATAACGGCTGGCCGGGAGTGGGGATTGCACCACGAACCTACTCGTTCCTCGAAACGGAACGTGAATGGCAGAGCAAGCAGTTTCGAATATGATTGATATGCACCACTTCGGATTTCTGTCGAAATACGGCGCGCTGGGATCTCGGTCTTGTCAAGCAACTCTTCGAGGTAGGGCGTGGCATCTATGTTATCCAATGCGACATGCGTCTCAACCGCGCGAAATGCCATGGAGAGTATGCCTTTGCGCGACCGTGAGTGCCAAGCCTCGTGATCCGCGATATAGTTGAGGAAACGCGAATCCACCTTTGTGAGCTTTCTCATGCTTCAATTCGTCCGATATTGCATTTATGCGTGCGTCATCCTACTCGGAGTGGTCGACACTTCTTTGCGAGCAGAACCGAAACCTAACGTGCTCCTCCTGTGCGTCGACGATCTCAGGCCCGAACTGCGTTGCTTTGGCAAGGAGTATATTCACTCGCCGAACATCGACCAGCTAGCCGCGAGTGGCCGAGCGTTCCATCGCCACTATGTCCAAGCACCTACTTGTGGAGCTTCGCGATTCACGCTACTCACGGGACGCTACGGATCGGGCAGCAACAACGCGTTGTTCGATCGAGCGAAGAGTCTGGCGAAGAGTCCTGAATCGGTACCGCCGAGTATGCCGGATTGGTTCCGGCAGCAAGGTTACACAACCGTGTCCGTCGGCAAAGTGTCGCATCATCCCGGCGGGCGGGGCGGAGCAGATTGGGATGATGACAACCAACCCGAGATGCCGCAGGCATGGGATCGCCACTTGCTTCCCGCTGGCCCCTGGCAGCATCCGCGCGGAGCCATGCACGGACTGGCAAACGGTCAGATTCGTACTGACGACGCAAAGGAAATGGACGTCTTCGAATCCGTCGAAGGCCCCGACTCGATCTATCCCGATGGGCTTATTACGGACGAGGCATTGCGGCAACTGGATGAACTTGCCGCGAGTGAAACGAAGGCCCCGTTCTTTCTCGCCGTCGGAATCATTCGGCCCCATCTGCCGTTCGGTGCTCCGGCCAAGTACCTCGAACCGTATCGCGATGTTCAACTTCCTCCGATTCCCCACCCAACGAAGCCGCAGGGAAAGACGACTTGGCACAATTCCGGCGAGTTCATGAAGTACAACCGCTGGCAGCGGAACCCGAATGACGACGCCGAGTTCGCGACCGAAGTTCGTCATCATTACGCGGCCTGCGTAACCTACGCGGACGCCCAAGTCGGCAAGGTGCTCAATCGACTTGACTCCCTCGGCCTCCGCGACAATACAATCATCGTGTTGTGGGGCGATCATGGTTGGCATCTGGGCGAGCATGCCATCTGGGGTAAACATGCGTTGTTTGAGGAATCGTTACGCTCGCCGCTGATCATCAGCTATCCGAGTATCCCGGAGCTCGGTCACCCGACGAATTCGATCGTCGAAACGTTGGATATCTTTCCGACACTGTGCGATCTGGCGAAGCTGCCCCAACCGGACTTCGTACAAGGCATTTCCTTGCGTCCGATCTTGGAAGACCCCACTGCGTCTGGCCACGCGGCCATCTCTTACTTCAGCGGCTCTCGACGCAGCATTCGGACCGAGAAACATCGGCTGATCGTGCATGGCGACGGCTTTGTCGAGTTGTATGATCACACCTCGACGGAAAAAGAAACTAAGAATCTTTCCGACGAGCAACCGAAGGTCGTACAAGAACTCTTAGCTCAATTAAACACGCGGAAACCATAAGGCAGTTTTATGTCACAAGATCTGCAAGCATTAGGCAAGTCATTGGATTCCAAGGACGTCACAATTCGACGCGAGGCGGCCGAAACTTTGGCGAGGGTGGGGCCGGAGGCTGTCGGCGTGGCGTTGCCGCTTGTTCAAGCGTGTGGTGACGAGGATGAGGAAGTTAGAAACTGGGCTGTCGCCGCGCTCGAAGAACTGCCCGCACCAAACGCCTCAAATTCTGCGGCACTAGAAAAGTTGATCAATGGCTCGAATCTCGATATTGCCTTCTGGTCGGCAACCTTGCTCGGAAGGATGGCAGCGTCGGCGGCATCCGCCGTGCCAACCCTCGCGAAGGCCGTCGCCGCTCATCCGGAGTTGGTCGTTCGTCAACGAGCCGCGTGGGCGTTAGGAAAAATCGGCAAGCCGGCGGCGGTTGCCGTACCGCAACTAGAAGCAGCAACGGCTTCCGATGACGCACGGCTCGCTCGCTTTGCCGCAGCCGCGTTGGAATCGATTCGGTCATAACAGGCATTCGCAACTCGCAGGGCTGTTCATTTGTTGAAGTTGCACAAGATGTACGACGGGCCTCCGAGCCCGTCGAATAACGACCTAGATTCATCGACGGGCTCGGAGGCCCGTCGTACAAACCTCTCAGTTTGAAAAACTGAAAAGCCCTGTCGCAACTCGGTGCTGACTGGATTCTTGTTGCTGAAACGCGGATAATCGTGAGCAAGGAGAAATCATGCTGCGTATTCTCGGATCGTCGAAACAGATGTGTGATCGTGTTACGCGTCGTGACATGCTGCGCGTGGGCGGTTTGGGGCTGGCGGGACTCGGGTTAGCCGACTTCTTGAAGCTCCGCGAAGCGTCGGCGGCTTCCTCCCAGCATGGGCCGTCTTTTGGTAAAGCCAAGTCGGTGATTCTTATTCACTTGTATGGCGCCCCCAGTCAGCTGGAATGGGCAGATATGAAGCCGGATGCACCGGTCGAGATCCGTGGCGAATTAAAGGGGATACCGTCGTCGCTGCCAGGCTGCGATGTTTGCGAGTTGTTGCCGAATCATGCCAAGGTGATGGATCGCGTGACCGTTCTCCGCTCACTTACTCACGAGCATCCGATTCACGGCGTCGCTTACGCATTGACCGGAACTCCCGCGATCGACGTCACGATGGAATTGAGCCCTCGCGATTCGCGGCACTGGCCGTTTTTTGGCTCGGTCGTCGAATATGTCGAAAGCCAAGGCCACGATCGCCAGTCGGCAATTCCCAACAACATTGCCTTGCCGTTTCGATTCAGCAGCCAACGTGAGGGCGAAGTTCCACGAGCTGGCCCGTACGCAGCGTTTCTCGGCAGTCAGTACGATCCGCTGTGGACCGATTTCGCAGGAACAGCAACCAAGGGTCACGAGAAGACGCTGCGCGATATGGTCTACACCGACAACGATCCCTACATGGGCGTGGCCGATGATTGCCGATTCTTTTTGCCAGCCGCGATTCGCACCGACGATGCGGTCACTCTCGATCGCTTGAATAATCGCCGATCACTCCTAGGTCAATTGAATGACGCGCTCCCTCGCCTTCTCGATTCAGCGGCAGGAACCGAACTGACACGTCACCAAGCATCTGCGCTTGCGATCCTCGAATCCGATGAACTTGCAAACGCGCTCGATATCCGCCGCGAACCGCAGCAAACTCGCGACCTGTACGGCGCGACTTTATTCGGCCAAGCGTGTCTCGCCGCGAGACGGCTGACCGAAGCCGGTACGCGTGTCGCGACCGTGTTCTGGGACGAGTATGGATTGGCGGGCACGGGCTGGGACACACATTGGAACCACTACCCCCGCATGAAGAACGAACTCTGCCCGGGCTTCGACATGGGCTGGTACGGGCTGATCACGGATCTTGATCAACGCGGCTTGCTCGACGAGACGCTGGTGGTCTGTACCAGTGAGCATGGCCGCACACCGAAGCTAAACAGTCAACAAGGCGGTGGTCGAGATCATTGGTCGCGAGTCTACACGTCATTAATCGCGGGAGCCGGTGTCAAACGCGGACACGTCGTGGGCGCTTCTGACCAGCACGGCTCGGATGTTGCCGATCGACCGATCAGTCCCAAAGATCTCTTGGCGACGATGTACCACCTGCTCGGAATTGATCCACATCTGACGATCGCCGATCGCACGGGTCGCCCCTTGCCTTTAGTCGACGGGCAGGTGATCGTAGAAGCGTTGGCATAAGCGACTTGTGAACAAGCTGGAGCACGTTGGGTAGATGATCATTGGCATCGATTTGGGGACGACGTTCTCTGCCGCCGCCTATATGACCAGCGACGGGCCGCGTCTGATCCCCAACGCATTGAGCGAAACGCTGACACCGTCCGTCGTGGGGTTCGATACGGACGATGCGATGTTCGTGGGACGTGCCGCCAAGGAGTTGGCGGTACTACAGCCGGATCGTTGCGCGTCGGTGTTTAAGCGTTACATGGGGTCGACATGGAAAGTTCGGCTTGGTAAACGGGAGTTCACGGCGGAAGAGTTGTCGAGTCTGATCTTACGGTCGCTGAAAGAAGACGCCGAAGCCCATCTCGACACGATTGTCGATCGTGCCGTAATCACCGTCCCTGCCTACTTCAACGACAATCAACGCAAGGCAACCATCCGCGCGGGGCAACTGGCCGGCCTGACCGTCGAACGCATTATCAATGAACCGACCGCCGCGGCAATCGCTTATGGCTTGCACGAATCCGGTGACGAGAAGGTTATCGCCGTCTTCGACCTGGGTGGCGGAACGTTCGACGTATCGATTGTGGATCTGTTTGACGGCGCCGTCGAGGTGCGAGCTTCTTCCGGCGAAGCCTTCTTGGGCGGAGAAGATTTTACGCAAACGCTGGCCGCTCGCGTCTTGGAATCGCGCGGCTTCGTCTTCGAGCGAGCGGAACTAGAGACGCCGGCCTTGGTCGCTCGCGTGATGCAACAGTGTGAAGCCGCGAAGCGCCTTCTCTCGCGACAAGATGCCGCGCGAGTCCGTATTCCGAATCGCGACGGTCAGTACGTTGATCCCGTCGACGAAGTACAGATTTCCCGCGACGAGTTCACGAAGTGGACCGAGCATATTCTCGCACGAGTCGAGTTGCCCATCCGCCGGGCCATCGGCGACGCAAAGCTGAATCGAACAGACATTACCGAAGTGATCCTTGTGGGCGGTGCCACTCGCATGCCGACCGTTGTGCAGCGAGTCACCGAGATCTTTCAAAAGGAGCCTCGATCGCGATTGAATCCCGATGAAGTCGTCGCGCTCGGCGCAGCCGTTCAGGCTGGTCTCGTTACTCGCAACAGCAGCCTGGACGATCTGGTCGTGACAGACGTTTCGCCATTTACGTTGGGAGTCGAGATCTCGAAGCAGATCGGCACCGAGTATCGCGGCGGCTACTTTCTGCCGATCATCAGCCGCAATACGACAATCCCCGTCAGCCGAGTCCAGCGACTGTCGACGTTGCACGCGAACCAGACGCAACTGCGAGTCGGCGTGTATCAAGGCGAAGCGCGTCGCACGCAAGACAACCTGCTCCTGGATGACTTCGTCGTCCAGGGAATTCCTCGCGGACCCGCTGGACAGGAAATCGATATCCGGTTCACGTACGACCTGAACGGCGTGCTGGAAGTCGAAGCCACGGTCGTTGAAACGAAGCGAAAAGTCAGCGTCGTGATCACGAAGCATGCGAAAGGCGTGAGCCCCGCGGAGATCGAACGTGCTGTGGCAGCCATGGAGGCGCTGAAGACACATCCGCGCGAAGAGACAGCGAATCGGTTCCTGATCAAACGCGCCGAACGCATGTATCAGGAGTTGTCCGTTTTTCATCGCGATCATCTTGCCGAGTTGCTCGACGGCTTCGAGACAGTACTCGACCTGCAGGATCGTGAAGCCATCGATCGTTACCGCAGCGAAATGGAGATCTTTCTGAGTCAGTTCGAGTCGCAAGAACCGGCGGGGGACGACGACGATGTCGCCAGCGAATGATCGACAACTGGACTGGGCTCGTGAAGAACTTGGCCTGGACGCGACCGCTGGCGAGGCGGAAGCGCGACGAGCGTTCCTGACGCAGGTGGCGGTCGACGAGTTTGTACCAACCGCTGCGAAGCTAGAGGCCTTTTCGATTCTTCGTGGTGGCGCACAAGAACCGCTCTCAAGCACGTATCAAGAGGTCGAGCGTTCACGCACGAAGGCGCAGGTCGAGGAATTCGCCGAGCGTATCTTTTTGTACTCACCAATCGAACGTCGCAAGACGTGGGAGGCACTACGAGCTTGTTCCGCCGATTTGCCTGGAGCCTGGGCGATCTTAGATCGACTGCAACCGACGTTAGACCTCGATTTTGAACCGCTTCAGCATCAGGAAGATTTGCGAGCGCTTACTGATCATCTCCGCGAACTATTCACGCTGCCTCCCGTGAAGCGAGCGGAACGAAGATCCGCAATCATCGAATCTTGCCAGCAGGATTCGCGAAAGTGGGAACGCGCGGCGCAGAACATGGCCTCGAAGCATTCGAATGTCGCTGCGTTGGACTCGCGGCTTATCGAGCAACTATCAACCTGGACGCGTTCCGAGAAGGTCATGCGAAAGCCACCTCGAGTGAAGGCGCCGCCTAGTATTAAGATCACAAAGAAGTCTTGGACAGAGGACGTATCACAACATCCCTGGGTGATCGTGGTCGTACTTATCGTCCTCGCAAACGTCGGACGTCTGGCGACAACAAACTCGCTCAATCAGTCGTCCAGGCCAGCCTCCTCGACTCATCAAAAGCCTTCGCCCGCACGCGACGGGGCTCGCATTACGGAAGACGTGTTGAATCGCCTGAAAGAAATGCAATCACGAATCGACACGCCGGAGGACGAGGGCGGTATCCAATTGGCTCCGTCGAATGTTGACATCCCATCGGAGGGCGCGGATGTCGACCAAAGACTAGAGGAACTAGACGGACAAGGGCAAAACCCACCGAACGCTCAGTATTTCGACCCACAGCCTCAAGTGTCGGAGAGTGTTCAAGATGCTTCAACAGGAGTAACCACTCCGTGAGCGATCTGCCCGACGATCTGCGGGAATGGCCCGATAACCCTTACGCGTTACTCGGTGTTGACTATTTGGTCGACGAGAGAACAGCGCGGAAAGCGTACCTAAAACTGATCCGCCGATTCAAGCCAGACCATTATCCTGATCACTTCCAGCGGATTCGTGAAGCGTACGACAGCGTGCTCGGGCAGCTGTCGTATCGTGCGATGGTCGAGAGTCGCGACGAGTATCGAGATTACCATTCCGATGACGCCGCCATTCGACAGTTGGAGCAACTCGCCCCTTCGAACGCAATCCACGACGACGCATGGCAAGACGCCGTGGAAGGACGTGAACGCGATGCCTACAGTAAACTTGTACGAATCTTTCAACGCGGCGAATCCGTCCCCGAAGCCTGCCTGCGACTGTATTGGTTGCTCAAAGTCGCTCCCGAACTGGACACTTCGACAAGCCCCAGTCACTGGCTTGCGGAAGGGCTTATCGCGACGAAGTTGACCGGTCCGATGTACGAGTTGTACGAACGCGAACTCGCCGCGTCGCCGGAAGAGGGGATATCGTCACGGTGTACGAAGCTGCTGGAAGTCGAAGCCGAACACGGTCGTTTGTACGATTTCATCCAAACCCGCTGGCGAGCGTGCGATCGACTCAGAGACTACATTCGAATTACCGACGATCTCAAACTGTTCAAAGAGCGTCTGGCTCTTCAACATGAGTCATTTTGGAATCGCTTGCTGCTGCTTGCCGCCAATCATCTGGCTTGGGGTGACGAGCACGCACTCCGCCACTTCGGGCACATCAAACAGACGCTCACTCAGTCGCGATACCTCCACTACGAACTTGATTACGAACTCGACCGGCTGGATTTACTCATCGAGATCACGCAGCGCGCCGATGCATTGCGTTACGTGGTTGAAGTTCCGTATGTCTATGTTGAACTCATCGAACAGTCTTGGACCCAGTCTCACGATCGCTACGAACCTACTTTTGAGCGCGTCGTAGCGACGATCGCGAGTGACCCTGAGCGTGGCATGCGACACCTCGATCACTTGAAGCAAGTCAACCAAGCGGCAGCCGCATACCTCGTCGAACTGATCCGATCGCACCAACGCATCGATTTTTATTCCGATAGCACGGCGGCGGAGCGTGCCAAGAGAGCAGCCAAACGTTTCATCTATGGCTTAAAAAAGCCGACCTACGACGCCGCTCGCTCTTCGTTGTTGCAAGCTTCTCTTGCCGAAGCCATTAGCCCGGAACTGCTGGCCCGTTTTGCCGACGAACTCCTTGGAAACCGCAATCATACCGCTTGGTGGACGGCTGCTGCAAACTCGGACCTGGGGATGCAGGGTGCCTATCATGCCTGCCGCCTAGTCTGGGGTTAAACCGCTTTCCAACCAGGAGCTACCGTGACCTACGACGGAATTATCCTTGGAACCGGGCACAACAGCCTCGTCTTGCAAGCCTATGCTGGACGTGCGGGCCTCAAGACACTTTCGATCGATCGCGGCGAAGAGGCTGGCGGTGGTTTGTCGACGATCGAACATCCCGCCGGCTCCGGCTTTCGTCACAATATTCATTCGTTCTTTCACCGCGGGCTGACCCAGTTACCTTGGTATCGCGATTTGGAGTTGGCTCGGCACGGGGCGAGCTACATGCAGCCCGATCTGAACGTCGCGATGCTGTGTCGCGATGGGCGTTCGTTGCAGTGGTGGAATGACTTCGACAAGACGATCGCATCCGTCGCGAGCTTTAACGAGCGAGATGCCGCAACGCTGCAACGATGGCGAGACGCCTTTCGACCGATCGTTCAATACATCCTCATTCCTGAATCCCACTCGCCACCACTGCCACCTGCCGAGCGTCAACGAAAGCTTGAACAGTCGGCGGACGGTCGATTGTTGCTCGATACCAGTCGACTCTCGCCGCTGGAGTTCGTGCAACGGGAGTTCGAAGATCCTGCTGTGCAGGCAGGGATGCTGTTCTTCAACGGCCTGCGTGAAGTCGATTTACGTCAGCCCGGATTCGGTCATCACATCCCAGCACTATTGGCCAGCGATGCGATGGCGCAAATGTGCGTCGGCGGCTCGAAACAACTCGCGATTGCCTTGACCCAAGCGATACGCGAGTCCGGTGGCGAGATGCGGCTTGGAACTTCGCTGCAACGAATCGTTGTCGAAAATGGACGAGCTGTCGCGATTGAAACCGCTGATGGCGAACGGATCGAGGCGAAACACTTCATTGCTTCGGGGCTCAACCCCCAACAAACGTTTCTCGATTTGATCGATCCCGAGCACCTTCCGGCCGAGTGGCGAGCGAAGGTGCGCGACTTTCAATACAACTTGCTGGCACCGCTGTTTGGCTTGAATCTCAATTTGCGAGAAGCTCCCCGGTACAAAGACGCTGCAGCGAACGAAGCCTTGATGGTGATTCTTGGCCTAGACCACGTGGATCAGTTTTCTAACATCGTCGCACACCACGAAGCGGGCACCATTCCGCCGACGGTGATGTGGGGCGCCTGTCCGACGCAGTTCGATGCAACTCAGGCTCCCGCCAATTGCCATACAGCGTTTATGTGGGAGAAGCTGCCTTACGCTCTACACGGTAATCCCGATAATTGGGACGCAGTCAAGGAACAACATGGTGCTGAGATGCTTCAGCTCTGGTCTCAATTCGCACCGAATGTGATAAAAGCTACGATCGAATCGTTCACACGCAGTCCGCTCGACACCGAAAGAATGCTTCCGAATATGCGGGGCGGAGACTTGCTGGTTGGCGCGTTCGCGAACGATCAAGTTGGATATCACCGACCATTTCCCGGCGCGGGCTACTATCGCGGCCACTTGCCCGGACTTTACTTGTGCGGATCATGTTGCCACCCGGGAGGTAACATCACCGGACTTCCCGGTTACAATTGTTCGCAGGTGTTGTTGAACGATCTTGGTATCGCTACACGTTGGATGCCCCAAGAAAGCGGGAACCACTAATGGACTCTTACGAACACTAATGGGAAGAAGCAGAGAAGTTTGCGGCCGAAGTTAAAGCTATTAGTGTCAGTTAGTGTGCATTAGTGGTTTCCAGACAAATGCAGCCCATCGAACAAGGTGAACCCATGAACGACTCACTACCACAAACCATTTCACGCCCCATCCAATTCAAGAACGGCTGCGCGATTGGCATCAGCAACCGGTGGCACAAGGGGCAATACTGTTCGATCCTGACCGAGGCCGGCATCGTCGGCTGCGGCATCTACGACATCAAAACCGCGGGCGAGTTTGGCCAAGCAGTCGCGATCGCCAAGGGCACTCCCGCGGATCCATTGGTCGACCCCGAAGACCTGTTCGAAGCCAAGATTGTCGATGCGACTCCCAAAGCAAAGGATCTCGGAATCGAAATCGGGATGAGCGGCCACGATGCCGTCGAACTTCTACTCGCAGCGAGCAAGCGTAACGCTGAGTAATGGCAAAAACATGTCGGGGCAAAAAGAAATTCCCCGTCTTAGTTTTTTTGCCCCTACATTTTTTTACCTACTCCCTCCTGCACCTTCCTCCACGGAGACAAGTCAGTTGTCCGATAACCAAACGTCAGCAATAGACCTCTCAACGACCGATCCGACGCCGATCTTCGAGCATTTCCGCGGCAGCTATGGCACCGAGTTGCTGACCGCTGCCGTGGCACACTTCAACGTCTTTGGAGTGCTGGCCAATCAACCCAAGTCGTTCGATGACTTTCGTAACGCATTGGGCCTCGCCGAACGTCCCGCGGTCGTGATGGTGACCGCATTGCGAGCAATGGGGCTCGTCACCAAGAACGATGACAGACGACTGAGACTAACGGCATTGGCAGCGGAACACCTTTCCCCAGGTGCGGCGTTTGAGGTCAGCGACTACATCGGACTCGCCGCGATGAGCCCTGGCGTTTTGGAGATTGCCGAACGGTTGCGGACTAATCAACCCGCCGATGTCAGCGGTGACGGTGGCGCAGCGTTTATCTTTCGCCAGGGTATTAAGTCTGCGATGGACCAAGAGAACCTCGCGCGACATTTTACGTTGGCACTAGCGGGGCGAGCCAAGAACGTTGCTCCGGTACTGGCGGACCGACTGCCGATGGATGGCGTGAATCAGTTGCTCGACGTAGGTGGCGGGACCGGGATATATAGCATCGCCATGCTGCAAAAGCATCCGAAACTTCGTGCGATCGTGTTGGACCATGCCGAGGTTTTGAAAGTTGCGGCAGAAATGGCAGAAAACTATGGCGTCGCCGATCGACTTGAACTTCGCGAGGGAGACATGTTCTCCGATTCGCTACCAACCGATTGCGAAGCCATCCTGTTATCAAACATCCTTCATGATTGGGACGTGCCTCAATGTCAGCAACTTGTCGAACGTTGTGCTGCCGCGTTACCAGCTGGCGGTCGGCTTGTGATTCATGACGTCTTCCTCAACGACGAGCTTGATGGGCCGCTGCCAATCGCTCTCTATTCAGCGGCTTTATTCACGCTGACTGAAGGGCGAGCGTACAGCCAAGCGGAGTATCGCGGTTGGCTCACAGAGGCAGGGCTGACGCCAGGCGAGATGCTTCCCACGCTCATTCATTGCGGAGTCCTCGCCGGAGGGAAGTAAGGCGGCGTTGTACTGCCCGACTACTTGCGAGATCGGTTACACTGAATGAGCCTTCCAATGGATCTCGCCTCCCGCTCGTATACCATCCATGACGCCTCGGTTCTTGATCTCTCTGTTGCTCATTGCAGTTGCCTCTTCGCCAGCTAACGCGGAAGGAGAATGGGAGATCACGCGCGACAGCGAGCAAGCACTCGAACGAGGCTTGGAATGGTTGGCCAAGAACCAAGGACGCGATGGAAACTGGTCGTCGAACGACGTGGGACTCGTTAGTCTCGGCGCGTTGGCATTCCTGGCAAATGGGCATGCTCCGGGGCGAGGCAAGTATGGCGAAGTTGTTCAGGCGGCGCTCGACTATTCCATCGACAATGCCAAGCCGACGGGGTTATTGAACGTCTCGAATTCACAACGCGATATGTACAACCACGGCTTGGCGACCTTCGTGCTCGGGCAGGCGTATGGCATGACGACCACACGTGATCGCCGATTGCACACGACGCTGGATCGCGCCTTGCGATTGCTGCAAGATACACAATGCGGCGACGGCGGTTGGGACTATCGGGCGCGACGACTTGGCCGGGGGCATGATTTGAGCTTGGTCGTCATGCAAGCAAAGGCGTTGCGGAGCGCGTCGGATAGCGGATTGGACGTGCCGCCGGAAGTGATCGAAGCGGCCATCAATTCTGTTCGTGAACACTACTGGCCCAAGCATGGCGACCGATCGGCCCCCGAAGCGCAGTTGCAAGTCGGCCCCGGTCAATTTGCCTACAGCAAGGGTGGCGGAGGCGAAACGATTGCGATGGCTGCAGCCGGAGTCGTGTGCCTGCAAGAGTTTGGCCAGTACGATGATTGGCGAATCGGCAAGAACATGGACGTCATTCAGGCCGCGATCAGAGAACTGCCGGAAGCTCGCCGCAACGGCACACTGCCTTTCGACGCGTACACGCTTTATTACGTAGGCCAAGCGCTCTACCAAGCCGGCGGCCCAGCGTGGGGCGAGCACTACATTACCTTGCGAGACTATCTTGTTCTTTCGCAAATGCTCGCCCCTGGTGATGACGCGGTGCACGGTTCGTGGCGGGACAACGGTGCCAATGGCGGCGGCAAAGTCGGCGGAAAACCGGGCGATCTATTCGGAACGGCAGTTGGTTGCTTTGTGCTCGCGATGCCCAATCGATATCTGCCGATCCTGCAGGAAGGCGAGCAGCCTGTTTCGTCCAAGCGTTCTTCGCAAGAGGTACCGCGATGAACTGGCTTCCGATGTTTGGTGCCTGGCAGTTTGCGGCGGCGGGCCTCGCCGGAGCAGTCGGCACGGTGCTGTTGCACTTGTTGAATCGCCGTCGACATCAAGTCCTGCATTGGGGCGCGATGGCGTTCTTGCAACAGGCGGTTAAGAAGAATCGGCGAGTCATTCAGGTGCGTGATGCGATTCTGCTGACGCTGCGAACGCTCGCCGTGCTCATGTTCGGACTAGCCTTGGCACGCCCGCACTTCGCCGGCAGTGATACACTGGCCGGGCCGCAACCGATCCACGCGATTATTGTGATCGACAATAGCCTAAGCATGGCGTACCGCGCGCTCGACGGGTCGCTACTGAATCAAGCGAAGCAATCTGCTCGTGAACTTATCGAGCGATTACCGGAAGGAAGCAGCATCTCGTTACTCGCGGCTTGTGGTGCCGACTCGGACGCCGCACGGGATCCAATGCTCGACATGCAGGATGCACTCGCTGCGATCGAACAGATCGAAATCGTCGACTCGACAGCAAACATCGGTGCGATCTTCGAGCGGGTTCGGAAGGCCGCGGCGTTCGAAACCAATCAACCACTACGAATCATCCTTTTAACCGATCAACAAGCCGCAACATGGGCCAGTGTCCCGAGTGCGGAGGACGTTCGAGGTCTTCCACAGCTTCAGTTCGTCGATGTCGCACCGCGGCAACGGGATAACACGTGGGTCGCCGAGATCGGAGTGCAAGACGGATTCGCCGAAGCTCGCACGGCGTCCACGATCCTCGTACATGTCGAACGCAATGGCGGCAACTCCGTGCGTCACGCGGAAGTCTCGCTGCTCGTACATGAACAGCTCGTCGGAACGAGAACCGTACTGCTACAGGCGGGGCACTCTTCTCAAACGGTGACCTTCGAGCACGCGTTCAACACGAATGCAACAAGCGGGCTCGTGTACGTGCCCATCAAAGCAGTAATTACTCCCGATCGATTGACCATCGACGACGTGCGTTATGCCCTCCTCCCGGTGGTGCCGCGACTACCGATCGTTTTCGTCGACCAATGCGGTGCGAGCGAGGAAGACGTGCGGCGCGGACGAATCGGCGAGACAAGAACGTTGCGACGTTTGCTCGATAGCGATCGAGACGATGATTTGCGCGAGGTGGTCCTTGGCCAGCGTCATGTAAAACTCGATGAGCTAGAAACGGAGGCAATCGATGACGCCCGCCTTGTTGTTGTCGCCGGTGTGGAACGCCCTGAGAACAAAGTCGTTATGCTTCGGCGTTTCGTCGAAGAGGGAGGGCAACTGCTGATTGCTGCCGGTGGTGCATTCTCGGCACGGCAATGGAACGATCAGGCTTGGCTTGACGGCAACGGAATCCTTCCCGCTCCGCTGACGGGACGCACGCTTGGTGCAACGCCCGACGAAACACAAGGAGAACTGTCACCTCGGCTATTGTCGTTCGAAAGTCTGCAGCAAAGTTCGTGGCTGCGGCTGCCGGATGTTTCGGACGAGACTTTGCGTGATCTTTATGCTGAGCCACTATTCTTCAAGACAGTCGAAGTCAACGCATCACAAGACTTTGCGTCGTCCTATCGCACGGTTGCGCGGTTGGAGAGTCCGGGTGGTCCGCCGCTGTTCGTTGAACGCAATATCGGCAAGGGCCGCGCGATGTTCTTTGCTTCGGGGATCTCGTCGCCTTGGAACACGCTTCCGATATCAAACGCCGTTGCCCTGCTTGATCGACTCGCACGGGAGATGATCTGCTCGACGATCGCGGATCACAACACGACGACTCAGAATGGCATTCAAATCGAGCTACCCATCGTCGCTCGTAATGCGAAGGTGATGCTACAACGACCGGACCTAGGAGTCGCCGAACCGCTTACACCCGATTACTTCGACCGCGAACGTTTTGGTGTGACGATCCCTGCGGTGTATCGCCGAGGAATTTACGGCGTCGCGGCGCTGCCTGTCGAGGAAGGCAGTTTGCGTGCGACCGCTGACCCAACTTGGAATACAGAAATCGCCGTGAATGGTGACGCGACCGAATCGGATTTGACGACGGTCGACGACGCCTCAGTAGCGGCATTGTCTCAATACGTCGCTGTCAGCGTCGCGCATTCGGGCGAAGAAGTCAGCCTCGTCGATACACAAACGGTGGCACACGGGCTCTGGTGGTGGTTCACCCTGGTCGTACTTGCCCTGTTGCTGGCCGAGACATTGATCCTGGCCACCGCGCATCGTCAACGTCGAACGCTCCGCGAGCCGGAGTGGGTGACATGACACAGTACATCGCCTGGCTGTTGGGCTTCGAGAACGTTCGTTCGATCGATGCCATCCATGTGACGCTCGCCGCACCTTGGGCTGGCGAACATTTGTGGGCGGTGATTGGCACCTGCGTGATTGCGATTGGCGGAGTCGTCACGTTTTATCGACACTTCGAGAATTGCAAGTCACGGGCATTACGAGTCACGCTGGCAACGCTCCGAGCGGCGCTGTTGTGTCTGTTGCTTTTGACTCTGGCGGCACCGTTGGTTCACAGTTCGGCGACCGTTTTGCGGCGACCGCTGGTGTACCTCGTACTGGATGATTCTGAAAGCATGAGCGTAGCAGACGGACGATCGGACCAACTGCAACGCGTCTTCAGCGATCAAGGAGGTCGCTTCATCCAACACTTGGAAGTGGAAGCGAAGTGTCGCGTCGAGGCATTTCGGCTCAGGAGCGACGCTGCGAATTCCCTTGCCAAGATCGATCGGCATGCGATTACCAGCAAGCTGAAGGCGGATGGCAAGACGACTCCGTTGCTCGCCGCTTTGACCGCGCTGCCGAAGCAGGCTCGATCCGAACGAGTCGCCGCTGTGATTGCGTTCAGCGACTTTAATGATACGTCAGGCAATGAGGCACAGGACGCATCGCGTGTTACGCTTCCATCCAACGGCATTCCAATCCACACCGTCGGACTTGGGGCAACATCGTTGATCGACATCAGCGTCGAATTGCGGACCGAAGCAAAGGTCAAGCTGGGCGAACCAACAACGGTAACGGTCGAATTACAGCAGAGCGGTCTCGACCAGGCACTCGCCACCGTATCGATCGAGGCACGTGCCTTAGACACAGAATCCGGCGACGCACAGCAATCGCTACGGCTAATCACCGAACGAACAGTAACACTCGACACGACGTCATCGGCATTCGACGTATCGTTCACTCCCGAGTCTGCCGGATTGATTGAACTCGTCGCCAGGGTTGCTCCTATTCGCGACGAAACACTGCTTGACAACAATGTCGCAACGCGACGAGTCGGCGTGATCGAAGACTACTTGCGGATCAATTACGTCGACTACGAACCCAACTGGGAGTGGCGATTCGTTAAAGAAGTCATTGGTCGCGATAAGCTTGTCGGTCGCGAAGGCTTTCGTACCTATCTTGCCTCGTCGTCGACCAGCGTTCGCTTGCAGAACGAGTTGTTCAACAAGGAACTCGTCCAGCCGCGAAGTGAGTTTTATGCGAACGATGTGTTGTTCCTCGGCGATGGGCCGCGTGAGATGTTCACACCCAAATTCTGCGAGTTGACAGAGGAGTTTGTCAGTCGCTTTGGTGGCGGATTGATTGTGGTTGCAGGGCCACGATTCGGCCCGCACGAGTTGGCCGACACACCACTCGCCAAAATGCTTCCGGTGCTTCTTGGCGATGAAGGCCGATTGCGAGATCAAGCCGAGTTCTCGCTCCGGCGGACCAAGGAAGCCGTCCTCTATCCGTTTATGCAACTTGCCGACTCCGAAGCCGAGGACGCCGCCGCCTGGAACAATTTGGAGAAGCTTCCGTGGTATCAACCGGTTGCTGGCGTCCACGAGCTTGCACGGGTTCTCGCGGAGCACCCAACGGATCTGTGCGAGGATGGCAAGACACCGCAACCGCTGATCGCGATCCGCCCCTACGGCAAAGGCCAAGTCGTTTACATCGGCTTCAACGAGATGTGGCGGATGAGGAAACGATATGGCGATCGCTACTACCAGCGATTTTGGTCGCAATTGATCTATCGACTCGGGATGAGCCACGCGGTCGGCACCGAGAAGCAGTTCGTCGCCGGGTTTGATCGGTTTGCGTATGCTGTGGGAGATGAAGCGATATTTTCTGTCGAAGCGTTTGACGGCGATTATCAACCGTTGGGGATGAGCCAACTGAAGGACGGTTCGCTCGTGGGCGAGTTGACCGTTCCTTCGACCGAGGGCGAGGTGGTTCGCAAGCTTTCGCTATCGACGACGCGGCCCGGACATTTTGAAGCGGCGATTCCGATTCCCGCAGCAGGGCGTTACACCGTGCGACTCACTGATCCGATCACAGGACGGAGTTATGAACGGAGTTGCGTGGCCTCAAGTACCTCGATAGAAACAAATCGAGTTGTCCGCAACTCAGAACTGCAAGAGTCGATCGCCACCGCGACGGGCGGGAACGCGTATGATATCTCACGAGTAGACGACTTGATTCGTGAACTCAACCTGGAGCCAACCTTAGAGCAAGATCATCGGCAAGTTGCCTTGTGGAATACGCCAGCCTGGTTCTTGTTGGTCGTAGGTTTAATGTTAAGCGAGTGGACGATTCGCAAACTGGCGTTCTTACGATGAGCGGATTGCAAACATTTCGATCTCGGCTTGGGAGACTGAAGACCCGGCGAGCACTGACGCGTTGGCAAACGGCAATTGCGCGCAGCCTTGTTCTCGTCGTGATCGGCCTCTTTGCGTTGCTGCTGATCGACTATGTGCTTCGCTTAGAAGTAGTGCCGCGATTGTTCGCGATCATGGTCATCGTGGGCACGGTGGCGTGGTGGGCCGTTCGTCGCATTCTGCCTGACATCTCAAAGCAAGAGTCGGTTATCGACATCGCTCTTCAGTTGGAGCGCACGCACGGAGTGGACAGTGATCTTGTTGCCGCTCTCCAATTTGACGCCGCCGCCGAACGCGGCGTTGCGGCAGACTCCTTTGCCGCAACGTGTGAGCCGACGGCGCTAGCTGCGGGTAGTGGTACACTTTGCCGTAAGTCGGGCACTCCTGCCCGACAAAGGACGGCCAAGAGTGGCCATCCTACTTTCAAGAATCGCAAACTGTACCACTACCTAGCCGCGGGCTCCGGTGATTGGCGTGGGCCCGCGGCCAACGCCGTCGGCTCATCCGCCGCACCTCCCATGACAACGTCCCTGGGGTCTGCGACGCTGCAAAGAGCGGTCATCGAGCGAACTGCGAAGATCGCGGAAACGCTTGATCTTCGCTCGGCAGTTCCCAAAACGGACGTGCGACGTGCGACGTGGCTGGCCGTGATCGCTGTCGTGTCGGTTTCGGCGTTCTGCCTCTCGTTCCCTGGTCATGCAAATGCGTTTTGGAATCGCCTGTGGCTGGGCACGGTCAGTTATCCGACGCGCACAATCATTCACGAAGTGGCGGTGAACGGTCGACCGGACGCGGCACGCGTAGTGGAAGGCGAATCGGTCGAGATCGTTGTAAAGTGTTCGGGTGTCACGCCAATCGACGGCAAGGTAATGCTGCGCGGAGTCGAAACCGGTGACTCGACCTCCGTGACGCTGCAGCGTCTCGATGAGTCAAATGATGGGGTGGTTTACGCGGCAGACGGGCCGCCCTTGAATGAACCGATCGAATTGATGATTCAGGTCGGCGACGCAAAGACCTCGCCGCGACGCATCGCGATCATTCGCCGTCCGCTCGTCGAGTTGACGATTGAGGCCGTGGCTCCAGCCTACATGCAGCGCGATAGTATTCGCCAACACGAACATTACATCCAGGTGATGGAAGGTTCCAATGTCAACTTGTCGCTTCGCTGCACCAATGGCAAACGACTAGCGGAAGTCCGTTTTGAGCCGATCTCGGAGGGCGATGAGCCGGCACCACCGAACCCGATTGCGTTCACACCAACGGATGCAGCGCGCACATCCTGGCACCTCGACACCGCCACGTCCGCGCTGACTCGAATCGCGAAGGACTTCCAGTTTCGCATTACGGTTGTTGATGAAGATGGACTCGCCACCTATCATCCGATTGAGGGTGCGGTGCGTGTCAAGCGAGATCGCGGGCCGACGGCGACCATCGCGACGCAGCTTCACGCGATCCTGCCTAGCGCGCGTCCAACGGTCGCAATCCATGCGGAAGACGATTTCGGAATCGGTGCCATCGCAGTGCACGCACGACGCGCGGAGATGCGAGATCCTGGAGCTGAAGAAGAGAAGTCGGTTTCAATTCGCATTCCGGTAGAAGACACTGGTCAGGCATGGCGTGACCGAGTTGTCCATGGCGAGCAACTTCTTGACCTGAGCCCGCTGCGACTTGTCGAACATGATAAATTGCTCGTGTGGCTTGAAGTCATTGACTATCGTGGCGAATGGTCAGGGGTTTCGGCAGTATCCGAGCCGATCACGCTGGACGTCGTGGACGAACGCGGCGTACTCGATGCGATTTTGCGTTCCGATGCCGATGCGGAACAGATACTGACGGATGTGATCGAGAGGGAACTCGGCTTGAAAGGTGATCGATGAGAGTCTCGAATGTGCCCCAAGTATTGTGTTCGAGGAATGGGCCTCAAGGGATGAAGATCCCGTTCGAGAACCGTGTCGTCGTTGCCTATGTTTTGATGTGCGTTGCGGCATTCGTTGCAACACCAACTCGTACGGCCAGGGGACAACAACCCGCGGATCTCGGCGAGCGACTTGATTCACATCAGCAAGCAAAGGTTCTAGCGACGGAGTTGGTCACATCGATCTTCGATGTTCAGCTTCGCCATCTCGAGGAAAATGGGCTCTCGGAGCGTCCGCTCTATGCCGAAATTCGAGCGTCTCGTGACAAGATCGATCAGCTTGCGTCCGGCGAGATGGAGCAGTTAACGGCCCTTCTGCAAAGCGTGCAAGCCAATCCTGATGGAAATCGCGATGGTCTGCTTGCGGAATCGCGAGTTGCCGCGCGCCGCATCGCCGTCGCCATGATGGCGGAACGCCAGCGATTGCGTGGACGTCTGCGGACTTCGCGAACCCTGGACTTGTTGCGTCAGATGATCGCCCTTGAGCAGCAAGTGATCGCCGCGACGGAGAGCCTCTCATCGCGTCCGGATACCGAGCAACAGCAGACTGCTTCCCAGATCGTTCAATCGCAATTGGATCTTTCCGTTCTGTTCGAGCAACTGCATTTAATGCTTCGGCAGGTCGAGGAAGTGGTGGGGCCGGAACGTATCAGTGCTGCGGCTGTTCTCGAGCACTTTTCGACGACGCAAGCCGAGGAGCAGATTGCCAAGGCGATAGCTCTTCTAAAGGAAGAGAGCTACACCGAAGCACAAAAAAGTGAGCAACTTATTCTGGCAGCGTTCGAAGAAGCCTTGCGACTCATGCGCCAGGCAGACAAGTTAGAAGAAGAAGCTCGCCGGAAGGCACTCGAAGCGATCGCGAAAACTGTCAAGGAGCAACGGGATCTACGACAGCAAACCGAGGCAGCGGAATTGTCGGACGCGGAGGAACGCGATGCCTTGGCCGCTAGGCAACAAGCAATTGCCGAACAACTCGAACGACTGCGTGAATCGCTCAGCCAATTAGCGCAGGTTGGTGAACAGATGCTGGCAGCCACCGACGCTGCCTCGGAGGCGGTGAAACATCTTGATGACGGAGAGAAAGACCAAGCGATCGAACGGCAGGACACCGTTGTCAACATGCTTGAAGATATCGCACAGCATTTGAAAGCCGAGGAGTTTGATCCGGAAGCTCTGGCCGATCGAGCGGCACAACTGGAGGAGCTTAAAGCTTCGTTGAACGAGTTGGTGGATAAGCAAGCGGAAGCGAGCGAGCTGGCAGCGGCTGATCCAGCGTCGGCGGCGGAACTAGAAGCTGCGATCACCGACGGGCTAAAGGAGGCTGACGACGCAAGTGAATTGAGCAACGGCGTCGAAACGAGTCTGGATGAGGCTCAGGAGGCGGTCGCCAATGCGGAGCAAGCACTGGAGGACGGTTCGCCTTCTGCAGAGCAGAATCGACTTGAAGCGGTCGAGAACGCGGAAAATGCGTTGATGGAGGCGGCGGCAGAAGTGCAGTCGCAACTGTCCGATGTACAACAAGCCATGGAGGCCGCCAATCCCTCGGAGGCGAATCCATCTTCGGACAGCACCTCGAAAAATGAAGCGTCCAGTGGTACAACCCGTGATGCAGGATCGACAGGCATCTCGGAGCAAGCATTAGACGTCGAGTCACGGAGCTTTCAAAAGGAGGCTTGGTTCGCGAGATTGCCAGCGGATTTACAAAATCGAATTCGAGCGGCAACTCGCCGCCCGGCGCCGCGAGGCTACGAAACGAGATTGCAACGATATTTTCAAACTGCAGATTGAAAGCGGATTCGGTGACCACAGAGCAAACGATCGAACGAGAACAAGACGATGTCGTCGCCGTTCAGCGGTGTCAGGCGGCGTATCATCGGATTCGCGACGAGTTAAACAAGGTGATTGTCGGTCAGGGCGAGGTGATCGAACAGGTTCTGATCACAATGCTATCCGGCGGGCATGCGTTGCTTGAAGGCGTGCCTGGTTTGGCAAAGACGCTGTTGGTCAGTTCTTTGGCCGAGTCGCTGCATCTGAGTTTTCGGCGGATCCAATTCACGCCCGACCTGATGCCCAGTGACGTGACGGGCACGGAGGTAATTCAAGAAGATCCCGCCACACGCGAACGCCGCTATCGGTTCTTGCCGGGTCCGATCTTCGCGAATCTGCTGCTGGCCGACGAGATCAACCGAACGCCTCCCAAAACGCAAGCTGCGATGCTCGAAGCGATGCAAGAGCGGCAAATCAGCGCGGGTGGCGAACGGCATCGGCTGCCAGCGCCTTTCTTTGTGCTAGCCACGCAGAATCCGTTGGATCAGGAGGGAACTTATCCGCTGCCGGAGGCACAGCTTGATCGCTTCCTGCTGCACATCAAAGTCGGTTACCCGACCGGCAGTGACGAGTGGGAGATCGCTCGACGGGTCACGAGTGGCCAGTTGGGATCGATCGAGCCTTGCATGTCCGGTGATGAGATCCTTGAGCTACAGGAACTCGTGAAGCGGGTTCCGGTGAGCGATCAGGTGTTGGGGTACGCATGGGCGCTCGTGCGAGCATCACGGCCTGGAACCGACGAGGCTCCTGAATTTGTCAACCAGTGGATCAACTGGGGGGCAGGGCCACGCGGTCTGATCACGCTCATCCTGTGCGCTAAGTCGCGAGCCGTGCTGCAAGGCCGCCATCACGCTACCGCGTCCGATGTGGAAGCCGTTGCGAAACCAGCACTACGACATCGAATCGCTGGCAACTATGCCGCTCAGGCAAAGCACTTGAACAGCGAGAAGCTGATTGAAATGCTTTTGGAAGCGGTGCCGAAGGACAAGCGGTACGAAGCCCCAATGACTAATGACTAATGACTAATGACTAATGACTAATGACTAATGACTAATGACTAATGACTAATGACTAATGACTAATGCGAACGATTCTCTCCCGATACATCGATCCAGCTGTCTTGGCGCTTGTCGCTGACCGGCATTTCGAGCCGCGTGACTTGATCGTTGGCAACATGGCGGGGGCTCACAAGTCGCCATTGTCCGGTTTTGCCGTTGAGTTCGCAGGGCATCGCGAGTATGTGCCCGGCGATGATCCAAAGCACATCGACTGGCGAGTCTTCTTCAATCGCGATAAGTACTTCGTCAAACAGTACGAGCTGGAAACCAATTTCGTCTGTAACTTCGTGCTCGACACGAGTGCTTCCATGCGATACGGCGAAGCGAATGAACAGAAGCTCGCCTACGCTTCACGATTGGCGATGACGCTAGCATTCTCGGTCGTTCGCCAGAGCGACAAAGCATCGCTGGCGCTGTTTGACGACCGCGTCTGTCACTTTGTGCCTCCCGGGAACTCTCTAGAACAGATCCTCCGTATGGGCGATCAATTGGATCGGAGTCGTGATACGGCGAAGACAAGGCTCGGTGAATGCCTGATGGAAGTGGCTAGCCGACTGGGACGCCGCGAGATCGTGATGATTTTTAGCGACTTCTTTGGAGACACTGACGAGTTGGAACAGGGAGTTCAGCGATTGCGATATGATCGGCATGAAGTGCTTTTGTTCCATGTCTTGCATGAAGATGAACTGCGATTTCCGTTTGAAGGCATGCTGCGAGCCGTCGGCCTGGAAGACGAAGGCAATCTACCGATCGCTGCTGTCGACGTCCGCTCCGACTACCTGCGGCTGATGCAGGCGTTTCGCAACAAAGTGCAAGCCATCGCAAGCCAAAATCATTGCGAATACATTCTGGCGAGTACGGCGAATCCACTCGCCGATTTGCTTTCGGACTATTTGAACGAGCGGAGCCAACGCAATGCGAACCACTAAACGAAGGTCGTGGTTGCGGTAGAATTATTCGCATTGTGGTCGGCCACATTGCTTTTCGGTATTTGCCAATGGTAATGATCGCGAGAATGTCCGATGATTTTTCGGAGGTGGCTCTGCCTTGGGGGGATCCGTTGGCGGCAGCAGGCGTTGGAATTTGGCTGACACCTGGGTCAAACAATTCCCAGAGCGAGCCACCTCTTTCTCTCTGTAGGCGGATGCTTCGTGTCACCCTACGTCACTCCTCGCTCCGCCACTTGGACCCCGATCGATGCTTTCGCATGATCATGACCGCTCGAATTGGCGAGGTGCATTCGAATGATTAATCGCGAAGCGGAGGGGAGAGCCGTGCCGAGCGAAGGCAACCGCTTTGCCAAGGTTTTGCAGATTACTGACGCGGCGAATATCGCCGAAGAGATTGCCGCGCGATATCGATTGCTGTTGGATAACTCAGGTTTTCCCGTCTCGTACATGGATCGCGATGGACAATTCTTATATCTGACGAACAAGGGTGCCTTGAATCTTGGCGACTCGCCCGAGGCTGTCACTGGGCGAACTGTCTACGATTACTTTCCAAAAGAAGATGCCGACGAATATGTTCGTCGGTTTCGAGAGGTGATCGACAATGATCGAGAACTCACCTTCGAAGACGAAGTTGTCTTACCGGACGGCCCCCGTTGGTACTGGTCGATACTGCATCCGCTCAAGGACAGCGAAGGCCAGATACTGGGCGTGCAAGTGGTGTCGCATGATATAACGGCCCGTAAAGCAGCCGAGGCGGCGCTTGAGGAACGCCTGCGATTCGAACAGCTGATCGCCGATTTGGCCTTTAGTTTTGTGAGTCTCTCGACGACGGAGGTCGCCAACGCCGTCAATGTTGCGCTGCGTTCGATTGGCGAGTTCATGAATGTTGACCGGACTTTGCTGTTTCAGTTTTCGGACAACTACCAGCGGCTAGATTGTACACATGAATGGCATCAGGCGGATATCCAGCCGGCGAAACCTCGACTGCAAGGCAACCAGAGTTCTCAGTACCCCTGGATGTTCCACAAGTTGCTGCTGGGCGAAGCTATCGTCATCGAGAACACAGCTCTACTATCCGGCATCGCACGCGTAGAAGGCGAGATTCTGCTGAGCCATGGGGTTCAAGCGATGATCTCGGTGCCAATCAAGATTCGTGGAAAGACGGTCGGGACAATGTGCTTTGATTGCCTTCGATCGCGACGTACGTGGTCAAAGTTAATGGTTCAACGAATTGCGCTCATGGGCCAGATCCTGTTCTCCGAACTAGAGCGAGCTCGAATTGAGAAGGAACTCAAGGAAAGTCGTCGCCTGATTCGAGCGGCGACCGACGCTTCTCCGCACGTAACTTACGTCCTCGATTTTTCCGAACTGAGTTGCCTGTATATCAGCCCGCAGGTAGAGCAGGAACTTGGCTACTCCCCGGACCAAGTCTATGGGATGGGAGCCAAGTTAATTACCGATCATGTTCATCCGGATGAACTAGGGCGGCTCGGCGAGTTACTGGAACGCTGGGTCGATGTGCGTGATGATCAGGTTCTCGAAACGGAACTGCGACTCCGGCACGCGAACGGGGCTTGGCGCTGGTATGCATGTCGTGATCGCGTGTTAACGCGAGCCCCAGAAGGACATGTCATACAGACGATTGGCACGATGAGTGACGTCACAGAACAGAAACGCGCGGAAGAGGAATTGCAGTCGCATCGTGAAAAGCTGATTCACGTGGCCCGCCTTAGCACGATGGGCGAGATGGCCGCCGGAATCGCTCATGAACTTGGGCAGCCTTTGTACAGTATCCTTAACTTCGCGAAAGCTTCACACAACGTACTCGAAGGCTACGACGATCCTCGTTTGATTGAAGCAACGCAATGGAATGAGCATGTCGTTCGAGCGGCCGCGCGGGCCGGTGAGATTATTCGTCGATTGCGAGATTTCGCCCGTCATTCCACACCGAAGCGCGAAGCCGTTGACGTTCGATCCATCATCGACGAAGCTGTTGAGATGGTTGCCTTTGAGACGCGGCGACTGGGCGTTCACATTGAACGTGAAGTCGCAGATGAGCTACTTGCGGTGAAGGCGGACCGAGTCCAACTGTTGCAAATCTTCGTAAACCTGATCCAGAATGGAATCGATGCGATGACCGAGTCGACAACCGATCGTCGGTCGATAACAATTCGAGCGTCTGCTGACAATGGGCATGTTGAAGTATCGGTGGAAGACCGAGGGCAGGGCTTGCCTTCGTTGTCGATGTCGATTTTTGATGCCTTCGTTACGACGAAGAAAGATGGAATGGGAATGGGTTTGGCGATCTGCAAAACACTTGCTGAAAGTCACGGTGGCAAGTTGGACTGCGCGCCGAACGAGCACGGCGGAGCAACATTTCGATTGACATTACCGCGAGTTCGGGGAGTGGATGGCGATGGAAGGTGAACCGACGGTCTATGTTGTCGACGACGACGCGGAAGCACTCGCTTCGGTGCTCGCGTTGGTGCGGTCGATGGGCTTGGCTTGCGAACCGTTTTCGTCGGGGGAAGACTTCCTCGCTCTATGCGACAGCGGCAAACAGCTTTCCGGCTGCTTGGTGACAGACGTTCGAATGGTGGGAATGAGCGGCATCGAGCTGCAGGAACAGTTGCAACAACGTGGTATAGCGATTCCGGTGATCGTACTGACCGCGTTCGCGAGGACGCCACTCACCGTTCGTGCGATGCAGAACGGAGCTGTCACGTTGCTCGATAAACCTTACGATGATGATGACCTATGGGACGCGATTCGCGAAGGTCTGAAACGCGATGCAGAACAACGTGCGGTGGCCGTTGTTCACGACGAAGTGTATAAGCAACTTGAATCACTTACCCCGTCGGAGCGGCAAGTGTTGGATTTGGTGGTCGCGGGACTTCCGAACAAAGTGATCGCCGGTCGGCTCGACGTGAGTGTCCGCACGGTCGAGAATCGCCGCCGCGAGATCTTTGCGAAAATGCAGGCCGACTCCGTTGCTGACCTGGTGCGGCTGGTTGTGCAACTCGATCGGAAGTAGGTCCGACCGTCATCGTCAATCGATCTGAGAAATTGGTGTGCCGAGCAAGTTATCGACAATCTGGTTGCCTTCGCCGCCCACGACGTGAATCGAGAACCCGGCGGACTCGGCGCGGTCATCTCGGATTAGACAATCAGAGACGCGACTGTTGCGAGCATTCTCCAACAACAACCCACCTGCGTCGCAATCCAAGATCGTGCAATTGGTGATACTGAATCGATCGACATTGGCGATTTGCAATCCCGCTGGTGAACGCCAGACATTTGTGATGTGCAAGCCCGTCAAGGTGCAATCTACGCTATTACGAAATACCAATCCATTGTTCGCTTTTTTCGTGTTGCCGTAGTCATAGCGTGGATTGCGGTCGAAGTTGTTGGGCCCAACAACGATGTTCGAGCAATCCTCAACCAACAAGTTGTGACTGTAGCCCTGCCAAAACGTGTTTCCGGTGATCGCGACTCCTCGACAATCTTTCAGATGCAAGTTTACCTGTACATCGCTCAGGACGTTGCCGGTGATCGTCACGTTTCCCTCGCGGACAAGCGATTGATCCCTACTCGCGGTGCTGCGACCAATCATGCGAATGTTGGCCGAATCCGGAGAGGGGTTATTGTGCTGGATCGTACATCCGGTGATCGCGACTTCGCCCGTGCCATACGCGCTCCCGCTGCAATCGATCAACACATTCGCCGTGGCCGGTGTTTCGGGGCTCATGTTGCTTTCGATGTCACACCCGCTGATGTGAATATTGCGGACATTCCCCGCTCGCGAGACAACTCCTCCCATGGCGTTGTAACTAATATGACAGTTGGTGATGTTGGACTGATGCAAGTTGACATTGTCATAGAAGATCCCAACCCCGCGGTTTTCATAAATGTGCGAGTCAGCAACGATCACGTTGCGATTATTCTCCAACAGGTGAATGCCGTGCATCACATGGCGAATGTGCGTTCGCGTGACCGTCAATTGCATGGTGCCAATCGCAGCGATGCCGCTCGCTTCGGGATGCTTTCCGACGATCGCGATGCCATCAACGATCGGCATGCGTTGCCGATCCCAGACGTCCTCGCCATAGCCGCCCGGATCGGCTGATTTGAAGTGCGTTCCAGCGAATTTGATCGCGGGACCAGCGCCTCGCATCTCGATCCTCGCAACTCCGTTTCCATGGAACGAGGTGTAGCCGACCTTGTCCAGGTCAATAGCGAGCGGTTGCGTGATCCGATAGATTCCTTTCGGCAATACAATCTCGCCCAATCCTGAATCGATCGCCCTTTGGATCGCCGCCGTGTCATCTGCAACTCCGTCGCCAATCACGCCAAACTGAAACAACTGTGCGCGTGGTGATTCGGACGTCGCGATGTGAGGTTGCTGGAGCAATGCGGCTCGCAAGGTGATCGCCACCGATACCCCGACTAGGGCGATGACACAGACTGTTCGAATATGCTTGATCATGGAGAACACCTCTGGTTACATGTGAAGTACGGCAGCCGATCTAGACTGACGGTCAGGCTGGAAAGCCAGACGTATGATTCCTATTTACCGCCCAGCTGCTCAATGACTTGCGCCGCGACCTGACGCATGTCTTCGTCGGGACCGTCAAGTAGCGTTCGCAGTGCCGGTATGGCGTCCTTCGCAGCGGGACCGATCCCAGCAATGGCAAGGGTGGCAAAATATTGTGTCTCGCCGGTCGTCGATGTGACCAGCTTGCTGAGTTCTCCGACCGCCGGTTTCCCTGCTGCCCCTAATCGTTCAAATGCCAGCGAGGCTTCCCAAGGGCTATTCTGCTGTTGCAGCACCGTCAAGAGAACGGGCATGCTCTCCGCATGCGATCCGGTAATCTGCCACAGACTGGCCGCTGCCTCAGCTCGAATTGACTTCGCTTTGTCCTCCATGGCATTCTTCACCGCAGGTGAACTGCTCGCGGACAACTCGCCAAGTCGACCGAGTGCGATCACCCCAGATCGGCGGACAACATAGTTGGGATCTTCCAGCATCTTCGTCAACGCGGGAACTGGTTGCTTGCCCACCGTTGGGCCGATCATGCCAATCGCGTCGGCAGCATTCGATCGCACGGATGCCACACCGGTCGAAGTCAGCTCAATCAACTTGCTAATCGCAGGCAAAGCGTCTGGTGGGCCAACAGCCGCAATGGTGCGGCAAGCCCAGTACTGCGTGTGAAAGTCGTCGCTATCTAGCATTCGCTGCAACGAAGGAATCGCCGAGACCGCTGATTTGGGATCTAGCGCGATGATCGCGTACATCGCGGCGATCCGAGTTTCCGGTTCGTTCTGAATCAGTAACTTTACGAGTTCGGGCACTGCTTCCTTCGGCGGAGGTGTGATGTCGTGCAAGGTGATTGCTGCAGCACGGCGTCCCGTCCGATTCTCAGCGCTCAATTTCGCAATCAAACGCGGCACACTCTTGGGTCCCAGCTTGCCCAGTGCGTTTGCCGCGTACGTCCAGACAGGTACGTCGTCGGCACGAAGCTCTGCGTCATCGAGTCGAATGAGTAATCCGGCAATCGCCGCTTCCTCTGCGAACCCGATCTCGCCCAGGGCAAACGCCGCTGCGGATCGAGCTTCTGGACTTGGGTCGTCTAACGCTTTAACCAGGAATGGAATCGCATCTCGCGCGTCTTTGCCAAGTTCTGCAATCTTTGCAGCCGCTTCAACGCGTGCCGAGTCGGTCGACGCTTCCAGTGCTGCCAGTAGCGCGTCGAGGCTCTGCGTTGGCTCTTGCGCTACGCAGCAAGTCGCCAGTACGCTCGCCAGGAAAACCCCGGTCAATAAAGTTTTGCAATTCACAGCATGTTCCTTGTCTCGGTGCCAGGCTCGCGTGGCGCGGTCCGGGAAGTCCCGCCCAGCATAATACCCACCGAACGCAGATGAAAGCTGCACCGAGCATGGCCGCTGAGCCTGAAAAGTTCCAGAGCCCCAGGTTGCGGATCGCAAGCTCTCGAATCAGAATGTGTGGTTTGCTATTACCAAAAGCCCTACCACCGGGGCTGCCGTCCACTCGAAACCTTCCTAAATCGCAGACATTCTTTGGAATTACCATGTCCGACAAAGCGCCCTGGATCACTTATCGTCCCGAACTAAAAGTCCTCGACTGCACCGTCCGAGATGGTGGCTTGATCAACAACCATCAGTTTACCGACGAGCTAGTTCGAGCGGTCTACGATGCGTGTGTCGAGTCGGGTGTCGACTATATGGAGATCGGCTACAAGAACTCAGCAAGCCAGTTCCCGAAGGCGGATTTCGGTGCGTGGCGTCACTGTGACGAAGAGGATTTAAATCGAGTAGTCGGTGACCATGACGACGAAAAGACCGGATTGAAGCTGGTTGCCATGGCCGACGCGGGCAAGAGCGACTGGAAGACGAAGATCGTACCTTGTGATCAAAGCGTCCTGGGGATGATCCGCGTCGCGTTCTACGCGAATCAAGTTTCCGAGGCAGTTGAAATGATTCATCATTGTCACGAACTGGGTTACGAGACATCCGCCAACTTGATGGCGGTGTCAAACATTACGGAGTCAGAGATCGACACCGTGCTTGCGTCAATTCGACCGACTCCGGCCGGTACGATGTGTATCGTTGATAGCTTTGGCCATTTGTACCGCGAGCAGATCGACATGCTCTACAACAAATACACCGAAGCTCTTGAGGGGACCGGCAAAGAGATCGGCATCCACGCTCACAACAACATGCAGCTCGCCTTCGCAAATACGCTCGAAGCGATCATCCTCGGTGCTAACCGGGCGGATGCAACGATGGCAGGCTTGGGACGCGGTGCAGGAAACTGTCCAATGGAGATCCTGCTCGGATTCCTGCGAAATCCAAAATTCAAGTTGCGGCCGATTATCAAGCTGCTGCAAGACTACATTTCGCCACTGAGAGACACCGTTGAGTGGGGACCACTGCTGGCGTTCAACCTAACGGGGCAAATGAACTTGCACCCCCGTGCCGCGATCAAGTTCCGCACGACTGCCGACAAAGACGATTATGTCAAATTCTACGACGAGTTGATTGCCGATATTTGAAGGTCACGGTCAGGAATCTGACGCGCTGCTCGACGAGTCAGCGTTCAGCCGCTTGAGTTGGTGCCGGGCTGCCTGCTGGCAGGTAATTGGGTCAGCCTCATTACTAGCGTCGGCATAGTTCGATAACAGCGATTCCAATTCTTCGCGTGCTAACTCAGGATTGGATTCTACGAGCTTCATTGCTTCGACATACGCCTGTTGAACTTCACTCAATGTTTCTCGTTTTGCCCGCGTGCGCAAACGACTGAACAAATATCGACTCTGAATGTCGAGTAGCCAGTCCTCCACTTCGGTGTATCGAGCATCGTTCGCGTGAGACGCTAGAAACCGCTCGATCTTGGGCTTCGCGTCTTGCAGGTCGCCCTCACGGGCAATCGTCGCGATCTGTTCATACAATGCATCGGCAGTAGGCGGCGAAAGTCCCCAGGCAACAAATCCCAGCAGCGCGACCAGCCCAACAATCAGCCCTCCGACTCGAATGGGGTCAGTGGGTTTTGACGTTTCGGAACGCTCTTGCTGGCGACGTTGCTCGTCGAATGTCGTGAATCGATTTTGGTTCGATGTCACGTCAGCGACTGTCTCTCCGCTTGACGGGTTCGGGGCGACTTGCGATGGCGGTGCATCCGACGTGACAACCGTGGCGTCGTTCCAAGAGTAGGCGTCGGGCGGCACGCGACCGGTGATTGGTTCGATAGCGGTTGGCGAGAGTTCCGTTGCCGGTGTGCGTTGGTACGGAGACTCACGAGTTTTCTGATCGTTGGGGGATGCTGGCGGAGGCGATGTCGTAATCGTTGGATGCTCAGCCACCGTCTTTGCCGACAACCCATGCTCCATCGCTTTCAACTGATTCGCCAAGACGAGCGCTGTTGGAATTCGTTCGCTCGCGTCTTTCTTCAGCAATTGATCGATGATCTCTTCAAGCTCGATCGGCACCGAGGGAGCATATCGTCGAACGAGCGGCGCATCGTCGTAGCGCAAGCGATGCAATACCTCGGGAATTGAACCGCCAGAAAATGGAGGCCGCCGCGTCAGCAACGTAAACATCAACGCACCCAAACTAAACAAATCGGTGCGATTGCTCACCGGTTTTCCCTCGGCTTGCTCGGGAGCCATGTAGTCCGCCGTTCCCACGACGCTGCCATCGGCCGTCAGATGAGTCGCGCCGAAGAGTTTGGCGATGCCAAAATCCGTCAACTTGATTTCGCCGGTCTTGGTTCGCAGCAAGTTGGCGGGTTTGAGATCGCGATGGATGATGCCGTGGTCGTGAGCGTGCTTCAACGCCTGGCAGACCTCAATCCCAATCCGCAACACCTCCGGCCACTGGAACTGATGTTTGGCTTGCAACTCCTCCTGCAAAGTTTGGCCTTCGACCAACTCCATGGCATAGAACAGCACTCCATCCTGTTCACCGTCCCCGAATAACTCGACAATATTTGGATGCTTCAACTGCTTGAGCGTCTTAATCTCGCCCATGAAGCGATCACGAAAGTTGCCATCGTCTGCCAAGTTGGCCGGCAACGCCTTCACAGCCGCTCGTTGTCCGGTCTGGTCGTTAACGCCTTCGTAAACCGTCCCCATCCCACCCCGCCCCAACATGCGGATGATTCGATAGGGACCGAGGTTCTTAATCATAGTTGCCGAAACCCTTCGCTGTTCGCTTTATCGCTGACAAGGAATCCACTTCAAACTCCTTGCGGTACCGCCCAGTGCCCGTCACGGTACTGTCGTCGCAACATCGCTCCGGCCTCGTCATCACCGACAATTCGTTCGCTGGCCGGTTCAAATTCGAATCCTCGTCCGACTCGCGCGGCGATATTACCCAGATGGCAGAGCGTCGCTGAGAGGTGTCCGATTTCGATCTCTGCGCGTAATTTATCCTCGCCGCGAATCGCGTCAACGAAATTCTGGAAGTGGCCCGTCACGACGGGTCGCTCGATTGTGATCGATTTTGGCTGGTTCTTTTCGTCGAAGACCTTCAAGATCCCGCGTTTACTCAACAGCAGCCAACCATCGGTCCCATAGAACGCGTTGCCGTTGTCGATGCCTTCCAGCCCATACCGTGACCAAAGTCGCATCTCGAACACAAGCTGTCGCCTTTTACCAACGGAACCGTCCCCCGGGTAATCGAAACAAGCGTACTGAGTATCCGGGAACTGCTGGTCGTCCTCAAACGCGAACTTGCCGCCTATCGCCGAGACTTGCGAAGGATGCGACTCCACGCCCAATCCCCAGCGCGCGATGTCCAACTCGTGAACACCGTCATTGCCCATGTCGCCAGTCCCGAAGTTATGCCACCAGTGCCATGTGTAGTGATGCCGATTGGACTGGAACGGCACCATCGGAGCCGGCCCGACCCAATTGTCATAATCAAAGCCTGCTGGCGGATCGGTTGGTTTGGCGTGTCCGATCTCGCCGCGACGTTGCACATTCCACGCCTTGGCCATCAGCACTTTGCCGATCGCGCCCTCGCGCAGCAACTGGATCGCTTGCAGGACAATGTCGTGCGAGCGGCTTTGCGTGCCGTGTTGAATTAGAGCGTTGTTGCGACGCGCTGCATCAATTAACAACCGCCCTTCGCGGACGTTGTGTGAACAGGGTTTCTCGACGTACACATGTTTTCCGGCATCGGCCGCAAGTATCGAGGCCGGCGTGTGCCAATGATCGGGAGTCGCGACAATTACCCCGTCGACGCTCTTGTCGTCCAACGCGACACGGAAGTCGCCGACGGGCTGCGGCTGATTCGAGAGCTTACGAACGGCGTCCGCTGCTCGAGAAATATCAGGATCGCAGACATAGGCAAACTCGACGCCGGGTAGCGTAGCAAAGTCCCGGGCAACGCCACTGCCGCGACCGCCGCAACCGATGAGCGCAAGCCGGACCTTCTGATTGGCACCAACCGCTCGGCGCATCGTCACGGCACTGACCGCAGTCGCTGTCGCGACGCCTAACGCTGTCGCTTTCAAGAAGTCACGTCGATGATCGTCCGACATTATCGCCTCACTTCGTTTCGTTCCAATAGATCTTTACATTGTGGGTCTGGCGACCTACCGCGACCACATCCGTTCGCCCATCGCCATTCAGATCGCCGGCGGCCAAATCTTCGATCGCGACACTGCCTGGGTCCACAATGGTACGTTTCCAATTCTTGCCGGTGTCGTCTTGCGGGTCATAGATTCGCAAGCCGCGACGATGTTCGTCGCTCAAGTCGTCTCGAACTCCGATAATTAGCTCCTGCGCTTCATCATCGTCCAGGTTCGCACAAACAACAGCGTGCCCCCACTTGAGTTCGGCGTCGAGAACCTGTCGCGTCCAAAGCCATTCGCCACTTCCGTCATACTCGGCCTCTGGCATCGTATACACGACGACCTTGTCGCCATGCCATGGCTCGATCGTCGCGATGTAAGGACGATCCGGACCCAATTGTCCCGACTGAATTTCGCTTGCTCCCCGATTTGGTGACGATTCCTGGTCGCCTGTGCCGATGTGAACTCGGCCCCACGTCCCATCATCGCGCCGATACAGTGCGTTCACACCTTCAAAGCTCGCGGTGAGCAAACGTGTCTTTCCGCCTTGTCGAACCGGCCAGAAGTTGTGCATCACTCGCAACTCGTCGGTGATGACTTCCGCCTTCCACTCACCGTTCACCGGATCCTTGGGGATTTCGTACGACAACAGCCGCACTCCATTCTCATTGAAGTCGGGGCCCGTTGTATCGCGACCCTTCAGCGGCGCCACGATCAGCTCGTCTTTCCCATCCCCATCGACATCCACGAATCGCATGCGATGCGTCGTGGGCTCTTCGCCGATCGCGTGGTAAGTCCATAGATCGTTAATCGTCTTACCCGGCGAGATCCATCCGATGGTTCCACCCGACGCCGTATTGCCGAATTGCCAATCCGATCCAATCGCAAAATCGAGTCGGCCATCACCATCGATATCATTGGGAGCGAAGCAGACGTTGTCATGCTCCTGGGACGGAGTGTCGAGCATAATGTGCTCGTTCCAGTTGGGATTCTCTAACCACAAGAACCTCTTGCTATCGACGATCACGATATCTAAGCGATCGTCAGCGTTCATGTCGATCAACCGGACGGCATAGCCGACGGTCAACTTGGTCGGCAACTCCTGTTCGCGAAAGTCGAGTTCGCTAGCGATACTCAAGCTTGACGCGACGGTAATAATAACGAGACCGAGACAAGCTCGGAGTATTCTGGTCATTTCACTGACTCCCAAGTAGGGTGGGTTGCACCCACCAACACGCAGATGGCGACAGCCCACCCGACGAACCGGACCTAGTAGACACCAAGGGATTTTACGAAGCAACTCGGTCGCCGAGGCGCGACCCACCAATCGGTAGTGGTACAGTTTGCGATTCCTGAAAGTAGGACGGCCACTCTTGGCCGTCTTTTGTCGGGCAGATGTGCCCGACCTGCGGCAAACTGTACCACTGCCCACCAAACTGGCCGGTTGCGTAGTTTTCGCGGCTTGGGTACCGTGAGCAGTCCTGCCTCCTTCGCCCTACCCCATGTGTGGAGCAACCATGAAGCCGTTTCCCCGCCTCCCGAACCGATCTACCCGTCGAAGCCTCTGGCTTGGTGTGGTGTGTGCTTTCTTTGCCTGTACATCTCTCTTGGCGCAAGAGATTGAAGGTAACAACGGGAACAAGCATCCTCTCGAGCCCGCGTTAGAACGAGCACACGAGGGACTGAAGCTGATCGAGGAGACGGTTGCCGACTATACCGCGACAATCATCAAGCGTGAACGGATCAACGGTGCGCTAAAAGAGCATGAGTTCATCTTTGCCAAGATTCGCAATCGCAAGATGAAAGATGGCAAAGTCGTTGTTCCGTTTGCAGTGTACCTAAAATTTTTGAAGCCCGATGCGGTCGCTGGGCGTGAAGTGATTTGGGTCGAGGGTGCGAACGATGGCAAGATCATCGCCCACGAGACGGGACTCCTAGGCTTCAAGCGTTTTTATCTCCCGCCTGATGGTTTTCTAGCCATGATGGGGCAACGTTATCCGATCACCGATATCGGGATTCAGAACTTGATCGAACAGTTGCTTGTTCGCGGAAAGAACGACCTCAAACACGACGAATGCGAAGTCAAATTCTATAAGGGAGCCAAGGTAGACAAATACGTTTGCACGCTGATCGAAGTCCTCCATCCCGTTCAGCGGGACCATTTTCTTTTCAGCCGCGCTCATATCTACATCGACGACACACTCGGCGTTCCCGTCCGTTATGCCGCGTGGAGTTGGCCGACGGAACCTGGCGGCGAGATGGTGCTCGAAGAAGAATACACCTACCGCAATATCAAGTTGAACGTGGGGCTGACGGACGCTGACTTCGATCCGGACAACAAAGAGTACAACTTCCCGTAACCGCCTCTGCCATCTACTGACTCGGGCCCCAGACCGTTACCCCCGGTGTACTCGTTCGAATGCTCCACAGCTTGTGTCCCGCCGTAATGTAAAGCGTCTTGCGGTCCGCGTCCCCGAACGTGCAATTGGTGATCATGTCCTCGGGAACAGGGATGAATTGTAGCAATCCGCCTTCCGGCGCAATCACGTAGATACCGGCTTTGTGCTTCTCAGCCGTCTCGACAGGCGGATTGGGGAAGTTGAATCCCGCCGCAGCGTAGATGCGGCCTTCGGTATCCATCGCCATGCCATCAGGTCCGCGATCCGTTCCCCAATCGAACAGTAACTTGCGACTCGCCGGATCGATCGACCCATCTGCATTCAAATCAAAACGCCACAGCTTCCGGTTGCCTCCTTGCGCGTGTGGTCCGTCGTTCACGTTGTCCGCAACGTACAAGTATCGGTCATCAGGTGAGACAAGGATGCCGTTGGGTCGATCCACCTCGTGCGCTATCACGCGAGCAACTTCTCCCACGTCGTCGATTCGATAAACGCCTTCGATAGCGATATCACTCGCGTCTCGCTGCTGCATATCGCCGCGATCACCATAGCGAGGGTCCGTGAAGTAGATCCGGCCCTTCGAGTCGATGGCGAGGTCATTCGGCGAGTTGAATTTGCCGTCTTGATAGCGATCCGCCAGGACCGTGATCGTGCCATTCAGTTCAGTCCGCGTAATCCGACGATTGCTATCCAAGCCGCCACCCTCACAGCATAGCATGCGACCTTGGTGATCAAATTGGATGCCGTTGGTGCGTCCTGACGGCGTCCGAAACACGTGCATCTCGCCATTGGTGTCGCGACGCATAATGCGGTTGTTAACGATGTCGCTGAAGTAAACATTGCCATCGGGATGCCAAGCTGGTCCTTCGGTAAAGGCGACTCGTCCCTCCATCTTCAACGGCGAACTCATGGGAATCGGTTCTGACGCATTCGTTATGGTCGGAGTTGTATCGATACCTTGAAAAACGGCGCTCAAAGCGACAACCAAAAGAAGGCAACGCATCACACATCCTTTGCAAATGGTGTAGTTGGGTTCGCAGTTATGATAACTTGGGCATCATGGCGTCGCGAGTAGCATCGCCTGCATCGCCGTTCGATACAACGACCAGGGAACCGAAACAATGTCCGACCGCGAGTGGACCTTCCTACACGTCAACGACAGCCACATGGGGACGGCGCGTTCGTATCGATTTCGTCCGGCGGTCAATCAGCGTTGGGCAGCAATCAAGCGACAGATGGCTGCTATCGATGCGGACCTTTTGTTGCACGGTGGTGATCTGACTCGCGATGGGGAAACCCACGAATTCGAGTACCTGCAAGCTCGTGAGGATTTAGATACGCTGCCGTTCCCGAGTTTCGTCATTCCCGGCAACATGGATGTCGGAAATAAGCACGCCACACAGAACGGTCGCAAACGCAAGTGGGAAGACCGAGGCTTGGGCTGGCACGATCCTGATCTCAACATGACCGAAGCAAGGCTGCGGTTGTTCTCGACGTACTTTGGCCCCATTCATTGGACGTTCATGCATCGCGATGTTCGCTTCACGGGTTTCTTCGCAGCCGTCGCGGGAACGGGCCTGCCACAGGAAGAACGGCTGTGGCGATTGCTGGAAAGCCTGAAGAAACTGCCACGTGCGAAGCACCACGTCGCCGTCATGCATTACTGGCCGTTCATGGAGTCCCCCGATGAACCGGCATGGGATCTGACCAATGCCGACGAGTATGACAATTGGTACTTCTCGATTGATCCACCGCACCGACAACGGCTGTGGGACTCATTGCAAGCTGCAGGTGTAGAAATCCTATTCTGTGGTCACGTGCATACCGGACGGCCAGTGCAGTTGGTTGACGGCATTCGCGTTTATCGGACACAAGCCGCCGGCAACACAGGGCAACTCGCCGAGCGTTGGCCTGGTGCGGACACACGGTTCGGATTTCACCGCTGCCATGTCACCGCACTGGGCATCGACGTGCAGTTCGTACCGGGTGACGATCAGTGCGAAGAGTTCGGCACTTTCGGTCCCTTAGGCCACCCGCCAGTCGATCAGCGAGACTATTCGGTTGCTCAAGAACAACCTCTGCTAAAGCCGGATGAGACCTGAAGCATCAGCGGTGGTACTCAGAACTAGCCATGCGTCATCGTGCTATTGTGCGGCCTTCAGCATTTTGATGAATTCTCGCATCAACGCCGTGTTGTCGTGCCAGACCCGTGCCGTGACGATGTTACCGTCGACGACGAATTCTTTATCGACGTAAGTGGCTCCGCCTTGCTCGGCGTCCATCGCACACTTCGCGACTGTCGTAACGGTCTTGCCGTGAATGATACCCGCAGCCGTGAGGATCTCGATCCCGTGACAGACGCATGCGATCGGCTTACCTGCTTCGTGAATCTCGCGAGTCACACGTAATAAATCTTTGTTGTATCGCAAGTACTCAGGAGCCCGGCCACCCGAGACAAACAATCCGGCATAGTCTTCCGCCTTCACATCCTTGAAAGCTACTGTCGCACGAATAAAGTACGACGGACGCTCTTGGGTGATATCCCACGGCACACTGGAATCCGGTGGGATCTCGTGCAGCACGGAATGGTAAAGCCGCGCCTCGGGGCCTGCGACAACGACTTCATAGCCGTCTTCCGGCAGCCGGAAGTAAGGATAGAAAGTGTCGAGTGTTTCCGTGGCATCGCCAATCGGCATCAAGATTTTTGGCATGGCAGCTTCGATTCGACCGGGTGCTGAGATTGGGGGTTAGTAGGCGTCTTCCGTTTTGTCAGAGGGCGTACCACAAGTTGCTTCCAGGGCCGTCAGTCTCTCCTCAAGATGTTGGAGCTTGTCGAGAATTAAGGCGTGAACATAGACGGCGTCCATGCCGACGGGGCTGTCGGCGCTGGCGATCTTGTCGATAATTGGTTGCAGTTCGCTTTTGCTTTTCATCTCGTTAGTCTCCTTCAGCCGAGGAACGTGTTATGCTTCGTCCAACAAATCGACCGCCGCGAACGCTTGGCCTTCCAGCATCGCCAAACTCGCACCACCGCCGGTGCTAACGTGACTGACCTTGTCGGCAAAACCCATCTGCTGGATGGCCGCAGCACTATCGCCACCACCAATGATGCTCGTCGCATCACTTTCCGCAATGGCTTCGGCGACCGCTTTCGTGCCGGCATCGAACGGAGCCATCTCGAACACTCCCATCGGACCATTCCAGACGACGGTCTTCGCATTGCGAACGGCGTCGGCATAGATCTTGGCCGTCTCGGGGCCAATGTCGAGTCCTTCATAGCCGTCAGGAATCTGGCCCGCTGCAACAACCTGTTTGTTGCAATCGCCCTTGAATGCGTCGCCACAGTGCGTATCAACAGGTAGCATCAGTTTGTCACCGCCCTTGGCGAGCAACTCCTTGGCCAGATCGACCTTATCTTTCTCGACAAGGCTGCCACCCACGCGACCGCCTTGCGCCAGCGAGAACGTGTAGGCCATCGCACCGCCAATCAGGATCTTGTCGCAGATACCAAGCAGGTTGTTGATGACGTTGATCTTGTCCGAAACCTTCGCACCTCCAAGGATCGCCACAAACGGACGACCAGGGTTCGCGATGGCATCGCTCAAGTATTGAATCTCTTTCGCGACGAGGAAGCCGACCACCTTCGGCTTGCTGCCCATCGCTTCTGGAACAGCGACCATCGATGCGTCTTTGCGATGGCAAGTGCCGAAGGCATCGTTGCAATAGATGTCAGCCATACCAGCCAAGACGCTCGCGAACTTCTCGTCACCTTTCTTCTCGCCCTTATTGAAGCGAAGGTTTTCCAGCACCAAAACTCCACCGTCCTTTAACGCGGCGGCTTTCGCTTTCGCATCGTCGCCGACCGTATCGCTGGCGAACTCGACCGTTTTACCCAACAGCTTGCCGAGTTGCACGGCAGCAGGTTCAAGGCTGTACTTCGCATCGCCTGGATCACCATCGCCAGTCGGTCGACCTAAGTGGCTCATCAAAATCACGCGCCCGCCACGATCCAATACAGACTTGATCGAAGGCAAAGCGGCGGAGATGCGGCGGTCGTCCGTGATCTGCTGCTGATCGTCCAGCGGCACGTTGAAGTCAACGCGAATCAATACACACTTTCCAGCAACATCAACGTCAGCGATTGTTTTCTTGGCCATTTCGAGAGCGTTTCCCGTTTGTTTTGGTGGTTAAACTCTTATCCCGTTAGCCTTCGTTTATACCGATGCGTACCCACGATGACCAGTGCCGAGACTTGACGCCGCCTGACCGAACTCGAACAATCACCAACCATGTTTGAAACCTTTGAACACACCGCTGACCTAGGATTACGCATACGAGCGACCACGCAGGAGCAACTGCTCGAGGACGCTGGTCGTGGGCTTTTTTCGATGCTCGTAACGAACCTAGAGGACGTCCGGTGTCTCCAGGAAAGGACGTATCGCGTTGAGGGAGTCGCCACGGACTACCTGCTGTTCGATTGGCTGAACGAGTTGCTCTTCACTTTCGAAAGCGAGCGGCTGTTGCTGTCGGAATTCCACGTCGTTTTGGATGCGGAAGGATTATGGGCGACCGCGAACGGCGAGCCGATGGATTTGGCGCGACATCGTATGGAACATGAAGTGAAGGCAATCACGTATCATGGGCTGCGCGTCGAGAAAGACGCAGTCGGATGGTTCGCCGAGCTGATTGTTGACATTTAAAAACCTGAGGTTCAGAGGAAGTAGCGATGCCAAAGGGTGCGTTTAACGGTCCCTTAGAGCGAGTGAACGATTGCTGTTGGCGAATTCCCAAAAGCTATAAGCAAGGAATGCTCGTCGACGGATTGATTTATGCGGATGATCAGTTGATCGAACAGATTCGACACGATCAGGCAGCCGAGCAAGTCGCGAACGTGGCGTTCCTCCCAGGAATCCAACACGCCAGCCTTGCGATGCCGGACATCCATTGGGGCTATGGGTTTTGCATCGGCGGTGTCTGCGCCACCGATCCGAACGAAGACGGTGTCATCTCGCCGGGTGGCGTTGGTTACGACATCAACTGTGGCGTGCGTTTGGTTCGTTCGAACTTGTTCTATCAAGACGTCAAGCCACATCTCACGGCGCTGGTCGACGAGTTGTTCCGAAACGTCCCGGCCGGTGTTGGTCGCGGTGGGAAATATCACTTCAACAAGAAGGAACTGCGACGATTGCTCGGCGAAGGTCCGGCCTTTCTTCGTGATCGCGAGTTGACGACAGACGGCGACCTCGAGCACACCGAGGCTCGCGGTTATCTATCGAACGCGGTTCCCGACAACGTCAGCGATCGAGCTTTGGAGCGAGGTGCCAAGCAATGCGGGACGCTTGGTTCCGGCAACCATTTCATGGAAGTGCAAGTTGTCGATGCTGTTTTTGATGAAACCGCTGCACAGACGATGGGACTTGCGAAGGATATGGTCTGTGTCATGATTCACTCGGGATCGCGCGGCCTGGGCTATCAGGTGTGTGACGATGCGCTGAAGAAATTCCGTAGCGTGCCGGAGAAGTACGGCATCGCGCTGCCAGATCGGCAACTGGCCTGTGCGCCAATCAACAGCGACGAGGGACAAGAGTATCTCGGCGCGATGTGTGCCGCTGCGAATTACGCGTGGTGCAATCGACAACTCCTCATGCATCAGGCTCGCGAATCATTTCAAACGGTCTTTGGCCGTACCTGGCAAAAGCTGCAGATGAATCTCGTTTACGACGTGGCGCACAATATCGCCAAATTTGAAGAGCATACGACGGGTGGGACGACTCGCAAGGTTTGGGTGCATCGCAAGGGAGCGACTCGCGCATTCCCGCCGAACCATGCCGAAGTCCCTGCGATTTATCGTGGCGTTGGCCAGCCGGTCATCATTCCCGGCGATATGGGCCGCGCGAGTTGGGTATTGGTCGGACAAAGCGGTAGCATGGACCAGACCTTCGGGACGGCCTGCCATGGAGCCGGTCGAGCGATGAGTCGCACGGCAGCCGTGAAGCACGCGCAAGGCCGGCGAATCGACAAGGAACTAGCCGCGAAAGGGATCATTGCGCGAGCACAAAGCTGGCGAGGTCTCGCCGAGGAGCAACCCGATGCCTACAAGGACGTGAACCTAGTCGTCGACGTCGTTCACAAGGCAAACTTGGCGACGAAGGTCGCTCGCATGCGACCGATTGGTGTTGTGAAAGGGTAGCGACGTCGCTACTCGCTCGTTGGCTCGGTGTTCTCGTCTTTGCCAAAAAACATCATGTGCTGCCAGGGAAGCTTGTCGAATTCTTTTACGAGCTTAAAACCGTTGGCGGTCAGTTCCTTGTTGACTTGCGCCTTGCTCATTTTATGCAAGGGCTTGATTGGCACTCTGGGATCCTCTTCTCGAAACTCCAGCAATACGACGACGCCATTGGGGGCGAGCGACGCTCGCATGGCGGCCAGCATCTGTTCTGGGTGAGAGAATTCGTGATACACATCGGCGCACAGAATAATGTCTACGGCGCCCTCCGGTAGCTTTGGATCGGCGATCGTCCCCAAGATTGGCTTGACGTTCGTGATCCCGGCTTCAGCAGCGCGTTCGCTCATAAGTTTGAGCATCTCGGGTTGGATGTCCACGCCTAAGACCGTTCCCTCCTCGCCGACCATCTTTGCCATCTGCAACGCATAGAATCCGTTCCCGCATCCCATATCGCAAACGGTCATGCCGGGCTTAACATCCAAATTCGCCAGCATCAACGAACAACGTTCCTGATTCTCTCGATTCTCGCGAATCAGCCAGGGTGCTCCGAGGTAGTGCATCGTCTGCGCAATGGTCCGCCCCATGTACACTTCTAGCGCTGGCGGAATCTCGACATCGGCCTGGTTTTCTTGGGCAATCGCGGCGGAGTTGATGCAGAGTAACAGCAACACAACGAAGACGGCACGAAATTCGAGCATGACTTCAACTTTCGTCAGAGTGACTTGGCGAGAACCCGATCTATTATCAGCCAAAAGGAACGCTGTGGCAATCGAAGCTGCGACTGAGTGCCTTTGCTTGCTCAGCAAAGGCACCCCATTAACCGTCGGCGGGCGTTCGACCAACACTATATTCGGTCAAGCGTATCGATCCAACGGACGACTTGCCCTCGTTCTTGCTCGTTCAAGTCACGCGTGGTGTCCAACGGCAAGACCGTAACCGGATACTTCATTTTACGGAGTTGGTCGACTGTCTGTTTGACACGTTCGGTGACCTGCGCTCCGGGAGCGAGTGTCGTCAGAATTGCCAGCGGATAGACCGGATCGTTGTCTGGAACTCGCAGCCGCGCTGGCGTGGCCGCATCGACGACGACGACAGCTCGGGCCAGTTCTCGATTTCGAAAGGCGAACAGGTACGCCAAGGCACCACCCGCTTCTTGGCCATGCATCGCGATTCGTGACTTGTCGATGTTGTAGTTCGCGATCGTTTGCTCGAGCGTCTTTTGCACAAACTCGACCTCAACGGGCGTCCAGCGATTCGCATCGAGCGGTTGTGGTGCGAGCAGAATAAGATCATTGGCTTCGCACAACGTTCGCCACCGATCGAGTAACCCTTGCTTGTCGAATTCTCCTGGAGGTCGCAAATAGACGACCACACCATGCGGCACATCCGCTTGATAACTCGGTGGCACGAATGCTAAGCAGGCGTTGGCGTGCTCTGGGATTTTCACCTCGATAAAGTCCGCCGGCGGTACATCGCCGTTGGGAGTTTGCTGGCGAGGGGGCGGTAAGTTGTCCGGAATTGTTGTCGGCAACGAGCTTAGTGCCACTTGGACTGTCTCTTCTTTCTCGTCGCGAACCAAGGTCACTTGAGCAATCTGCTTGGGTTCCAAACTCGCGAGCGTCTCTCGAAGTGAAGCAAGAGTTGGAGTGGCAGCATCGTTCACCTTCGTGATCTTGTCGCCAATTTGGATTCCAGCTGCTGCGGCGCCACTTTCCGGAAACACGTAGCGGACGACGATCGATTTTCTATCGCGAAGCGGAAGTATGCCAAGGAACGGATGCTCATACGGGACGAGCTGATCGACGAGCGTGACATCGGTCTCGATACGTTGCTCGTCTCGCTTCAATACAACGTGGACCGTGTCGCCAGCATAGCGTGGTCCCAACGCATGCTTCAGATGAGCTTGACGTTGAATTGGGTGCCCATCGATTTCGATGATCGTGTCCCCGGCTCGGACACCAGCCTCATAGGCCGGCGACTTGACTTGGCACGCGGCGATATCAGCCGGTAACGAATAGATGCTTCCACCCTTCAACGCGATTCCCAACATACCGGGAAATACGTCTTCACCTTTCTTCATCTTGTCCAAGGAGCGGTTGACATCGGCAAGTGGAACGGCGAAGCCGATGCCAGAGTCGTACCACTCGGCTCCAGCGACTTCACTGGTCTCGTTGGGTGACATAGGAACAAGCACACCAAGCACTCGACCTTGAATATCGACGAGCGGTCCCCCGTAATTGCTGGGCGAGATCTTGGCGTCACATTGAATCGCCTTTCCCCACACCCGATCCTTGGCGCTGATGATGCCCACCGACATGTTGGGGTGATGTGAATCGAGGGCCCGACCCACCGCAATCGCCCATTGACCGACTTGCATCTGATCGACAGGCACTGCCGTAGGGACGCGCAGAGCTTCCTCGGTAGTTACTTTCAGCAACACCAGCATCCGGCTGTGATCCCGAGCAACGATTTCGGCTGGCGTTCGCTTGCCGCTTGGCAAAGTAACCAGGATCGAACTGGGCTTGCTGAGGAAGTTGAACGCGCTCGATACGATAAATCCATCCGCATCAACGATCAGACCCGTCGTCGGGCCATCTCCCAGCAACACTTCCTCAATGCGGTCCAAGCCGCCAACGGTTTCGATGCGTACGACGGAATCAGCTACATTCGCAACCGCCGCGTTCATCGATTGCTCTTCCAACGCGGCAATGTCATCGTCTTGTGCATTGGCATGTGCTGACGCCGCCGCGAGGACGAGCCACAGTAGGGCGAACTGATAGGCTCTACCGCTCGCGGTTGGCGATGGCACTTTTGCAAAACACGTACGACGGCCCTCCGAGGCCGTCGAATGCCTCACGACGGCCTCGGAGGGCCGTCGTACGAGAAGCGTCAACGCCATCTGCGAGCGGTATAGTTGATTCATGACTCACTCTTACTCAGCGAACAGAGAAACTTCGATCAATTGCTGTTGCCGCTGGACAACCAGTCGCACTTCATCAATGCGGTCGATGTAAAGCAGTTCTTCCTGAAGTATCTTGGCTGAATTAACTAGTCGATCATTCACGAACAGGACGAGATCATCCGGTCGGACTCCGGCTTCTGCGGCAGGGGTGTCAGGAAGGACGCGATCGACGTACGGAGGCGTCTTCTCGACGACATTTGGCACCAAGACAATGCCAAGCGATGCCAAAGTAACGGATTCGATCGGACGACGACGATCCGGCTCGGAGCTGATGGGACGCGAGTTGCCAGCCAGAATCTCATTGACAGACGATCTAATTTCAGGGATCGGTAGGGCGTAGTTGAGCCAAGTATTGTCAAGCGAGTTCCTGAGTTCTTTACCTAGCACACCGGCCAGCCTACCCCGACGATCGGTTAAAGCTCCACCGGCCGCACCAGGATTGTTGGTCATTGCGTCGAGGATATAAGCGGCTCCGTGATATGTCGTGGCATAGGCTCCACGGCGTGCGGAGAGCTTGGTCGTTGCCGCGACGCTGCCATGCAGCACACTAACAGGCTCGTTTCCTGCTGCCACCGCAAACACGTTGCTGAACGCCAGCACTCGCGATCCGGCATTCAGATCGACAGCTTCGTTCAAATCGAAAAACGGGAGTTCGATCGCATCGATCTTCAACACAGCGATTTCAATCCGAGGATCGGCACCCAGAAGTTCAGCTTCGAACCGGCGACCGTCATCGAGCACGATGTTGATCGTCTCGGTGTCAAGTACGTAACTCCACGCCGTAAGAATGTGTCCGTCGGACGAGATCAGGAACCCGCTCTGATACGGCTCAAGTCCGCGAATTCCGCCCGCACCATAAATCTTTACCATCTGCGGCTGTACCGATTCGACGATGTTCGCGAATGATTGTGCCGCGCGCGCCTCGTTGTTCTGTAGCGCCCAGCACCACAGTGTCACGATGACGAAGAAAACTAAGTTGAAAGGGTGTGGCTGGGGTCGAATCTTCGACCCTCGGGGCGCGGTGATTGCTGGGGGCTCGAAGACTCGACCCCAGCCACTCTTTCGTTCAGTAAGACCATGGATGGAAAGCCGTTGGATCATGAATTATGCCTCCGGCTTTGCTGTTTTGGACAATTGAATCGATTGGATTTCGAGGTCGAGGAAGTCCTCGTCTCCGTGGCGAATTAGCATCCGATGGGGAAGCTTCTTGCCTTCGACGTCGCGATAATCGAAAAGTTGCAGTTCACAAGGATCGACGCCAGGATCGGGAGCCATCTCGACACAGCGAAGCTCACCGGACATCGGATCAAAGTAAAAGTGCGTTTCGACGACGTCGTACGTCCCCTGAAAGAGTTCGTACAGTCCCTCCTGCCCGATCAACGGCGCTCGTCCTACATACACGACATCGCCAAAAGCCGTTGGCCCTTCGACGAGCATACGCCGCCACAGATGTAGTGTCGCCAGCATGCCGCCACTTCCTTGGGGTTCGAGTTGCTCGGAGAGATCCTTCTCGCGATTCAGCGAAAACGCGGCTGTCGTTGTCTTGATCGCTGATTCCTCGTTGCCAAGCGTGATGGAGAATTCCTCGCCCTTCGACAACCGCCATTCGCCGCGAGTTTCTGCAAAGTCCCCCGCAGCATCATGGAAAGCGTTCCAGACTCGACTCCGATTCAATTCGTTGAAGTAGTAGTTCGCGAAGCCCGAGCGGTGTTTGATGTATTGCTGCAGCTCGTCTGGAACCTTCGCAGTTTCGCCGTGCGGTTTAGGAGGTGCCTTCTCCTGACCGTCGCCTTGTGGTTTGTCCTCTTCGCCTTGGGGAGCGGGTTTCGGAGGTGGTTCGTCCGTTGGAGCTTCTTGTATCTTGGCCAGCAACTCCTCGCGAGCATGCACACCAGCCAATCGGACATGAATATCGTGGCGTGTCCCATCTCGCAGGTAACTCAGCGGAACTCGCCACCCCTTGGGATAAATGCCGAGTACATTCTTGAAGGCGTTGGGTGAATCGATCGTGCGTCCACCAAACGCGACGACTTCGTCGGAATAGCGAAGGCCTCGACGAAAAGCATCGGAAGACTCGAGGATGTTCGACACGACGACTCGACCTTCTTCGTCCGCGTCGACCGTCGCGCCCAGCGTCGCGTGATCGACGATACGACCGCTGTGCAGGTAGCCCATAAAGTGCTTGATCTGATTGATCGAGATTGCGTATCCCAAGCCCACGTTGACGCGTCCGCGCTTTTCGAACGAACCACGACCGTTAATGCCGATCAAATTGCCCTCCGAGTTGAACAGTGGACCGCCTGAGTTCCCTGGATTGATCGCCGCGTCGGTTTGGATGCAGTCGGTGTACTCTAAGATCGTGCCAGCCGGTTCTTGATAGCGATGAACGCCCGAAACGATTCCGTAGGTGACCGTTGGTTCGAAATTGGTCGCGAGCAGGAACGGGTTGCCGACCGCGAAGCACCAATCGCCGACTCGGATGTCGTCGCTGTCGGCCAGTTCCGCCGTGGGGAAATCGTCCCGTCCGAAGAGCTTAATCAGCGCAACGTCGCCCGTGGGATCGATGCTCACAAGCACCGCGTCGTACAAGCGACCATCGGCCATGCCGCACTGCATGTAGTCGCCAACGGGTTGCACAACATGAAAATTCGTCAGGGCGTAGCCATCCGGTGAGATAACGACCCCCGATCCGCCACCATTGCCATCCGCGGAAAAGACAGCGACCGCAGAAACAACGGCCTTGGCGACTGCCTGGATGCGTTGTTGTTCGGCATCACGTACTGCGTCGGCTACTTGCCCGCTCGCGATATCCGCCATCGAGCAACCGATTACTCCTATGACGATCGCGGCTGTCCACTGAACGAGCTTGCTCATTTCATCAGCCTCGCGTTGCATAGATTCAGATAGTCTCCGTATCCGACGGCATCTTCGCCAAAGTCGACGAGGATCTCCAATCGCCGCACGCCTCGCAAGTCGAGATCGATGTTGATCTGCCGCGTTCCCGAAAGTTCCTCCGAAAGCAACTTCTTACCATCGCCGCTGACCGTGAGCGTGACGTTGCCGTCGGCTCGATACCGATCATCGATCCCAGCAGTGGCCGCAAAGCGTTCGAACTCGCGAGTTAACCGATAGCTCAGCTTCGTCCGACTATGCAGCGCCAAGCCCTTTTCGTAGGAATGGCCATCGAGCAATAACGGACCGCCGTAGAAGCCTTCGTCCAAACGCAGCCGATACCAGGTTGAAACAACCGACGGAGTCTTCACGGTTTCGAGATCGGATTTCCACTCGAACGTATCCGGCTGCAGATCGCTTAGGAAGACGAGATTGCCTACGGAAAAGTCGATCTTCGTAAGGTTGACGATTGGCAAACTGAGGCGAACGCCTCCGACGCTAACGCCATTGAACGTATCACCCTTCAGCTCACACGATTTGAGGTTCCAAGCCGAGCCATCCAAGGTAAACACTCGGCTCGACGGATCGGTCGGGCGATTCGTCGCCCGATGAAAGTAGACGATCCCTTCCACCTTGTGGCGAGGTACTTCGACTCGCGTGCCATCGAACTCGAAAGCGACGTGATCGTCGGTGATCTCGTAGAGGACTCCTTCCAGTGAATCGAGTCCAATCGATTCCTGCTGCACACCGTTCTCATCTTCGGCCACGCGCGTCTTGCGAATCACCAAGACATCTCCGGCGATATCGCTAGCTGTAACGATCTGATCCCATTGCTTCGATAGTTCCGCGACCGGCTTGAAGAATCGTACGGCACGGACGGAGCGAGTCGATGCGAGCATGGGATCGCCTTCCGACATGTTTATCGTTGCGCGACCTGCCTCGACAGAGAAACTTGTCGCCTGTACGCTCGATCCATCGGAAAACTCGACGGAGACAAGATCCTCGGGCGGCAGAAAGTCGTCGTCTGCCAACGCATCCAGGAATCGCAGCGCATACAGTTCGCGTGTTGCGAATGTTTGAGATCCGGCACTCGTCTCTACGACCACTTGTTCGGGCGAGAGCGCTACCAGCGTTCCGCTGTGCGTCTGGCCATCGAGTTGGCTGACCTCGACCGGTGTAAATCCGATCGCCGCGGTGAGGAGCAAGGAGTTCAAAGTTGCTGAAAGCATCGGGCTAGTTACCACCATCGCGTGCAAGTTTTCGGAAATACTCTTCGATCACGTCTCGGAAATGTGCGGGTAGGTCTTTGCTGATTTGCTGCAAAGCTTCCTGTCGCTCCTTGGGAGGAAGGTTGCCCCAAGTGGCTTCGTTCTTCAGTCGCTTCTGGTCGACGTTTCCCGGCCCCGTGCCGCCCATTGCGTTGGAATCCTCTGCAGGCTTGCTGGGCTGAAGCGTCCCGTTAGCAGTGCCGCTGGCTTGCTGTGCCTGCTGACGTTTCTTCTCGAGATCCTCGATCATCTTGTCAAGTTTCGTGATGACATCTTCTTCCTCGTCGCGAACGCGTGTGCCGGCTCGCCCAAAGTTCAATCGTCGTTGAATGTCGTCCATCAAACGAGACACTTCGTCGAGCGAGTCCTTTTCGAGCGGTTTGATGTCGGCTTCCATCAGTTTGGCCACGGACAAATATCGACGTGGGATGTCTTTCTCGTTCTCCAGTAGCAAATTCAACGAGATGAGACAGCCGTCCTTGTTTAACAAGCGATGATGGACAACGCTTTGGTGGAACAGCAGGGATGCTGGATCGACAACGTCGTCATGCGTAAGACCGTCAAGTTGCTCTAACGCTTCGTCGTAAAACGCATGTTGCGACAACCACTGACCGTAATACAGCCGCAGGTTGTTTCGCTCAAACGCGTCACGGCTTTCGTCGAAGAGCACTTCGACCGGGAGCGACAAACGGTGGGGAGCAACGCCACGACACAATTCAACGATGGGACGTATCTCAGGGTCGACAAATGCGAGCGTGACAGCAACCTGTTCAAGCAAGCTGTCGCCTGTTTTCGACAAAGCCTCGTCCGACCAGCGAGCATCGATCTCTTGTTGTGTAGCTTCGTCGACGTTTTGGGATTCGATCCAAGTGAGCGTCTGGCTCTTGACTTCTGCGGCGGAAGGCTGAGTCCAACTGGCGCGTTTCGCCAGATCGTCCTGCGCGTGGGCGACGACTGCGGTACCGCAGATCAACAACATCGCGATGGATTTGTAGGCCATAGTTGATCCTTTTCCCTACTTATTCTTTCCCAAGACAATGTCCTTGGTAACTTCGTGGATGCGATCTTGTCGCTCGCCCAATTGGACCAGCGACGCTCGCAACTCTTCGTCGTCAGCCTGACCGACGATGTCATCACTGTTGGCGAGCAGTTGCGAATAACGCGTCGTTCGTGTGTTGACTCGCATTTGCAACGCTCGAATCATCTTCAACTCGGCAATCTGGTCGACAAGCGGTTCCTCGCCGGGTTGCTGCGGCGGGCCTTGTTGTTGTTCTTGCTGCTTCTTTTCTTCGAGATCCTGCTGAGCCTGTTGCAACGCGGCGATCATCTCCTCGAGCGCGGCAATAATCTCTTCTTCGATTCCTTGTGTGATTGTGCCGATTTTCGTCGAGGCGAGACGATCCGCAACCTGCTGCATGTCGTCACGCATCATCTCGACTGTTTCCGGAAACGCAACCGACGAGCCTTCTTCATGCAGGAGCAACAACGCCTTGTCGGCTTCAACTGCCAGCTTGGTCTCGTCAAACCCAAGCTTGCTGGACTGGATATCGACTTGCCGGCCCCGTTCGTCAGGCGTGATCCTGTCGAGCCGTTTTGTCGACTCGAAGATCTCTAGCTGCTTCTCCAGCATGCGGCGAAATCGGCCTTCGAGCATCGCCAGCGTCCGGCCAACCTCTTCTTCACGCAACTGACGCAGGATCTCTTCGAGTTCGGCCTTAGCTTTTTCAAGTTCGTGTCGAGCCTTTTCCTGTTCACCCACGGCTTCATCACGTTTGGCTTCTTCCAGCTTCTTTTGCGCTTCGCGCATTCGCTCTTCGGCGGCTTCCAGGCGTTTTCGCGCCGGGTTGCCTTCGTCTTTCTGTTGCTGCTGCTCTTGTTCGCCTTGCTGGGGCTGGCCGCTTTGAGGTTGGCCCTGCTTCGGTTCCCCCTGTTGAGGCTGGCCGCTAGGCGATTCGTTGGGTTGCTGCTCACCTTCGCTTGGCTTGGAACCATCTTGAGGCTCGCCCTGCTCACTGGGCTTCCGCTCACCGGGTTTCTGTTCTCCGGGCTTGTCTCCTCCAGGCTTGTCTTCTCCAGGCGTTGCGTCGCTTGGTTCATTGTTGCCAGCGGACTTTTTGGGTTCAGAGTCACCGGCAGATTCGCTCTCTTCGCTTTTCTTCTCGCCCTCTTCTGTCTCGCGAATCTCCTCGGCTAAATCACCTGTGCGTCCGGCGATACGATCTTGTTCATCGGCAAGCTTCGTTGGATCTGCGCCGCCACGAGTGCGACCTTCGGCGCTCTTCTGCAGCCGAATCAATCGTTCGACTTCTTTGATATAGTCACGGATTCGCTGCTCCTCGACCTTCAAGCGATCGGCTCGGTCCTCGCTCATCAGCAACTCAAGCAGCAGTTTCATGTCGGCCAAGCCGCGTTCTTGCTCGTCGATGGCGCGCTTTAGTTTCGCGGGCGGTACGAGCAACGCGACGGTGTCGGTCAACTGCTTCTTCGTTCTGCGTTCTGCGGATTGCTGAGCGGCACGTTTCAGCAATGCTGCCCGCTGCGGATTGGTGAGGACTTCGATTTCCGCCATTCGGAGGATTAATTGTTCGAGCTTGTCATAGCTGGCCGCGATCATCGCCGCCTTGCGCTGCAAGTCTTCGATCGACGACTCACTCGTTGCTGCGTTCTCGACTTCTTGTGCGAAGCTAAGCGATCGAAAGGAAACGGCAAGTACGACCGACAAGAAGGCCGGCAGCATCACATTGCGAGAAAGTTGTCGCATCAAAGGCCTCCCGTTCCTATTGAAGTAAGTCCAGAACTTGTTGCTTCTGAGCCTTTTTCGTTTCGTCCAGCAATCCCTCTTGATCGGCGATGAGGTCGCGAACGCGGTCCAGCAACTCGTTGTAGTCTTCGATATCCAGCATACTTTGTAAGACGGCGTCGATCGCCAATAGGATCTCATCGGTTTGCTCGACTGCCGTCGCGGCAAGGGCCACGGTTTCGGCATCCTCGGCGTGTGGATCGGTCGATTCTTTAACTCGGGCATCCAGTCGCTCGAACAACGCCACCAGTCGCAGGTCCAGTTCGGGGAACAGCGTGTCGCCAATTGCCTGAAGCGGGGCAACGACTTGCGTTTGGAGACGTTGCTTGCGGTCTTCGGTATCGACGCGGTTGTTGATCAACTCGGCTCGTATATCTCCGAACGAAGCAGCGACTCCCAGTGTCTCCTGTGCAGACTTTTCGCTTTGCAGTCGAGCACGTTGGCTGCGTAGCAAACGCAATGACCAGATGCGATCGACCGCCGACTCGGCATTGTTCTCGTCGCCTGCGTCTACGCCGGGCTCGGATGTCGCCTCAGCCGTCGCCGGACCCTCGTTCTTTACTCGGATGAGCGACTGACGCAACTCCGTCATCTCGTCTTGAATCTGCTCGAAACGCCGCCGAAGTCCCAGTTCGCGAGCTTCCAGCATCGAAAGCAATTTGTCGGGCGTCACGACTTCCAATTGGTAGTGATCGCCTGTGCCAACATTCGCCGTGTCGCCCAGATCGTACTTATCAGCTGCGATCACGGTGAGGCTCAGCCGGTCGTTCGGCTGAAGCTTGATCCCGCTGCTCTCGCTGCGTTGCTCGCGAAAGTCGATCGAAGCCTCGACGGTGCCGCCCGGTTGAAGGTTGAACGAATGCGAGCGAGGCTCACCATCGTTGACCGTTACCTCGAATGCACTGCTGGCGACTTCGTAGTCGTCCTCGATCTTCCCTTGAATCGCAATCATCACGTCAGGCGTCACGGCAGTGCCGATTCCTTGCAGTCGCACGCTCACCGTCGGTGGTTGGTCTTCCACACCGACGATGTAAATACGATAGGGCTTGTCGGCGGCGATCCCGTCTGTGTCGATGGGGGTCAACTCAAGGGACAAATTTCCGGTGAGTTCGGGCACTTCGAACCAACAGGTGTTCTTTCCCTCGGACAACGAGATCGACAGAGGCTCGCCCGACTCCGTGTCGTTCAACAATGCGCTCGCCAGCGGCTTGTTGGTATGTGCATGCAGCGTAAAGCGTGTGCCGATTGGCAGCTGAGTTGCAGTCGTCAAGGGAATCGTTCTCGGCAGCCACGTCGCGAGCTGTTCATTGACCATATATTCGGGGAAAGTGCAGTCCAGCATCGCCTCGATGACGACCGGGCTATCAACCACTTCGATTTCGTAGTCACGTAGACGATGGTCGAATCCGACCACGTCGAACTTCACGTTACTGAGAATGCCTTTCAGCGGCTTGCCGTCGTAGCGATAGTTTTGAAAGCCCTCGCGAATCCCGCCGACACGCGTCATGTTTACTCGCCCGCGGTCTCCTTCGGCCGTCGTGTAATAAACGGAACATACTTCCGGTATCTTCTTTGCGCCGGCATCGGCGCGCACGAACAAGCTGACACTCGCGCCGCGTGCGACCTTTAATCGGCCACCGCGAAACTCCAGCATCGAGTCGACAAGAGCGGCACCAGAATCGAGTTCGTCGCGTTGCACCTGAAGTCCAACAATCTCGATGGCGGCGCTGCGTGGCCAAGGATCGTTATCCAGTAAGTACAATCGGCGAAATCCAAGCTCGAGGAACCTCGTCTCGAACCGCTGATCCGCCGCAATCGCGCCGCCAATCGTCGCGACGAGTACGACGGCTCCGACAAGGCTGAACAGCAGTGGTCGAGCGTCGAAGATACTGCTCAAACGGACGTGGCTTAAGTTGTCCAACGCAGCAGTTTCAGTTTCAGCGAGCATCCTTGCGTTGGGGGTGTTGGTCCCGATGTTTGCTCCGGTCAATTCGACCGACGTAATCAAGCTGTCGCGAAACTGCCGATGTCGCCGTTCGAGTAAGATCGCCATACTGCGATCGGCCATCCGTACGAACGCGCGCCGCAAGATCCAGCGGTACAGGATGATTCCAAGGACGATCGCAATGCCAGCCAGCACGAGCGCTCGTGCTGGTCGCGGCATCTCGTCGGCGCCGAGTAGAACGGGTAGGTAGTCGAGAGCCAACCCCGCCCAGAATGTGAGGCAAATCCAAATCACCGCGAGCGACAATCCTTCGACGACCACATACGCACGAATCCGCCATCGCAAGCCAGCCAGGGCTCGGCGGATACGTCGAGGGATTCGAGGGGCAGGAGGGGTGTTTGCCATATCGTTAAAATCGGTGCAGATTACCGGTGGGAAGCGGGTATCGATCGAGTCGTGAGTGCATTGGCGACCAATCCCGCTTCATGCGTCGCGTCCATGCGGCTCCGACTAGCCTAATGATTGTACGTCCAACGGGTTAAGTACGTCGACTAAGATGTCGCCACTTCTCGTTCCTGGAGACTCAAAGCGATCTAATTCTACGGAACTAACGTCAAATTAGGAACTTCTGTCGATCCAGACAACGAATCAGACGTGTCCGCCGGAGGAATGTCTAGTCGCGGACGGCGATATAAGCCTTGGGCATTAGCAGGAATCGCTCGGTAATGATGCGACAATCCGGAAACATTTCCTGCATTTCCCGCTTGGAGAGAAGCCTCACCTCATCCACTAGATCACGAAGGTGCTCGATATTCGACTTGCCGCCGAGTCGCCGAGGGGAGAACTTTGGCACGAGCCATCGTCGGAACGAAATCGGGAGCCAATGGACGAAAGGAAGGAGGAAATGAGGCTCGAGGAAGAATTCCTTGGCGGGTGTTTGGATCCAGATCCTTTGACTAACGCGTCGAACCTCGTCCGCGAACTTGCGTTGCTCTCGCGAGCCGCCGACATGTTCGATGACCGAATTTGAGAATCCTATTTCAAAGCTTTTGTCGTCATAGTTCATACAAGTCGCATCCCCTTCGACCGACTCGAAGTCGACGGGGGCTTCCGCATCGATGGGACATCGATACAGATTCAGCAGCGTCACGTGTAACGGAGTCTTGACGAACTGCCAGTTAAAACACCCGCCTCCGATGTCGAGTACACGATCAGTTGACTTCGGCTTGAGTTCCCGCTCGAAGCGTCGCATCCGGCGACTGCGCGTGAAGCGAAAGATGGGGAATAGCAAGAGTTCGTGGGACAGTTTCATCTTTGCGGACTCCGATGTGACGAGCGATCACTTTTCAGCATAATTGCGTCGGGGGAGAACGCGCACACGAAACCGCTCATCAACAACCGGGATCGACGCCGCGAGTCAGCAGAATCGGAAAAGACTGCAGAACTACTACGGTTGCGGTTCGACCGAGATGACCGACCCCAACTTTCCCGCTAGCCCAGGAATCAGCCGCGCGGCATTCTCGTGGTAGATCTTCTGCAAGACGTCATCAGGAAGCCCAATTCCATAGATGTTCCAGAAACCCTGCGGTGGGAACTCGTTTTCCGCATAAGGAAAATATTCGTCGAACGTCTCGAGGAATCGCCAGTACAATCGCACTCTCGTTTCCGGCCAGGGCCCGTCGGTGGTGAAGAGGATGCGATCGGCGTGTTCGAGAAAGAAGCGTCGTGCCGTATAGGGCTGTCGACCGAGTTCGCCGATTCGTGAAGCAAAGCCGACGTAGAGGTTCGGGTACGCGGCAAGCCACTCGCTAACCGTCGCGAGGTCTTCTGAGTTGTTGGCTACATGCGCGCCGATGAATGCCGTCTTCGGATGACGCTCAATCACTCGATTTCGTGCCGCCAGTAGATGCTCGCGACTTGGGAACTTGTCAGCCGGAAAACTCCATTCAGGGTGGCGATGGAGTTCTTCCCAACGCTCGTTTTTCTCATTAATGTCGTCGAAGAAGGCGGCTGGGTCTGCTGTATGGATGATGACGGGAAGCCCCAGATCGCCACAAGCTTTCCAGATGGGGTCCCATCGTTGATCATCGATCTCGATCAGCGAGCCATCGGGATTGCGATAGCCGAGGCCGAGCTGCTTAAACACCTTGAGACCGCTGGCACCAAGCTGCTTCGCTTCCACCAATCGCTCGACCGTGCGTTCGGCAAAGTTGTCACGATGGCACGCCCAGGTCGCCGGATCGTTCTCGGTCCCATCGCCTTGCCAGTCGATATTAGCGAAGATCAAAAACCGATTCGGATACTTCGTCCACAAGTAGGCCGCATGCTCGCGGAAGTCATCGCCAAGTTGTCCGTCCAAGCTAACGCAGGCGGCGATGTTATTACGGTCCATCAGTGCGACGTAGGCGTCGAGTTGTTCCGGCGAGTGACGAAATCGATGACGGAAGTGGGTATGAACATCGACGACGGGAAACTTGGCTCGTTGCAGATTAGTCTGCTTCACCTTCAGCTTGGACTGCGGTCGGAAGTTCTTCAAGAGCAACTCGCGACCGTCTCGCCCGTCGAGTTCTGGCGTCGTACTGTCCTGTGCTGGCAGCGCAGATGTCGCGATGGTTATCGAAAGAAATAGCAAGAGCAGCGAAAGGTTACGCATCGCGAGCCTCCTCAGCGATCAACAAGAGTGATACGATATCAGGAATATGACTACCGACCGCACCCAACACCAATCGACCGAAGAAGAACAGCAGGCGCGCGAGCTGAGTCTAAAGACTACGCGACCGCCTGTCGACGTGCCGGGATACGATGCTCAGCGATTACTCGGGCGAGGTGCTTACGGCGAAGTGTGGGTCGGCGTGGATCAGAACACCGGGCGGCAGGTCGCTATCAAATTCATTGCTCATCGATCGGGAGTGGACTGGACACTTTTGTCACGCGAAGTGGAAAAGCTCGTTTACCTGTCGGCTGATCGCTATGTCGTGCAGTTGCTCGATGTCGGCTGGGACTCCGAGCCACCCTACTACGTGATGGAGTTTATCGAGAATGGATCTCTCGAAGATTTATTGCGTCAAAATGGCCCGCTACCGGTCAGCGAAGCGGTGGACATCTTCGCGGAAGTCGCCATTGGTCTGATGCATGCGCACGGCAAAGGCGTGCTGCACTGCGATCTGAAACCCGCCAACATTCTCCTGGACCAAGACAATAAGCCTCGCCTGGCGGACTTCGGCCAGTCGCGTTTGTCACACGAACAATCGCCTTCGCTGGGCACGTTATTCTACATGGCACCCGAACAGGCCGACCTGACCGCGATGCCAGATGCTCAGTGGGACGTGTACGCGTTAGGAGCGATTCTGTTCTGCATGCTCACGGGAACGCCACCCTATCGCAGCGAGGCTCATGTGAAGGGAATCGATGCGGCCGACGATTTGGAAACACGGCTCGCTCGATATAAACATTCGATTGCAACAGCTCCGGTTCCGACTGAGCATCGCCGTGTTTCTGGCATCGATCGTGCCCTGATTGATGTCGTCGATCGTTGCCTTGCTGTTAGCCCCGAGCGGCGATTTCCCAACGTGCAGGCGGTCATCGATGCCCTGAACTCTCGAGACGTTGCCAAGGTCCGTCGACCACTGATGTTTTTGGGGTTTGTTGGACCGATGCTGCTGTTCGTTGTCATGGCACTTTTTGGGCTGCGCGGTTATGACGATGCTTTGAGTGAGTCCGAGGAGTTCGCGACTCGCACGGCGCGCGGGACGAATGCTCTGACGGCAGACTACGCCGCGAGTTCGATTGAATCTGAGATCCGTCATTTTTTCGGTGTCGCGAAAAGTGAAGCCGAACGGACTAGCTTGCGGAAGTTCGTCACTGCGGTAAGCAATACGGAGATCGTCCGACAGATGAATGCGCCAACCACATCAGCAGAAGAGATTGAAAGCTTGCGCGAATTGTTGCTCGCCCACGACGACCGCCAGCGGCTACATGACTATCTTCAAGAGCGAGTAGATTCGTACCTTACGAGACTTCAGGAATCACCTACCGAACTGAAACTTGCCAGCATGTTCGTGGTGGATCGACACGGTCGAATGCTCGCTGGAGCCTATGATGATCCCGCGACCGTGAATCGGTCGGCTGGCTGGAACTATTCCTATCGAACCTACTTTCATGGTGGGCCTGCGGACTTAAGCGAAGATCATCGCGAGTGGCAAGACCAAGGAGTTCACGACGTGCAGCCGATCAGCGAACCACACTTCTCCGCAGCATTTCAGTCGACGACAACTGGGATTTGGAAAGTGGCCGTGTCGACGCCGATTTTTGAGAGCAGTGATCCCGACGCCGCGATTCTTGGTGTGCTTGCAATGACGGTAAACCTGGGCGATTTCTCGTATCTGCGAAGCTACTTTCAACCGGATCGATTCGTGGTGTTGATCGACGGTCGCCGCGGTCCGAACTATGGAGTGATCCTGCAACACCCGCTGTTTGACCAACTCGCGAACACACGCAGTGGTGACGCCAGTCACTTTCGTCTCGATCGCCAGCAGTTGCTGCAAATTCAGTCGGACGCGAACTACCGCTACCACGACCCCGTTGCCGTGGTGGAAGGCGGTGAAGCATTTCGCGGCGAGTGGATTCCCGCGACTCAGTGGGTTCGCTTGCCTGGGGCGGACGGCGACAAAGAAGATATGATCGTCTTGGTGCAAGAACGCTACACCAAAGCAATCGCGCCGGTTCGCAATCTTGGCTCGAAGCTGAAACGCGAAGGCATCTGGGCGCTATTTGGCGTCGCCGCCGTCGTGCTGGTGTTGTGGTATGTCGTGGTGCGTGTGTTGAGTGAACCGCGTCTCGTCACTCGTCGCAGTCTGCCAACGAACGGCAACGGACAGCCAACGCCCGTCCAAAACTTGACGACGCTACCTGCACCGAACAAGCGACCGTACGAGAACTCGTAATTCATCGCGAACAAAACCTCCGAAGTCTTGAAAGACTTCGGAAGTTGCTTGCGTACTACGAGTGGCTTACGACTTTGCGTACTCTTTCAGGAAGCCGCGGAACAACACGAGATGCTCTTCCTCTGCCGCGAGCAGTCGAATGCAAAGATCTTGTGTCACATAGTCTTCGCCATCGGTGGCACGAATGATCTTCTTATACTGATTACAGGCATTCGTTTCTGCCTCGATCACGGCTTCAATTACGGCCATGACGTCAGTCGTGTCCTTGGGTGGCTGCTGCTGCCCGCCGATGTTTCCCTTAACTTCCGCCGAACCAGGTACGACGCCACCAATTTGCTTGATGCGCTGACCAAGCTGTTGTGCGTGCATCAACTCTTCGGTGATATCAGCGGCCAGCGACTTCTTGATCTCCTCGGCTCGCACACCGTCAAGATTGGTGCTGTTTGCCAAGTAGTTCATGACCGTCTCAAGCTCCATCGAATAAGCTTCCTTCAGCATTCCGATTACTTCTTCATTGGATGCAGCCATTTGTGACTCCTTTGTGTGTTGAAACTCTGTGTGTTGAAACTCGAGTCTCGATCGAACGTTGTCGAGATACTTGATTTGCTTGGGTGTTCGCTATCAGATCCTAGAGACTGACCGGTAGATCGACAAGTCGAGGAACTCACAACCCAGGGCTTTCGTTTTGTTCAATCTACACAATTTGTACGACGGCTCTCCGAAGCCATCGAACTCAGCAATTCGTTGCTCGACGGCTTCGGAGAGCCGTCGTACGAATCCATTCGAATTGAAAAACTGAAAAGCCTTGACTCACAACCATGTTGCGGACGCAGCTAAATCGTCTAACTTGGAGTGAGATGCGTTCTCAAGTAGGAATTGGCGATGGCGCGGCACGAACAAGATCGAGAGGACTTAATGCGTGAGGCGACGGCCCTGGTGAGACGCGTCGAACTTCAAGTACCGGGCGGTGCGGAGCCATGCGTCGCCGGATTTCGTCGCGGTGGCGAGGTGAGTATCTTCGTTGGCGCGGACCCCGTCTTTCAGTTCAACAACAAGCACGAACTGAGACGAGGTTTCTGGAACGGTCGACTCATCAAAGCCGAGCGAGGAGTTCTCGTTCAGCTTGAGCGCCGGAGGATGGAGACCGAAGTACAGCTTGTGCGAACCGAGTTATCGGAGTCGCTGTCGGCAGAATACTTGCGACTCGCTGGTGAAACATTGCGGCGGTTACAGCGTGCTCGACGGTCGGACGAACTTGTTGTTTTGCAACAGATTCCCGACGATAAGGATGTTGTGGCGGAACTCGCCAGTTGGCTCGAAATGCGCCCCGAGCGGATCGCCGTGGCTTCTGCGCCGAATGTTGAAGCGTAACGCGTGCCCTTACTATCGCCGTGCGGCTGCTGTTATACTAAGGAAAACACGATCCAAGGAGCAATTTGACCATGAACGCATCGGACATTCGCATCACCGCGACCCCCATTACCGATAACTCGTGCCGCTTTACCGTCGATCGGCCTGTCTATCCCGAGTCGTCCTTCTACTTTGGCAAGAAGGAAAAGGCCGAGGGATCTGACTTGGCGAGCCGATTGTTCGCGATCGAAGGAGTCACATCGGTTCTGATCTCGCACGACGAGGTTACCGTGAACAAGGGAGCCCACGATCCTTGGCAGGCAGTCGGCCCAAAGATCGGTGCGGCGATCCGAGAACACATCGCGTCCGGCGAGCCTGCCGTCAGCGAAGCGACTCGCAGCAGCATCCCATCTGCTGAGGAGATTCGCGCACGGGTGGAAGAGATTCTAGAATCGGAGATCAATCCCTCGGTGGCCAGTCACGGTGGTGTGGTGCATCTGCTTGATGTGCGGGAGAACAATCTCTTCATTCAGATGGGCGGTGGCTGCCAAGGCTGTGGCCAAGCGAAAGTGACGTTGAAGTACGGTGTGGAAGCCGCGATTCGCCAAGCTATCCCCGAGGTTGGTGCGATCATGGATGTGACCGATCACGCCGCAGGTCGCAATCCCTACTACGCTGCTCAGGGACACTAGTGCTTGGTTACAGCTTAATCTTAGGGTTGTGTGCCACGGGCTCTGCCACTGCCGTCACGGGCGTGGTCGGTCCGTGCAGCGCTGGCCGAGCCAGTGGCACCCGAATTCTTAGCGGTAACACAGCACTAGTCGCGGTTGTGAGAATCCACCTCAAATTGCGAGACGTCCGATGAAGGGTCCTTTCGAACGGCTAAAGTACGATCTTCGTCGAGTTTGGGAATGCCCCGAGTGCCATCACCGCGAGCGAGCTGATGGTACGGTCACGACGGTCCTCTGTCGTTGCCAAGCCAACAAAGAGACACTGGACCGAGTGGTCATGAAACTCGTCGAGGACAAGATTCAACGTCGGTTTCCAGTCTTTGTCCCGCCAGTCGCAGCCGAAGAACAACAACTCGAAGATTCGAGCGTAGCGACAGAGCAAGAGTCGGAAGAAGAGACACAGAGCGAGCTGTAGTCGCCAGCGTCAAGCCGCTCGTCGCATCGGCGTCGTGGCAGAGCGAACCGCGGCTCGGGGCCGGATCAATCGCTGCCGCTTGCGAAACGCGGATTGCTTTTCGATCGCGCGGTGAAACGACTCTTCGCGTCGCATGCGTTGATCGAGTTCGCGAATGACCTGCACATACTCGGCCCCAAGGAATAACACGCTGCTTCCGTAGTACGCCCATAGCATGGCGGCAAGCAACGAACCGACGACGCCATAGGCGTTATAGTTCGACATCGTAAAGTAGGTTGCGAGTAGCAAACGACCAACTTCCCAGGTCACCGCCGCCAGCAATCCGCCTCGAGCCGAATGCAGCCAGCCCACGGGAATCTTTGAAAGACACTTATAGATCCCAGTGAATACGACTGCATTGAGGCTGATGCTGAGTACAGCTTCCGCAAGCCGCCAAAGTCGCTGTGCGATGTCCCATCGTTCGCTGCTAAAGTGCATTACCGCATCTAAAGCGAGGCCGGCGAAGAAGATCAGTGCGACCACGCCCCCCAGACAGAATAACACGACAAACGCTTTGATCCGGTGAGCAATCTCGCGCTTCGCCGCGGACACATAGCCATCGAACGCCGGCGCATCGATCTTCCAGATTTTGTCGAACGCTCGATCGAATTGGGCGAAGACCGCCATTGCGGCAGCGATCAATCCAACCATCGCCAGCGGTCCGCTTAACAAAGCCTGTTGTTGGACCTGCTGAAAAGCCATGCTGACTTGTGTCGCGACGTCGTCCGTCGTCTCTTGAGCGATCACGGTCAGCACAAATTGCTCCGAGCTTTGCCCGACGGGCGTGAACCGCAGAAATACACCGAGGCCGGCAATCAACACCATCAGCAGCGGGAACAACGAAAGCGTTGCGTAGTAGGCGACGCAAGCCGCTAGCAGTCCGGCATCGTCACGCTGCCAACGTCGAAGAGCCTCAGCAAGATTGACAAGCACGCCCCAGAAGTAGCGTACGACGATCCACGCCATCGATCGTGCCTTTGACGATACGTCGAGCTGTCGACCCACAGGCTCGCGATTCACAGGCGTTTGGGCAGCTTGCCGTTCAAGTCGGGGAAAGGCTCGTATGTCAGCCATAGCGGATTGGGTGCGACGGTGGAGAGTTTAGCGAAAAGATAAGAAGAGTGATCTGCGGCGAAGTCGCTAGCAGGCCATCCTGAGCGCGCCTGCCATGTTGTCGGCAATCGCCACCGAGTAACACGAGCCATTCTGCCATGCTGGCGTTGCTGTTTCGGCGGTATTCTTCAGCACTTAATGCCGAAACCTCGCCAACTCTTGGGAAGTTCGGCCGTAATTTCGAGGTCGGTTTTCAGGACCGGGTGCTGCAAGTGGAGGTATCGCGAGTGTAAGGCGATTCCCTGGGAAAACGGTTGCATCGCCCCATACTTGCGATCACCGACGATGGGCAACTGTCGGTGAGCGAGTTGTAATCGGATCTGATGCTTGCGACCCGTCTCGAGTCGCACTTCCAACAATGTTCCGTTTGTAACCGTTTGCAGAACGCGGTAAGTGAGGCGAGCTTCCTTCGCCTCCGGATGCGATTGCGAGGCAATGTGCATCTTGCGGTGCCGCTCGTCCTTACGAACCCAATCGACACAGGTGCCTTCCGTGGTGTCCGGGGTTCCTTCGACGACCGCCCAGTAGACTTTCTCGACGACTCCGTCACGGAACTGTTCGGTGAGCCGACCGGCGGCTTTGGATGTTCTCGCGATGAGCAAAACGCCAGTGACAGGAGCGTCCAGGCGGCTGACGACGCCTAAATATACATTCCCCGGCTTGTTGTACTTCTGCTTGATGTACTCCTTTGCAACGTCGAGCAAACTCAGCTTGCCTGCTGGAACTCCCATCGTTGCGATGCCGGGGGGCTTTGCGACGACAAGCAAGTGGTTATCTTCGTAGAGCACTTGCAGCTTTGGTACTTTCACTTCGATCCCAACCTCTCCGTTCGACGACACCATGCCTGCTCAAAAGTTCCGTCTGATCCTCGCCAGCCAATCGCCACAGCGACGCAATCTGCTCGAACAAGCTGGCTACACCTTCGAGATTATTACGCCGCACCCGAACGCCGAGTGCGGCATCTGCAGTGGCGAGACACCGAACGAACTGGTCGCACGACTCGCAAAACAAAAGGCCGCCGACGTTGCCTCCCGAGTTGACGAAGGCATTGTACTCGCGTGCGATACCGTCGCCGAGTGCGGGGGCCAGATCTTGGGTAAGCCTCGTGATGCCAATCACGCGCGTCAGATGCTGAGACTTCTTAGCGGTTGCGTGCATCATGTCTACAGTGGTCTTTGCCTGTGGGACCGTCCGTCAGATAGAATCGTTGAACGAGTGGCCGTCACGAAGTTGAAGATGGAACCGATTTCCGACAGCGAGTTGGAACGATACATCGATTCGGATGCTTGGGAAGACAAAGCCGGGGCGTTCGGATTCCAGGACGGTCCTGATTGGTTGCAGATCGTCGCCGGCAGTGAATCGAATGTGATCGGGTTGCCAATGGAGTTACTCTGTGAAATGCTGACTGAGTTTAACTTCGGGTAAAACGACAACTAAAAATGAAAGACATGATGCCAACAAACCCACCACGCATGCTCGTCCTCGGTGCTCACCCTGACGATGCCGAGTTTCATTCCGGCGGGCTGATCTCGATCTACCGAGAACGCGGATACGCTGTCAAAATCATCTCGGTGACCAACGGCGGAGCCGGCCACCATCAACGGTCGGCAGAAGAGCTGCCTGCGATTCGCACGCAGGAAGCGGCAGCAGTTGGCCAGTTGATTGGTGCCGACTACGAGGTGTGGGAGTACCCGGACGGAGGGTTGCAGCCGACACTCGAAGTGCGTCATCGAATCATTCGTGAGATTCGTACATACGCCCCCGATCTCGTGCTGACTCATCGGCTGAACGATTACCATCCCGATCATCGAGCGGTTGGGCAACTGGTTCAAGACGCATCGTATTTAGTTACGGTGCCGTTGGTCGCGTCCGACACCACGTCGTTACGCAAGGACCCGGTCGTCGCCTACATGCCCGATCTGTTTACAAAGCCGAATCCGCTTACCCCTGACATCGTTGTCGATACCACAGATTATTTCGATCGCATCATCGCCATGCTGGACTGCCACCGATCACAAGTCTACGAATGGCTGCCGTACAATGGTGGCGTCATCGATCAGGTTCCAGCCGACGACGAGGCCAGACGAAAGTGGTTGGCCAGCTGGTTCTCGCAGCGTGCTCGCTCCATCGCAGACCGCTTCCGGGCACGACTTGTCGAAGTATTCGGCCAACAGCAAGGGAACGACATCGAGTTTGCAGAAGCCTATGAAATCAGCGAGTATGCTTCGGACTTGGACGACGCGGCGAGAGAGCGATTGTTTCCGTCTATTTCTCAATGAATGTGGCTTCAATCGGGTAATCGCAGCATTTGGAAACCTCGCTACGCGAGGCATTAGTTCTCGCTATCCCAATGCCGCTCTCGCGATGCGAAGCATATTCCCACCGATGATCTTCTGAATGTCGGCATCGGAGTAACCGCGTTGGACGAGACCGACGGTGAACATGGGCCAATTGGTCCAGGCGATGCTCTGTTGGCCTTCCGGCGTCTCCTTGAATGGATCGGGCGGCCAAAGGGACCGCCAGTCGGATCGCGACTTGGGACGCTTGGGAATCTTCTTGTTTTCCGTCGCTGCGTTGCGAGACGTGTAGGACACATCGGTACCGATGCCGACATGATCGACACCGAACGTCTTCACGACATGGTCGACGTGATCGAGCAAGGCTGCAATGTCTCCGCTGCCGCCCAGGAAGCGAGGTATGCAACAAATGCCGATCAACCCGCCCGAATCGGCGATTGCCTTGATGACTTCATCAGGCTTGCTGCGAATGTGATGATGCAGCGCGGTGCATGTCGAGTGGCTAGCGACCATCGGACGTTCGGAAACTTGAGCCGCTTCCAAGCTGGTACGCCAGCCCGAATGCGCGATGTCGACGATCACACCAACTTTGTTCATCGCGTTCACAACGCTACGACCAAAATCGCTCAGCCCAGCATTCGACGACTCGGCACAGCCGTCACCTATCATGTTGCGTCGTTGATAGGTGAGATGCATCATGCGGATGCCTAACTGGAAGAAGACCGTCAGATATCGCAGCTCGTCTTCGACCGAAACCCATTGCTGCGTCAGCGGAACGCCGTTTCCAGTCAGGTACAGGCAGCGCCGCCCAGCTTCCTTGGCGGCAACAATGTCGTCAGGCGTCACCGCTTTCGCCATGAAGTCTCGCATTATGTCCGTCGCATAGGTGAATCGAGCCAACCGCTTCAGCAGAGTTAGCGGAGCTTGACTCTCCTCTCCAGCGTTCTGGAAAATGCAGGTCACACCAGACGCCTGCCAAGCTTGGATGAACTCCGCTCGCTCCGCTGCATCGGACACGTAACGCGTCATCGACATCGATTCGCGCAAATCTTGCAACTCGCTTTCCGAGGCACCGGCTTCTGCAGCCGTGCGAATTGCGTCGCCATCCACTGCAGCTCGCGGTGCGAATCCGTAGGTGTCGAAAACCAGCGAGTTCGCATGCAGCTCCAACCCATGTTCAAGTTCCTTGGGCGACGGCTTGAGAATATTGACCGCGATCTCACGTGCGCGATAGATCGTATCGTTCTGGCGAGCTGCGGCCAGCATCTCGTCCGTTGACGAGCTTTCGACTTCGTCCGCTCCCCGTAGCGTTGCGACCGTTGACGCAGCGAGTAGAGATCCGAGGAACGATCGTCGATTAACTTTATTCTTCATGAGTTATCTCGCTGTCGAGCTTAGTCAAAGTAAGAACAGATCGCCTATAGCCCAAGCGCGGACCACACCGTCCACAATCCTGTCACGAGCATTCCGATCGCCGAGATCCACAGAAACGCATCCCAGACCATGCCGGGCGTGATTCTCGAGTCGCAGCGCTTATATCGGAAAAAGAGGCCAGCTCCGGCAAGCATCGGCAGCATGATTCCTTGCATGACTCCGCTGATCAGGACAAGCTTAGCGGGATTGGGGAAGTACAGGTACATCGCCACACAAAGCAACGGAAAGAATCCGCTTAGGATCCTTACACGCTTTCGAATCGCTGGAGTTTCTTTCGAGGCGACACCCAACACGCCCAAGGTGTCGGAGAACACGCGAGCATGGCTGGCGTTGGCGACAAAGTAGGTCGAGTACAACACAGCGAAGGCTCCGAACAAGAACAGAACGCTCGCCGACTCCGTGAAGACGGGCTCGTACATCACCGCCAGCGTGCGGATCATCTCGCTCTTCTCGGGATTCAATTGCGTGCGACCGAGGATCGCAGCTCCTAACAGATAGAAGGCGATCGTCGCGAACGTATAAACGACCATCGAGCACCACGCGTCCCATCGCATCACACGCATCCAACCGCGCGCTCGATCGGCCCATTGCGGTGAATCTTCGCGAGGGCCCGTGAAACGGGCATATCCCTTCTCCAAGCACCAATACGGATAGGTTACCAACTCGGAGGCACCAACGCCGATGATGCCGAACGTGGCGAGTGCAGTGGCGACGGCTGTCTTAGATTCGGGTGGCAGGCGAAAACTCATGCCTCGTACAATGTCTTGCAAGGTCACTGCCCAAGAAGCGTTCGCTTGCAGGAACGCGAGGTTCACGATCGTGATCAGGGTGAAACCACACACCATCAATGTTGAGAAGTTCTGAATGAAGCCATAGTGCCCCATGACCAAAATGACCGCCGTGATGACTGCGATAATCACCGCCCAAATACGATCGTCCAACGAACTCGTGACTTCCGGCGTGTTGGCAAGTTCATCAGTTATACGAGCGATCGTAGTATTCAATTCGGCGGAACGCACATCATTAGCACCTTCACCGCGACTCTGAATTAGAGTGAGTTCCGCTTTGCTCACCTTCAACTCGGTCGTACGATCAACGTACTCGTTGAACTCTCGACCTTGCTGCGTCAGCGGAAGACTAATCGACAAAGCTTGTCCAACGCCGCCGACGATGCCGCCCAATTGTCCAATACTGGCGAACCACATCAGAAACCAGTACCACACCAGCCAATTGCCCCGTCCCGTAATTCTCGGGCCAGGTACTTCGGCAAGTCCCGTCATCGTGGAATTGCCCGTCACGATCGAGTATCGACCAAACTCGACTTGGCAGAAAACCTTAATGACACAGCCAATCAGGATCAGCCAAAGCAACCAGAATCCCGCCTCGGCACCGGTTTTGGTCGTTGCGATCAGTTCACCTGAGCCAACGATTGATCCCGCCACGATCAACCCAGGCCCAAGCCGCCGCAAGATACCGCCGATCGCGGTCGGCGGCGCTTCAGTGAGCTTGACGTCATCTGCGGCTGACGCGTCGTGCGTCGGATCGCTGCTGGTCATGTGGTTCTACTCGACGGCTGATAGGCGTGACTTGGCAATATGCGAAGCCTAACCGTAACTCAGCCGCGTGCAGAAGAAAAGAGTGCCGTGACTTCTCGCCAGGCGTGGACGCAGAAAGGCGATGGGGCAATTGTGCGCAGGCTGCTGCATTGTTTCGCAACTTCTGCTATTCGATGTACGACGAGACTTCGTTGTACGCGATCGGTTGGATGCGGTCGTCACCCGGAATCTCTTCCGGTTCCGAGGCTGGTGTAGGGGCGGCTTGCGTGAGTTCACCGAGTGAGTCGTAACCAGCTTCGGCGAAAACGGAACTGACCCTTCCGTTCGCCATGTCGGCGCGTTGCCATCTCCCGCCATAAGCACCGTAGTTGCAATCGTCTGGGCTGCAACACAGAGCGCATCCCAGGGACGAACTTACTAGCGACAACAATCCGATGCAGTACAGCTTGCGGAACATCAATACGCCTCTCTCGATTAGTCGTGCGCGAACAGAACCAGTCCGCCGCTATCAACTTCGGCATCTCAAGAGAGGAACTTTAGAGCGATCGTAGCGGTTGTATCGATTATTGCGAGGCACACCGATTCTGCCTACGCGTCCCGCTAGCATCGCGAAAGAACTGGACGTTGCCTCAATCGATTGTCGCGCAGGCGCGGTTCAGCGACGCCATCCTCTTTCGCAATTCCGGCTGTTCGGCAAGCAACTCGGCGATCTGACGCCAATCGAGTCGTTCGGGACCCAGGGCGTCGAAGATCACGTGAGCATGCTCCCAGTCCTCCTCGTGGTCAATTGCGAGCCGAATATCGTCGCGGTCGATCTCGACCGGTGTCGGAAGGAAGCGGAGTTGAAAAAGTTCCGGATGCAAAGAGACATAGCGGGTCGACTGTTGCCGATCGAGTGATTCACTTGCCGATTGCTCGGCCTGGAAAATCGACTCCGCGCGGCACCACTCGGCAAAGATGCCAAGTTGCGACTGCAGAAGTTGACCTCCATCGCGAGACATATAACCAACGTAGTCGCAGCGAGGATGTGCATGCGCATCGCAAATCAATCGATCGATCAGCGATGGATCGACGAACGGTCGGTCGGCACGGACTCGCACGATCGACGTCGCATCGGCCTTGCGGATTGCTGCCGCGAGGCGAGACAGCGGATCGCGTTGCTCGCCGAAAAATGCATCAACATCCGGCGGCAGCAATGGCGCGATAACGTTGTGAAGCGACGGATCGGCAACAACGAGTACCTGATCGATGCACATGGCTTCGGTCACGCGGCGCGCGACCCACTCGAACAGCGGCTTGTTGCCGAACTTTCGCGTACTCAGCGAGTGAGCCATCGACGCGTAGGAGAACGTGGGAACTTCGACAACGCCAAGCGTATGCGACATCCTTGAAACCCGCCTTTCCAAAAACTCCATTCAGGACCGCTAAGATCTTCAAAGTCTATCCCTCGATGCGATTTATGGTCAAGCCGAAACAGAAACAAGTAGTCGTACAGTTTGCCGTTAGTCGGCCACTCTTGCCCGACAAAAGACGGCCAAGAGTGGCCGCCCTACTTTCAGGAATTTCAAACTGTACCACTACCCGGGGTTGCAAATCGACTGCTGAGATTCACGGATTCTGTGCAACCAAGTAGTTGCTCGTCTTGAATGTTCAGCAAGCATTGCCCTTGTCATTGTCACGTCGTGAAGTATCGTAACAGTTTCGCACAGTGTCACTTCGGAGACGGTTACGTGAAGTTGGTCGTTGCTATCATCCAACCACCCAAGTTGCGACCGCTACAAGAGGCCCTCGCGCGGATCGGCGTCGAACGGATGACGGTTTGCGACTCGCAGGGCTTCGGTCGTCAACGGGGCCAAACGGCGATGTATCGCGGAATCGAATACAAAACGAACTTACTCCGCAAGGTGACGCTCGAAATCGTAGTTAACGATGACTTTCTCGACCGCACGCTCGAAACAATCGAGGCCGTCGCGCGAACGGGACCCGAAGGGAATATTGGCGACGGAAAGGTCTTTATCCTGCCGGTAGATCAGGTCTACCGCATCAGTAGTGGGAAGACTGGGCCGGAAGCTGTCTAAACAGATCGGTAAAGTAGATGCATGTCTTGTATCTGACGAAAGACCTCTTCTTTTCGTCTCGTGTATGTAACTTGGCGCGAGAAGCTGGCGCGACAGTTGATGTCGTCGCCTCCGCCGAGGCCTGTTCAGCCAAGGACGACACGACCTTGGCGATCATTGATCTGGGACTGCCACAACTCGAGATTGCGTCCGCGGTTGATCACCTTCGAGCGATTGTGAGTTCACTCAAGATCATCGCTTACGGTCCCCATGTGGACACCGAGAAGTTAGCGGCAGCGCGACAGGCCGGTTGCGACACAGTTCTCTCACGATCGCAGTTCGACCAGCAGTTCGCTTCGCTACTTAGAAAGCCGATGTGATCGCGCTCGAAATACACGCTGAGTGGATTGCTTTAGGACGGTTGAGTTAAACGTTGTCGTCGCGTTTGCCGTTCGGGCACCGCCGGACGGCGAGCGTACTGGAGCAACTGCTCGACTTCTGGAGTGACGTGCTCAGCGGGGCACGCGCTTAACTCGGCGACGATGGTCTCGGCGCAATCCGCCGGTAATGTCCCTTCTTCAATGAGCAAGAGAATCTGATGCACGACGCGGTGTAATCGTTCGATCTCGTTGGCTCGCGTATAGAATGCCAATAGCCCGGTCGCGGATGCAATCCGGCTGAGCGAGTCTTGAGACGCTTTCCAGGCACGGCGATAGCTTTCATGCGCCGTTGTAAGTTCATCTTCGGCCAGCGCGCACGCACCGAGCAAGTTGCATGCCTGGATCTCACCCTGGATGTAACCAATTGCCTCGGAGCCTTGGAGCGCATCTCGGAAGTATTGCTGCGCGAGTGGAAGGTTTTTGGGGATCTCGTTGAAGGCCAGTCGCCCCAGCCCAAGGAGCGTTGTCACCTCACCTTGTGCATCGCACAATCGGTGGCGCTCATTAAATTGTAGTCGGAACTCATATAACTTCTTCGCCTCGACATGGTTCTCTGGCTGCTGACTCAACTCGTCGGCCAACGAACCGATGATGCGTCCCAACAGTTCCGTATCTGCCGCATCGTGGCCGGCGAGCGGTTCGATCAACTCCATCGCCGATCGCAAAACCTCTTCACGACGCTTTCGGTCGCTAGACGGGAGACTGCATCCGACCACCAATCGGCCAATTGCACGATCACGAGGTGTCTTGGCATCTTCGATGATCCGACGACCGATCGATAACGCTCTGTCAAAGTACTCTCGTTGACCGGTGGCCTTGCCTAACTCGTAGTGAAGTTGGCCGACGACAAACATGAGCCGAATCGGCGAGTCACGATGATCTTCCAAATGCTTGAGGCCCATCCGAGCCACGCGGTTTTGATCGCGGAAGTCGCCCGATAGATTTGCCTTACGGCAAGCCAGATAGAGACGTTCGGCTTCGATGGCATCGGGACGACCGACTACCTTTGCACACTCATCTGCGCATTCGAGGTATCGCCCCGCAGCTTCAAAGTCGAGTACGCCGCTGGCGGCCGTTGCTGCTTCGACGCAATAACGCATCGCTGTCTCTGCGTGCGCGCTCCCCGCTGCATAGTAATGCGTCGCAACACGATAAAGCAGACGTGAGTCTTTATTTAAGGACTCGCGAAAGTATTCGGCCAGTCGGAAATGGTACTCACGAACGAGTTGTGGCACATTGGCGGTTGCTGGGCCGCGTTCGGCCACTCGCAATTCCTCGCGAACCACTTCCAACATGAACACTGATGGGAAGGCGAATACGTCGTCCCGATCAAGTACATCGCTGAGGACGCTGGTCTCACGGTCCAAATAATCTAAGTCGGTAAGCACATCGAGACGAGACCTGCCGAGCGCGACTGCAACGTGCGTCGCGGTAAACTCGCGGCCTTCACAGGCGCATGCCGCTGCAACAAGCAACTGCCGATACTGCGGATACTCGCTCAAGCGTGTCCGAAGGACATCCCGGATTTCGTCAGGCACATCGACCCCTTCAGGCCACTTGTTGTCCGGCATTGCCAGCCCTTGCGCCGTCCTCACAAAAACACCGGCGCGTGCAAAGTTTGCTACGACTTGTAACAACCAAAACAAGCCTCCATTCGCCATCGTGCCGGCACCCAGCCTATCGACCACCTGTTCTGCAGTCGCCTTCGTCAATCCAACTCCGTTTGTCAAAATACGCACTTGCTCGGCAACCGTTGGATATGGGACCTTAATCGCCTTTTCTGCGATTTCCCCTCCCAGCGAACTGAGAGCATCGAAGCCTTGGCTGGCGACGACGATGATCACCGGTTCCGGTCCGCCGACGGGAAATTCGCCGAGCAAGTGAGAAAGCAACGACTTCGAGGAATTGTCCATCCATTGGGCGTCGTCGATAAACAGCACGAGCGTCTTTTGTTTCGAAGCTCGCCGCAGAATCATCGCGATAGAGCGGAAGATTTCTTCGGAAGAGGAAAACGAACGAGAGCCCATTTCAGTCGATCCCGGAAGTAAGACTCCGGCAAACGGCACAACGGAGCCAAACACGGCACCGAGCGCCGAGTCGATCTGCTTGGTCTTGGAATGCGCTGCGCCGAGCAGATCAGTCTCGAAATGCCGAGCAAGCGCTTGCCGGAACGGAGCAAACGGGATCGGTTCGCCTGTGGCCGGAGGACACTCGGCGTACATCCTTTCCACTTCTCGCCCCTTCTTCTCTAACGATTTAATCAGATCCTCAAGCACCATACGAGCCGTTGCCGACACACCGCTGCCACCCTCGCCGAAGATTCCCAAGTGAACGGAAGTCCCTTCGAGCGAGGGCGCGACCACCTTCGAGGCCTTGTCATGAGCAGCAAACTTGCAGAACTTGGGTCGTTCGACCACTTCGCCCAGATGTTTTGGATCAACCTTCCCAGAGACGACAAGATCCGCGGGTGTTACATCAACTGCGGCTTCGGCAGTTGCCTTTCCGCCCGTCGCGATCCGGCTTCGCGTTAATGAAGGGACAATGACGACGCCCGCGAAGCTCGTAGCGAGTCCAGCCCAGACCCATGTCATTTCTACCGAGCAACTAAACAACGCACCGCCCATTGCGAACGAGAGGACCATCGGAAGGAATCCTAGCGCCATCGGAATGCGGTCGCGTACGTCCCAAGCACGTCCCAGTAGATATCCCAACGAGGTCGCTCCAATCGTCAAGGGAACTAGGATGGCGACTGCATCTGATTCGAGATAGAGAAACGCAGGGGCAGCCAAGTAGGCCACCGCACCTGCCGCCACTGCAACAAACGCGGGTGCCAAGCGTCCGTCCAATTTGAATAGCGAAAAGAACTTCGCTAATCGCTTTGAAACGAGCCAAAATGCCAACATCGGAACAATCAAGAACGCCAATCCGGCCAGCGATGGCAGCCAGAACGACGCGATCGCCAGCGTCTCTGGAATCTGCGAGATCGATTTCAGGAAGGGTGCGATGAACCATGCCATACAACGTCCCATCCCGAATCCAAGCAATGGGATCAGGATCGCCGCAGTCGAAGAAACCGCCACACCGGCTCGGAGACGAAGCTTGGACATAAACCAAAACGCGACGACGGAAATCACAAGCAACAGGTTGTTCGCGATTAGCATCGGTCGGAATTGAGCGCTACGGTCGCGACTGAACCCCATCACTGCCAGCTTGAAGATCGGTTCGTCATTTGGCTTGTCAAAGATGCGTCCTTCCACGGTGTAAAAGTAATCATCCTCGATAATGTCCGTCTCGTTCACATAGACGACCATCAATTCACTCTGATCGAAGGCGTCGAGCAATTGGTCTTTTACTGCCGGGGTGATGTTACCTGCCTGAAATTCTGCGAATTGCTCATCGTTCAACGCGTCAACAATCTCTCGAGAGTTGTGAACAAAGAACTTGGGCGACATGTTGAACAGATAGAGTGCTTCGTTTTCCAATTGCGGATTGTGTGGAACGCTGCAAAAGGCCACATCGAGGTGGGGTCGATTCGTCCACTTTTGCACAACTTCCAAGGCCAGCTTCTTCGCCGCTGACGTGCTCGCCATAACGGTCGGATCGTCCAACACTTCGAAGGTACCAGCCGATGTCGATTCCGCAAAAATCGATCGAGTCACAAAACGGAACAGCGGGAAGACGCCATAGAGGGTATCGTGCGCGATCTCGGCCTGTTCTTTCAGGTCGGAGTCCAGTGCTTCCACTCGTTGCAGGTAGCGTGCGCGGTCCTCGCTACGAATCGAGTCGCTTTCTGCAAGCGACTTCACGTTTTCGAGATGCCGGAATCCACTGTCAAAGGCGACCATGTTGCCTTGCTCGGCCATGCCAAACCAGTAATAGCTCTCGGCATGCCGCAGTTCACTCTCGATCCGCTCCTTAATCGCCGCTGACTCATTTGGAACCTCATCATTCGCCACCGCTGGTGAAAGCACGGCAGTGAGGACAATCGTTTGTGCCAAGATCGCGGTTGATTGGCGCAAGAGCGACTCCGCAGTGATTAGAACGAAGAGAGTGTGACCGACTAGCCATCCCTGCTGCAATGCGAGTGCATCGCAAAACTACGCTAATCGATTACGACCGGACAGGCAAACACTTTTTGTCGCAAGTTCGTTGAAACCATCGTCGCGGCAGGTGTTTCTGCTTGTCAGGTAAGGGATGCGGCTAAAAAGCCGGAATTTAGCAAATTCATCCGCTTTGGCTCACTTCGCCGGTCGACGAACCGCAATCCGCGAACTTCAAGGAGTCGAACGCGACGGATAGGAACGGCGACGAACCACCGGTCATTCGTCAGCTGACACCGTGCTTGTGTCGGGCGAGTCGCTGCCGCTGACGGTTGCCGATTCCAAAGGTGGAAGGCTGTAAGTTACCTTGTCGTCTTCGACAAACACCTCGTCGAAATCAGACTTATCAACATCGCGGCGAAGCACGAGATAGATCGCGGTCAGCACGCAAAAGAAGTAGCTGAAGTTGAATGCCATCGCGACGATGCGAACAAATCCGTCAAATAATCGGATCAGGCCCACGCCCGTTCCGAGGCTACCTGTATACTCGCCGAAGGGAACGAGATCGATGCGTTCGTTCGTTGCTCCCCAAGAGGTGCCGTAGAAGGTCAACTCGATTACGGCTTCCGAGACGTGTGACACCAGCACCCATCCGAGCCCGCCAATTAAAGTGGCAAGTAGCAGGTAGAAAATGTATTGAAGCGGACGTTGGAAGACATACGAGAAGCTGCGGCTGAACGCTTCAAACGCGTCGCCGTGTTCTTCGCTGCTGATCGTGGGCCACATCAACGGCCATCCGGCGAGCAATCCGAGAAGTAGAATCGTCATAACCAAACCGCCGATCAGCGCGAACGGCCAAGCGACTCCGGCGACGATCATTCCCACATCGGATCGCATGATGAAGCCCAGTACGATAAGCGGCAGGCTCGCGAAGAGGACGCCGAACAGCGGAAAGAATGGTGCCACAAAGCTCCAACCGTATTGCCGTGTTGCGTATACGATCGCCGAGCGGAGGTCGACGCGTTCCTCACGCCCGAGTTGAACGGTGGCGATCCGCGTTATCGCACCGGCAAACAGCGACCAGATCGCAATCGACCACAAGCCTCGAAACAAATGATAGGCGGATTCGCGGACTGTGTTGCTGCGATCGAAGAACTGTACGAAAGGATCGGTAAAGTGCTGGTAGACGTGGACGATCGGGTTCGATGTTGACGCCATGGTCGAAACAACGGGGATCGCTTGCAGCGTTTCCGAGTCCGCCACGAAATCATTCAGCGGCGTGGCCCACTCCGTCGTTGGAGCTTCGGAATTCCCAAGGAATACCGCCGCTGCGATCTGCGAGCCGACGGGTGTCAGCAGCCAACCGACGGTCGCCAGCGACAGGACCGGCAAGCTGACTGACAGCCGAAACGCGCGGAAGATGATCAACCACGGCAGGATCTCGCGCCAAACAACTCGCCGCACAACTCCGACTTCTTCCGTCATGATGGCTCCTTCCGAATGGCGGCTAATTACTGGGGCTCATCTAACCAGGATTCCTCGAGTTCGTCGAGACTAGGAACGTGTGGAACACTCTGTTCTTCATTCAGCCACCGTCCGAGGTCAACCAGCCGGCAGCGCTCACTGCAGAAAGGCATTGCCTTGGTCTTTTCGATCTCGAACAGCATATTGCAAGTTGGGCAGCGAAGACTACTCACGCTCTCGATATCCGTGCGGAGGACTAGGAATCGGACTTCGGACTCTTGCTCGTGCTGGTCGAGTCGCTCTTTGAACTGGCGTCTGAGGACTTGCTCTCGGACGATTTGCTCTCGGACTTGGAACTTGAGTCGCTGGTCGATTTCTTATCGGCCTCAGCGGCCTTCTTATAGGAATCGCTCCGATAGTCCGTCGTATAGAACCCCGAACCTTTGAACATCACGGCGGCTCCCGTGCCGAATAGCCGGCGGAGTTTTTGCTTCTTGCACTCGGGGCATTTTTTCTTCACAGGTTCGCTGATCGTTTGGAACAGCTCGAACGTGTGGCCACAGGCGTCGCACTCATAGTCGTAAGTTGGCATCGTTGCGTTTCCTTAGTCCGCTGGGGACTATTTGTCTTCGTTCGTTGTCGGCTGCGGCGAACCGGTCGATACCATGACTTGCGAAGGGCGAATCACTCGATCATGCAACTGATATCCGACCCGTACTTCGCGTGTAATATTTCCGGCTGGCACGTCTTCGCTCGGCTCTTGGGCGATCGCTTCGTGGACGTTCGGATCGAACTCGCCACCCACCGCCGGCACCCGACGACAATTGTACTGCTGGAGAATCGAATGGATCTGAACGGCGACCATCTTAACGCCTTCCAGCAATCCTGTCGCGTTCTCATTCTGTTCCGCAGCCTCAACCGCACGATCTAAGTTGTCAAATGCAGGGATCAGATCCGAAACGAGCGGCAAATTCGCATATTGACGCTGTTCTTCTAGGTCGCGACGCGCTCGCTTGCGAAAGTTTTCCAGTTCCGCTTGGGCTCGCAGTACGCGATCGTTCGCTTGCTTGAGCTGCTCTTGGAGTGACTCAATCGTTACGGGCTGTTCGACGTTATCTATGGGCTCGGCATCATCGCCGGTCAAGTCATTGACGATCTCGTCGAGTTGCTTTTCGTTATTCTCTCTGGCTTCAGGGTCAACCATTCTCAATCCTCCTCCCCACTTTCCGTCACTGCCGCGAAGTAGTCGCGAAGTGTCTTCAAGAATGACTTTCGATGTGGTGTCACATCCGAATGTTCCAATTCGGCGAGTTCACGTAAAAGCGTCTCTTGCTCCGCCGACAGCTTCTTGGGAATCTCGATGTACGTCTGCACGAGCAAGTCGCCCCGATGTCCGCCGCGCGGGTCCGGCATGCCTTGCGAGCGAATGCGGAACACGTCGCCTGGTTGCGTGCCCGCTGGTACCTTCAAATCATAGGGACCATCCAGCGTTGGCACTTGGATCGTTGCGCCGAGCGCGGCTTGCGTGTAGGTCATCGGCAGACGCAAGATCAAGTGGCTGCCATCGCGTTCAAACAAACGGTGCTTGCGAACGCTCACGAAGCAGTAGCAATCTCCTGCCGGACCACCGTCCGGACTAGGTTCGCCCTCGCCCGGCAAGCGAACGCGCATGCCATCATCGACACCAGCTGGAATTGCCACGTCGAGCGTGACTTTAGCCGGCGTGTATCCTTGGCCGCGACAATCACGACAGGGATCGCTGATGATGGCACCAGCTCCCTGACACGCGGGGCACGCCGTCTGCACGCGGAGGATACCCGCGGACTGAACGACTTGTCCCCGACCGCCACAACGACTGCACGTCTGCTTCGACGAACCAGGTGTTACTCCTGTAGCGCCGCAGGTTCCGCAGGCCTTGCTGCGGGCGAACTCGACGGTCTTCGTCACACCTCTGGCGGCTTCCTCAAGATCTAGCGTGGCGTCGCAGCGGACATCCGCTCCCCGCCGTTGACGGCGTCCGCCGCCGCGTCGACGACCACCGCCACCGAACAGATCGCCGAACAATCCGCCGAATGCCTCGAAGATATCCTCGACGTCGTGGAACTGGCTGCCGCCGCCTTCGAGTCCGGCATGACCGTATTGGTCGTAACGTGCCCGCTTCTCGGCATCGTTCAAGACTTCGTACGCTTCTGCGGCCTCTTTGAAGCGAACCGTCGCATTCTCGTCGTCCGAGTTCGCGTCGGGATGGTACTTTAGCGCCAGCTTACGGTAGGCGTTTGCGATCTCACGATCCGATGCGGTGCGAGAAATGCCGAGGACTTCGTAATAGTCGCGTTTTTGAGCCATTGTCGCCATGGCGAGAGGAAAGATTCTTAGTTGTAGGGCCCGCTGTGCGGACCACGGAACGCGTTGTCCGCACAGCGGACCCTACGTACCTGATGATCATCCGAGCGAAATGTATCCACCCTACTGCTGCGTGTCTAAAAAGCGAGCCACTTCGAGACGCGAAGTGGCCCGCCATTGGTTTTAAATCACCAACAATCAACTATCGAACACTACCTTCGATACGTTGCTTGCCTTTGTCGTCTTTGTCAAAGTTGGTGACCAAGGCTTCCGTCGTCAGCAACAAGCCAGCGATGCTTGCCGCATTGCCAAGTGCCGTGCGAACGACCTTCACCGGGTCGATGATACCAGCCTTGAACATGTCGCAATATTCGCCAGCGTTCGCGTTGTAGCCCTGGTTCTCGGACTTCTGCGCTACTTCGTCGACGATCACCGATCCATCGATACCACAGTTGTCAGCGATCTGGCGGAGTGGACCATCCAAGGCACGCAGAACGATGTCGACGCCGATCTTCTCGTCGCCCTTCGCCGCGGCAACCAGTACCGTGCCACTCTTGTCCTTTAACGGTCCATTCTTGATCGCTTCAACCGCTTCCTTGCAACGCAGCAATGCGACACCACCACCGGGAAGTATGCCTTCCTCGACAGCAGCACGAGTTGCGTGCAACGCGTCCTCGACGCGCGCCTTCTTTTGCTTCATGTCGGCTTCTGTCTCAGCACCCACCGAGATGATTGCCACACCACCGGACAACTTTGCAAGTCGTTCTTGGAACTTCTCCTTGTCGTACTCGCTGTCGCATTGATCGATTTGGTTGCGAATCTGGGTGATTCGCTTATCGATCTCGGCGCGTGGGCCACCACCTTCGACAATTGTGGTGCTGCTCTTATCGACCGTGATCTTCTTCGCCTTACCAAGCTGCGAAAGCTCAAGGCTTTCGAGTTGAATGCCGAGATCCTCACTGATCAGAGTTCCGCCGGTCAGGGTCGCGATGTCGCCGAGCATCGCCTTGCGACGATCGCCGAATCCTGGAGCCTTGACCGCACAAACGTTCAATACGCCGCGAAGCTTGTTGACGACGAGCAGCGTTAGTGCTTCTGCGTCGACGTCTTCAGCGATGATCAACAGCGGCTTGCCGGCTTGGCCGACCTTTTCCAAAATCGGAACTAGATCGCGAAGATTGCTGATCTTCTTCTCGTGAATCAGAATCGATGCGTTCTCGAGAACGCAATTCATGTCGGCAGGCTGGTTGATGAAGTATGGCGAAACAAAGCCCTTATCGAACTGCATTCCGTCGACGTACTCGACCTTCGTGTCAGCCGTCTTGCCTTCTTCGACCGTAATCACGCCATCCTTGCCGACGCGATGCAGGGCATCGGCCAACAGTTCGCCGATGACCATATCGTTATTGGCACTGATCGCACCGACGTGAGCAACTTGCTGCTTGTCGGAAACCGGCTTTGCCATCGAGAACAACTTATCCTCGGCAGCAGCAACCGCCTTCTCGATGCCGCGACGAATCGCCGTCGGATTGCTCCCGGCAACGATATTGCGAAGACCTTCTTTGAAGATCGTTCGTGCCAGGACCGTTGCGGTCGTGGTGCCGTCACCGGCTAGGTCGGATGTTTTTTGAGCCACCTCGACGACGAGCTTGGCGCCCATATTCTCGAAGCGATCTTCGAGTTCGATTTCCTTTGCCACTGTGACACCGTCTTTGGTGACGGTTGGACCACCGAACGATTTATCGATGATCACATTACGACCGGTCGGACCCATCGTAACGGCCACGGCGTCGGCAAGTTTATCAACGCCCTGCAACATCTTTGCACGGGCGTGGTCTTCAAAAAGTAATTGCTTCGCCACGCTGGAAGACCCTCATATTGGAGTGTTCGTTAGAGTCAGCCGCGACCCGGCCAAATTGCCGCGCCGCATGAGCCTGACCTGGTTAGTTGACAACCTTCGCCAAGATATCGCTTTCGCGAAGAATCTTGACGTCATCGCCATTGATTTCGATATCGGTTCCGCCGTACTTGCCGTAGATGACTTCGTCGCCGACGCTGACCGACAACTCGCCGCGCTGTCCGCTGTCGAGCAAGCGACCTGGGCCAACGGCGAGAACCTTGCCCCGCTGCGGCTTCTCTTTTGCCGAGTCGGGAAGCACGATACCCCCAGCAGTTGTCTGCTCCGCCTCAACAGGCTCAACCACAACGCGGTCATCCAAGGGACGAATCTTAATCTTTGCCATCGCTGGTATTCCTTACTACGTGTATTTCTTATTTGCCAATTTGTGAGTTAAACAATTCATTGAGCAGCCAAGCGGCTGATTACATCATGCCAGGCATTCCACCCATGCCGCCCATGCCGCCCATGCCTCCCATTCCATCCATGCCTCCGCCCATCCCGTGATCGTGATGGTCATGATCGCCACCTTCGTCTTCGGATGGAATTTCGGTGATCAAAGCAGAGGTCGTGAGCAGTAGAGAAGCGACGCTTGCGGCATTCTGCAAAGCGGTAATGACCACCTTCGCGGGATCGATAACCCCGGCGGCGACAAGATCGCAGTAGGAATCTTTGTCCGCGTCATAGCCGTCGTTCTTTCCCTTGAGCTGACGCACACGGTTTACGACGACAGCCCCATCCAAGCCAGCGTTGTTAGCGATTGCGCGAAGCGGTTGGTCAAGCACGTTGCGAATGATGCGAGCACCAAGGGCTTCGTCGCCTTCCAGCTTGAGCTTGTCGATAACTTTCTCACAGCGAAGCAGGGCCACACCGCCGCCTGGAACGACACCCGACTCAAGAGCCGCTTGCGTGGCAGCCTTGGCATCTTCGAGCAACGCCTTCCGCTCTTTCATTTCGGTTTCCGTTGCAGCACCGCAACTGATTTGAGCTACGCCGCCAGCGATCTTCGCGAGTCGCTCCTGAAGTTTCTCGCGATCATATTCGCTGTCGGTCACTCCAATCTCGCGACGGATCTGCTCAGCACGACCGTCGATGTCAGCCTTTTTGCCAGCACCACCGACAATGATCGTATGCTCTGAAGTAACTTTCACCTTCTTCGCGCGACCGAGATCTTTGAGGCCAACGCTCTCCAGCTCAATACCAAGATCCTTGAAGATCGGCGTGCCAGCCGTGAGCACACCTAGGTCGCCCATCATCGCTTTGCGACGATCGCCATAGCCAGGTGCCTTGACCGCACAGACCTGAAGGATGCCTCGCATCTTGTTCACGACGAGTGTGGCGAGCGCCTCGCCTTCGACGTCTTCCGCGACGATCAACAAAGGCTTGTTCGCTTTGCTGATAGCTTCGAGCAATGGAATAAGCTTTTTGTTGGTCGAGATCTTTTCCTCGAACAACAAAATGTAGCAATCATCGTATTCGACGATCACTTCGTCTTGATTCGTCACAAAGTGTGGCGAAAGGTAACCACGATCGAACTGCATGCCTTCGACGACTTCAACGGTCGTTTCGCTGCTGCGGCCTTCTTCGACCGTGATGACACCGTCCTTGCCAACCTTCAGAAACGCATCGGCCAGCACTTTACCAATCGTCGGATCATTATTTCCGGCGATCGTCGCGACCTGCTGAATTTCCTTCTTATTCTTTTCACCGATCGGCGTGGCGAGCTTGCTGATCGCCTCAGTAACAGCATCCGTCGCCTTCGCCATCCCACGCGACAAAGCCATGGGGTCACCGCCAGCGGCAACCATCTTCAAGCCTTCGCGGTAGATTGCTTCTGCCAGCACGGTTGCGGTGGTCGTTCCATCACCAGCGACATCATTCGTCTTGCTGGCCGCTTCCTTCACCAACTGAGCTCCCAAATTCTCGGCGGGATCATCCAGATCGATGTCTTCCGCGACGGTCACTCCGTCCTTGGTGACCTTGGGGGATCCCCAGCCCTTGTCCAGCACGGCGTTACGACCACGGGGTCCTAGCGTGCTGCGGACAGCTCGAGCCAGCTTCGACACGCCAGCCAACAGCGGTTGGCTAGCTTCATCGTCAAAAACCATCTGCTTTGCCACGTGAGGTTTCCTCCTCAAGGTAATACTTGAAAATCTGTGTTACTTGAATGTCGCCGGACGCACAGCATTGGCTTCGCTTCGCGACGACCTAAATACTCGATTTACAGAACAATATGGCAGTTCGCCATATAGAGTCGCCCTTAAGAGCAACCTGTGTGCCAACTAGAATCAGCGAGCCTTAAGTTGTGTTATCTAAAAGCCTTGCAACGTTCACGCTCTAATCGTTCCCAATCCGCCCGTGGGATGTTCATCGCTCGAATGTCATTTTGACAGGGAGCAGGGGAACGGAGTAGAAGCAGCGGAGGTCGACACGTCTTGAGGGCGTGCTAGAGTTCAACAGCTAGTCCCACAAGTTCCCGCAAATGCGGGGGCACAAGTTTTGCTAAGGCCGGAAAATCATGTCCATCTACGACCAAATACCGGATCAATCTCACGATCCCAAGCCTTCACAAGCCACTTTTGTTGATCCGCTTTCGGAGTCGCCAAAGAAAAAAAGGTCGGGATGTGCCACCTGCCTGATTGTGCTGCTCGGCCTCATGTTCGTCGGGATCTTGTTGTGTGGATTGGGGACTTGGTATGTCGTTAAAAAGGCTCCGGATTGGGCGCGGAATGCGATTGTCAGCGGTATTGAAGGCTCGGACCTGACGGATGAGGACAAGCAAATCGTCACCGAGCAAGTCGATCGCGTCGTTGACGAGTACAAGGCGGGTCGAGTCTCCATCGAGCAATTGGTCGAGATCTCGCAGGAGCTGAGTAACTCGCCATTGCTGACCTTAATGATGGCGATGGCGGCGGAAGAGGCCTACGTCAAACCCTCCGGTCTTTCCGACGAAGAGAAGGAGCAAGCCGAACGAACCTTCGAACGCGTGGCTCGTGGCGTGTTCGAGAAACAAATCGAGACCGATGAGCTAAATACGGCGATGGACTTCGTATCGACGGTCGACTCCAATGGCAACCGACAGTTTAAGAGTCCGGTCGCCGACGAAGATCTCCGGCTCATGCTCGCCGAGTTAAAACGGTTGTCGGACGAAGCGGAGATCCCCGATGAACCGTATCAAGTTAACGTCGGTGCGGAATTCAAAGCGGCAGTCGATCGCGTTCTGAGCCCTTAGTGGGCAGTCGAGTTCTTGCGATTGGAAGTTGTGGAGTCCGTTCGGCGACTCAAGCGGCGGAGCGTCGCGGAACTCGATCGGTGCGACGCAGCATCCTCCTTGGTGTTCCGTAGCCCCTCGCCGAGTTTATCTGTTTCATCGATCTTCTACCACATACCGCGTGTCACTTCGTTGAAGACGCGCGAGTCTACTTCTTCTGCGGAACCGTCTTCTTTGAGATGCCGAGGCAAACGCGAAATCCGTCGCGCGAGTCGGAATATGAAACGCTGTGGATGCCCAGCCGAACGGCACAACGCGCGTTGCCCGGGACGTCGAAGTAGTTCCCGCCCCGGCAAACTGGACTCGTTACTGACAGCTGCTCTTTGTTCTCGTAGTGAATTTCCTCATGTCCTCCTTCAGGATCGAAATGATCGAGCGTGAACTCCCACACGCCACCACACATGTCCGCGAGACCAAAACCATTTCGACCCTTCTCGCCGTAATGATCCACCGGCGACAAAAAGGCGAAGCCGTCGCTCCATGGAGCATTCGCCAAGGGCCAGATCGTGTCGCGCCCGGGGAGAAAGTCGACAGCGGAGATGTTGAGCCTTCCTTTGCCTTCCATCAGATCGTTTCCCCACCAGAAATAATGACTGTCCTGACTTCCGCCGCGACAGGCATAGGCCCATTCGGCTTCGGTGGGCAGACGGATTTCCAATCCCTCGGCGAGGCGCCCTGCTTGGCGTTCCTTTTTCGTAAGCCAACTGCAAAAGGCCTTCATGTCTTGATAGCTGACGCAGACAACCGGGAAGTCGTCCCTCATCGGGACTTCGAAACCAGGATCGCGCCAGCTTTTGTCTTCCCTGCGTTCCCATGGGTGTACGACTTCGGACTCGTAGTAATAGCGATCCCATTTGTGATTAAAGCACTGTGTCCATCCGCCTGGCTTCTCTGCGTCCGTTACGTAGCCCGTCTCCTCGACGAATCGCTGGAACTGGGCCATGGTGACCTCGGTGCGTCCCATCCAGAATCCCTTGTCAACGCGCATGGGCCGTGGTTCGCCTTCATACTGTTCGCGCACGGTTCCTGGCTGGGCTCCTCCCTCGATGCCAGTCGCCCATTCCTTTTCCGCTGCGGTGCTGCCCATCATAAAGTCGCCCGGCGGGATATAGACTAGTTCCAGGCCGACCCGACTGCCAAGATCCAGCTTCTTCGAGTCACCTAGTTTCGGCTCATCGGCGAATGCCGGCAAGATAGAAAGGGAAAAAAGGATCGCGCCGAGCAAGATCGCTCTGCGGCTTGGGAGCATCTTCATTTGAAACATATTCTATCTCATTTCTCTTCAGTACTGAAACTGTCTGCTTCAAGTGGCTGCCCCAATGATTGAGCAACCGTTGTTTTGTAAATCGTCTTTGGGTTGGGAGTGTCTCTCGATGTCGTTGGTAAATCGTAGCTATCTTTCCGAAGTTGCGGTTTGCGGGGCTCCGAGTCTTCGCTGACTTTCGTCAGCCCAAATATATCCGCAAACGACATCGAGTAACAAACCACAGCAACGAAGTGGTGGCAGCAGCCACGCAACTCCAGTACCTGTTCCTTGCAACACCTGCTGGTTTCATGGCCGCTGCATTCTACACGACCTCACTCGCTTCGCCACAATTAGCTTGATAGGAGATGCCCGCCTGGGGATGAATCTCGCAGCCGCTGATCGCATATCGCGGTGAGCCGCGGTATTCTAGCGATGTTGGAGCATCGCGATTCGAAATCTCGCCCGGAGGGATTTCATGGCGAACTGCCGTGTAGCGACTATTCTCCCTTCGACGACCTGTGTTCTTTCGTGGTCCACACGACGCCCGGAAATGACTAACTTTCAACCGTTCCCGTGGCGCTACATCAAGGAAGTTCTTGATTCACGCGAGTTCTTTTTCGAGCAATCAATGGCGTTTACCAAAGAGGAGATTGGCGACGACGCTAGAGCTTGCCCCGATTGCGGGAAACAAGCGGATGATCTGACTTGGGTTCCGGTGGATACTGCTGATGAAACATGGCCGCGCGGTGAAGGCAGATCTGGATTCGTTACATGCTGCATGGAATGCAAGAATCAAATAGACTTTTTCGTGGATGATGAACTTACCCGACTCGAGGCCGAACTCCGTGCTGATGGAACCTCATCTCAGGACTTGCCCTGGAGCGAAACAGAGCCGGTCGGATAGCGGGCACGGGAGGGCAGTTCGTTACACCCGAGCACGCGACCAGGGCGTGTTCAAATGGTCGATTAACCGCGCGTGCCGGGTGATTGGCGACGTTAGATACTCAGAAGGACAACGATATGATCGCACGATGGATGAGTTGGTCAGTTTGTTTAATCTTCCTTGTTTCAACATGCGTTAACGCAGCGGACTCGGCACTCGTGACGGTCAGGCAAGGGACCTGTCCCATTCTTCTAACCGCTCCTCATGGGGGCAATCAAGCAGTTCCAGACGTGAAGCCGCGCGTCGGGGAAGGCGTGTCGCAGTTCGCGATGCTCCGCGACATGAGAACCGATACGCTCGCCGAACGCATTGCCGCAGAAATGGAGCTCTTGGGTTATGGTAAACCTTACCTCGTTTCCGCTCGGTTCGATCGCAAGTTCATCGATGCCAATCGCGGACGGCAAGACGCGTACGAGGACCCGTTAGCTCAGCCGCATTACGACGCTTATCATCAGGCGATCGACGCCGCGTGCCAGGAGATTATTCAACACTGGGGACGCGGTCTGCTGCTGGACATACATGGCACCTCGACCGAGCCGAATACGATCTTTCGTGGCACGAACGACGGAAAGACGGCCTCACATTTGGTCAATCGTTTCGGCAATGATTCTTTAAGAGGTCCGACCAGTTTGTTCGGTCGTTTCGCCGCCGCCGGTTACACTGTAAACCCCGGCATTGGATCGGAGGCACCGGAGAGTGCCCGGCATCGTGGCGGGTACACGGTCCGATCCTACGGGAGTCGTGAAGGACGGACAATCGATGCGATTCAATTGGAGTTCGGTTCAGCCCTCCGCGCTACGACCTCACTCGATCGCACCTCGAAGGACTTCGCCAGTGCGATCGTCGAGTTCGCCTCGACTTATTTGCCTAAAGATGCAATCGACCGGCTCGATGAACAGCAAGCGGAACTGACGCTATTTGTTCCGGCCTACTCTTATCCGGCAGGACAAGGCTTGCGCTTTTGGAACGAGCTTATCGCGGCCGCCGACAACGTGCCGATCGTCGCCATTGCGAATCCTGCCAGCGGACCGGGCACCGCTCGCGACGAGAACTATTCAAACGTGCTCGAGCGCGCAGCCGTCGCGGGTATTCGACTGATCGGATACGTAACTACGGACTACGCGAGACGGAAAATCGCCGACGTTGATCGTGACGTAGATCGCTGGACCACTCTCTATCCCATGATCGACGGCATCTTCTTCGACGAGCAATCGAGCGATCGCGAGCACGTCGAGTACTATTCGACACTGAGCCAGCACACGCGAGCCAAGATTCCAAACGCATTCCTCGCGTCGAACCCCGGCATGATCTGCGCGAAGGAGTATGTCGCCAGCCAGGCGTTTGATGTCATTTGCGTCTTCGAGAACAGAGAAGGCTACGACCGTTTTCATTTGCCGGATTGGGCAGCCCCGACCGATAGCACAAAATTCGCGGCACTACCCTATGGCGAGTTAAAGCCGGATGTAGCTCAGCGCTTTCTCCGACAGACGGTATCAATGGGCGTCTCGTATATCTACGTGACACACGATTCACTGCCCAACCCATGGGACGAAATGGCGAGTTACTGGAACCAAGAAGTGTCCGTCGTTCGCCAAATCAACATGGCGACTCGAAAGGACTAGGTGACGGACCCGTTCCAATGCTTCTCGGACGTGGTCTGCCACGTCCGAGAAGTGACGAGCGAGCAACAAGCAACCGGTGCTACTTGTTCTTCTTCGCATTCTTTAAGGCGCGTTTCTCCTTGGGAGTACGCTGTGCCTTTTTCTGTTGTTCTTTCTTGCCTTTATCTTTACTTCCTTTGTCACCCATCGCTGCGTCTCCTTGATTGAAAGCGAGTGTATCTATCAACTCCGACCAACTCGACGTTCCAACTCGCAAGATCGAGTCTTCGGGCAAGTTTTCAGCTCGTACGAACTGGTTCAGCCGGGCGACCTGTCGAGAAACGGTTCGAGCTGCACGACAGCGGCTGCGTTATTCTAACGCACAAACAAGTGGCAAGCGATGGCGTTCATTTCGATTCAAGGATCTAACACCCGTAGTCGCCCAGACGTAGAGGCTAGAGCCTCAATCTGATTAAAAGTTGTTTCGTTTAGCACAGGCGAGTTGGAAAAAGCGATTTTAGCCTTCCGTCGAAGCGTGGCTGGTTGATGAGCTTGGCTGCGGAAAGCGACGATTCGTCGTCGACGCCATGCATCCAAGTGCCGACGTAGGACCAGTAACCTGCCATGTCACATGTTCTCGCCTCGATCGGCAAGCTGCATAGTCAAGCCAGAATCCACAAACAAGAGATCCGGAGAAGATACACGATGCCAACTTCTCCCACCCCAAAAATCGCCGTTCCGACACGAACGACACAGTCGCCTGTTAACTCAAGGAAGTACCTTGGGCTGTGCTAGCTTGCTTGTCACCGACTTCGCTCGAGCGATGGCCACGACCCTTAACTGATCGTTGAATTTGCGAGCAACTCGTGCTGCGTTACCGCTAAGGATTAGGGTGAATGAAGTGAGCCGCGGGCCGTAAGGCCGCGGGCGCGCCCTGCATTCCTCGCCGCCCGACCGCTTACGCATCACGGCTCACGAAACGGGCAAACCCTAAAATCAAGGTGTAACGCAGCACTAGTTGCCGAAACGGACTGGTCAGCAAAGTGCCTTCGAAGCGAAGCCTTCGGTTCACTGAGGCGTTGCGGTCGGGCGATGATGAATTGCCGAAGTGAGGACTGAAAACATTGCCTTGCCTACACTTCGGAATTTGCGGTCACGGCCAGAACGTTCGCAATCAATCGATCTTTGTCCATTGAGCAAGATGTGATACTTTACTGCCCCGCTATTTGTCCATCTGTTAAAGGACGACACGGATTGCAAACTACCCAAGGAGGGGTCCTGTGCAAATCAGAAACATTCGACTCAGTCGTTTTGGAGCATGCTCCGATCTATCTCTCGACGCTTTGACGGATGGCGTGAACGTCATCCACGGCCCTGCCGGTTCCGGTAAAGCAACTCTCAGCCGATTCGTTCGGTCGATCCTGTACGGCTTCGATGATTCGACGCGTCGCCAATACTTGCCCGTCGAGTCGCGAGGTTTTGGCGGAGCCATCAAAATTCGCACGCTTTCCGGAAATCAGACAATTACTCGAACTGATGACGGGACTCACGACGGTCAGCTGCGAATTGAGCGGGAAGACGGCACGGTCGCCCAGCGGCAACACATCCCCGAAGCGATCGCGGCGATCCCCGAATCGACCTTCGATCGCATCTATGCAGTGGACTATCGACGTCGACCGGGAATTGGTGCCTTGATCGAAGAAGCCCATGCTAGCGGGCTCGATTTGCTGGGGCGAGCTGTTGATGTTGAGCAACTTTCCATCCTCGAACAACAGCTGCGTCAGCAACGCGATTCGCTGGCGACCGTACCACGCGTTCAGGCCACTCATGACGAATTGTGCAGCCGACGCGTCGAACTAGTTCGCGTGATTGGCGAGTTGGAAGCGGCATTGGCCGACCAACCGGACGAAGCAGTGCTCACATCCCAAATCAAGCGTCTTGAAGCCCAACTTCACGAGTGGCAATCGGATCTTCGGAAGTTACAAGGTGAACTGCAAGCTGCCGAGTACCGCCGCCAACAGATCTTGGCGCGGCGTCACGCCGAACCGAAGACGCGCTATACATCTGCTCCCCAGATTCAAGAGTTAAACGAGTTGGTGAGTCAAATCGAGCGTTGGCAGAACACGCTGCGCGAGATCACGACTCGACGGCAGTCGCTTGATGAGAAAGCGGAACAGCACGGTCTGCGCGAATTGCCAGGCGCTCCGCGCCGGTGTTTAAGCGATATCGAAGCGCAGTTGGATGACGTTCAGACTACGCTCGCCGAACTGTCTGATACGGCAAAGTACGATGGGCGTGAGGTTCGGGGCCTGTTTGCTGAAGCCTTCTCCGAACTGCGAGCCGACGTGTATCGGCTGTGCAATCAGTTGAACTACTGGGAAACGACGGCCCACTATCGCAAGCTCTCTGGTGAGTCGAGTGATCTGGTCCGATGCGAATCGGAATTGCGTTTGGCGATCAAGGGCGCGACGGCGCGAAAGGAGTCTTTGCAACGCGAGATAGAAGATGCGTTTGGCGAGGATGCTGTAGCCCTTGCCGGTTGGCATGGCGCTTACTGCGAGTGCGCCGAGCATCCAGCCCTCAAGACGGAACAGCTGGTCTCTGAGGTCCGAGACGACTGGGAACACGACCTATCAGTCGTTTCCTCCGAGATCGCGGCGCTCGAACGAAGGCAAGATCGTTTGGTTGCCGACCTGAACGATATCGAGTCAGATCTGGCAGACGTTCGCTCTCAACTACGACTGCTGGATCATGTCGAGTTATTGGACCAATTGGACGCGAAACGGGCCGAGTTGCGACGCATAGAGCAGAATCTGCGTGATGCCGATCGGCGTCGTGAACTGTTGGCGCAAATCGCCGCCAGCGAAGAAGCGATTGCCGAACTCCGAGCCAATTCGCGAACGTCAACGCTCATTGCGGACGCGTCGGAATACCTGCGTCGCTTGACGTCGGGGGACTTGCGTAAAATTGAAGTTGCTGCGAACGAGCAAGTGTGGGTTGTCGATGAACACGGTCGGCGGCGAGCGTATCATCAACTGAGCGATGGCGGTCGAGACCTCGTGTACTTGAGCATCTGTCTGACCTTGGTCGAAGGCTTCAAGGCTCGTGGCATTCACGTTCCCATGATCATTAGCGGAGCGTTCACACACGTTGATTCGAAGAATGTTCCCGAAGCCGCTGAGTTGATACGAGATTTCGCCGCCAAGGGGCACCAGATCTTGTTGTTCACTCGTCACGAGCACGTCGCCAGCGTTTTCCGACTGCTGAATGTTCCTGTAAGGACACTCGAACTTGTCGTCGTGCCATCGGTCAAGTCGACGAAAGTCGAACCGGCTCGAATCGTCGCTCCTACGTTCGAGGAGGACATTGATGACGACGAAGAGGTACGTGATACCTTCACGCTTTCTGAACACAATCCGATCGAAGACGCTCCCGCCATCGATGCCGCGAATGCCGCTCGATTGAGAAAGATTGGGGTCATGCGTGTCGGCGATCTGCTACGTTTGTCAGCCAAGTCGGGTGCTGCGGAATTGCAGGAGTACGGAATCACTGCCGATCAGATTGTCTCTTGGAAAGCCCAAACACGTCTGCTGTGTGAAGTGCCTCGGTTGCGTGGCTATGATGCGAGAATCCTGGTGGCATGTGGTATTACGGAACCCGAGCAACTTTACCGACTGAGCCCTGCTGAACTGCGGACGATCGTAAAAGACATGGCAGCCAGCAGCAATGGTCAAGCACTACTTCTGTCTGGCACCGAATTCGAGTTATCTCGCGTCGCCGATTGGATCAGCACGCGTGGTGAACGCGAACGCACCAGCCGTTCCGGTTCATCGCACAGCCATCATCGACCGACCGATCGGCAAGAGCGATCATCTTTGCGTGAGCGAGAACGTTCTTCACGCGATCGAAACCGCAACGAGCCTACGCGCCAAGAACGAACTCCCGATGTAGTCAAGATGCGATCCTCCGACTCTGAGTGGAAATTTTATCTCGGTCGAAACGACTCTGTCGTCGATGCACCTTCCATCGGTGCCCGCACGGCCGAGCGGTTGCAGGCGATTGGCATCGATACCGTCGCCGATCTGTTGAAGGCCGATCCTGAATCGGTCTCCGAGCAACTTGAAGTCAAACGATTTACGACCGATGTTGTGACTCAATGGCAACAGCAAACCGAGTTGGCTTGTCGCGTGCCTCAGCTACGCGGCCACGATGCTCAGATTTTGGTGGCTCTTGGAGTCACCGATGCCGAAGCCTTGGCCGCCAGCGATCCGCAAGAATTGTGGACAATCGTCGAGCCATTCGTCGAAACAAAAGAAGGAAAACGCATCATCCGCAACGGCAAGACTCCGGACCTGGAAGAAGTGACCGAGTGGGTCCAGTGGGCTCAAGCGTCTCGCCAATTGAGCGCCGCGTAAGGCCGAGGCTCGTTGCCGGACATTCAGCACATTTTTTCATCTCCGGCTAGACGGTTTATTATTTGAGTAGAGTTTTCTGTCGGTGTGGTCTGCCATGTGCGGCCACCCGCAATATTTGCCATTCTTCGATTTTTATTGCAACCTGCGAACAGAGTTGTCTAGAATCGACGCACGTCCTGTTACTCAGGAGGCAGCGATGGCCGATCTCTACGTTGGGCTCGTCGTATTAGGCGGGCTTTCGATTGCACTGTTTGCCGGTTCGTTGTGGTGTTCCTACCGCATCAGCCAGTTGCTGAGCGATTTACTCGCCATGCTCGTGGTGGCCTTGATGTTCTTCTACATCCGTCACCTCTGGTACGACGTACGTCTCACTCGCATTCTGCCCTTCTCTAACTTGGTCGTGATTGGTAACTGGCTACCGCCCCTCGCTGGATTGCTCGCAGGTTTCGCATGGCGTCGCATTTATGGGCGCATCTTCCGCAAGACAATCTGCACGTCTGCGCTGGCGATCGCAGCTGGCTATGCAGCGGTGCTGCCGATGCTGGGGGAAGCGCCCGAGTGTCGTAATGATTGGAATTTCGAAGGCATCTGCGTGCAGACCACCAAGCACACTTGCACGGCCGCGTCTGCCGCGACGTTATTGCGATTGCATGGCATCGACGCCACGGAGTCAGAAATGGCGGAACTTTGCCTGACACGCGAAGGGACGACATGGATGGGATTGTATCGCGGGCTGAAGCAGAAGACGCGAGGCACGCGCTGGGACGTTGAAGTCATCGAGTGCCAGACTAGCGATATTAAGGTAGCTCGCGGCGTGCCTATGATTCTTAGCGTCGGCCTAGGCCCGGAGGTCTTGAAACGCGATGAACGGCGTTACGCAGAGTGGGGCTGGCGTCCTGGGCAGGGACATTCTGTCTTACTTCTCAGTCGCGGGGCATTAGGCGGTTACCGTATCGCCGACCCGACACCCGGTTACGGCATCGAGACATGGAACTCCGACGATCTGGACGACCTCTTCCAAGGGACTGCGGTACGGTTGATCGAACGACCTTGACCACTTTTCCGCGTCCGCCTATCGTCTCCAACGATCAACTGGGCGAAAGGAGTGCGCTCCGGCTGCACCGCCCAAGTTTTGCTAGCACGATTCAGCAACAAGGAGTTGCTTCAGATGACTCATTCCCGCACCATCGATCCGCAGAGCGTTCCGTTACTTGACATCGTTGGAAACAACCGTCCTCTGCACGATGAAATCCTGTCCGCCATTCGCGACGTCTTTGAAACGGGCGCGTTCCTACATGGGCCAGCGGTCAGCGAGCTAGAGAACTCGGTCGCGGAACTGGTTGGCTCCAAGCACGCGATTGGTTGCGCGTCGGGCAGCGATGCGCTGCTATTGGCACTGATGGCATTGAACATCGGTGCCGGCGACGAAGTCATCGTCCCCAGCTTCACGTTTTTTGCCACTGCCAGCGCGGTGGATCGATTGGGAGCTAAGATCGTCTTCGTGGACATTGAACCCGATACTTTCAATCTCGATCCTGCCAAAGTCAAAGCCGCGATTACACCACACACAAAAGCGATCATCCCCGTCCATTTGTTCGGTCGTTGCGCCAACATGACCGAGTTGCAACAGATCTCCGACGAGGCGGGCATCCGCGTCATCGAGGATGCCGCACAAGCCATTGGCTCGGACCATGCGGGGTGCGGAGCAGGAGCCTGGGGCGACGTTGGTTGCTTCAGTTTCTATCCGACCAAGAACCTGGGCGGTTGCGGCGATGGCGGCATGCTGACCACATCCGACGACAACCTCGCCGAGCGGTTGCGATTGTTCGCCGCGCACGGGATGAAGCCACGCTACGTTCATCGAGTTGTCGGCATTGCCAGTCGGCTCGACACCATCCAAGCAGCGGCGCTGTGCGTCAAGCTGAAACATTTAGAACGCTGGACCGAATCACGCCGCCAGAACGCCGTTCGATACTTCAATTTGTTCGCCGACTCCGGACTGGACGGTCAGATTGCATTGCCCGCCGACGACACGAATGGGAAACACATCTGGAACCAGTATACGATTCGCGTGCCGAGTGCACGTCGAGACGCGTTACGGTCGCATCTCGCCGAGCAGCGCATTGCGAGCGAGATCTACTATCCCATTCCCTTGCACCAGCAAGAGTGCTTCCGTCACGTCGCCGTCGCACCCGGCAGCCTGCTCGAATCCGAAAGAGCCGCTGCAGAGGTGTTGAGTCTGCCGATCTTCCCCGACTTGACGCTCGGCGAGCAACAGCGTGTCGTTGAAGGAATCGCCAGCTACTTCGCCGCGAGGAAGGTCTCTGCAGCGTGATCGCGAGCGGAGTTTCGGATTCGCCGCGGGGAATGAGTGCATATCGTGTCGGTCGTCCGCGTCAGAGTGCTCCGCCGATCGATGTGAGTACGGCAAACAGGACAAAGATCATTACAGCAAGCATGACCCCAACGACGATCCAGTACCAAAACAATGCCACGACGCACATTGCCATGCCGGATACAGGAAGCAGTGGCGGACGTTCACGGATCCAGCCAATCGGGCCAATGCATAGTCCGACGATCGCAATGCCCATAGACGCGACTCGATACGGTTTCAGGCGTTGCTGTGTCACGGCGTCGTCTTGAACGCCAATATCCGAGATGCCGGTCGGAGACGGACCTTCCCTGATGATCTCCTGGGGCAGAATTGCAAGTCCCAACGCCACTGCACCAAACAACAGCGTGCTTTGCCCGACGATGAACGGGTTGAGCCACTTTGCCGACATGCGTTGTTATCCTCCGTTGATCGCGTTGTCGTACTGTTCGCGCATCGAGCGCGCATAGTTGGAATTTAGTGCCTCAAGTCGCTCCAAGTCCAAACACGCAGCGTCCAAGTCCCCAGCATTCAGGTGATGGCCCATTCTTACGTTCAGGAAGTCTTCGTTGTCGGGATCAAGAGCTAACGCTTTATGATAGTATCCTAGCTGAGTGGCTTTATCGCCATCAATCTCAGCAGCGGCATTGCCAAGCAGCCAGTAGGCGTCAGGGAGATATGGATTAATCGCAACTGCATCAAATAACAATTGGCGCGCGGTTCTGTATAACGCAACCTCGGCAGCGTCGTAGAAAATGACTTCGGCTGGACCTTCCGTTGGTCGCTCGTCAGAAAACCAAGTGGGAATTCCGTCAAACCAACGTGGAAAGGCGGAGCGCTGGAGTTGGCGTATCAGATGGACTGCACGGCGAAACCTGTTCAGTGCTGCAATCGCGTCACTTTCGTTGACCGCTGTATTCATAGCACAGGGATCTAAGGTGGATATCAGGCTTTCTGCTCATGCCCCGTGAATCGGAGACTGCCGCATTATACTTGCGGACAACAACTTCGCCAAAATCTGGGGGAAAGTCGTGGCCGGTGTTTGGCACAATCGAAAAACACGTACGCCGGATGTCTTCAATTAGCGTCTATCAGTGTCAATTAGTGGTCTAACTCCGGCTCGTATTAGCAAACGTTGCTCGCCTACCGACCGTTGGCCGCGCACTCACGCTGGCGTTGAGGCTGACTTTCAGCAACGCAGAGAAAGATTCACAAATCGCGTTCAACTTCAACCACGGTCAAGCCGATCAATCGAACACGCGGGCTGGGGCCTGCGCGGTTGCTAGCGTTTCCTGAAAGCAGAGGGCCATGTCACTTTCCTCCTTAATACCACTCGCCGGCGCTGCTGTCGCGCCGGTGCTAGGTAAAGTGATCGATGGTGTCACCGAAGGATTCTCGTTTCTTGATGTCCTGCATACACAAACGGAAGATGGCGTCGACGAGGTAGGCGAAGCGACTGAATCGAACGCGCTTCAGCAAAATATCGCCGAGTTGGCAGATCGACTGCGGGAGCGGTTCGCACAGCTTGGCATCGACTTGTCGACGCCGCTTCGTCTGAAGCAAGATGGCCGCGATCGAGTTGTCGTGGACGGAGATCATCCCGATCGCGTTCTGATTGAAAGTATTTTCGGTAATGACGAGGAACTAACGGATCTCTTCGAGAGCGTCGCCCAGCAGGCAGCCAATCTCGAAGAAGAGAACGACTCGGGGATTACGAAAGAATTCCGCTTCGTCTTGGGACAATCGGACGCGTTGATCGAGTTCGTTTAATCGTCTACCACAGCGTCAGCGAGTCCTGAAACAATTGCGCCAGCTCGGTCCTGCCTGCTTCAATCGGTGAGAGCTTCGTGATGCGTTGTTGTTGAAGCGTTCCTTCCACTAAAGCCGGAATGTCATCCGTCGCATAGCCAACCGCCTTCAGACCGTTCGGCATATTGAGGGCTCGCATTAATTCAATCACGCGCTCCGCCAGTACCGCCGCAGCGTCACTGTGACTCGCTCCCGCGACGTCAGCACCAAGTGCTTGTGCCGCACGCAAATGCCTTGCTGGCGACGAAGGGGCCGTGAAGCGAGCGACGGCTGGCGTGTGCAAGATGACCGAGATGCCGTGCGGGACGAGGGCATGGTCGACGTCGTAGCCGGTCGGTCGAAAGTCACGCACCATGCCTGCCACGGGATAAGACATAGCATGCGGCAAATGGACGCCTGCATTACCGAAGCCAATTCCCGCGATTGCAGCCGCCAGCAGCATCTGACCTCGAGCTTCGTCGTCACTTGGATCCTCAACGGCTCGCACAAGCGACTCGTTCACCATCTCCAACGCCCGTAGCGCCCAAATGTCGCTGATCGGATTTGCGCCCTGATAGGCGGGCCGCGCGGTCGGAGATTCAGGTTTTGGTCGCAACGTGTACGCAATGGCGGTGAAGGATTCTAACGCATGGCTGAGCACGTCCAGACCGCTGGCTGCTGCAACAGCCGGCGGCAACGTTCGCGTGTTGTCAGGGTCGATGATGCCGAGCGTCGGCTTGAGGAAGCGGTGCGAGATGCCGGTCTTGGCGTGCTTGTCAACATAGTCGAAGATCGCGACACCCGTCGTTTCGCTGCCCGTGCCCGACGTGGTCGGGATCGCGATCAACGGCTTGAGCGGACCCGGAACCGGCAAACCACGCCCGATCGGTGCGTTGACATAGTCGAAGAAGTCGGTCGGGTGCGTCGAGTATAAATTCGCAGCCTTCGCAGTATCGATCGTACTACCGCCGCCCACTGCGACGAAGGCATCATAGCCGCCTTCGGTCGCAGCGATGGCGGCTGCTTGAAAGCTCTCCGCCGTTGGTTCGATAGAAACGCGATCGTACTGATCGAATGCGACTCCCGCTGCCTTCAACGCCTGACGGACAGCGATTCCAGTCGGCAATTCGACGAGTGCTGAGTCGATCACCAGCATGACCCGTTTGGCTTCCATCGCCTGCAAGTCCATGCCCACCTCGGCAGTCGTCCCGGTGCCGAAGCGGATGTTTGAGGCCGCCATTTGAAATGCGGTGTCGTATTGCATGTGCGTTGGCTCAGCGAGAGGCAAACTTGGAGATTTGAACGACGAAGTTGCTCGACAGCATAGCGGGAGAAAGGACGCGAAAGCAAACGCGAGCGGCTTGGATCAAAGACGATCAAGCAGCCTTTCGAATCTCTGGGTAGGCGTAACCCGTCGCGGCGTCGTTCCAACGACTCAGCAACACGGCAACCAAATGGCCGCCGAACGCGAGCGACAGCTTCAACGCATGCTGAAACTGATTCGTGCGTCCCACTAGCGGAAGGCAGTCGAAGTTACAGATCGGATCGGGATCGGTCAGGTTCAACGTGGGTGGGGCAAAGCCGTCTCGCATCGCTAGTGCGGTGATTGCCAGTTCCGCCGCACCTGCCGAATTGAGCATGTGGCCGAGCGACGACTTTGTCGCGCTCACACAAGTGTGGCCAATGTCATTGCCGAATACCTGGCGGATGCCAGCGGCTTCGGCAGCGTCGTTCTGTTCGGTGCCTGTGCCGTGCGCGTTGATGTACCCGATATCGGCGGGATCGAGATGTGCCTCATCCATCGCCAATCCCATCAAGTGGACCAACGCGTCGCTTTCGGTATCGATCGAAGTGACGTGGTGGGCTTGGGCCAACGACTTGGCGGCGGATATTTGGGCATAGATTCGTGCACCTCGGCGGAGTGCGTGTCCGAGCCGCTCGACGACAAACATCGCCGAACCTTCACCAAAGACAAAGCCCTTCCGGGTGCGATCGAACGGGCGGCAGGCCCGACTTGGGTCATCGTCCTTGGCCAGGACTCGCATCTGGTTGAAGCCGGCAACAAACATCGGATCGATCGAATCACCGCCGCCCGCCAATGCAATGTCACACTGCCCGTCTCGGATCGCTCGGGCCGCCGTCAGAACACTGATCAAGGAGCTCGCGCAAGCCGTCGAGTGGCAGAGCTTTGGACCAAGTGCGCCGTAGCGGCGCGCCAGCATCGAGCAAGCGGTGTCGGGCAGCCATTGCTCCCACCAGTTGTAGTTTCCCGTGTCGCCAGACGGCAGGCCAAGCTGCTGTTCGACCCATCGCGTATCGCCCATGTGCCCTGCGATCATGCATCCGAATCGACGTGGCTCGATTTGGGACAGGTCAAGTCCCGCGTCGCGAACCGCTTCATCCGCCGCTCGCTCGCACATCGGGAGGACTTTCAATCGTCCTTCAAGTGGAGTTCCAAGATCAACGGTCGCTCCAACGATCTCCCCATCGTTGATGCCTCGCATCCCGTGAAGATGTTCAAAGCGGCTTTCGCCTTGGCGAACGGCTTCCCACACCGACTCACGATCCAGCCCGACGGATGCAAGTAGCCCGATGCCAGTGATGACAATCGGCTCGCGAACGATGGGGTTCATCGACATGCAACGACTCGGGTCTGATTGGGCGAACGCGGTTAGGATAAGTGGATCGCGGAACTCTCGGCTCCGCAGCTCCTTGAATACGAAAAGACGCCATCCGACGCCAGTGAGATTGGGGGGAAAACGTGGCGAAAAGTAGCGTGTGCCTGCCATCGCTGCCTGCACAGCTAGCGGCGTCTAATGAGACCGCGTGATCGACCGCTCGCTATCCGACGGTATCTAGCAACTCGGAGAAGAGGCTCGTGGTCGTCCGTTCTGTCGCGGCAGCCAATCGAGCGGTGGCCACAGCTGAATCGGCCAAGGTGATCGCTTTCACCAGATTGGCGGATTCTAAAGCGACATCGGCATCGGCGATGCGGCTCAAGCTGGAACTTAAATTGACGGCAGTGTCCTCGAACAACCGCTGTGCCGAGTCGATGGAATTGCGTTCAAACGCACCGAGTTCCGAACGAGCGGTCAAGACTTGGCGACGAGCCTCCGCGATGATCGCGCCGCCCGTTTCTGCATTACCGGTCGCAGCACCGCTCGATCGCAAATCCGCGAGCGTTCCCGAATTGCCGCCCAACGAGGTGGCGGACAAATCCGGTATATCGAGCGCGGTGGTGTCTCCAGGGTCGGGCCCGGTTAGGACCGTTGCCGCCTCGCCCGTGAAAACTCTTCTTCCCGCGAAACGCGTGTTGGCGCCGATCCGATCCAACGCATCGATCGCAGCGTCGATCTCGATCTGAATCGCCGCTCGTTCCTCCGACGACGTCGCGTCACTTGCCGCAGTGACCAGATTTCCTTCGATTTGATTGAGCAGGTCGCCTGCCTGCCCCAACCCGCTGTCCGCAACATGCACCAACGCTCGAGTCCGCTCCGTGGCAGCGGAGGCTTCTTCCAACGCAGTTAGTTCGCGATTCAATTCAGTCGCGGCGATCAGCGCCGCCGGATCATCACTGCCTTGATTGACACGCTTCAGCGTCGCGAGCTTAACGCTCGTATCCGCCAATCGGTCGAAGGCTCGCGAAACCTGCTGGGTTTGCCGACTGACACTGCCCGCCCCTGCCCCGATGGGAAGCATAATGTCTCCGCTTCGTACGAATAGGATAATCACGAGTCGGATAGAGATAAGACTTACGACTCATCGCTGAACCGGTTCTCGGAGAACGAGCCGAGAATATCCCGCACTACAAGCCTAGCTTTCGAAATGCACCAGTACAGAGAAAAGAATCAGTCCGCTCATTTCGTAGCAAACAAATCTGGTGTACTTAAGCAAGGGAGTGAGATGATCTCGATAACGGTTCAACAAGGCAAACTGCGGGGTGCCTTGGTCTGTCGTACAACCAGCTGTCTTCTTTTTCCTGGTGAGTAAGTCCCAGCAACAGCCCGAGCCCGACTAGCAATCCTCCGAAGATCGCCAAGGGGATCATCCCAAGGCTCTTCATGAACCACTTGCCAACGCGATCCCAGCGGGTGATCAGGTAATAGAGCGAGTAAAAGGGTACGAAATGAAGAAATCCGTATTTGGGACCCTCTTGAAACGCCACAATGACCATGCGAATCCCGTAGTAGACCTGAATGACACCAACGAAAACCACTAAAGACCATCCGGTAATATAAAACGCGAGCCCTTTGGGAAGCGTGAACATCATCCCAGCAAAGGCGACGATCACGACCAGACCAAACAGGTACACGTACGCCGGTGCACCGTGTGTGAGATTCTTCTTGTCTTCTTCCTTGTCGATCTCGATTTGTCGGGCGGCGCGGGCGAGAAGGTCATCGGCAGCTAAGTCGTGGCCACCTCTGCCAGCGGCTTGAATCTTGGCACCTTCGCGGTGTTCGCCGGACTGTAAATCAAAGCCACAGGCGACACACAGTACAGCGTTCGGCTTCAATTCCGCGTGACACTTCGGGCAACTCGCGCCCTTCTTCGCCGAGATTCCGACCTCGTCAAATAAATCGTCCATGCCGCTAGCTGCCGGTTGCGGGGCCGCAGCTGGGGCCGGAATCCTGAGTGGCTGTTTACACTTCGGGCAACTGACAGCTCTACCGGCGAGTTCATCTTTGGCGGCGAAGCTGGCACCGCACTTGCAAACGACTTTGATAGGCATAGAAGTGGAACACCTGAGGTTTCTAGTTGGGAACGGCCATTGTGCGCAGCCGACTCCGTAAACTCAACTCTACAAGGGATAAAATGGCAGCTGTATCTGACTGCACGCCTATTGCGTCCCCGGAGTGGCCTGACGAACTGCGATCTGAGGAATGTGCGAAGATCTATCTCCGGATCGCGGAATCCACGAATACCGAAGTAGCTGTTCCCGCTTGCCTTAATCATCCGTGCCCACTTGTGAATGAAGCAGCAGAACGTCGAAATTTAGTCACAGCCTATCGGCTTGGGAATTCCTTGTTCGATACTGGATATCCACTCCACTGCTTGCGAGCCGTAGCTGCAGAACATCGCAACAAAGTGCTCAACCCATCTTTCAACACTGCTGTCAAATTGGCAGATCGCGGAATTTGGCGTCCCTCGAAGTAACCCATTCAGTAAATGCAAATCACTGCAATTACATCACTTAAGACTTCGCTCGATGCTTTGGCGCGCGACTTGCCTTAGTAGCGGCCCTATTACCGGTGTGCGCAGTAATGGCAGCCTCGATGGCTGCTGAGACGATATTCCTATGGCAATCTCAACATCGCGAGTCGCGAACTTACCAAAGTTCTAAATTCGCACAGAGCAAAGACTGAGTGGAGGAAAACCACACATGGCAACAGCCACCAAGAAGCAGAAGAAGTCCGGAACACAGCTTCAACCGTTGGGCGACCGCGTCGTTCTTCGACGTGAGGAATCCCAAGGAAAGACCTCTGGCGGCATCCTATTGCCCGAGTCGGCGAAGGATCGGCCCGCTCGGGGCGAGATCGTCAGCATCGGCACCGGTCGCTTGCTCGATGACGGAACTCGCGGTTCGTTTCAAGTCAAGATTGGCGATCGCGTGATCTTCAGCAGCTATGCCGGCGAAGTCTTCAAGGTCGGCGAAGAAGAATTGTTGCTGATGCGAGAAGATGACATTTTGGCCGTAATCGAAGATTAGTTCACTTACGCGGCGCGCTCTTGGCGCGTCGTGCGATTTGTAGGGTGGGCTGTGCCCACCAATCCAAATGGTGGGCACAGCCCACCCTACGACATAACAGGAGATTCAAACTCATGGCAAAGATGATTGCTTTTGACCAGGAAGCCCGCGAAGCGATTCGCCGTGGTGTTTCCAAACTCGCTCGTGCTGTAAAAGTGACGCTTGGTCCCAAGGGCCGAAACGTTATTCTTCAGAAGAGCTTCGGCTCGCCGACAGTCACCAAGGACGGTGTTACAGTCGCTAAGGAAATCGACCTGGAAGACGTCTATGAAAACATGGGCGCTCGCATGGTTCGCGAAGTTGCCAGCAAGACCAGCGACGTCGCTGGTGACGGCACGACGACCGCAACCGTCATGGCCGAAGCGATCTTCAACGAAGGCCTGCGCGGCGTTGTCGCCGGTGTGAACCCTGTTCACATGAAGCAGGGCATCGAGAAGGCCGTGGAAGACATCACTGCCAAGTTGCAGAAGATGTCGATCAAGGTTAAGGACAAAGCCGAGATGGCGAATGTCGCCTCGATCGCGTCGAACAATGATCGCGAAATCGGCGAACTATTGGCCGGCGCGATGGAGAAAGTTGGCAAGGACGGCGTGATCACCGTTGACGAAGGCAAGAGCCTCGCCACGGAAGTCGAATGGGTCGAAGGCATGCAGTTCGATCGCGGCTATCTCTCGCCTTACTTCGTCACGAATTCCAGCAACATGACCGCTGAACTCGATGACGCTTATATTCTCGTCTTCGAGAAGAAGATCACTAGCGTCAAGGACATGGTTCCGATTCTCGAAGCCATCGTCCAGCAAGGCAAGCCGCTGTTGATCGTTGCCGAAGACGTCGAAGGCGAAGCCTTGGCAACGTTGGTCATCAACCGTCTGCGTGGTACGTTCCAATGCGTCGCGGTGAAAGCACCGGGATACGGTGATCGCCGCAAGGCCATGATGGAAGACATCGCTATCCTGACAGGCGGAACGGCCGTATTCGATTCGCTCGGCATTAAGCTTGAATCGCTGCCGATCACGGACCTCGGTCGTGCCAAGAAGGTGATCGTTGACAAAGACAACACGACGATCATCGAAGGTGCTGGCAAGAGTGCCGACATCAAGGCTCGTATCGATCAGCTTCGTCGCGAGATCGACAACTCGACCAGCGATTATGATCGCGAGAAGCTCGAAGAGCGTTTGGCCAAGTTGGCTGGCGGTGTCGCCAAGGTCAATGTTGGTGCCGCGACCGAGAGCGAGATGAAAGAAAAGAAGGCTCGTGTCGAAGACGCTTTGCATGCGACGCGTGCTGCTGTCGAGGAAGGCATTCTTCCCGGTGGTGGTGTTGCACTGTTGCGAGCGGCGACGAGCGTCAAGGCAGGCGACGACCTGACTCCTGACCAACTGGTTGGTTACAATATCGTACTACGTGCCTGCCGTGCTCCGCTGACCATGATCGCGGAAAACGCTGGCCAAGACGGCGGAATCGTGTGCGAGCGAGTCGCGGAAGCCAAGGGCAACAACGGCTACAACGCTCTCACCGATGTCTACGAAGACTTGGTGAAGGCAGGCGTTATTGACCCCACGAAAGTGACTCGAACCGCACTGGCAAACGCAGCCAGCGTTGCCACACTCCTGCTGACCAGCGACGCTTTGATCGCCGAGAAGCCGAAGGATGGCGGCAAGAAGGGGCACGGCGGCGACCACGACATGTATTAATGTCGCCGGTGTCGGAAACACTTTCCGACAAGTCGCTTTAAGGAATTGAACAAAGCCCGCTGATCGAACTTAGATCAGCGGGCTTTTTGTTTGCCCAGCGAAGCTGCAAACAAAAAGCCGCCGATCAAACTTGACCAGCGGCTTTCTGAATTCAAGTGGAGGATAACGGACTTGAACCGATGACCTCCTGCATGCCATGCAGGCGCTCTCCCAACTGAGCTAATCCCCCTCGCAATTTGTCTTGTCAACTTAGTCTCGGCTGATCCAGGGGCAATCGTTCAACAAAATGACGCCCGAGACCAGCCGAAGTTCACAACCTAAAAAACTATCAGTGGCCCGCCCGAGTGTCAAGGACTGCGTAAACCGAGGCTGCTGCGTCGCTTGTGAGTCCACAACGGCACCCGAGCAATGTTTAGCTCGTGTATTTTCGATCGAAATGCGTGTACCCGCCGTCGACGAAGATAATCTGTCCAGTCGTGTGGCTCGAACGGGGAGAGGCAAGGAAGACGACCATATCGGCGAGTTCCTCCTTTGTCGTAAAGCGGCGGCCAAGTGGAATCAAGTCCTCGATTTCCCGTTTCGCTGCCACTGGGTCCGGCATTGTGTCGATAATGTGGCTATAGAGTGGAGTCCAAGTTTCGGCTGGCAGAACGGCATTCACGCGGACTCCGAACTCGGCCAAATCGAGCGCCCATTCACGAGTGAGACCATTCACTGCACCCTTAGCAGCCGCGTAGCCCGACGTTCCACCTTGGCCTGTTACGCTGACCTTGGAGCCAATGTTGATAATCACGCCTTGCGACTTCTTCAATTCTTCCAGGGCATAGTGGGCTAGTGAATAGTAGTGGATTAGATTCCTCTCCAGCGAACCCACAAACGCCTCGGGACCCGCCTCAAGGCCGACACCGTCATTGACTCCGGCGTTGTTGATCAAGATATCGATCCGCCCAAATCGATCGATCGTCCGCACAACTGCCTCGCGACAAGCGTCGGTGTCGCAGAGGTCGCCTTGGATAAAGAAGCACTCTTGCCCGAGTGATTCGTACTCCCGCTGCAGGGCTTCCCCTTCCGTTGTACTGCGATTGACGTTGGCGACCTTGGCACCCTCCGCAAGCAGCGATCTGACGATTCCTTCGCCAATCCCCTTCGAACCACCCGTCACCAACGCGACTTTGTCCTTCAAGCCTAAGTCCACTGTTTCGCTCACTTCCTCGATAGATCATAGATATAGCGACAGCATTTTAGACATGCGTTTTGTGAGCCGAAAGTAGCAGTTACCGCCTGGTTGGCGTCCACGAAGCCCCTTTCGGCTGAACCGAGCCGCTCTTAAACTGTCCTCCCTTAGATAACGCCGTGGGGTATCGCTGAGGTTCGATAGGCAAAGTCGATGGTTGAAAACGCTCCCGTTCGAACTCTAAAACACGGACGAATCACGATTGAAGGCTACTCGCGAGCCGCCGTGCAGACGTACTGGCGGATTCCCGAGCTGAAACTCGGCTTTGACCTTGGCGCGCAACCCTGGGACTTCATGGGTACGTCGACGTGGTTTGTGTCGCACACGCATCTCGATCATATCGCCGCGCTGCCTGTTTATGTCGCTCGGCGCCGGATGATGAAGATGGACCCGCCGACGATTTATCTGCCCGATCACGCCATCGAGACCGTTGAGCGGTTGTTAAAAGTCTATCGCCAGCTCGATCGAGGCCGCTTGCCGTGCGAATTGATCCCTGTGAAGGCCGGCGACGAGATTGAGCTGTCTCGCGAGTTGGTCGTGACGGCGTCCGCTACCCACCATACGGTCCCGGCGCTTGGCTATATCGTGTGGGAACGTAAGCAGAAGTTGAAGCCAGAATATCTCGAATTGCGAGGTGATCAGATCCGTGACTTGAAGGAGTCCGGTGTCGAGATCACGACGGAAATTCGCGTGCCGGAACTGGCATATCTCGGCGACAGTGCCCCGGCTGGGCTCGACAACTGTCCGGCGATGTACGAGTCTCGCGTCTTGATCAGCGAAATGACGTTCGTTGCTCCCAGCCACCGCAAGGAGAAAATTCACAAGCACGGGCACATGCACTTGGATGACTACGTCGAGCGGAAGGATCGATTCAGGAACGAGAAGATCATCGTCGGCCACTTCAGCACGCGTTACAACAGCCGGCAAGTCCGCAATCTCGTCTCGAAAGCGCTGCCGGACATGCTGGGCGACCGGCTATACTTGTGGCTGTGACCACCAACTCGCGATTCGCTCCGCCTCGCGCGGCGTATATTCATGTTCCGTTCTGTCGCCACCGCTGCGGCTACTGCAATTTCACGCTGATCGCTGGTCGCGATGATTTGGTCGATACGTACTTGCGAGCAATCGAGCGAGAACTTTCGTGGCTCGGATCGCCTCGCGAGGTCGACACATTGTTTATCGGTGGTGGGACTCCGACGCATCTGTCGCTGCCGCAATTGCAGTTGCTTTGCGACATCGTGACGCGATGGTTTCCGCTAGTCAGCGGTCATGAGTTCAGTGTCGAAGCAAACCCACTCGATTTGACGCCAGAGAAAGCGGAGTTGCTCGCGTCGTTTGGCGTCAACCGAATGAGTCTTGGTATTCAATCGTTCGCTTCTGCGAAGCTGGAGTTACTTGAACGCGACCATCGCGCTGAGCAGATCGCATCGGCATTCGCGGCGGCTCGCCACACAATGAGTTCTGTTTCGTTGGATTTGATTTTCGGCGCGCCGGGCGAAACGGTCGAGAGCTGGCGGCATGATTTGAAGCAAGCGTTGAGCCTTTCGCCAGATCACGTTTCCACTTATGGGCTGACATTTGAACGCGGCACGAGGTTTTGGTCGCGACTTCAAAAGGAAGAGATCGCCCAAGTCGCGGAAGAAGACGAACGGCGAATGTATCTGACGGGGATCGATTGTTTGACGCAAGCAGGCTTCGAGCATTACGAAGTTTCAAACTTTGCCCGACCCAGCCACCGTTGTCGGCACAATGAAACGTATTGGGCGGGGAACACCTACTACGCCGCAGGACCGGGCGCTGCGCGATATGTGGATGGACGGCGTGAGATGAATCACCGGAGCACGACGACCTACTTGAACCGTGTTTTGGCAGATCAATCTCCCATTGCCGAATCGGAGACGTTGATTCCCGAGGATTCGGCGAGAGAACGGCTCGTGTTCGGCCTTCGCCGGTTGGAAGGAGTCGATCGCGCGCGGTTCCAGGCCGAAACTGGTTTTGAAGTTGAGAAGCTGGTTGGCCAACCGCTGGTCGAGTTTGTGAATCGTGGCTTGCTTGAAGCCACTGAATCACGGATTCGTCTGACTCGCGAAGGGCTGCTCGTCAGCGATGCAATCTGGCCCGAGTTTTTGTGTCGTTAACCGTTTGCCGCTGGAAACTCATTCGGAGAAACGCGCTGAACGGATTTGGAATGGCAGCGAAAGTGAAACACCTTGTGCCGGACGAATGAATGCGGGTGTCTCTGGTTCACGCGTCGCTGGTCGCGGTGTATTCGGCAGCACTTCCGGTCTGGGCGCTTCGTGGGGTGCGACTGCCGGCCCGTCGGACTCGTAGTAGATTTCGTCCGAGAAGTCGTCGCCGCACGTGCTGCAACCCTTGCCACCGCACGAAGAACAACCTTTGCTGCTGCCGCACGACGCACAGCCCTTACCGCCACAGGTCGAGCAACCTTGCCCTTTCCCATGTCCAGCTGGTCCACTCTGTCCCGTCAGTGCCCACCAAACTCGTTCGCGCATTTTCGGTTTGCAGCAACGTTCTCCAACGAAGTCGCCGCAATCATCACACGGATCGCAGCGATCCGGCGGATCGCTGAGCCACGGGCCCCAATACATCTCGCCACAACCCGAAGTGCATCGCAACTGATGCCCGATGTAGGAAGCCGGTGTGTGACCTTCACAGGTTCCGCCACAGGTTCCGCAGGTGTCGCACGATCCGTAGACCGGATCCCATCCACAGGCGTGCCCCGGTGGTTCATACGGTACTTCGAGTGTCGCACAGCCGATCAGCGAGCTGATCGAAAGTAACAGGGCAGTTGTCAATGCAAAGCGATTCATGCGACTTCCTTGTCGTGTTCGGCACGTCCGAGTAGTCAAACTTGCCACCTAGCAAACGAACCGGTTGCCGGTTCTTGTGGTGGCTGGTTGACGTTATCGTCCGAAAACTCTTCGGAATCGAGAAAATCGTTGTAATCGGAGAACTTTACCAACCCTGCCCACTCGCATGGAATGAAGGCATCGCTAGCGAACGCTTGCCGTTGCCATGATGTTTCGCCATTGCTACAGTCTCCCTCCGCTATTTGTGCCCACAAGTTCGCCCGTCGAGAGGTCCGTATGAAGACGCTGAAGCAACTGATCGTGATTGGAATCTTTGGTGTCGTGATCGCCGTCGGGTTCACAGCGACGGGCCTCTACAATCCGGCGCGCAAGAAGCTGATCGGCAAATGGGACGTGAGCTTCGAGATGACACAAACCGATTTGCGTCAGATGGGATTCACGAACAATCCGCTCGTTGCGGCCACAGCGCAGACATTGGTCAAGACGATGCAAGCCAAGATGGAGGTTGAGTTCCGCGCCGATGACACGGCAACGCTGGGGGTAACAACCTTTGGCTTCGTCGCCGGCGATTCGGCAACATGGAAAGTCGCTGCCACGGATGGAGATCAGGTGACGATCGAGATCAAGTTTTCTGATGACGATGCGCCGAAGCAGTGGATCGGTCGCTTTCTCGACGACAACACGTTTCAGATGGCATCGCCCAAGGACTCGCGATTTCCTGTCGGGCAGATGGTGGTATTTCGACGCGCGGTCGCCGAACCAGCGTCGTAGTCACGCGGTCGACTAGGCTCGTTTCTAAGACTCGATAGGTTCTTTTGCCGTCTAGGCAGTGTCTCAAAGTTGAGGTTAGGTCATGCGACCTTCTGTCGGGTCGCAGCGCTAACTGCTCCACCAATGGCAACAACTAGCGAAATGAGAAACGCGACCGAGGCAATGTAGAACTGCTGCGCCCAGTAGTCGTCATCATATTGCGGATGTGCGTTAAGCCAGACTGCAAGACTTGCACGGTACAGGCTACATATCGCTCCGATGCCACCCGCAACCATCGCAGCCACGTACCACTTGCGTCTGTTTGGACGGTGATGTGCCTGCGCGGAATTAGCCGGTGTTTCGTACGGATTTCCAGTCGCTTCGTCCAATTCGCTGTGCATGGTGACATTGTAGTCGATTCGCGAACTTTTCGATCGTCCTAACTTTGCCTTCCGCGATGCCGAGACGCGGTAAATATTTTCGAGTAATCTACTAGAGGTTCGGTTCTTACTGTGGTGGTGTAAATCTCCGCCATGTGAACGTCCAAAGTCTTTACGGCTTCGGGAGTTTGCATGACCACTCCACTTCTCCCTGCAGGATAGCACATCGTGAAATACCTACTACAGTTACTTGCTTCTTTAGCAGTTCTCGCAGGCATCGTCTTGCCGTTACTAGCGGTCGAGACGAATCGTCCAAACGTCGTTTTTCTCATGGCTGATGATCAATGCACTTATTCGATGGGGTGCTATGGCACGCCGGGTGCAAAAACGCCCAACTTGGACCAACTCGCACGCGATGGATTGGTCTTTGACAATCATTACGACACGACTGCCATCTGCATGGCCAGCCGCGCGAATGTCATGACCGGGATGTTCGAGTACAAGACGGGGTGTAACTTCGACACGGGCGCGTTGCTGCGAGAACACTGGGTGCGTTCTTATCCAATGTTGTTGCGAGAAGCAGGATATACAACGGCATTCGCCGGTAAGTTCGGCTTCGAAGTCACCGACAAACAGAATGCAAAAGGCAAGTTGCCCGAGTCGGACTTCGATCGTTGGGGAGGCGGACCGGGACAGACGTCATATGTGACTCGGCAAAACAAGTCGATGGCGCACTATGCCGACGAGTACCCTCATTCGACGCTGTCCTATGGAGCGTTCGGTCGCGACTTCATTCGCGATGCCGCCAAAAGCGATAAGCCGTTTTGTCTCTCGATCAGCTTTAAGGCTCCGCACCATCCAGTCACTCCCGACCCGAAGTTTGATGACATTTATCAGGACAGCAAGTTCACCAAGCCCGGAAATTTTGGCCGTGAACACGGCGAGCATTTTTCTGAGCAGAGTCGACAAGGACGGCAGTACACACGATTCCATGAATGGAAATACAGCACCGATTACGACGGAGTCATGGCAAAGTATTATCAGCAGATCTATGCCATCGATGTGGCCGTCGGGATGATTCGCGATGCACTGGCCGACAGCGGTGCCGCATCGAATACCGTGGTGATCTACACATCCGACAACGGTTTCATTTGCGGTTCACATGGATACGCCTCGAAAGTACTTCCTTACGAAGAAGCGTCTCGCGTGCCGCTGATCGTGTATGACGGACGACACCCGACCGTCGGAGCGGAGCGCCGTTGTGATGCTTTGACGGGCAACGTTGACTTCGCTCCAACGATACTCAAGCTCGCTGGCGTCGACGTTCCAGAGAACATGGATGGACGCAGTTTGTTGCCGCTGTTGGAGGATCCGACGACTGCGATTCACGAGTCGCTGCCGCTGATTAACGTCTGGGGACCAAAGGAAGTTCACAGTCTGGCCGTTGTCACGAAGGACTGGAAGTACATCTACTGGCCATACGAAGAAGGCGACTTTGAACCCACGGAAGAGTTGTACGACACTGCGAATGACCCATTGGAACTGAAAAATCTCTCGCGAGACAAGTCTGCCACGACGAACCTTCGGCGAATGCAGAATGTCTATGACGCGACGCTCACACGGTGGCGAGATAACTCCGTCAGCTATCATGGGTATCCAGAGTTCGGAATCGTGTTTGCAAGAAATATCCGAATCGACAGATGACAGGAGGGCGGGCATAATCGAGTTTATGAGGCAACTGTGCCCGCCGCATCGCATCAAACCTTGAGGTACTCATGTCCATATCGCTGCAACTCGACGAGGAACAGTCGAAGCAACTCGAAGAACTCGCCCGCGAACTTGGAGTTGATGCGCGAGAACTAGCCAAGGCAGCAGTTAACGATTTGCTCACACGACCATCGGACGACTTCACGCGTGCTGCGAAGTTCGTCTTAGAGAAAAACCGCGAGCTTTATCGGCGATTGAGCTAATGCGCTATTTGACTCTCAGCGAAGTTCTCTCGCTGCATCGAGGCATCATCGAACAGTCCGGGGGTGCTGCGGGCATTCGCGATCTGGGAAGCATTGAATCAGCGGTCGCCCAACCGCAATCGACATTCGGCGGTGAAGAACTTTATCGAACGATCGAATCCAAAGCGACCGCGATTTGTTTCTCATTAGTGATGAATCATGGGTTTGTCGATGGTAACAAGCGGATAGGGCACGCGGCGATGGAAACGTTCCTCGTGTTGAACGGATTTGAGCTTGTTGCAGACGTCGACGGAGCAGAGAGGATTATCTTGGCGCTGGCGGCCGGAAAGCTCTCGCGTGAAGAGCTGTTGGCTTGGGTGTCACTTCATACTAGTCGCTTGAGAGAGTGAACCACCGACACGCGATGACGAGCGATAATGAGGCCAAAACGGACATTTACGATCCGAAATCTGCTTGCAGTTGTCATCCTGCTTTGCATCGTTCTTTCCGGTGCTCGATTTGCCGTCTATCGTCACCTCGCGTCTACCCAACTCGAAGAGTTGCTGGCTGGTAATCAAGAGATGGAGCTAAGCCACTGGGTCGCAGAGTATCAGCAACGCCGACTCATTTGTTCCGATGAACACGTTCTGGAATACATGGCCAGTCGAATGCGGAATGCGAACTTCGACCGCTACGATACCGACAATGGCGTTTCCTACGAGTTCACATTTTGCCTTTGCGATGGGGCACCTTATTCACTGAGCGCCTACGTCGACGCGGAGCGGTTTTCGCTCGCGGTTCCGAGTGCGAAGCCCGTTGAGGGGTTCTGGCCAACGCACGATATCCGGCTAACTGCTCCCATTCCGAATCGAGTGGCAGAGATATTTGAGTTTTTAAACGCACCATGGGAAGAGGTTGGCGGACTGGTGTTAATCGTCGAGGACGACCGACGCTTTCGATACGAATACGACGCCCGCTTACATATGCGAAACCCTCCTGGCAGCCAGGTTTCAAAACTGACGGCACAGTCAAACGACTGAACAACAGCTACCTGTTACCGCAGCGATCGAGTGCCTAGACGACCTAGACGATTTCGACCACAGCCTTCCCAAGCACATCCCACCGTGGCGTCACCCCGAGCCCCGGCTTGTCGGACGCCGACATCCGCCCCTTGTCGCGTTGCGGTGCGCCCTCCGCCGTGCTGACGGTGACGTAGCTGTTAAAGTCCGTTGCCGTGAATAAGAACTCCGTTGGTGTGCTGTGAGCCAGATGTGAGATGGCCGCAGTTGTAATATCGCCTCCCCAGCTGTCTTCGATTGTCATGGCGATGCCCAGCGACACGCACAGGTCGCGAGCGAGTTTGGCTTTGGTCAGGCCTCCGAACTTGCTGATCTTGATATTGACGACGTCCATCGCTTGATCGGCTTGGCCACGCATCAGGATGTCGATGCCGTTGATGACTTCGTCGAGGACGAACGGATGGCTGGTTCGTCGGCGGATCGAGAGGCATTCTTCGTAAGTCAGGCAAGGTTGTTCGATGTACACATCCACATCGGCAACGCCACGCACAACGCGAGCCGCTTCATGCATCAGCCAGCCGGTGTTGGCATCAGCGATTAATTTGTCGGATGGCTCAAGCAACTTGGAAACAGCGCGAATGCGCTCGATGTCGGTGTTCGGATCTCCGCCGACTTTCAACTGGAATCGCCGATATCCTTCGTCTCGATAGCCGGCGACCTTGGCAGCCATCGCGTCCGGTGATTCCTGGGAGATGGCTCGATACAGCACGAAGTCATCGCCAAAGCGACCGCCGAGCAAGTTGCAAACGGGTTGGCCGGTGACTTGCCCCAAGATGTCCCAGCACGCGATATCGATGCCGGACTTCACATAAGCATGCTCCTTCAACGCGGCATCCATTCGTCGATTCATACAGGCGATCTGCGTCGGGTCCCAGCCGATCAAGTGCGGGGCCAACTCTTTCACACCCGCTCGAACGCCTGCACCGTAGGCCGGCAAGTAGAACGGACCGAGTGGGCAGACTTCGCCGTGGCCTACGATTCCGGTATCGGTTTCGACTTGGACGATCGTGCTGTCGAAGACCGACACGGATTTGCCGCCCGACCACTTGTAGCTCCCCTCGTGCAAGGGCAGATCGACTTGATAACAGCTAATGCGTTTGATTTTCACGATCGAAGTCCATGGACGGTGTGGGAGGCTTTGCCATCGAGAGTCGTAACATACCAATGCGACCGTCGCACGGCGAGTGTCTACTGCCGCCGCCAAGGCACCGGAAATTGGTCAGGCGGTCGATTGGTCGCCGCGAAAAACGCGAGAAGCTACAAAGATCTACCCAACCGCAGACGGTTTCATTTTCGTGTCTCTTCGTGCTTTTCGTGGCGAGTTTTTCGGGGCAGTTCTACGAAGCTGCCGAAAAACTCTTATCGACGATCGCCGCGCCGACGGAATCACCGAAGGCATTGACAGCCGTTCGGAAGCGATCGAGCAACCAGTCGATGGGCAAGATCAAGCCGATCAATTCCAGGGGCAAGCCGACGGCGTTCAACACGATCAACATCGTGACGAGTCCAGCTTCTGGAATGCCTGCAGCTCCGATCGCCGCCAGTGTCGCGGTGACTGCGATCACGACTTGCTTGTCGAAGGTAAGCACAAACGTTGGGTCAACAATCGCGTAGGCTTGGGCGATGAAGATGGCGGCGGCCGCTTCATAAAGTGCGGTCCCGTCCATATTGATCGTTGCACCGAGCGGCAGCACAAACTCGGTCGATCGTGGCGAAATCCCGGCGCGTTTCTCGGCACATTCCATCGTCACCGGCAGCGTGGCAGTCGAACTGGCCGTCGAAAAAGCGGTCAGGATGGCCTGCGACATTTGTCCGAAAAACTGAATCGGATTTCGTTTCGTGAAGATCCACAATAGCAAAGGTAACGTACACAAGGCGTGAACGCCGAGTCCTGTAAGCACGCTGGTCATGTACCAAGCCTGTGTCTTCAGTAACGATAGAAACTGTCCGTCCATTTGTGCCTTGGCGAAGCGAGCGGCGACGAGACAGAATATTCCCAGCGGCGCGAGCTTCATCAGCAAAAGGATGAAACTCATCAGGGCATCGTTGATGCTGACCACCAATTCCGAAATCGTTTTGGATTTCTCGCCCATCGTGGTTAACATTCCACCAAAGACGATGCTGAACACAATCAGCGGCAGCAAGTTGATCTCGACCATGGATGCCAGCAAGTTGCCAGTGAATAGCATGAGAACCAAGTTCTGAAAGATCTCGCCAATGGAGGGCGGTCCGGGCACGAGATACGCTTCGATAATGCTGGCCGTGCCGCCTTGCTGTGGCTCGAAGCGGATCTGCACGTATGCCGCCTCCTCCGGGACCGGGATCGCGGCAGTTGTGCGATAGATGCTCTCCTCCGTGCCAGCGACGAACTCTCCGTTCTCGACGTCGGTGAACACATTTCCATCGCGACTCCAACGTAGTTGTGCATGTGCCGGAGTGGATGCGTCACCGACTTGATCGATGACAATGCGAACATTCCAACTCCCGTTGTCGCTGATTGAAACGTTTTTACTTTCGCTGGCGATCTGGGCGCGATCTCCCGTCACGTTGTGCCACTCGAACTTCTTCCCGCTCTTGCGTCCAGCGGCATGTGCAACGGTTTCTTCGCCTTCCTGACGGGCATCCTCGACGAGCTTCTTGTCGATGCCGCGACCGGGGTTGACGATATTCACGACGATCAGACCCGTGATTACGGCGAGTATGGTCGTCGACAGGTAATAGGAGACCGCGTACGCACCCGGTCGTCCAAGCTTCCGGATATCTCCCAGTCCTAAGATGCCACTCATGACGCTGGCCATTACCAACGGCACAACGACCATTTGGAGCATCCGCAGAAAGACTTCACCGCCAACATTGAAGATGGCAACAACGGGTCGAAAACCTTCGCCCAAGGCGGCCGGTCCCGCGATCGCGACGACCACTGCCAGGACGATCGCCCCGACGATAAAAAGCGTTAAATGAGACTGTCCACCTGATTGCTGCTCTGCATGCTTCGCCATGTCGCTCCTGACATTGTTGGAATCGCGAGAAATGCTGCGGGCTCGTCAGCCGTAGTTCGCCTCGTATCGTCAAGTCTTGACCTTGCAGTCGTAACTTTAAAGAGACGAGCGGATTAGCTCGTTGCGATCGCTGCGAATCCGTCTTCGTAGATACTTTTGACGGTCGCGCAGGCGTCTTCTTCTTCGCCCGGCGGAGTATTGAAGTTGGATTGCCACTCGCCAAACGTCTGACCGGTGGTCGTAATTCGCCGAAGTCGGAGCGTGGCGACGTAGTTCTTAACGGGCAGCGGTGATTCGAGAATCGAGTACGTGCAGAAGTGTTCGACATCCGACAGCGCCAGAAGCTGTTCTCGAATCGTCTCGCCGGACTCGGTGAGTTGAAAGTTCCGCACGCAACCGATGGCATCGGCAGGACGACCGGCTTCGATTTGGCTGGTCGCGACCAGCGGGTGCCAGCGGGGCAGGGCATTGAAGTCTCGGACGACTTCCCATACTTTCTCAAGCGGAGCTTCGATGACCGAACTAACGTATACTGACGGCATGAAATGATTCCTCCGTTCGTCGCATTGAAGGCTGGGATTGACAATAGTGTAGCGGAATTCGCGTAAATTCGGTGTAAACGTGGCCAATGAGTAAATCAACGGATTCGACCATCGCTCGCGGCAACTTCGGTCGTCGTGTGGTCAAGTTGCTCACCTTGCTGATTCTGCTCGTTGCTGCTTCGCCTTATATCGTCGCAAAGACGCCGTTGCTGAATGTCCTGCTTGGTCGGATCGGTGCCGAAGACGATTTGCATTTGACCGCCAAGTCTGCTGAGTTCGGGTGGTTCACACCGCTCACGCTGCGAGACGTGAGTATCCTTCGCGATCAGCCGGAGTTAGGCATTCAACTCGAACGAATCGAGCTTGAGCAGTCTTGGCTTGCCACTTGGCTTGCTCTGCCGGACATCGGAAAGGTCGCGATTGTATCTCCCGACATCGCGCTTACGATCCCCGCGACGCCGCTGGAAGCTCCCAGTCCACGACGGCCAGTTCAACCGATCGTGGGCGCATTTCTGGTGCGCGATGCGAGCTTTCGCGCGAACTCGCCCCGCGACCACGAACCGATCATTCAGCTCTCGGATTTGAACGTCACTGTACGCATCGACGGATCGACGTCCGGGCGAACATTGACGATCGAGCCCGTGAAACTGCTCGATAATGTTGATCTCACTCCTGAAATGTGTGACCGCGGATTGCAGTTGATCGCTCCTTTGTTGGCCAACTCGACGACCGTTAGCGGCAGCGCATCGATTGAGTTAACGAAGTGCATCGTGCCGCTCGCAACTCAAGAGAATCCGAATCCGCTTAAGCAGGCAACGATCTCAGGCGTGGTTCAATTGCACCAGGTGCAAACCAGCATGAAAGACTCGATCTTGCATGACATTGCCGGAGTTGTTGCCGCCCTGCTGCGAACAGAACTGCCAGACGAAATGCGAATTGCCGATGGCACGGAAGTACGCTTCGAGTTGCAAGACGGGCGAGTCTATCACGAGGGACTTTCCTTTTTGCTTCCAGAGATTTCGAAGGACATGGAGTGGCGGACGAGTGGGTTCGTCGGATTGGACGAGACGTTGGATCTTGATGTGAAAGCGAGGTTGCCTTTCTCGCTGGCGGGAGACGGCCCATTGGCCAGCCGCCTCGCCGAGCGACCGATCGAGTTACATATCGGCGGTACAATTGATCAGCCCAAGCTGGAGTTGCCCAAAGATCGGAATTGGTTGCAAGAGGCTGCCAGTTTAGTGGGTGGAGGTGATGTTTCCGAGGGAGTCGAACCCCTGGCGGGAGCAGTCCTCGAGCTACTAGAACAGGCGCGCCTGCGTCGCGAGGAGAACGCAGCGAGTGGTGCTCCGACGGTGTTGGAACGCATGCGCGAGCGGTTGCAGAAGGGACGTGAGAAACGAAGAGAGCAGGATCCGCCGCCTGTGCCAGCACCTAGTGAGGGCTCGATCAGTCTTTGAATTTCCGAACGCGAAATCGACGGTCGCGATCCCAAATTGGTGATCCGTTCTAACGGATCGGAGGCTCCGACTTGCTTGGCGAGTGAGCCGTTCGCTGAGGCGACGAACCTCCTTTGTAGAGGATCACGATCTGGCCTTTTTCCGGGAAACGATCCAGCTTCTCAACGACCGCGACATCTTCGTGAAGTGTGCCCTTCAGCGATTCGTACCCGTCGGTCGTTGTTATCAGTAGTTTTGGTCCCGCGTCCTCCATGAACTGCTGCGTTGCTTCCTTGTCAGAACAGGGGTCAATGCGGTGCCGCACATAGAACGACAGACTTGGTGGAAAGTAGCCGAACTCGGCAATCTGTGGACTCGCTTCCGTGACGTGCTGTTGAATCGCGGCGCCGATGCGACCGTTGATCTGGTGATGCGCAATCTGCGGAGCCGCGATGTTCCAGACACCAAATATTGATAACACGCCCGTCCAAGCGATACATTTGACGGCTGCCGCGCTACGTCCTTGCTCAGCGAGATAGAGGGCGTAACACCCTGCGATGGTCGCCGGTGCGCCCACGAGTCCGAACCAAGCCAGTTGTGATTGCACGTCGCTTGCCAAGCCAACCCGATCTAACAGCGTCTGCCCGTTCCACTGCCAAGCTCCTGCAAGGGGAAGGCCGATCAAGCCCAGCATCCCGACCAACGCTAAGATGCCTAACGCGATGCGCGGCCAGAATCGATGCACTGAGGCGGGATTGTCGATCCAATATTGATAAAAGTAGGCGGCCAAAACGGCCAACGCCGGATATGCGGGCAAAATGTAGTTCGGCAGTTTGGTACTGGCCAGCGAGAAAATGACGACGTACACGCTCGCCCAACACGTCATCAACAAGAGGCCGCGTTGGGATGACGCACTCGTTCGCAGGTGCCGAATTACTAGCAAGAACGTTGGTAACGCAAACACAGACCAGGGAAACATCCCGACGAGAATGGACACGATGTAGTAGTAGAAGGGTCCCTTGTGGCTGTCCATCGGTGTTGAAAATCGATGGAAGTGATGTACGCCAAAGAACTCTTGCAAGAACACGCCGTTGGTCTTCCAGCCAACAGCGATATACCAAGGTCCTGCTACCAACAGAATGACGGCAATCGCGGTAAAGATCCTCATTCGCCAAATGGTTTGGAAGAAGTTGACCGGGCCGAATGGGCGCAATGCCTCAAACCACTGTCGCCACCGTGGCGCACTTGCATCCAGTTCACGTCTTGGAGTTGTGCATAACAGGAACAACCCGATCACAGCCATCGGAAACAAGAACCCGATGGGTCCTTTCACCAGCGTGGCGACACCCATCGCTGCATAGATCGCGACGAAGTGCGTCCAGCGTTGCGGAAGCACGTCCGAGAGGCTCGGAGCCATTTCGGAAGTCGAACTAGTTTCTGGACGCGCGCGGTACGGTCCCGTGACAGCGAATAAATACAAAGCGAGCGTTGAAAAGAAGGTCAGATACGTATCGGGAGTCGCTGCTCGCGAAACGAAGTTAAACATCAAGCAACTGGCCATCACCAATCCAGCCCACCAGCCTGCCTCTGCCGTGAACACGCGGCGTCCCAGGTGATAGGTTAAGAGACAGGTCGCGACGCCGAAGACAGCCGTCAGAATGCGCGCCGCGAACTCGGACGTGCCGAATAGCTCGTAGCCGATCATCATCATCCAGTACATCCACGGCGGCTTATGCCCGAACAACTCACCATTGAACGTGGGCACGATCCAATCGCCCTGCGCATGCATTTCTGCGGCTGTGCTGGCGAAGTAGCCTTCGTCCTGGTCCCAGAGTCTCGTCGTGTGCAAGCCCGTCAACAGGACTGCCGCAGCAATCACTAACAACCAGAGTTGGTGTCGATGATGATCCTTCATCTCCGTCCCCGTGAGTAAGGTAAACAGACCGGCGCTCGCGTCTTGCTGCTCATTTCTATTTCGAACGGTGCTAAGCAGCTCGCCGCGAGGGCTGTTCGTCGTCCGATCCGAAAGTGAGTACATCCGGCCCACGCTCGTCAGTCGTCGTGCCAAGATAAGGTCGAGCCCACGGTCGCAAATGCCTCCAATAGATCCGCGACAAGTCGAGTATGGCGGCGGCAAAGTCCTGCGACTTCAGCCGTGAAGACCCAACCTCTTCCCACCGGTCGATCGGTTGCTCGTAGATATAGTCCGCGCTGCACAGTTTCGGCTCTGCCTGCCGATGCAGTTGCCGAAAGCGGGCAAACAACTCGACATCGAAGATCCACTTGGCCAGAAACGGCTCGGCGATGATGCTTCGGAGTTGCGGCGTCACGCGGAAAAGCTTGGCACCGCACTGTGTATCTTGAATGCGCAGTCCAAGCACGATCGACGCGACGGTCGCGAAGATCCGCCCCAAGACTTTTCGGATGGGCTTTCGGTGGATCTGCCTGCCCAGCAGTGGCAGTCGCGACCCAATGACCATCTCGATGGTTTCATGTTGCTGCAGTACACGCCTAAAGTCGGGAATCGATTCCAACGGCGTGCTCAGGTCTGCGTCCCAGAACCCGATCGCGACGGGCGAGGCGTCGAGTGCATGAATCATCCCTTGCCGAACGGCCTCTGCCTTGCCACTGTTTCGCGGCAGGTCAAGAAACTCGAACCGTTGTGGGTTGCTAGCAGCGATCTCCGCTAGCAGTTCTGCCGTCTCGTCGGAGCTGCCATCGTTAACGAAGAGGAATCGGATTCCATCGCACGCGGCGGCAAATTGGTGAAACTCTGCGGTGGGAAGTCGCTTCGCCTCGTTGTAGCAAGGGACGACGATGTAGGTGTCGCAAGAGTGGTCGTTCATCCTTGAACGATCCTTATAGAGGGGATCCGTAGGGGTCCGTGTCGTGGGCTTGCTCAAGTTGGAATTTGTCGGTGGAATCGCGATGGTGCGATCGTATCGAGTCTGCGCGGAGCGAGTCAAGGCGAGATAGCGGTCCGACGCGGTCTATAAACTCCGTTCGAGTTTCGTTCAGGCATTCCGAAGCGTCGAGAGACACGCGATGTTTGGCCGCAACGCTGCGATGTTTACTCCACGGCGGCAACAATCTCATACTTACGAGCCACCGGTCGGGCGGCTTCATAAATCTTCGCTTCGTACTCGGCGGCAAGCTGGTTCAACCCTTCAATTTCCTTGTTGAACTCGACGAGATACTCCTTGTGCTCCTCGGTGCCTGTCTTGCCGGGGCGTGTGAAACGGTTGCGGAGTTGTGCCCACTTGTCGCGAAGCGGGTGAATGGCCTTTTCGTTGCGTTCCTTATTAAGATTCGCCACGGCGAGTGCTTGCTGGTATTGCGGCGTCTTGTCGTTTGCTTGCAGCTCAATCTTCGCTGCCAGCACCGCATGCGTGTAAGTCCCAACCGTAGCACCATCGATCCGTACATCATATTTGCCCGGAGCGAGCCCCAGCACACGAACGCGCTCGTTGCTCAACTTGTGCCCGGATTTGGTTAAGGCGTAACCGAGTTGAGCTTCTGGCGGCAGAACCCAGGGCAGCGAACCGGCTTTGAACGTGAAGCTCAGCGAGACGTCATCGCCTTGCACATCAGCGACCTCGTCCTGGCCGGCTGTCACTCGCCACTTGTCGTTGACCTTCGTCGCGTTAATCGCCGAGACCTGTCGGTTGGCAGACATCTGCTCTAACATCGCGAACGCCATAACCGCTTGCCCGTTGGCGTCCGGATGAACGGCGTCCGGGATCATGTTGAACTCTGGGTTCTCGACGCGTTGGGCTCGTGTCAGTTGCTCCATCGTGTTCTGCATATCCACATAGCCCAATCCCCGATGGGTCGCCTGGTCACGGACCCAAGCTCCATAAAAAGCCAATACGGGCGCATAGTAGCCGGTGACTTCCGCCACTTGCTCAGGATTGCCTGCGACCCAGCGAGGCGGTTTGCTGACGGAGACACGCGAGTCGTACATGCTGGGGCCCATCAAAATACCAGTCGCTTTGATGCTCGCGATTCGTTCGATCAGTTGCGTCATGTCCGTCTCGTAACGATCGAAGGTTTCGCGATCAAAGTGCCGATAGGTGCCGTCGTTCATTCCCAGCAGCACCGAGACGTATTTCGGCGTCTGCAATGCGACATCACCTTCAAAGCGAGCTAAGGCATCACCCGCCTTGTCGCCACTCACGCCGGAGTTGTAGAAGTGAATTCTTCGCTCGGGGTAGCGTGTGTAGAAATAGTCTTCCACATACTGGGTATAGAGGCATTGGTGCGTGATGCTGTCACCCAAGAAGACGAACGCATCACCGTCTTGTAGGTCGATCGATGTGACCGGTTTCGGCGACTCGGCGGCGAGAGTGCCGACGAATAGAACGAGTAAGCACCAAGTCATAATCGCTTGACGGTTCATGGGTATGCTCCGTTGTCTGAGAGTGGAATTGCAAAGTTCGGGCGCAACAAAACACAGTATAACGCTTCGGAAACCGATCGCGGGCTGCGTGCGCCTAAGTCAGAACTGTTGCATCGTACTTGGAAGTGGCCAAGTACTGCTAATCCATGCGAACGCCGATGGTCAACAACACGTTGGCGAAGCGTTGTTGATCGGCGGTTTGGATCGTGAGGATATGATCGGGAGTCGCCACGGCATCATAGAAGGCCCATTTTTCGATGGGCTCGAGTTCCAGACTTAGCCCCGCGGCTTTCATTGTTTGGCGGTAATCGGCCCACACCGATGGATCTGCCGTAAGGGCATATTGCCCTGTGGATTCGTACATCATCGTGTTGACGGCTTCAACGGGCAGCGCCGAGAGGACGGCCTGCAAGACTTGATTGCAAGTAAGCACGCCTGGCATCAAGTTCAGATGTACGAGCTTGGCGTTTGGGCCGATCTTCGACGATGCAGGATAATTGCCGTCGGCGATCAAGACTTTGCCATGATGACCGGCTGCGCCGAGGATCGCGTTGATCTCGGGATGAATCAGTTGATGTTTGAGCATATGTGCGTTCTTTCCTGTTTTCGTGAGTCGTCGGGGCTAGCCGGGGGTGCCTCGCAACAAGAGCTTGACGCTAACGCGTTCGGCTCAATTCCCAGATCACATGCCTGCCGCCAACGCTTCCAAGTGGCGGCTGAAGTGATCGGCGAGCACTTCAGTATAGGTATCGGGATGAGCTTCCAACACCGCTCGAACTGCCGGACCAAACTCCGGATGCGTCAGCGTCGAGCCGAAGGTGCAATGCAAGATCTGGCGTCCCGGTTCCGTAAAACCTTTGCCGGTTGGTACATCGGCCCAACGCTCTAAGTAAATTCGTTCCAGGCCTTCTGCATCGGCGATTTCACTTGTCGGTGCGACTGCGGCATTCGTAGCCGAAACGTGATAAGTCGCCTTGTCGGTATCGTAGCGTGAACGACCGAAATCGATCAGCTTCCGGAACAGCGGTTCGTCGTGACGTGCGACAACTCGCAACGCCTCGAGGTAGCTAGTGCCGGCGGTCTTCACGTGGAAGCGACCTTTCGTCGCTCGCGCCAATGCCGAGTACATCGAGACTTTGTCCGATCCCGAGTGCAAACTCAGCTTGTACGGACCAAGCAACTCGGCGATCGCCGCGTGCTCGTTCAGCGAGGCTTCCAAAGAGGCGACATCACCTTTGTAATCGACGCCCTTTTCGAGTTCACCAATGAAACGAGGTGCCAGACTGACCAACTTCATGCCGCGGCTAACGCACTGATCCGCGATGATATAGTGCTCGGCCAATGTCGTGGGCTGATCGGTCTCGTCAACGCTCAACTCGACCTCGTAGTCGCGACCGGCTGATTCCTGCACCTTCTTGATATAGTCGGCCAAGGCCATGGCGTGGTTGATGGCTGCACCATATTTCACCGCGCACCGCATGCACGCTTGTTCGTCGAGCGAAATCGTCGTGCCGGTCGCCAACTTAACGGACTTGCCAAGGTACTTGTCGAACCATTCGATCGTGGCGCGGATGCTAGAGAACTTGCTGCGCAGCGTCGCTTCATCATAGCTGTCCGAATGCTCGTCGACGTTGTCGGAAGGGTCGATCGTGAAGAAGGTGAAGCCGGCGACTGCGGTCCGATCGACGTCCTGGTTCGTCTTGAGATGGTCCGCGTCGGCTCCGGTCTTCCCGGTCCAGCCCGCTTGTTTCATACCTTCGATGGCATCGTGCATAACGCCTTCGGGCGTCCGACTCGTTCGTGCCATCTCGCGAATCGATTGTTGTGGAAAGATCGGCTCGATCCCGGCACCCGATCGCTTCATGGCTTCGACGTGACCCGGTGTCGCGAGTCCGATTCGGTCTCCGAACCCGAAACTGGGGGCGAGGCCAAGCGTCACGCATACGTTCTTGTTTGCATCACTCATCTCAATACGACTTTCTCTTACTTGATGTACTTGTTGTAGGCTTCGATGGTTTGCTTGGCAGCAGCATCAGGATCTGGATAGGCAAAGGCTTCCGCCGACGCATAACCTTCGTAACCAATCTCTTTCAAGGCCGCTGCAATCGGTTCGTAATCCATGTGCCCCAGACCCGCCGGGCGACGATTCGAGTCGACGAAGTGAACGTGGCCGATATAGCCTTTGCCAGCACGAATGCCGTCGGCGATGTTCGCCTCTTCGATGTTCATATGGAACAAGTCGGCGAGCAGCTTTACATTCGTCGTCTTCAGGGACTTGAGGAACTTCACGCCTTCTGCGACCGTACAAATCAGATTCGTCTCGTAACGATTCAGCGGTTCGTAGATCAGCGGCACGTTGTACTTTGCGGCATACTCACCGAGTTCCTCACATGCATTGCCGAGCAACGCTAACGCTTCGTCGCGGCTTTGCCCGCCGCCCCACTTGCCTTGCATGGAGCCAATGATCGCGGGAGCGCCGAAAGGGCCGCCCATATCGATGATGCTACGCACAAAGTCCGCAGCTTTGGCTCGTTGATCGGGATTAGGATCGATCAGGCTCAATCCGTGAATGACCATGCCGGCACCTGTGCCCACCGCTGCGAGCTTCAGCTTGTGCTTCGCCAACAGGGCTTTTAGCTCATCGGCGTTCACCGCGGAGGGAGAAGGAGCAAAGATTTCGATAGCATCGAAGCCCAGTGCCGCGGCCTTTTCGGCGGCTGCGCTAAGATCGTCCCAGAAGACGAACGGGCCCCCACGGGCTTGAGTCACGAGGCTAACAGTAACGGCTGATGGGATCATGATTCTCTCGTGGAGGTTGAGTGTGTCGTCGTTGAAGCCGTGAGGCTTCAAAACCGAAGTCGCACCGACTTCGGCTACATAGAACGGTGCTTAATCGGCAACTTCGATGATCGCCTTAATAACACCCGTCTCGGGTCGCGTGTACGTTTCAAAGTTCTCGATCACCGAATCGAACCCCACGCGATGTGTGATCCAAGGACTTGTGTTGATCGTGCCATCTTCAATCAGACTGATGATCCGAGCAAAGTCCGACGGCATCGCGTTTCGCGACCCTTTGATCGTCATCTCGGGGCGATGCAATTTCGGATGCGGGAAGCTGACCTCATCGGTCGTGATGCCGACATAAACCAACGAGCCCGTGTGAGCGACGTAGTTCAAGGCATTCGCCATCGAGCGATTGTTGCCAGTTGCATCGGTCACGACAGCGTACATGTCGCCGTCGGTGAACTCCTTCATCTTGTCGAGTTCGCTGCCGTCGCCGCTGAAGACAACGGTATGAGCAACACCATAAGTCTCGCGACAGAAATCCAGTCGCGATTGGACCATGTCCATGACGGTGATCGTTGCACCAGTCAGTCGCGTAAACTCCAGCGTCGCAAGGCCAATCGGTCCAGCGCCGATGATCAAAACGTGATCGCCCTTTTTCGGAGCGCCACGATCTGTGGCGTGGCAACCGATCGCTAAAGTCTCGACCAACGCGAGTTGCTCAAACGAGAGCTTTTCGGAAGCGTGCAACTTGTCAGCGCGAATCAAGAACCGCTCGCACAAGCCTCCGTCAATCATCACGCCGATGACGTTCAGCTTCTCGCAGCAGTTGCCATTCCCCTTACGACAAGCATAGCACTCGCCGCAGTTCATGTACGGCTCGACACTGCAGCGATCTCCGGGCTTGACGTTGGTGACACCATCGCCCACCTCTAAGACCTCAATGCCAAGCTCATGCCCTGGAATTCGCGGGTAGCGAAAGAACGGCATCTTGCCGAGATAGCCACCGTAGTCCGTGCCGCAGATCCCCATGCGATGCGTCCGGACCAACGCCTGACCAGGGCCGGGACTGCTCGGTTCGTCGATTTCAATGTGTTCGAAATGTTTGGGCTCTTGAAGTCGGATGGCACGCATGGGGCACTCACGAGTTGTATTAATTTGTGTTTCAGGAGATCCGCCCTACAACGGTGTTTCTCCGTGCTAAAGACCCTTACAACATAGGGCTGGCGACCGCAGCTGTCTTGTGCCAATCAGTCGTTTTTTATGAACAATCGGACAACAGATCGATTCAGCCCACCGGATCATCGTTGTTTTCGGGACGCCCCTCGATATAGAACCAGTTATGAATCGGCTTGAGGATCTCAAGCGTCTCGGCCAGTAGCTGTTTGTCCATTGGTTCGGCGGCCCACTTCACCCATTCGGCCACACGATTCGGATTCGCCGAGCCCGTTACGCATGTCGTAAAGCTTGGATGAGCAATCGAGAACTGTAACGCGAGTTGCGCGATATCAACGCCACGACTCGCACAGTGATCGGCCGCTTGCTTGGCGACTTCTCGGACTTGCGGAGTCGCTTTGTGCCAAGGCGGAAGCGTGGCCTTGGTCAGCAAGCGGGCTGAGAAAGGAGCCGCATTCATTACGCCGACGCCCTTGGCTTCGCAGATTGGTAGCAGCTCCAACGCCATATCGTTCTGCAACGTGTAATGGTTGTAAGTCAAAATCACGTCAATGTCGGCCCGCTCCAGCACGTACTTGAACATCTTCATCGGATAGCCGCTGACGCCGATATAACGGACCTTTCCCTTCTCGACTTGCTTTCGCAAGGCGGGGATTGTCTCTTCGACAATCTGTGACATCTCGACGAATTCAAGGTCGTGACACAGCACGATGTCCAAGTGATCGACCTTCATCCGCTCGAGTGAAATATCAATACTCTCGGCGACGCGGCGAGCGCTGAAGTCGAAGTGCTGGCCCGCGTATCGCCCCAGCTTCGTCCCGAGGTAATACTTGTCGCGCGGGATCTCGGGCAGCACGCGTCCGAGAAGCATTTCGCTCATTCCGCGCCCATAGAATGGCGACGTATCGATGAAATTCATGCCCAGATCGATCGCCACATGGACGCTGCGAAATGCTTCTTCCAGATCGATGCTGCGGAATTCCGCACCGAGCGACGAGGCACCGAACGACAGTACGGTCAGGTCCATGTCTGTCTTGCCGAGGGTACGCTTTTCCATCTCGTTCTCCGAAGTTGGATCGTCAGGCGGATGGGCTCACCGCCATAAAGAAGAGCAGGCCATGATAGCGGCCGCTTGCTCATGCCTCAATCGGCGGTCGGGCCGGGTAGTGGTACAGTTTGAAATTCCTGAAAGTAGGACGGCCACTCTTGGCCGTCTTTTGTCGGGCAGGAGTGCCCGACTTACGGCAAACTGTACCACTACCTCGGGCCGATCAGCTTCGATCCGACGCGTCGAGAAGCCGGAACTCGACGCCCTGGGCGAGCGGTAGATCGGTCCCGAAGTTGATCGTGCAAGTCTGGCGACGCATGTAGGATTTCCAGGCATCACTGCCCGACTCGCGACCGCCACCGGTATCCTTCTCGCCACCGAACGCTCCGCCAATTTCGGCACCGGAAGTGCCAATGTTCACGTTCGCAATGCCGCAATCGCTGCCTGCAGCGGACAAGAACTGTTCCGCTTCCGAGACGCGGTCGGTAAAGATGGCAGACGACAACCCCTGATCGACACGGTTGTGAATCGCAATCGCATCGTCCAAGTCTTGGTAAGTCATCACATACAGAATCGGAGCGAATGTCTCTTCCGAAACGATCGGCATCTTTGCGTCTGCTCGTACGATGGCCGGTTGCACGAAATAGCCGGGCCGATCAATTCGCTCGCCACCGCACAGAATCTTGCCTCCTTGTGTGCGAGCAGCATCCAGGGCTTTTGTCATCATCTGGAGTGCCGCTTCGTTAACGAGCGGTCCGACTAAGATGCCTGCTTCCAGCGGATCGCCAATCGGAACACTTCGATAAGCAGCCACGAGCTGTTCGACTAACGGCGCAGCGATCGACTCATGCACGATCAAGCGGCGGAGTGTCGTGCAACGTTGACCGGCAGTACCGACAGCCGCAAACAAAATCGCTCGTACAGCAAGATCGAGATTGGCTGAATCGGTCACGATCAGTCCGTTATTTCCTCCCAACTCCAGCAGCGATCTGCCAAGTCGAGCACCAACGGTTTGTGCAACGCTGCGTCCCATCGCACAACTGCCCGTTGCTGAGATCAGTGGCAAGCGGCGATCCTCTGCCATCCAGCGACCGACCTCCGCATCGGCACCAATGCAGAGGTTGAAGACACCTTCTAGCTTGTGCTGCGTGGCAACTCGATTGACGAGATGCTGTACGGCGATGGCGGTCAGCGGCGTGGTGGGCGAGGGCTTCCAAATCATGGTGTCGCCGCAAACCGCCGCCAGTGCAGCGTTCCACGCCCAGACGGCCACGGGGAAATTGAACGCCGTGATAATTCCAATCGGGCCGAGCGGGTGCCACTGTTCGAACAAGCGATGTCGCGGTCGTTCGCTCGCGATGGTTAGGCCGTACAATTGTCGAGACAGTCCGGTGGCGAAGTCGCAGATGTCGATCATCTCTTGGACTTCGCCTATTCCTTCGGAGAGGATCTTGCCGGTTTCGAGCGTGACCAGCCGACCTAGATCTTGTTTATGCTCGCGAAGCACTTGCCCAAGTTGGCGGACGATCTCGCCTCGTTGTGGCGGCGGCATCATTCGCCAACTCGCAAACGCTTGCTGCGCACGATTCACGCATCGGTCGTAATCTGCTCGCGAAGCGGTCACAACGCTGGCGATTGGTTTGCTAGTGGTGGGATTGATCGAAGTGATCACGTCACCGCCAGGACGTTCAACCCAACCGCTCGAGTAGACGCCGCTGTGCGACTCAAGGATGCCAAGTCTTTTGAAGAGGTTCTTCATCTGAATCGCCTTGATTGCAGTGAACGTGACGGGGTCGGGAGTGTTTTTCGGCAAAGAACCACTCGAATTGAAAGCGCTGTCGCCGAAAAACACTCCCGACCCCTTTGTCGCCGATCGAGTAAGCTAGTTTCCATTTATGGCCCTCGCCTTACCCGTGGCATTGCTGAAATCACCTCATCCAGAATATCGAGAGCCGTGTCTGCGTCGGCTTGGTCGATGACCAGCGGCGGCGAAAAGCGAATCGAACTGACGCCGCAGCCAAGCAGCAACAAGCCCTTCTGAAAACACTCTTGCACGATCGTGTTGCGTTCGGCAATCGCAGGTTCTTTCGACTCGCGATCGCGAACCAACTCGACGCCGATCATCAATCCCTTTCCGCGAACATCGCCGATCAACTCGTGCCGAGCTTGTAACTCGGCCAGCCGATCGAGGATGTACGCCCCGACTCGCTCTGCGTTTGCGATCAAACTCTCTTCAAGCAAAGCGATGGTTTCGAGGGCTGCGGCACAGGAAACCGGATTTCCGCCGAAGGTACTGGCGTGCGATCCGGGAGGCCAATCCATGATCTCGTCGCGGGCGATGATCGCTCCCAGCGGCATTCCCGAGGCGATTCCCTTGGCCAAGCAGGTGATGTCGGGCTCGACGTCCCAGTGCTCCATCGCGAACATCTTTCCCGTACGGCCCATGCCGGATTGGACTTCATCGGCAATCAACAGGATGCCATGCCGCTCGGCCAGCGATTTTAGGGCTCGATGAAACTCAGGCGGTGGGACGATGTAACCGCCTTCTCCCTGAATCGGCTCGACGATGATGCCCGCGACTTCGTCCGGCGACACCGTTCGCTTGAAGAGTTTGTTTTCGAGTTGGTCGAGCGTGTCGAGATAACAGTCGGCGACTGGCGTGCGTTGCGTGCGATAGCAGTTCGGATAGTCGACGTGGCTAACTTGAGGAATCAGTGGCGCGAAGCCTGCCCGCTGTGTGACCTTGCTGGCGGTTAACGATAAAGCTCCCATCGTGCGACCGTGGAATGCGCCGAAAAATGCGATCATGTGCTTTCGCTTGGTGTGATACCGAGCCAGCTTGAAAGCGGCTTCGACGGCTTCGGCACCCGAGTTGGTAAAGAAGACGCGTTTGTTGCCTTCGCCAGGTGCAAGTTCAGCAAGCTTTCTCGCAAGTTCCGCTTGCGGCCCGTAGTAGAAGTCCGTGCCGGACATGTGAATCAGCCGCGCCGCCTGATCCTGGATCGCCTTGACGACTCGGGGATGACAGTGTCCGGTCGAGCAAACTGCGATCCCGGCGTTGAAGTCGAGGAAGCGGTTGCCGTCCACATCTTCGATGACCGCACCTTCGCCTCTTGCAACGGCCAACGGATAGACTCGCGTATAGGATGGCGACGTATAGCGTTCGTCTGTCGCAATCAATTTTGATGCCTTTGGACCGGGCAGCTGGGTGACGATTTGCGGGACGTCGCGCTGGTAGTCTCGCATTAACATAGCCATGCCTCCATCTTGTGACATGATTCCCCACTTGAATCCTACGGTAGAATAGAAATTGGACAAGCTTACGATTGGAATAGGCTTGTCGCACTGAACAATGGGAGCCAACATCGATGGACACAAACCTCGGCACCACTGGATTGCGTGGCCCTCACCAAGCGATCGAAGCCCGTACCGCACGCGAGCGATTCGCCCTGGAGTTGTTCGACCGGTTGTGGGATCGATACCGCCGGCGAGTTGCTTACGTCGCCACCTATGAACGCATTGTCCAAGATGCCGGCGCGAGGTTCTTCAACGATCACATCGCATTTCGTACCTTTGCCAACCAACGTCCCGCGACCGGCATTTCGTCGTTGTCTCGAGTGTTTGAGGCTCTCGACTACCGACCTGCGGGCGTCTATGACTTCCCCGACAAACATCTCAATGCCATTCACTATCAGCATCCGCATCCAGAGTTTCCGAAGTTGTTCATTTCGGAGCTGAAGAGTTGGGAATTGAGCGATGCTACGCGAGGGATTATTGAACACGTGGTGAAGTCGCACCGTCCAGCTGTCTCAAGCGAAACACTTCGGTCACTCGCCACGTTGGACGAAAAATCGTCCGATCCGTCTTCGTTGCTCGACGAATTAGTCGCTCAGGTCGAGTCGTTGCCATGGGAATTGCCGACGCGAGAAGCGGTGGAGACGCTGAATCGCGAAAGCCAGTATGCGGCGTGGGTGCTCGTTCATGGCTACAACGTCAATCACTTCACATCGCTGGTGAACTCACACGGCGTCGATTCGCTGAGAAGCCTTGAGCAGACGATCGACGCGTTGGCGGCAGCGGGTGTGCCGATGAAGGCGGAGATCGAGGGGGAGCCCGGTTCCAAGCTTCGGCAATCGGCGACCGAAGCGGTGAAGATCGATGTTGAAATTACGGATCAAGGACAAGCGTCAACCATGCCCTGGACGTATGCTTACTTTGAACTGGCCGAGCGGAATCGCGTAGTTGATCCCGACACGGGTGAAACGGTTCGATTCGAGGGATTCCTTGGTCCGCAGGCTACAAACTTGTTCGAAATGACTCGGGTTGTTGCCAAGTAAGGCTATAGGAGTTGATTCAAGGCAACGTGTGCCCCATCCGCGTGCGACAATGCGCGTCGGTTGACGCTTCGCGGGACGCACCTAAACTAAGGTGTTTCCATCCCCCCGAGCCGAGCCATACGAGCATGTCCTCTCCGGAAAAAGCTCCTCCCAAACCCAGTCTCGACGACAAACCGCTCCCGCCCATCGAGCCGCCGTCCGCTGGCTTCCTCTTACAGTTGTTCGTGATTCCGATGATTATCGTCGGGATCATCGTGGCGGTTTGGCTGATGTTCAGCTGGCTGGCGCACATGGGAAGTAATCCGCACGAGCTTGTTCGCGATTTGAAGAAGCCGAATGAAGCGAGTTGGCAACGGGCACTGACACTGGCCGACCTGTTGCGGAATCCGGCACATGAAGATCTGAAGAGCGACGTCACGATGGCGACTGAGTTGGCGACGGTTCTCGATGGTCAGTTGGATCAAGAGAGTTACGACGAAACTTCGATTCGCTTGCGGATGTTTTTGGCTCGAGCCTTGGGCGAGTTTAAGGTTCCAGAGGCTTTGCCGCCCGTACTGCGCGCGGCGACACTGGAGCGAGACCCAGCCGAGATCGACGTGCGGCGCACTGCTCTGGAAGCGATCGCCGTGTATGCGAATAACAATCCCGATTCCTCGCTGTCCGAAAACGCAGCATGTATGGAGGCGTTGATCGCGGCGTCACGCGAGCGAACCGAGGTGGCTGCCGAGCAGCAAGTGCGATCCGATTTGCGGTCAACGGCGGCGTTTGTCCTAGGAGTGATCGGTGGCGACGCGGCGCTGGATCGACTCGTCATTTTGCTAGACGATCCTTACACGAACGCCCGCTACAACGCGGCGACGGGATTGTGTCGGCACGGCGACGCGAGAGCGATCCCCGTGTTGCTCGAGATGCTCGACCCCGAGAACCAGGAGTCGGGGGCAGGCGAGGAGCACGAATCGGGCCGCGACTGGAAGCGGCTACAGGTGATCAACACCGGGATTCGAAGTGCTGCTCAACTGGCCGAGAATAATTCGTCCGACGATTTAGAGCCCGTGCGAGCTGCCTTGCAGGAGATTGTTGATTCGGAACTCAACTCCTTCGGCTCTCGTGTTCGCCACGGCATCCGTTTGAACGCGGAGGATTCGTTGCTGGCAATGAAAGCGACCAGCGCCGAAGCGACAGCGCAATAGCCTGGCGCGTTCGACTTCCGAAGTCTGTCGGAGAGCTTGGAAGTCTCGTTCAACGATCGAAGTTGCCAGTGGTCCGATTTTAACGGTTAGGCAAACTTGTGCCTTAACCGCAAGCGGCTGTAGCAGTTGTGCGACGGACCGTTCCCAAGGCGTCGGCAGAGCTTTAAAAAAACTTCAAAGATTCTTGAAAATCGTAAAGCCTTATCGCCGTTGCTCTTCGTAGTGATATCAGGGCCTCCGAGCAATTTTTTTCATTTGCGAGAAGAGGCTTTGTTGGGCAAACTCATTTGTATGGGGTGCATGCGCACACAGGCAACAAAGCGCGAGGGCACCACAACGAGGCGATGTGGTAGTTAGCAACACGGTCACTCTAAAACACACGGTGAAGTGAGTACGTCGATGAACCTTTCTTTTTTCAAGACTGCGATCGCAGGGCTTTCTGCATCTTTGGCGTTCGCATCGTTCGATGCGGCAGCCTATGGGCAAACGGTCTATCCGGCCTACCGAATTCATTACGAGACGGTCAACGTCGAGCAAACGGTGTATCGACCCTCGTACGAGACCATCTACGAAGAGCAGACGATTACGAGTCAGCGACCTGTCTATGAGACGGAAACTCGCGTCCGTCGCTATACGGTTGCCAAGCCCGTAAACGAAACTTCGACGCAAATCAAACGCTACACTGTCCGCAAGCAAGTTCTCGATACGGAAACGCGGACGCAAGAGCGAGTCGTCCGCCGACCGGTTACCGAACAGGTGATGCAGACACGGAGTCATGTTGTTTACGACCCGGTGACGACGATGCAAACGCAATATGTCGACCAGGGATCGTATGTCGACAACTACGTTCTGAAACCGGGCGTTTCGCGAAATCGATTGCAATGGTTGCAGGGCGGTTACGTCCAAGACCCGCTAACAGGATCGATGGTCTATCAACGCGCTGGCTTCCATTGGGTTCCGACGGCTCCGCCAGCCACCTATCAAGTCGAGCGCCAGTACGTTCCAAACGTGGTCGCTCAAGAAGTCGCGCAGACCACCTATCAACAGCGCGTTGTCAACGAGCAGATTCCCGTCAACGTAACGCGTTATGAAGACGTCGTCGTTCAAGAGCCAGTTCAAGTTCAGGTCTGCAAATTTGTCGATGAAGTCGTCGAACAACCCGTCCAAGTAACAACGCAACGAATCGAGTATGAGACCAAAGAAGAGCCTGTTGAGGTGCGCGTGCAGAAGTGGGTGACGGATTCCAAGACGGTTCAAGTACCGCGTACGGTCATGAAGTGGGTTCAAGAAACGCAAGTCGTTCCACGAACGGTCGCCCGACGAGTCCCAATCAACACTTGCTCGCCATGCACGATTTACAACCCTTCCACAGTGACTTACTACGCACCCGCGAGTGCGTTGCCAAGTGTAGTCACGACGCCAGCGGCTCCCACGACGGTTCAACGTGTCGAAACGAAGGCTCCCGAAGTTCCCGCCGCTGCAGCTCCAAAGGCCGAAGGCGAAGCGAAAGCGGTTGAAGAGGCCGAAGCGGCTCCCAATGACGCGACACCCACCGGTGAACCGGAATTGAAGCCGGGCACCGCCCGCGTTGTGCCGATTCCCGACGTGGGCCGCAGTCGTCGCGACTCTGAAGCGGGCAACGACTATATTGCAGACAACGACGGAAACTCAACCGCCTAATCGCCAAGTCCAATTGAATCAACACCACGCGAGTTTCGGCTCGCGTTTTTTTATGGGATGGTCAACTCACGCAAGGCCAACTGATTGACACGGCCAATTTGGATCGCAACACTGACAGACGTCGTTTGGTGTTCGCCGTCCTCATGTCTGTCGTGGTCGGGCCGCCCTCATGTCTTCGGTTATCTATAGTGAAAGTCCCGCGTTGCAAGGCAAACGTGTCGCGTTCGTTGGCAAGCTAGGTGGCGTCAATCGTCGCGAGGCGCAACAACTCGTGCGCGATCAAGGCGGAATTCCTGTCGCCAAATGTTCGGCCGATGTCGACCTGATCGTGATCGGTGCCGACGAGTTGCCGTTGGCCGAAGATGGTGAACTGCTGAACGCCGATATTCGCGATGCCGCAGGAGATGGTCGATTGGAGATCATCTCGGAGACCCAACTCTGGCAGCGACTGGGAATCGTGGAAGCCGAGCAGCACGTGCGACGACTTTACACACCGGCCATGCTCGCCGAACTACTCGGCGTGACAGTATCGATCGTGCGACGTTGGCATCGTCGCGGGTTGATAGTTCCGGTACGCGAAGTTCATCGGCTGCCCTACTTCGATTTTCAAGAAGTGGCGACCGCGCAGCGACTTGCACAACTCCTCGCAGCCGGAGCATCGCCCGCCGCCATAGAAACGAAGCTCGCCGCACTGTCTCGCTACGTTCCCGATGTCGACCGACCGATGGCTCAGTTGTCGGTCATCGTCGAAGGGAAACAGATCTTGCTTCGGCAAGGAGAAGGGCTCGTCGAGCCGGGTGGTCAGCTGCGCATCGATTTCGACGCCTTGGAGGCCTACTCGTCGGAGGTCACGGACTTATCGGATGAGTTGTCCTCGCGTTCAACGCTTTCGCTGGCAAGTCACCTCGCCGAACTGTCAGAGCCAACGACACCGAAGGAGATGATCGAAGCTGCGATCGGATACGAAGACGAGGGTGAGTTGGAAGCGGCCATCGAGATGTATCGCGCGGCTTTGACCGCCGGCGGTGCGCAGGCGGAAATCTGTTTTCACCTTGCCGAATTGCTGTATATGATCGGCGACATCGCCGCCGCTCGCGAACGCTATTTCATGGCGATCGAATTGGACGAGAACTTTGTCGAGGCGCGAGCCAATCTCGGTTGCGTCCTCGCCGAAACGGGTGAACTAGAACTGGCTGTGGCAGCATTCCAAGGGACCTTGGCACATCATCGCGATTATCCCGATGTGCATTACCACTTGGCACGTACGCTCGACGAGCTTGAGCGAGCGAAGGAAGCCGACTCCCATTGGCGCGAGTTTCTCAACCTCGCGCCGGACAGCCCTTGGGCGGATGAAGCACGAGACCGGCTGCAGTTAATAGGTTCGTAGTCGTGCTTCGGGGGTAGTCTGCGTAGTACTATCGGAGGAACACGACGGTGTGGATCAAGGTCAATATTCTCGGCGGTGCCGTGAGTGCCAGATTCACGTCGTCGAAAGTTGCCGACGAAGCGATGGTCCAGCAGATTGGACGCGAGTTACTCGATCTTGTTGACGCAGCTGCGGAAACAAAGAAACTGCTAGTCAGCTTCAAGGGCGTCGAGTTTATGTCATCCGCCCTCATTGGCAAGCTTGTATTGCTCAACAAGAAGGCGAAGGCCTCTGGCGTACAATTGGGTTTTTGCGAGCTTGCTCCCAATGTTCTCGAAGTCTTCCGTATCACTCGGTTAAACAAAGTCTTTCGCATACTCAACGAGCACGACGAAGAAGACTGGCGAGATGACGATGATGATGGCGATTCAGGGAACACAGGAGTCTTTGCCAAGCTGCCGAAGCATCCAAGTTCCGGTGGCACACACGCTACACCACCGCGAGACGACTTGTAAGCCTTCGCAGCGTCTCTAGCTTGTCGCGTATGACCCAATCGCAGGCAGTTCGACGCGCTCGAACTCTGTGTAAGCCAAACTGATTGAGATCGCGTGATCACCAGCATTGAAGTTGATCACCGACTCGTCACGGAGTCGTTCGTCGCAGTAAGTCTTGAGGCCGAACAGCGAGCCAAACGGTGGGATCGATCCCGGCTTCAGCCCGGTCAGTTCGAGAACCTCCTCACCACTGGCAAATCGCATACTGCGCGCTTTGAGTTGCTTTCGGACGGTCTTGCTATCGAGCTTCTGGGCGGCAGGAAGGACGAACATCGCGAACTCTTCATCCAGTTTGCAAATCAGGGCCTTCGCACCGCTTGCCAGAGATGTGCCTCGCACCTGAGCCGCCTGTTCGCTAGTGAATACAGGTTCATGACGTAGAACGCGGAACTCGGCGTCCTGCTGTTCAAGCAGTTGGGACAGTCGCTCGAAAACGGAGGGCATTATTTTGAGCCGTTGCTGTGACGAAAACGGACGATCGGGCAACGTATTGGTTACCGTCGCTGGAGGCGGTCATTCGAAGTCGCAAACCGTTGCCAATCTTAGCAGTTAGGGCGACTTTGTCGATGACGAAGACTGATTCCGCACCTTGAATTACAGCTGGCACATCGTATGCTGGTAGGTTGCGTAAGCATCCGAAACATCGCTGTGCCATAATTAAAGCGCGGACAACTTGAACGCCCCATGAGCGAGTTTCTCTTTCAATACTATCCGGTCCACCCGACGACTTGGGTTTACCTTTCGTCGCTTTTGATGATTGGTGTGTATTTCAAATTCAGCCGATTCTGGAGTGTTCGCAACGTCGATCTCGTGTTGTTGATCTTACTGGCTCCCGGCCTGCTCATGGTTCACTTCGGTGAACAACGAGCTTGGCTGGAGAAGTCTGCTGCCGAAGGAAACGCGATTGGTGAGCAACAAGCTCCGGCAGAGATAGACTTCACGGATGGAGGTGTGTCGGGATCGACGAACTCTTCGACTCGAAGCATCGAACCACAGCCGACTCCGATCGCAGTGACTGCTGAGTTGTCGGGGCGAGTCGAGGGTGCTTTGGCGGGCGATACGGCGATTGCGACTGACACCGATCAAGAGAGCTTCTTGGGTGATGAAAAAGTTACAACTGCCGAGAACGACGCGGCGGCACAAGTGGCGGCGTCGTTGTCTGGCAAGTCAGTAATGCTTATTGGCTATGTCTGGCTATTCTGCGTGCTGGGAGTTTTCTTAGTGCGACTGCTGCTTGATCCGACGATGGTGCGGCGGCCCTTGCTGGAGCCCAATCTATCGACGGGCGGCCTCGCGTTCATCGGATGTTCGCTGTTTGTTTTTTTGATGGCGAACGTCATCAACAGTCCGGGGACTGCCGTGGATATCGCTGGTGCGCGTAGCGCCGACCAATTGTTCTCCGGCGTTGCGGACGCAGGACTCGCGACCGATCTACAACGACACGGGCCAGGGAATGCGATCCTGCACTCGATACCCAGTTTCGTCACAACCCCTCTCTATTGGCAGGATGTCCAACCGTCGAACGCTCGGTACATTCGTACGGCCAAAACGATGGCGATCATGTCGCATCTTGCCATCGTCGTCGGCATTGTGGCGATAGGCTATCAGCATTTCAGCAGCATGAAGACCGGAATTGGTGTGGCAACCTTGTATTTGATGTTGCCTTATACCTCGATCATGACCGGCGAGGTTGATCATGTATTGCCCGCCGCGCTGCTCGTTTGGGCGGTCCTCACGTATCGGCGTCCGCTCATCGCGGGTTGCTTCATCGGGCTGTCGATCGGCGTGGCGTATTACCCGATCTTTCTGTTACCGCTCTGGCTAAGCTTTTATTGGCAGCGTGGTTTGATGCGTTTCATCTCGGGCGTTGTGATAACCGTCACGGCATCGGTGCTGTCACTGCTGATGGTTTCCGATGGGCTCGCAGACTTCCTGTCACACGTTCAACGGATGTTTGGAATCTGGTGGCCAAAATCCGTCGACCTGCTCGGCATCTGGGCGCTCGGGTGGGATCCTACGTATCGCTTTCCAATAATCGCTGCTTTTGTCGCCATTAGCGTTGGATATGCTCTGTGGCCTGCGCAAAAGAATCTAGGGACGTTGTTAAGTTGTTCTGCAGTCGTGCTGGTTGGTACTCAGTTCTGGCACGGCTATGGCGGTGGAACCTACATGGCGTGGTTCTTGCCGCTCACGTTGCTCACAATATTCCGACCGAACCTGGAAGATCGTGTTGCCCTCAGTGTGTTGGGAGAGAGCTGGTTTCGGCGTCGCACGCCTCAGCTTCGCCGCGTCGATCGTGCTGCTTTCACCGTGTTGCGTTAGTTCGCTACAGCAATTGTAGTGAATTGCATCGCATTCCCTCTGCCAATTCGGCGTTCTGATCACTGCTAACCATATTCGTACGTAGCAGTTCGGGCGACATTAGCGATCCCCAACGGCCTGCCATCGACTTCTGGCACGGCGAGTGCATAAGGACTCGTAGGGGGCGTTGTCGCGCAAGGAGCGGGCAAGTGAAAACGAGACGAATTCAACACCAAGATGGCAGGATGGAGATCATCCGGGTACTCAGTACAGAGGACTTGATCGCCTGGTCTGATGATGATCCGCTGGCGTATGAGAAGAGCATCGTTTGGCTGGAAGACATTTCAAGACTTGGCTACGTGCGAGTTGTTCGAGTCTGTTGCGCCAAGAGTCGTCGCGGACCTCTTCTCCTGAGTAGCGGCGAGCGAGTCGTTGGATATGCGAAGTTGATGCCCGATGCACCGCGAGACACGATGACACAGCGGTTCGCGCGGCGGCTGTTCTATTTGAAGGACCGGGACCACACCGGCGAAAACGGAACGATACCGGCGACTGCGGTGGACCCTCGGTCCATTCTTCCCGGAGTCAGCGGGGAGGTGCCGGGATAATGTCGCACTGCCCGCCGCTATCCTCGGGTCCATACCGTCCGCGATACAATTCGACCGGATATTTCTCCTCGTTCTTTCGCATTTTGGAACGCATGGCTTCAGTCAGATCGATCTCCAGCTCGTTCGCCAATGCCAACGCATAACAGACGACGTCGGCCAGTTCCTCGGTGACGGCGTGAAGTCGCTCGGCGTCGTGACGCAACGCGCGTGAGTTCTCGACCGTCAACCACTGGAAATGTTCCATCAGTTCGGCGGCTTCGATGCTCAATGCCATGCTGAGATTTTTGGGGGCATGAAACTGCTGCCAATCGCGATCGTCGACGAAGCGTCGAACCATCGCGCGAAGTTGTCCAACGGTGGTAATGCGATCAGTCACGGCGACCTCTGTTCAGATTATGCTTGCGAGGACAGATAGACGGGATTGCAGTCTAGCCGCATTAGATATCGGCAGCTAGCGCCGGTTATGCCACTTGTTCGGATCGCATTGAGTGCTGCGACACAATTCGCCACCGCTCTTCGAATTCGCGAGCTATACTTTGAATGGATTGGAATTCTTACAGTTGAATTCTTACACACACAATGGGGGCAGAACCATGATTGTGTATGAAGACAGGAATCGAATTGGGCATGATGCCGCACAGGACGCTTTCGATGAACTTGTGTCGGTTGCTGCGCCGGCATCGGCGATTGAACGGGCGTCGTATCTTTATGGCATGCAAACGTTTTGTCGGCAGCAGCTGAAACGTGAGCTGACGTCGGCGATGGACGCGCTCGAGAGTAGCGGATTCACCGACGAAGAACACGCCATTAGTAAACTCGTGCCACAATCGTGATCGCGTCACCAAGTTGATTCACGATTGCACCTATCCACTTCACCCGCCGGCACCATGACGAATGCTGGGTGGATCGTTATGATGAGTTGATGCAAATCGACCATCAAATCTCCGCTTCAGCTCTGTTGCCAGCAACGCAGCGCGTTTTTCAGATCGCGGCAGAAAAGACCGCGACGCTCGACCGTACCTGGGATACCAAGCTGGGTACGCCCGTCTTTACGGTTGAAGGAAAGTACTCGTCGCGCGGCTGGACCGAGTGGACGCAAGGTTTTCAATATGGTTGCTTGATCCTGACAGGTGATGCTGTCGGTGACCAGCGTTTAGTTGACCTAGGTCGGAAGCGGACCATCGAGCGAATGCTGCCGCACGTGACGCATATCGGCGTCCACGATCATGGTTTCAATAATCTATCGACCTACGGCAATCTCTTGCGTCTGATGAACGAGGGGCGGATCGAGGAAGACGCTTGGCAGCGAACCGTCTATGAAAATGCGATCGCAGCATCTGGAGCTGTTCAAGCAGCACGCTGGTCGCCGACCAGTTGCGGTCTCGGTTACATCTATTCGTTCAACGGCCCGCATTCGCTGTTCGTCGACACCATGCGAACGACGCGCATCTTAGGAGTGGCCCATCAACTCGGGCACACTCTTATGGGCGAGAACGACACCAAAATTAATCTGCTCGCACGATCGATCCAGCATGGTCTTGCAACGTCGAAGTACATCGTCTTTCATGGCGACTCCGCCCACACTTACGACGTACGGGGACGCACGGCTCACGAGGGGATGTTTAATCGAAACGACGGCAACTTCCGAGCACGCTCGACGCAGCAAGGCTATTCGCCGTTCTCGACTTGGACTCGTGGCTTGTCCTGGGCGATTTTAGGGTATGCCGAAGAACTTGAGTTCTTCAAGACGTTGTCGGCGTCTGATTTCAAACAGGCGGTTGGACTGACAAAACGCGAAGTCCTTGAGGAGTATCAGCGCTGTGCCATCGACACGTGCGATCACTATATCGATGACGTCTCGGCGCAGGATGGCATCACGTATTGGGACGACAGTGCCCCGACTTTACATCGACTTGGAGATTGGCGTTCAAAGCCGGCGGACCCGTTCAACGACTTCGAGCCCGTCGATGCATCTGCTTCGGCGATTACCGCACAAGGCCTGATCCGACTCGGCAGTTACCTTGGACCCCGGTTGGGCAAGCGTTATCTACAAGCGGGGCTCTCTGTAGCGAGGACGCTCTTCGACGAACCCTACCTGTCAACCAAGAAGTCTCATCAGGGCCTGTTGCTTCAGAGCATCTATCACTGGCCGAATCGTTGGGATCATATTCCCAAGGGCCAGAAGATTGCCTGCGGCGAGGCGTCGATGTGGGGCGATTATCATTTGTTGGAGTTGGCGCTGTTGATCAAACGGATGGCCGAATCGGCAGCTTACCCAACCTTCTTCATATCTCACTGATGCCCGAACCGTAGTTAGTGGTATCGTTTGGCGCTCCAATCACAACCTGAAACGTAAGCAAGAACAGAATGCATTGCCTCGCATACGCTCTTTTGCGGTTGCGACGAGGCTTGAGGTCGCCGGGTCTTCGGACAGATTGTAGATTCCGGTTTCTGTGACAACCGTTGGGTTCTTATCGCCGAAAAGCTTCCATGCAGCAACACTGCGTCTTCTGATCAACGGTCCCTTCGACAGGTCGAGTGCTGTCCGTGACTTCGTTGTAGAACGTGCCAGTAAAGACGACACTTCTCGCTAATCGCCACCCTGTTTGTGGCGTTAGGAGGCGAGTGCAGGGTTGTCTTCCTTGCGTTTCATCCAGTTTGCAAACTGGAGTAGGAGGTGACGAACGATGGTACGCCGCCGACGCCATTTGTAACGTACTTTCTCCAGGTAGCGAAGCACTCGATTGCAACTCTCGACGTGATTGTTCGTGCGGACTTGGCTGCGGTTCTTTGAAAAATGGTTGAGGTAGCTGAGCAACTTCTCCAGGCTGTCTTTGCTCAGAACGGCAAGTGCTTTACAGAGATGTTCGTTGTTCAAGTACGACTTGTCGTGTCGCATGCGTCGCCAGATCTTCCAGGCTTTGATCTTTCGAGCGGCGGATGGAAAACAGTTCATGCAGGTCGTCTACGAACGATCGAAGGACTCCCAGCATGGGCGAAAGACTCAGCAGTTCGTCGAGTACAGAACGGTCGTCTTTCGTAATGTTCTACTTCTTGATAACCATTAGATGACGACGACGGAAGAGACGATCGGCTTGTTCGTGTTGCTCTTTGAGTTTCTTGACGCGCGCTCGCATGCGTTTGCTGGGACGACCTCGTCCTGACTTGACTCGCGTTGGCTTGATCGCTCGCCGGACTTCACGAACGGCATCGAGTACGTGATCGTTGATGTCCGAGATCGCATGGAACACACAAAGCTGATGTTTGGCTTGCGGCCAAACTTCGGCGATCGTCTTGGGCTACGACGGTGGTCGCGTTGAGCTTATCGACCAAGATGCGATCGATGACGGCTCGTCACACTTTGTTGTCGTACTTGGCTTTGGGTTCGATATCGCTTGGGTCAGTTCGGAACGACTTGCAACACGGACATTTCGAGGCGTACTCGCCGTGATAAAACTCCCACCAGAGTTCCTATTGAAAAGCGATCGACCGCACGCGTCGCATCCGAATCCGTTTACGTCGCCCCAGTTTCCCGCAAGTCGGGCAAGGTGTCTTTCTCGGGTGACACGAATCGATTATCGTTTGGGTGGGTGTTTTTGTAGGAGTAAGTCAGAAATAACTTCGGCATTTCAAGAGTAGGGTCCGCTGTGCGGACCAGGAATCCCCGAGGTCCGCACAGCGGACCCTCCGCAAAAGAAGAAGTTATTGTTGAGCCGGTCCTAAACATCCATGCCTGATTCCTTTGTTTCGAGTCTTCAGAAAACCCAAATAAAGGCAATCAGGCATTTTCGTGTCTAGACCAATCTCAAAGCGGTGGCGATTAGCGAAGAGTGTCTAATTTTCACCGATGATAAGATTGGTGCAGATTAGCGAGGATTAGCGTTCCACCCCCTTTTCAAAAAATGCAACTTGCCCGCGGAATTCGCCGCAGACAAAAGTGTTGAGTCTTGTAGGAGAAGAGTCATGAATCGACGAACGGCACGAGGTTTCACGCTTGTCGAGTTGCTGGTTGTGATTGCGATCATTGGAATTCTCGTCGCCTTGCTGCTGCCCGCCGTTCAAGCGGCGCGCGAAGCGGCTCGGCGGGCACAGTGTACGAACAACCTTGTTCAACTTGCCATCGCCATTCACAACTACGAGGCGGCAAATCGGGTCTATCCACCAGGGACAATCGAACCTAAAGGGCCGATTCGAAACGTGGCACAGGGTTACCATCACGGCTGGATCGAACAGTTGCTCCCTTATTTGGAACGCAGCGTTGCTTACGATCATATCGATCGCTCGGTCGGCGTTTACGATCCGAAGAACGCACCCGTTCGAGACTTGAATATCAGTGGATTGCTCTGTCCGTCGTCTTGGTCTTCCAGTGCCGGCTACAGCAGCTATGCGGCCGTGCATCATGACGTCGAGGCACCAATTGATGTCGACAATCATGGAGTGTTATTTCTGAACAGTGCCGTGCGCTACATCGACGTCAGCGATGGTGCGTCGCAAACGTTGTATATGGGTGAGAAGTTGATTCTCGCGGGTGACTTGGGATGGATGTCGGGAACCAACGCCATCCTGCGTAATACCGGTACACCGATCAATGCCGTTCACGCCGTGCGACGAAACGTGGGGGGCATGCTCGGAGCGCCGAGTTCTCTGGTAGGCAACAATTTTTACGGTGCCGAAGGAATCGATTCCTTCGAGACGCTGGAAGCCAACCCTCCGGACGACGAACCAGCGGCTGAGTCTGACACGCCGGAATTGGATTCCGCGGGGCCGACCATTGTGGATGGTCGTCCGACCGTTCCGACGGCCGTAGGCGGATTCTCCAGCGACCACCCGGGCGGTGCCAACTTTGCGTTGGGAGATGGCAGCGTCCGTTACATCACGGGAACGATTGACATGCAAGTCTATCAACAACTCGGCCATCGTGCGGATGGACAACTGCTCGACGAAGCGTATTGAAGCTCGACGCCGCTTAGGAATCCGTGTCATGCCTCGACAGACTCGACCACAACGTGGCTATACCTTCGCCGAAATCCTGGTGGTGATCGCCATCATTGGGATCTTGGTGGCGCTGCTGCTGCCCGCTGTTCAGGCCGCTCGCGAAGCGGCGCGGCGAATGAATTGCGCCAAGAACCTGGAACAGCTGATCATCGCCGTCCACAACTACGAGATGCTGCATCAGGTCTATCCGCCCGGCACCGTCAATGCCACCGGGCCGATCCAGTCGCTGCCGCAAGGCTACCACCACAATTGGCTCATTCAATTGCTGCCCTACCTGGAACAGAAGAACGCCTACGCACATGTCGATGATTTGGTGGGAGTCTATCACGCCAACAACATGCCCGTCCGGCGGCTTGATATCGAGATCTTCACCTGTCCTTCGTCACCGCGGGCGCGACTCGCCTACAGCGACTATGCCGGAGTCCACAACGATATCGAAGCGCCGATTGATGTGACGAATAATGGTGTGTTCTTTTTAAACAGTCGTGTCAGCTATTTCGACCTGAAGGACGGCAGTTCTCATATGCTGTTCATCGGCGAGAAAGAGACCTATTCCGGAGATCTTGGCTGGATGTCTGGAACTCGATCGACATTGCGAAACACAGGTATTCGCATCAACTCGGCTCGCAGCGGCAATTGGCGCGTTCGGCGATATTGGCCGCGTCCCGCGGGTTATCCGCCTGGAGTCGAATCGGACGAACATTCGACCGAAGAGATGCCGGACGACAGCGATTTACTAGATACTTTGTTCGGCGACGAACCTTCTCGACGAACAAACCTTTATAAGTGGATGCCTGTCGTCGAGAGTGCCTGGAGGAATGACGAAGGCGAGGGGGATGCGGGCGGGATGTATAGTTCGATGGACTCCATGGTCGGCGGGATCGCAGTTACGGAGTACGAGGCCGCGCAAGAAGCTGCATTGGAATCCACGCTGGCGACGATCCGATCCAACCCGGCACACGCCGTTGGTGGATTCGGAAGCTCGCACCCGGGTGGATCTCAGTTCGCCGTCGGAGATGGCAGCGTGAGGTTCTGTTCGGAGACAATCGATCCGACCGTGTTCCTCCAGCTAGGCCATCGCGCCGACGGACGATTGAACGAGTACGATTGGTAAGCATTCGCTGTAGTGACTGGTCACGTTACGCGTCCCAATCGCCAAAGATGTCATCAATCGCTTCCTCTAAGTCATTCGACTCGGCATCGTCCTTGGAAACATGCTGGTCAAGTGCAATGTCCGTGATCGCTTCATCAATATCGGCTGCGATAAACTCCGAAGCCGTCTTGGGCAGATCAATTGTATCTGGCAACCGGCGGTGCAACTTCGCTGGCTGATCAAGCAACGATGCAACTCGATCGGTGGCACCGGTCAGCCAGTTGCTAACTCGCTGGAAGGCCGTCGACTTGACCGCGATGGCTTCTTGAACAGCGGCCACCGGAGTCGGAGCGATGTCCTCAGCAGTGACTACTACTGCCAACGCAATCGCCTTGGCCGCGTGCAGTGACTGGCTGGTCGGCGAGGCAGAGTCCGGAGCAACAAACGCGAACGTCGAAGTTCCCCCTTCGCCCTCTGCGTTTCCAATGTCGTTGAGATAATTGATCACATTGATCACGTCGAGCGGAGCTAACCATCCGTCACCGTTGACATCCAAGTAGACCTTCGCAGAAGGCATATACTGGGAATTGGCAGGAAGCACCGTCGTCAGCTTCCCGGAACTGTGCGCATTCAAGGCGTTAATAATCAGCAATGCATCCAATGGTGTTATCTGGCCATCGCTGTTGACGTCTAGGTGGTTGGACGCGTTCTGATAACTGACGACCGTCGTTCCGCCACCTGTATCACCGCCACCTGTATCACCGCCACCTGTGTTGCCGCCACCTGTGTTGCCGCCACCTGTGTTGCCGCCGCCAGTGTTGCCGCCGCCACCCGATGTCAGTGCCGCTGGTGGATCGAAGTTGCCGAATACCGGCAGTTCGGTCTTATCGCCAAACTCGAACGAGATGTCATTGCCGAGTGGCGTTGGTGCGTAGGGATGGAAGATGGCCGAAGGCACGGCACCCGGACGATCCGAGACCAGGATGCGGAAGTCAGCAGGCTGGACGGGAGCCGTCGTCGTCGTTGCAGGCACCGCCGAGAACACACCGAAGTCATCAATCCCGTCCAAGTTCCAGTCGCCAGCCACGGGCCGTTCGGTCTCACCCGGCAAACCAAACACGACGATGTCGTCGCGCTTGCCATCGCGATTCACGTCGAAATACCATTTGTTGTTCAATGCGTCGAAGATCGCCAAGTCGTCAGTACCATCGCCGTTAAAGTCGCCCACGATCGGCAGGAAGACCTTGCCGAGATCTACCTCGGTCGGCGGCGCCACTGGATTGGTAGGGAACTCTTGCCGAGCGGCAACAAATGCCGGGATCTCTGGGTAAGTGGACTGATCAAGCACGATCACGGTATCGCCACCATCTAGCAAGTTATTACCATTGGTGTCGAGTATCCATCGCAACTCGTAAGTACGTGTGGGACGGGTGCTGTTAGGAAGTGGCGCACCAACCGTTGACCGGAAGGAGAACAACCCGATCTCGTCACCAGAATGCGTCGCATTGAAGTTACCCGCGACTGGCTTGCCAGGTACCTGGAACTGGGCTGTCGGCACGGAAGTGAAGTCTGCTGCTCCGTCGTGATCGAAGTCAAGTAAGAAGCGGAACTGTGGATTCGTTTGGCCGGGCGTAGTTGCTGGAGCCTGACCGTAGACACCAATCTTGTCGAAGCCCGATGCGTTCATCGTCATCATGGCGGTGTTGAAGTTGCCGGTGAAGTACTCATCGGTATTTGTGCCCATTTGATAGATGAAGTCGCGGTTCGCAGCATCGCTGTTGTTGGAATCGAACACTCCATTACCGTTCGCATCGACCTGCACAGCACCCGCAGTCGCCGTTCCGATTTCAGGACGGCTATCGACGGTAAAGCGAGCCACGAACGAAGTACCTGGCACGCCGTCGCCACTGGCGAACGCCGGAGCGCCTTGCGGTTCGGCGGCGTTCGATTCGCCATCCAATGCATTACCGGCAGGATCTTGAAGAGCGTCGCTGATCGTCAACGTGAATCGATCGTCAGGCAGCGGGGCTGCGAAAGTGAGAGTGATCTTGCCGCTCGCTGGCTGTCCATTCGTAGCGGCAACGGGCATGAAGGCTATCGACGTAATCGCGATCGCACCGCTGTTGTCACCAATCAACGAATAGTGCCCAGCGTTGGTAATCAATCCAGAGTCGAATGCAGCATAGAGGAAGCCAGCATCCACATTGCTTCGCGCGGCGAGATCTTCGACGCTCAATACCAACGAGTTGACGGTCGGTGTCGGTCCGTCCATCGGATCAGGATTAAACAGACTAAACGAGTTGCCTTGGCTGTTGATGTCGACGGCAGTAATTCGTGGGCCTTGCGTGTCGACAAAGATGTTCAGCCGCTGGGGCGCGGTCACGGTACCGGCGGGATCTTCAGCGGTCACCAGGAGACGTCGGACACCATCCTTGGTGAAGTGTTGCGGGTCGTTCAAGTCGACCGTAGCAGTCAGATTCCACTGCCCGAGCGGATTTTGATCCGTGCCATTGGTCGTGACTGTTGTCGTCCCAATCAAAACGTCACCTGCATCGACAACGCCATCGCCATTTCGATCGACGTAAAGGCGAATGATCGAGTCGGCTTCGGCTTGACCAAAGAAGCTCGGAGTTGTGTCGCTGGTGATGCGATCGTGGAACGATGCCACCACGCCCGTTACGCCAGTATCGCCGTCGGTCGGGTCGAGACCGTCGTTGGTGACCATGGGATCACCGAACGAAATGTTCGGTGCCAATGTGTCCACGAGAATCTCAAGCGACTGGCTGCGAGCGCCGAAGCCGGTTTTCTGCGGCGTCGCCGGATCGATGATCTGGACACGAGCCGAGATGAAGTGCGACCCTTCCGACAAAGCGGTCGGGAAGGTAAATGTGTACAGCCCGTCGGTTGTCGTCGCCGTTGCGAAGCCTACCGGCGTTTGAGGCGCTGTCGCGGATTGTCCAGGCGTCGGACCCTCGTCAAAGATTGCGATCCGGTATCCGGCGAGTGAGGTTGTCCGGAACGGAATCGGGATCACTTGATCGACGGGCATCGTCGTCGCAGGATTGCCCGGCGTATCGTATCGGAAGATCCCGTCATCCAATCGCAGGTAGATCGTCGGCGTGTTGACGCGAGTTACGTTGTCGGTTTGTGACCGACCGGAGTCACTGTTCGAGCCTATCGGCGTATCTTGCAGTTCAAGATCGAACGGTACGGGAGGCGCTTCGTTGATCGCCGTGATCGAGTAATTGTTGACGACGTTGACGGTGTGACCAACAACGCGGAGGTAATACGTCTGGCCATCGACCACAGGGATACGAATTCGCTCGTTCTCCGCAAAGGCATCGCCATCGGTGTTCAACTCGGTGGTGCCATCATTGTCACCAAAGGTGCCGTTGCCAGCGATGAGCGTTCCGTCGACATCATAGACTTCGATATCCAAGTTGCCGTTGCCTGGCAATCCGGGTCGAGTACCGATCGCTGCGACTTCCTCGAACAAAACTTGCAGGTCAAGAGTTCCGGTCGTGACCGCCTGGAGGCGATACCAATCGGAGTCACCTGGGAGATCAAAGCCATCTCCAAACGGATCTAGGACGCCGGCCGGATCGATTGTGGGACGGACGTTGATCGTCGCGTTGGCACCCAGCGGAGTTGCGGTAAAGCGATCTTCGTTGGACTCGAACGGATCGTTAGTAAAGACAACAAGTCGAGCGGCATCGCCGGTCCCTGCATTCAAAGCCGCGCCGTTTTCGTCGACCAACTGCAATCGCTCGATACCCGTGTATTCGTGTTCCAGCGGTTCTGCGTTCGCTGGTCCAATCGTCACCCGACCCTCGGTGCTGACCGTACCCTTTCGATGAATGGTGAGATCATCGACGCCATCATCGACGATGATCAGCTGATCGCCAATTCCGGTTGACGTCCCGCCGTCCACTGCGACTCGCAGGCTTAGGCCCGGATTATTGAACAGTTGATCGGCCAGCAACACCCGTATCAGGTCGTCACCGCCCAAGGCGTCGACGAACGCTTGCTCGACCGATCCTGGGATAAGCGTGTCGGTTTCGGTCACGCCGTTAACCGTGTGAACGAACTGAGTGTCCGTCAACTGACGCACATCAATGACGTCCCGCCCGGAAGTGCCGCGAACGCGAATGGTGTCGAAACCGGCCATTCCATCGATCGTGTCGTTGCCGGTACCGCCGACAAGCAAATCCTCGCCATCACCGCCTTCAAGACGGTCGTTTCCACCCAGGCCGAACAACTGATCGTCGCCAGCGCCGCCTTGGAGGAGTTGACTGGAGGCGTCGCCCGTCAGAATGTCGTTGCCATCGCCACCGCGTAGATTTCCAAAGCCGGTGATGGTGTCGTCACCCTGACCGCCATCGATCACCACATCGCCAACAGCAAATGAACTGCTAAGATCCGCAACATTAATTGTGTCGGCGCCGCCATTGCCGTTGAAGGTCAACGAGTCTTCGTTGGCAGCAGCGCCAATGATATTGATGTCATAGCCGAGGCCAGCCACATTGATTGTCGATCCGCCTGTGATCGAAACGGTATCTGCGGTTGATCGACCGTTGAGCGTCACCTGATCTGATTCACCGTCATTCGGACCCAGGCCAAGATTCAACACCTTAACGTTCGTCTGCGATAAGTCATTGACGACAAAGGTATCTTCGCCGCCAAGATTCGTCACGCCGATGCCGTATGATGTCGAAACATTGAGATCGACTTGTTCGATACCCGCCGCATTCACGCCTTCGGTCACGGCACCGGAAGTTCGATCAAGCTGCAGTCGCGTGCTGATCGCGGTCAGTGTAAACGTATCTGGCACATTGCCGCCGGTTAGTTGCAGTACGTCTGATCCGTCTTCGCCTTCGACAATATCGCTACCGTCGCCCGGGTTCCAGACGATCAAGTCACTGCCGGCTCCGCCAAAGATGCGATCGGCACCGGTGCCGCCGAGAATCACATCGTTGCCGTCGCCGCCCCGCAACAGATCCGCACCGCCCATTCCATAGAGTTCATCGTTTCCGGCGCCACCGTCGATCGTGTCGTTTCCGGCACTACCTCGCAGGACATCGTCACCGAGGCCACCGATGATCGTATAGGTTCCGCCACTGCCGTTGACATTGACGTTGTCGTTACCATCCGCCACGTCGATCACCTTCGGCAACCCGCTCGTGAGCTGATCGAACGTGACCGTATCCGCCCCGCCAAATGTGAGGACATCAATTCGATCGAGTCCGGTTCCCAAGGTCACACTGCCGCCGTTCATGGTGATAGCGGTTGCCGAGTCGGTTACCGTATTGGCATTGTCATCACCACGAATTTCCAGCACGTCGAAGCCACCGCTGCCGCCGCCGACCGTAAATGCCGTATCGGTCAAGCCGCTGTACGTGACGAGTACGCCGGACGAAGTGAAGCGTCCCGCACCAGGTGAGGTCGGTGTGACCTGAATCAGATCGTTTCCGCTGGTCCCTGTGGCGGTGAGTGTCTCGTTGCCGTTGCCCAGCGTTGTGACTCGAACCAAGCTGCTCACGGAGCCGACTTCGTTGATCGCAATCGTATCGGCACCACCATCCTCGTGAATCGTCAGATCCTCGATACCAGTCAGTTGGACGGTACCGCCAACGATTCCGGTGATTGCGCCAGTCGCCAGATTCAAAGTCGTATTAATGCCGGTGCGTCCGGTAACGATAGCGGCATCACCTGCCACATCGCTCGTACCGCCTTCGATCTGGATACCACCCGCGAACAAGGCACTCGCCGCGACCGTTACCGTATCATTCCCGGACAGTAATTGCAGCGTGAGTGCGCCCAAGTCAGCAGCGTTGACGCGGATGTGTCCTGCGCGTTGGACATCTCCCGTACCGCTAATGCTGAACCGATCGTCGCCGCTGCTGCCAGCGTAGATCAGCCGGTCATCGTCGGTTGCATCGGCATCATTCAAGTCAATCGAGCCAGTGGCACCGAGGCTCAGGTACTCAACGGCGAGCCAGTTGCCTACGTGCACGCTGCCTGCATCGACCGCAGCATCATCGCGATGAGTTAATGTCCGTGCCGCGCCCGCTGCGGACGTGATGGTCAGCGTCTCGTTCTGGTTCTCGCCGTCGTAGATCAGTCGTTCGATGTTCTGCAGATTGATTCGATTGGGCGTTGGGGCCGTGCCGTTCAAGCCGGCAATCGTCAGAGTGCCACCATCGACCGCCGAAGGAGTGAAGTTCGCCGCATCGGCACCGGTGTTGCCAGTCACCGTCACGGTGTCGCCGCTGGCACTTGGATCGCCACCATCGATGGTCAATGAAATATTCGCCAATTGATTGACGTCGATATCGAACTCATCGTCCCCGTTCTTACCTTGTAGCGTCAAGGAGGCGATGTTCAGGTGGCTGACGACGAGTCCGTTGTTGACTTGCACGTCAACATCCGCAGCACCTTTGCCCACCGCCGTAAACTGATCATCGCCGCCCGTCCCCATCACGGTGATGGCCAGCGTGCTTCCCGTCGTCGGTCCCATGACGGAAACCATTTCGAGATGATCGAACGAGATGGCTGGCAAACCGTCAACTACGAACGACCCTTCGTCGTTCTGCGGACCGGCGGTCAGGATCGAGCTGGCAGTCGCATTAACGATCAACTTGTCGCCTACACCGATCGGATCGCCACCATCGATGAAGACAGGTTCGGCACCAGGCGTGACGATGAAGGTGTCGTTGCCGGCGCGACCATCAACCCTTAAGGCCGAGATGTTGGCCGAGGTATAGCGGATGGGGTGAAGAGCGCCGACGGTGATCGACGTGCCTGCGACGTTCACCACAATACTCGTGTCGTCGTTGTCAGTTCCGTGAACGGTTAGCGTATCACTGCCACCGCCCGCTGCACCAATCGTCAGCGTGCCGGTACCCGAGGTGTGGACCACCGGTCCGGTCGTGTTGGCGGTCACGCGTGCCGTCGTCGCGGTTAGCGGAGTGACATCGAACGTGTCGTTTCCGCTGGTGCCGTCGATCGTGAGAGCACCCCTGCCATGATTGACCGTCACGTCGGACAAGCCACTGTAGTTCACCGTGCCAAGCGTTGCTTCGATGATCGAGCGGGCACCCAAGTTAAGGGTCGTGTCATCAGCAACGCGATTGAACGTCAGCGAATCGGCATCGTCGGGTCCACCGCCATGCACGTTGAACGTCACGCCAGATGCCGGTGTTACGGTCGTCGTGTCATTGCCTTCCAGCAGATTCAATGTGATCGTTTCCAGCGACGTCAGGCCGTAAACACGAGAATTAATCGTCAGCGAACTGCTACTGACTGTCGTCGCGTCATTGTTGTTCGTACCGGTGACAATCAGTTCGTCAGTGCCAGTACCCGTCAGCGTGATCGTGCCGCCGATGTTTCGCCACGCCAATGGGGTTGTCGTGCCGATCGCCAAATCACCCGTGGTCGCCGAGAGCGGGTTCAAGGCGAACACGCCCATGCCACTGGCACCCAACGTGTTCGTGCCGCCCGCACCATCGATGACAATCGCTTCGGTGTTGTTCACCGTATAAGTTGTGGTCACAGCAGTCGAAGTGACGCCTAGCGTCCCCGCCGTTGCGTTGTAAGCAAAGGCATCGCCATTGGCAGAGCCAACGACAAGCAAGCGGTCGTTGGCCGTGGGATCGCCCAAGTTCGCACCGACCGTCGTGATGTTCCAAGCAGCAGCAGGTTGCGTGATCGAGACGTTGTCTGCACCCGCACCGCTGGCAATATTCAACGTGCTCATACCGTCGAACGCATCAAAAGTCACTCGCGCGCGGCTGTTGACGTCAACAGTCAACGTATCGGCATCGCTGGCTACCACGGTGATCTCGTCGTTGGCGCTTGTGCCATGGATCGTCAGACTGTCAGCCATGCCGCCCGCGTTGGCGTTCAGTCGAATCGCTTCGATGCCCACAAACTGCGTCGTATCGCTGCCGAGTTGTACCGAACCTGAATCATCAGTCGTGCCCGGAGTTACGGTGTAGACAGCCGACGTGCTTGTATCGGCAGTGATCACCAAAGTATCGCCCGTGGCAGCACCCTGACCGTCGATGGTCAGCAAGGCTCCGCCCGTGCCAGTGATGGTGATCGTGTCGTTGCCGACTCCGCCAGCCACCGTCAGTGCTTCCGTATCACCGCTGTCGACCGTGATCGTCTTGTGAGTGCCGACCGTGACCGTCGTCGAAGCACCACGAGCTACCGCGATCATGTCGGCGGTCGCCGTGCCATGAATCGTCACACCATCGTTGCCTGTCAGCGGATCGATCGTCAGTGTCGAAGTCGTTGTCACATCGACCAACGGTTGGCCGGAGACGTTGACTTGGGCTCGATCGCTTGTCAACGGCGTGACATCGATCGTGTCGTCGACGGTCGTGCCTTCGACGACAACCGCTTGGCCGCCACCGATCACAGTTACCGTCTCGATGCCGCTGTAGATGACATCCCTCGTTCCATTGGCACCGGCATCCTCAATCTCGCTGCTGCCAAGTTCAACGGTGGTCGCGCCCGTGCTTGTGAAGTTAAGCTTGTCGTTGCCACTCGCATCACCTGCGACGGTAATCGGCACGTCGGCGACTGCCGTCAAGTTGAAGGTATCATCACCGGCTTGGCCATTGAGTGTGTAAGCCTCGATGTTTGTCGTGCTGATCGAGACGCGATTATTCAGCGTCACGGTCGTCACGCCAGCTACGCCAAAGACGTCTGCTGCCGGAGTGCCTTCGACCACCAAACGGTCGGTTCCGGTCTGGCCCGCACCGTTGATCGCCACGCTGCCCGTGGTGCCGACATTGACATACTCAATCGCCAGCCACTGATCCACACGAATGGTTCCCGCATCGTTCGTGCTGCCGGGCAGGTGGACGATCGTATTGTCGCTCGCACTGCCGGTGACCGTCAGCGTTTCGTTCTCGTCTTCGCCGTCGTAGATCAAGCGTTCGATATTCTGCAGAGTGATCTGATTTCCAGGACCTGTGTTGTCGAGTCCAGCGATCGCCAAGATACCGCCATCCGCTCCAGTTGGTGTGTAGTTCGCGTTGTCGGCCATCGCGCCGCCCTCACCCGTCACGGTCACCGTATCGCCGTTCGTATTCGGATCGCCACCATCGATCGCAATGGCAACTGTCGTCAGATCATTCACATCCACATCAAAATCGTCGTCGCCGCTCTTGCCTTGCAGCAGCAGGCTCGCGATATCGACATAACTGACGATCAAGCCATTGTTTACTTGAACATCCACCGCGGCCGCACCTTGGCCCACGGCGGTGAACTGATCGTCATCGCCCGTTCCCATGACGGTGATCGCCAGCATCGAACTGCTGTCTGGTCCGTCGACCGTTACCGATTCGATATGGTCAAAGCTGATCGCTTCGCGGTTGTCGATGACGAACTGGCCTTCGTCGTTCTGCGGTCCCGGCATGAAGACGGAAGTCGACGTTGCGTTGATCGTGATCGAATCGCCCGCACCAATCGGATCACCGCCGTCGATAAAGATCGGAGGCGTGCTGGCGTCTGGCGTGACAACGAACATATCGCCGCCCGCCGAACCTTCTACGACCAGTGACTCGATGTTCTCCGTGCTGTAGGCCACCGCCTTGAGCGCACCAACATTGACGTCGGTCGAGTCGATGGTGATCGTCTCGCCCGCGTTCGTGCCGCGGACGGTGAGCGAATCGCTGCCGCCGCTGTTGTCCCGAATCGTTACGGTTCCGGCACCCGTTGTCGTCACAACAGGAGTCGTGTTGTTCGTCTGCACTTGGATGGACGCTGCGGTCAGCGGCGTGGCGACAAATGTGTCGGAACCTGCCGTACCGTCGATGTCGAGCGTGCCGGCTGCGTGGTTGAGCGTGATCAGCTCAACGTTCGTGTAGTTCACGGCACCGCGAGCGCTCTCCGTGATCGAACTCGCACCGAGATCAAGCACGACCGCAGCGCCCTGACCGTTGAACGTCAACGTGTCGCCAGTCGTCGCGCCGCCAGCGTGGATGTTGAACACATTACCCGCGTTCGGGGTGACACTGTGCGAATCAACGCCATCGAGCGACTCGATGGTCACCGTTTCGATCGTATCACCAAGGCTCAACGCGGCCCGACCGGCGAGTGCTACGCTCATGGCCGAAATGGTGAACGAATCGTTGCCACCTGTGCCATAGGCCAACAATGTGTCATCCGTTGTCGTGCCGCCGATAGCGCCGGTCAACGTAATTGTCTCGCCCGCACCGACGCCTGCGTAGCGAATCTCCAGGCCGTCGGCTACGAGCGTGCCTTCGTCGGCGATCGCGCCCGGAGTGTGGACGAAGGCCGAAGCCTCGGTCACGGTCAATGCGGTGTTCGCGTGAATCATCAGCGACTCGGTCGCGATGAAGTCCAAATTGGCCGTGAGTAAGCCAGTCGCTCGACCCGCCGTGACGTCGACGCTCGGAGTCGCTCCGCTGGTGGTCAGCGTATCTTCACCGATGCCGCCATTGAACCGCAACAACTCACCGGCGATCAAGTTCGTGATGCGATAAACAGCCGCTAGGCCAGTCACTTCGACCGTGCCGCCGGTTTGCTCGATGGAGACGTTGTCGTCAGCCGTCGTTGCGTTGACGATGACCGTGTCGGCCGCATCGCCGACGTTGACATTGACCAAAGTCGCTTCGGTTCCCGTCAGATCGTTGAGCGTTACTTGATCGATGCCGTCACTTGAGTTGAGATTGAATTCCTCGACACCGGCTAGGCTGAGCGTATGCGTTGCATCGCTGACCTCGACTCGCGTCGCATTGGCCGATACCGATAACATGTCGGGGCCGGTCGTCGCGAGATAGTTCAGCACGTCCGCACCTTCGCCACCTTCCACCGTATCGCTGCCGTCGCCGCTGCTCCAGTTAAAGGTATCGCTGTCATCGCCACCGACTAGCACATCCGCGCCGGTACCGCCTTGAATCGTATCGCGTCCCGCGCCACCAGTGATGATGTCCGCTCCGGCCAGACCGAAGATCGTGTCGTCGCCAGCGCCGCCGTCGATCGTGTCGCCTTGCGAACCGCCGCGGAGCGTATCGTTGCCGAGACCACCGAAGATTGTTACGCCAACATTTGTCACACCCGATGCGTTGACGTCGTCATTGCCCGCACCTGCATCGATGCGTGCCGGGAGTGCGACGGGAACGCCGTCGCCGTTGAGAAGATTACCCGTAATGTCGATGTCATCAGCACCACCGAAGGTAAACACATCGAGTCGATCTAGCCCGGCTCCGAACTGCACGGTGCCATCGGCGAGCGTTGCGCTCGTCCCATTACTGGTCAGCACATCCGCGTTCTCTGTGCCCAAGATCGTCAAGACGTCAAAGCCGTCAGCGCCACCGGAGATCGTGAAGCTGTTGTTGGCGATACCCGTGTAATTGACGGTCGGTCCGCCTGCTTCAAAGCTTCCCGCGCCCGAAGCCGTCGGTCGGACGTTAATCGTCTCGTCGGCCGTCGTTCCGGTCGCTGTGAGAATCTCGTTGCCGCTGCCCGTAATGTTGACCGCCAGCAGATCACTGGCCGCGCCAAGTTGCGTCACGTTGATCGTATCGACTTCACCGCCATCGGTTACATCAAGTCGTTCGATTTCGCTCAACTCGACATTCGGCCCGACGCCCGTGACTCGTTCGCTTGCCAGCTCGATACCGATCGTATCGGCACCAGTCGTCGCCGTGATCGACGCCACATCCGTGCCCGTGTCCGGAGCGCCGCCAATCAGCCGCAACGTCTCACTGGCCGACAGGTTGTGCGTGATCGCGAGTTGGCTGTTAAGCTGAACCGTCGTCGAAGTAACCGCAAAGGCATCCTCCAAGTCGGTGCCGCGGACCGCGAGGACGTCCGTTGTACCTGTACTGTTGACGTTGACGCTGGCCGTCGCACCCAAGTTGACGAACTCCAGCGGCAGAGCACTATCAACGGTGAAGCTGCCTGCGTCGACGGCGGTTCCCGCACGGTAAGTGTTCGTCCCGGTGTAATTCACGGTTAGCGTATCGTTACCGTTCTCGCCGTCGTAGATCAGCCGTTCGATCTGATTGATCGTGATCGTCGAATCGTTCGTCCGATCGAGCACGAACGTGCCGCTGTCCGGAGTGGCCGGCGTGTAGTGGACCGTGTTTTGGCCGGGTGTCTCGATGACAAGTTGATCGCCGCTGGCTGACGGTGTACCGCCATTGATCGTAACGTCAACGTCCCAAACTGCTCCGTTTGGTGCGGGAGTACGCAGCGTGATCTCGTCGCTACCGCCACCCGCATTGACTTGCAGGGTCGGTTGGTTGGTAAAGAGCACCTCCAGACCATTGTTAACTTGCACCGTGAAGTCTTCGACGCCGTCCGTGCCAGTATGGGTCAACGCATCGCGAGCGATAATCGTAATCGTATCCGGTGCACCCGTACCGTTGACCGTCACACCACCACCCGTGCCGCTACTGGTCACATTGACCGCTTCGATATGATCGAAGCTGACTGCGGCATGAGTCCCAACAACGACGCTGCCTTCATCGTTCTCTGGTCCCGGATTCAACACAACCGCCGACGAACCTGACGAGATATTCAACACATCGCCCGGCGTCGAGCCAATCGGATCACCACCATTAATCGAGATCGAAGGCGTCGCGGCGTCAGGTGTAACATTGAATATGTCATCGCCGTCACGACCGTCGATCACGAGCGATTCGATGTTCGCTGCGGTGTATGCAACTGGCTTGCGAGTGCCGACGTTTACGTCTGTCGAGTCGACCGTAATCGTGTCGTTGCCATTGGTGGCTCGAACGACCAGCGTGTCGCTGCCACCGTTGCCGTCGCGAATCGTGAAGCTGCCCGCGCCGTTGGCGGTCACGATCGGAGCAACTGAGTTCAGCGTGAGTTCGACAGAGTTGAGAACAGCCAGTGGCGTGGCCACAAACGTATCGGGGCCACTCGTACCGTCGACCGTCAACGCGCTTGCGCCGTGATTGATCGTCAGTTGCTCGACGTTGGTAAAGTCAACGACGCCGACGCTGGTTTCGCTGATGGTGCGAGCGCCGAGGTCCAGCACAATGTCACTTGCAGCGCGATTGAAGACGAGCGTATCGCTTGCTGTGGGATCACCCGCGTTGACGCTGATGGCTACGCCAGCAGTCGGCGTTACGGTGATCGTGTCGTCGCCATCGCCGGTGTTCAGCACAAGCTGGTCTTCGGCAGTCGTGTCATGAGCAAATGCTGTCAGCTCGCCATCGATACTGATCGAGTTTGAACCCGCCGTACCGGCAATCGTCACGGCATTGTTGTTGCCTGACGTGTTAATCGTCAGCGTATCATCGCCTTCACGCGTGTTGATCGTCCGCGTCTCGATGCTAAAGAAGTCGATCGGCGTGCTGCCATTGAACCGCACATTGCCCGCATCGCCCAAGCCTGGCGTGAAGATCACTGCGTCGTCGGTCGCGGTTGCCGGAGCGTTGAACGTCGCCGTGTCGTCGCCGCCCAGGCCATCGAACGCGATTGCCTCGGTGCCGGTAAAGTTCACAGCGACGTTACCAAGGGCGTTCGGGTTGATCGTTACATTGCCGTCCGCTGCGACTGCGGCGTCCGGCGTATAGCTGAATACATCCGCGTTAGACGTACCTGCGATCGAGATTCGATCGCCGGTAGCGGCTCCACCCAAATCAACGTTCACAGTGCTAAGGTTGATCGCCGAGTTCGGCGCGACGGAAATCGCGTCATCTCCTTCGCCGGCATTCAAAGTCACCGTGCTGGCTGCGTCAAAGTTGTCGAGTGTTATCGGAGCACGACTGTCGACACGGATGACGGCCTGTCCCGTGCTCGTCCCGACATAGCTGATCTGGTTCGCTGCGCCGGTTGCGTTGATGGTGGCACTGTCTGCCATGCTGCCGCCGTTCGCATCGAGTCTCACCGCTTCGATTCCAGTGAACTGCGTCGTATCCGCAGCGAGTTCAATCGATCCGGAGTCATCGGTTGTGCCAGGAGTTGCGGTGAAAACGGCGGCCGAGTCGGCTGCGGCCTGCACAATCAGCGTATCGCCCGTCGCGTCGGCTCCGCCGTCAATCGTCAGCACCGGTCCGTCACTGCCGGTAACGGTGATGGTGTCGTTGCCTTCGCCGCTGGCGATCGTGACCGCCTCCGTCGACAGCGTCGTGATCGAAACGATCTTGTTGCTACCAACGGTTGCCGTCGAAGTGGTTGCATGGCGGTTATAGGTGATGGATTCTCCCACCGTGCTGCCGTGAATGACAACGCGATCTTCTTCGCCACCACCAGCCACGGTGAAAGTGCTCGTCGCCGAAGCGTTCAGACTTGTCACGCTGATTTGTGGACCAACGCCATTGGCAGTCGCAACGACCTGGGTCGCGCTGATCGGAGTGACTTCGATCGTATCCTGGCCGCTGGTCCCAGTCAGCGAGAACACATCCGACATCTGACCGCCCGCGTTGAACGTGACACTGTTTAAGCCGCTGGCCGCACCCAGATTCGATGCGCTCAGCACATCGTTCTCGGCACCAGCATTGACAGTCAGTTGTTCGACGCTGCTGAGCGTAACCGCTCCACTGACGAGGCCCATCAGCGATTGAGTTGCGACATCGAGAGCGATCGTGTCCACGCCATCGGTTCCGGCGACCGTCAGCGAGTCGGAGGCCGAGGGGTTGCCGCCACGGATCTCCAAGCCATTCGCGAACAGCCCGGACAAACCGTTGACGGAAGGATCGGTTGCACCACGCAGATCGACGGTGAATTGATCGTCGCCGTCGAAGCCTTCCAAGACCAACCGTTCGATGCCGTCGATATTGATATCGACGTGCGCGCCAAAGGTCGAGACGAGATCCAAATCGGCGTCGAGCGACGCTGTTGCGTTGTCGCTCAGCGTGAACTGATCGTTCGACGAGGTACCTGTCGCCGTCAACGTGTCGTCACCGCCACGGCCATCGATCGTCACGGCACCGGTCGCTCCGAGGCTGACGTATTCGACGGCGAGTAAGTTGTCGACTTGAATGCGTCCTGCATCGATCGCGGTGCCCGGTGTGTGAGTGATGATATCGGCATCGGTCTGTCCATTGACGGTCAACGTCTCGCCTTGGTTCTCGCCGTCCACGATCAATCGCTCGATACTGGTCAAACTGATGGCACTGGCACCGGTCAAACCACCGATCGCCAAGCTGCCACTATCAGCAGCATCTGGCGTGAAGATCGGTGTATCGATGCCGCTGGTGCCGGTCACCGTGACCGTATCAACGTTGCTCGAAGGAAGGCCACCATCGACGGTAATCGCTACGGCAGTCAGCGTGTTGACATCGATATCAAAATCATCGTCGCCGTTCTTGCCTTGCAGCAGCAACGTGTCGAGACCTGTGTAGGTGACAATTAAGCCATTGTTGACTTGCACGTCGACCGTCTGGGCGGCGGTCCCGACCGCGGTGATGTCGTCGTCCGCACCAGTGCCCATCACCGTCACATCCATGCCTGCTCCGGTCGTGTCCGTGACGTTCACCTTCTCGATGTGGTCGAACGATAGTGGCTGGTTGCCGTCAATCACGAGCGAGCCTTCATCGTTCTCGGGGCCGGCCATGAAGACCGCACTCGTCGTTGCGTTCACAATGATCGTATCGCCAAGGGTGCTGATCGGATCACCGCCGTCGATCGTGATCGGAACATTGGCCGAGGTCGTCACCGTAAAGGTGTCGCCACCAGCCAGACCGTTGACGTGCAACGCGTCATTCGCTCCGAGATTGGCGAGCGTTAATGTCTTGCGACCGGTCAGGACAACCGAACTGTCGCTCACCGTCGTAAAGACATCATTACCCGCCGTGCCGTTGATCGTCACCAGATCATTACCGCTCGCCGCGCCAACATCGATCGTGAGGGCTGTGCTGTTGTTCGTCGTCACCAGCGGCGACAGGCCGTTGACTTGCACCTCTGCCGTGTTTGCTCCGGTTTGCGACACGACAAAGCGGTCGTCACCAGCCGTGCCGTTGATGTCGATCGCACCGACTCCGTTATTCACGGTGGCGAGTTCCATTCCAGTCAGATTAATCGTCCCCAAGCCGGCTCCGCTCACGCTGGGTGTTGCCGTTCCAAGGTTCACTTCGGCGTTTGTCCCACCCGCATCGCCGTTTAACGTCACGCGATCGGCTGCCGACACGTTGCCACCTGCGACGTCGATCGCCGCGATGCCGTGTCCGGCAGTGATCGTGAAGCTGTCGTCCCCGTCGCCGCCATTTAGCGTCAACAGGTCGATGGCGCCGCTGGCATTGACCGGAATTCGCGACCCAAGATTCAAGACCGCGCCACCGGTAACGGTAAACGTATCGTTGGCACTGGTCCCCTGATAGACGAAATTGTCATCGGCGATCGCATCGGGATCACTCAATGTGATCGCGCCGTTCACGCCAAGATTGGCGAAGTTCATCGCCAACAGCGAGCCGACTTGCAGTTCACCACTGTCGTCGCTGGCACCAGGAGTCAGCGTCGTGGTGAGGCTCGTTCCCACCGGAGTTGCCACCGTCAACGTGCGGTCGCCGTCGCTGCCGTCCAACGTCACATTCGACACGCTCCGCAGTTGCACGGTGCCGAACGAAGACGTCACGTCCGCACTCTCCGAGGTCAGCGGCGAGTAGGTCGAGTTCCCTCGCAAGTGTACCGTTGCCGAGTCGGCGGAAGCCGGATCGTCGCCTTGCGCCGTCACGGTCACGTCGGCGATTGGCGTGATGCTGAACGTGTCGTCTCCGAAGCGTCCTTGCAAGGTCACCGTCGCGAAGTTGTTGTTCGTACCGCCCGCGTTGGCCGTGATCACGGGGCCGTCGTTGATCCACACCCGCGCTTCATTGGCCGTCCCTGTCGGACCGATGGCCAGCGTGTCGTTGTCGTCCGTACCACGCACCACCAGCGTGCTGGCAGCAGCACTCGACACCACTTGGATCGCTTCCACATTCGCGTAACTCACATCCGCCGAGCCATCGCTGAAGCCGTCGATCACACCGCTGGTGCTGGTCGCGCCTTGCGTGATCGTTGCTCCGGTAGCGGCCGTCAGATGAATTGTATCGCCATCGGTTGGTCCGCCCGCATCGATGAACAGCGGCGTCGTTACGCCTGCCGCTACACGGATCGTATCGTTGCCCGTGCCGGTCTCAATCGTCAGTTGTTCCGTATTGGCCGTCGTGTAAGTCACGCTGATCCAGTTCGGGGTCGTCAGATCGACGGTCGTGTTCGTCACATCCAGAGTGTCGTTGCCTGCCGTTGTCAGCACCCGCACGGTGTCTTGGCCGCCTAGCGGATCGACCGTGAACGTACCGCTCGTCGTCACATCGACCAAGGCCACCGCCTGATCGCTGGCAACGAACACTCGAGATCCCGCGACCGGCGTGACGGTCATGGTCTCGTCGACGCTAGTGCCTTCGACGGTCACGGCTTGTGTGCCACCTGCCACTCTGATTGTCTCGATGCCGCTATAGGTGACATCGCTCGTACCGTTGGCACCCGCATCGTCGATCGTCGAGTTGCCCAGATCGACGATTGTGGCTCCTGTGCTGTTAAACGTCAGCACATCGTTGCCGCTGGCATCGCCTTCCACCGTCACCGGAATATCGGCGACCGCCGTGAGATTAAACGTATCGTCGCCCGTCAAGCCGCGGATCGTAATGGCACCCATATCCGAGCCATCGACGTTGATATGGCCTGCAAGTTGGACCACGCCGGCACTAGAAACAGTAAAGCCGTCGTGACCACTGGTTCCCAGATAGATAAGCGTGTCATCGCTGGTCGTGTCAGCATCTTCAAGGTCGATCGAACCGCCAGTTCCCAAGCTCACATATTCGACCGTCAGCCAGTTGCCGACTTGCACTGTACCTGCATCCACGACCGCAGCGGGCGTATGCGTGATTGTGCGAACGCCTGTCGAAGATGTAACCGTCAAGGTCTCGCCTTGACTCTCACCATCGACGATCAAGCGTTCCACGTTATCCAGATTAATCGGCGTCGTCAGACCACCGATCGCCAGCGAACCGCTATCCACCGCATCCGGTGTGAAGTTTGGAGTATCGACGCCAACCGTTCCCGTCACCGTCACGGTATCGCCATTGGTACTCGGATCACCACCATCGATCGTAATGGCAACCGTGGTCAGGCCATTCACATCGATATCGAAGTCATCATCGCCGTTCTTGCCTTGCAGCAACAACGTGTCGAGGCCCGTGTAACGCACGATTGCGCCTGCGTTGACTTGCACATCTACGACCTGAGCACCTTGGCCCACCGCCGTGATGTCGTCATCCGCGCCCGTGCCCATCACCGTTACGTCCATGTTGTTGTCCGTGTCCGTCACGTTGATCGACTCGATATGATCGAACGATACCGGTGCGTTCGCATCCAGCACGAACGAGCCTTCGTCGTTCTCAGGACCAGCCATGAACATCGCAGCACCGATGTTACCCGTCAGCGTCAACGTATCGCCATTGGCGATCGGATCGCCGCCGTCCACGAAGATCGGCAGACCTGCTGCGGTCACCACGAACGTGTCGTTGCCTGCACCACCCAAGACTTCCAGAGCCTCGACCGTGGCGTACGTCACTCGCTGCGAAGTGCCAACATCAACCATCGCGCCGTTCGCGACAATCGTTTCCCCCGCGCTGCTGCCATGGACTCGCAGCGTATCATTGCTCGTACCACCATTGATCGTCAACAACGAGTCGATCGCACTCGTGCCCAGTCCGGTGAAGCTCACCAACGGACCAACACCGTTGACTTGCACCGTGCCGGCGGTCATCGAAGTCGGAGTCACGTCGATCGTGTTCACTTGATTGGCGGCCGTGATCGTGATGCTTTCACCTGCGACGCCATTCGCACCCAGGTCCAACGTCTCCAGACCACTCACCGCTCCCAAGTTCGTGACCGTCAAGCTGTCGCCCGTCGCAGTACCACCGCCGGGCAGCGTCAAGTGTTCCACACCCGTGTAGTTCACCGCACCTAAGGAATTCACTGTCACTTGCTGCGTGGCGAGATTCACGCCGATCGTGTCGTCGCCAGCCGTGCCGTTCACCGTCAACGAATCGCTGCCGCTGCTCGGATCACCACCGTGGATGTTAAACACCGCCGTGCCAGGCGTGACCGCGAAGGAATCGTCGCCGTCAAGGGATTCGAGCGTGATGGTCTCGAGGCTTGTTAGAGCCAACGTCGCCCGTCCGGTCAATGCAACGCTCGTCGAAGAAACCGTCAACAGGTCGTCACTGGCAGTACCGAAAGATGTCAGCGTGTCGCTCGCCGAGTTACCCGTCAAGTTGATCGTTTCGCCCGAGCCAACACCCGTGTAGCGAATTTCCAAGCTGTTCGCTTCCAACGTGCCTTCGTCCGTTATGCTGCCGGGCGTATGCACGTAAGCCGAAGCTTCCGTCACCGACAGGCCCGTGCCCGCGTGCAACAGCAAGCCTTCCGTGCTTGTGAAGTCCAAGTTACCCGTCAGCACGCCCGTGATCCGGCCCGCTGTGACATCTACGCTCGGTGCGGTACCACTCGAAGTCAGCGTGTCTTCGCCCAAGCCACCTACGAAGCGGACGGTCTCTGTGGCAGCGATACCCGTGATGTTGACCACCGCCGACAAGCCCGTCACCGTCACCGTGTCGGACGCTTCTTCGATACTCACCGCATCGTTGTTCGACGTGCCTTGCACTTCCACCGTGTCGCCATCGGCACCTGCCGCGACATTCACTTGCGTTACACTCGTCCCCGTCAAGTTACCGACCGTCACCGTGTCGGCGGCATCCAGTGTGTTCAAGTCGATCCGACTGACCGAGGCCGTGCTGATCGTGGCGGTACTGTCAGCAATGTCCGCTCGCAAGCCGTTGGCCGTCAGCGTCACCGTGTCCACGCCACCAGTAAACGTCGCTTGCAACAAGTCCGCCCCCGTACCACCTTCCACCGTATCGCTACCATCACCACTGGCCCAGAGGAACGTATCGTTGTCGTCACCGCCCAACAGCACGTCACTACCCAGACCACCCGTGATCGTATCGTTACCCGTGCCGCCTTCGATACGATCGACCAGGCTACCGCCAACCAGCGTATCGTCACCCGCGCCGCCCAGGAGGGTTAACGTGGCAGACGTCGCACCAACTCCGTTCACATCATCGTTGCCTGCACCTGCGTCCACGATTGTATTCAGTGTATGAGCACCCAAGTCGATATCGTCGGCACCGCCCAACGTCGTGATATCGAGTCGATTCAGATCGCTCCCGAAGGTCACGATGCCGCCGTTGCTCGTCACGTCGTTCATCGTCGTCGTGACCACATCGATATCTTCCGTACCCAGAATCTCCAGCACATCGAAGCCGGTCGTGCTGCCGCCATTGACCGTGAACGTACCGCCGAAGCCGCTATAACCGATGGTCGGGCCAACTCCTGCCGCGCGGAAGCTGCCAGTGCCCGCCGCGGTCGGCGTGACTTGAAGCGTCTCGTCGCCCGTCGTGCCAGTCGCCACAAGCGTACTCGCATTGGTGACCGACAGAGTGACCGTGTTCAGTTCACTCGCCGCGCCAACTTCGCTCACACTAATCGCATCGACACCCGCTCCACCACCACCATTGATCGTCAAGCCTTCCACTCCGTCCAGCGTGATCGTGCCACCCACGATCCCCGTCACCTCACCCGTCGACAAGTTCACGCCAATCGTATCGACGCCTATGGTTCCCGTTGCCGTGACCGAATCACTGGTCGTATCACTGTCACCGCCTTCGATGCGAAGTCCGCCCGCGAACAGGCCACTAGCCCCAATCGACACCGTGTCGTTGCCACTCAGAAGTTGTAACGTCAGAGCGCCCAGGTCGGCTGCGTTGACCGAGACATGGCCCGTGCGTTGCACGATGCCAGTCCCGCTGACATCGAATACATCGTCGCCACTCGTACCGACGTACACCAAGCGATCATCACCCGGGTCGGCATCCGCGTCCAGTAGTGTTACCGAGCCGGTCGCGCCAAGACTGACGTACTCGACCGTCAGCCAATTGCCCACTTGCACACTGCCGCCGTCCACCGCAGTCGCTTCCCGATGCGTGATCGTGCGAACAGCGCCCGTGGCGGATGTGACCGTCAAGGTTTCGCCTTGATTCTCGCCGTCGACGATCAAGCGTTCCACGTTATCCAGATTAATCGGCGTCGTCAGACCACCGATCGCCAGCGAACCGCTATCCACCGCATCCGGTGTGAAGTTTGGAGTATCGACGCCAACCGTTCCCGTCACCGTCACGGTATCGCCATTGGTACTCGGATCACCACCATCGATCGTGATGGCAACCGTGGTCATGCCATTCACATCGATATCGAAGTCATCATCGCCGGCTTTGCCCTGCAGGTTCAACGTGTCGAGGCCCGTGTAACGCACGATTGCGCCTGCGTTGACTTGCACATCCACGATGTTCGTGCCTTGGCCCACCGCCGTGATGTCGTCATCCGCGCCCGTGCCCATCACCGTTACGTCCATGTTGTTGTCCGTGTCCGTCACGTTGATCGACTCGATATGATCGAACGATACCGGTGCGTTCGCATCCAGCACGAACGAGCCTTCGTCGTTCTCAGGACCAGCCATGAACATCGCAGCACCGATGTTACCCGTCAGCGTCAACGTATCGCCATTAGCAATCGGATCGCCGCCGTCTACGAAGATCGGAACCGAACCGGCTGTCACGGTGAACGTGTCGTTGCCTTCGTGACCGTGGGCTTGCACGGCTTCTACTGCCGTATATGTGACGCGCCGTGCGGCTGCCACGTCCACTCGAGAATTGAGACCGTCGATGACGATCGTCTCGCCGCTCGACGAACCGTGAACAATCAGCGTATCGCTGTCGCCACCACCATTGATCGTGAGCGTCGCGTCCGTTGCATCTCCCGACGTGCCGAAGCTTGCAAACGAGACGATTGGTCCAACACTGTTTGCTTGGACTTGGCCCGACTGTGAAGTGAGTGGTGTGACTTGAATCGTATCCTGGCCACTGGTGCCGGTGATGGTGAGCGTCTCGGTGGCATCAGCATTGGCGTTGATCGTGACCGACTGCAGGCTGCTGCCCGCTGTGCCGAGGTTCGTGACGGTGAAAGCATCATCAGCCGTGTTGCCGTTGCCGTTGATCGTCAAGCCGGCGACATCGACGAGTGTAATCGTTCCGCTCACGACACCCGTCACCGTATCGCCCGTCGAAGCCAATGAAACAGCAATCACATCGTCGACGGTCGTGCCGTTCAGCGTGACCAGGTCATCCGACGTGCCGCCGCTGATCGTGATACCGCTGCTGTAGGTTGCCCCTCCGTGGACGGTGAACGTATCGTGACCTGCCAGGCCGTTCAGCGTCAGCCGCTCGATACTCGTGGGCGTAACATCGAGGTAATCCTTGCCATCGCTGACCAAATCGATAACGCCCGTCATTTGCACGGTGAACGCATCGTCAATCGACGTGCCTTGATAGACGATCGAGTCGGTACCGCCAGTACCGCCATTCAGAGTAATTCCGCCCGTAGTACCGAGATTCTCGAAGCGTAGCGGCTGACGTAGATTGACTTGCAAGTTGCCGCTGTCGGCGGTCGCGCCCGGCGTGATCGTGAACAAATCAGCCACCGAACCAGCGCCGTCATCCTCGACGGTCAACGTGTCGCCGCCGCCCTGGCCGTCGATGGTCAACGTTTCCACCGTGCCATCAAAGGTCACGGCACCAAGTGAGCCGACGGTGATCGTACCGTTGGTGCCGCCTGCCGTGTAATCCACCGCGATCGTTTCACCGCTGGTCGTTCCCTGCACCAGCAACTCGTCACTCGCTGCCGGATCGCCGCCCGAGACGGTGATCGCCAAGCCGTTCGAGGGCGTAACGGTAAAGCGATCGTCGCCCGCCAAACCTTGTAGCGTTAGGTTGCCGAAGGTGGCCAGCGTCACAATCGCACGATCATTCACACGAACTTGATTCGCTCCGTAGGTGATCGCGTCGGGCCCGTTTGTTCCTTGCACGACGAGTACGTCGGAAGCCGCTAAGGCGGTCAACGTAATGGCTTCGACTCCGAAGAAGTTCGTATTGGCAGGTGCGTCCGGAGTGCTGATCGTGCCAGCGTCGGCGGTCGCACCGGGCGCGACGGTCGTCGTTCCGGCTGTGGAATTGGTTACGGTCAGCGTATCGCCTGTGATATGGCTGCCGGCATCAACGCTCAGCGAAGTCGGGCCGCCCGTGCCTGTGATAGTGATCGTGTCGTCACCGGCTCCTGCAGCTACCAAGAGATGTTCGCTGGCTGCGGCAAGTGTGACGGTCAGACTTGCGAGGGTCACTGCACGCGTGGTGCGGTCGACGCCGATCGTATCGTTCGACGCGGAACCATCGATTCGCACCAAGTCGTTTGACGAGGCTTGTCCGTCGACGGTGAGCGTGGTCACGCTCGGGAAACTGACAACCGGACCTGCGTTGATCCGACCGGTAAGAGTTGTTGGACTGATCACCACGGTGTCGTCCGAGGCGGATCCTTGTAGCGTCAACGTGCCTGTGCCGTTTACGACGACGGTCTCGACACCCGTAAAGTTTGTCGCTTCGGTGCCACTCACCGTTGCGGACGTTTCCGTCACCGTCGTGGCGGTCGCGCCTGACACGATTGTCAAGGTATCGTCGCCCGCATCACCACCATGCACCGTGATGGCCATGTCGGCAGAAGGCGTCACGGTCGTCGCGTCGCTTCCCGCTCCGAGATTGATCGTTAATGTGTCCGCATTATCGGCATCGAAATTGAACGTCGCCAACTCGCCATTCAACGTCACACCGGTTGTCCCGGAGCCAGCGACGATCGTGGCCACATCGTTGTTAGCGGTACCCGTAACCGTGATGGCATCGCCGACAACACTTTGGCCCAGCGAGAAGGTTCGCGTTTCGAGGCTCGTGTAGTCAATCGGCGTACTGCTGTTCAGTTGGAAGCGGCCATCGTCACCGTTGGGCGTCCACGACAATTGGTCATCGACGGTGCCCGCATCTGCAACATTCGCCGTGAGCGTGTCCGCGTCGCCAAGACCTGCCAACAGAACGGCTTCGCTTCCGGTGAAGGTGATTTGTTCTCCGTTGATGTCGACCACTCCGTCCGCAGCGATGGTCGCATGGGGTGAGTAGATGAACGCGTCGACCCCTGTTGTCCCTTCAACGATCAATTGATCCGTTCCAGCAGGCCCACCAGCGTTCAAGGTGAAATCAAAATTGTCCGCGCCGCTCACCGCTGCTCGCAGCGTGTCGCTGCCGTCTTCGGCATTGACCGTCAAGCGGCTGGCGTCCGTCACGTTCTGGATCGTAACCAGACCACGTGAGTTGACTGCCACGCTGGCAGAACTCGCACTGATCGCCCTGACCGTGATCGCATCATCACCACTGGTTCCCGCGATCGTCACGCTGTCAGCGTTGGCACCGCTCCCCGCGTCGAGCGTCACCGCTTCGATGCCAATGAACTGGGTCACCGAACCGTCCATATTCACGCTGCCGCTGTCGTTGGTCGTACCGGGCGTCAGATTAAACGCGGCACCCATTGCTGTCGACAACATCACGAGCGTGTCACTAGCGGAAGGTGCTTGGCCATCGATGGTCAGTGCAGGGCCACCCGTGCCGGTAACCGTGATCGTGTCGTCACCCAAGCCGCCCGCGACCGTCAAGGCATCGGGTGCGGTCTCGGTCAGATCAATCCGCTTGTAGGTGTTGGCTGTGCTATCGGTGACCGTTACTTGTTGTGCTGTTCGATTCACCAGAATCGTGTCGTCAGTCGACGTGCCATGCACGACGACCACATCATCACCTGCACCACCATTGACGGTGAACGTGCTAGTCGTAGCCGCCGCCAGATTGACCGTCACAACAGGTCCGACGCCTGCCGTAGCTTGCACGCTGGTGGCCGATATCGGCGTCACGTCGATCGTATTGGCAGCCGAGGAACCAGTTACCGTGAACACATCGCTGGCGTTGCCGCCGGAGTTGATCGTAACGTCGGTCAAAGCGGAGGACGCGCCGAAGTTCGTCACGGCCAAGGTATCGTCATCCGCGCCGGCATCGACCGTCAGCCGCTCGACCCCGGTTAACGTCACCGTGCCGCCGACCGCTCCGGTGACGATGTCTCCCGTTGTCGCCAAGGCCACTACGATTGTGTCGGCAGTCCCGGTCCCGTTTAGCGTAACGCTGTCCGATGCAGATGGATTGCCGCCGTCGATGCGAATGCCGAGCGAGTAGGCCGTTACATTGCTGTTCACGGTGAACGAGTCATCGCCGTTCAAGCCGTCCAGGCGCAGTCCTTCGACGTTGGTCTGCTGGACACTCAGTCGGTTCAACGCGCCGGTTGTAATGTCCAAGGTGTTGCGTGTGCCATTGTTCCCTACGGTGAAGTTGTCGTTGCCGTTCGTTCCAGCCACGACAAGCGTATCATTGTCTCCGCTGCCATCCACGACGATCGCGCCGGTCGCTCCCAGTTGCTCGAATTGAATCGCCAACAGATTGTTGACTCGGAACGACCCTTCGTCTACCGCACTGCCCGCCGAGTATACAATCGTATCGGCGGCGCTCGTGGCGACGATGGTCAACGTGTCGTTGCCGCTTTCGCCATCGTATCGCAACTGCTCAATGCCATTGATCGTAATCGTGCTGTCATCCGTCGCTTCATCGATCACGAGCATGCCGCTATCAGCCGTCGCGCCCGGCGTGTAGATCACCGCATCTTGACCAGGTGTCTCGATCACTAAGCGATCAGCATCCGTTGAAGGTTCGCCACCGTTGATCGTTACATTGACATTCCATTCGGCATTGAGTGGCGTCGGCGCAGGAGCACGCACGAGAATCTCATCGCTTCCCGACAAGGCGTTCGCCGTCACCATCGGAGTATCGATGAACAATACCTCCGGTCCCGTATTCACCGACACTGTGAAGTCCTGCACGCCGTCCGTGCCAGCATGGGTTGCCACATCACGAGCGATGATGGAGATCGTATCCGGGCCATTCGTGCCCGTGATGATCGCGCTCGTCGCGCCGGTGACCGACAGAGACTCGACGCGATCGAAGCTGACTGGCGCATTACTGCCATCGACAAGGCTTCCCTCGTCATTTTCGGGACCACTATTCACCGTGACTGCACCGGAAGCGACCAGCACTAACGAATCGCCTGGTGAGCCGCCGATCGGATCACCGCCATCGATGAAGACCGGAATGCTGTTCGGCGTAACCGTGAACGTATCGGCACCTTCGTGGCCCAAGACGGACAAAGCTTCGACGTTCGCCGCCGCATAGGTGACGACTTGCGAACTGCCGATGGCGATCGTCGTCGTGGTAACCGTGATCAGTTCTGAGGCGCTGGCACCATGAACACGCAGCGTGTCATTATTCGCTCCGCCGGTGATGATCAGCGTCGCGTCTGTGGCCGTTGTACCCAGACCTGTGAAGTTGACTACCGGTCCGGCCCCGTTTACTTGAACGGTGCCACTGGCCGCCGTCAGCGGTGTTACATCGACCACATTCGTACCATCAGCGAGATTGATGTCGAGCGTTTCGCCTGCGGTTGCGTTGCTGTTGCCGTTCAAAGTTAAAGTGAGCAGTCCGCTGGCTGCGCCCAGTTGGTTCACATCGAAGTCATCACCCGTCCCGCCCGATTGGCCGTTGCCATTGAGCGTCAAGTGTTCGATCCCCGTGTAGTTCACCGCACCTAAGGAATTCACCGTTACTTGCTGCGTGGCGAGATTAATGCCAATCGTATCGTCGCCCGTCGTGCCAGCGATGGTCAACGAATCGCTGGCGGAGGGATTGTTGCCGTGGATATTGAACGTCACGCCCGCGTCGGGAGTCACGGCGAACGTGTCATCGCCATCCAAGCCGTCGACCGTGATCGTTTCGATGCCGGTGAGACTCAAGTGTGCTCGCCCGCTCAGCAACACACTCGCACTCGACACGGTACTGAAGTTGTCGTTGCCTGCCGTGCCGAAAGCAGTGAACGTATCCGCACCACCGGCACCACTCAGCGAGATTGTTTCTCCCGAAGCAATCCCTGTATAGCTGATGTTCAAGCTGTCTGCGGTCACCGTGCCTTGATCGGTGTTGCTGCCAGGAGTGTGTTGATAAGCCGTCGCGCCCGTCACGCTCAATGTCGCTAACGCACCACCATCGACGACTTGTACGTTTTCGAGGTCAACGTATGTAATAATCGGCGTAGCTACATCGCTGATCCGGCTGGTGGCCGTTGCCACGGTTAACGAAGCGGAAGCCGCAAGGCTCGTCACGACAAGTAAATCGTCTCCCTGGTCACCATCAAAGGTAACGGTATCCGTCGCATTGCCGCCGATTACATGCACTTTGGCCGTCAGACCAGAGATCTCGACATCGGTGTTTTGCACCAGCGAGACGCTGTCGTTGCCGGGAGTTCCGTGCACGACCACCGTGTCATCGCCGGTCGCGACATTGATGTTGACGCGAGTTACTTCAGTACCGGCTAGGTTATTAACCGTCACTGTTTGACTACCTGCCCCGCCAGTGACGCCAAGCTGTTCAACGCCCGCTACGTCCAGAGTCGATACCCCATCGCTCACATCGATTCTCGCACCATCGGCACTGATCGTGACGCTCGTCGTCGCGGAGTAAGTGATCCGATCAATACCGGACCCTCCTTCGATCGCGTCCGCTCCGTCGCCGCTGGTCCAGACAAACGTATCGCTATCCTCGCCTCCGAAAAGTGCATCGACGCCCAGCCCACCTGTGATCGTATCGTTACCGCTGCCACCGTCAATCACATCGGCTTGCGCACTGCCGGTTAACGTATCATTCCCCTGACCACCGAAGATCGTGAAGGTCCCAGCACTGCCGCTGACGTTGACCGTGTCGTTCCCCGCACCCGCGTCGACAATCTTCGGTAACGTACTCGTCAGTTCATTCAACGTGATCGTGTCCATGCCGCCCGACGTCAACACGTCGATTCGATCCAGGTTCGCACCGATCGTAACGCTGCCACCGTTGATGGTGATCGCGGTCGCCGAGTCGGTCACCGTGTTGGAGTTCTCGTCCCCCCGTATCTCCAGCACGTCGTACCCACCGCTGCCACCGTTCACCGTGAAGGCCGAGTCGGTCAGTCCACCGTAAGTCACCAACACTCCCGACGAAGTAAACGTGCCCGTGCCACTGGCCGTCGGCGTGACTTGAACCAAGTCGTTGCCAACGGTTCCGGTGGCGTTCAAGATCTCGTCGCCGCTGCCAACGACCACGACGCGAGACAAGCTGCTTGCCGCACCCACGGCATTGATATTAATTGTGTCGGTACCACTGTCTGCATTAATCGTCAGATCTTCCACGCCCGTCAGCGTGATCGTGCCGCCCACGATCCCGGTGACCGTACCGGCCGCCAGATCGAGAACCGTATTCACTCCCAGGCTACCCGTCACCGTCACCGCGTCGCTCGTCGGATCGCTCGTGCCACCTTCGATGCGGAGCCCACCCGCGAACAAGCCGCTGGCCGCGATCGTCGCCGAATCGTTCCCGCTCAGCATCTTCAGCGTGAGAGCGTTCATCGCCCCCGCGCTGATTTCGACTCGAGTGTTGATGACGACGTCGCCGCTGCCATCCACCGCGAAGGTGTCGTCGCCGCTGGTGCCACTAAGTGTTGCCGTGTCCGTGCCTCCACCGCTCGCCAGAATTACATCCGCAGCCGCGCCGGTACCAAGGCTGACATACTCGATCGCCAGCAAGTTGTTGATCTGAACCGTCCCCGCGTCGTTTGCTGAACCGGCTACATGGTTGAACGCATCCGCGCCGTTGGTACCAGTGATCGTTAACGCTTCGTTGTCGTTCTCGCCGTCATAGATCAACCGCTCGATACCATTCAAATCAATCGCCGTCGCTAGACCGGTCGTCGCAAAGCTGCCGCCATCGACCGCATTGGGGGTGAAGTTGGCTCCATCCGCTCCGGTGTCACCGGTGATGGTCACGGTGTCGGCGTCGGTAGAAGGATCGCCACCGTTAACCGTGATCGCGGTCGCGGCCAAGGTGTTGATGTCGAGGTCGATATCATCATCGCCGGCTAAACCGTTGATCGTCACCGAGGCGAAGTCGGTGTATTGAATCGCCGGACCACCATCGATGCTGACTGTGAAGTCATCGGCCGTGCCACCGACAGCAGCGAGCCCAACGAGTGTAATATCGTTGTCGGCGTTCGTTCCGTTGATCGTCACGCCACCTGTTCCATCACCATCGACGCTGATCGACTCGATACGGTCGAAGCTGACGGGCTGGAAGCCTGTCACCAGGAAGGAACCTTCGTCATTCTGAGGTCCGGCGGTGAAGGCGACCGCGGCTGAACCTGATCGGAGGACGAGCGAATCGCCGGTGGCGGTTGGATCATGTCCGTCGATGAAGACAGGAATCGAACCCGGTGTGACATCAAACGCATCCGAGCCTTCAAGGCCGTTCACTCGAAGAGCTTCGACTGTCGCACCAGTGACCGTTGTGTTGAATGCGATCGGCAACAGATCGTTCGCGGTACCAGCATTGGTGTCCGAGTCGACCGTGACGCTGCCGTTGGTGGTTACACCGTCTCCGACCACGATAATGATTCGTTGCCCGGAGGTCGTGCCGTTGACTGACAAGGTGTCATCTCCAGCTCCAAGACTGGCCGTCAACGTACCAACCGTCGTGAGTGAGAACTCGGTATTGAGCCCCGTCCGTGTAATCGTGCCAGCCGCCGCAGCCAACGGTGAGTAGATGACGTCTTCGTCACCTGCGCCGCCCACAACCGTCACGGCCACGCTGGCTGCGTCAACCGCAACGTGTTCGATACCCGGCAGATTGACCGTACCGAGACTCGTGCTGCTGACACTGGCTGCCGTGCCACCGACGTTGACGGCGACCGCGCCTGCCGTGTTATTCAAAGTAGCCATATCGCTCTGACTCGGATCGCCACCGGCCAGAGTGATCGTCGTATATCCATGTCCACCAGCCACGGTAAAGCTGTCGTCACCGTCCAAACCGTTAAGCACGACACTAGTAACCATCGACGTATCGATCGTCGCTCGTCCGGCAAACGTGAGGTCGTTGTTGGCGGCGACGCCCAGCGTATCGTTGCCGCTGGTCGCGTTCAGCGTGACAGTGCCGGTGCCCGAACTGGTCAATGCAATCGTCTCGCCAGTTCCCACCCCGTCGTAGGTCACCGTAGTCGCATCGGCAACGATCTCGCCTTCGTCGGTCGGCGTAAACGCACTGGCAATGTAGTTCTGTGAACCGCTAATGGCCAACGTCGTCAATGCAGTGCCGCTTTGAACGGCGTGAATCGCTTCCAGATCGGCGTAACCAATCGTGGCCGCACTCACGCCTGCGATTGTGCCAGCCGTCGTGTTGATGGTCAGGGTCGCGTTGTTGTTCGTGACTTCTAGCCGGTCGTCGCCTTGGTTACCGTCGAAGGTGATCGTATCGGCCGCTTGGGCATTCAATACGCGAACTCGTGCCGCCAGTCCTGTCACATCGACTGCCGTTCCGTCGTCGGCGATGGACGCCGAGTCGCCGCCGCTGCTGCCGTGAATGGTCACGCTGTCCGTGTCGCCCGTCGCCACATCGATGTTCACGAGCGAGACGTTGGTCGCAGTCATGTCGTTCACCGTGATCGTATCGCCGCCGCCCAGTGAGTTCACGTCGATTCGTTCGATGCCCGTCAAGCCGACTGCGGGCAGGCTCGTGATCGCGACGCTGGTCGAACTGATCGCAATCACATCGGGATTGGCGCTGGCATTTACCACGACCGTGTCGCCGTCCGACGGATCTCCGCCGTTGACGCTGACCGTAACACCAGCCGTCGGAGTGACGGTGATCGTGTCGGCACCGCTGCCGCTGTTGATGATCAGGACGTCAGCGTCCGCCACATTGTGAGTGAAGGTTGTCACTTCACCGTTAAAGGACAGAGTCGTTGTCATTCCACTGCCGGAGACCATGATGGCATCGTTGTTATCCGAGCCTTGAACCGTTAGCGTGTCGGTGCCGCCGCTGGTGTCGATCGTGCGTGTTTCCATCGAGGAGAAGCGAACCAGTGTGCTGGAATTGATCTGGATCGCGCCGTCGTCACCCGCGGCGGGAGTGAAGAGAACGTTGTCGTTGCTGGTTCCCGTTGGAGCATTGAATGTCGCCGTATCAGCGCCGCCCAACCCAGCCAACGAAACGTCTTCGACTCCGGTGAAGCTGATCGATTCATCATCGACGGCAATCGTGCCGTCCGCAGCGACCGTGGCCGAAGGCGTGTACACGAACGCATTCGCGTTTGCATCGCCGTTGACGATCAACTGATCAAGGCCGCTCGGCCCGCCCGCATTGAGCGTGAAGGCAAAGTTCGTCGCGCCGCTCGGTGTGATCGACAGCGTGTCTGCGCCGTCGCCCGCGTTGACCGTCAACGTGCTGAACGTGGGTGTCGCCTCGAGCGTCGCTCGGTCGAGTGTCACGGGCACAAAGACACTGCTCGTCACGTTCACGGTATCAGCGTCGATGGCCGTCACGGTGATGGTATCGTCACCTGAAGTTCCGGCGATCGTGAAGCTGTCTGCCGTGGCTCCGATTCCCGCATCCAGAGTCAACGCTTCGATGGTTTCGTACTTGACGGTCATCGCGTCCATGACAACCGAACCGCTGTCGAAGCTGGTTCCCGGTGTCAGCGAGAAAGTGGCACTCGCCGCCGTCGAGACCAACACCAGCTTGTCGCTCGCGGTCGGAGCGCCGCCGCGTACGGTCAACGCGGGGGCGGTCGCCGACGCGCCAGTTACGGTGATCGTATCATCACCCAGTTCGCCGGCCAGGATCAAGGCTTCGATAGCCGAGCCAAGCGTGACGCGCTGGTGTGTCGTTACGTCGACTGTCCGCGCCATCGGATCGTAATCAATGTCGTCGTTGACGGTCGTGCCATGAACGACGACCGTGTCGTTACCCGCGTCGACGATACGGAGCGTAGCATCGATTGCGGTCGTTCCCAAATTGTTGAAGGTCACCACCGGCCCGACGCCGTTGTTCTGCACCGTACCACTGGTCGCGCTCAGCGGTGTCACATCAAACACATTCACGCCACTCGTGCCGGAGATGTCGAGCGTATCGCCCACAAAACCGTTGGCAATCGTCACCGAGACCAGACCGCTAGCGGCACCGAGGTTAGTGACATCAAAGTCATCGTCAGCCGTCCCGCCACCGTTGATCGCGAGATGCTCGACGCCCGTGACATCGATCGTGGCAGCGAGCCCCGTCACCAGAGACGTGGCCACGTCGAGGCCGATTACTTCTGCGGCGGTCGTCGCGTTGATCGTTGCTGCGTCGCTGCCGCTGGAAGGTTCGCCCGCCGCAAGTCGCAGCGTGTCGCCACTCGTGAGATCATGCGTCAGCGGAATTTGATTATTCAACTGAATCGTCGAGCTGCTGACCGTCAGGGTGTAGTTGTCGTCGAGTCCCGTGCCCAAGGCAATCAGCGTGTCGGTGCCATCAACGCCGTCGATATCGACGCCGCCACCGGCGCCCGTACCCAAATTCAGGTAGCTGATACCCAATCGCGTGTCAGACCCATCATGCAAACTGATCGCACCCGCATCGCGAGCCGCACCGGGCGTGTGAGTGAACGTATCATTACCGCTCGTGCCGACAACCGTCAGCGTTTCATTGTCTCCTTCACCGTCGTAGATCAAATTCTCGATCGATTGGACGGTGATCGATTCGGCTGCCGCCAGCAATGTGCCACCGTCGATCGAACCAGGTGTCCAGGAAGCATTCGCCTGCACTCCCGCGTCGCCGCGCACCGTCAACGTATCTGCACCGCCGCTACCCGGCTGATTGCCGCGGATCGTGATGTTGCCGCTGAGGTTGAGCGTGTTTAGTTCGACATCGATATCGTCATCGCCTGCGAGACCATCCACCAGTAAGCTGCCGAAGTCCGTGTACTGAACCGCCGGCCCGCCATCGATGCTGACCGTAAAGTCATTTGCGCCGGTGCCGATCACCGTGATGTCGTTATCGGCGTTTGTGCCGTTGATCGTGGCACCTAGACTAGCCACAGTAGCCGTGACGCTGACCGATTCGATGTGATCGAAACTAACTGGCTGGAAGCCCGTCACGACGAACGAACCTTCGTCATTCTGCGGACCGGCGTTGAACGTCACAGCCGCGCTAGCCGAGACGTTGACGGTATCGCCGGGCGTAGCGCCATTCGGATCATTGCCGTCGATGAAGATTGGAATCGCGCCCGGTGTTACGTTGAAAATGTCAGCACCTTGCTGGCCGATGACCGCCAAGGCTTCGACCGTGGCCAGGAGGACCGTCTGCGATTGCACTGCCACGCTCGTGGCCGATACCGTAAACGTCTCGCCCGCCGTCGTGCCAATCACGCGGATCGTATCCTGGCCGCCCGCCCCACCCACCGTGATCGTGTTGGTCGCGATGTCTACATATCTGATCACTGGAGCCGCGCCGTTGGCTTGTACCGTACCTGTGTCGCTGTCCAGCACGACGACGTCGAGCACGTCATCGCCGCCCGTCGCGTTGACTTGCAGCGCCTGATCCGAGGCGTCCACCGTGATGTGCTCGATGCCAGAGTAGTTGACTGCTGCGGTGCTCGGTTCGTCGATCGTCTGAGCATCCAGATCAACCGTTATCGCTCCGCCGGCGCCTGTGTAGGTCAATGTGTCGCTGGCGGATGGATTACCGCCGCGAATATGGAACGTCGAGGCACCGGGCGTGACGCTAAAGGCATCATCGCCATCCAAGCCTTCGACGGTGATCGTCTCGATGCCGGTCAGGCTTAAGTTAGCTCGACCCGCGAGCTGCACGCTAGTGCTGGACACAGTCGTGAAGGCGTCGTTGCTGTTGGTTCCGAAGACCGTCAATGAATCGGTTCCGGCCCCGGTCAGCGTGATTGCTTCGCCGGCGGCGATGCCCGTGTAAGTGATGTTCAGGCTGTCGGCGGTGAGCGTTCCTTCGTCGGTTGCGCTACCGGGCGTGTGCGTGTAAGCCGTGCTGCCGCTGACGGCCAGATTCGTTGTCAAACCGCCATCAACGACGTAAGCAAATTTTCCAAGTCGGTATACGAAACGATCGGCGTGGCCACGTCGCTAATCGTCCTCGCCGAAGTCGCCAACGTCAGCGAAGCCGATGCTGCGAGGCTCGTCACGACCTCAACGTATCGTCTCCTGGTCACCGTCGAACGTCACGGTATCCGTCCCGTTTCCGCCGATCACATGCACCTTGGTAGTCAGGCCAGAGATCTCGACATCGGTATTCTGAACGAGCGAGACATTGTCGTTACGCCGGTACCATGCACGACGACCGTATCGTCACCGGTTCCGACATTGACGTTCACTCGCGTCACTTCCGTGCCGGTGAGGTTGTTGATCGTGACGGTCTGATCGCCGCCGCCGCCGTCGGTGATGTCCAACTGCTCGACGCCTGCCACGTCCAGGATGGCGGAACCATCGCTCGCATCGTCGCGACGCGCCGTCGCCGCTAACAGCAAGATCAGCGGATGCCAAATACGTCTGATCATCGATTCCCGACTCGCCTTCAATCACATCCGCTTCGTCGCCGCTGTTCCAGATAAACGTATCGCTGTCGTCCCCGCCGAAGAGGCGATCAACTCCGGTTCCACCGGTGATCGTGTCGTTGCCCGTCCCGCCGTAGATCGTGTCCGCTCCAGCACCACCGTTGATCGTGTCATTTCCAGCTCCGCCGTAGATGGTGTCGGTCTGGCCGCTGCCAGTGATGGTGTCATCACCAAGGCCGCCGAAGATCGTCGAGATGTTGGCCGTGCCGCTGACGTTGATTGTGTCGTTGCCATCGCCGCCGTCGATGATCTTGGCGAGGTCGAGCGTCAGGTTCGTGAGGTTGATGCCATCTGCGCCACCGCCGGTACTGATGTCGAGGCGGTCGAGTCCTGCGCCCAAAGCGATCGTTCCGGCTGCTAACGCGCCACCAGCGTCTTGGTCGACCGAAACAGTGCTCGCGCCGCTGGTCACGCTGTTCGCGTTCTCGTTCCCCAGCACATGCAGCACGTCGAAGCCGCTGCTGCCCCCTTGGGCGGTCACGACGCCGGTGAACGAACCGTAAGTCAGCACCGTGTCGCCGGTCGCAGTGTGGAACGTCCCGGTCGCATTGTCGATTGCCGTCCAGAATATCGTGTCGTCGGCTGCCGAACCGATTACGTCCAAGTCATCGTTCGTACTGCTGTTGCCGTTGACTTGCACTCGTGTCACGCCGCTGGACACGCCCAGGTTCGAGACGTCGATGTCGTCGCCGTTGGTCGTCTGGCCATTGCCGTTGACCGTCAGCTCTTCAACACCCGCCAGCGTAATCGTCCCGCCGACGATTCCCGTTACGGACTGCGCCAGCAAGTTCACCGCGATCGTATCGTCACCTGTTGTACCGGTTACCGTCACACGATCGCTCGCCGGATCGCTGTCGCCGCCTTCGATGCGGAGCCCGCCGGCGAAGCTACTGCTGGTCGCAATGCTGGCCGAGTCATTGCCTGAGAGCATTTGCAGCGTGAGAGCGTTCATCGCATCGGCGCTGATCTCAACGCGACCGTTGAGTATTACTTCGCCGTTGATTGTTACCGTGAACGAATCGTCGGCGTCGGTGCCGCGGACGATCGCTGTGTCAGTACCGCTACCACCACCGCTGGCCAAGATCACGTCAGAACTCGCGCCCGTTCCCAAGCTAACGTATTCGATTGGCAATAATGTGTTGACTTGAACCGTTCCCGCATCGTTGGCCGAAGCCGCTGTATGCGTGAACGTATCCGAGCCGGTTGTACCAGTGATCGTGAGCGCTTCATCGCCGTTTTCGCCGTCATACACCAACCGTTCCAAGTTCTGAAGCGTGATGCGATTGAAGTTGGAGGCGCCCGTGCCGTCCAATCCGGCGATCGTCACGACGCCGCCGTCCACGCTGTTTGGCGTGAAGTTCGTCGCATCGGCACCCGCCGCGTTGCCGGTGATCGTCACGACGTCGCCTGTGCTACTCGGGTCGCCGCCGTCGACGGTAATCGCAGTTGCAGCGAGCGAGTTGATATCGAGATCGATATCATCGTCGCCAGCCAGACCGTTGATCGTCACCGAGTCGAAGTCGGTGTACAGAATCGCTGGCCCACCGTCGATGCTGACCGTAAAGTCATTGTTGCCACCGTTACCGGCAACGCCCACCAGCGTAATGTCGTTGTCGGCATTCGTGCCGTTCACGATCAGATCGTTCGTCCCGTCACCGTCCACGCTGATCGACTCGATCCGATCGAAGCTAACCGCTTCGTTCGAGGCGACCGCGAACGAGCCTTCATCGTTCTGAGCTCCTGCGATGAAGGTGACTGTGTTTGCAGCCGCGTTGATGACCAACGAATCACCGCTGCCGATGGGGTCGCCGCCGTCAATGAAAACAGGGATCGTCGAGGATGGAGTTACTGTAAAGGTATCGCTATCCGCACCACCAAAGACTTGCAACGCTTCGATGTTGGCAGTGGTGAAGGCGATGGTCTTGAGGGTTGTGTGAGTCAGCGTTCCGGCCGCTGCGTCGACTGCCACGTCGTCGGCCTGACTGGTGTAAGTCACCGCCAGCGTATCGTCTCCACCGCCGGCAGCGCCGATCGTCAACGCGCCGGTGTTCGTGGTGTGCAACACAGGGACCGAGCCGTCCACCTGGATCGTAGCGGTGTTGGCTCCGGTCGGACGGACATGAATCGTTTCGTCGGCGGTGCCGTCATTGACGGTGATCGTATTGGCCGCGCTCACAACATTATTCGTCAAGTTCGCAATCTCGATGCCAGACAGCGAAACGGTGCCTAATCCGCCGCCGCTGATCGTTGGTGTGGCGATACCCAGCGTGGTCGTGGTCAAAGTGCCGTCTGCGGTGAGATTGGCCACATCCGAAGCCGACGGATCACCGCCGTTGAGCGTGATGTTCGTGTAGGCATGGCCCGCAGCGACTGTAAAGGTATCGTCGCCGCCTAGCCCGTTGAGGATCAGGTTTGCGATGTTGTCGGCATCGATCGTCGCTCGGCCCGTGAAGGTGATATCGCCCCGATCGGGCGACGTGCCAGCCGTGCCGACGCTCAGAACGTCACCACTTGTCGTCCCGTTGATCGTGAGCGTCCCGCTGCCGTCGATGCTGATCGTGTCGGTGCTGTCAAAGCCGTCGTAAGTGATGGGGAAGCTGCCTGCGGTCAGCGTTCCTTCGTCAGCCGCTGCGCCAGGCGTGAGTACGTAGGACGAAGCGCCGCTGGCTGCCAGGGTCGACGAACCACCAGCGATCGCCGAGATCGATGCGATACCTGAGTAACTGATCGACGTTGGTCCGGCTCCGGTGATCGACGACGTTCCCACGTTGATGCCGAGTGTCGTGCCCGCGCCCGTCACGGTCAAAGAATCCGCGTCCGTCGGATCACCGCCGTTGACAGTCAGAATACCGCTGAAGCCAGCGGTGGTGGCTGCCACACTGATCGCGTCTGTTCCCGCGCCGGCATCAATCGCTACCGTGGTTTTGTTAGCGAATTCGATGGTCTCGAAGTTATCGATGGAGATCAATCCGCGTGTCGCCGTCGCGGCTGGTCCATAATTGATCGTATTGTCACCAGCGGTGGCAAAGATCGACAATGGCCCGGCGACGAGATCGATCACCGGCTCCAGTCCGGTGAAGAAGACGGTTTGCGTCTTGCTGTTTGCCTCGTGGACGACTTTGCCGGCGTCGACGGTTGGACCGACATGGTATTCGCCACCATCGAGCGCACCCGCACCGAAATACGCAAACGTGAGCGTATCGTCGCCCGTTCCTCCGTGGAACGTGATACCGTCTTGCAGGGCCAGGAGTGTTGGATTAGCCGCAACGCCTTCGAAGATCAGCAATCCATCGTTGCCGCTATTGCCTTCGACGACGAGGCCTTCGACGTTGGCGAAAGCGATCGGCAAGCGAGTCACGCCCCCTTCTTCCAGCGTGACACTGCTGTTCGCGTTGTCGATGGTGATCGAATCGGCACCGCTGCTACCGACAATCACCAATTCGTCGGTTCCACCACCGCCACCGGTAATCGTGAGTTGCGAGGAGGCGATCGGGGGTACGCCATTGAGGCCGACGATGTTGAGTACCGGACCGCCTTGAACGCGTGTAATCTGACCGGTCGAAGGGGTTAGTGGCGTGTAGTTGAGTGTGTTGTTGCCGTCGACAACTGCGATATCGATGGTATCGTCGTCGGCTGTTGCATCGCTGTCACCGCCATCGATCGTGATCGATTGCAGGTTGGTTGTTGCTCCGTAGTTAGTGACGTCCAGGTCATTCGTCACCGCATTCGCTCCGTTGATCGCCAGCGTCTCGATGCCGCTAAACACCACGTCGTTAGTTCCCGCCGCACCGCCGTCATTGATGGTAGAATTCGCCACATCCAGAGTCGTCGCCCCGGTGACGGTAAAGTTGAGCGAGTCGTTACCCGAAGCGTCGCCTTCCACAGTAATCGGCAAGTTGGCAACTGCCGTAATATTAAACGTGTCGTCACCGCTCATGCCACGCAGCGTGTACGCTTCGACTTCCGAACTGGATAGCGTGACACGATCTCCCAGTGAGATATTGCCGGAGCTTGCCACGCCAAACGTGTCCGCCGAAGTCGTTCCTTCTGCGATCAGCCGATCGCTGCCACCGTTTCCGTCGATCGCAACACCGCCATTGAAGCCAAGATCGATATAGGTCAGGCCCAAGAGGTCATCCGCGCCATTGTTGACGGCAACGTGTCCTGCGTCCCGAGCCGCTCCCGGGGTGTGTGTGAACGTCTCATCCCTATTCGAGGTGCTGATGCCAGCTACGGTGATCGTCTCATCGTCCCCTTCGCCGTCGTAGATCAAGTTTGCGATGGCCGTCACCGTTATCAAGTTGGTCCGTATCGACAGCGTTCCGCCGTCCAGAGCGCTTGGTGTCCAGGTAACATTGTCACTGCCAGCGTCGCCGCGCACGATCAGTCGATCGTCGCCACCCGTGCCTGGCTGGCCACCGTCGATTGCGAACGTCGTCAATACGAGCTTATTCAGCTCGACATCAATTCGATCGTCACCTGCGAAGCTCCGCACGTGAAGTCGAGCTACGCCAGTCGCAGTTACCGCTGGTCCGCCGTTAATCGAGAAAGTCAGGGAATCGGCTACCGCGTCATCGCCGACAATGGTGATTGTATCGGGACCATCTGTCCCCTCGATAAACAATTGGCCGTTCGTGGCCGATACGTCGATCTTGCTGATTTGCTCGATCTGCTCGAACGTAATTGGTTCGAAGGCAGCACCAGAGAATCTAAGACTTCCGGCGTCTGACGCCGCGCCTGGCCGGTACGTCGTTTCGCCCGCTCCAGATGGCACTGTGACGCTAAGTGAATCGCCGACAATTCCGCTCGGGTCGCCACCTGTAACTCGAATCGGAATCGCCCCGGGAGTCACGCTGAACGTGTCATCTCCGACGCCACCGACGGCTTCGATCGCTTCCGCGTTTGCGATATTGATCGTTTGCGTCTGACTAGCCTGAATCAAGACTTGAACGCTGCTGGTGCTAACCGTGAAGTCGTTGTTAAGTGAATTTCCGAGCACTCGAATCGTATCGTTGCCACCCGAGCCATTCACGCTGATCGTGTTGGCCGCCACATTCTGGTACGTGAGCGTCGGCGTTCCGGCGACACGTAATACGCCAGCGTTACCGCTCGTTGGCGTGACGTCGATCACATCATCGCCGCTCGTCGCATTGACTTGCAGAGCTTGATCTGCGCTATTGACGGTAATGTGTTCAATACCCGTGTAGTTCACGGTGCCACTGCTCGGTTCGTCGATCGTTTGAGCTGCCAAATCGACCGTCACGGCTTCGCCGGCGCCGGTGTACGTCAACGTGTCGCTGGCGCTCGGATCACCGCCATGCACGTTGACCGTGACGCCGGAGGCCGGAGTCACGGTCACTGCGTCGTCGCCGGACAGCGAATTAATCGTCACCGAAGTAGCGCTCGCGAGACTCAGCGTGGCCCGCCCGGTGAGCGTGATGCTCGTTGACGAGACCGCAAAGGTATCATTCGCCGCCGTGCCGTTGGCCGTCACACTGGCGCCGGTCAGCGAAACCGTTTCGCCGCTTGCAATGCCCGTGTACGAGATGGGCAGCGTTTCGGCCAATACCGTTCCTGCATCCGCCGCCGCGCCGGGAGTGTGCGTGTAATTCGCGGCTCCGGTGACGGCCAGGTTATTCGTTGACGGGCCGCCCAGGATCGAAAGATTCTCCAGCGATCCGTAGATCAAGCTAGGCGTCGTGGCGCCGGTGATCGTAGTCGTCGCGGTCGCCACGGTAACGGTGGCTGCTGTGCCGTCGGTCGTCAGCGTGTCGTTGCCGCCCAGTCCGTTGAAGGTGACCGAATCTGTCGCCTCCGCATTGGAAACCACAACTTTGGCAGCCAGTCCCGTCACCTCCACGTTGCCGCCGTTCTGAACCGCCGTCACCGAATCGTTGCCGCTCGTTCCGTTGACCGTCACGGCATCAGTGCCATTCGTGCCAACATTGACATTGACGAGCGCCACGCCGGTGCCGGTCAAGTCGTTGATCGTAACGGTGTCGTCCGCCGCATTGACGCCGACGAGATTGATCTGCTCGATGCCGGATACACTCTGCGTCGCGCCGGCATCGACGTCGACGAGTGTGCCGACTGCTGTGATCGTAAATGCGCCGCCGGTCGTGCGGGTGACATTGAGAATGTCGTCGCCGTCGTCGCCAACAACTACATCCGCGCCGTCACCTTCGGTCCAGTTCAGAGTGTCGGAGCCGTCACCGCCGAAGAGGGTGTCGACGCCCGTACCGCCGGTAATTGTATCGTTACCGGTCCCGCCATCGATCGTATCCGCACCGCCCAGCCCGTTGATCGTATCGTTGCCTGCGCCGCCTAGAATCAAGTCGGCTAGTGCGCTGCCGGTGATCGTGTCGTCGCCGAGTCCACCCACGATGGAGAAGCTGCCGGCGCTGCCGTTGACGTTGATCGTGTCGTTGCCGGCGCCGCCGTCGATCGTTTTCGGCAGCGTGCTGGTCAGTTGATCGAGTATGATCGTGTCGTTGCCGCCAAACGTGAACACGTCGATCCGGTCGAGATCCGTCCCCAGCGTCACGGTGCCGCCGTTGATCGTGAGGGTGCTTGCTGTGTCACTGACCGTGTTCGCATCTTCGTTGCCGAGAATGCCGAGCACGTCGAAGCCGTCGCTACCACCGTTAACTGTGAAAGCGGTGTTGTTGATGCCACTGTAGTTAACAGTCGGGTTGCCGCCAGCCGCACGGAAGCTGCCTGTGCCAGAAGCGGTTGGTGTGACGTTGATCGTATCGTTGCCGGAAGTGCCGGTTGCGGTGAGCGTTTCATTGCCGTCCGTGCCGTTGATCGTCACGGAGACGAAATCGCTCGTCGCGCCAACTTCTGTGACGTTGATTATGTCGTCTCCACCGCCATCGGCGATGGTCAGCCGCTCGATGCCGCTGAGCGTTGCAGTTGGCCCAACACCGCTGACTGTGTGCGAGGCCAACGCGATGTCGATCGTGTCCATGCCGCTGGTGCCGGTGATCGAAGCAGAATCGGATCCGCCCGTCGGGTCGCCACCAATCAATCGCAAGGATTCCGTCGCGGTCAAGTTGTGCGTGAGCGTGAGCTGACTGTTCAGCTTGACGGTCGTATTCGTGACGGTGAACGAATCGTTCAGCGCTGTTCCTTCGACGGCCAACGTGTCGGTCGTGCCGGTGCTCGTCGTAGTAATTGAGCCGGTAGCTCCCAAGTTTTGGAAGGCGATTGGTAACGAACTGTCGACGCTGATCGATCCCGCATCGGTGGCACTACCAGGTCGATAAGTCGCGATGCCGCTAAAGTTGACGTTCAGCGTGTCGTTGCCTGCTTCGCCATCGTACAACAGCGATTCGATCTCGTTGATCGTAATATGAGTATCGGTAATATCGTCGGTGCCGATAGTGGCTTCGTCGATCAACAGCGTTCCGCTGTCAGGCGTCGCGCCGGGCGTGTAAACGACCGTGTCTTGGCCGGGTGTTTCGACGATCAGTCGGTCGCCAGTGCCCGAAGGCGTTCCACCATTCACAGTAACATCGACGTCCCATACGGCACCATTGGGTGCTGGTGTGCGGATCGTGATCTCGTCGCTTCCGGCCAAGGCATTGATCGTCAGGCTCGGCTGGTCAATGAACAGCACTTCTGTGCCTTGATTAACGCTGACCGTGAAATCGCGCACGCCGTCTGCCGTCGCGTGCGTTCCACTGTCGCGTGCAATGACGGTAATCGCATCGGGGCCGTTCGTCGCGTTGATCGTCGCGCCGCCGGTGCTGCCGGAGATCGTAACCGTCTCGATATGGTCGTAGCTCACTGGCTGATTGGTTCCGGCAACGATGCTGCCTTCGTCGTTCTCTGGCCCGTCGAGCGTAATTGCTCCAGTCGTCGTCACGTTCAACGTGTCGCCCGGTAGCTGTCCGATTGGATCGCCACCATCGATGAAGATAGGAACGCTCGCGTGCGGCGTGACGTTGAAGATGTCCGAGCCGCTCAGACCCTGGGCTGCGAGCGCTTCAGCCGCCACGGCAACCGTCTTCAAGCCTGTGATGCCGACGGAATCGCCGGTGATCGTGAATGTGTCGGCGGTTGCCTCGCGTCCGACAACGCTGACCGAATCTTGTCCACCGCCCCCGTCCACCGTCAGGACACCGTCGGTTGCCGTCGTGCCGAGCGCATTGAACGAAATCGTCGGACCGCTGCCAGTGACGGAGATCGAGCCAGTGGTTGCGGAGGTGGGCGTGACGGTGATTGTGTTCGGATTCGCATCACCAGTCACAGTCAAGGCATCGGTCGCGACACCGTTGGCATTGATCGTCAATGTCAGCAAGCCCGTTGGAGTGCCGAAGGACGTCACGTTGATCGTATCGGCCGCCGTGCCGCCGCCGTTGATGCTCAGGTGCTCGATGCCGGTAAAGCTGACTGCCGGAAACGCGCCGACCGTCACCGTCTGTGCTGCCAAGTCGACGGTGATGGTCTCGCCGCTCGTCGTACCGTTGACAATCAAGCTGTCGCTCGCTGTTGGATTGCCTGCGTTGACGCTGACGGTGATGTTCGCAGACGGCGTAACGGCGACCGTATCGTCGCCGTCTCCCGTGTTTAACGTCACGTTGCCGGTAAATGTGCTGAGCGTGAAGAGTTGGCTATTGGCTATCAGCGAACTGCCGGTTAAAGCAATCGGTGCAGCCGACGTGCCATCGTTATTGCTCGTTCCGTAATAGATCAGTGAATCGGTCGTATTGCCGCCGTTCAGCGTTACCGCACCCGTCACATTGGTAAAGGAGATTGCGAGCAGGTTGTTGTTCGAGATGGCGGGCGTATCAGGCGAAATGTCGGCGATCAGGAACGACGTGCCGGTGACGGTCGCTGTGTTGGCACTCAACAATTGCAGGCTCTTGAGCGGTGTGGTCGCTCCGACGGCTCCCAGAGTAACAGCTCCCATCCCTGCCGCTATGGAAAGCGTCTGGGCTCCTGCGGCAGTTCCGTCCGTCGTGCCAAATGTGACAGCGCCCGCGCCGCTGCCCGTATCGACCAGCAGATCGCCGGTCAGCGTCGTCGCGCCAAACACGGCGTTGTCGGCACTCGTACGAACCGTGCCGCGCGCCGTTGTTGTACTTGCCGTCGAAGTCACTCCTCCGTTGAAGACAAACAAGTCGGTATCTTGATCACCCAAGACAACGCCGCCGGTGTTGCTGAACGTGGCTGCGTTGGTGATGGTCGATGAACCGCCTGTCAGGCTGACTTGGTACGCTTGCGCGAACGTCGTCAGCGTGGCTGCCGCTAGATCTCCTGCAATAGCGACGGCTCCGGTCGAACTTGCTGTGTTCTCTTGGAGTGAAATTGTTCCCAGCCCGGTAGCGTTCCCCGTGACGGTTGTCGTGCCAGTGCCGGAGATTAATTGCAGGTCGTGGGCGTTGCCGACTACAGATCCGATTCGCAAGTTGCCGGCGCCGGTTCCTGTGTCGATTATCAAGTTGCCGCTCAGCGACAGCGCTCCGATATCAGCTTGATCGTCACTGGTGTTGACCGTGCCACGAGCCGTAAGTTGGCTGGTTGTAGTATCCAGCCCGCCATTGAACGTGAAGATATCTGCGTCGTCATCGCCGAGAGTGACACCGCCGGTATTGGCGAACGTCACATCGTTCGTAATCACCGTCCCGCCACCATTCAGCACGACGCCATAACTGTTGGCGGTCGTATTCAAACTGTCTGCGGTCAACGCACCGCTAAAGGTGACATCATTCGAGGTGTTATTCACCGTCACCGTCGTCACCTCGCTGGCGTTGGTGACCGTGGTCGACCCGCTGTTCGCTATCGTCAGCGTGCCAACGTTGCTCAGCGTATCGAGCGTTGCGTTACCGCTATTGCCAGCATCCACAACCAGACTGAAGCCGCCACCAGTGACGACGCCCGTCATTAAGGCCGCGCCGGCCGGCGCGTTCAAGTCCGTTTCCAAAATCGTTGTGCCACCACCGAGTGTGACCGCGCCGAGCGTCAACGCGTTGCCTTCCGTGCGAATCGCGCCCTGAGTGGTCGTGATGCTGGCCGTCGAAGTGACTCCTCCAGCAAAAGTCAGGATGTCGCTATCAGAATTGCCAAAGGTCACGCCGCCGGTGTTGGCAAAGGTGGCAGCGTTCGTGATTGTGCCGCCACTGTTGATTATCACGCGGTACCCTTGCCCGGCGGTATTCAGCGTCCCTGTGGTCAAACTGCCGTTGAACGTGAACGCGCCATCAGAATCGGTCAGGCTGATGGTGGTCGCCTGCACGTCGCCCGCGAATGACGTTGAATCGCTTTGCGTGTTGGACAACACGCCGACACCGGTTACGGAAGCAACTGCGACAGCGCCGGCGGTCCCGGCATCGATCGTCAGATTGTGCGCGTTGCCGCGGACTGCGCCAAGGTTCACGTTCGCGCCATTCGTTCCTGTATCGGTGTCGATCAGCAGGTTGCCAGTGAGTGTCAGCGAACCGATGTCAATTTGATCTTCGCTGGTGTTGATCGTGCCGCGCGCGGTCGTTGGCCCAGCCGTCGTGTCCACTCCCCCGTTGAATGTGATCGCATCGGCATCATCGTCGCCAAAAGTGACGCCACCGGTATTGACGAAGGTGGCATCGTCTGTGATCGTGCCACCCGCGTTAAAGACGACGGAATACCCTTGGGCCGCTGTGTTCAGCGTTGTTGCTGAGACGCCACCTTGGAACGCTATTGCGCCGGTTGTGTCTGTCAGCGTGATCGTGGCGGCATTCGTCGCGCCGGAAACCGTTGTGCTGCCGCTGTCCGTCACCGTAAACTCGCCCGTGGTCGTCACGGAAGCAATCGTCACCGAGCCGCCCGTGCCGCCATTGAGGATCAGGTTGTTGCCGCTGCCCGTTACCGCGCCGACATGCATTGTCCCGCCAATCGCCGCGTTGTTGTTCGTGGCGAGCGTCGCCGCGCCGGTCAAGGCCACGGCTCCCATGTTCATGGTCGTCCCGTTCGTTTGCACCGTTCCCTCAATCGTGGTCGTGCCGTTCATTGCTGTCACGCCGCCCACAAATGTCTGTATGTCGTCGGTGCCATTGCCGAACGTGACGCCGTTCGTATTGGCGAAGGCTACGGCATCAGTGATCTTCGTGTCTTCGTTAAAGGCGATCGAGTACGCTTGATTAAGCGTCGTCAGTCCTTGCAGCGTCACGTCGCCGTCAAACGTAACTGCACCCGTTCCCGCAACAACTCCCAGCGTATTCGGGCCCGTAACCGTGCTGCTGAAGGTGATACTCCCGCCAGCCGTTCCGGTATTGATCGTCGAATCGTTGGTTAGTGTTACCGCCTCTGCGAATGTCACGTCGTCATTGGTCGTCGTGATGTTTCCGCCCAGCGATACGTCGCCTGTACCATCTTGTGAGAAGGCTCCGTCGAGCGCGAAATGTGCTGCCGGCGCGATCGTCAACAGGCCCGCGTTCGTGATCGTCACGGCACCGCTGGCAGAAGTCGTCACGTCGTCACCAAATACGACCGTTCCACCATTAGTCGTATCAATGTCGATGGCACCGGCAACGTTCAACGTCGAATCGAATCGCACATCGTTCCCGTCGATCGTCAGCGAGGCGATCGGTTGACCGCTGCCAACCGCACCTTGGACGCGCACATCGCCAGTCGTCCCGGCGTCGATTGTCAAGCTTCGACCTGTGCTAGTCGAATCAACCATGCCCGTGATCGTGACGCTGCCGTCGGTCACGTCGTCAGTCAAGATGCTTGCGTTCTGTAGCAGTTCAACATTGCCGTTGAGAACCACACTTCCGCCCGCATCCCCACCCGTCGTATTGATCGACGGCGCAGAGGCATCGTTCAGCGTGATGGTTTCGGCATTGATCGTCAGGTGGCCGGTGACGGACCCGTTGCCAAGAGTCAAAGCCGTGTTGATGCCGACCGAGTCGTCCTCAGCATCGCCGTTAATGGTCAACGCGGCATGATAGTCCGCGTCTACGCTGTCAATTTCAATCGTATCATCTCCGCTGCCTGCGTTGATTGTGAGCGATGCGGTGGGAATGACAAAATCGACGCTCTCGGATGCCGTCGAATCGATCGTCATCCTGCCATCCGAGGCGGTGCCATCGGAAAGTGTGATCGTCTCCTGCCCTCCGTTGAAGGTGAAGGTGCGATTCGCGGCAGAAAGATTGTCAGCGATCGGCTCCAGGCCGGTATACACTACGACGCCCGTGCTGCTGCCGCTGGTCACACTAACCGCCCCGTCAGCCTCGTTGGCAAATGTGTGAGCCACTGTCGTAATGACGGTGGAGCCGTTTGCCACATAGGTCAAGCGATCGCCAGTGCCGGCACCTGAACCCTGATTGCCGCCGTGGAAGGTGATCGCGTTCGAGAAGAAGCCATTGCTGTAATCGACCTGCAGTTCGTCGTCGCCATCGCCGCCGTTGAAGATCAGGCTGGAGTTGGTGGGAAGCGTCAGCGTGGGGCCGCCCGTGCCGTCGATCGTGAGTTGATACGTAACATTCGTGCCGTCATGCCGCACCAGCAGAACGTCATCTAGTCCCGTACCTTCGACGGTAATGGTCGCAGTGGCGTTATTAATGTTGACGTTTTCGATATTCGAGAACGTCACCAGTGTCCCCGCCGCTGAAAGCATGTTGCCGGTCGAAGCGACGGAGTTGTTTTGCGCATCGAAGTTCAGCGTGTCGCCGGAGTCATGATCATCGCCGTCGACCACGATCGAGCCCGCGAAGTCCTGTGCCGAAACATTGAATGTATCATCGTCCGTGCCGCCCTGCAGCGTGGCGAAGCCACTGAAATTCAAGATCTCTGCAGGAGCCGCGTCCTCGGTGTAAGTTGGCGTGCCGTCCAGCCCCCAGGTGCTGGCTGTGCTCAGACCTGTCAACGTCCCGCCGTTCGTCGCATTCAAAGTCTCGATATCCGTGAACCCGTTGGCCACTCCCGTAACCTTGCCGGTTCCCGACGCATCTGCGCCGCTGGTGTCCAGGTCAGTCAGCATGACGTTCGCGCCCGCAGTCTGCAGCAGCAGCGTATCGCTTCCCGTGCTGCCAGTAACGCCGGCGGTGACCGTAGAACCGCTGCCCAGCGTAATGGTGTCGTCATCAGCGCCGCCGCTGATACCGCCGATACTGGCGCCCGCAGCTACCGTGATCGTGTCGTTGCCGCCAACCCCATCAGCCGTACCTGACAAGCTCACATTGATCGTGAACGAGTCACTTCCTGTGCCTCCCGTCAGGTTCTCGATGCCAGTGAAGCCGCTCAGTTTGCCGACGAGTATTCCCGCATCGGCTGCGTCGACGACAAAGACGTTGCCGTCATTGTCGCCGACGAGTGTATCGGCTGCGCCTGTTCCAGTCACCGCGCCGGACAAGCTGCCCGCCGCCGTAAACGTGAACATACCGCTGCCGCTGAGGTTCTCGATGCTTACGAAGCCCGCAGCTCCGTTGAGCGTTCCGCTGTTGGTTCCGTTGATCGTATAGTTCGCCGCTCCGTCAATCGTGTCATTGCCGCCACCGCCGTCGACGGTGCCCGTCAACGATCCCCCACTGAATGTGATCAAATCGACGCCGCTCCCACCCGCGATATTTTCGATGCCGAAGAAGCCTCCGGTCACATCGGTAACCGTGCCGTTGCCCGCTGCCGTGATGCTCCAGGTGTTAGCACCGTCCG
>JACKHN010000013.1 GCA_020638975.1 Planctomycetaceae bacterium
TTCGTCGTAATTCGTGCCGCTCGATCCGTCTTCCGATGTCGGAATCGTGTGATAGACGCGAGAAGCTGTCCGTTGTCCGTCGTCATTGGACAACGCAACCGACCAACGCACATACGAGCTCTGTGCGAAGGTATCGGAAGACGACAGTTTCCCGCTGGTCGAAGCACGAGTCGCTTGAATCGATTCGCTGCGTGTACCGGTGGCGTTGCGATTCTGAATCGAGACAGGATTGACGAGCGTGTAGGTTTCGGCGTCGACGTCATAGTAACCTTGAGCCGAACGCGTCTCCCGATTCGCGTCGTCATAGACCATCCAATTGGCTTGCCGGATGTTTTTCGCACTGCCACCGATATCAACGGTGTGCTCCGCGCCAAGCATCTGTGTCTGGCGACCAAGATTGTCGTATTCGTAATCCGTGACGATGTGCTTGCCGCCATCGGACGGTGTGCTCCAACCGGACGGAACGGTCAATTCGCCGTCATCCACGTCTTGAATCGTTTGAACGACTTTGCCGAGCACGACATCGTATTCGTGGTACGTGATGTAACCTCGCTCGTCCTTCAGCCAGACCAAGTTGCCGTACGTGTCGAAGCGTTCCGTGCGCGTCGCTGCCACGCCCGAACCGTTTTGGGTCACCGGAACGGCCGGCAGCGCTGTCACACGCTGTTGCATCTCCAGTGTGCCCAGATGCCACTCGTAGGCGAGGCTCGTTTCAATCTGACCGCTGCCGTCTTCGTTGCGGTACTCGATGACCTTGGCAATCGGGTAGATCGTGGCCGTGAACTCGCTGCTCAAGCCGCCGGAACTGGACGAACTGCTCGAACTGCCACCAATCGAAGGTGGCACGATCACCGCACTGTGCTCGGTGTATTCGTACGTCCGCAGCTTGATCGGTGTGCCGTCGCGGCCCTGACGGATCTTGTCATGCTGCTTCATCCCGGCAAGACCAACACCGCCCGTACCGGTCGTTGTCGACGAGTAGTAATCGTACAGATGCACCAAACCAACCGTGTATGCACCTGCTTCCGACTTGTACGTCGGTGTGATCGCATAACTGCCAACCGAGTAACTCCCCAGCGCTGACGACGTGGCGTGCAATGTCAGACTACCGTTGCTGTTGTACTCACGGTACTCCAAGATGCTTTCCGTCGCCGAAGCACTTTCCTTGAACTCTTCCAGGATCGGTTGGCTGCGGAAGTTCTCATACCGCGTACGCACTCCCCCATCGCCGCGTGTTTCGACGGTCTTGTACTTCCACTGGTTGTGATCCGTCCCTTCATAGTCGCTGGTGGTCGATTGCAGCGTCGTGGCCAGGCTGCCTGCTTCTTTGCGCAGCGAGACTTCGCCATCACTGTCATATTCAAAGTACGTGGCCGCGTATTCGGCCACTTTCGTGTTACTTGCCGTGAACGGATCGCTAACTGCTGCATCTGCCGCCAGTCGCTCATACTGCTCCGGCCCCAGAACGTATTTCACTTGGTGGACGTTGCCATTTGATTCACCGTCGACATAGTAACGCCAGTACGTCACACGGTCACCCGTCCACTGACTGTCGATGTACACCTGCTCGGTCGCCGACTGCATATCTTCCGCCGATCCATATTCATCCCCGCTGCTGCCGCCGGACGAACTGGAACTGCTGGTCCCGCCGCTGTAGTACGTGAACAGCACGCGGTGCAGGCTCTCCCAGGAACCGCTGCCTTCCTTGCGTTTGATGGTCGCCACGGTCATGTTGCCATCGGCGTTGTACTCGAACACGTAGGCATAGGTAATCTCGACACTGTCGACAGTTTCCACCACGCGCAATCCTTTGAGGTTTCCGCCAGCGGTATATGGACTTCCTGATGGATCGTCGGGATCGAAGGCTTCGAGACTATTGCGGCTACCGTTGGCGGCGGGCTTTTTGATGAAGCGACCGGGATTTGCTTCACCGGGCTCAAAGCCGCGAAAGTACGATGGTTCACCGGTCTTGTTATCGGTCAAGGTGAATTGGCCGTTGCGATAGACGAGGCAGTAGTCCGACTCGCCTTCGTAGACTTTATCATCTTCGTTGTAGGTGAACCGCAGGATCTCACAGGGCGGCAGCACCACATAGACTTCACAACCACAGCCGCTGGTGATGAACGGGTCTAACGACGAGAGCTTGTTGTATCCCAGGCCGAAGTTTTTGGCTTGCGTGTTGCCGGAGCAGGACGTCATTTCCAGGACAGGATACGACGACACGCACAGCGTCTGCAAAGGTCCAAATTGTCGATCGAAATTAATGAACGATTCGGTGGGGCAGAACAGTTCTTGCGTCTTGCATGTGCAACGTGGATACGCACAACGGCAGCTATTGGAAGTCGTCATTGAAAATACTCCTGTTTGAATTCACGTGCCCTTAAAACATGCGGGCAGTGGAAGGTTCAGTTGGTGGATTGGCTTCTCGTAGTCAGTGATTGGTAAGCTGCCGGCGTATCAGCAGCCGTTATCTTCCTTCGTAATGTCGGGCCACTTCGCGAGTGGACAGCGAAACGCACGTCCGCGTGCTTTGAGCGACAATTGGCAACCACACTTCATGCAGCGATTGCCCTTTCTTTGGTCGCAGGTATCACAGACTTCGAGCCGCGCCTGGTACTGCTGCGGTGTGACGGTCTTGCAGCCGTCCGCGACGAAGCTGGCCAGTGACTGGGCGAGGTTCCACACCTGGCGTGGCAGACTCGGAGGCTTTTGTGATTTAGGGCGTCCCGCCTTACTCGCTTCTGCACTCATCGTGGCAACTCCTAAGACTGTTGTTTCGTTGGTTACTAAGCTCTATGCGACAACCGCGGGTTTTGTGTCACAAAAAATGTTCTGGTTGTGACGTCGCTGCGGCACACGAACCGGATTCGAAATCGAGACCTCTGAGAAGGACGCAAAAAATGTGTTTCATTTGGCGCTGACCTATTTGGTCGTGCCGTGACCGAGGGGTACGACGATCACTGTGATTTCGTGTGGCCGATGTGCCTTAGCACCGTCTGCGGAATTAGAAGTCGTGTGGACTCCGCTTTTCATCCAGGTGTCGCCTCATGGAATCGAGTTCGTCCGCGACATTGATCTCTAGCCGGTGTGCGATTCGTTCCAAGATGGCTACGGCTTGCACCGCGACGCGACGTAAGGAGGCCGTACTCTCGATGTGCTCCGCCATCCGCTCTAACTGCTCGAGCTGTGCTTCCGCATTCTGATCTTGGGTTTGAAGCGATCTTTGCAACACATCAATCAGTGCGGCATGACGCTCGTAAGCGTCTTGTCCGTACGGGGCAATCGCCTTGAGTACGGACCAAATCATTACTAGGAGGGCGAAGGCAAACGCCGCCGGGATCCCAACGGTGGATACCAGCTGACCTATCTCGTGAAATCCCATAACGTGTTCTCCGTCACAATTGCGTACTGTCACAACTCTCTATGCCGAGTGGATCATCTTTGTTTCATCCCTCACGGCCAAAAGGCTAATCACGACGAAACAGTCCTGCGTTGATACAGCGCGTTCAAAGCGACCAATCTCAATTCGGCTTGTCAAAATTGCCGTTTTCGAACACGATCTTTCGGGCAGGTGCGTTCTCTAACGAAGATGAGCCGCAGGGAGGTGACTATGGGGGCAGGAATCGCCCGGCAATGTCGAGAACACGCTCAGAGAATTCGTGCGTTATGTGGTGAATTGCTAGCAGGCGACACCGTGCGTCGTCTGGCAGCTTTCGATGGCCTCATCATGCTTGCGCCAGGCGAGCGTGACCTCGTTGAGTTCCTGCTTGCTGCGCGTCAAGCCGATTCGTCGAAACAGTTCGTCTATTCCTTGAGGCTCGATATTGCCGTGCATGCGGTACGAGAACTCGCGTTTGAAATCTCCAAGGCTCAAGAATTGCATTGGACCTCGGACCAGGTCTACAGCCATCTGAACTTACTGGTCTTTGGTCTCGGCCAGGGCGACTTTGGGATCGCCGGTCGGTTGTACGATAGCGACCGATACCGCCGATCAAGACGGACTTGTACTGAGTGTGAACTCATCGACTTGTTAGATGAGGCCTTGCAACGCAAAGATGATTCTCTGCGAAACGAGGCGTTTCGTCGCCTCTGGCAATGGGCCGCAGACCTGTGTCGAAGACGTTGCAACGACGACGAAGCCGCTCAAGATCTGGCTTCGGAAGCAATCGTCCATCTACTTAAATCGGTACGTCCTGATGTCGTCGCCCCTTGGAATCATACACCTTGGGAATCTGCCCCTGTTCGAGTGAGCTCCTTGTTTCTCTCGGGTGTCGAAACACTAAGTAGGGTGTACGTTGCGCTATTCGGATATCGAAAGGAAGCGGGTGGCTGGCCGGGGCTGTTCGACAAATACTTCGCCGACCGCTCGGCTCTGAGGGAAGTGTCTTGGGATCGATCGACCAGTGAGCTTCTTCATGCACCACTCCACGAGGTCGCTAACCGAACGTCAGTCGCCTTGCCCCGGGAGCAAATCCGAAGTGCCCTGAGCATCTGTCGTGAAGATCTTGAATCTAAGCAAGGCGACGGGATTATTGGAGAAAGGAGTGCGCAGGCATTAAGCGTGATCCTCGATTACGTACATAGTAGAATGGTGGACGGGCAGACGAGGGACGGCAAGGCGATGTTCGTTGCGAGTATTCGCCTGCGTCCGCAAATCGAAGCACAGACGATGCAGCCCTATCTTGCGAAAGCACTTCGTATCCAGCGCCCTAGCAGCCAGTTGCGTCGTCTGCTGGCTGTCCAAGACATACTCATCGAGGCTCAGCTCTTCGACCGTGATCTGGTCCCGCTCGCAATCAGAGAACAAGACTTGCCGGCCATTCTCGCTCGCATCAGGAACCAAGTCACAGACAGTCAGTTCCGCAAGCAACCACGTCAGCGTCGCACATTGACCGCATTAGCTGATTTTTGGGGACAATGTGAGTTGACAAGAGACGACGGCGATGGAGATTGTCCGTTGGTATGCTTACCTCCGTTGGTTACGTGGAGCCGGCGTGTCCACGTGCAGACCGATGTACTCCAACTTCTCAATGAACGACTTGGAATGGGTTCGACGGCGGGTCACAATTGCGTGAAGCGACAACTACAGTTACTGGAATCTTGGGGTTTCGTGAGGGAAGACTCAGATGGAAGAGGCACACGAGGATCGCTGTGAAGTCACACGGAACCGGATCCTCCAACGGCTTTGCAAGGAACTGTCCGCCGAGGAGTCATACGCAGTTCAGCAACACTTGCACAAGTGTCCTGACTGTCAAGCATATTTTCTGAGTAATAGCGCCTCGCAGTTCTTTGCAACGCAAGATATCAAGCGGCAAGTAGCACAACATGCGGCCCATATGTTCGTCGACGATGTGGGCATCGCGCGAATCGCGTAGGCAATGCGCAAAGTCACACACGCAAGCACTCGTCAACGGTTGCTCGCAGTTCACGATGTCAGAGGCGCGCGAATGCACGCCCAACTCACGCACGTTGGCAACAAGACAAGGTGAATCTCACGAACCACGGCAACTCTACGAGAACGGGTGGTGATGGCACACACGCTTTCGACAGTATGACGCGATCGCCTGATGTAGAATGGGCTACCGCTTAGAATTCGCGGGTCGTATGCCTTTACAACCCCCGAGCGGCAGTCGGACCGGTGTACTGGAATCCCGTCGAAACTTGACTTGTCGTTGGGTGTTCGTGACGAAACCCTGTAGCAAAGTGTAGTTATTGCCCCTGAATCGAACTGAATTTACGGCTATTCTCCGTGATTTGCAAACACGGACTAATGCAGTGTTTATCACAAGATACATTCGGTTTTGTGACAATTCTGCCACTAGCATAACACTTATCGTCGGCAAGAATTAGGAGAATGTTCGGCCGCGGAGCGTCGGCGACGGATGTCGTCGGCAACAGAGTCAGAGCGCACCAGACCACTGCTAACCAAGACAACAGGCACGCAGCGATTCGCCTTTGTGAGCCGACGGCGCTAGCCGCGGGTTTCGTGACGACAAATCGCATGTAAGAAGAACCCGCGGCTAGAGCCGTCGGCTCATAGAGCTTAGTAACCAAGAGGTTTCCCCTGTTCGTAGAGGTCATGAATTTCTTCCAAACTAAGAGCAGCGTTGAAGATCGCGAGTTCATCAATCGTTCCGTTGAGGTTGCGAACGGAGAACCAGGGCGATGGACGCAGCGGTTGTCCCCAGTTGCCGATCTCGGCGGGACCGATGCGGAGCGTATCAACATAGAAGTCGTCGATGATCGGTTCGTCACTGACCTGTTCACCGTTGATGAACTGTGCGACGCGACGGTTCTTCGGATCATATACGGCAGCCAAGTGAAACCACTGACCGCTCTTCGAGATATCCCAGAACGGTTCGGTGTAGTAGATGTGGTGCAACCGAGCATCGGGAGCCGGGCCACGGCCGGAGCCGGGCGTGTCATCGACCATCACCGAGAACATCAAGCGGCCGTCGTCCTGGATCTGCCAGTGAGGCTCGCCATTTTCGTAGCCATCCACCATGAACAGCGCGTTGTATTTGTGTTCCAGGCTGTCGATTCTGACCCAGCCCGCAAACGTGAATGCTTGGAACTCGCCATCGATCCGAGTTCTCACCCGTGCACCGGGCCGATCAAACTCCAATCCCGCCGAGCCCATCCCGAACCGCCCGTGCGTGCGATTGACCGGACCTACCTGCAAACCATCAAAGGCACTGCCCGCACTTGTTGCATTGCCGACGATTCGCTCTGTCTGAGCCCGTGCGATCGGGTAGTAAGCAATCAGCCGTTTGTCGGCTTGCAACTGCTCCGAATACTCGCTCCACTCGGCAAAGCGTTGTGCTTCGGCTTCCTTTTGCCGACTCTCCACCTCACTCACGGTACTGATACCTTCAATGGTCGTCGGCGCACCATCCGCACCTTTCAGCCATCGCTTCTGTCCAGTGACCAAGTGGTTGCCGTCATGTTCGCCGCCAAGCAGCTTCACTTCCCCATCAAGCACCTCGACACGAGCGCTGTCCGCGCCGACTTCGACGGCGAACTCCGTTCCCAAGTCCATGATCTCTGAATCCGCCGCCTTGACGATGAAACCGCGAGCCGCCGGAGGCACACTTGCCCGCAGCCTTCCGTTAACCACTCGAACCGACCAATCGGATTCGACATCCAACGCCGCCGGGCCTTCTACGATTAACGTCGCCCCACAAAAGAAGTCGATCTCGGCGACCCCGGCATCAAACGCAAGAAGTCCATCAGGCAGCAAATCGCCTTCGCGGTACGACGCTCCGCCTTCGGCCCACTGAATATCCACACCGCGCCGCAGCGTGGCATGTCCCGCGACCAACGCTTCGGCTGTGTCTTCAGTTTGTTGCTCACCAATCACGACCTCGTTGCCACGCGGCAAAACATTTCGCTGACCGAACCAAAACGCAATGCCACCGACGACAATTAAAGCGGTGGCCGCAATCGCCAAGAACGCAAGTGAGCCGACGGCGTTAGCCGCGGGCTCCTTGGTCCTGTTGGCCGTTTCAGAAGAACCCGCGGCTCGCGCCGTCGGCTCAGTCAGTTCTTCGCAAGCAATCTCGCCGAGCGACTCGGTCAGATTCACAGCGCGCAGGTATGCCGTGCGAACTTCGTCGCTCTCTTCGATCGCTTGTTGAAGCCGCTCAAAACCTTCAGCGGAAATCGTCTGATCAATCGCCCGAAAGATCAGGTCTGCAATTCTTCTATCCATGCTCGACGTCCCCCATTATTTGCCCAGTCACGCATTCGAGTAACAGCTTCCGCAGCGAATTGACCTTGCTGTACAAACGCCGCGCCTTCTCGCCAGTCTCGGTCGCGATCATGGCGATCGACTCACCCGGCGAATAAACACTCAACACCAGACGCCGTTGATCCGCGGGAAGCTTGTTCAAGCACATCTCGATGGCCCGCCGTTCTCGTTCTTGCTGATCCAAGTTGACCATCGCCGCCTGAGCCAACTGCTCGACAACGCTCTCCCGAAACACAAGCCGATCCCTCGCCTTGTCGCGTTGCCAGCTCAAGGTTTTGTACCGAGCGATGACGCACGCCCAGCGGACGAACTCCTCCGAAGACGTGTCGGGACCTGCGGGCGAGAACTCGTCGAACTTCTTCCAACACTCGAGCGCCATTTCCTGCATCACATCATCCACAACCTCTCGCGCGACGGCAGCAAAGAACGCACGAATCGGCGAATCGATTGATCGTGGCGCGCCAGCAGGCCGACGAACTCGTTGTAGATCGACTCTCGCTCGGCAGCCTTCTCGGAAGTAGAGCCATCTTCGTGTGTCATAGTGTCCATTCCGCCAGTTCTGATCTCCAACTTGTTATTCCGTGGCGACGGAGAATTACCACTCACGCATAGAATAATCTGTAGTAACGGGGGGGGCAAAAGACTGTTGGCGTGCGATTATTGATCGTCCCTTGGCTCCCAACGGCATACGCGCAGAAAAAAGACGCGAAGCGTCCGAAGGCACTCCGCGTCCGAGGTGTCAACAAGCAGAATCAGTTGCTATTTAATGCTGACTGGTTGTCCATCCTGCATCGCGCAAAGTTGGCGAAAGGCGGAAGTCAATTCAGCATTGGCGGGCCCACGTTCGGTGTTGTCATCGGCGAGGACGTGATTGTTGTCTGCGTCGTTACCCCACTCGATTGTTTCAGGCACGAAACTCACGCTTCCGTCGGCCACTGCGAACATTGCACCGCCCGGATGCTGACTTGAGAATCCCTGCTTCGACCACCAAGCGCCTACGGCAGAATGATTGATCTTGGTTCGCGAACCGCCTCTGACATCAGACTGCGCGTCCGTTTCATTTCGACGGCGGACTCCAAAAACAACACCAGCCCCATCGTTAACAATCGCTCCACTTGCATCCTTATGCTGATATCGTCGCTCGCCGAGCAGCAGCACATTGCTTGTGCCGTCTAGGATGTCACGAAAGTTCCGGCCCTGTTCCTCGATAAAAATACCAACCTCTTGGGCCCTGCCTCCGTTTTGCGCAAGCCATCCTCCATTCACGCCGATGTAGTTTGAGGTCGCTAGAGCTGGCAGGTTGGTCGTACCCCAGGGGTGGCTGTTTCGATTGGTGTTCGCTGCGGGCGCGACCGACGACGGGCAACGATATCCAGCCAGCGGCTCCTGCAACAGCGCTCGATAGGCTGGCGTAGAAACACCTGTGTTAAGGTGCATGCCACCTACATCAAGCTGATCGTGAAGTGGTTGTTGTTCCATAAACGGGAGTATCAGCGCGCCCCACCCCCAGTTGTTTACATCGTCGATCGGATTGCCGTTCGCAGCGCGTTTGACAAGCCATGCCGGTGGCAACGTTTTGAAAGTGTCATGATAATTGTGGCAAGAAAGCGCCAGTTGCTTCAGGTTATTACCACACTGCATGCGTCGTGCGGCTTCGCGGGCCGCTTGCACGGCCGGCAGCAACAAAGCTACCAAAATTCCAATGATGGCGATCACCACCAGCAACTCGACCAGCGTAAATCCAGACCTCTGTCTCGAAAGCTTCATAATTCTATTCTTCCATGGAATTTGACAAAAAAGGAAAACCTAACCGACTCTCTCGTAACCAACGCGACTATCGCCCCTCATCTTCGGCGGAGGGCTCGATACCGCCCTTGTCCTCACTGGCAGCATTGTTGGTCTCAGCAGAGGGGTCGTAGCTGGGGCCGCAACCAACAAGTGGGGCAGAGAGCGTAAAGAGAACGACAAAGAGCATCAAAAACTTTGCAAACGATCGCATTGCAACTCCTTCGAGAATCTATAAAAGTGCTTTGAGTCACGGTTTATGTCTTTTTTGCATCAAGTCGATACTTCACGGCCAGAAGAGGCGCGACACGCGAAACAAGTGTCGAGTGAAGAAATCCAGTTGGCTGCGACATCACTCCGAGGGCGATAATTCTTGTGGCGGCGAATTCTCGCGAACTGCACTCGCAACGAAGAGACACTCGGAACGGGGAGAACGTGGGTCTTTTCTTAGTGGATCGGCTCCTCCGCTGGGTTATTCCGCAACCACCCCGAATTACCTGAACTCGTTGAGAAGTTTTCTTGAAATAAGTCCAGTCTTGAGAGAAACACCGCCACCAACAATTTTCAATGACACGGATCAGCTTTTATCCGGTTCGCGAGGGGAATCGCATCATGGCGAGGTAATTCGCTCCGATCTTGGGGCTGTTTCGGCGACCTTTTCTCTGGAGGCGGAAATCTGAGTATGATCGACGTACGTCGAGTACAATCGACCACGCTCAGAGCTGCCCGTTTTCTCCTTCCAGAGACACTTCCAATCATGCCAAACGTTCGATTTCCCATAGCCTGCCTTTTGGTTGCGATCTTAACTTGTCGTTCGACATGCGGGCAAAGTCCGAAAGACATTGAGACGGAGCCAACGATCGCCGAACTTGCGGCGAAGCTGCCGCCAATTCCGCCCAAGACACCGCGAGACTCTCGCGATGCGATCGAATTACACGACGACTTTCGCGTCAGCTTGGTGGCCAGCGAACCGTTGGTGCACGACCCAGTGGCAATCGACTTCGACGAGTCGGGCCGTATGTTCGTTGTTGAACTGCCGTCCTATAACGGCTATGCCATTGAAGGCTTTGCAGCGAAGGGGGCAATTCGACTCCTCGAAGATACCGATGACGATGGCCTGTGCGACAAGAGCACCATCTATCTTGACGACTTGAAGTATCCGACGGCGATCGCCTGCTGGGACGGTGGACTCTTTGTTGGCGATGCTCCCGATTTGCTCTACGTGAAAGACACGGATGGCGATGGCAAAGCGGATAGTCGTAAGGTTGTGTTCACAGGCTTCGGATCGGACGCGGCAGGAGAAGCTCATTTGAATTCGATCCGTTGGGGCTTCGACAATCGGTTTCACCTTTCCACCAGTCTGTCCGGTGGCGATATTCGAGTGGGGAGCGATCCGGACGCGTCTGCAGTTTCGGTTCGCGGGCGCGGCTTCGTCTTTGATCCGCGAGACCTGACCAAGTTTGAGCTGACTAGCGGCGGAGGCCAGCACGGGATGAGCATGGACAACTGGGGCAATAAGTTCGTTTGCTCGAACAGCGTGCCTGCTCAGCTCTTGATGTATGACGATCGATATGTGGCCCGGAACCCGTCACTTCAAGCTCCTGCCGCTGCCGTTGATATCGCTCCTGAAGGAAGGCTGACGCATCTATTTCGCGTAAGTCCTGCGGAACCCTGGCGTGAACTACGCACAAACCTTCGCAAAACAGGGAAATTCCGCGGGTCGGACGAAGGTGGCAAACCGTTTGGGTTCTTCACAGGTGCGACGGGGATCACCATCTATCGTGGAGATGCTTGGCCCGAAGCTTACCGCGGTAACTTGTTCGTTGGTGACGTCGCGAACAATCTCGTCTATCGCGCTACACTCAAGCAAGATGGAGTCGGCTTGGTCGCGTTGCGGGCCGACGAGGGACGCGAGTTCTTCGCCTCAACCGACATTTGGACTCGTCCAGTTCAGTTCGCAAATGCCCCGGACGGAACGCTGTATGTATTGGACATTTATCGCGGACTAATCGAAGGCGCTGCATTCCTTCCGCCGGAGTTCCTAAAGGTCATCAACCCGGTGGGTGGAAATGATCGCGGTCGGATTTATCGTATCGAGCATCGATCGAAAAAGCGGCGACCGCCGTCACAACTTCAAGACCTCTCGACGTCCGAGCTGGTTGCGTTACTCGAACATCCCAATGGTTGGCATCGCGACACGGCTGCCCGACTGCTGTACCAACGACAAGATCGCGCAAGTAGCGGACCCCTTGAAGCGATAGCCAGAAGCAGCGAGCGCGAGGAAGGACGAATGGCTGCGTTGTACGCACTGTCAGGGACGGATTCACTGAAGGAGCACGTTCTCCTTACCGCATTGGAAGACGCCTCGCCGCTAGTTCGAGCCCATGCATTGCGTTTGAGCGAACCGCTCGCCGCGACCTCACCTGCGATTGTTGCTCGCATCTGTCGCATGACGGACGACACGGACATTCGTGTGCGTTATCAACTGGCATTTTCGCTCGGAGCGGCCTCCGGCGCGAGTCGCAACGCGGCGTTGGCGAAGTTGGCGGTCGATGACGGTAGTTCCCCATGGTTTCGACTGGCGATCCTTAGTTCTTTGCTCGAAGGATGTGGCGACGTCTTCGAGCAGGTTGCCTCGGACAAGGAATTCCGGAATTCGACTCAGGGTCGTGAACTGCTACTCGTATTGGCGAAGCAAATAGGCACAGCCAATCGTCAGGACGAAATCGCGGTCGTTCTGAAGACACTCAGTAATATCCCCGAGGAAGAGAAGTCACTGGCCGAGTCGCTCGTCACGACACTGTCCGAAGAGCTCCAAGGCGACAGTCGCAAAGCGATGCTCGCGGCAGTGGGCGGCAAGGCGGCGACGGTGCTAGAGACGTTGCTTCGTCAAGCAAGAGCAACTGCCGGAGACTCAACGCAACCAATCGCTGCCCGCGTCGCGGCGATTCGGACGTTGCGACTTTCCTCTCTCGACGAGGTGCAGGAGCAACTGGTCGAGCTTCTGGATCTGCGCCAGCCCGTGGAAGTGCAGGCAGCGGTGCTGCAGGCCCTCGTTGAATTCCGCGAGCCGGTAGTCGCCGAGTTGATTCTGAACGCTTGGTCGGGGCTAAGTCCACAGCTGCGAACCAGTGCCGCCGAGAGCTTGATGTCGCGGCCCGTCTGGCTCGTGGCACTCTTGAACCAAGTCGAACGAGGTGCAGTCGCGAGAGGGGACCTCGATCCCGCCCGCATCGAGCTACTAAAAAAACACCCCGATGCAGAGATTGCCGCACGAACTTCGAAACTATTTGCCGCTACCGCCTTGCCACAACGCCAAGGAATTATCGATCAATACCAGACAGCATTACAGGCAACCGGAGTTGCGGAACGTGGCAGGGACCACTTCAAAAGGGTGTGTTCGGCATGTCACCAACTGGAAGGGGTGGGGACGGCGATTGGTGCGGATTTAAAAGGCATCCGTAATCGAGGTCTGGCGGCCGTGATGCTGAATATCCTTGATCCGAACCGCGAAGTGAAACCGCAGTTTCAGGCTTATGTGATCGTGACCGACGACGGACGGGTGACGACAGGCATGATCCAGGCCGAGAATGCAAACAGTCTGACGATTCGACGTGCCGACGGAACGTCGCTCGTGATTCAACGAAATGAGATCGAGGAATTGCATAGCACCGGCGTTTCCTTTATGCCGGAAGGCCTAGAGAAGCAAATCGACCTGCAAGCAATGTCCGATCTATTGGCATATTTGGACTCGTTGCCATAATGCAAAGTCGCCCGGTCGTATCGGAAATATCGGAAGATTTGCAACGTCCACGGCACCTGTGCGAGAAAGCGCGCGAAAGGCCGACACTAAGTCAATCTTTACCGATAAGCGAGCCGATCCAAAAACTAACGACGAGTTCTAGGTGGAGCGGTTGTTCACTTGGCTGGCGAGATTTATAATTCTCGCGGTTCAGGCCGTTTTTCAGGAAGGAGTTTTGGGCGTTTTGTCACAGAGTCCAAAGATCCTGTGCATCACCGACAAGAACCCCGCGCTCGCTTCCGTTTCGGAACAGCTACGAGGTGCGGCTGAGGTCGTTGATGTTTCGAGTCCCGTCCGCGCATTCGCTCGACTGAGTCGCCAGCCTGACGAATTCGACGGTTTGTATGTCGCGGCGGCTCACTTCCAAGACGCATTCAAACTCGGACGTCTGCTGCAAAACGAGCGAATTCTGGAGGGGATGCCCGACGGTGTGGCGATGTTGGACGTCGATACCAGCGTTCTCTGGGCGAACTCGAAGTACCGAGAATGGTGCAAGAAAAGCGAAGTCGCAGGACTGGGGTTTTATCAAGCACTCGGAAATCCGGAAATTTTGGGACCAGATTTCTGTCCGTTCCACACGGCCCTAGCAACCGGCCAGCCGAGTATTTCGACGCTCCGTTCGGGGGATTTGTATTTTCAAACGCATGCTGCACCAGTCGATGAGCCCGATGGGCAGTCCCAGTATCTGATCGTCACTATTCGCGACGTAACCGCAGAAATGCTGCAGCAGCAGAAGTTGGCCGCGATCCATAAGGCCGGAATCGAGTTGGCCGACCTGACCCCCGACGAAGTCTTTAACATGGGCGTCGACGAGCGCATTGAACTGCTCAAGTCGAACATCCTTCATTACACCCAAGACCTGCTGAACTTCGACGTCGTCGAGATCCGCGTTCGGGATGAGGAAACCGGTCGTCTTGAGCCCTTGCTTTCGTACGGGATCGACGAGGATGCAGCGCGCCGTCCGCTGTACGCTAGTCCAACAGACAACGGCGTGACGGGGTTCGTTGCGGCAACCGGAAAGAGTTATCTCTGCGAAGACACCAACGAGGATCCGCTGTACCTACAAGGTTTTGCCGGTGCCAAGAGCTCATTAACCGTGCCCTTGATCTTCCACGACCAAGTCATCGGGACGTTTAATGTCGAAAGCCCGGAACCTCGAGCATTCTCGGAGAGTGATCTGCAGTTCCTCGAGATTTTCTCTCGTGATATTGCCGTCGCGTTGAACACGCTTGAACTAATGGTGGCTCAACGTGCTAGCACGGCTCAGGAAAGCGTGGAGGCAATCCACGGCGCAGTCGCGTTGCCGGTCGACGAGATCTTGAACGACGCAGTGAACGTGATGGAGCGTTACATCGGTCATGAGCCGGAAGTCGTTCAGCGATTGCAGCGTATCCTCAAGAACGCTCGTGATATCAAACAAGTGATTCACGAAGTTGGTCAATCGATGGCTCCCGCCGAAGCGGTGCCAGCTTGTCCGGAAATGACGAAGCACGCCAAATTGCGAGGTTGCCGGGTCTTGGTGGTCGATGCGGACGACTGCGTCCGCAACGACGCGCATGCATTGCTAGAACGCTACGGCTGCAACGTCGAGACAGCTCATGAGGGCGGAGAGGCCGTCTTTATGGTGCGAAACTGTGGTCCTGACGTCGAATATAACGTGATCATCGCGGATATTCGCTTGCCTGACGTGAACGGCTATGAACTACTGGTCAATCTGAAAGATATTCTCGACCCAGTGCCCTTGGTGTTGATGACTGGTTTTGGGTACGATCCCGGCCACTCGATCGTGAAGGCACGACAGGCCGGATTGCATCCGAAGGCGATCCTATACAAGCCATTCCGGCTTGATCAGCTGCTCGAAACGGTTGAGTGTATGTTGGACGTTTACGGACGAGTTCCACAGGCTTAGCTAACTCGGATCTCTCGCCACTGAGGCGATATCTCCTGAAACGAGCTTTGCGCGGTCCTCGCGAGTCCGTCGTTTTCATACCTTCTCTCAAAACGGTTCTCGCCATGCAAATTGCGTCATACGCTTTGCTGTTCGCTGGAATGATAGGCCACGTCGCCTTGTGGATCTCGCTGTTCAATCGCAACCACGCCCTCGGCCTGCCACGGGGCGTGATACAAACCACCGAGAAGATTCACGTCGGCATCGCAGTTGGAATCCTTGTCTACTGGGGATGCCGATTGATCTTCCTTGGAATGCCTGATCACCCCGTCGCGGCTCTTTTTTCCGAGCGGCTTCTGGAAGCGGTCTATTTCTTCGTGTCCTGCGGCGTGCTGGTGTACGTAACCGTAACCTGGCTCTACCGACGTCTGACCGACGCGCCGACGACGAGTTTACTGCAAACCTCGACAGTGGTGCATGATGTGCGAATGGCAACCGACGAGCCGCTGGTTTGCGGCCTGTTGGCCACCGCACTCTCGGTCGTGCCGCGAAACGAGATGACTCGACTATCGGTGACGGCGAAGAGCCTTGCGCTCGCGTCGCTTGATTCTCGCCTCGAGAATCTCACCATTGCACATCTTTCCGACCTGCACTTCACGGGCAAATTGACGCGAGCGTACTTCGACTTTGTGATCGACCGTGTTAACGAAATGCAAGCCGATGTTGTCATCATCACAGGAGACATCGTCGACACGGATGAATGTATTGCTTGGATTCCGGAAACGCTCGGTCGACTGCAAGCTCGCTGCGGGAAGTTCTTCATCCTTGGCAATCACGACAAGCGAGTGACGGATGTGCCGGCGCTGCGTCGCACAATTGCCGATTGTGGCTTTATCGATCTAGGTAGTCGCTGCGAGCACGTCACGATTGACGGATGTGAGGTTCTGCTTGCCGGGACCGAGCGACCTTGGTTTGGCGCACCGCCCGACGTGCCTCCCCGTTCGGTCAGTCGAGAGGGCACTCCGATACTTCGCATTTTATTGTCGCACTCGCCGGATCAGATTCCCTGGGCTCGGCGACACGACTTTGATCTTATGCTCGCGGGTCACACGCATGGCGGTCAGATCCGCTTGCCAATCATCGGTCCGATCGTCGCGCCGAGCCATTTCGGGGTGAAATATGCCAGTGGTGTGTTTTACGAGTCCCCAACGCTCGTCCATGTGAGCCGCGGCGTTTCAGGCCTCGACCCCATCCGCATCAATTGCCCTCCCGAAGTGACGAAAATCACGCTGCGAGCGGCAATCCCGAGCAAAGAGACGCAAAAAGATCGACGCGCCGAAAGGTTGGTATTTGCCGAACAGGTCTGTTGATTTCTTTGTAGGGTCATTTAGCGTTTCGTCGTCCGATCGTCTGCGCTACTTGACGGACAGGGTGTCCATTCGAGAATGGAATGCGTGAATGGACAACGACTCAAAGACAAAGTGATCGTCATTCTTGGCGGCACGTCGGGACTTGGACTTTCCGCAGCCGCCGCGTGCGTTGCGCAAGGGGCATTCGTGGTCGTGGTCGGTCGCAATCCCGATAAGTGCAGTCTCGCGCGAGAAGAGCTCGGTGATCGTTCCTTGGCCTTAACCGGGGACGCTGCCGATCCGCAGACGTCGGTCAAGGCAATTCGACGGGCAGTTGAATCGTTCGGCGACTTTCACGGCCTCTATCACGTCGCCGGTGGCAGCGGGAGGTCTCATGGTGACGGACCTCTTCACGAGATCACTGACGACGGTTGGCGATACACGCTGAACCTCAATCTGGACTCGTTGCTTTACTCGAACCGAGCGGCGACCCAAAAACTGCTTGAACTAGGTCATGGCGGTAGCATCCTGAACATGTCCTCCGTGCTGGCATATTCACCTTCGCCTCGGTACTTCGCAACCCACGCCTATGCGGCCACCAAAGCCGCAGCAATCGGCCTAACGAAAGCGTCGGCCGCCTACTACGCAAGGCAGAACATCCGCTTCAACGCCGTTGCTCCTGCGTTGGTCGACACGCCGCTTGCTTCAAGAGCGATGGCGAACACCGAGATTCTCGACTACGTCGCCACCAAACAACCGCTTGACGGAGGACGCGTTGGCGTTCCGCAGGACCTGGACGACGCCGTCGTTTTCCTGCTGTCGGACGAATCGAGATTCGTTACCGGGCAAGTGTTGGCGGTGGACGGTGGTTGGTCCGTGACGGAAGGGCAGTACCAGCAGTCAACAAACACTTCCAGCGAGGAAACATCCAGCTGATGACGCCCACAGAAGACTACCTCGATCGTTGTCGAAGCATCGTCGATATCGTTGCCGCGCAGCGTGAACAAATCGAACTTGCCGCAGATTGGTTCACCGCGTCGATCCTTGCCGGTCGAGTCGTTCACCTTTTTGGTGCCGGACATAGCCGGATCGTGGTCGAAGAGATCTGGCCTCGCTACGGTTCGTTTGCGGGTTTTAACCCAATCGTGGAACTGTCGATGACCTTTCACAACTTGGTGGTCGGTGCCAACGGCCAGCGACAGGCGATGTTTCTTGAAAACACGCCCGGCTTGGCGGCTCGCATCTTGCGAAACTTCGGACTTGCCGCCGAAGATTGCGCGCTCGTGATTTCATCCAGTGGTTGCAACGTCGTGCCGATCGAAATGGCAAGACTGTTTCAGAAGCAAGGGATCAAAGTCGTCGCGATCATCAGTCGGCAACATAGCGAAGCAAGTACGACCAACCATGCGGATGGACTCAAACTGTCCGATTGTGCCGATCTGATTCTCGATACCGGGGCGCCCGTTGGCGACGCCATGGTCACGATCCCTGGTCTTGATACACCAGTTGCACCCGGTTCGACGATCGGCGGTTGCATACTGGCCAATGCGATCAAGGCCGAAGTCGCCAAGCGATTGACCAACGCGGGCCAACCGCCGAAAGTATTGACGGCCGGCGCAATCGTGGGCCGCGAACGTGCGACGGAGTTATTCGAATCCGCTTATGACGAACACGCTCGTCGCGTGGCAAAACTGTTCGCTTCCGTTGGAAAAGACTACTCTTGAGGCACGGAACCATGCAGCCAAGACCATTGCGCACAACCGTCATTGGAAGCTATCCGTTTCCGGGATGGTTGGAGTTTGCCAGCCAGAACCTGAATTCCTTCGGCCCAGCTGACATTGCTGAGTTGCAAGAAGACGCCGTGGTTGTGGCAGTTCATGATCAGCTCGCGGCTGGATTGGACGTCATTACCGATGGCGAGCAAACTCGCTTCGACTTCAATCTTTCCTTCTACGGCTATCTTGAAGGCATCGAACTCGAATCCCGGACGCCGAGACAGTTTGGGCCACCCGCTCACGATCAACGCGGCAAGCATCGTATCGCCGAAACGCTTCGTGCGCCGCGTGGACTGGGTGCGGTCGAGGAGTTCAAACGACTGCAGCGACTTGCCCCCTCAGGTCCGACGTTAAAGGCAAGTGTGCCAGGTCCCTACACGTTAAGCGGAAGGTTGCTGCCAAATGCTGAGTACTCGGACCGCTTTGCCATTACGGAGGCGTTGCTGCCGTTCGTTCGAGATGAATTGTCTGCGTTGGTTGCCGCAGGATGTATGGAACTCACCGTCGATGAACCGTCGATGAGTTGTTACGCGCACAAAGAGGACCGCCGCCGGTTTGTCGACATCTTCAATCGGACGGTCGAACCTATCTTCGGCAAGTGCCGATTATCGACGCATCTGTGCTTTGGCAACTACAAGGGGCACGCCGTCGGATTGCGCCAGTACGCACCCATGTTTCCCGACTTCTTGGATTTCAACGTCGACGAGATCCACGTCGAGATGGCGAGTCGTGAGTACGCGGAACTCGAAGTCATCGAACAAATCGCCAAGAGACGCGACGTTGCTGTGGGCGTGATCGATGTGAAAAGCTACTACCTTGAAACCGTCGATGATGTTGCGACGCGAGTACGCCAATGCCTGCAATACGCACCGCCCGAGCGGCTTTCTTTTGCACCTGATTGTGGATTGAGTCAGACAGCTCGCTGGGCTGCTAAGCAGAAACTCGCCAATATGGTTGCCGGAGTGCGAAAGGTTCGTGAGGAACTTGGTGTATGATTGTGCCGGCGCTATCCCACGACGAGTTGCTCGGCGATATCAGGCAGGCGAACACTGCTGACGATGGCCTGCGATTGTGGTGGCTGGGGCAGAGTGGATTCTTGGTGCAGTGGAAAAAGAAGCATTTGCTGTTTGACCCGTATCTTTCTGACTCGTTGACGAAGAAATACGCCACCACCGATAAGCCACATGTCCGAATGACCGAACTCGTCATCGACCCCGCGCGGCTCGACTTCATCGATGTCGTCACGTCCAGCCACAATCATACGGATCATCTGGACGGCGAGACGCTCGTCTCGTTGCTACAGGTCAATCCAGACGCAAAGCTCGTCGTTCCTGCTGCGAATCTGCAATTTGCCGCTGAGCGAATCGAGAGCCAGGCTCCCGAAGTTCTAGAAGTTTCGGAAGTCTATCAACGACTAATACCGATCGATGACGGCCACACAATCGAAGCTTCGAGTTTCAAGATTTCCGCCGTCCCCGCTGCCCACGAAACCATCGAACGCGACGAACAGAACCATTGTCGATTTCTTGGCTATATCGTCGAATTCGGTAACTGGACGATCTATCACAGCGGCGACACGATGCGGTACGAAGGCATGGCCAATCGACTACGAAGCTGGAAGATCGACATCGCAATCTTGCCGATCAACGGTCGAGCACCGGAACGCCGAGTCGCTGGTAACCTTTGGGGACGAGAAGCTGCTCAACTCGGAAAAGACATTTTCGCAGGGATTGTGATCCCCTGTCACTACGACATGTTTGAATTCAACACCGCGTCGCCGGATGAATTCGTCGAGGAGTGCAAGCGAATTTCTCAGCCATTCCGAGTTTTGAAGTGCGGCGAGCGGTTCACGATCTGAGCAGCAGTCGTCGTTAAAAATCGTCCGCCGCCGGCGCGTTGAAATTGTCGAAGACTTGCAGTCGTTCGGGAGCCTTGTCTTCGAATCGCGTGAAGTCTTTTCGCCAGATTAGCTCGACGTTGCCAACGGGGCCATTACGTTGCTTTGCGATGATGATCTCAGCCTGGCCCGCCACCTCGGCTGCGTCTTCGCCTCGCCGGTAGTATTCTTCGCGATGGACGAACATTACCACGTCGGCATCCTGCTCGATGGCTCCAGATTCACGTAAGTGGCTGAGCTTTGGAACGTGATCTTTGCTGTCTTCAGCTTGTCGGTTAAGTTGGGCTAGGCAAAGGACAGGAACCTCTAGCTCGCGGGCGACGCCCTTCAGCCGACGCGCGATCTTCGCGACTTGCTCCTGCCGCGGATCTTTTTGATTGTCCGGTTCGATCAATTGCAAATAGTCGATCACGATTAAGCCGAGACGACCTTCGCGGCGTTTGATCCGACGAGCGGCGGCGGATATCTCCGAGACCGTACGTGACGGCGAGTCATCCACGAAAAGTGGAGCTTGGCTGATTTCGGATGCCTGTTGGACGATGCGTTGACGATCTTCGGCAGAGATCGTCCCATTTCGCAGGCGATGCCCATTTACACGGGCTGCCGAGCAGAGCAATCGATCCGCCAGTTCGATAGATGACATTTCCAAACTAACAAACAGCACGGGGGCGAACAGTTTGAGAACCACGTTCTCGGCGATGTTCATAGCAAAGGCGGTCTTTCCCATACTTGGGCGAGCCGCCAGAATCAGTAATTCAGAGTTATGCAGCCCCCCCAACAACGCATCGAGATCCGTGAAACCGCTCTCGACGCCGCCCTCGGTATGCTCGCCCTTCATGCGGGCGTCGATACGATCCATGGCGTCGTGCAAGATATCTCGAATGCTCGAAACATTGGAGGTGCCGCGACTGTCGAGGATACCGAAAATCTTTTGCTCAGCTTGTCCTAGCAAGTGTTTAGCTTCGTGATTCTCTTCGTAAGCCTCGCGAAGAATCTCCGTACTCGCGTCGATCAGAGCTCGGTACGTTGCCTTTTCTCGAACGATCGTGGCGTAGTAAATCGCGTGTGCTGCGTTGGGGACTGCCTTGGCGACGCGGGCGAGGTAGGGCACGCCGCCGATGCGTTCGAGATCACCGGCAAGCTTGAGCTTCTCGACGAGCAGCGTTGAGTCGATCTTACGACCTTCGTCATGCATTGCGAGCATGTGCTCGAACAACTTGCGGTGTGCGTCGTCGTAGAAGTCGTCAGGACGCAATGTTAACGCGATGTCGTCGCAGGCCTCGGGGCTGAGCATGATGCTGCCCAGTACGCCCATCTCGGCGTCGAGATTGAACGGAGGCTGCCGATCGAGAATCTCGGAGGTGACCTTCTTTTCAGGCCGCGGTCCGTCGCCGGGCTGGAATTTAGCCACTGCAATCCTCCTTGGGCATCCATCCGAATATAGGCGCGCACAAACCGAGCGTGAGTCAATTACTCACTTAGGATCGGCGGAGCAACTCGCGTCGCAGCTTACAGCTGAGGACGGGCCAGGAGACCCGTCCTACTTGTTGTTAGGCGTCCGCGGCGGTCGGGACGACCCACACCTTCAGATCGGTTTCGATCTCTTGGTGCAGATGTATCTTGACCGTATACAGTCCCAACTCCTTGAGCGGACCTTCCAGACGAATCTGGTCCGTCGTGAGATTGAAGTCCGCTTGCTTCAACGAGGCCACGATCTCGGGAGCACCCACGCTGCCGTAGAGATGTCCTTCGTCGTTTGCGTTGGCTTCGATGGTGATGCTTTGCTTACCCAAAGCGTCAGCGAGCGTTTGCAAGTCCGCCAAACGCGACTTCTCGATAGCTTGCAGCTTGGCCTTGTGCTTTTCGACCATTCGCTTGTGATGATCGGTCGCCAGCGTTGCCAATCCTTGCGGCAACAAGTAGTTATGCGCGTATCCCGATTTGACTTCAACAACATCACCCTGCTTGCCAAGGTGATCAACCGATTGAATCAGTAAGAGCTGAACGCCACCGTGTGGTCCACGGGGCAAACGCTTCAAACGGGGTTTCTTAGGGGCAGCTGTCTTGGACATGTATCAACTCACGCTTTGGAAATGTTTGCTGTACTGTATTCAATTCAAAATGGGATATCGTCTTGGGGTGGTTCTGAGCCACCGCCCGAATTGGCACTTGCAGTTGCCGATTCGCTGTATTCTGATTCGTTGTATCCACCGCCACCGCCGCCACGAGGCCGCTCGCCGCGTGGGCCAATCAATTGCATTCGTTCGCCGACGACACGCAACTTGGATCGCTTCTGGCCATCGGCTTCCCAGGTATCGTATTTGAGCCGCCCTTCGATAAACACAGGAGCACCTTTGCTGAGATACTCGCTTGCGATCTCGGCCGTGCGTCCCCAAAGCGTGACGTCGACGAAGACAGGTTCGTCGACCCACTCCCCGGATTGCGTCTTTCGTCGGTCGTTCATGGCCAGCCCGAGTTCCGTTACCGCCGTACCGCTTTGCAGATACTTCAGCTCGATGTCTCGAGTGACGTTTCCCATCAATACTACGCGATTGAAACTGGCCATGACGAGGCTCCTTAATTGCGTTGCGTGAGGTCAAAAGCTGCTCGCGATCAGGGTAACAAACCGACCCTGGCGGAGCAACAATTACGTCGCAACACAAGCCGATTTACTAGCCTTCCGCGACGGCTTCCGCGGTTTCGTCCGAAGTTTCATCACTCGAGTCGTCTGAGTCATCGTCGGCATCGTCGACGTTACTCGCAGGTGCCGTCACCTTGCCAAGTGCGTGATCGACAAGCGTGTCGACGAGTCGTTCATCGACCTTCAAAGTCAGGTTTCGCAAGACGTTGTCGTTCAGCTGACAAGCCCGATTGAATTCACTCAGCCGCGTACTTTCGAGTCGGAAGTATGTGAGCCAATAAGTGCCTTTGCGATGCCCGTTGATTGGGTAGGCCAGTCGTTGTTCATTCCACAAGCGATTCGCCAAAACCTCGCCCTTGAGGCCCTCGATCATCTCAGGAATCGCACCCGAAACCCCACCGGGATCGCGGGCATACCGATTCGAATCCAAAATAAACAGACATTCGTAAACGTTTTGTGCCAAAGCTTCGCTCCTATCACCACTAAGCATGCGCTTAGAAAGGATTGCGTGTAATCCGGCCTAGCAATCGATGCCAGCCAGTCGTTACCAGTTACCGCAATCAAACGATGTACTGATCCAAACCAAAATTCACCCGGCGTTGTATTGATTCATGCAGCTTTCAATCCCGTCCTTCACCCAGCACTCGACAGCGTCGGCAGCGCGGGAGACTGCGATTTCCATTTCTGCACGGTCGTCTGTTGTAAACTTACTCAACACGAAGTCCGCTGCATCCCAACCGGGTGGCGGAGTGCCGATCCCAATTCGCAGACGCGGAAACTCTTCGCTTCCTAAACATCGGATTATGTCCCGCAGACCATTCTGTCCACCAGACGAACCCTTCGTTCGTATTCTCAACTTTCCGAGCGGCAAACTCAAGTCGTCACACACGATCAACAGGTCCGCCAGCTCAAGTTTATAAAAGTCTCGCGACGCCAGCACGCTGGAGCCGCTTCGATTCATGTAGGTGTGAGGACAAAGTAGCAGGAGCTTCTCGAACCCAACCGCACCTTCAACTACTTCGCCTTGAAACTTTGACCGAGGTGTCGATTGACCGAATCGTTCTGCCAACTTCGTAGCAACCTGAAAGCCGACGTTGTGTCGAGTCTCCTCGTACTTGCGACCGGGGTTCCCGAGTCCGACGACCAACTTCATGTCGTTACCACCCATTCAGCCGAAAGCCAACGTTTGACCCGCGGCCTAAGCGTCCTTTTCGTCCTCCTCATCATCCGGTCGACCACCGATAACCTCTGGCTCACTACCATCGGCACCTGGCACTTCGCCCTCTTCGGGCTGTTCAACAGGCTCGATCACGTGAACGATGACTGCATCTGCGTCGCTCAGCAAGACGGCCCCCTTCGGAAGCTCGAGTTCCGAGGCAACGACCGACTGGCCAAGATGCAACTCGTTTATGGACACGACGATCTTGTCGGGCAAAGCATTGACCGCACACTCGATTTCAATTTCGTGAGTCACATGCTCGACAACGCCGCCTTCTCGCAGTCCAGGAGATTCGCCGCGCAGCTCGACCTGCACCGTGACCTCAACCTTTTCGTCCGCGGAGACGCGAGTCAAATCCAGGTGGATGACGGTCGAACCCAGTGCATCCCATTGCACGTCGCGAATCAGAGCGCTGTCGGTAACCGCGCCACGGATATCAACGACCTTCGCTCCGTGGCGAATCACCCCATTCACTTCGGTTGCCGCGATCGACAAATTTACGTTCTTTTCGCCGTGTCCGTACAAAATCGCAGGAACCTGGCCGGCCCAACGAAGCCGTCGTGTGTGGTTGGTTCCGAGTTGTTCTCGAACCGATACATTCAGTGTGTCAGCCATTCGCCAAAGCCTTGATCGCTACGCTGGAGTGGTGTAGAAACCCGCTATTCTGGCAAATCTGAGCAGTGTTTCAAGCCCAACTAGCCAATCTTCGACGCATTTGCAAAGCGGCTTGATTTCGTGAGCTCTCGCGAGATCTTGTAGATTGTCTCCCCGAGGATAAACTTTGTTCCAATTCCCAGCATTTTTTGAACCTTCCCTTCCCTGACCGGCGGTACCCGATGGCGAAAGCCCGTCCCAAAGTATTTGAGTATGTCGAGCCGATTGGTGCCCGTGTTTTGGTCCGCAAGGACGAACCCAAACGGGAAACCAAGGGAGGAATCGCGCTTCCTGACGCAGCGGAGATCCCGACGATCACCGGGCGGATCGTCACTATTTCGGCGGTGGTCGAGAACGATCCGGATATGCCTCTGCGGCAGTACGACCGAATCCTGTTCCACCCCAAGAACGCCATTCCAGTCGATTTTGAGCCGGACAATCAACTCTTTGTCGTTCCCGTGGAAGACGTGGTCGCGGTGTTTCGCAGGGAACAAAGGGAAGAGTGACCTGTCGCCGAACGATGCTTAATCGTCAAAAATCCCGCTGATCGATTGATCGTGGTGTGTTCGCTTAATGGCCTCCGCCAAGAGCGGGGCCACGGTCTGAACTTTGATTTTCGATGACTGCTGGTCTGCCGCAAGCGGAATACTGTCTGTAATGACAATGCTATCGATTGGAGCCCGTTCGAGGTTTTGACGGGCGGGTCCGCAAAGCACGCCGTGTGTGACCGCGACGTGGATTTCTCTGGCGCCTTCGCCTTTGACCAGTGCTGCGGCTCCACAGATCGAGCCTGCGGTACTAATCATGTCGTCGAACAACAGGGCAACACGACCTGCCACAGGACCGCCGATAATATTTTCCTGCTTCGTTCGCAGCGCGTCCGAGCGGCGTTTGTCAACGATCGCGAGCTTGCCGCCTAGTCGTTTCATATGACCGATGGCTCGTTTGATGCTGCCTTCATCCGGACTCACGACAACGATGTCGTCTTCCGTCAGTCCCATCTCCAGAAAGTGTTTGTTTAGCACGGGGCCAGCGTATAAATGATCGACCGGGACGTCAAAGAAGCCTTGGATCTGAGCAGCATGAAGGTCCATCGTCAGGACACGGTCCGCACCAGCCCGCGTAATCAGATTTGCGACGAGCTTGGCGGTGATGGGCGTGCGACCTTCGTCCTTTCGATCCTGTCTGGCATAGCCAAAGTACGGCATGACCGCAGTGATACGAGCCGCGCTAGCTCGTTTGCAACTGTCGATCATGATCAACAGTTCCATTAGATTGTCGTTAACTGGCGGCGAAGTCGGCTGGACAAGAAAGACGTCACGACCGCGCACATCTTCTTCGATCTTGCAGTAGTTCTCGCTGTCCGGAAACTTCCCCAGCGTGATTTCGCCCAGCGGCAGGTGCAACGAATCGCAAATGTCTTGTGCCAGCTGAGGATTAGCTTGACCGCTGAAGATCTTCAGTTCACGCATTAATAGCCCAATTGTCTAGGATTGCAGCTTCCGCATTTCGTCTTCTACGATTCTCAGATCATCGAGCGTGTTCACGCTCAGTGATTCGCATGGTTCAAGTACAGCCAACGCTCGGACTTCCTTGCCTTGCCGCTTCAGAATACCGGGGCAGTCCGTTAAGTAATACTCCCTCTGTCGATTGTCGTCGGTAAGCTGATCCAACGCGTTAAGCAATTCCACCGTGTCGAACACATAGGTGCTCATGTTGACTTCGGTGATTGCACGCTGCGCGTCCGTTGCGTCTTTTTCTTCGACAATGCCTTCAAAATCGCCATTCGCGTCGCGAACGATGCGTCCCAATCCAGTGGGATCTTCCTTGTGTAGCGTTCCGAGTAAGCACGCGGGTTGGCTCGCGGAAAAATCGGTCAAAAGTTTTTCCACCGAGGACTGCTGGATAAGCGGCGAGTCGCCGGTCACGATCAAGACGGGCCCGGTTTGTCCCTGGAGCGCGTCGCGGCACATCATCACGGCGTGCCCCGTACCGAGTTGCTCGGTTTGCTCGGCAAAGATCACATTGGGGCGATCGGCAAGCGTTTGTCGAACCAGATCAGCTCGGTAGCCGACGACCACGATAATCCGCTCGATACCGGCTCGTTCCAGCACATCGACGACGTAACTGATCATCGGTCGACCGCACGCTTCAAAGAGCACTTTTGGCAAGTCGGACTTCATCCGAGTCCCCTTGCCACCTGCAAGCACGATGGCCTGTTTGGTCATTGATTCGTCCCATTTTTCGTGACCGTGAGAACGCGAGAGGCCCCCATCTTGCCACGAAGAAATCGGCAGGGCCAGGGGGGACGTGTCGGCAGCGCGGCCTCAGCCTTAGCACCGCCCAAACAATAAGTGGGATAGGCTTCCAGCCAATTCTGTTCGGCACGTGGTTTGCCGGAGTCATCCTACCTGTCGCGGGATGCTGTGTCATGTGCTTCGTCGAGTGATGGTTGGCGGCAGGGTGTGGCGAGCGGTTAGGGAGTGCGCAGCGTGAACCGCCGCGATGCCCGGGACAACGCGGTGGCGACTACTTCGGCGGAAGTTGTTGGATGTGGGCCTCCAACTCGTCCAACTCGGCGAGGCCAAGCAAGTAGAAGCAGATCATTTCATACGTCCGCTTCGTTGGCAGCTTACCCGTCATCGCCAAGATCATGATGCAAGCGATGATCGCCATGTAGATCTGAATCGTCACGCCGTTGGCTTTCGTACTCAGCAGATGGCGACAGCCCAATAATTGTTTGATGATGCGGAAGTATAACTCAATTGTCCAACGCAACTCGTACAGCGCCGCAATGATCTCGGCGGGCACGTCTAGATTGTTGGTCACGATCCGCAAGTAGCCATCGCTGCTCGCGCCGCTGACGCCGTTCTTGCTGCGACGACTATCGTGAGGCTTGACCTTGACAATCACCAGTCGCGTGGAGTGATCGGGTGGAGTCGTGCGGCTGTTGGCCGTGCCAAACTGTACGATCTGGTCGCTCACGATGCTGGCACTTCGATCCGTGTCGGTCAGTGCGTTTTCGCGGACCACTTCGTACGGTATCGCGTCGCCCAGCCGACACACATACTGGCTGTCCGCCGCAGCGATGGCGTTCCACAGCACGTACTTGGCATAGCCACGATCGATGAGATAACAACGTCCGGCCTCGACCGTCCGCTCCAACACGCGTCGCTCGTCCGCTTCGCCTTTGGGATTGGCACCGGTCACGTCGATGCGGCTGGGCGTGCCTTTGAAGACTTCAAATTGAGCATGCAAGCGATAGCCGCAGGACGACTTGCCATCGCCTTTGGGCAGCCAAGCCAACTCAGCGATCTGAGCCAGCAAGCGAAACACCGATCCATCCACGGCGGTGATCTTCTTGTCAACGCAGGCGAAGTTCTCCGGCGTACGATCAGGCAGCTTGTCACTCAGTTCTTCGGCCAGTCTGGCGAGCGGCGTTGGATCGAAGATCGTGACCGATTCGGACAGCGACCCCAGCGAAGCCCGCCCGACGCCGAGTCGCTTCTGCACGTTCTTCAAGCCACTGCATTGTTGCAATCCGCGAAACGAATCGATGATGGGGTTGTAGAGCCACATCAGCACAAGCAAGCAGTACTGATCCATGTGCAAGTCACGGTTGTTGGCCTTGTCCCGTTCCGTGCCGATTCGGTGCAGCGGTTTAAGCAGCTTCGCCATCGCCTGCAGATCGCGGAGCCCCGAGAGGTCGCTTTCCTGGATGCCTTTGTCGGTGTTATCCTTGGACGCCATGCCCACAATCATGACAAACACAACCACGGCTAGCTAGCCCAATTCGCAAGAAAATCCGGCTAGCAAATGTCATGCCGAACAGAATTGGCTGGAAGCCTATCCCACAAGAGTTTTGCGACAGTAATTGTTTGGCCGATGCTTAGTGCGCTAGATTCGTTGCGACCGCTACAAGCCGAGGCTCGGACGAGAGCGAGTTTCGGACTTCGCTCGGAAACTGCTTGGCGTAGTGTTCGCGACACTTCGGACAGTGCGACAGATGTTTGCGGACGTCGTTCGCGACATCCGTTTCGAGTGATCGGTCGTGGTACTTCGCGAAAAGCTGCGCTGCTTCACGGCATGTCAGGCTTGCACGGGGAGTCTCGCGATCACGGGTTGCCAGTCCATACCCCACCACTGAAACGAGTGCGAACGCAAAGCCGATCGCAAGGATTGGTTGAAGCTGCGCCCATCTCTTACGTCGGCGCAACGCACCAGCCATATCGGTTACCACACCGGATGGACAATCGCTCCAGGAACCCTGATCTTGCATCGCTACACCTCTCTCCGGTGTGGCCACCAACCGCACCGACGTCTTTAGATTATCGACCGAAATGCCATGTTGCGTCTGTGAGTCGTATTACATTGCTCTGCACCGATGGAAAGCATGATTTCTCTTTTTGTACCATCGTGAAGCTTTACTACCTCCCCAGAGGTCGCACGGGAATCGACGGGGCTGAGCGTTGGACGCTGCCTGCCAAACGCCCGAGATCGAGGATCACGATACGCCGGCGCCCGATCGACAAAAGGCCTTCCTGCTGCATTTCTCCCAGAACGACGGTCACAGTTTCGCGGGTGCTTCCAATGACGTTGGCCAAGTCTTGGTGAGAAAGCTGGATGCGAAGCCGCAGTCCGGCACTTTCTCGGACGCCATACTGCTCTGCGAGTTCGAGCAACAGATGTGTCAGACGCTCACGATTGGAGAGAAACAGCAGATTCTTAAGGCGCTGTTCGATCCGACGCCTCCGCATACCGATCATCTTAGTCACGCCGAGCGTGAGGCCGGCGTTGGATTCCATCGTCTTTTGCATGATCTCACCGGGAATCAGCACAATCGTCGATTTTTCCACCGACTCGGCGTATTCGTTACGCACCCCCCCAGTTTCCAACATCGCTAATTCACCGAACAATTCACCCGGCTCGATAAACGCCAAAATCGATTGTTTACCGTCGGGCGTCAGGTGGCAGATCTTGACGCGTCCCGAGGCGAGCAGGAAGACAGCATTCGTGTCGTCCAGGGGCAGATAGATCGGCGTCCCGCGAGCGAAAGTTCGTGCCTTGCTGCGAGCCTCGATGTCCCGCAGGTCGCCATCGGCGAGTTGCTCGAAGAGATGACAATTCTTGAGATACCACAGTTTTTCCGACATCAGCGCCCGTCGCAGGGAATGAGACAGTAAAGCGATGCTGCGAACGTTGGCACGCGATCGCGTTTGACGTCCACTGGCTGTGGTGGGTGGTGGAGAGAGCTTGTGCTGCTTAAGTTACCCGACCAGGATTTGAACCTGGACTGAGGGAATCAAAATCCCTAGTGCTACCATTACACCATCGGGCAATCCGGCGGTCATTCGACTGCGCCAATACTTTACGGATTCTCTGGCCGATTAACAACCGCGAATGAGAGCTGTTCTAGTTCGATTGCTAAATCGACTCCCACACGGCTGACGTGATCGGGTAATGCCAGCGTTACGGGCGCAAAATTCAATACGCCCTCCACGCCCGCAGCGACCAACGAATCAGCGACGGTTTGGGCAGCCGCTCCTGGAACGGCGACGATTGCCAAGCGAATTCCTTTCACCGTAACAACTTCCGCCAACTGATCCAGGTGGAATACCTCGATTCCTTCGACCGTACTGCCGATTTTTTCGACGTCGACGTCGAATGCCGCAGCGATTTGAAAACCTTGTTCCTGGAAGCCTCGATATCGCAAAAGGGCTCGTCCCAGGTTCCCCAACCCTACCATCGCAACGGGCCAGGAACGATCCGTGCCCAATATTTTTTTGATCGCGGCGATCAATTCCTCGCAGCGATAACCAATTCCTGGGTAGCCAAATTGCCCAAAATTGGCCAAATCCTTCCGCACTTGAGCGTCGGTAAACCCTAGCAACGTTCCCAACTGAGTCGAATTAGTCGTGGCATTGCCTTCGTGCACTAACTGTTGGAGTTCTCTGAGATAGAGACTCAGCCGGCTTACGACGGCTCGCGGGACGGTCGATTCCGTCGAAGTTTGAGGCGATTTTTCTTTGCTTTCGTCCATCAGCGTTTCGCGAATGGGGCAGAATGTATTCTCACTTAGACTTATATGTATTTGTCCATGCGCGAACAAGCCTTAGGGATCGTCATGCGGGAGTGCGCTTTGCGTACTTCAAGAACGACGAAAGCCCCAGCGCATCGTGCGAGGGGCTTAATCGCTCAATTTCGAGTTTGTCCGGTCTGGATTCCGATCGAATTACCAAGCCCATTCACCTTGAGTGTTCGAGTCGAGCCAGATGTTGCCGGTGGTCGCGTCATAGATCCAACCGCCTAAGTTGTCAGCCGTGACATTCGCCTCAACCGGTGGTGTACCCGGCGTAGTTACCGCCTTAACAGCCGATTTGCCAGTGAACGGATTCTCCGGAACGCTGACTAGGTAAGGGCCTAGAGGGCCACCTGCGGTGACGGTTCCCGCAACATCCGTCTCTTTTGTAAGTGCTTCCAGGGTCGTGGAAAACGCTGGCTTAGCACCATTGTGGTGGGCGCGAAACGTCTGAATGACGGAACGAACGCTGCCGAGATTAAACTCCGCAGTGCTCTTTTTCGCGTCGTCCGTCGATCCCGCGAACTGTGGAACGACAACTGCAGCTAAGACCGCCATGATTACCACGACGATCAGGATCTCGACAAGCGTAAATCCCTGGAACTTTTCACGACTCATGATTTGGAACCCCTCGTAATTGACCTTGCGTGTTCTCTTGATTACCCAGAACAGATCGTCTGTACTGGCCGCCTACGGTTGCTCACCGAGTGCGCCCCGAGCAATCGCGTAACACAGGTATCTAGGTTGCTAAAAGTGGCTCGTCAACGGAATTTCGCGTTAGAAACACACTCCTAGCCGATTTCGAATGGCTTTGACTTGCGAAATTCCCTATAGGGGTGGTGGGTATCCACACTGGACGAACTGATTGTCACAACCGCGACAATCGATTCACCTCCCCGTTCTTCATGCCAATTAAGTAGGCATCAAACCTTCACTGATTGGCCACGTTGCTAATTTGCACCTATATCACTCAGGCCACTTAAAGGACCCACGCTTTCCAGTTTAAGTTATCGATTCATTTTGACGATGAACGACGATGACCGGCAAGTGTAAGTGTGTGAGGAAGGAGGTCTTCTTCATCCACAGACCATGTCACTGAGGACAACCCGCCTGCACAGCCAGACAGGCGACCTAACGACGGAGCGTTTTGGCCGACCGGCTTAGCGAGTGCCGCTAAGCGAGATGAACTTCACTGTGTTACGTCGTTGAGGAGAATCGGAAGATGAAAACACTTCAGGGAGTGCTGACATTAGCGGTCGTTGCTATCGCCTTGTCGGCTACAGATGCATCGGGTGCGTATTTCGGCGCGGCGAGTTATCGCCATTGTGCCGGCACCACCCCCGCCAGCTATTGCTGCGCAAAGCAACAGTGTTACACGACCACCAAGACTTGTAAGGAGGTTGTGTACGATCAACAGCAGTACACCTGCTACAAGACCGTCTATGACACGGTCTACGACGAGCAAACTGTGGATTGCGTCAAGAATGTGCGTGAGACGCACTACAAAGAATGCAACTACACGGTTTGCAAGCCCGTCTACGAGACCTGCTATCGCACCGTGAACTATACGGTCTGCAAGCCGGTCTACGAGACGCGGACGAAGGATGTTTGCTATACCGTCTGCCGCCCCGTCTGGGAAACGCGGACCAAGGATGTCTGCTATACCGTCTGCAAGCCGGTGTACGAAACCTACACGAAGGACATCTGCTATACCGTGTGCAAACCCGTTTGGGAGACGCGCACGAAGGATGTCTGCTACACCGTGTGCAAACCGGTTTGGGAAACATGCAGCAAGGATGTTTGCTACACGGTCTGCAAGCCTGTGTGGGAAACGCGAACCAAGGACGTTTGCTATACGGTCTGCAAGCCAGTTTACGAGACTTGCTATCGTGAAGTGTGCCAGACCATTTGCCGTCCGGTTCACTACACCAAAACGGTTCAGGTTTGCAGCGGACACTGGGACACTCAAGTCACGGAATGCCCTGGCCCTGTGGTAACCAAGGTCATTCAAGAACCAGGCTGCTGGGTGTGGGATCCATGCCGTTGCTGCTGTGTCTATCAACCAGGCGAGTGCCGCACGGTTGAAGTGCAGTGCCCACCACGACGCATCTGCCGTAAGATCTGGGTGCCGGAAGTCGAAGAGCGAATCATCAACTGCGTTCGTTACGAACAAGATGTTGTGACAAAGCAAGTTCCTTATACGACTTGCCGCATGGTCCCTGAGACTCGCACGAAGACTTGCACCTATCGCGTTTGCCATATGACAACCGAACAGTGCGTCAAGACGGTTCACTACAAGCGATGCCACATGGTGCCTGAGCAAGTCGTCAAGACATGCACTTACAAGGTTTGCCACATGGTGCCCGAGAAATGCGTCAAGACGGTTACCTATCGCAAGTGCCACATGGTGCCCGAGACGGTGACCAAGACTTGCACCTACAAGGTCTGCCACATGGTGCCCGAGAAGGTCGTCAAGACCTGCACGTATCGTGTCTGCCATATGGTTCAAGAGTGCTGCACAAAGCAGGTGCCGTATACGACCTGCCGTTACGAGCAAGTGACTTGCACGCGACGAGTGCCGTACACCGTTTGCACGCCGGTGCATTACACCAAGACGATTCGCGTACCACGTTGCGTGCCTCGTCAGGTGCCTTACACCGTAACGCGTTGCGTACCGCGAGTTGTTTGCACGCAAGTGCCGGTTACTGTGTGCTGCCCAGCACCGACCTGCTGTGACGCTCGCCAGAAGGGTTGCTCGACCTGCGGCTAGTCACTAGGTAACCGATTCTTCCAAATCAGCGGAAGTTTATATCTGGCTATCGAAACGGTGATCCGACCTCGCGTTGGGTCACCGTTTTTCAATTCATTTTGCATCGCCCCGCGAAGATTGCCCTCGCAAGAACGTCCCCCGTCAGTATGCTTAGGGATCGGTGCGTTCTGCACCGCGAGGGCAAGTTGACTTCTCGAAGACATTTGTAGTTCATACCAGTTTGTTCATAGGAGCCATCAGTATGGGTTTGATCAAGGAATTCAAAGAGTTCGCCATGAAGGGCAATGTCATGGACATGGCGGTCGGCATTATCATTGGTGGCGCGTTCGGCAAGATCGTCGCTTCGTTGGTGAGCGACATTATCATGCCCGTGATCGGAACTTTTACCGGCGGCGGAAGCCTTGGCGACCACTACTTGTGGTTAAGCTCCGTCGAAGACCCCGGCACGCTCGAACTCGCCAGGAAGTCCGGCGAGGCTTATGTTGCTTGGGGGCCGTTTGCTCAGACCACGCTCGACTTCCTGATCGTCGCATTTGCAATTTTCATGATGATCAAAGCAATGAACAAAGCTCGTTCGTTTGTTGATGACGAAAAAGATAAGGCTCCGGCGGCACCAACGACAAAGAAGTGTGAGTTCTGCCAGTCGGAGATCCCGATCAAAGCGACGCGTTGTCCGAACTGCACTTCGCAGTTGTCGACCAACTAAGCAAATCGCCGAACATCGAAAAAGCATGCACGGCCCAACTGCGATAAGTAGCTGGGCCGTTTACATTGGTGGACTGTAATGAACATCTTCTCACCGTTGCCTGAGTTCGTCATGTTTCGATGCTGCCTCTTCATCGCAATCTTGCTAAATCTCACAAACGCAGATTCGAAGGCGGAATTCCCAAATGTTGCACCGCCGACAGCGGAACTCGTCGCTAGTTTTCAGCTCGATACGTTCTATACCAAGCATGTCAGCGTGAAAGGGTTTCCCGTGCTTGGCTCGGCCAAAGTGTCCGATGTCGCACTCCAAGAAGCGGCGTATCTGATCGACCAGATGTTAGGCGGTCGTGAAGACATCTATGTGGCGTTGATCGACAGCAAGACTCGCTTCGCGATCATGGCACCCGATGAGTTCACGACCGAGATCCCCGAACACAGCGACCTCACGCCAAAAACTTTTTGGGACCGACGAGCCCGCGGACTCGGTGCGACACCGGCTCGTCCGGCAGTCAGTTGCGGCGAGGAGAATCTGCTGTGTCTGCGCGGCGATCCGTACCATGAAGAGAATATCCTCGTCCATGAATTTGCTCACGCGATTCATGACATGGGACTGGCACGAATTGACGGAAAGTTCGATGATCGTCTCCAGGCCATCTACGATCAAGCGATTCAAGAGGGCCTATGGAATGGCAAATACGCCGCGAATAATCATCACGAGTACTGGGCCGAAGGCGTTCAGTCGTACTTCGGTACGAACCGCCTGCCCGACCACGACCATAATCATGTCGACACACGCGACAAATTAAAAGAATACGACCCGCGGCTCTTTGCGTTGATCGATGAGGTTTTTCGAGGCAATCCCTGGCAGTACACCCGCCCCGAGCACCGACGAGAATTGCCTCACCTGCGCGGCTGGGACGCTGAAGACCTGCCAAGCTTCTCTTGGCCCGAACATCTCCTGCGCGAAGGCGCCAAGCAAAAACGTGATCGCGAACAGGCGGCCATTGAAAACGAGTAGGTGTCAAATCAGTCGCGGCGAGTTATTCACTGGGCAGTGCGGTACTAATCGCACTCGCAACTTGCTTTGCCAAAATCTTGGAACCTTCCGGGCTGAAATGAACATTCGCTTTCAGTTGAATGGTTTCGAGTTGTGGTTTGGCAAACGCGTATAAGTCGTCAATGGCGACGCCGTGCTTTTGCATGACCTTCGCGGCCGCTTCGTTGTATTTGGCGGAATCTCCAACCACGCGTCCGCCCGCTCCCTCGGGAACTGGGGTTGTCGAGCACCAGATTAGCTTCGCACCCGTCTTCTTCATCTTTTCTACGAGTGTATCGAGGTGTTGCGCGTACTCTTCGACGGGAACCTGTTGATGGCTGGCAGCATCCTTCGGGTCGGCTAGGTTCTCGCCGTTTGCCCCCATGTATTTCAAGTCGTGCAGGCCCCAGTTGAAGTGAATCACGTCCCACTTCTTGTCGCCCAGCCAGCTATCGATTTGTTTGATGCCATTGATGGTTGGCCCACAGTTTGTCAGGGGACGATGGACATTCGCCTTGCCCTTCAACTCCTCTCGCACCGCGACCGTATAGCCGATGGATATCGAATCCCCGATCAACAACACGCGCGGCAAGCCAGGCACGTCTTCAACGGGTTGCATCGCCGGATTAGGCGCTCGCTTCTTCGGTGTTGCCTTCGTCTTCTTTTTATCATCCGCTGTCGTGATCGTGACGCTCAGCATGAGTGATGTAACGGTAACCCAACGCACGAATAACCGAAGTGAAGACATTGACCAACTCCCGAACTACTTGGCGAAACAATAAAACGCGAGACCATTGTCGTTAGCGGTAACGCGAACTGCAAGCCGCTAGTCAGGCTAACACGGCACACAACGACCGTGCTGGCGTGGTTGGGGGGCTGTCAATTAGAATCAATGCAGGCACTAGTTCGCGATACTTCTTTGGAGCGACGGGTGCGAGGGGCATCCTTGTCCCGGTGACACAATCATTTGTTGGCTTCTTGAGATCAATTCACGCGTATCGCGATGTTGGATAAGAAACGGCTCCTAGAGATCATGCTCACCGCCCGCGAGAGCGACTTGCGGGAGATGTCTCTCTTGAAGCAAGGAAAAGGGTGGTTTCACGTCGGCGGGATGGGGCACGAAGCCTTGGCGTGCCTGAGTCTCTTGTTGCGCGATGACGACGTAATCTCGACGCATTATCGGGACAAAGCGATTGTCCTCGGTCGCGGCTTGGACGTGGACTATTTCGCCCGCGCCTACTACGGCAAGCGAGATTCCTACAGTCGCGGGCGTCAGCTGTTGGGCCATTATAGCTGGCGGCCTCGTAATATTTGGTCGATGCCGAGCCCTACGCCTTCCCATTTGCTGCCCGCTTGTGGGATCGCATGGGCCATGAAGCTGCAAGGAAAGACATCACTCTCGGTGGCGTGTCTCGGAGACGGTGGAGCCCGACAAGGCGAGTTTTTTGAATCGCTGGCGTTTGCCGTCGAGAGAAACCTTCCACTGTTACTGGTTGTCGAAGACAACCATTTTGCTATTAGCACCGACACGCGAAAAATGAATCCGCTCCATTTGGGGATGCTGGATGAGAGTCGCGTTACGCAGGTGAACGGTCGCGACGTCGATATACTCGCCGCGGCATTTCAAGAGAACATCGAGCACATTCGAGCTGGCGGTGGGCCTCGTATTATGTGGTGCGATTTGGATCGACTCTCCTCCCACACCAGCAGCGACGATCATTCTGGATACCGTGCAGCTGAGGAATTGGCGAACGAGCAAAAGAACGATGTTCTGCAAGTGTCGATGAACCGAATGGTCGATCAAAACGCTATGCCGCTTGGCGAGCTCGAGGCGATGCGTCAGCGCGTGTCGGTTCGCGTCGCCCAGGCGTACGCCGAAGCGGAAAGCCATTCCAACCCACAGCAGGAGGACCTGTTTCCTGAATTACTGGGACCGGCACCCGCAGCACAACCGATCTCGCTGCCGAATGCCCAACGCGAGCGGATGGCCGACGCCGTTAACGGCTTCTTCCACCAGATATTGGACCGAGATGATCGCGTCGTCTTTTTTGGCGAGGATATCGAGGACCCAAAGGGTGGTGTGTTTCGGCTTACCAAAGGACTCTCGACAAAGTTCCCCAACCGAGTTTTCAACTCGCCGCTCGCCGAGGCCACGATTTTGGGAGTCGCTTGCGGAATGGCGAGTTATGGGATGCGTCCCATCTTTGAATTGCAGTTCATCGATTTCGTCGGTCCGGGCTGGAATCAACTCGTCAACAATCTGGCAACGCTACGCTGGCGCAGCAATGGGCAGTGGAATTGCCCAGCTGTGGTTTACGCTCCTTGTGGAGCGTATTTGCCAGGTGGTGGAATGTGGCATTCGCAAGCCGGCGGTTCTCCGTTAGCACAGCATCCGGGATTACGCGTTGCCATACCGAGCACGCCCGACGATGCAGCCGGAATTTTTCAAACCGCCTTAACAGGTGAAGACCCCACGATCATCTTGCTGCCGAAACATTTGCTTTGGAAAAGAGTCGCCGTTGACGGTCCGGCTGAACCCGTTGGATTCGGTCAGGCGCGTGTGGCACGCGAGGGAACAGACATCACCGTTGTGACGTGGGGGAACTGCATCGAAGTTGCCGAAGCGGCGGCGGACGAACTCGGAACCGAGGCCTCGCTCGAGATCATTGACTTGCGGACGGTGGTGCCCTGGGATCGAGAATGCGTTGCCAACTCGCTGAAGAAGACAGGGCGATTACTCGTCGTGCAAGAAGAGAGAGAATCCTGTAGTTTGGGACAGATGATCATCAGTTGGATCACCACGAACCAAGCGACTTGGGACACGCTGTTGTGCCAACCGCAATTGCTCAGCAAACCGGATATCTATGTTGGCTTTCAGCACGAATACGAATGGAGCTGCCTCCCAACCGCCGAGCGAGTGATTCAGCGAGCACGCGAAATGTTGACGTACTAGCCCTGGGCCGCAACGGACATTATGGATGTTGCGTTCATCGACTTCAAACGGCGAGATTATCGAGCAAGAAATATCCATGTCCAGAGAAATCATTGTTCCACAACTTGGCGAAGGACTCCGTGAAGTCTTGCTCGTAAAGTTCTGCAAGCAACCCGGCGAGCAGGTCGTGCAGGGCGACATCCTGTGTCAGGTGGAAACGGAGAAAGCCGTCACCGAGATCGAAGCCCCGTGCGACGGTGTGTTGGAAGTGTGGAAGACGTCGGAAGGTGCAGTGGTCCCAGTGGGCGAGAGCATCGGACGATTGCAGACTGGCGACGCAGCGGACGAGAAGACTGCACAAGTGGAAACAGCGAGCGTCACTGTTGAAACGAAGACACTCGCCAGCGACGCATCGTCAACCGCAAACCGTTCTATGTCACCTAGAACGCGCAGCCTGATCCAAAAGCATGATCTGTGGAACGAGGTCGAACGAATTCCACGCAGCGGTTCGAAGCTAACTCCCGATGAAGTTCAGGCTTATCTGGACCAACGCGGTTCTTCGTCCATAACCGCGCCGGCAGAAGGAGCCTACTCGGCCCTGCAGAGACGCGAAGCGTTCCGTTTTGTGCAGGGTGCACGGAATTGCGTGCCAGCCACGCTGACGGTCCGCGTCGTCTGGGATCGCATCGAATCTCAATTGTCCGAACAAAATCTTACCGTTTCGGACGCCAACCGTTGGACGACAGTCGCTCTGGCATGGTGTATCGAACGTGCCATGCGAGATCACCCGCTGCTGCGTTCCCGCATCCTTCCCGATCAACAGCGTGTGGTGCTTTCCGAGCCTCGAATTGGCATTGCCGTCCGAACAGAAGCAAATGAGTTCGCGGTGGCGGTATTTCAAGCGGATGCGACGAGCACCTTTCAGGATTTCTTTGACTTAGCCACCGGCTCCATGGAGTCGGTCATGCAAGGCAAGGAATCGCCACAACAAGACGCGCAAGTCGTCTTGAGTAACATGATGCCGTTTCACATTCACGATTCCGTTCCCACCGTCGTGGCTCCCGCCGTGGCAACGATCGTTGTAGGCGATCCGTTTTGGGCGCCTCGTGATGATCCCTCGAAACCGAATGCGAGATGGAATCGAGTTTGCAACCTTTCGATGACGTTCGATCATCGCGCCCTCGGAGGCATCGAAGCAGCACGATTTTCCCACGCAGTTAAAGGCAAGCTCGAACAGTTCGTGAACCCAATTGCAACAGGCAAACCAATTTCTGCCGAGCCTCGCGCTGACACGCCTGCGAAAGGCAAGGCAGAGATCACCGAGGAGCTTATTGGCAAGTTGGCCGAATTGCTGGGGATCGCTCCTAGTCTCGTACAATCCGATGCTTGCTTGGCCGACGTTGGCGAAGATTCGTTGCTTAGCCTTGATGTGCGACTCGTGGCCGAACGGATGTGCCAATTCATCAGCACCAATCACGGTCGCGAGATAGATCCCGATGAGCTGATCTCGATGACGGTGGAAGAAATGGCGGTCGAACTCGGATGAGCGAGGGACGTGAGATAGCGTTTCCGCTGCCGCTGGCACCTTTCGAGGAATACATGCTCGGCGATGATCATTCGGCGTACCCGATGGTCTTCTTTCTTCGCCTGCGGTTTTCGGGACGCATCGACGAGACATCGTTTGAAACGGCCTATCAAGCGGCGGTATCACGCCATTCGCTCTTGCGTGCCATACTTGCTTCAAAAGGCAAACGCAACTTGGAATGGGTCGAGTCGGACCAGTTGCCGAGTATTCGTTGGGTGGAGCGAGGCAATTCGGACGCGTTGCCGCGAGCGGCTCCCATGGATTTGACCAAGGATCCCGGAGTAGCAGCCATTGGGTTGCACGGCGACGAAGGAACGGACGTCGTGCTTCAGTTTCACCATTCTTGTTGCGATGGTCTGGGAGCATTTCAGTTTGTCAATGATCTGCTCGTTGCCTATGCCTTGGAACGAGGAGAGACGTCCGCTCGCGTCCAACTAAAACCGCTCGCCACGGATCGACTTGGACAGCGCGACCGTTTTGATTTGACCGTGGGCAAGCTGCTGAAGATGATTCCGCGGCAACTCGTCGGTCTGCTGGGAGTCGGGCAATTCATCATGCGTTCGCCCGTGCCCATCACACAACACGCACCAGCACCAATCGATGGCGAACTGCCCGAAGACTTCCCGTCGGCGTTGTCATTTCGACTGGACGCTTCTCAATCGGCGGAACTGCGGGCTGTGGCGACGCGTGATCAAGTCTCGGCGAACGATCTCTTGGCTCGCGATCTGTTCCTGGCAATCGACGAATGGCGTCGTGAGCACGACCGGGGGACGCCAGATCAATGGCTACGCTTCTCGGTGCCGATGAGTCTGCGAACTGCGGACGACCGGACGATGCCTGCCGCGAACAAAGTCAGCATGATCTTTCTGGATCGATGCGGCAAAGGATTCGTGAGTCCCAAGCATTTGTTGCAGAGCATTCGGGATGAGATGGCCCTAATCAAGCGAAACGACTTGGGCATGACCTTTATCTTCTCGCTGTGGGCGGCGAAGTACTTATTGCGCAACCTGCGAAAGATTGCGAAACCCACCGCATGCCAAGCCACGACGGTGCTTACGAACCTTGGTTCGCCTTTGGCGAGAACGCCGCTACCACGCGACCAAGGATGCTTAATCGTAGGCGACACCAAGTTGGCAGAACTTGATATTTTGGCGACGCTGCGACCGCTTACCGGCGTTACATTCTGCGTGTTTGAATACGCGGGAGAATTTAACGTAACGATGAATTACGATCCCCGTGTTCTGTCGGCGCGCCAAGCACAAGATCTGCGGGACACTTATTTGCGTTTCATCCAGCAATCCTTGCAGGATGGGAAAACATGAGCCTGACAACTCACAACGAGGACGCCGGATTCGAATCGCTTAGTTCGCTCGCCTTATAGGGGCGATACTCGAGCATCCGAATCTTCCAAGGCCCATCGACTCGATAAGTAATTCCTCGCCAGCCGACTTTTCGCACAAACAACGAGGAAGCGAGTGCCGCACTGTAGATCAGCTGGGTGACGGGCAACGCCAACACGTACTTAACGAAGCCTAAAATGCCCAACCACTGTGTTGGCTCGTTGCGACGTGCGACGACACGACGGGCACTGATCTCCAATAAGGTGATCATGACGGCATTCGCCAGCCAACTGAACGCCAGCGTAGCGGCGAGCCAACTCGTCACCGGCATCTGTCCCTCGCGGATCGCGACAACCAACAAGGCGACCATCAGCAGCGGCACGATCGTCGTTGAAACTCCGTGCGAAAGAACCAAGAACCAATTGGGGTGATAGAGTCTCGCAGTCAGTAGCTGCCTACGTACCCAGCGGAAGTAACCAGACAGGTCACAGGACTCGCGATTTACCATCAATAGCGACGGCACATACACCAGACGCAATTTCATCTGTCGCAATGCTCGAAACACCATCGTGTCTTCGCAAAACGCGTTGCTCCAACGCTCCAATAGGTCCGACTCGCGCAAGACTTTGACTTTAATTGCTAACGAACCGCCCCACGCAATGCCAAACCAATACATCTGCACGATTGCTGCAGCGTTCCACACGTAACGGATCAGCGAAGGCAGGGTGACTTCATCGGGCATGTACCAGCGATTGCCCGTCGTCGCACCGACCCGGTCATCGGCTAAGGGAGCGACCAGCTCACGCAACCAAGTTCGATGCGGCACGGTATCCGCGTCGAGCAAGGCGACAACCTCGAAAGTGTCATCCAGTTCGGATATCGCTTGCACCACGCTGCTACATTTGAGGCTGCACGAGTCCTTGGGATTCCGTAGAGGTTGAATCAACACATTCGTCGCGCCGGATTCTGCGATGCATTCCGCTGCGACGCTCCAAGCAGGATCTTGTTCGCAATCGACGATGATGCGCAACTCGTAGTTTGGATAGTCTTGATCCAAGATTGCCGCGATACAATTCCTCAGGAACGGATCGCCCCCGCGAAGACACAGAATGACAGCCGCCCGCGGGCAATTCGCGTCCTCGATTTCGACACGACGCGCACGCAGCATGACCAGCGAGAACCCGATGACAAGCAGTGCTTGCGCGACGATCAACACGATGATCGCAACGATGAGACCGCTGGCGGCTTGTTCGATTGTCACGGACTCGCCTCGTCGGTCATGGGGCGTGAGTTAGATTTTTGGAAAAGTTGGCACCGACCAACAGAGTGCGACAAGGCCGGCCAGCATATACGTACACCAGAGACAAGTTTTCAACGGGATCCAGAATGCGTATCATGTCCACCCAGTATAATGTCGCGGTGCCGACCCACAACGGGCAGGAGGTACGAGTCCATATGCCATCATTTTAGTGAAGTTGTCTTGCTTGTCGCCTGGTGGTTGTAAAACGACGATAGACGATAACCGATGAGATCTAAGAACGAACAATATGTCGAACTCAGAGTTTGGTGAACGACGCGGGCTGATCCGATGGGCCGTTCGTTGGTTCGTCGCCGTTTACTACCCACGTGTCGAGGTCGCCGGTGTTGAGTTGATTTCCCAAAATCAGCCCGTTCTGTTATGCGCGAATCATGGCAATTCGCTGATTGATCCAGTCATCATCGGCATCGCCGCTCGTCGACCTGTGCGGTTTATGGCCAAAGCACCGCTCTTTGATCATCCCGTCATTGGTCCTCCCATGTCGGCACTGGGGATGATTCCGGCGTTTCGAGGCAGCGACGATGCGAAGCAAGTTCGACGCAATCTCGAAAGCTTGGATGTCGGTGCAAAAGTCTTGGTCGATGGTCACGCGATGGGAATCTTTCCGGAAGGCAAATCAACCGACCATGCCCACCTGGAAATGATTCGCTCGGGAGCTGCTCGGATGGCCATCCAAGCAGCCGAAGAAGGAGCCAAGGGCGTACAGGTCGTACCAATGGGAATCGCGTACGAGCGGAAGGAGCAATTCCGAAGCTCGGTTCTCGTACGAATAGCACCGCCGATTGATATCGACGAGTTGCTTCGGGAGCACGAGGGCGACGGTCGGCGCGCCCGGCATGCTCTGACGACGGAGCTAGAGACGCGGTTGAAGCAAGTCGTTGTGCATCTGGATGAGCCCGCATGGGAACCGTGGCTAGACGATTTAGAGATCCTTGTTCCACCCCCCGCGGATGCTGACCGCACACCCGGTCGGTTACTGTGGCAGCGCAAAACGATTGCAGACGCCATGAACTATTTTCTGAAGCAAGATCGGCCGCGAGCCGAATCTATCGCAGGCCAGATCGAAGAGTATCGTGGTCAGCTTCGTGCGGTGGGGTTGCAGATCGATTCGCCGGTCATGCGAATGAACGGGCTGCAGACGCTTGCTCGTATGACGTGGAACCTGTTCTTGCTAATTCTGCTTCTGGTTCCCGCCATGTTGGGCACACTGTATCACATCCTTCCTTTCGTGCTCGTTCGCCTGATTGCCTCGCGGATGGACCAACCGGGACGGCTGACGATTTCGACGCATCGATTGTTAGTCGGTGTGCCAGTTTATCTGGTCTGGTATGCCGCAGTGACGATCTGCCTGATGTTTTATGAGCCGCGAATCGCTTGGCTGTCGCTGATCGCGGCACCGTTTTCCGGGTTGGTCGCAGTGTACTACTGGCGTCGTGCCCGACAGACGATCGTGCTGATGTATCAAGAATCGCGATTACTGCTACGCAAGGCGGAACTCAAAAGACTGCGGCAGCTAAAGCTGGCGTTGAGCGATCGCCTCGCGGAGCTAGCGGCTGAGTTCGCGGGAACAACATCCGACTCGCCCGACTCATCTTCTTGACAACTGCAAGCAATGAGCCGACGGCGCTAGCCGCGGGCCTCTGCAGGGGAACGTCGCAGGCAAGGCCCGCGGCGAGCGCCGTCGGCTCACTGAAAATCACAACTTCTGAAGTAGCTTTCCCTACGCTCCTACGAATCCTGAGGACCGGCGGTGCCAGGGATCACACGAGTCAGGCAGTCGCCCAAGATCGAAGGACACCAGTACTTCTCGATATGCTCGACAACCAGTTCGAGGCCGCGCGCGTGGCTGACGTAAGGTTTGTCGCGCGGGTCGTATAACGCATCGGTCAGGTCGCGGCAGAGTACAACATTCTTGCCGAGATACTTCTGCTGACGAATGCCGAACGGTCGGCCAAGTACGCACATATTCGTATGCACGCCCATGAGCACGATGTTCTTGCGATGTTCCTGCTCCAGGAAGTTGAAGATTTCCTGGCCGCTATCGCTGATGCCGTCATAGCCAATGATGTCGATATCTGGATGCTGGTGCCGATCGGTCGGAATGTGCGGCATGGCTTCTGGGTCATCACAGCCGGTTACTAGCGCTTCGCCGCGTTTGACGTCGTCGACGATCGGCCACGGCCCTTCGTGATCCGCATTCAAGTAACACCAGCCTTGAATCGGAACCGAAGGCATCGCCGGTCGTGCGTTCTTCATGCGTGCTCGATAGGGCGTATCTTCATAGTGCGTGACGCCGCTGCTGGGCGCATGAATGATCGCGACGCCTTGATCACGAGCCAACGAGATGACTTCATTCATGCGCGGAGCCATTCGAGCAACTCGCATGGCAGCCAGCTTGCAAGGATGGTCGGCCCACATGTCGCAGATGATGATCGCTGTCTCGGATGCGTTCCATTGGACGGTCTCTTCGATCACGCGAAAGTCATCACCCTCTTTCTCGCGGCGTCGCCAATCTATCGCCAACGATCCAGGCACAGGTGGGATCGTACGTGTCGACTCCGACTCGACACCATCAGCGAATCCCGAGATAGCAAACGCACCTGCCATGCTAGTTGCGGCGAACAAGGCTTCACGGCGAGTCAGTGATTGTGATTTGCTCATCGGAGGCTACCTCATGCTTGACAGAACGTCGTCAATTCTTCGTTGTGCACGCCGTCAGTATAGCAAGCCCCCGAACTGAGTGCGTCTTCGTCTTTGGAAAGTACGCTGGCGACGATGCGTGGAACGTTGAAAGAGTCGACCAAACACGCCGGATGGAGAGCGTGTTGCGGCAGTGTTTTGTGTACTATCGCAATCCATACGGTCAGCCGGATTCAGAATCATCGACTAGTGGAGCCACTCGATGATAGACCAACGTATGTTTGTGAAGACAACTTGCGTAACTGCTATGGCATCTGCGATGGGGCAAGTCAATTGAGGGCATCGTTAACGCAACCCATTGAAAGATCCGCCACTCGGATCCAGACAACGCGGTCCTTGCTGTAGCAATGAACAACATGCGCGGCCCGCAATGCAGGATGCGCACCCCGTAGGGGCTGGTTCCGAGTTGTTAGTCCCGGACAAAGTAACCGATCCCGATCACGAGAACCATGACCATATGTGGGTGCATTCGATTGAAGATATTCGTCAACTAATCCCACTTGCAGAAAAGGTGAACGTTCGTATCCTAACCAAAAACGTCGGCAACGGATTCTGTATTGAACCACAACGGTTCGCTCAGTATATCGACGAGTTTGATAGGCGTGGGTCGGCCTTCACTTCGATATCGGCAATCACGTCCTGCACAGTCAACCGGGGGAATGGATACGGGCGCTCGGCACACGCATCCGCAAGCTCGATGTCAAGGATCGTGTTAAAGGCAGTCGCGAGATGGCACTGATTAGCGATGGAGCTGTCGACTGGGCGGACGTGCGGAACGCTTTGACCGAAGTCAGCTATCGAGGTTGGGCTGTGGTCGAAGTTGCTGGCCGTGACCGAGAACGTCTGGCGGAAGTGTTGGCTCGAGTGAATCGTGTGCTCGGCAAGTCCGACGGAATGCCGACGGACCACCTGGCTGGTGCTACCACGAATATTGGTTAGAACATCACCAGGACAGGACGGCTCGAGTGCCCTCCCACCAATTCACATCACAAAGACCGAGGTATTTCATGCAGGTGTGGGTCGACGCGGATGCGTGTCCAGGTGAAATCAAAGAGTTGCTCTTCCGCGCCGCAAAGCGTAAGCAGGTTAAGGTGACGCTGGTGGCGAACCAGCACATGTACACGCCGAAATCCGAATACATCGATAGTATTCTGGTTCCGTCAGGCATGAACGTTGCTGATCGGCGCATTGTCGAGTTGACCGAGCCCGGCGATCTCGTCATCACTGCGGACATTCCATTGGCAGCAGATGTGGTCACCAAGGGTGGGCAAGCTCTGAATCCTCGAGGCGAGTTATACACCGATAACAACGTCGGCGAGCGACTCACCGTTCGTAATATGCTCGACGAACTTCGAGGTGGCGGCCAAATCACTGGCGGCCCGTCTAATTTCAGCGCCAAAGACAAGCAAGCCTTTGCGAATCAGCTAGACCGCTGGCTGACGAAAGCCAAAGGATGATCTTGTCGAATCTCATTCCTCAAACAGCTCCCGATGTTCTCGCGCTAATCGATCCAACCGCGGTCGCTCTTCTTCCAGCACGCACCGATCTTCGATCAAAGGGCTGACGTGCGACCGGAACTTGGCGAAGTAGGCGTCAAGACTTGAGTACCGCTCTGCGATTGTGGGATCGCGACTCGCGTATCGGTCTCGTTCAGCGGCCACGTGGCGGCGCAGGCTTGAGATCGACTACCGTCGAGTTAGCCTGGGGCGAGGAATCAGAGGAATCAACAGCGAAGTCCACTCGCCCTCAAATCCAATCGCACGGGCCAACATCTTCGATCAACTTGCCCTGCTCGTACGGTTCGCGCTCCGTAATCGTGATGCTTGTTACACCTGCCGATGCGGTCGCAGTGGCCGCAAGAAGAAGTTAGACGAAAAGAGTCGATCTTCGCGACATGCTCGGGTCTTTCTGGATGGTGTGGGGCGTTTAAGTTGAGCCATCCTACTACGGCGAGTTGTCCCAGTTGCGAGACATCTTAATGCCAAGTCGGCCGGTATTCGACCCACAAAGTCTTGACGTCCTTGCCTGTCGGCAGCCGCCATTCGGTCGATGTCGAACCGGATGAAGTGGGAGGGAAATCGTGTGATGCTGTGTGAACTCCGGTGTCGTCTTGCCAATGGAACGTAACGCGAGTGGCGTCTTGCTCTGGAACGCGGTACAGCACATGGATCTCTGCGCGGCGATAACGTTTGCCGCCATTGTTCTGGAAACGGACTTGAATCGGCTGCCGGACGTCGCTCAACTCCGTCGAGCCCCAGCAAAAGCTCTGCGACCAGAAGTCCGCGGGCTCGTCGCCTTGGCGCGTGATCCGCCAATCACTAACGAGCGGTTGCCATGACTTTCCTTCGTCCGTTGAGAAATCGCAGTTGTAGGCGATGTCGGGCGACGGCGGATTCGAGGACGCAACGTGTGCGGCGGCATAGACGGCAACAGCCGCTAAATTGCGAGGTGCGGCGAGTTCCAAAGTCACACGCGGTGAATCGAACGCTCCCGCAATGCGATGTGTTTCGGCTTGGGCGATATTCGGACCAGCGCTCACGATGGCGCGGCCCGATGCTTGAAACTCCACGCGAGAACCGTTGTCGGTCAAACGTGGAATAATCGAAGAATTCGCTTGGCAGACCGTCGTCAATAGCAGATTGGTCCCGGCGAGCTTGCTCGCACTGGATTCGAACTTAAGCCAATACTGTCGGTGTCCTTTGGCCAGGTCCGTCAAGTCGAGGCGATCTTTGAGCACACCCGCGTCTTGCCACGTTCGCCCGCGATCGGTCGATAACGAAATCGGCACGCGGGCGTCTCCCGTAACCACCAATCCGTTGCGGCACCTCGGCTGATAGATGCCCCAGGCGTCGTCATTGGGCGGAGTGGCGGCAATGATGTAAGGCGAGTTGAACTCAAAGGTGACGTGCCGCTCGCTCTCGTCGATGATTCCCTCGCGATAATCGTTCGTGTTGAAATCGGGCTGATACTTATACACGGCGTTAGCATAGCGAGCTTGCCCTGCATGATAACCGGTGCCATCCTTGGAGCCATACATCCGCGCGGGCTGATTGACCCAGGTTCGTGATCGTTCGGGACCAGGGATGCTTTCACTGTTGTAGTTCCGTCCCCAGAAGACGAATGTGTGCCCATCGTCGAGCCCCGGGCTGACATAACGCCGCAGCGATTCGCCTCGCCGCAGATGCACGATCGGCGGCGGTCCTGCGTAGCCAGCCAGATACTCGGCACTGCGATAAGTATTGAACGCGCTGCCATCGTCCGGATGTAAACCGCTGACTAGCCAACCGTGTTGTTTTTCGGCCGAGGCATTTTCCTTGGTCCAACGGCGGAGGTTTTCTTTGATCTCGGCAATCGACAACAATCGCCGGCCTTGTTCGTCGAAGATGACCGTCGAGACATCGTGGTCCAACAACGCCCAGCGTCCCGCCCCATACGGACCACCCGTGAGAAACACTTCAAAAGAATTGTGCCCAGTCACGCCGACCACGCGGGCTCGGTTGTGACCGAGCAGATGTTCCATTTCGGCCGTCCATTGCGCATGCGTCGTGCCACACAAACCAAAGCCGTGTGCAAACAGCCCGGTCCAATACTCGCGTGTCGCCGTATCCGTGTCGTTTTGAAACCCTTTGCCCCACAGATCCTCGACACCTTGCTCACCATGCCAGTAGTGTGTGTTCCGCCACAACCACGCGGCCAGCACACGCTGCTCGTCGGTGGTGGGCCGCGCGCCGACAACCTTCTCGTATAACGTGGCTTGCGTTTCGGCGAGCCGTTCGAAAGTCGAATAGGCCAATTCGCCGGGATACCACTCGTGGTCGGTCGCGACTTGGGGATCACCGATGTCGGCTACGGCGTCGGGCGCCAACGGCAATACCAGCAGAGCGATGAGACCGATCATGCGCCGAATGTTACATTGCTCGTGCATCTCACGCAGTTCCTAATCTTTTGATTCGCCGCTCGCCAGTGTTTTGTCCGGTGCGGGCCAATCGAGATGTTTATGCAGGAATGCAAACGTCCCCACGCCGTTAACGCTGTGCCCGCCTTGAAAGTATTCAATCTCGACCTGATCGGCGAGCCCCAGTTGTGCATACAGCCAGCGGACCTTGGCGAACTCGTGAGCCACCCACTGGTCACGGCCGACGCGATCCAGATGCCCGCGTTCGACCATGAACGGACGAGGTGCCATCAGGTAGGTCATCTCGGCGTAATCGAAGGTGTGGCCGAGATTCCAGTACGGCATCTCCCATTCAATGCTCCGCATGAAGCTGAATGGTTGATCGGTCGCCGCGACCTTGCGAGTCCATTGATTAAAATCTCCCGAACAAATCGACAGGCAGTATTTTTCCAGGATCGTCGGGACGCGAACCGCTGTTTCTCCGCCGTAGCTCAGACCATAGAACGCAATGCGATCGCCATCGACAAACGGCAGCGAATCGAGCCAACGCAGTGTCTGGTCATGCTGAGCGATGATGAGCGAAAACAACGTGCAGCCGATCGTGTTGGCTTTGCGATCCAGCCACCGGTAGCGATCCTCGCCGCGATACAGATTGTGCGGCGCAAAGGTGATGAACCCGCGTTCCGCCAGCTTCGCGGCGAAGTCGTTGTACGCGGAGTTGTGGGCGTCGATCGTGTCGCGCGGCACTCCCTGTCGCCCGTGTTGGCAGACAACAACCGGTCGACGCTCTCCTTCCTTCATGTCTTTGGGCACGACCAGCACGCCCCAGCTGAACAGATCGCTGTAGACATCAAGCACGACGTCGTAAGCCGTCCAGGCGTCGGTCTCTGCGACTTTGCGAGTTCGGGCATTGAATGGCACAAACGGTTCGTCGAACTTCCCCATGGCCTCTTCATGAAATCGCTGCCGAAATGCTTTCGCACCGTCGATGAACTTGTCTTTCGAATGCGTCGGATGCACCCGCGCGGTACTCCAACGAGAATTCGCCAATTCGGGCATAACGTCGTAGAGAAAGAACTCGTCCCGCACGTGCTCCGAGTTTCGTACCAACGATTGAACATGCCGTTCGAGTTCTTGTTTGGACCGCTGTCTGCGTCGGCTAATCTCCTGTTGCGGCGCACGCCGCAAATCGGGTGCGATGTCGTCGGAAAGCATCTTGAGCGACGCGATGCCAAATGCTGCCGCGAGTTTCTCCATCGCCGAATCCGAGAATCCTTCGGCGACTCCCTCGCCAACAACCAACTCTGCCGGCGCAAAGATATTAGACTTTGGGATCCGATCGAACTCGGCCCGAACTGGGTCGATCGTCGGCGTTACGATGTCTCCCTTGTGGTCGGTAACTTCCGGGAAGCGGCAGTGTTCGACAATCAACTTGCGAGGCAGCACGAGTGACGCAACTTCCGCGTCGCCAAATCGCTTCAGTCGTGACCAGACGTTACGGTAAATCGGTTCGGACCAGACTTCTTCGCGCGGAGCAAAGTATCCGCTCACCAAGGCGACGTTGATCCGCTCGTCGATTGCCGCTGCCAGAAACGCGGTGTGACCTCCTTCGCCGTAACCTGCGACCGCGATCTTCGCGTTTACTTCGCGCCGAGCTGCATACCAATCAACAGCGGCCAGCACGCGTTGGACTTCGTAGCCAACCACATGGCGACCCATGTGAAACGCTTGCCGATAGATCCATTCTCGGTCGTTGTAGCCTGCTCTCGCGAGTTGCGTATCGTCAGTCTTCCACGTCTCGTGACTGAGCACTTGCGGCACGATCACCTCGAAGCCGTTCTCGGCAAGACGTCGCGCAAGTTGACGCCGTGCATCAAGTCCCGCAGTCAGCCCGAAGGTTTGTTCGGGATCGACACCCGCATCGGGCACAACGACGACGTGACCGACGGGAGTTCCTTGAGGCCGAGCAAGCAACCCTTCACCAAGCACTCCATCCAGCACCGGCCAACGCACTTGATACACGCGATAGCTGTCTGTCTCGACAACCAGCGCCGGGTTGTCGTCGTCTCCGTATCGTTCCATGCGTGCCGGAACGCGTTCATCGACAACACCCAGAATCGTCTTCAATTCATTTCTATTCTCACGAACACTCGTAGTGTATGCCTCACGAGACGAAAGGTCATAAGTCCAGAACTCGTGCCGCTTGTCGCCCGCTTCCGCGATCTTTCGCGCGATAAAGGCATGTGCAGCATTCATCACGCGTTCCGCGAGATCGTCTGCCTCCCACACCAAGGCCGGTGTGCCGGGAAGGCGAGCTGCATCGTTGGCGCAAGTCTCGCCCGCAACGAGAGCGAGCATCAAACTACAGACACGAAGCGGTAGCATCATCCGCATAACTCCGGTTCAAACCGCTGGCAACCCGCATTAGCTTCATTGACGCTGCATTCTACACGAGCTCAAACGCTTCACCACTATTTGATTAATGAGAGCTTGCATCGACGGACGAGGGACATGCGAAATTCTTGATCTGCTCTCCCGCCCGGGCCATAGTTTGCAATCGAATCCATCCAACTCGGGCTTTCGAGAGCCAACGTGTCGTAGGTGGTTTCGTTTTCCATAAGCATCAATAGGAATACGGCGAACCCATCGGGTGTGATATGTTCGATCATAACCGAACGGGTATCGCCTCGAGCGTTGCTCGACACTCAGTCAACGTGTTCGGTTAACTCAGCAAATCGGTTGCTGAGGTCAGTTGCCGGAATGGAGTTCGGCGAGCAAACGACCGCTAGTGCTGCGTTACAGCCAAGGATTAGGGTGAATGAAGTGAGCCGCTGGCCGTAAGGCCCCGGGCGTGCCCTGCATTCCTCGCCGCACGACCGCTTACGCGTCACGGCTCACGAAACGGGCAAACTCTAAAATCAAGCTGAAACGCAGCACTAGTCACAATGCCATCATGCTCGCGGCAATCGCCACCACACGGGACGACGATGTCGAGAACGCTCGTAAGATAGGCTTCTCCGAAAAAGTGTGCTCACCTTTTCTTCTTTGTTGGACGAAGCAATTCCTCCAATGCCTTCTCAGCTGCATTGACACTGTCTTTTCCCGTAATGCTCGGAGGTTGGGGCAACTTGTCAGCCGGTAGTTTTATCGGACGATTGCGCAGTGGCCGCTTGAAGTTTTGCCTATTCGACGCGCCGGAATGTGGTGCGGGTTCTAATTCGTCAGCTTCGATCGAACTCGAATCCGGCGACTCAACTCGCAAGTACCGTGCGGCTGGATCGTTCATCCTCAATTCGCGGTCTTGCTCATCTGCTTCCATCAGCAATTCGCTGACAAGATCGTCAATGCCTTCCTTTCGTTCCGCTGGTCCGGCAGGCTTAGGCATGTCGCCGACGGTATCCGAATTCGGAGCAGATAGCGCGAGCGTATCGGTGTTGGTAAACGCTGTTCTCTCTGGTGGATCGGCTTCGTGGTCGGGAGTAGATGTGTTCTGATCCGACACAACCGAAACAAAGAATTCCAGGCGGCCAATCACAAGCAAGTCGCCGGTCCTCAGAGGTTTTTGTCCCGCGATGCGAATCCCGTTGACAAACGTTCCATGCTCGCTGTTCAGATCTTCGAGCGTCGCAGCACGATCGGACAGCGTGATCTCACAATGGCGCGGACTGATCAGCCGACTTTTGCAGACCATGTTGCAATCGGGGTCTCGACCAATCACAAACCGCCGTTGTCGAATCGTAAACGCGCCAATCCTTTGAACACCGGCTCCACTCTTTAACCGCCCGTGTAGAATCTCTAGTGAGACCTCCATTAACATCCCTTTCGGATGAGTCGCCGAGTTGATCGAATTCTGCTCTGACCTGCCTCCCTCAAGTGGTCGGCATAATACCATGGAAATAGGAATCGCCAAACAAGTTCTTTTCAGGAATCACGCCTCTTTTTAGATGCTCCCAAAAGTTACGCCGAAATGCGAACCAGCCACAAAGGACATGTATTTCATTGACTTTCCTCTTTGCCCGGGGTGGTTAGTTCGAGCTAATAATCGATCTGCGTCGAGCCAGGTGGAACTTGCTTGCGAAATGTGTCTACAATAGTAATGGCATTCTCCACGGGCCGGGGCGTGTCCTTGAAATGCAAACCATACACATCTATGAAGCGGATTTGCCGTCTAAGCAGAGCTGTCTGTTCTTGTCTCGCTCTATCGCTGCTGCTCGTTTGGCTGGCCGGCTCGGCGACGCCGACAGTTAACGGTGCGGATCGGATCATCCTGCGCAATCTGAAGATCATCACAGACAAGACGGTCACATCGTTTGATGAGGACGGCGTCCGCTTGAATACGACGCAGGTGCTCGGCTGGGACGAAATCGAGAAAGCCAAAATCGCGCCCGATCAGCAAGCCGCTTTCGACGCGATGCTGGCCGAGTTGGGTGATCCTCTCTATCGCATTCACCAGCGCCTGTCAGTCGGCGATTATGAAGGCTTGCTGCCGCACGCCGAGGCAATCCAAGGACGATTTGTCAGTCGAACAAGCGATACGGCTTACACGGTTTTACAGGCGCTGATGTGGGGACGACTTGCCGTTGGGCAGCGGGAAGCGGCGTTGGCACCTTATCTTCAGTGCTACGACATCTTGCGTCGACGTGGTAAACCCGAAATTCGTCTTCCTGGCGAAAGGCAGATGGTATTCGATGCTCGCACGGCGCTCTCCCCGGACCTCACGGCGGTGTGGTTCGATGCGACGGCAGCAAAAGCGGAGATGCCGAAAGTGTACGAAGTGATTCGTGGCATGAAGGATCGACCAGAAGGAGTCTTCATCTACTATGCGAGCCTGGCTTCGACCGCGGGAGACGACGAGACTGCTGGTAAAGTGCTCAGAGCGGTCAAATCAACAGAGCCGCCGATCAGCGAGTTGCGAGACATCGTCGCGGCACAACGCGAGATCCTGACCGGCGATTCACAAAACTTTGCCACACGACACTTGAGTGACAACATTGCCACTTTCAGCAGCGACAATTTGCCCCTCGGCTTGTATTGGCTGGGGCGGCAGCAAGTGAGTTCAGTCGATGTGGGAGTACAACAACTTGGCCTGCTGCACCTCCTCCGCGTACCAGCTGTCTACGGCGACAGTCAGCCAGAATTGGCCGGTGCCGCTCTGTCGCTCGCGATGCAAAAGCTGGTCGAATTGAAAGATGTCCGGGGCAGTGTCGCGTTGCGTGGCGAGTTGCTGGCCAAGTATGGAAGCACCTATTCTGCGAAGCAACTCAACCGCCAAGCGGCCCCTAAAACACAACCGTGATCCCCTGAAACTCTAATCCCCAACACACACGCCCTTTGAGGAATCAACATGGATTGCAACGCCGGATTCGGGAGATCGTTAACCGCTCGCTGGCGACGTGCTTTGCCGATCTATCTCGCCGTATCTTTGCTCTTTGCCGGGTTCGCATGCCTGTTACCGGCAACGATCGTGTTTGGGCAAGGCGATGAAGTCTTAGAGGATGTCGGGGGCGGAATGCCAACAACCTCGCCCGAAGCGAAGACCCGGACGGTACTTGATACGGTAATCGATGGCGGGATCGTCGGACTCTTTATCATCTTGCTGTCCGTCGTCTCGGTCGGATTCATCATCGAACATTTCATGACCATCCGCAAAACAACGCTGATGCCGGACGTCGTCGCAGCGGATTTGGAGGAATTAATCGCAAAGGGACAAGTCGACCAAGCGATCGAGTACTGTAATGACCCCGTCAATCACTCGATGTTCGCAACGGTCGTGCTAGCCGGGTTGGAACGTTACAAGGGCTCCGAGTTCGGATTCGCGGAGTACAAGGCAGCAGTTGAAGAGGCTGGAGAAGACCAAACTGGTTCGTTGTATCGCAAGACCGAAGTCCTTGGATTAATTGGATCGATCGCACCCATGCTTGGTTTGACTGGAACGGTGCTTGGCATGATCAAGGCCTTCAATACGATCGCGGCGACTGACGGCGCCGCCAAGCCAGCGGAGTTGGCGGGCGGGATCGGACAAGCCCTGGTGACGACTTTAATGGGTTTGGTCGTGGCGATTCCGACGATGGTCGCGTTCAGCTACTTCCGCAACAAGATCGACTCCATCATTGCGGAAGCTGGGAAGCGAGTCGAACAAGTTCTCATGCCACTCGGTCGCCGCAAATAAAGTCGCGGCAATTGACTAATGATATCTGACAAGTGACCTCCTCATGCGCCTCACCAAACGTCGCCGCAACACACGTCCCGAGATGGACATGACTCCAATGATCGACATCGTATTCTTGTTGATCATCTTTTTCATGACGGTGACGCAAGTGTCGAAGCTAAACAAAGAGCAGCTTGAATTGCCGAAGCTCCAAGGAACAGAAGACCAAAAGCCGTCCGTGCTGACCGTCAACGTATCCGAGACCGGCGAAATCCGCATCTCGGGGCGGACGCTTTCGAGCGGCGAGTTTGTATCGCTGGTCAATCGCGAACTGCGTCGAGTCGGTGACGATCCGAATCTGTTGGGAATCGTCATCCGAGCCGACCAGCGAGGAGCCAGTGCCGGAGTAAACGACATTGTCGAGGCGTTAAATAAGTTACAAATCAAACGCGTGAGAATCGCCGTTGAAGTACCACAATGAGCAGGGAGCGAAGAGCGGAGGGTCAAGAGTCAAGAGCCAGAAGTAGAAATGTGACTGGCTCTTGACTCTCGACCCTCCGCTCTAGACCAACCATGAAACTATCAAGCCGCAAAGTACAACACGAGCAAAAGGTCGCCTTGTCGATGACGAGCATGATCGATGTCGTGTTTTTGTTGTTGATCTTCTTCATGACAACGGCCAGTTTCGTAAAGACGGAACGCGATCTCGATTCCGCGATCAAGGTGAACGAAAATTCGACCGCTCAAGCCAGCGACTTGGAACCGGCCATCGTCGAGATCGTGGCTGGCGGCAGAGGCTTTGTCTTTCGTGTCGGATCACGCGAATTGGTCTCGGAAGAAGAGTTGACGAACGTGTTGCGGGCTTTTCCAAACAAGTTGGATGGCGCGTTTGTGCGAGTCAGTGATGGTGCCCCGTTCCGCATGGCGGCGGCAGCGATTCAAGCTTGTAAGGATGCGGACTTTGTTTCGGTGTCTTATGTCCCCAAGGATTGATAACGCAATAGAAAGAGCGTGGCTGACGACAACAGTAACGTCCACGATCGTGCTGACGATGTGTGCCATCGTACTCGTGTTCGCTCCTTTGTGCGCGATTGGCTCCCCGGAAGACGACCGCCTGGAAAGCCTTCTTACACGTTTGGGATTGATCGAACTCCAAACCGTTCACTTGGAGCAAGTACTCGCCGCTGAAACCGACGAGGCGAATCGCGTCGCACTCGCCAGACGTCTGGCCGATGTCTATGCCGGGCAGTTGCTTGCGTTCTCCGACGAGGCCGACAAATATGACGAGGTAGTCCAGAAAATCGACGCCTTGCTCGAAAAAGTCCCTTCCGCCAAGACTTCGTTGCTGGAAGTCATGCTGTTGCAAGCGGATTACTATCGCGCGGAAGGATTAGTCGGAAAGTGGATCGCCGATCGAAACGACACGACCAGTCGAGACGGTGCTCGAGACATTCTCGACCGCATCGCTCCTGAGTTGAATCGCCTTCAGACGGAACTCAACGCCCGACAGGACAAGCTGATTGAGGAAGTGAACGCGTTGGAGGACGGCGAACCGCTAAAGCTAAAGGAGAAAGAACTAACAACGCTTCAAGCCATCGTTGGTCGAGCTTCCTACTTTGCGGCCTGGTCAAGCTACTATCGCGGGCTGACGAAGAACTCGTCCGCCGACTACGATATTGCGTTGGCGATCTTCCGTCAATTGCTCGGGATCGGTGACAGCTATGACGATGTCGACGCTGAGTATCTGGGCTTGGAATCGATTTGGCGGTCGCGGACTTTGATCGGACTGGCGCTGACCGAAGCTGCTTTGAATCACGCACCGCAGAGCGATCGTTGTTTCGAGTTGCTCAATCACCCTTCGGTTCCGCCGCAGTTGCGAGATCAAGCTGGCTACTGGCGACTGCAATCGTTGCTGAACGTCGAACGCTACGCGGAAGCAGCCACATTTGCCTCGCAACATATAGCCGCCTTCAAGGATGCGGCGACGCAGGGACAAGTGAGTTTCTGCGTCAGCTTGATACAAGCGGCTTACGCCGGTGGTGCCGGGGTGAATGCGGAGGCTCGAGCGCTGGGCGTGTTAGGGCTCGGCGGCTTAATCAAGATCGGTCAGCGTGGCACAGCCAAACAATTGATGGCGAAGTACGAGGTCGCGTTGGAGGACGACGCTGGCTTCTACCTGCGTTGGTTGCAAGGCCAGCAACAGTTTGAACGAGCCGAGCAAACCAAGAAAGACGAGGACTACGCGCTCGCTGCTGAGAATCTCACGCTGGCGCTGCGTGATCCGGCGGCGAACGACGATCTTTCATCGGCGGGCCAGTGCCGCAGCCAACTGGCGTGGTGCCTGTATCGGCAGGGGAAGTACGACGCTGCAGGCAGGGACTTCCAACTCGCGGCCGAACGACTGATCGCCGCGCGAGATAACCAAGCCGTCGACTCGGCTTGGATGGGGTTCGTCGCATTTCAAGCGGCGAGCAAGTCGGCACCACGTTTCAAGGACGCCGCGATTGACATGTTGAACATGATCAAACGCGAGTTCCCCAAGCACGAGTATGCCAAGCGCGCGGACTACTACATCGGCAAGATGCGGCAAAGCACTTCGCCGGCCGAAACACTTCGCAGCTTGCAGAACGTCTCGCCCGATTCACCGGACTATCTTACCGCTCGTTACGAGATCGCGACCCTCCTGTACGCGGAATGGGTAAAGGCCGCAAACGACGAGAAGGCCGAAGTCACGCGACAGTTGTTCGATGCGACAGACGTATACCTTAAATTGAGCAAGTCGGAGTCCGATAAGAGTCGTCTCGTACGATCAGCAAACCAAGCTGCCAATGTCGCCTTGAATGGAGCAACTCCGAATATTGAAGCCGCCACAAAGTATTTGGCACAGGCGAGTTCGCACGCGACGGCCTTACCAGCATCGCACTCGGCGGTTGTCGAGTCGCATTTTCACGCGATGCAACTAGCTCAGAAGCAAGGCGATGCATTGCAAGAGCGGCTGAATGCCGGTTGGCTGGTCGCCAATGCGGTTGGTTCGCGATACGAATTGGCGGCGATCATCGTCATGGCTCGCACGATGGACAAAAAGGTGGCGGCATCCTCCGACAGCGAGGACATCAAAGAAGCGTTCGCGATCTACCAACGGTTGGTTGCATTATTGGGTGATTCGCCGGAGGCGATTCGAGCCAGCAAGAATGCTCAGGTCGCCAACTCAAGACTCGCCAGCTATGCGGCGAGACTAGGCCGAAACGACGTCGCAGCACAGTGCATGGAGAACTTGCTGGCCGCGAGCGACGGCCCGCCCAGCAAGTCCTATTTGCGCCGCGCAGGACTCGCCAGCTTCGCGGCCAAAAATTTCGAGGCTGCGATTGGGCATTGGCGGACATTAGTTCGCGGATTGCCGAAAGGGTCCGACGAGTGGTTCGAAGCGAAATACCATCAGCTTGCTTGTTTGTTTGAGTTGGATAAGGCACAGGCCCGCATCGCCTACGATCAATTCAAACTGCTGTACCCAGATCTCGGACCACCAGCCTGGCGCGACAAGTTTCAGGCTTTGAAGTAACATGTTGGGTAGACATTTCGTCAAAGGAAAAGGAATCTAAGTTGGCCGAACAAAGAAAACAAAAAGTCAGTCGCCCGGTGTGCCCCGAGCACTGGCAGAAGTTACGCGAGAAAGGTCTTGAGGGCCGGTCGTTCTGGGCCAGACTCCTGGCATCGGGCAAAGTTAATAGGGTGTTGAACGAGCAGGGTTTCGTCAAATCAAATACCGAATGCAGGTTCTGCAAAAAAAAGCCTGCTGCTGACGAAGGCGAATGACACCAACCACGATGACGAATTGCCGTGCATCGTCGGTGCCATTTGGCAGGCTGCCGAAGGGGGGTAACGTGCTACAATTAGTATCCGGACGACGACCGGACGCCAACTTGATGGCGACCGAAAGGCCTAGCTCGTTTTGTACTCTTCACACGTCGAAAGCCTCCGTTGAACCAGCCCAAGCCACCGCCGCAAACGCTTCAGCCCGATGACGAACGAAAGATTCAGGTGTTCCTGGAACGTGCCTCGTCAATTGTGCTGGAACGTCCGGTCTTGGATTTGCCGCATTGGCGTCGCTTGGTCTCGCTGGCCGAAGAACTTGGGCTGAGCGATGAAGAGCTGCAGAATACCGTCAATGATTTGCGTCAACGCGGAGTGATCACCGAGATCGATCTCAGCCCACCCAAGCCGCCACCGTTGCCGAGCAAGCAGGGCAACGTGGCACTAGAGGTTCTCGCACAGTCGGGTCCTGAACAAGATTTTTCGCTCACGCCGCCCGTTCCACCTCCTCCTCCGCCAACAAGTTCGACGCAGCAAACGGGGACACCGCCGAAATCTGGCAACCATTCGCGGACTCCACCTTCGCCGAACCAGCGAGTTGCCGATCTCTCGTCGGATGAACGTCTGCACCGCTATACTGCACGGGCCCGCGAGATCATTGCCGAGCAGCGAGGGTTCGGGGCACGAACTCAAGCGTTGCTCGCTGTGACTGCTGACGAGTTTGGGCTCAGCGAGAAAGAAGCCACGACGGCCCTGCAGTCTTTGAACACCGAGACCACCGCACCACCACCGCCTCCTCCTCCTCCTCCCTCGACCAACCGCGCGAGTGCAAAGGGATCAGCGACCGACACCCCGTCGGCTGAAGAACTTGCCGATCATCGTCGTTGGCGCGTGGAGGGCGCACCGCCTCCCGAACCGCCACCTCCGACGCGGAAGCCAGAACAGATCTATCGCGATTACCTCAGTGCTTCACTGGCACAGATCACCGATGGCCTCGTACCAACGCTGCTGGAACGAAAATTTGTGAAGCACGGCACCTCCGTTTTGGGGCTTGCCAAGACGTTCGCCCGGCATCTGGTTTACGAAGAAGCGGCAGAGAAGGGGTTGCGATTCGAGTCAAATCGCACGGACATTGATTCGGACGTGGACTCACGAGCGAGTGGTTCGGAAAGTGACGCGTTGTGTGACGCGAACGTAAAACTATTCTTGGAGCGATCCGTTCCGATTCTATCGTTGCACCGAGGTATCAATGCCAAGAGCCGCGTTTTGCTGAATGCCTTGGCGAGCGAACTTGGCCTTTCCAGCGAACAAGTGGAGCGGGCAATCGCTGCCACTCAGTTTCGCACCAATACATCGCGAGAAGATGCCGACGCTCTGCAGCAAGAGCGATTGGTCGGCTTTCGCGAGTTGGTTCAAGGGGCGTTGATCAGTTTGCCCAGGAAACTGCTGACGTTCGATATTGAAGAGAATCTGCGTCGTCACGGCGAAGAACGCCACGGAATCAAGCCAGATCTCGTAGGGAGTTCTATTCGCGAAGTATGCACCTCCCTCGAGATTCGTCAGATTTCTGAACAGCAGGCTCGGGGGCACATCGAGCACTTGGTCGATGCGAAGCTTGGCGAGAATGCTCGAATACAAGATGACGTTCGACTTCGCATCGAATCCGAGGGCAAGCAGTGGGGGCTGAACGCTGAGCAAGTCGGGGCAATCATTAAGGAAAGAACACGACTTCACGACAAGCGAAATCGCACAGAACGCAACTTTACGCACGGAGCACTATTTGCGGCGAGTGTGGCTGCACTGATCGTTGTCGGATTCTTCGGTTGGGTCGCGATCCGGAAGTACTCTCTAAGGTTACAACCGGTCGAGATTGCTTCCGTCGAACCAAGTGTCCCGATACCAATCGTTGTTGAGGACTCGGACGTCGACACTTCTTGGTGGGGTGAAGAGTTGGAGTTTGTCATGAGTGCTGCTCGCCGCGAGATGCGATCGCAGCGTGTGACGCTCGTCCAAGTCGAATCCAAACGGTCGAGTGAACGGCGATCTGCGTATGAGAAGCTCGTTGGTGGATTGTTCGGCAAGGATCTTAAAGCAGCACAACGTGATTTGCAAATACAAGTGGTGTCGTATTGCTACGCGCGAGATCCCGATCCACAAGCGGCTCGACAATTACTTGATCGATTGATCGCCCGAATTCCTCGATCGGAACGCGATCTGCGTGCGGACGACGCGCTCTACGGTGAGGCTTTTCTCGCTACCAAAGCCGTCGTCAGCATGGTCACGCAGGCTGCGGACGAACGGCAGGTCGAGGCTTCGACGGAGTTGGGACGCGCGATCGGACGCACAATCGACCCCGGCCTCGATCCCCCGACGCTACAACAGCATGCCTATGAGGGCGTCGCCGAACGCCTCTATCGTTTGTTGATCGCGCTCGCTAAGAGCGAACCGACACGAGTGGCATCCGCACACGCCGTCGTCGCCGAGCAGACGGCCGCTTATCTAGATTCCGCAAAGCTTGAAAAGTTGAACACAGACTTCCTGGTGGTTGTGTTGTCCGGGGCTAATCCCGCATGGCGGCCTTACGAGGCGTTAATCCGTCAGACCGTCGCCTCGAAGAGCGCGATCAACGTCGTTCGAATGCTCGAAGTTTATGAGAAGACAACTGACTCGGAATTGCAAAGCCTGCTGGCCGAGTCGTTGATTGCACGCATCGGCACAGTGCCTGAATCCCGCGAGGTCGCTGCCGTGGCTAGTGCGGTACGCAAATCGCTCGGCGTTGCCGTGGACGATATCGATAACAAACGACTGTCGCGATTCGTTATTGGTGCCAACAGCTTACTTGGCGAACCGCGAGCCGACATCAAAGATCCTGAAGCGTTATTGGCGGAGATCGTCAGCCTTGCCTATCACAGCACGCTGGGATGTGCCGTCGCCCAGGGGAGTTCGGGGAATGCCACCTTCGACACGCTCGCCGAGCAAGATCCCGCTGCGTTCCTCACACCGGACAAACCTTCCGAGCCCCGCGTCCGCGACGAGCCGAAAATGCTCGAACCGACAGCGATCCGGATGTTGAACGATCGGCTAAAGATGTTGCTGAATCCTCGAACGAGTCCCGTGACAAAGTTCGGCTTTATCGAATCGATCGCCGGGCTCACGGATCGTGTCGATGATTTGGCACCGGATCAGGCTGCCGCCCTGGCGACTTATCTACTGGGAAAGAAGCGAGTTGAGGAACATCGGGCCATCCTTCCGCATATCGAGGAACTCGGAAAGTGGAAGCACGTTCGAATGGCGGTTGCGGATCAGCTGGAAGAAGTCGGCATCAACCGCGAGCAACTGCAAGAGATTATTTCGAAGTTATTGCGACGCGAGTACACGATCGCGAACGGAGACGTGGGTCGCGAGGCGCTGCGCGTCGAGTTGCTACAAACTGCGCTAGCCGACGCCAAAAAGGAAGATGTCGGGGACCAGGATAGGTTTCAGATCTATAATGATGCTGCCCAGGCGTTGTATGACTTCTATACATCACAGGCAATCTTGCTCCGAACGACGGAGTGGCCCGAGGAGCCCGTTACGCCAACCGTGGTCGCACGAGCGATGCTGGACAGCCGAGCGAGCGAACTGCTGGAAGCGAAACTTTCGGCGGATAACAAAATGCAAGTTCAGCAAGTTCACGTCGACTTGCGATCGATCGACTATCTGGCGACGAATGACTTGCAGAAGCTCGTAATGTTGAATCGCATATGGTTGCGGTTACTGGCAATCGAGTTTTCGGTAAAGCAACCTTCACGAAGCACGGAAGGGAATACAATCGTTGAACGGCTTGCGAGTCAGGATCGCGATGCGAAACATGTCTTGATTCAGTTACGCGATGGGCAAGAAGCAATCCTACGAATGTGGCTGCTGCTAAACGGCACCGAGTGAGTGAGTTGAAATGTCCCGAATCATCGCGCTAGTGACCTTGATCGCCATCGGATCGATAACCGATCCGTGTTGGGGCGTCATCGTCTTTCAAAAGAATCAAGACACACCGATTCGCGGTTTTTTGGTCTATGAAGACGGAGTCCAGATCGAGGTACACGAGCCACTGCCCAGCGGTGAACTCCGCAAGCACACGCTTCCACGCGTTGCCATCGACGACATCATTCGAGCTGTTGAGCCTGATCGTTTGGCGGCACTGACCCCCGACAGTCCGGAAGCTTATCGTAGCTACGCCGAAGAACTGGCTGGCAAGACCGAAGACCCCGAAGCTCGCGTGATGGCGATTCGATTGTATTTAATCGCTACCTATCTGGAACCGGAAGCACTCGGGCGTAGTTGTTTGCTGGGGATGGCGGGACTTGCGAGAACACCGGAGGAAGAGCGAGCATTTCGCGCGATGGCGTTTTCTCTCGATCCCGAACACGATCCGTCATTGCTCAAAGCGCCAAAGGTTGTGGTGCCGGAGTTTGCGGGAGTTACCGACAACGATCGAAAGGCGTTGCGGACTGCGCTGCAACTGCTTCGATCTGGCAGGTTAGTCGAAGCACAACGCCATTTTCAGCGTCCGCCCGTGCAAGCTGCTGCCACCTACTACTCGCACATTATCACCGAAGCCGAGTACCAGGAGGCAATTCGCGTTGCCGGTCGTCTCAGTCCACGTTTGCTCCGCAAGTTTCTGACCCTTGAACTCACTCTGTCCGCGGCCGCGACGACTGAAACTCGCGACGAACCAGCCAAGTTCACGCCTTGGTCCCAACTCATCGCTCGCGAAGACATTCAGACTGCGCCGCCCCAGTCGTTAACAACGATTACCGAATTCGATCCTCGCAAGTCGATCTATCGTGACGGTAAGTGGCAAACTGCAGAAGAATGATGGTGTTGCAGCGAAAATAACTCGCGTCAACTTTCCTCTTCGAGAACTAGCCACGCCCACCTTCGCAACAAGTCTCACAAATCGTGTGACATCGCGAACATTGCAATTTTGCGCGAATCTCGATCAGCTGTCCCGAACACACGGGGCAGACGAGTCGACATGCTAACTCGTCCCGCTCCGTGTCGGCACAGCGGACGTCACGATCTTCTTGCTGCATCGCATTGCGCCTAGACGTCAGGCATGTCGCAGCTCAGGCCGCCAGCGGCTGGCACATAACACGCTCGCGTGTAATCCATCACCATCCGATGAGCACTGAAGCGCCATGCCAATGTCGCGATCGAGTTCATCATCATCTGAATCCACTTGCGTGGCAGGCCGTCAACATCACGATCATAGAACGTCGGGATGATTTGCTCTTCAAGGACGTTGTAGAGCGATTCCGCATCGCGACGATCCGTGATCTCGTCGGAGACGTGTTGCGTGCCATTGCCGATCGCAAAGCCGTTCGTCCCGTCATAGGCTTCCGCCCACCAGCCATCCAAAATCGAGAAATTCAAACCGCCGTTAAGCACGACCTTTTGACCGCTCGTTCCCGAAGCTTCCAACGGACGACGCGGGTTGTTCAACCACACGTCAACGCCTTGGACCATATGCCGACCAACATTGATGTCGTAATCTTCGACAAACACGATCTTCTTCGCGAAACGCTGGTCGTGCCGAAGGTTGGCGACGCGTTGGATGAACTGCTTGCCGGGTTCGTCTTTCGGATGAGCCTTGCCTGAGAAGATGAATTGGACAGGCCGTTCGCGGCTGTCGAGCATTTCCAGGATGCGTTCTAAATCGAACAGAAACAGGTTCGCTCGCTTGTACGTCGCGAAACGCCTCGCAAAACCAATCGTCAACGCGTTCGGGTCAAGCACGTTGCGAGCTGCCTCGACCGCGTCTTCGCCTTCTTCGCGACGACGGCATTGGCGGCTGAGGCGTCGGCGCACAAAGGTGAGCAGCAGGCTCTTCAGAGCATTGTGCGTTTCCCATAGCTCGCCGGGATCAACCTTGCGAATCTCCTGCCAAGCGTCCGGTTCCCCCATTCCGCTCGACCAACCGGCTGGAAAGTGGCGGTCGTACAATTGACGCATCTGCCACGCCAGCCAGCTCGGGACGTGAACGCCGTTGGTGATGTGACCGATCGGAACTTCTTCTTCAACGCGCCACGGCCAGAGATGGGCCCACATACGGCGGCTGACGTGACCGTGCAGATTGCTAACGGCATTCGCGCGGCGAGAGAGCTTCAGTCCGACGACGGTCATGCAGAACGACTCGTTATCGTTCTGCGGTTCGACGCGACCTAAGCCCATCAGTTGCTCATAGGAAATGCCGAGCGAATCACGCAGCGGGCCAAGATGCTCTTCGACCAGCGCTCCGTCGAATCGGTCGTGACCGGCAGGGACAGGCGTATGCGTCGTAAATACGGTGTGCTGAGCCACTTCGCGAAGTGAGTCGTCAAACGTCATGCCATCGTAATGCATCCGCTCGCGAATCACTTCCAGAGGCCCGAACGCACTATGTCCTTCGTTCAAGTGATAAACGCCTGGCGTAATGCCAAGCGCACGAAGCGCCTTGACGCCGCCCACGCCGAGCAGCAACTCTTGACGAATACGAGTTCGTTCGTCGCCACCATAGAGTCGATTCGTCAATTCGCGGTCTTCAGGTTTGTTGCCTTCTACATTCGAATCGAGCAGATACAGTTTGACGCGTCCCACGCGAACCAGCCACACTTTTGCAAACAACTGGCCGTTGCGTGTCTCTATCTGGACGGTGACGGGTTTTCCGTCAGGCCCTCGCGCCGGTTCCAGTGGTGCGTTTTCGACCTTTGTATCTTGATACTCTTCTCGTTGATAACCATCTTCGTCCAAATGCTGACGGAAATAGCCTTGGCCATAGAAGAGTCCGATCGCGACGAAGGGAATCCCCAAGCCGCTCGCACTCTTCACATGATCGCCTGAAAGTACGCCAAGGCCGCCGGAGTAGATCGGCATCGACTCGTGCATACCGAACTCGGCAGAAAAGTAGGCGACTGGTTTCGCACCGAGTACACCCGTGTTGGTGGCTCCCCAATTCGGCTTTGTCGCCAAATACTCCTTCAAGCGGCGCACGGCGTAGTTGATGCGACTGTAAAGCACCATCTCGGAAGCGCGATTCGCGAGTCGCTCGGGAGTAAATTCTTTCAGCAACGCGATAGGATTATGATCTAGCTGTCGCCAACGGATTGGATCTAGGTCGCGGAACAGGCTAATGACTTCCGGATGCCAGCTCCACCACAGGTTTCGCGATAGGAACATGCACTTGTCGTACAGGTCAGTTGGGCTCGATTCGCCCGCTGTCAGCGACTTTGTATCCTTCAACGGCATTTCTTCCACCTGGCTCATAGCAATTCCTTTGGGTCTAGAGGCCCTCAGCGTTCAGTCCATTCGGGGGCATTGTCGAAGGCAATTTGTGACTTGTCGAGGGGTGGGTGTCAAGGCGATTGTCTCGCATCTGGCTCAACTCTTCGATGTTTTCGTTGGAAATCAAGGCCTTTGCTAGGATTAGATGCGTCCCCCCGATGCTTCTGGCACCAGAATAATGTGGGATGCGACCGAATCTCGACTCTCCTGCCGCGCGAACGGCCTCAACGCCGCAAGCGGCAAGTTTGTGCGACGCAACCTCCTTCTCTAAATTGCCTTACAGCGACAATTCGGCTGATTGCCGAGAACCATGACGCTTGATACCGTATCGCTATGTGGAAGATTGCTTTGATCGGAGCGTGCGGAGGAGCAGGAGCCATCTTGCGACATCTGGTCAGCGTCTGGAGCCTGCATTGGTTTGGCAGCGGGTTTCCAGTCGGGACGCTGATCGTCAACGTCGTCGGCTGTTTTCTGCTGGGGACGCTGTATGAACTCACTGAGACGACGCTCCTGATTTCCGGCGAATGGCGGCACGCGCTGGGAGTCGGATTTCTCGGTGGCCTCACGACGTTCTCGACATTCGGGTACGAAACACACACTCACCTGCAGAGTTCGCTTTGGCGTCACGCTGCGGTGAATGTGGTGTTAAACGTTGCCTTGGGGCTTTTGGCAGTGTGGGCAGGAATCAGCATCGCGAAGTTCGCGGCAGCCCAACCGTGAGCAAGATCTGACTTCCGCTAGATCATGGCCGTTGCGCGTTTAACGAGTTGTATCGCGAATCCCCACGGATCACGGAGCATCGCGAGATGGTCTCCGTTAGCTGCGGTGTCGATCTCGCCGACTTGCGTCGCACCGGCGGCGATCAGGCGGCGCACATCGGACTCAACATCCTTCGAGACGAACGCCAGATGCAGCTCAGACGGATTCATGCTCCGGTAATCGGGCAGCGGTGCCGACTTGTTGCCATAGATTTCGATCATCACCGTGCCGCCATCGTCCGCCAAAAAGTGGGCGTAAGGCGAATCGACTGTCCGGCGTTTCACTTTCAAGCCGAGATGTTCGACGTACCAACGCCCCATGGCCAGCGGGTCTTCGACATTAAACGCAACGTGTTCGATTTTCATGATTCGCTTCAATCAAGGGAAAGAAAAGTGTGGCAGTATGATGGGAAGGGAGAGGCTCGTCATTTAATTGTGGCAGATAGTTCGCGGACATAAATGTTCGCCAGTTCAATCGGACCGCTCGGGGAAATCGAAATTGCTCCTCGCTCGGCGAGCTTTTCGACCGCTCGATTCTGGAATGCTTCCCGCCCGTTGACGGTCAGCGATAGCCGACTGCCCTGCAACGTTCCTTCAAAGCGGTTCCAGCGTCCTGTTTGCTCCAAGTGTGTTGAGATCGCCGCGTCACTGGTGTCGATCGCGGCATCACGGAGACCAAACTGCAACGACTTGCCATCTTCTTTGAGCCTTACGTCGAACACGAACCCAACGTCACCGAATTGCTCGGCTGTTTCGAGTGTCACATCGCTACGATTCTGCGGACCGTCGCACGAAAGCACCCAATCGTTCGCGTGCCAAGCGTTGAGCGAGTCCTCTTTACCGGTCCATCCTGCCAGATCGAGCCCGGAATAGATCGACCGGTAGCCACGACTCGCGATTGCAACATGGGCAGCATCGACCGGCGTATCGGGCAACTCTTTGATACGCACGTTTCGGTAATGGACGATCCCTCCTTCTGATTCGAGGCAGATATATCCCTTTCGCGGGCTACACTCTTTGCCCTGCGTAACGACTTTGCCGTTAACGGCTAACGAGATCTCGCCGTCCTGGCAGGTGATGCGATAGTGATTCCACTCGGGACTGGGATTCGAACGCTCTTCGGTGGGAAAGGCGCGACTGCCGCCTCGGCCATTGATGGGCGTCATCGTGGCTCCATGAATCGGGAAGATATCGCCATGCGTCGTATGACTCTGAGTGTTCCCGTAAGCATTCTCCAAAACTTGCACTTCAATGCCACGATGAAACGGCACTCCGCGGGCGGTGATGTCATCGGCCCAAATGAACACTCCCGCGTTGCCTCGCGGCACCATGTGCCGCCATTCCAGTTCCATGACGAAATTCTGATACATCCGCTCGGTGCGTAGTTCGCCAATCGGTTTCCCTGAACAAACCAGCATGTTGTCCTGAAAGGTCCAAGTTGCGCTCGGCGTGTTGGTTAGCACCCAGCCGGACAGGTCTTGGCCATTGAACATCGGCACGAAACCTTCGGCATCGGGAGTAGCTGCCATTGCCGTCCCGAGAAACAGTGTGGTGAACAGCAATACGCAATAAGTGCATCTCATGAAGTGCGTTCCTTGTGTCGTAGATTCTGTATCTGTATTCAGGTCGAGGGAAACATCGCGATTCTGTTCAGGCCCACATGCGTGAATCGCCATCACCGCAAACGCCGTCCCCGCGTGGCGGATTAGACCAGCAATCGCAACGGGCATCAATGAACCGGGTTGAATTATCAGGGCAATTCATTTGTTGAAGTTGCACAAGATGTACGACGGGCCTCCGAGCCCGTCGAAGAACGACTTGGATTCATCGACGCGCTCGGAGGCCCGTCGTACAAACCTCTCAGTTTGAAAACCTGAAAGGCCCTGGTTGAATTATGGAGCCCGTTTACGGTTCGCGATCACTCAAGGACCGTCTTCATCGGTGAGCGAATCGCACTTGTGCCATTCGTGCTTGATCCCTCGCATCAGCAACGCGCAATCCAACTGGATCGTCCCGTGAGGGAAGAGGTTGGTATTCTCGAAGAATGACGACTTGACGCAATGCATCCGCAAGTGCTCGACTTGCCAGCCAACGGTACGCAGTTCCAGACCGTCGAACACTCCCGGCATCGTCTGTGGCGAATAGCCAATGCAATCTTTCTCGAAAAAATGCGAGGCAGCGTCAAGCGTCGAAAAAGCTGAAGTCGAAGTCCACTCTTGGCTCAATTCACCATCGACAGCGACGGTGACTGAACTGTCGATGCTCTTCGCATCGACCTGAAACCGGCGATTATCTTCGTCGGACGTAAAGCGTGCGAGATGATGGACACCCGGAAACAGGCGTCCACCGACGAGCGAGTTGATCCCAGAAGAAGTATCACGGCGGAACACGAACACGCCCGTCTTCCGTTCGCCAGCGAACTCCCATTCAACCGCGACGCGGTGGGCGACATTTTCGGAAGACAATCCAATCATCGACGGAAACCCAAGAGGCCTGATTTGCCTTAAGCGGATCAGGCAGATGCCAGCGATTCCCAAACCGTTCACGATTTGAGGTACGAACGGTCGTGGAATAACCCAGGAAAGTACATCAGGGTCGACACGGAAGTTCACAAGAATCCGACGGTCAATCACACCCCGTACGATTGGCATCTTCATGAAAGGACCCAATGTGCGACTGCAACGCTAACTGAGGGATCAACCGATAGAGCTATCGGCGATTAACCAATGCAAATGGGCGAAAGCTGTCAAGTCGCCGCGTGCCCATTAAGTAACGGCCTGAGATACCGTCCCGTGTGGCTTGTCTCCAACTCAGCAACTTCTTCGGGTGTGCCGGTAGCGATGATCTGGCCGCCGCCTTCACCGCCTTCTGGGCCGAGATCGATTAACCAATCGGCACACTTGATCACGTCGAGGTTGTGTTCGATGACGATGACGGTGTTGCCTCGATCGACGAGACGACTGAGTACATCAAGCAAACGGCGAATGTCGTCGAAGTGCAAGCCGGTTGTCGGTTCGTCTAACAAGTACAACGTCTTACCAGTATCGACTCGCGCAAGTTGCGTGCCGAGCTTGATTCGTTGAGCCTCGCCGCCCGAGACAGTCGTCGAGGGCTGGCCGAGTGGTAAGTAACCGAGTCCGACATCGACGAGGCATTGAAGAACGCGATGGATGTTGGCGAAGTTCTCGAAAAACTCTGCCGCGTCGCCAATCGCCATGTCCAGGATGTCAGCAATCGACTTCCCGCGATACTTCACCTGCAAGGTCTGTCGGTTGAAGCGAGCGCCGTTGCACTCGTTGCAGGTGACGAACAAATCGGGCAGGAAGTTCATCTCGATCTTCTTTACACCGTGGCCCTGGCACTCTTCGCATCGCCCCATCTTGGCATTGAAGCTAAAGCGGCTGGCGCGGAACCCTCGTTGCTTGGCGTCTCGCGTATTCGCGAAGACCTTGCGGATCTCGTCGAACAAGCCCGTGTACGTCGCCGCGTTACTGCGCGGTGTGCGACCGATTGGGGATTGATCGATCTGAATCACTTTGTCGATCTGGCTGACGCCACGCAGGCTCGTGAATCGTCCCGGCTTAGAAGCAAGTCCCCCCAATCGACGCGTGATCGCTCGCGACAACGTCTCGTTAATCAGCGAACTCTTTCCTGAGCCGCTCACACCAGTCACACAGACGAAGCAACCGAGTGGGAACGACGCGTCGACTCGCTGTAGGTTATTGATCTCGGCTCCCTCCAGCACCAGCGAACGAGACTTCGCCGCACGACGTCGCTTTTCTGGCACGGCGATCTTGTCGACTCCGGCGAGGTATCGTCCTGTGACGGAATCTTCCTGGGCGCACACCTCGAACGCGGTTCCTTGAGCGATGATTTGACCGCCTCCAGAGCCAGCTCCTGGACCAACGTCAATCAAGCGGTCGGCTTCGCGCATCATGGCCTCGTCGTGTTCGACGACGATCACCGTATTCCCTTGTCGCTGTAAATCTCGAATGGCATCGATCAACCGTTGGTTGTCGCGTTGGTGTAAGCCGATCGAAGGCTCGTCCAGCACGTAGCACACGCCAACCAAACCGGACCCGATACTTGTCGCGAGCCGCACGCGCTGCAACTCGCCACCACTTAACGTGTCCGCTGCACGGCCCAGTCCCAGGTAGTCGACTCCGACCTTCATGAGGAATTCGAGCCGATGACAGATTTCGGTGAGCAATGGTTCGGCGATCGGGCGATCTCGCGTCGGGAAACGCAACGAATCGAAAAACTCCTTAGCGCGTCCGACGGAGAGCTGCGTGATTTCGTGAATCGTCTTGCCGCCCACGCGCACACCGCCTGCTTCGCGCCGCAGCCTTGAACCGTTGCATTCGCGACAGACGACATCTCCTCGGAACGTTGCCAGTTGCTCGAGTCGAGGTTTTCGAGTCGTGGTTGCGTACTCTTTCTCGAGCATCAGCAGCGCCCCGAGAAACTTTGGGCGAGCTTGACCGTGCAGAAGATGGTTTACCGCCGATTCGGAATATTCCGCGATCGGCAATTCCCAGGCAACCTTGTTGGCTTCGAAGAACTTATCCAGCCCCGCTTGCAGTTTTTTAGTTGCGGTCGCGGTCAAGCCTTTCCAAGGGGCGATTGCCCCGTCCGCCAACGAGACTTCCCTCGTCGGCAGAATTAGTTCGGGATCAAACTCTTCGCGTGTGCCAAGACCATCACACTCGGGGCAAGCTCCGTAAGGGCTGTTGAAGCTGAAGGTGCGTGGCTCTAACTCTTCAAAGCTGATGTTGCAGTTTGGGCAAGCGTAAACCGTGCTGTACAACTCGTCTTTCCAGCCGTTGGTCGCGCCGTCCGCGTTGTCTGCGTCAGATCCTGTGTGATAACAAACGGACATGACACCATCGCCCAGTCGCACCGCCATTTGAATCGACTCAGCGAGTCGAGCATCAATACCTTCGCGAATGATGATCCGATCGACAACAGCATCGATGTGGTGGAGCTTGCGAGTGTCGAGTTCCGGAGCCTGTTCGATTTCGTAGACTGCGCCATCGACACGAGCTCGCACGAGGCCTGCCTTGCGGATCTGAGCGAAGACGTCTTGATGCTGTCCGCGTTTGCCTCGGACCAACGGCGCGAGCAACATCGCCTTGGTTCCTTCAGGCAACTCGAGTAGTCGCTCTTGGATTTGCTCCGTCGTCTGCTGTTGAATCGGTTCGCCGCAATCGGGGCAGTGCGGCGTCCCAAGTCGAGCCATCATCAAGCGGAGATAGTCGTAAATCTCGGTGACTGTCGCGACCGTACTGCGAGGGTTCTTATTCCCGGGACGCTGATCGATGCAAAGCGTTGGTTGCAGCCCCTCGATCAGGTCGACGTCGGGGCGTTCCATCTGGTGGAGGAACTGTCGAGCATAGACCGACAAGCTCTCGATGAACTGGCGTTGCCCTTCGGCGAACAACGTGTCGAATGCCAAGCTGCTCTTGCCCGATCCACTGGGTCCCGTCAGCACCACCAATTGGTTGCGAGGGATATCCAGGCTGATATTCTTCAGGTTATGAACCCGTGCCCCTCGGATTCGGATCGACGCTTCCTCCTCAACGTGGTTCTCTGTCAGATCGTCGAGTTGAGGACTTGTTGACATCGGGGCCTAGGGTCTACGATTTTGGACAGTTGCGAATCCGTCACCGTAGCAAAGCGGGTAACTTGGTACAACCTTGCGGCGTGTGCGGTAGTGGTTCAGTTTGAAATTCCTGAAAGTAAGACGGCCACTCTTGGCCGTCTCTTGTCGGGCAGAAGAGCCCGACTTACGGCAAACTGTACCACTACCGGGTGTGCCGCCCCATTGCGTTTGCCCTTTAGTCCCGCCGGACCAGGCGGCAAGAGATGCGACGGGCTCGGAGGCCCGTCGTACTGAAAGAAAGTATTCATGTCGTTGGACGACAGATCGTTACTGCCTGGGCTTCAAACTTATCAAGAGCGCGAGGCTGCGCTGCTGGCTCCTTATGCGATGCGGAGCATTGATTCGACGGGGCGTAAACACCCGGAACCAGAGCACCCTTATCGCGGTCCATTTCAGCGAGACCGTGATCGAATCTTGCATTGCTCGGCATACCGGCGCCTCAGCGGCAAGATGCAGGTCTTTACCGGCGAGATGGGCGACTATCCGCGAACACGCTTGACGCATACACAGGAAGTCGCCTCGATCGCCAGAACGATCGCACGGGCATTGCAACTGAACGAAGATCTCGTCGAAGCGTTAGCGCTGTTCCACGATATTGGCCATCCACCATTCGGTCATGCGGGCGAAGATGCGCTCGACGAATGCCTGAAGGATGAAGGGGGGTTTTCACACAACCAACATGCACTGACGATCGCAGAAGAAATTGACGTTCGATATCACGGCTTTCCGGGTTTGAACTTGACGCGCGAGGTTCTCGATGGGCAGGGTGTTCGTGCCGACAAGCAGAACCCGGATCTACATCCATTGCTCGAAGTGCAACTCGTCGATGCTGCGGACAGCGTCACCTACGATGCTCATGATACGGACGACGCGGTGAAACTGGGTTTGTTAAGTCTTGATGAACTTGCCGAGGTGCCGCTGATCCGTGAGACGCTGCAGCGAGTCAACGAGCGTTTCGAGGGACTATCTCCGCGGGTTCTGCGCCAGACACTCGTCCACGAATTGATCGACTATCAAGTAAGCGACGTTTTACGGCATTGTGGTCGATATCTAGCGGATGCCAAACTGTCGAGCGCCCGGCAAGCTCGGCGCGCTCAGTTTTTCATTGGACCAAGCTCTGAGGTTGCCGCCCAAAAGACAGAGTTGGAGAGGTTTCTTTACGATCGGGTGTACAGACATCCAGAGATCATTCGCATACGCGAGCAGGCCCAAAGTCGGCTCCGACGGATGTTTGCAGGTTATCTCCGCCAACCGGAATTGCTAACGAAACGCTATCTCACACGTAGCGAATCGGTCGGACTGCCTCGTAGTGTCGGTGAGTACATCGCTGGGATGACCGATCGGTTCTGCAACGAACAGTACGAACGATACTTTAGCTAGTTCAGAGTAGGCTTGGGGCGGTACGCTTTTTGTAGAGCGAGGGGTGGTCGGGCTGGGGGGGGCAACAGTAGAATGTTCGCTTAGCGTTATATAGGCGCGGGACTAGAGGCATCCCGTTGCATTCCTCTTTTTCCTTCCGACTAAGCGTGCCGCCGGAGCAGAAAGCAGAACCATGTTACTTTGGATTCTACGAGGGGTTTTTCTTCTCGCCGCCGTTGGAGTGGGCTTTGCGGTCATCAATGCTCCCACGCCTAGCTTCGAATATCCCTGGTTAGTTTTCGTCGGGATCGTGACGCTGGCTGTCGCGATTATGGGATTTGATGCGGCGACTCCACGCAAGCGAATTGACATTATCAGCTGTGTCTACTTTGGCATTTTGATCGGGCTGTTTTTGTCGATGGTCGTTGGCTTCATTATTGAACCGCTGATGACACAATTCCAGATCACACAGTATATGTACTCGGTGCAACTCGTCATCGGTACCATGTTCTGTTATTTCTGTATCAGCATGCTGGTGCAGACTCGCGACGACTTCCGTTTCATCATTCCCTATGTTGAGTTCTCGAAAGAAGTCAAAGGCGTGAAGCCTTATCTGCTTGATACGAGTGTCGTGATCGACGGGCGAATCGCGGATCTCGTCGAAACGGGCGTGTTCGATAATACGCTAGTCATGCCGCGATTCGTGCTCAGCGAACTACAAGCGATTGCTGACAGCAGCGACAAGATGCGCCGGTCTCGCGGTCGCCGCGGGCTCGATATTTTGAACCGTTTGCGAACGGGTGGCGTTGTCGAGCTGAGCATTCATGACCGTGAGACGCCGGAGATGGCTGGCCAGGCCGTTGATATGAAACTGGTACTGCTCGCCAAGCACTTGAGCGGCAAGGTCGTCACTGGCGACTATAACCTCAACAAGGTCGCCAAAATCCACGGAGTCTCTGTCATCAACTTGAACGACGTTGCCAACTCGTTGAAGCCGGTGTATCTGCCGGGCGAGCACCTTGACGTCCGCATCGTGAAGCCTGGCGAGGAGATGGGGCAGGGCGTAGGTTATCTTGACGATGGAACGATGATCGTCGTCGAAGGGGGCCGCGATCACGTTAATCACAACGTTCGCATCGCCGTGACCAGCGTGCTTCAAACGAGTGCTGGACGCATGATCTTCGGCAAGTACGAAGGCGGCGTGTAGGGCCCTTTGTAGTCTCGGACCATGCGATCGCATCGGCGTTAGTGCGCGAGCGGTTTGCAATGGCACGGCGTTCGAGCCACAATGCCGATTTCGTCAACTCGCTTTCCGAGGAGTTCAGGCGTGCCTACCAGCTATCGCGTCGCAGTCATTGGTCACACAGGTCGTGGCAACTACGGTCACGGTGTCGATACCGTTTGGCTTGAATTGCCGCATTGTGAAATCGTCGGCGTCGCAGACGCGGATCCGCAAGGATTAGCTGCCGCCGTAACTCGACTTGCCGCTCCCAAGGGCTTCGCCGACTATCGACAGATGTTGGATGAAGCCAAACCAGACATCGTGGCCATCGGCCCACGTTGGCTCGATCAACACCGTGACATGGTGCTAGAGGCAGCCCAACGTGGCATGCACATCTACATGGAAAAACCGATGTGCCGGACACTGAAAGAAGCCGACGAGATGGTGGCCGCCTGCAATGAGCATGGCATCAAGCTTGCGGTGGCGCACCAAACGCGTTACAGCCCAAAGTTGCATGTCGTCAGCGACATGATCTATGACGGTCGCATTGGTACAGTGCTAGAACTACGAGGCCGCGGCAAGGAGGATCGACGTGGAGGCGGCGAAGATCTGTGGGTGCTCGGAAGCCACGTGATGAACTTAATCCATCACTTCGGCGGTGAACCGACTTGGTGTATGGCGAATGTCCTGCAAGATGGTAAACGCATAACGAAGGAAGATGTTGTGGAAGGCCCAGAAGGTATCGGTCCGCTGGCTGGCGATTCGCTCTCGGCAATGTACGGCATGGACGACGGAGTCACCGCGTATTTTGCATCGACGCGAAACATGGGCGTGAAGAGCCGATTTGGCTTACAGATTTTTGGTTCCGAAGGCATCATTGAGATCGTAAGCGGCTACTTACCCGCCGTCAGTTACTTGCCTGATCCGACCTGGTCGCCCGGGCGAAGCGATGCCAAATGGATTCCCGTCAGTTCCGCAGGGCCAGGGCAGCCAGAGCCCCTTCCTGATGGCGGCTTGAATGCCGGAAACGTACTCGCGTGCCAGGATTTGCTGGCCGCGATCGAGGAAGATCGTCTGCCGGAATGCAGCGTCTACGAAGGTCGCACGACTGTCGAATTCATTGCAGCCATTTTTGAATCGCACCGCCTCGCTTCCCGAGTCGAGATGCCGCTAGAAAATCGGCAGAATCCGTTGACGCTGTTGTAAGTCGAGATCGAGATTCGCAACAGCGGCCAACTCGTCGAAGGATTTAAGATCACCGCAACGTTTTGCAAAGTATACTTTTCCATGAGCAAGAAGAAGAAAACGACGACTCCCGAGTCTGCCCGCACGACCTCGAAAGGGAAGCCTTCCAACAACAAGGCGCCTAAGCGGCGAACAAGCTCCGACGGTCGTGTTCGCCGCGCATCGAGCGGCGACACTGCCCCCTCGAAAACACCTCGTGGGATCGAGACACACGTTGTCTCGGAATCCATAAAAGCGGCTCAGGCGGCAAAGATTACCGCCGTTCGAGACATCATCAATGCCGTGCCTCCGCACGATGTCGATACGCTTTCCAAAGTACTCGCCGCCATCATGGAAGGAACGTCGTCGGACGATGCAACCGTCTTGCGGAATGCGTTACTGCCGCAGTCTGCAAGTACGAACGGGGATCAGAAAGCAAAGCCAGACGAGATCCTCTCGTCGAAGTGGCGTACCGGCGGCTACCCGTACAAGAACTTAATGTCTCGAAAGAGCTACGAAAAGGAGAAGTACAAGCTTCAGGTGGAGCTTCTGAAATTGCAATCTTGGGTCAGAAAGACAGGACAAAAGCTGGTCATATTGTTTGAAGGTCGCGACGCAGCCGGAAAAGGTGGGACGATCAAACGCTTCATGGAACATCTGAACCCACGCGGTGCCAAAGTTGTCGCATTGGAGAAACCAACGGATGAACAACGTGGGCAATGGTACTTCCAACGCTACGTCGAGCATCTCCCGACGTCCGGCGAAATCGTACTTTTTGACCGCTCCTGGTATAATCGAGCTGGCGTCGAACGCGTGATGGGATTCTGCGAGCCAGAGGAGTATGACGAATTCATGCGACAAGCTCCCGAGTTTGAGAAAAATCTTGTCCGCAGCGGCATGCATTTGATTAAGTTTTGGTTTTCTGTAAGCCGTGGTGAACAACGCCGTCGGTTCAAAGAGCGCGAGGCACATCCCTTAAAACAATGGAAGTTGTCCCCGATCGATTTGGCGTCGCTCGATAAGTGGCGAGAGTACACGAGCGCGAAAGAAGCGATGTTCTTCCACACGGATACCGCTGATTCGCCGTGGACGGTCGTTAAATCGGACTGTAAGAAGCGCGCACGACTCAATGCGATGCGGTACGTCCTGCACAAATTCGCCTATACCAACAAAGACACCGACAAGATCGGCCCGATCGATCCGCTTCTCGTCGGTCGTGCCAATGTCGTCTACGAACGCGGCGAGCAGACCGTGCCGTTGCTGTAACGGCACGAAATGCAAGCTACCGTCGTTCTCGAGGTCGTGCTGAGTTGCTCAGGGATCCCCTTCAGGGCTATTTCGTCGCCAAGCCCAGCGATATTTCTTGGCCTTTGTCGTCGCGACAATCCAACTCTAGATGCTCCGGATAAAGGTCTTCGCTGCCGAGGATTTGGACGGCCATGCCGCCTTCTTCTTCGAGTTGTGTGATGTCTTTTCTTTTGCGATTGTTTAGGTACGAGGCGACTTCATCGTTGACTCGCACTGTGACACGAGCGATGTGCGGCTGTTGACTGGCGAGCATGAGCATGCGAATCACTTCGATTGACATACTCTCCGCCGTCTTGACGACCGCTCGCCCGTTACAGCACGGACAGTCGGCGTAGACGCTGCGTTTCAGACTCGGACGAATTCGCTGTCGCGTCATTTCGATCAATCCAAATGGACTGGTGCGAAGGATTTTTGTTCGAGCGCGATCGCGTTTCATCGCGTCTCGCAAGACTCGCTCGACTCCGCGACGATGCTTTTCTTTTCGCATGTCAATGAAGTCGTTCACGATTACGCCGCCTAAGTCACGTAGTCGCAATTGTCTCGCGATTTCTTTCGCGGCCTGAACATTCATCTTATACGCGGATTCCTCCGCCGAGTCGGAAGTCCGGAACGTGCCGCTGTTGACGTCGATCGCTACGAGGGCTTCGGTTTGATCGATGACAATCGAACCACCCGCTCGCAGCGGCACTTCTCGCTTGTGAATGCGACCGATTTCGGCTTCCAGCTTGTATTTGTGAAACAGCGGTTCTTTGCCTTCATAGAGATGCAAGCGGTTCACGAAACGAGGCATGACCAATTGCAAGAACTCCTTTGCTCGCTCGTAGGCAGCGGCTTGATCGATATAGATCGCATCGACATCCGAATTGAAGATGTCGCGGATCGTGCGAATGATCATGTCGCTCTCTTCGTAGATGTCGATCGGCGCGGGATGCGTCTTGATGCGACGAACGATTACTTTCCAAAGCCGCAACAGGTAAGCCATGTCTCGCGAAAGTTCTTTTTGGTCGCGATCGATTCCGGCGGTACGAACGATGAAGCCAAGTCCCTTCGGTGGGTTTAACTCAAGTAGTGTGTCGCGCAGCTTGCGACGAACGGCATCGTCTTCGATCTTGCGTGAAACGCCCAGTCGGCCAAGCGCTGGCATGAGAACGAGATAGCGTCCGGGAATACTGATGTATGTCGAGAGCGTTGGGCCTTTCGCACCGATTCCTTCCTTGATGACCTGCACGAGAACTTCGTCGCCACGTTTAAAGATCTCTTGGATTGGCGGCTTTACCCGCGGACGTGCGCCTGGACGCTGGCGTCGTGGAGGACGTTTTTCCTCGCCGTTTTCGTCATCGTCCTTTTTGTTTGGACGATCTTCTTCGATCAATTTACTCGGGTCGTATCCGCCTTGACGGAAGTACTGCGACTCGACGTCGCTGATGTGAAGAAAACCATTCCGACCGACACCAAAGTCAACGAACGCGGCCTGAATGCTGGGCTCAAGATTGACGATTCGTCCTTTGTAAATGTTTCCGACCAGGTTGTCCGCACTGGCACGCTCGATGTAGAGCTCTTCTAGCAGCCCGTCTTCAATAATCGCAATCCGACACTCTTCGGGCTGCGAGACGTTGATTAACATCTCTTTTTTCATGATAGTTGTTTCCATTAGTGTTTTCGTTTAGTTCCTGTCGCGATTCCGAGTGGGCTCAGTTCGTCCCTAACTCTGGCGCGACCTTTCTGAGTTCTTCTCGCAGGTAAGTATCGATCTCGCGAGCGTTTTCCATGGTCATCGCACGGCGAGCCACTTCTTCGCACTTGGGGATCGAGACGCTGCGACAAATCTTCTTAATCTCGGGCACGGCACTGGGCGGCACGCTCAATGTGCGTAGCCCAAGGCCGAGCAATAACATGGTGTATCGTGGTTCCCCGCTCATCTGCCCGCAGACGGAAGCAGGGATTTCGGCGGCTCGCGCTGCGCTGAGCGATTGATCCAGTAGCCGCAAAACGGCAGGATCACTCGCTTGATAACGATCGGCGACTTCGCTGTTACCCCGATCTACTGCCAACGCGTACTGAATCAAGTCGTTTGTCCCAATGCTGATGAAGTCGACTTCCTTGAGAAACTTGTCCAACATCGTTACAGCGGCGGGCACCTCGACCATCATCCCAACTTTGACATCGTGGTCGTAGGCAACTCCGGCCTCGTCGAGATCTTCGCTGGCGTCGGCGAGGACCATTTTGGCTTGACGCAGGTCCGCCAGTGTCGATATCAGCGGGAACATGATGCGTACTGGCCCCAGGACACTGGCTCGCAGTATGGCTCGCAACTGGACACGAAACAGTGGCAAATTGCGTAACGACAATCGAATGCTCCGCAGACCCAAAAACGGATTCTGCTCGCCCTGCGGCAACGTCCCCAATTTGTCTGCCCCAAGATCGAGAGTGCGGATTACGACGGGTCGTCCTTGCATTTGGCGAATCACTTCCGCGTATGCTTCGTAGTGATCCTCTTCGGTCGGTTCGACCTTCGCCCCCAGGTAGAGAAACTCGGTTCGATAAAGTCCGATTCCATCCGCTCCTCGCTCCAGGCAGGATTCGGCTTCACGTGGAAACTCGATATTCGCAAACAACTTGATATCCGTCCCGTCGCTCGTCACCGCCGGTAACTCACGAAGTTCACCGAGTTGAGCTACGAGTGTGTGATGCTCTTCAACTTCATGTCGATATCGGGCGATGGTCTCCTCATCAGGCTGAAGAATCACCTGACCGTGATTCCCGTCGACAATGACGAGCTCACCTCCGGAAAGATCTGTCAGGAAGCGTCCCATGCCGACAACCGCCGGAATTTCGAGCCCTTTCGCCACGATTGCGGTATGCCCACCTGCACCACCGATTTCGGTAACGAAGCCGAGCACGAAACGTCGATCAAGGCCGGCTGTCTCGGTCGGCGTGAGGTTGTGTGCAAGAATGACCACCGGCGAACTGAGGTGAGAGAATTCCTCGCGACTTTCGCCGAGCAATTTTCCCAAGAGACTGCGCTCGATATCGACGATATCGTGCGCGCGTTCAGCCAGATACACGTTGTCCAAGTCTTGAAAGACTTTGGCAAAGCGACGCAACGTCTTGCTGACTGCGAATTCGGGCGAGTAATGCTTCTTTCGAATCAGCCCTTCAATTTCAGCCAAGAGACTGGGGTCGCGCAGCATCTGAAGGTGGGCAGAGAAGATGGCGCCGCATTGATCGCCAAGCTGAGCGGTGACCGCGTCGCGATTTCGCGAAATCTGATCGGCGACAGCATCGATGGCTTTGTTAAGCCGTTGCAACTCGTCTTCGACGGCGTCGCGCATGACGAACCGACGAGGGATGCGAAATCCCTCAGTGTCGACTATCAGTGCTTCGCCAATGGCTACGCCTGGCGAAACCGCAATTCCCTGCAACGTTCGCATTGCGACGTCGGCGGCGACCGCGGTCAGCCCTTGCGGGCTTCGATTATGATCCGGTTGTGAATCGAATGATCATTTTCGCTATGCGGATGCGCCCACCGTCTCGTTGTTTGTTTTGTGATGTCAGGCAACGACATCGTGACGGCTTTCATCGTCGGCGAAATGCTCGCCGACGGGCTTCACGACTCTTCACCTACCTGTTGTATGGTTCGTGTCTTGCGCCGACTCTTCGTTCAGGCCAAACCCCGCCGCGAACAATGCCTCGATCGCGTCGAGCGCGTCGTCGGCATCATCACCGGTAGCCAGAATCGTGAGTCGAACACCTTGTCCTGCCCCCAGCGTCGCTAGAGACATAATGCTCTTTCCATCAACGGTCTCGCCGCGATGGGAAACTTGGATCGTGCTGTTGAAGTCTTTGGCGAGCGATGCGAGCGCATTGGCGGGCCGGAGGTGTAAACCCTCTGGGTTTGTGACTGTCACAACTCTCGTACCCGACTTGTTGGCCATCGCCAATTTTGCACCTCTCGAAAGCTCACGACCGGCGTCACTCGGCAAGCGAGCGAACCGCACGCGTACTCTACTCTCCAATTCGAATCGTCGTCGCTACTCGCTGCGGCTACGTCACGAACTGGTTGTTGTCTGCCTCTTCCAATAATTGCTGAATGTCATCAGCCGTCTTGGACTGCTTCAGGAACCGACAGAACGTGTCGTCACGCAGTTGGCGCGAGATGTTCTCGAGGGCTCGCAAGTGGTCGCCTGGACGGTCAGGAGGAGAGACGAGCAGGAACAACAGTTGCACCTTTTCGCCGTCCAAGCTATTGAAATCGACGCCTTCGCTACTGACGCCGACGGTGCCGACAAGCTGATCAACGCTGGGATGCTTTGTGTGGGGTACGGCGACGCCGCGCCCGATTCCAGTGCTACCTAGCTCTTCGCGTTTCATAATGGCTTTGACGATGCTGTCGCGTTCATCTTCTTTGATGGCACCAGCTTCGACAAGCGATCCAACGAGTTCGTTGATAACGCCTTCTTTGTCGTCCGCCACCAATTCTGATTTGATGGCCTTCACATTCATGAAGTCTGAGAATTTCATTGGCCGTGTATCCTCTGTTTTTCGATTTCACGCGTACCGTCCGATTAACGGAGCGGCGCAGCGTTATTGCTCAGCTTCGCCGTCGTCTCCCGTATCGCCTACGGAAGGTGGCTCTAGCTGTTTCCGCCCCGGTTTGCGGTGCCCATCTTGAATCTTCTCTTTATGTTTCCTCAACTGTTGCTCTAACTTGTGAATCACACTGTCGAGCGCCGCTGAGAGTTCGCCTGTGTCCGATGCCACGAAGTCCGAAGTATGCTCTGCCGATACGCACACTTCGACGTTTGGTGCTTCGCGGTTTTCCAGATTGACCGTCACCTCAATGCGAGTGATGCGGTCAAAAAAACGACGCAGCTTCTCGACCTTTTCGGTGACTCGCTCTTGCGTCGCCGCACTCAACTGGCCATGCCTGGCCGATACAATGACCTGCACTCGGTGTTCTCCTTCGCCCTGTAAACCCAAAGCCTGCTTAATCTTAGTGTAGCACAAACAACGTTCTTCAGGTGTCACATTCTAACGACGTGTCTGGCGGGCCACAAATCCAAAACAACGCAGGAGTTATGAAACCACCTGACCTAGTCTACCCATTCCGGTAGCAACCGAAAGGGGCTAATCGGCTGGCTCAACCGAGCGGGTCGGTCGTCTGGCGTCAGTTGAAACGTGCGAATTTGGTTCGCAATCAGCAGAAAAGCGCCCTTAAAATCACCGCGAGGGCTACTCGGTGGTTGGAGAATCGCCGCGAGCGTCGGCAATGACGGCGGTACGAGCCGGTAAGGCCTGTGGTGGATGCAGATAGACAATCGCACCCGCCTCGAGGTTTCGCCGCCATTTCATCACTTCGCCCTTTTGCTGTGTGGGAGGTTGCTCGGGACGGAATAGCTGGGTCTTGTCGGTTATCCGGCGCAGATTCTCGTACGCAAGCACGCGAGTACTGACCCGCTCATGCTCTAACGCGTCTACCAACTCCTTCGCTCCGCCCGCGCTAAGCTGGTCGGGGCTGAAACCGCACAGCAACTCGTACATCAGTCCCGCGTCGTCGCTCGTCAACTTCTCAAGCGAACGCTGGAGCTTGACCGCTGCCTCCGAATTGCGGCTCATCGCGCCGCGTAGAGCATCGAATTGGGCGTACCAATACGAGCGGAGCCCCGGACCGTCGAGCGCTTTAATCGCCGCGTCGAACATATCAAGCGCACAGAGCGATCTGCACGCCAAGGAACGGACTTCCACTCGGCGGTGCTCCGTCCGCTCGAGCAGCGAAAGACTCAATGGCCGATCTGTTGTCAAATCTGCACGCAGTTCGGATGAAGCGATGCGATCGATATCGGCGAGGTCTTTACCATCGACCCACCCCGGAAGTTCCCCCGCCTCGAACAATGCAGGGGCAGTTTCGCCACCGATCACCAAGACCTGGCCAGCACCGATTACGAATTCCCCAACTCCCACTTCCTGCCATGACACATGACCGCTCAATGCGAAGACCTGGATAATTGAAGCGGCGGGTTCAAGCTCAGGTTGCTGGCCGGGCGGCAGGTACTTCATCACGTCCACGGCCAAAACGGAATCGGCGTCGGCAAAGGAGATCACTGCGCGACGGTCGACCGCTTCCAAATGCAAGCTCGATTCAGGCTTGCCAAGCGGCACGATGACTGCTCGCCCCGACTCGATTCTGACTACAGGGGCAGCTTCCTCTTTAGTCTGCCCAAACCGAAGATGCGATTCGCCCGCGAGCGTGACTTTGATATTCGGTGACAATACGAGTTGAGGCCGATAGGTCGGCAAAGCGATGACGCGTTGATCCGTCAGCAAAGGAGAATCAGGCTCCATACGAAACCAGTCGCCTGCCACCGTGTCGAAGCGAGCTAAGACTTGTTCTTCCGAAATGTACCGCCCCACCGGCACTTGCTTTTCTGGCTCAACAGCCGCGACAGTACCTTTTCCGCCACCTATTGGCGAACTGGAATCCACAACAACTCCCACGCTATCACTCGCTGGTGGAGAGCCGTCACTAGTCCGTGGCAACTCGCCACCTTCTTCCACTGGTCGAGAAACGACTGTCGCCTCGGCATCGTTCATAACCTCTGGGCTCGGTACAACTGGGGCGTCATCCGCCACAACGGGCTGCGAATCAACGGGCAATTCCGTCGGTCGCGCGACTTCGGCAGACGATAACTCCGGTACCGCTGAATCGGGACGAGTTGTGGCATTGGATCGAATGGACTCCGGCGACAACGGTTCGTCACCAGACGGAATACTGACGACCGGCTCTGCCGTTTCAGCCGATTCCCGCAACGGAGTCTCTACGACTTCACGCGACGACAAACCGATCAATCCTCGCAGTTTGTCGACGCCGATTGCCTGAAACGCCACGATCGCAATCAGGAACGCAAGAAGTACTGTGATCGCTAATGATTTGGCCGACGACTGAGAAGGTCGCTGAGCCCTGGCAGGGCTGACCGCTACCCCAGTTCCTGGCGAAGACTTCGCGGCACTGCCGTGAGCCGTTGAGCCGTTTCCCGCAGCATTCGTCGTTGCTTTCGCCTGACGGTTTTCCGGGCGTCCAATTCTATAAGCTCGCTCGCGCATCGCCGTGTCCACTTGAGCTGGCTCGCCCAGCACCAGCGTGAGAATCTGGTGGCACGAAGCCACTTCGGCGAGATGCACGTCCGATTCGAGGCACACCTTTTCAAACTCGGGCACGCGTTCGGGAGCCAGTGTGCTATCGAGGTAATCTGCAACCGTGTTTGGATCGAGCCCAAGACCACGACCATCTAATTTCGGGGCACCCAGTCGCATTCGCCGCATCGAGTCGCGAACGCGATGAACCAGCCCGCTCGCGAAGCTGCTCTCTTCGATTTTGTGCTCTAATTCTTGGGCGTCCGCCGGATCAAGGACGTCATCGAGATATGCCAGCATCGTTCGCAAAGTCAGTCGCATCGGGTCCACTCTCTCTTGCCAAACGTGTCGTGAGGAACTCTCGACGTGAGTTCGTCTGCAAGTAATAGTGCGGAGCTAGCAGCGAATCCGTACATCATCGTCGAAGATTTCGTGAAGAATCTTCGCGAGATCCGGCGGATGTGGGATTAGCGACGGCAACGACGTTGACGCGGCGAGCCGATCACCAGGGCACCAAGGGAAATTAGTAACTCAAGCGAGGCAATAACGCATGGATGCACTGCGGCCGACCGAGTGGGATAGGGGTGGAGCGGCGTATCGAGATGCCAGCGAGAGGCGTCTTCCCAACCATGCTCTGTCCGCCGCCACGCGATCGGAGGCCCGTCGACCCCTCCGTCGCCCAAGAGTTCTGAATTCGGGCACGTAGGCATGGGAAACCAAACGCCAACGGAGAGCAAAGCAAGTAAAAGTGAGGAACGGTGCAAGGCGGCCTCTGGCGCAGAGAGTTCGAGCGAACGACGAGACGAGAGTCCGTACATTCGCAATAGATGCGCCAACGAGGACGGGACCGCTTACCATCTGCATAAGCCTTGAAATGTTATCTCTCAGCGATCAGCTAGGCTTCACGCATGCAACGCCGTGTTGCGGAACCGCAACATGTCGATGTGGCAAATTCGCAACGTACAGCTCACCAAATTTAGTTGCCGATCGTGACAGAGGAACTGATTTGCCGGTTGCCTTCACGTGGCGTATGCTTCAGCAGACGATGCTCGATCGCCGTCAGGGCATTCGAAGTTGACGCATCGCTTCACGTCATGCAGGGGCAAACAGATGGCCATCGCTCACAACAACTCACCGCTCCAGAAACTCTTGGCTGGGGCGCAGCTTCCTGCGCTGCCGCAAAGCGCTATCCGCTTGTTGGAGCTCTCGCAGAATCCGAATAACACTTCTAAGGAATTCGCGATTCCCATCGAGTCTGATCCAGGCCTGACGGGGCAAGTGCTCCGCTTTGTGAATTCGTCCTACTTCGGTTTCTCAAACGAGATCTCTAGCGTTAAGCTCGCCATTTCGCTCGTAGGTATTCGCACGATCAAGAACTTCGCGTTGTGGAGCGCAGTGTTCAGCCTGATGCCAAACCCGCAATGTGGCCCTTTTGACTTAAAGTGCCTATGGCAAGATTCCCTGCGTCGCGCGGTCTTCGCTCGCCGCTTTGGTAAACTGCTTGGCCTGGCCGATGCGGAAGATCTGTTCGCCGCCGCGTTGCTTCAGGATATGGCGGTGCCGTTGTTGGCGAAGGAACTGCCGAAGGAATACGAATCGCTACTCGAACGGCGACGAGGCGGCGAGTTCGGATTGTCTCGACTTGAAGCAGAGACGTTCGGCTGGACGCATGCCGAGGCCGGCGCGCTCATCGCACGAAGCTGGCATTTGCCAGAAGCTTTTGCATCGCTGATCGAGAGTCATGGCTCGCTCGACAAGCATCTGGAGAACCCGGCTCAAAGACGCGCAGCTCTCGCCGTCAGCCTCTCGGCATTGTTACCGACGACTGTGGATGACGAGTGGTTCGATCGCGAACAGTTCTTGGAAGCATACACGCAGTGTGCGCCGCCAAGTGGTGCACCCGCACCCGCGTTCTTCAAGGCGATTGATAACGAGTTCGCAGAATTCGCACCGGTGTTGAAGCTAGCCGCACCAGCAAAACCGCTCGCCGAATGGTTCGTCGTCGAACCCGATCTCGCGAAAGCGACCGTCTAGAGTCAAGCGATCGCATGTGACTCGTTGCTAACTGATTGCTACAACCGGTTTCTTCTAAGCATCGCCGGTTCGCGAAGTCAAGTGTCTTAACGATTACGCAATAGGAAATTTGCGTTTTTCTGAACTAGTAATCGACTACTGTTTGGATTCGAGCTGGCGGTGGTTAGAATTGACATTGTTCAACGCCTCTGGCGTAAGACGATTCGTCACATGTGTTCCGTTCGGAGCAGGATCGTGGTTGACTATGACCGCACGAAACGACAGCAGCTGCTGCGAGAAGCCGAAGGCTATCTCGATTTAGTGACGTCGTGCGCGGAGGAGTTGCCATTGCAGCCCGCATTGCGAGACCGGCTCGCGCAACGAACTCTAAACCTTCTCGACACAATTAATCCCGAAGGTCTCGATCGGGAAGACTTGTTTTATCTTCGAGGTCAGGCCTACCGCGTGATGGAACGACATCACGAAGCAATCCAGTGGCTTGAGGAAGCGACGGAAGTAAACCCCGACAACCTGCACACTTGGCTGGCGTTGGGCTGGTGCCAGAAACGCGTTGGTCGCCTTGACTTGGCGATTCAATCACTAGAAGAAGCACTTTCCGTTGCCCCTGATCACGCGATCATCTATTACAACTTGGCTTGTTACTGGAGCCTCGCCAAAAACGCAAAACTCGCGATCGCTTATTTGGCTCGGGCGTTCGACATCGATCCGTGCTATCGCGATTTAGTTCCCAACGAAAAAGATTTCGATGCGATCCGCCATCACCCGAGCTTTCTCGAGCTAACCAGCGTCATTGTATAACGCCTTATCGCAGCATCACTCGACGTGCTCCGCAACTCGCGAGTGGGTGGGATTCGGCGATGATGTTGGCAGCGTCGAAGAGGGACTCGGCAGTTCTTGCATTTCGGAAGACGAGTTTTCGAAATCGCAAACGGCCTCAGCCAACTTGATTAGTTCGCTCTCGGACATGCCAGTATGCACCGGCAAGTAGAGGACTTTGTCCATCATGGCACGTGCTTCCATCGCACGGAAGTCCTCAAACCCGACAGGTGGGTCGGGAATGATGAAGCTTGCGTAGCCATTGATGGAGTCGAAGCCGAGTGTCCGCAAATGCTTCATCAAACCGACAGGATCCGAAACTTCGACTGGGAAAATCCAATGGTTGTGAATCGAAGCCTCCTCACCCGGTTGGCGAATTGATACCGGTAGCCGTTCGATGACGGTCTTCGCCGCCGCGTTGCGCCGAGCGATGCTGTTCGTGTCAAAACGCTTTAATCGGTATTCCAGTAGCGCCAGCATGGGATAGCTGGGCTTCTGACGAAACTTTTTCACTTCATCGGCCCCGCCGAAGACACGTACCGCGTCGTTCAGCTTCTTGTCTTGGACACCCATCCGGTGAGCGACCCACATGACGAAGGTGTACAAGAATCGCGTGGAGAGCGTCTTTAGTTCAGCAAAACGAATCAGCCATATCAAATAGTTCCAGCGACTGTGAAGCGGCAGTTCCTCCTGAAGTCGCGTTACTTCAGCCGCCAACTTAGGCTCCTTGAATCGCAGGATACCGCCCATGATGGTCGAGCAAGTCTTAATGGGACCGAAGCTGACCATCGTAACATCCGAGTCCGGATGCCCAACATAACCATCTCCGGCAAACGACTGAGCACAATCCTCGAATACGAACAGATCATGCTCGCGAGCAAAGTCGATGACTTCGTCCATCGGCAAGCGACTGCCGAATAGCTGAGCGAATAGAATCGCCTTGGTGTTCTTGTTGACAGCTCGCTCTAACTCGTCGCGTTTCATCGCCAGGGTCGACATGTCCAAGTCAATTGGCACTGCAATCAGCCCGTGACGTTCAATCACTTCGAACATCGACCGGATGTTCAACGCCGAAATCAGTATCTCGCTGCCGCGCGGCAACGCGAGCGCTTCCAGAGTCAGATCGAACCCACTTCGTTCGGCAAGACTAACGACCGTATCAGACGGGGCGGACCAAAACTCACCGATTCGCTGCTGAACTCGAAAGCGATTCCCTGGCCAAAAGCAACGACTAATCCCAAAGAGTATGTCCGACAGGCCAATGTCCAGCCGCTTTCGAGGAATCATGAGCCACCAATTAAGAGAGGGATGAAGTCACTTATGGCGTGATAACGCGACATAAGCGACCATGTTTTCTACGGCGGTCAATATCACCCGTCAAGCGTCAAACCGGCTGATTTCTTCGTATTGTTGAACCTGGCAATGTAGCGAAACTTTGTCGGGTCGACGTTCCTGCATTCGCAATCCAACCCAGTCTGTATGTTCGAGACTCCGACATAACGATCGCGCGCCCGACTGCTCGCAAGTCCTAAGCGACGCATAATACGACGAGGCTCCGAGCCCGTCGATGAATCTAAGTCGTTCTTCGACGGGCTCGGAGGCCGGTCGTACATCTTGGGCAACTTTAACAAATGAATTGCCCTGCTGCGAAAGCAGGTAGTGATACAGTTTGCCGTAAGTCGGGCACTCCTGCCCGACAAAAGACGGCCAAGAGTGGCCGTCCTACTTTCGGGAATCGCAAACTGTACCACTACCCGAAAGCAAACAGCGTGGACGTGGCAGGTTAATGTCATTAAGATAGAGAGGTCGCTCGTAACGGCGATCCCACCTGACAATTGTGTCATTCATCCCGCCAACTCTCCCACCAAATGGCGACGACATGACGACTCGCGATTTTATTCGTCTGCAACATGTATTACCTCGGATCGTCATTGGTCTGTTGGCAGTCCTGATCGTCAAAGTCGAACTGCTTCACGCTTCCGAGCCTGAATCTCTGGTAAGTTTCACCAACGATGTCGTTCCCGTGCTCACGAAAGCCGGGTGCAATGCGGGCGTTTGCCATGCGAAAGCTGGCGGTGGACAAAATGGCTTTCAGCTTTCGTTGCTCGGATTCGAACCGCAAGAGGACTACGAGCATCTCGTGCTCGAAGGACGCGGTCGACGGTTGTTTCCTGCCGACCCAGATCGAAGCCTGTTGTTGCTGAAGGCGACCGGTCAAGTGCCGCACGGAGGAGGTGTTCGAATCGATCCGGAATCGGAAAGCTATTCGCTGTTAAGCCGTTGGATTCAGCAAGGGACGCCGAACTCCAGCGAAGGGGATCGAGAATTGGTTTCGATCGCGGTGGAACCGGCGCGAGGTTTGTTGAAGCCGCATGGCGAGCAGCAACTTAAATCGACTGCTTACTACTCGGACGGCACCGTCCGCGACATTACGTCGTTGGCGCTGTACGAATGCAACGATGCGGCGATGGCCGAGGTCACGAGTACTGGCTTGGTCACAGCGACGGACATCCCTGGCAAGGTCGCGGTGATGTTGCGGTATCAAGGTAAGGTCGCGGTCTACAATGCTTCGGTCCCGCTAGGTGCATCCGTCGAGACGTTGCCCGCTGCTCGAAATTTTGTCGACAACCTAGTCTTTGCTAACTTGAAAGAACTCGGAATTCCGCCTTCTCCGGTTTGCGACGATGCCACGTTCTTACGTCGCGTGTCGCTTGATATCGGGGGGCGACTGCCGACCGAGTCGGAAGCTCGCGAGTTTCTTGCCAACAGCGATCCGGATAAACGCGACCAGGTGATAACGACTTTGTTGCGGAGTCCTGACTACGCGGACTATTTCGCAAACAAATGGACCACGCTGCTAAAGAACCGCCGCGACGATGCGAGCGATATTACGTCGAACTTTGCATTCCACTCGTGGATACGCGACAGCTTGTTGGCGAACAAGCCTTATGACCAACTCGTGCGCGAACTTCTCGCCGCGACGGGCACTGTGATCGCAAACCCTCCGGTGGCTTGGTACAAGCGAGTAAAGGAACCCAAGGAGCAGATAGAGGACGTGGCACAGTTGTTCCTCGGCGTGCGAATGCAGTGTGCTCAATGCCACCATCATCCTTTCGAGCGTTGGAGCCAGGACGATTACTACGGATTGGCCGCGTTCTTCAGCCAAGTAGGCCGCAAGCCGACTGACACACGTGGCGAAGATCTGATCTTTCACCAACGCGGCGTGGCGGGTGCAAAAAATGTGAAGACAGGCCTGACCGTGACGCCCATTGCACTCGGAGACAGTGTCGGCGAGATTCCTCCTGATGAGGATCCACGTCTGCGTTTGGCCGATTGGATGAGCGGCGAGTCGAATCCTTTCTTTGCCAAGGCGCTGGTTAATCGGTATTGGAAGCACTTCTTCAAACGTGGGCTGATCGAGCCCGAAGATGACATCCGCGATACCAACCCGCCGACGAATCCTGAGTTACTCGCGGCATTGGAGAATCATTTTCGTAACAGCGGCTTCGATCTGAAGGAACTGGTGCGAGTGATCACCAGTTCGCATGCTTATCAATTGAGTGCCACGCCTAACGAACATAACCTTGCCGACCGCCAGAACTACTCACGTTACTATCCTAAGCGATTGCAGGCGGAAGTATTGCTTGATGCCTTCGATCAATTGTGTGGTTCCACGACATCGTTCGCGAATCTACCGGCCGGAACACGCGCCGTTGCTTTACCAGACAACAGCTACAACAACTCGTCGCCCTTCCTCCGTGTTTTCGGACGACCGGACAATTCGAGCGTTTGCGAGTGCGAACGAGTTCAATCCGCCAGTCTTGCGCAGAGTCTCCACTTATTGAACGCCGCCGATGTCAAGGCAAAGCTGGCGACCAGTGGCGGTCGCGCCGATCGGCTTGCTAGGGAAGAGAAGCCCGACGCCGAGAAAATCAGCGAACTCTACATGGCAGCGTTTGCGAGGGAACCCCGAGCCGACGAGTTGCAGACGGCAATCGAGTACCTCGCAGAAGAACGAATTGATGCCGAAGGCAACCCAATCGACAAGGCCCGTGCAGCGAGCGAGAATTTTCAGGATCTCGTTTGGGCCTTAACCAGTACCAAAGAGTTTTTGTTTAATCATTAATCCATCAAATCGGTGCCCGTCCTAGTGCTGCGTTACAGCGAAGGATTAGGGTGAATGAAGTGACCCGCTGGCCGTAAGGCCCCGGGCGTGCCCTGCATTCCTCGCCGCCCGACCGCTTGCGCGTCACGACTCACGAAACGGGAAAACCCTAAAATCAAGGTGTAACGCAGCACTAGCGGCCCAACTTCATTTCATTTCCCCAGGGCAGCTCGCTCGGACATCAACCGTTCTTTCGCTCGTCGATCGACTCGCGATGGCAAATCAGGCGCTTGCACGCCGCGAAACGAAACTCGCATTAGATGCAGAACAACGACGCTGGCCGAGCGTTGCCGTTGAGTCGTTCTGCTGGCTGGGGCTTGCCGTAGAAGTAGCCTTGTCCAAACTCGAAGCCGATCTGACAGCACACTTCGTGCTCCGATTCGGTCTCGACGCCTTCAGCCAAAGCAGCGCTGCCAAAATCGCGCACCATCGCCACGAGCGTGCTGAGAAGTTGTCGTTGGCGAGGTGGGGCAAGATGAATGTCGCGGATCATGTGCATGTCGAATTTGACGCAGTCCGGGCTAACGTTGGCGAGTTGAATCAGTCGAGTCTCGCCTGCACCAAAGTCGTCGTAGGCAAGCCCCATATCGAGTTCGGTCAGACGTTGCCGCAACGTCTCCATCATGGTTACGTCGGTCACGGCAGCTTCGTGGACTTCCAGCGTAATACTCTGCTGCGGATGCAGATCGCGAAGTTCACCAAGCGACTCGAGCAACCCGCAGGTAACTAGTTCGACAGGATGTGTATTGAGGAACAATCGCGGTCTTCCATTAATCGCCTCGCCCTCTCTCGTCCCGACGCAGCGGAGCAGTTCGCTCAATTCGCCTTCTTGGTTTAACTGCGACGCAGCTAAGAACATGTCTTTGGGGCTTTCAAGCCCGTAATGCCGGCTTCGCCCAAGGACTTCGTATCCGACAATTTCTAGGTGCGGTAACGCGACGATGGGTTGAAAGTGCGGAATGACACTGCGATGCTGCATCAAACGGTCGAACTGCACGAGCGAAAGCGCTTCATCGTAGGTCGACGTCGCAACCGTCTTACTGCTTAAACTCAGTGAGTCCTCGACGCAACCAACGCGAAACGCGACATCGGCAAATTGCACAAGGTCACCTCGTTCGAGTCGCATCTCGCCCATCACGGGTGTGCCGTTGACATAGCTGCCGTTGGTGCTGTTCAAGTCCCGCAGCCAGAATTCTCCGTTTCGAACGAAGACTTCGGCGTGCAGACTCGAAATTGTAGGTCGGTTGATGCGTAGTGTCACATCGCCGGTGCGTCCGACACGCACGGTTGCCTCGTCGACGTTGGTGACTTCGACTGGGCCGGTCAAATCCGGTCGGCCCTGCAATGTCCAACGAACGTTTCGCTTCGCAATATCGGTGCTCATTCGATGCCCCGCTCCTACCAGCGTTGTCGTCTGTCGCGATCGTCCCGGTTGTAGGATCTGGCAGCTACAAACGCAGTGTCGTCGCACAAAACAAGCCTAGCATGCGATCTCGATCGGCGAGCATGTTCGAGGGGCAAGAGTTTGCCACAACATTCGGCGACTAGTCAGAATTACTGCGGCCAAAGAAGAATCCGATGAATGCCAGAACGATCGCCAGCAAGGCACTCGTCCCATAAGCCCCACCCGTCACAGCCACTCCGGGCACACCTGCTGATGGACCAAGCACTGCAATCGTTGCAGCCGGCAATAAAAAGAGCGACATTGGCCAGCCGCGAAACAGCGAACTGACAAGTAGCAAACCACCGGCGAGTCCGACGTTCAAACTGTTTATGAACCGACCGATCAGCGGAATTTTGAGCGGCGTGGTTTGCTGAACATCGAGTTTCACGTCGCCAAGGTTGTCGAGTTGGCGATTCTCTAGGGCGGAGGCGGCCGCATCTCGCAATTGCGCGCCTGAGACGACTTCGTTTTGCTGCATCCACAAAACGCAGCTGATTGTCAAGCAAGCGCCCAGCAGAAATCGAACCCGTGCGCCAAAGAATCGGTTAAGCCAACCATTGATCGTGTCGCGTAGCGGATGTTGCGGGGGCTCTTTACCGCCACGGGCTTCAGCCAGCATCGCTTTGATTCGTTCTCGTTTTGCCGCCGCCGCGGCAACCGGATCGCCGCCGCGCTCTTCGGGTCGGATGCGACTGGCCACACGCGACTGTTCTACCATGGCGGCAGCCAGTCGTTGAGCCTGTGCTTGCGCGACGTCGGCGGCAACCCCCTGTGCCTTCAAGCCTTCTTGCTCGACTCGCGCCAAATGCTCTCGCGTCCAATTCGTCTGACGCGACCTAATGCGGGCGTCGAGTCGATTTACCAGCGGCTCGCGCCATGCACGGAATCGCTTGCCCGCTCGAATGCCCTCGCGCTCGCGAAAGGCTCTCGCGACGAGCTTTGCTTCAAACCCGAACAAAGCCTCGAAAGGTTCCTCCCATGAATCGCCGCCGAATCTAGCCACAAACTCTCGCAGCGAAGTCTCATCGACGCCTTGGATGCGCAACTGCTTTAACAAGGTCTCGATCGGTTCGAGTGCTAGTCGTTGGTCTTCACTTGATTTACGATCGATGACCGTATGAAAAAGGACTCCGAATACGACACCGATGACGATCGCGGCGACGCACGACCATAGCCATCCCAGAACGAAGGCGACTGCAGCGATCAATAAGACCATCGCTACCCACGTCGCAACGTCTGTCCAAGTACTTTGAAATGCGGATTGGCGTACCTTCTCGAACAGGACAGCTTGATGCTTCACCCCACTCGTAGTGAAGTACGACACAATGGCCGATAGAAGGAAGGTGAGGACGCTGATTGAAAGCGTGAGACTGAAGGGCAAGCTTGCCAACATGACCACCACGCACGCAACACAGAATCCAATTGCCAATAAGCTGCGAGTTCGCGCCCCCGACGAACTGTTGAAGCGAGCGATGCTCGCTTCAAGCGTGGCCACTTGCTGTTCGTTCGGCTTGAATCCACCTTGTCCGATGCCAAGGAAGTCCTCCAGGTCGGCAACCAACTCGCCGGCATTCGCATACCGCTCGTTCGGTGACTTCGCCACCATTCGCATCACGATGTCCGACAGCTCGGGTGGTATCTTGTCGACCACCAACTCAGGACGAACGACCGGTTCGATGCGATGTTTGGAAATGACTTCCATGACGGTGTCGCCGGCGAACGGTGGTCGCCCGGTGAGCAACGAGTACAGCGTGCATCCCAGCGAGTAGATGTCCGCGCGATGATCGACGTTCGATGCGTTCTGGGCTTGCTCGGGGGCCATGTAGTTAGGTGTCCCGATCACGGCGTTTCGCATGGTGACGTTCGAACGGGCTGAAGCAAGTGACGAAGCATTGGGAGTGTTAAGATCGGCGGCATCCAATTGTTCGCCGTCCGAGTCGGGCGTCTTGACCAACCCAAGATCTGCGACCTTCACGACACCTTGCGCGTTGAGCATCAAATTTGCCGGCTTCACATCGCGATGTACCATGCCGTGGCTGTGGGCGAACTCGAGTCCGCGAGCCGCTTGTAAGATGTAACCAACCGCCGTCTTCGGCTCCATCGGGCCTTGGTCTTCCGAAAGCTCAGCGAGTGATTTCCCCCGTACGTATTCCATACTGAAGAAACTGGTTTGCCCATCGGTTCCCAGATCATAGATCTGAACAACATTGTGATGCGTAAGCTGTGCGGCCGCGTAGGCTTCGCGCGTGAAGCGGGCAAGAAATGTCGGGTTCTTTGCGAATCGCCGCTGGATTACCTTCAAAGCCACCAACCGATCCAGCGAAACTTGTTTCGCGAGATATACGGCTCCCATCGCACCACTCCCCAACTCGCGGATGATCCGATAGCCGCCCAACCGTTCGGGCACACGAGACCGCTCGGCAGGCACAGTGGCTTCAATCGCAGTAGCTTCGTTCCCGGTCAGTTCGTCGCCGACGGTCGGTTGTTCACTGAAAGAGTCCACTGACGATACATCCGGCAGATTACTGGCGATTACCGTCGCATCGAGGTCTACGACCGTCTTTTGTGAAGAGGCCGTCGCAGGCGTCGATGGCAGACGCACGATCGGCTTGCCATCGGTCCGGACATCGAGTTCGAATCGCTGCTCACATTTCGAGCACTTTGGCTTGTAGTTGCCCGGCTTCGCGTCGCGCAGCTTCAAGCGATGTCCACAATGTGGACAGACGATGACCATAGCGCAGATTCCTCTCCTGGCGAGCGGCGAGCCAAGTGCAGAAGAACCATCTTTGGCCGACAAAAATGAGATATGTACGAATCAGACCGACTGAAATCCACATTTAACTCGCATCGGTTCGCTTGCAGTGACTGTAGCTGCGACGCGATGAGCCTGTCAATAAAGTCAGGGCTTTTCAGTTTTTCAAACTGAGAGGTTTGTACGACGGGCCTCCGAGCCCGTCGATGCATCTAAGTCGTTCTTCGACGGGCTCGGAGGCCCGTCGTACATCTTGTGCAACTTCAACAAATGAAAAGCCCCGTCAATAAAGTGTCGCCAGTGGCCTCCACTTCATAATGGGATATGATGCTTAGATAGTTTTTCCGTAGTACAGGATCTTCGCCGTGAGCACGCAAAGACAGGCAACACCCTTCGACCCGACCATCGATGCGGCCCCAACCTCAGCTGCGCCCTCAAGCGATCCCAAGCTCCGTGGAGCAGTGGCACTGGTGGAGGGGAGCACGCCTGAACTCTCTGCGGAAACGAACGATCTGCTGCGCGAACGTTTGCGGCTTGCCTCGCTGCTGCTTTTCGGAGGCTACATCGCGTTCTTCGTCAAGAAACTCTTTGCGATTAACACCTACGAGACCACGTTCGACTGGATTCTGCTCGCCGTTCACGCCCTAATCATCATGATCACGGGTATGGTTGGGATGCGGCTATGCACGCAGTGTCCCAAGATTCGTCGCCATCTTCGCCTGGCCGAAGTGTTGGTCTTTGGCGGTTCGGGCGTGTTCTTCTGTTTGGTCAGTTGTACGCTGCTAGCGGAAACGGCCGAAGAAGGTTACATCCGCTCTGTCGCGCCGATTTGGTTGCTGCTGATCTTTACTTACGCTTTGTTCGTGCCGAATACCTGGCGTCGAGCCGCACTCGTGATCGGTGCGATGGCGGCGGCCCCGACTCTGCTCGTGATTGGATTCTGGTTAACGTCGCCAGACGCGCTCCGAGAGAACCAGCACTTTCAGACGTACCCGATCGAGATCTCCATGCTGATGACATTGTGTGCCACGATCGCCGTGTGGGGTGTGCATACGATTGGCACTTTACGACGCGTTGCCTTCGAGGCCAAGCAACTGGGGCAGTACCGTCTGAAGCAACAAATTGGGCAGGGCGGCATGGGAGAGGTTTATCTCGCTGAGCACGTCCTGCTGAAACGACCCTGCGCAATCAAGTTGATTCGGCCCGAGAAAGCTGGCGACGCGAAGTCGTTGGCTCGTTTTGAACGCGAGGTCAAAGCGACTGCAAAGCTTACTCACTGGAACACTGTCGAGATTTTTGATTACGGCAGGTCCGACGACGGAACCTTCTACTATGTAATGGAGTACCTCCCCGGCTTGAATCTCGGGCAACTTGTCGAGATGCACGGTGCGTTGCCACCAGAGCGCGTCATCCACCTGATGATGCAAACGTGCGAGGCGCTCGGTGAAGCCCATCTCAAAAACTTGATTCATCGCGACATCAAACCGGGGAACATCTTTGCGGCCAATCGCGGAGGCGTGTACGACGTGGCCAAGTTACTGGACTTTGGTTTGGCCAAGCCACTCGTCGACTTGGACGATTCGGGGTTAACGCAAGAAGGCTCGATCACCGGATCGCCTCTGTTCATGTCCCCTGAACAAGCTTCCGGCGAAGGACACCCAGACGCACGCAGCGACATCTACTCGCTTGGTGCCGTAGCGTACTATCTGCTGGCCGGCGAACCGCCTTTCGACGGGACGAACGCGATGAAGGTGATGATCGCTCACGTCAGCAAAACACCGATCCCACTGATCGAGCGGAGTGCTTCGGTCCCCGAGGACTTGAGTGCTGTTGTCATGCGCTGCCTGCAAAAGGATCCACAAGCTCGTTTCCAAGACGCAGAAAGCTTGCGGGAGGCGTTGGCGGAGTGCCGCGACGCGGGGAACTGGACGCGGGCTCAAGCTCGCTCGTGGTGGGAGAATTATGGTTGTCCCACGAAGAAGGCACTCGACCGAGAAGTCTTCGCGACGAGCACTCTCTAAAGCACCGGATCGGTGCCCTCGGCGATTGCTCTAACATGTCGAATGGCAGCGGGTTGCGGACGACCGAGCGCAGCGGACGGACGCCGTTGACCACCCCAAAAGTGACAGTTAGAATCAGGCATTCACAAATGTGGTGGTTGTAGCTCAGTTGGTTAGAGCATCGGATTGTGATTCCGAGGGTCGGGGGTTCGAGTCCCCTCAGCCACCCCTGAATTGACGAAGGCCGTCGGACGTTGTTCCGGCGGCCTTTTCTGTTGCCAAGCTCTTCGCCGCATCCACAATCATGTCAAATGGTTGGCGACCTTTCGGAATTCATGCCTCACCATCCCGCTGCGAGTTCGATAGCACAGAATCGAGCGGTTTTCGTTTTTCGGAAGAAGACTGCCTTTCAGAAAGTATCCGCAGCCCAATCGGTTAGTTCTTCTAGTGCTGCGTTACAGCTAAGGAGTTTGTGTGAATGAAGTGAGCCGCTGGCCGTAAGGCCCCGGGCGCGCCCTGCATTCCTCGTCGCCCGACCGCTTACGCGTCACGGCTCACGAAACAGGCAAACCCTAGAATCAAGCTGAAACGCAGCACTAGTAGGGCAACTCCCAACCGTTTGCACGCAAAAATTCGGAAATTTCGGAAAAACCCATCTACCCGAGTTTGCAAAGTCCGTTTGCCTGGGCGTCACGGCCTAGTGAGACGGATTCATCGGGAGCGAGAAGCTACAGTTGAACGCCGAGACGGGAATACCGGGACGCCTACCACACGATTGGAGAAGAATACCGTGCTGCTCGCGTGCATCACTGTACCAGCGGTGTTTCGCGTGGAAGGTGCGGCTTAAGCCAACACCCTACCCCCTCGATGCCAACCCCAAAATCAAGCACTGGTCACATGCCCCCTCGCATTGGCGAAGTGAAGCCACCCACGGTATAGGGAACAAAACGGTTGAAGTTCTTACCTAAATTGTTGACGCAAGCGAATTTGCCTAATTATACTTACTTGCTACTGCTGTACGTATTTGGGCCGAACGGGGTCTCTATGTTCTTGCGATTGTTAGCTGCGACGGCTCTTTTCCTCGCCACTTCGATGGTGCCGGGAGCGGTTCAGGCGCAGGAAGCTTCGACCATCCGACCGTTGGCTCCTGGCGTGCTGACGGTCATCCCCACCGCGACGGAAGAAGGAGAGACATTTAACGGGCCTCTCCCACTGGTCGAAGTCGTAACCGGCATCCCCGATCTAGATTGGACGCCTAACTACACGCCGAAGACCAACACGCTGCAAGAGATCGCTAAACAAGTCGTTCTGCGACGAACCATTTGGGATCTCGAATTTGCCTTCAAACCGTTGCGAATGATCGAAGTCGACGTTCCTCAGCCGACCGGCAACATGCAGCGAAAGCTCATCTGGTACATGGTTTATCGCGTATCGAACCGCGGTTTGGCACTTAGCCCGACGGCGTCCGAAGACGAGTTCGGGCACAAGACTTACAAGATCGAGAAGGTGAACTACCCAACTCGCCGCTTCTTCCCACATTTTGTGTTGGAGAGTCGCGAGTATCAGAAGTCGTATCTCGATCGAATCATCCCGGCCGCCCAGCTTGTGATTCAAAAACGCGAGAACCCTGGCACGAAACTGCACAACTCGGTCGAGATGACTCGCCTCCAGATCCCGTTGAGCGATGAACGCATCGAGCGTGGCGTTTGGGGAGTGGTCACCTGGGAGGATGTCGACCCAAGGTTTGATTTTTTCTCGGTTTACGTTCGCGGACTGACCAATGCTTTTGAGTTCGTTGATCCGCCGGGAGCCTATCGAGCCGGTCAGCCCCCCGGATCGGGACGTATCTATAACTACAAGACGCTGCAATTGAACTTTTGGCGTCCAGGCGACACAGTTCTCGAACACGAACGGGAAGTCCGCTATGGCGTCCCGGTAGATTCCGATCCCGTCCTGCAGGCCCACATTCTGGATGCATTTGGCTTGCCTGAACGCCTTGATCACCTGTGGGTTTACCGCTAAAGTCAGTGGTTTGAATTGACAGCAGAAATCCAGGTAAGGGTGAACCAGCCATGGCACATAAGAAGGGACAAGGGTCCAGCCGCAACGGTCGTGACTCGAATGCACAGCGACGCGGTGTCAAGAAGTTCGGTGGCGAGCACGTTTTGGCTGGAAATATCATCGTCCGCCAAGTCGGCAATCGCTTCCACCCCGGTGCGAATGTTGGACAGGGCAAAGATTACACCTTGTTCGCTCTTGTCGAAGGCAACGTCCGCTTCGACCGCGAAGGACGACGAGTGAACGTCGTTCCTCTCGCCAGCTAGGCGACCAATCGTTTAGCTCCGTCGCATCGTGACGGCTAGTCGCGTGGCAACCGTCGGGGTTAAATGAAACACGAGTTCCAAGACTATCAAGTATGCACAGGGACGGCTCGGTACGGGCTGTCCCTTTTTTAATGAGCCAACATGTTTGTCGATCGTTGTCAAATTGAACTTCAAGCCGGTCGCGGCGGCGACGGTTGCATGAGCTTTCGTCGCGAGCGATATGTGCCCCAAGGCGGCCCCAACGGAGGCGATGGCGGTTGCGGTGGCAGCATCATCATCGAAGCACGCGAAGGTGTCGATCATCTATCGGCGCTGGCGCATCGCAAGATTTGGCGAGCACCGAAGGGAATGCATGGCGAAGGCTCGAATCGTACCGGCCGCCAGGGTGAAGATCTTGTGATCCATGTTCCCCCAGGCACCGTCATCATCGATGCCCAGAACGACTTCGTAATTCGTGATTTGACTGCCGATGGCGACAGCTTCGTCATCGCCCGTGGTGGTAAAGGCGGACGAGGGAACGCGTCGTTTAAGGGAGCTCAGAACCAGGCTCCGCGACAGTTCACGCGAGGTGATGAAGGCGAGCATCGCGTCGTGATCTTCGAATTAAAAGCAATCGCCGACGTTGGTTTAATCGGCAAGCCGAATGCGGGCAAGAGCACGCTCTTAAGTCGTCTCTCGCACGCTCGCCCCGAGATCGCGGACTATCCTTTCACAACCAAACATCCCAACCTCGGACGCGTGCAGCTGGATCTCGATCGCTCGTTCGTGATGGCCGATATTCCTGGACTGATCGAAGGCGCTCACGAAGGCGTCGGTTTGGGGCACGAATTCCTTCGTCACGTCGAACGTGCTGGCGTGCTCGTTCATCTCGTGGAACCGATGCCGATGGATGGGACTGACCCGCTGGAGAACTATCGTTCGATTCGCGACGAGTTGACCGAGTATAAGGTCAAGCTCGGTGAGCGACCGGAAGTAATCGCCATCACCAAGGCCGAGTTGCCCGGAGCGAAAGAACTTCGCGATCAGTTGGCGGAGCAAACCGGCAAAGAGGTCTTCTTGATTTCTGCCGTAACTGGAGAAGGTTTGAACAAGCTAACAGGAGCCATCGCTCGGATGCTCCAGGAGCAGGCGACATCGTGAGTGCATTGATCGCGGTCGGAATCGGCAACACGACTATCAAGCTTGGTGTCGTCGACCCTGCCACCGATCAATGGCAACTCATGCACGAATGGGACACCGCCGAGTTCGACTTGAGCGAAGTCGCCGACGAATTGCCAAAGGAGTCGTGTCGTTGGCGAGTCGCCAGCGTCCAGCGCGCTGCCGAGCAAACTCTTCGCCAGTGGCAACAGCGAACGCGCTCGCAAGACGATTATCTGGCGTTCTCGTACAAAGACCTAGCACTTACGCTTAACGTGAATTACCCCGAACGCGTCGGCATGGACCGGCTGATCGCTGCCGTCGCGGTCAACGAGCGGCGCGAGCGGAATCGACCAGCCATCATCGTCGATGCGGGCACGGCGATTACGGTCGATCTTGTCGATGCCGAGGGAGTTTTTCAGGGCGGCGTCATTCTGCCGGGATTTCGGCTGTCTGCCCGAGCGTTGGCGGATGGTACCGACCAGTTGCCGAATGTGGATGTAACCTTTCTGGCAGAAGCGCCGGCAGTGATTGGGAAATCAACAACCGAAGCAATTCGAAGCGGCTTGTTTTGGGGAGGCGTTGGCGCGATCCGCGAACTCGTCGCACGAACCGCCGCAGAGCTCGAAACAGCCCCGCAGATATTCGTGACCGGCGGCGACGCCGAACGACTCACCGGTTATCTTGCCGCAGATGCTCAATTCGTCTCGGACTTGGTACTACGTGGCATCGTACTCGCCGGTCGCTGAGGTATTTCGGACGTCGTACTTGCTATCGAAAGTGGATATCCATGGATCTTTACGACGAGCTGACCGCAGTCGTGCGGGTCTTCGCGGAGAACGACTTCGACTATGCGATCTGCGGTGGGATTGCCGTGGCATTTCATGGCTACGAACGATTCACGCAAGATATTGACATCTTGGTCCGAGAGAAAGACCTGGACCGCGCGCACTCGCTACTGGAAGGGGCTGGATTCTTGGATCAATCCGGTAAAATCCCTTTCCGACATCACGATCTCTATCGCCTGACCAAATTCGATGGCCCCGATTATCTCTTGGTCGATCTGCTGGTAGTGAATGATACACTGGAGGATGCCTGGAGAAGTCGGTTGATGTACGATTGGCAAGGAGCGAAGATTTGCGTTGTCTCCCGGCAGGGTTTGGCGCTGATGAAACGAATGGCCGGGCGTGACCAAGATTTACTCGATCTCAAGAAACTTGGATTAGATGATGAAGCCACTAGAAGACCAACCGATGACAATCCAGCGGATAACCGAGGTTGACATGTCACCCGCCGCCATTGACCGTCGACTTCGCAAGGTGTCTCAACTCTTCAAACTAGGGATGGCCATCCGCAAAGCTCGCGCTACGAGTACTCAAACGGTCGAAGTGCCTAACGTCGGCTTAGATCAGCGGTCCTCGCCAGAAGTCGGCTAGCGAAGGTGGAGCCCTCTACATACGAGCTCCATCGGCCGGAGAGGTGAGTGTCTCAAGTGTCAACATCGTCAGAAGTGCCGTCGCCCGTGTGTCTCACGACACGACTGACTCCTTCAGGACGCGGCGCCGTCGCGGTCATCTGCGTAGAAGGTGAGAACGCTGTCGCACGTGTCGCGCAGTATTTCGTCTCGGCAACGAGAAAGCCGTTGGCCTCGTTTCCGGTCAATCGAGTCGTCTTCGGGCGGTGGGCACAATCCGACGGGCACGGTGAAGAACTTGTCGTCTGCCGAACGAGCGAAACGTCGGTCGAAGTGAATTGCCACGGCGGAGCCGCTGCGGCTCGAGCGATCATGAAGTCGCTCGTCGCTGACGGGGCCGTTGAACAAGTATCCTCGCGCTGGGTGAACCGGCGGACGAGCGACTCCATTCAGGCCGAAGCGTGGCTTGCCTTGACGGAAGCTCGCACCGAACGAACTGCCGCAATCTTGCTCGATCAGTATCGCGGGGCGCTGCGCAAGGCGATACGCGACGCAATCGTTCAATTGCAAAATGGTGATTCCACCAAGGCGAGATGCGAATTGGCGACTTTGTTGCAGCGCGGCGACATCGGCATGCATTTAACGCGGCCCTGGCGAGTTGCTTTCGCTGGTCCGCCGAACGTTGGCAAAAGCAGTCTGATGAATCGCTTGCTCGGCTACGAACGGTCGATTGTGTTCGACCAGCCCGGAACGACACGTGATCTGCTGTCAGCGCCAACAGCATTTGATGGCTGGTCGATGGAACTGACCGACACGGCCGGCCTCCGCGACAGCGAAGACACGATCGAAGTGGAAGGAGTTTCGCGAGCAACGAAGTTTCTTGCGGAAGCCGACCTGACCGTCTTGGTCTTCGACACAACGACAGGCTGGGACGAACGACAAGAGCAACTGGCTGAGCGACATCCGAACGCGCTGCTCGTCGCCAACAAGTGTGATCTGCACGGTGTACGCGAATCCGCCAAGCCGTTTCTCGCCACGAGTGCATTGACGGGCGAGGGTGTTCGTGAATTAATGCAGCAGATCGTAGAACGACTCGTCCGTAGCGAAATGATGCCCGGCGATGCAGTTCCATTCACGTCGCGGCAGATTCATGCGATCGCTGCAGCCTGCCAAGCCGTCGATGACGGTGAGCTTTCCGTTGCCATCGAAGAATTGCAGACACTTATCGCAGACTTGCTGACGTCAACTCACGAAACTCCGATCGAATGACCTCGCATATCCCGAACGATCCGCCGCCCGACCGCGACGATGCAATCTCCGACGCATACGCTGCGTACGAGACTCCGCAAGCGACCGTCTTCGACGCCGCGATCACCGATGAAGCCGTCGCGGCTCCTCAGATTACTGCAGCGCCTCACCCGCATATCGGTTGGGCCATCCTGTGGATGTTCGCGTTTTGGGTCGTGCAGATCGGCGTCAGCGTAGCTGTCGCTATGGTCGCGATGGGACTCGCAATCGCTCAAGGGCACAACTCGGCTACGCAGATTGAACGGGCGATGGCTAACGCGTCGGTCGTGATGATCCCGATTGGGACACTGTTTTCTGTGATCACTTCTGTCGTCATCGCGTACATTTTCTATCGCCGACAGTTCGGTGTTCGGCTGGCGCTACGTGGCATGACGAGGCTGCAATGCCTCACGTCGGTACTGGCTGTGTTACCGCTAGCGGTCATTGCGAGTGAGATCACGAATTGTGCGGGAGAGGTTCTGCCCAGCTTTAACGCCGAAGTGCTCAGTCAATTCGCCGCCAGTCCGTGGCCCATCGTGTTTGTGGCAGCGTGTCTGTTTCCTGCCATCGGCGAAGAAATATTTTGTCGCGGCTTTCTCGGTCGAGGACTTGTCGCGAATCATGGAGTTGTGGCAGGTGTATTGCTAGCGTCGCTGTTGTTCGGCGTCATGCACATCGATCCGGTCCAATCTGTCGGCGCTTTCGTGCTGGGAATCGGACTGCATTTCGTTTATCTGACGACGCGTTCGCTGCTCGCTCCGATGCTAGTGCACATGTTGAACAATGCGTTCGCATTCTGGCTGATGCAGAACTACACATGGTGCCCGCTGCCAGGACTCTCGCCGTTACCGGATGATACGCCCGTTCATACGCCCTGGGGCGTGATGATCACAGCGATCGTGGCCTGCGCTGCGTTGCTCGGAGTGCTGTATCAAACGCGTACTCGCTGGATGCTGGCCAGCGATCACGCTCAAGACGAAGGGGACCAAGAGTGGTCGCCTGGTTACGTGACCGCCGAACGGCCTCCCCGCGATGTTCCTTGCCATGCTGCGAACGCGCCGATGAAGTACTGGCTCGCCGCTTTCGTACTACTCAGCTATTTCGCATTGCTGGTAACGCTCGCGATCGAGTCGCACGCCGTCGCGACACCGTAAGACTCAACTAGTCGTCAAAGCCTACTCGAATTGACTAGTAAGCACGATCAGCACCACTGTCCTGTGTGCGTACAAATCTCGAAAGATTTGCAATCGCAAGTCTTCACAATCGACCCGAGATCCTGTTATCTTCGTGGGCAAGGCAGGCGAATGAATTCGTTGGCAGTTCTTGGGAATGGGAGAGAATTATGTGGAGAACGACTGCGCTGACTATTGTCGCCGTGACTTGGGGCATCATGGCAACCGACCACGAAGCTTCTGCGGCCACGAAACGCCGTGGTGCCATGATCGTGTCGCCGAAGCGAAATCACGAAGTCGAGCGGTCACATGAAGTCGTCGGCAAACTACACGTGCCGGGACAACCGGTCGTTTTAGTCAAGCCCGAGCAAGGCGATGGTACATGGTGGATTCAGCCTACTCCAACGCTCAGCGATCGAGGCTACTTCACGACGGAAGTTCGCTTTGGCAGTTCGATATCACGCCGTGGAGACAAGTTCTCGCTGATGGTGATTGTTCTGCAATCCGCTTCCGACATCGAATACTTAAGGGACCGCGATTCACTCGAGGAGATTCCCGATACGATCTGGCAATCGGAAGAAGTACCTGTCGTGCTCGGCGATGATGCCAAGAAGGACCGAGGCCCCGTCGCCATCTCTGCAGTCGTCCTGAAGCCACAAGCGGATGAGAAGGTGAAACGTGTCACCGAACTGATTGGACGCGTGCCCGAAGAGTTGCATCCGATCGTCCTCGTCGGTGTCGATGACAGCAGCGGATTGTGGTGGGTGCAAGACCCTGTAGTCATGGGCAAGGGCGGGTACTTCAAGTCCATTGTCAGATTCGGCAATGATGCGACGCCCGACGGCACTAAGTTCCGCATCCTTGTCGTGACACCACGTTCCGGTCAGGAAGCCTCGGTGCTGAAGACTGGCATGTCGCTGCCCGATTTGCCAAACGGAATTCCACGCTCCAAGGAAATCGTCGTCCAACTTGAACGACTCGACGCAAAGCGAGCTGAAGGTGCCGAGTAGCCGCCGGTTCGGCGGGCCCAGGATAACTTGGATCGTAGTCGCCATCGTTTGCTCGTTACACGCAAACCTTGCACGCGCCGAATCGCCCTGGGTCTTAGTCGACGACTTCAACGATGGCGTCCAGAACGAACTCGGTGGCTATCGAAGTACTTTCGCAGCCGAACCGTCGAGCGTTGCAGCGATGCGAGTCGATGACGTCTTTCGCGGAAGGGAAGGTCGCAGCGTTCGCATTGCTGCCGAACGAGCAGAGAGTGGTTTCTGCGGCTATTGGATTCACTTCTTCGACATGCGAGCGGTCGAGAAAACATACTTCGATGCCGCTCGGTACGAGTATCTTTCGTTCTGGGTTCGCGGTGCCGAGGGTGGCGAAGACTTCTTGATTAAGCTGGCAGACGAACGTTGGATTACGAAGCAAGATTCCGTTACTTTTGCGCAAGCGTCACATCTACTCCCGAAAGGTATCACAACAGATTGGCAAGAGGTCGTGATTCCGCTACGCGGACGCCACAACCTTGACTGGCGACAATTGGGTGGCGTGACATTCGAGTTCGTTCATCCTGGTAAGCAGGTCGTGTTCGTCGACGACATTGCGTTCAAGACTCGACCCGACGATATGCCAACGCCGACGCTACCCAGTGTCGTGACGGCAGCGCCCGCAGCGAACTCGATGCCCAGAAAGCTGTGGGTCTGGTCAACCGATAAGATGCTGCGCGATGCAACGGCCCGCCGCGAGATGTTCGACCTGTGCCAAACGCAGCGAATCGACGAACTCTGGATGCAACTGTTGTACGACGTGAATCGCCGAGACGCCGAGACTGCGAACACGACATGCACGCTTCGCTACGAAGACGATTTTCGTGCACTGCTGCGCGAAGCACACGAACGACGGATTCGCGTGCATGGCCTGGACGGTTACCCTGACTTTGCGCTACGCGAGAATCACGACATTCCGCTCGGGTTGGTCGATGCAGTCATCGCTTTCAACGCTGCGGAACCGGCTGCTTCGCGTTTTGATGGAGTGCATTTCGACAACGAGCCGTACTTGCTTGTTGGTTGGCACAACCCGATCCAACGCAACGAGATCCTGCAGGAGTTTTTGACGCTGAACGCCGAGTGCCAACGCCGCATTCACGCACACTCCGAGATGCAGTTCGGCATCGACATCCCGTTCTGGTGGCAGGAACGCGATGAAGCGACCGGCCAAGTCGTTGGTGAAGTTGACTTCAACGGCAAGCGTCAAGCAGCCAGTTTTCATTGCCTCGACCTGCTCGACAATGTTGGCGTGATGAATTATCGAGATGTGGCGGATGGTGCGGACGGCATGATCTCGCACGGTCGTGAGCTACTTGACTACGCCGATAGGCATGGTCGCGCATTGATCTACATGGGCGTTGAGACTTTCCGTTATGAACCGACACCCGTCTGGTTCGCGACCGGTGTGTCTAGCGAACGGTTTGATGCAATTCTCGCCTCGGAAGGCGAGCATCTCGCACGCATCAGCCGCTTGAACGGATTGCGATTGCGGACACTGGACGACGGGCAGCGTGTTTCACTTGGAATCGAACTTCCGCAACCACTTCCAACGGATGTCGAGCAACTGGCGGTGAATACGATGCTAGAACTTGCAAAGCATTTCGGCACTCGGGAAACGTCGGACGATTCCGGTGTGGCGAAGCACCACATCGCAACATTCATCGAGAAAGATGCCGAGTGGTCGAATCTCAGATCTAAAGCGATCGTCGATCCATCGACCGCGGTTCGCTATGACGGCTTTCTCCTCGACAGCGTGATGCTGTCGAAGATCACCTTCGCCGACGACTCGGCTGACCATTTCCAAACGCAAGTCCAGGCCGCCGAACAATACTTCAGCCGTTACAAGCACTACGCCGGGACGGCGATTCACTATTACGAGACGTTCCGCGATAAGCTGGAAGAACCTATAGATCACGCTGTCCGCTAGATGTTGTCAATGATAGAATATCGCTATGGACGATATCTTTTCAGAACCACATTTGGAACGCCGTTTCACCGCCGTTCGGTCGCTTCAAGAGGAAGGGGACGATCGCGAGTTTTGGCGATCGCAGACTCCTGAGCAGCGATTTTTGGCAGCCGAGCAAATGCGACAGATCGCTTATGGCTACGATCCGACTTCCGATCGACTTCAAAGAGTTCTTCGAGTTGTTGAACTCGGAGAGATTTGAGCACCTCTCCCTGGGGGACCGACCCGCCTTCGGTCGCCTCATTTGATGCAGCGGACTTTGCAGACGCTGCCAAGCCCGTTCCGGGCAGTCGCGCAGGCCACTTGCTACCACTCGAATGAGTGATTAGTCTTTATGTTGAGTTTTGAAGCTGGCGGATTTCATCAAGTTTATCGACGAGATGAATCAATCGTTGGGTTTTACTCGCGTGTACATTCTTGGGATCGGAGTTGGCATATCATGAAATCGAATACTAATCGCGGTTTTACACTTGTAGAGTTATTGGTGGTGATTGCCATCATTGGAATCTTGGTCGCCTTGTTGCTGCCAGCTGTACAGGCGGCCCGAGAGGCGGCCCGAAGAATGAGCTGTTCGAATAACATGAAGCAACTTGGACTTGCGCTTCATAATTACCACGATACGTTTAAGACATTGCCCTCGGCGGCGATTTGGAAACGAAGTGCCGCAGGGGTTGCTGCTACGACCCAGGCTCCGGAGGATTGTCGTAATGCTTTTTGGGGCGCCACCTGGTTGGTGATGACGTTGCCGTTCATTGAGCAGAGTGCGTTAGCTGATAAGTACGACTCGAAGTTGGTAGCTCGTTCCGCCACCAACAACCCTGTGAATCAAGAGCAGTTGCCAGCCCTTCTCTGCCCCTCACAACCTCGCGTAGACACTCGTCTAACCCAAGATTTTGATGGCTTTGCGAAAGGAAACTACGCCGGCAACGCCGGTGCAGGGCGCATTTTGAATCGCTCGGACTCCAACAACGGGACGCGTGCCGGGATTTTTAGCGTTGTTAACGAATTCGGGGCAAACTTCCGCGATGTGATTGATGGCACTTCCAACGTAATTATGTTGGGAGAAATTATCGTCCTATCAAATGGTGGTGATGACCGAGGTGCCTGGGCATGGTGTTCAGGCCCGATGTTTTCTGGTGGTCTTGGGAATGGCTGTACCGGTAGTGGAAACCATACTCCGAATTCAAAGACGCGAATGGATTGCTCACACTATTCAGCTAACGACACCACCAATGTGATTTTCGGGCGACGGAGCAATGCTGATGTTACCACTGCAGGTTCAGTAGCCGCACGTAGCTTCCATCCCGGTGGTGCCATGATCGGGTTAACGGATGGCAGCATTCGGTTTATCAGCGACACAATCGACGAGACGAATTACCATTACGCCTTGGCAAGGGCCGATGGCAATCCTGTGGATTTGGGGAATTAGCTAGAATAATTCTCGTCTGTTTAGAATGCCGAAGTTCGCTACTTGATTGCTTTTTCGTGACGGACTTGTGAAGTCATCTAGTAAAGACACTTATCCGGCAGACCGGAAGAGGAGATTGGACGTGTTCCGTCTGTTTGCTTTTGCATTAGTTGCCTCGTTAGTGGTCGTCATTCCGGCGTGCTCGTCGGGTGACAATGTTGCGCCCCCAACCGAGCAGGAGTTGACTTCGGGTGCGAAGGGATTGGTGATGGATTTTGTGGCATCCGTCAAGACCTCGCAGCCCGATACAGTCTCCAATAACGCTATTGCTCTACAAGAATCCCTTGAGGCTATCACGGACCCGTCATTGGACGAGGTGAAAGCTACGGTAAAGGAACTCGTCGATTTGTTGGCGAGTGGAGCTAGTTCGACCAAAGTCAAAGCTGCCCTGGACAAACTCTCCGCGCAAGGCAACGCCCTTTGAGATGTTTCTCTACCGATTGAACTGGCTTAGGTTTTGCAAATCGATCGAATGCAGATCGCTGATCTCGAATTGCTTTGTCTCAGGCCAGAAGAGGATCTTTCGAGCTTTCAGCGGTGCGGGTGTGGCGTTGGGCGTGCGCTGATAGCTGAGCATGGCATAGTTGCGACCATCGCCTTCTAAGACGAGTTGGTCTTTCGATTTGGCGTAGGAGATTCGCTGGCCGGAGGCATTAAAAGTCTGTCCGCGAACGAACGCGTTTCCGGTCGCTTCAAGTTCGACATCGTCGAAGCGGTCTCGTGTTTGCCCCATATCAGCGATTGCTAGCCGTTGCGATGTAACGACAACGTCGCGCGGGCCGAATCGCGACGGGTCGCTCACGTCGATCGCTTGGTCCCAGCCAGCAACCGGACCGTAGACCGTGCGCGTGTTGCCCAAAAACTCCATTTTGCGTCCGGAAAGACTTCCCACTAACTCTTGCTGGAAGTCAACGCGCAGAAAGTGCAAACCCTTCGGCGTCGTGGCAAACTGGCCTTCTTTGAAGATGTCTTGCCCTTGATGTACGCTCGTCAGCCAGCCCGGGCCATCACCGTGTAGTACACCAGTGACCTGATCGATTTGCAAGTCGTGGATCTCCATTTGCTCGGAGCTCTTTCGTGATCCGCGAGGGTCGATCGTTTCGCTTTGCAGGAAACACTTTCCCTGGAAGAGCATTCCGCGAAGCCCAACTTCGTCCGCGTCATCGGGTTGTTTGAAACTGACAAATCGCGTGAGCGTTACGTTGAGTGCGTCGCCCGTGGCATTGAAGCGAACTTGCTCGCCGGTCTTCATTAATTGGACGCCACGCGCGACGACGTCCCCATCAAAAGTCGCTTGCTGGCCATCGAATCGCATGCGGTGTTGCCACTGGACAAACCAAGGGGATTGCGGTGTTTGCGGCCTTGGCAGCGTCATTTGCCCTGGGCCCTTGATGAACGCACGATTACTGCCCTGGTGAATCTCGATCACACTCCCAACAAGCTGTGCGCCTTCGGCCATCACGCGGGCGGGTGAGCCTTCCACGGTGGCGATCGGATTCTCGGTGGCACCGTCGACTACGTGAAAGATATCGCAATCCAGCGACATGCCGGAAACAGTTCCCTGACTAACTTGCTCTTCGCAATGCACCTTGCCTTGGGCGGCAAGTCGGATCAATTGCGGATGGTCACCCAATTGGACTTCGGCATTGAGTTGCTCTGCCTGAACCACGAGCTTCTGGACGGGTCCCGAAGATGCGTCCGCAGGCTTGGCAAACAAGGCTGAAGCTGCGTGTTCGCCGGTCGCTGGTCCCTCCGTCGGTACACCGCCGAATGGCGGTTGTGTGAACCAGATTTGCACGTCTTGAATGACGCCTGCGATCCGAGGGGAATCAAAACGGACATTGCCGATGGCCTTTAACTTATCCGCGGTGATCGTTGGTTTTGCAGAGTTCTCTGATCGCGGCTGTTCTGCCAAGTAAACATGTAGTGCATCGGCGGTTACTTCGCCGGCACCGTCGACGGAGACATGTGCCGCGTCGATCAGTGACAAGACATCGCTACCGTTGAACGGTTGAAGTTTAACCTCGGTCTGCCAAGTCGCCTCGAAACGCTGCTGCTCTTTGCCGATCGTACCAGTCACGCGGCCCGGCCCTCCGGCCTCCATGCTGCCCAACTGTTTGCCCTTGTGCAATTCGTACCACAGCCATTGGGACTGCAACTCAAAGCTGTCGTTCCCGAGGACGACGGATTCGCGATCTCGCATCGAGATCCGTTGCTTCGCAAAGTCATATTCCAGTTGCTCGCCACGAGCAAACGCACCGTAGGAGTCGGCTCGCAGTATCACGGGAAAGCCAATTGCCACCAGCTTGCTCGGTGCCAGTTTCATCGAAGCCGCGTCATCGGACTCCGTCTTGGCATTGGGATCATTGAAGTGGACTCGCAACTCTTGACAATTCAACTGATCGCTGGGTCCTTCGAGGTTGTGCCTAATCACGTCGACATGATCGTTTAAAGTCAGTTGCAATTCATCGAAGTCGAACTCGAGCGACCCCTGACATCGAATCTCGACAGGCGTTGTTGCGTTGTTCTTCGGAGCGGCAGGCGTTTGTTGCCCGAGAGGCGACTCTGACAAACTATCCGCCGGGATCTGCAGTTCGATCTTGTCGACTCGCACCAACTCAAAGGCCTTCAGACGTCCCAGGTTCGATTCAGCTCGCGCTGATTCCGCGGCCTTCGCCGGCGGATGCATGGTAATCGATAGGTCTCCGCCCGACCCAGAGTTTGGGCCATACCGAAACGCCACATTACTGGGAGTCCAAATACGGCGTTCTTCGATGCGGATATCACGAGTTGCGATCTCCAAGCCATCATCAGCACCGGGTGTCGGCGGACTATGAATTGTTACGACACCCGACAACTCGCCGCCAATCAGTCGTCCGAACTCGCCGCGTGGAATATTCAGTTCGCCTTCGAAGAATAGGATCGCTCCCTCGGTAGCGCGAAGCACGATCGGGCGGCCTTCGTTCTCGCCGTCCTGCCCCGAGCGAAAGACCAGCGAGCAACGATTCAGTTGCATCCGGCTGTTTGGCAGGGCACGATAGTCATCGAAGATCAGTGTGCCGCGATCGGTTTCCAAGACCTTCGGACGATCGAGTTCCCAAGATCCTTCGGGAAAGAACGCCTCGAAACCTCGCGTCTTGGGTGTTGCGTGCTCATGCTTGGAATCCGATTGAGCTGACGGCGCGAGTTCGATTGAAGGTTCAAGCAGCGGAACCGCAAGCACCGAATAGGCCGAGTAGCCTATTAGTACGATCACCAGTGATCCGATCGTTCGCTTGAAACGTCCCTTCACAATTTACCTTCGCAGGAGCTGGTTCGTGTTCACGTAGGACGGGTCTCCAGGCCCGTCCGCTGCGTATAGAATCGGACGGCCCTGCCGCCCTACGAATTACATCTGCAACGCGGCAACCTTACTTACCGGTGTACTTGCGTATTAAGTCGTCCCACACGCCTTTAGCTTTCGTAATGTGTTCGATCGCTTCTCGAACAGCACCATGACCACCCGACCGCTTTGTAACATGATGAGCCATCGCCCGAACTTCATCGCAGGCATCCGCCACTGTCACCGCCAAACCAACCGACCGCATCACTGGCAAATCGGGCAAGTCGTCTCCGATGTAGCAAACCTGTTCCAATGTGAGACCTAACTCGTTCGCGACTTCTTGGGCGACCGGAAGCTTCTCTTCGAAACCTTGACGGACGACATCGACTCCGAGTTCCGTCGATCGCAACTTAACGATGTGCGATGTACGAGCCGTTAAGACTCCAAACTTGAATCCACCCCGCCGCCACAGCTTGATCGCAAGTCCATCGCGGACGTGAAAACGTTTGATCTCGATTCCTTGATTGTCAAAGATAAGCCCTCCGTCGGTTAACACGCCGTCAACGTCCGACAGGATCAACTCCACCTTCTTGCATCGGTCTTCGGTCTTCATATACGCGACTAACCTGTGGGACGGTTCGGTAAGGGGAGTGTTTTTGGCAGAAAGGAATCGGCAGCTTCTGACGCTGGCACCGCTTGCGCGGTAGATCGGGTGGGCGATTCGAACGCCACGACATCGGTAATATCGATTAAGCCTACCGGCTTTCCCTGATCATTCACAACCGGAAGTTCGCTAATCTTTCGCTCACCCAGAATCTCGATCGCCCGCCGCATGCGCGTTCCCACGACTACGGTCGTTGGATGTTTGGTCATCAAGGCGGCGATGGGGCCGTCGAGTGCGTGGTCGCGTTTCGTTTCTAATAGCTTCGCCAAGTCGCTGTCGGTGAAGATTCCCGTCAGTCGGCCTGATTGATCCGTCAAGATGATGGCCCCGGTTCGTCGCCCTGGGCGGCTTGCCATGACAAACACGTCGCGAATGGAGTGAGACTCGCTAGCAACCCGACATTCCGCCAACGGTCGCATGACGTCTTCAACTTTCGCCAGCTTGCGACCGAGACTGCCGCCGGGATGAAAGCGCGCAAAATCCTCTGGACCGAACTGACGCATGCGACTGAGTACCAACGCTAGCGCGTCGCCCAATGCCATCATCGCGGTCGTGCTTGTGCTTGGTGCTAGTCCGTGCGGACAGGCTTCGCGAATGGGGCCGAGATCAAGCACGACGTTTGCCGCTTGAGCGAGCGAACTGTCGGAAGCTCCGGTCATGGCTACGAGTTGTGTTTGGAGATCCGCTAACGAAGGCAACAGTCGGACGACTTCTTCCGTCTCGCCGCTGAAAGAAAGGGCCAGCACGATATCGTCTTGGTGAATTCGTCCTAGGTCGCCGTGGATTGCTTCGGCGGGATGCAAGAAGTGAGCGTTCGTTCCGGTCGAGGCCAGCGTCGCGGTGATCTTCTGTCCGATCAGTCCAGCTTTGCCCATGCCCGTAACGATCACGCTGCCTTGGCATGCGAACAAGAGATCAATCGCGTCGCAGAATTCGTCATGTAGCCCGCTCGCCAGCGACACTAGCGCATCGCCCTCCTGGCGAATAACCTCGCGACCGAATCGCAGTTGTTCGAAACGGCTCAGCCGAATCGATGTGCTAGCAGCTTCCATGCTCATGGCACGTCGTCCTTGACGTGGTGAATTTGTAGAGAAAGAGAGGGGCGGATTCTACCCGTGCGAGCGAAATGGAGCAATGTTAGCGCCGAAGGCTGGATTTGGGGCCAACAGTGGGCAATCACAGTTCATCCTGGACCGATTCACACGGACATGAGATAGGACGTCGGCTTCGGAGCGACGAACGGGAAAGAGGGATTCACCCCTGGCGGTGTTTGGCACCAAGCTCCAAGTAAGTAACGCAATGATCACGGCAAAGAGTGATGATGCGAGCCTGCGAAGGCGATCTCTTTGTCGTGGAGTCATCGTGATCGGGCCTGTTCCGTCATTTGGCGGGTGCATAGCTCAGCAAATGGCCATCTTCTGTAGCAACATAAATACGGCCTCGGGCATCGATCGCTATGCCTCCCTTCACGGCGAGGGCTGGCAACTTTTCGGTCCAAGCGTCCGAACCGTCCTTGATGTTAATAGCAGTCAGTGTCGCCTGGTCCGGCGCGTTGTTCGGATGTCCCGCAGCCAGCAGTTGATCGTCCGACACAACCAAGCTCGTGTACCGGCGGTCTTGCTTGTCTTGCCACAGTTGCTGCGGGCTCTGACCACGACGCTGCATCCATTTGGATACTTCTTTCCGAGGTCGTGTCTCGCCGGCGGGCAGAGCCGCTTCGAGCGCCAGATTAGTAAACACGCTGCCGTCATAACTGGCATCTTGGCAAAGCGTTGAACCATCGGGACAGGTGTGTTCCAGCGATACATACTTTCCGTATTCCGGATAGTACGGATAAAACGCGGTGCGGAACTGCGAGGTGACCTGCACTTTGGGTGAGTTCAGACTGGTCAGTGTCTGTAAATCGTACCGGGCAATTTCGTAAACTCCGCCGCCCAGGAACTGCAGTTCGCCGTCAACGATCATCAACTCGCCTTGCATGCTCACACCGCCGTTGACTTCGGGTGCGAGCACTCCCGAATCGCGATTCGTCGCGAGCGGTTCGCCGGTCATCGCATCCAGACGGACAACATGCGTGCCATCGTAATGGGCGATGCCCGCTGCAGCGTACACGGAGCCTCCATGCACCACGACGCCACCGGCGACGGGCCAGGTCGAAATGAGGTTTCCATAAACAGGGATCAGTCGCTCCTCAGGAGCAACACGATACGACCAAAGGAAGCGGCCAGTGCGCGCCGCCAGTGCATACACGCGGCCATCGGCCGAGCCAGCGTAAACTCGGTCATGTGCGATTTGAGGTGGATAGTAGAGTGGACCGCCAGTATAGGTCTTCCATGCGAGGTGCCCATTGTCATCGAAGGCACTGATAGCGCCGCTGCGGTCGGCGATAAAGACCATGTTCCCTGCAGCCACGCGTGCGGTGGGAAGCTCGTTCGCGCTGATCTCCACTTGCCAAGCGAGCCGTACGTTTGCCGGGATGCTCACGCTGGTCACATCGCTGCGAGCGTTATTGCCGCGGTAGCTCGTCCAATCGCCGGGTTGAACGTCCAACTCCGGTACCTCGCGGATATTCTGGCCTACGACCAGCGGGCCACCGACGTCGCGACTACCCACCGCAGGAGCCGGTCCGAGCGCGATGTTGCCATACAGATCGGTGGCGACCATCGTGTTTCGGTACAACATGAATCCCGGCGACAGCGACCGCCTCCACAGGATCGTGCCGTTGTACGCATTGATGCACAGCAGCGTGTTGAGCATCTCGACTTGGTTGGCCTTGTGAGCGATGTGCCCCATTGCCTTGTACATGCGTCCGCCTGAAACGACCGTCTGTTCGGGCATCGGACTGACTTTGGGTCGGCCAAAAACTGTGTGCGAAACTCGCCGTGCACCAACTGATCCGTCGACCGCGGATTGTTATCCGGTCCGTGATAGGGATGCGTCCGTTCGTCGATGCCGGCGGGAACCGGCTTGATCAATTTGCGTTCGCCGATGAACGCTGTCGCGCGCGGACGCAGCGCTCGCAGCAACTCAGCATCGACCGCTTGGCCGCGCGCCGATGGCGATACCAGAATCGCATCCGCCATGTTGTCTGCCAGATGAATCGCAGCGGGTGAGCCGCATTGAGCGACGATCCGCCGCCCCAGCAAGCCAGCTGCATCGGCGGCCCGGCGAACCGCTTCAACCTGCCCGGCGTCGGCGGATTGGAAGCAGACCGTAAATTGGCCGGTCGCTGCCAAGTCGACGACATGCGAGGCGCCGTCGACGGGCAAGTCCAGCACTGCAACGATCCCGCGGTTGACGTCCAGTTTCTCGAGCGAGTCGGCGACGGCCAGTTTGCCCATCATGGATGCGACGGCGAACAGCACCATGACCATGGCGACTCGGGACACGAGATACTGGCAGCGTTTCGCGTCATTCGTTCGCGTGTTCATTGCTCGTCCTTTCATGGTTCCCCCGAATCTTGACTCTCCGAGTCGAGCGAGACAGTAGGCTCGACTCGGAGAGTCAAGCTACGCTACTTCACTTGTTTGGATTGTGCTTTCTCGATCATCTCGGCGATCGAAACTGCGGCACCGCCTTGCGTTGCCGACTCGTCGGCGGCGCTCATGAAGGCGTAGATTTCAATCGTCTCTTCAGCGGTGACAGGCGTCGTGCCGGTCTGAAAGAACTTGTCGATCTCGGCGAGCAGCGGCGCGTAGCCGGACGACGTGCCCGTCACCATCCCCTCGCTGCCGTAGATAATCGTCTTGAAATCCGATTTGCCGCCGCGAAGATCGCGGAACGTGCCGATGCGACCTCCCTGCCACACGCCGACGACCATGTCGCCGCGATCCGTCTTGATGCGCTGAACAGTTTCACAACCCGTCCCCATGACCGTGAACAGCGGCTCCACGCCATGAATGCCATACAGATACAGCGAAGGGTGACGATCCGCCCACGAACTGGTACCGAACAAATCGCAGGCAACGATTCTCCCGAGCTTCTCGTTGTCACGGGCACCGGCAACCTCCTTCTCGAAGCGCATCGCGGAACTGGACCAGCAGGGCACGTTGTTCTCTTTCGCCAGCCGAAAGAGTTCGATCACGTCCGCCAGGTCGTCCGCCACCGGCTTGTCGACCCACAGCGGCTTTCCGGTCGCGATCACGATGCGTGCCTGCTCGAGGTGCGGTCGGCCATCGACGCTTTCTAACAGAATGCCATCGACTTTCTGACGCAGCTCTTCGATGCTGTCGACGATCTCCAAACCATACTGTTCGCGCAGTTGCTTCGTGTAGCCTTCCACTCGGTCGGCCGAAGCCTTGAAGTCCGGAGACCCACCAGGAAACCCAGCCACGACGCGGCAGGTGGTGTTGTTCTTCGGGTTGTTGAGGTGACTCGTAAAGGCAATCACATGGGACGTGTCCAGACCGATGATGCCGAGTCGGATCACCTTCTCCGGTTCGCTACCACGGGCGCCGGTCGGCAACGACGCGATTGCAATGACAGGAATGAGCAAAAGCAGGATTTGTCTCACAATTCGCATCTCCGAGTGTGATGTTACTGCGCGACGAGCTGTCGCTTGACCTCTCCGAGTCGAGCAGGCGGCCGTTCGACTCGGAGAGGTCAAGCTACGTGTTTGCCAATCGACTGGTTGTCAGCTCTGCCTGTCTTTGGGCGATTCGTTTCAAGCACTTGGTGACAACGCGTAACTCCTCCGCTGACATCAGGTCTTCCAAGTTCGTCGGATCGCCGATGTGTCCGATGCGTTGTAGCTGGCGGTGTTGCTTGCGCCCTTCCGCAGTCAGGGAGACGCAACGAACTCGCGCGTCGTCCGGATCGGACTCTCGTCGTACCCAGCCGCGCTGCTCCAACAGCACGAGCATCGCGCGCACGGTACTGGGATCAGAGAAAGATCTCTCGACGATCTCTCGCTGCGTCATCCCCGGCTCTTCAGTAAGCAACGTCATTACCACCACCTGATCGACAGTGGCTCCCGACGCTGCCAGCCGCGACTGAGCAGTTCGCCGGACCGCGAAGTAAGCTGCTCGCAATTGCATCACCAAGCTGTCTCGCAATCCCACCACTCAGCTCCCATCGTTCGCGAAAACCGCCTCAAATACATTGTGCGTGTACGCACGATTATTCAGCCGTGCGCGTGGGCTGTCAAGATTCGCCCGAGCGAGTGCAGGTCGCATCGTCCGCATCCGCCCTCAGAATTGGCGCGTTGTCGAACCGCTTGTAAGGGAACGCGTCCGCAGTTTCGAGGACCGCCGTCCGAGCCCAGCGATGTTCCAAGATTAAAGCATCAACAGGCGGTATCCTATCTGAAGAGCAGTAACCGCATAATGTGACTGTACTATTTACCGAGGAAGTCCAATGGCAAAAACGAAAACACAAGAGAACGACCCTCGTGTCAACAAGTTTCTTGCCGGCATTGAGGATGAGCATCAACGCACTGATTGCCTGACCATTCTCGGACTGATGAAGGAGTTGACGGGGGAACCTGCTGTCATGTGGGGAACGGCAAAGATTGGCTTTGGTAGATTCCACTATCGCGGTAAAACGTCCGAGGGAGACTGGTTCCATGTCGGTTTCTCTCCCCGTAAACAGGACCTGGTTCTGTATTTGCACTGCGAATTAGAGAAGCAAACCACCCTGCTGGCGAAACTGGGAAAGCACAAGATCGGCAAATCCTGTCTCTACATCAAGAAGTTCGAGGACGTCCATGTCCCAACACTCAAGAAGTTGATCAAGAAGGCTTACACGTCACCGGCAATTGCCGGCGCCAGCATCGACTAGCTGTTGAGACGAATAGCCATGTTCCTGGCACGCAGTGATCTATTTCTTCCACTTGAACTCAACCGACGTGTTGTGATTTTTTTCCGTCATCGAACGTGCATCGGTTGCAGTGCGGGTCATGCAGTTCACTGGCCAGAGAATGGTCGACGCCTGCGGCAAATGTCTTCTTCGATTGACGGTACATCGCGTTGGTGAAGATGGCACCGTCGAAGCCCTTGGCACGATTAAGTGCCCACATCTGGATCATCCGTGAAGCTTAATCAGGCAGGAAATGCTTCGAACGCACGTGCCAGAAGCCCGTCGTCATCCGCATGTTGCTATCTGGCTTGTCAATGCTTCCGTAGCACAACGAGTTCGCCAAGCCGCTGCAACTCGGCGGCAGGGATATCTCGATATCGTGACGAGCCAGACGCTCGCAGGCGGGGAATAAACGCTTCAAGATAAGTCGACTCGGCTTGGATAGTCGGTTCACGGCGAACGACCTCGAATCCGGCTTGCTCGATGACTGCCGACATCTCGTTCGCTCGCCAGCGATTTCCGATCTCGCCGCGTCGTAAGCCAAACTCACGCGCGAACTCGGCGTCACTCATTGACAAATACTCGAGCGGCGTTTGAAAATCTCGGTGGTCGCGGAAGTCGATCCAATGAAATCCCCAACCGCCGGTTTTGGTCACACGGTGAAGCTGCTTGAACGCGGCGGTACAATCAAAAAAATGCTCACCGACCGCGTTCGAGAAGACGATATCGAACGACTCTCCATCCATTTCCAATAGTTCGACCGGTTCCTCATGACGGCAAATCACGTGCTCCGAGAAGTCTTGCTCTTCGAGTAAATCGCTGATTGGCGAGACATCTGTTCCTGGTAGATCCGCGACCGCATTTCGAAACGCCGACAAGAAGACCGGATGGTAGCTCGCGTCCCATGTCGCAGGATAAGGATCGACAACACTCACACTAGCTCCGTAGCACGCCATTAATAACGCCCATGCACACGAAGGACCAGGGCCAAGTTCCAGGATCGACTTGTCGACAAGATCGTGGATCCCAAATTCGTGGCAAACGTTCCGATACTTGCTGCCCGCGAGCGCGTATTCGACGTCGCTTGCAATCGCCGAGTCTGTGACTTCGCGATGAAGCAAATTATTCGCCACGCCTGAATTCCGAGTGTGGAGCCAACTTGATACCGAGTACGAGTATTCGCGACGATTGGTGTTCGGATCGGTGTTATCGGGCGTTGAGAAGTAGATCACTTCGTCATCGTGACGATACCAACCACGTCCAATCGACTCGACGTGTTTCCGCCGTGAATTCGCTGGGCCAAGATAACGCCGATCCTCAAAGAGGAGCAGCGTCGAGTCAGCTTTTGGCAGGCTACGTGGCAGTCGGCTCCGCCAACAATAGCCGCCCACGTGTTCATACGGCTTCGGCAAGTTGCGAAGGAGGAGTCGGTAAGCGAATGATTGAGCTTGTCGCCGAAGAAACTGTTTCAACATCGCAGCAAAGCAAATACGCCGAGGATGCAAAGGACTCCTATGCGTCCTTAAAACAACGGGAACGACTCGGAATCGACATGCTCACGTGTCATGACTGCTTGGAGCTGAGCGACGACCTCTGGATGCTGATCCGCGATATTGTGCACTTCGCCAATGTCCTTCGACAGATCGTACAACTCGATCGGCGCATCGGGATTCTGCTTGAGATTAACGCGAACGGCCTTCCAGTTGCCGATGCGAGCTGCCTGGCTGCGTCCTCGCTCACTGAACTCCCAATACATCGCCTCGTGCCGAGGCTGCTCGTCGGATCGCCCCAGCAGCGTTGGTACGATCGAAATGCCGTCGAGTTTCTCAGGCGTCTTCGCTCCTGCCAACTCGCAGAACGTCGGCAGCATGTCCCAATGAGCAGATATCAAGTGCGAAACACTGCCCGCCTTGAGCTTGCCCGGCCAACGCGCGAGCAACGGAGCGCGAATGCCACCTTCGTACAGATCTCGCTTATAGCCACGCAACGGCCCATTCGAATCGAAGAAGTCCGGCTGATGACCGCCCTCCTTGTGCGGACCATTATCCGAACTGAGCATTACCAGCGTGTTATCGTCGATGTCCAATTCTTTCAGAAGTGCCAGCAGTTGGCCGACTTGTTGATCGAGTCGTGTCATCATGCCGGCAAAACCAGCAACGGGATTGTTGACGTCTGGGCCGGCGTATTTGCCGATCGTCCCTTCAAATTGAGCGAACTTCTTGCGGAACTCGGCCATCGAATCTTCCGGCACCTGCATCGCGGCATGAGGGATCGTCACGGACATGTAACAGAAGAACGGTCCTTTTTTGTTCGTGCGGATAAAATCGAATGCGTTTTGAATGATCAAGTCGTGTGAGTAAGTGTTGCCGTCCAGCTCGACTCGCTGATCGTTCTTCCAAAGATGATCCGGATAGAAGTTGTGTGCCTCGCGCTGGCAGTTGTAACCGTAGAACGAATCGAAATGCTGCATGGGGTCCGACGTCGAGCCCGGTGCTCCCAGTCCCCATTTGCCAAACATTCCGGTCGTGTAACCCGCCTGATGAAGCAAGCGTGGGATCGTCACGATGTCGGCTGGCATCGGCGATTGGCCTTCGGGCTTCACCTCGCGATTGCCACGCACAAAGCAATGCCCCGTGTGCAAGCCGGTCATCAGCGAACAGCGTGTCGGGGCACAAACGGTTGATCCCGAGTAGTGATCGGTAAACCTAATTCCCTCGGTCGCGAGCCGATCGATATTGGGCGTCGCAAACTTCTTCTGTCCATAGCAGCTCAGATCGCCGTAGCCAGCATCGTCGAGCAAGATGTAGATGACATTGGGCTGCTCCGCACTCACTTGCGGAACGAGGACGGAGGCGAGAATTAAGAATAGCAGTGCGCGATACATGAACGAGAACCTCGCGGAGAAGTGAGTAAATGTTTGCGGTCGACTACAGACTACGATAACCGCCACTCGCCTGGACGCAAGCGATCCGCTGCCCGTTTAGACGTGAGGCCACAACGCGACTACTTGCCTCGCGGAACGGTCAGCTCATTTGGAGAGACCACCCGATCAAACACCGCGATCTCGTCGAGCCGCCCTTCCCAGGATGACTCACCCGAGCAATGGCCACCAAAGAACAGCTGCTCGGCGTTCGCGCGATCATCAGCGGCGATTGCGGCTTCGATCTCGGGAGTCGCTTCGCCGTTGAGATGGATTCGTATCTGTTGCCCATCGCGAACGAACAGCAGATGGTTCCAAGTCCAGCGTTCGATAGATGTCGGTCCAGCTACAATACGATCGCCGTCGTGAAAGAGGATCTTTCCGGGATGGTTCTCGCCACCGCCAAGTCCCACGTGCTCGGCCCCGAAGCCTTGGCTGAAATCATGTCCGCGAGAGAATAGCCAGCCGGTTACGGTACGAGCTTCGATAGGCAAGCCATTCCAAAACCACATCGAAATCGAATAGTGATCGCCTAACTCCCCGATGCGAGAACGTAGCCGTCCGCCAGCGAAGTGTGCAGCGCGGTTGTCTTCGCCGCCCTTACAAAATGCGTCACTTCGCGGCCCCGTTAAGAAGTAAGCCACCTCCGGTTCGTATTGTGCAACGCGATCGTGACCCGAAGAATCGCTCGCATGCGGGCCGGCGAATTCATCCAGTCGCCAGTAGGCGATTGGCTTGGCCGACAAGATGGCTGTCACAGCCGGACCCTGTGACTGTTTGAATTCGCGCCGCGGATTGCCAGCAACCGCTTCCAGCAATTGCAACCCGGCGGCAACGATCTTTGGTTCGGCCTGAACTTCAAGTCCCGCCGAACGAGCCGCCCACGTGTTGTAGCCGCCCAGTAAATGTTGCTCGGGTGGCGGGATGTATCCGTCACCGCCATTCGCCAACTCAATCACCATCGTTTGCGGCAGCGGGCTTTGAAGTTTCAGCTTCAGGCCCGTCAGCGCGTAGGTTTCGTTGGGCGTCGTCGCGATTGCGATGTCTCCGATTCGGAGGGCTTGTAAGACGATCTCGGTCGATTGCCGTTCGTGCAAGATGAGTTGCTCTTTGGCGTACACCTCTTCGCTCGTTTTCGGGAGCCGGTCGCCAATTCCGTCGACGATTCGTTGTGCCCATTCCAAACGCTGCGTGTCGGCGACGCGATACTTCAGTTCCATTCGCGTTTCCGCCATTGCGAGATCGGCATCGCGGTAATCAATCGACTCATAAGCCTTTGTTGCGATGTCTAGCAAACCGTCTGCATACGCCTCGATCGTGAGTTGCTCATTGCGTTGATCCGCCGGAACACGGTAGTCACGACGCCAGATATCGCCGCTGCAACCGTGTGACATGATGCCGACAAAAGGCGGATGCAGGGTGTCATCGTTGTGCGCAAGTCGCGCTTTAAGTCCGTCTGAGAACAACCCGAAATAATCCGCGCTCAATCCCTGCTCACCCGAAAAGTAGTGCATCGAAAAGTTGGCAAGTACAGCAATCGGACGCCCATCCTTGGCTCGAAACGAGATCAACGACAGATCAGGATCTTCGGGCCCCGATTCACCCGTGACGTCATCCCAGTTCGCCCCCGCGTGCATGTTGGCACGCACGGTCAGATTGCCGAACGGGTCAGCAGCGAGCCGATCGGGACGACGAATCCAACGACGGAGCGCTGTGTACTCGGCTGCATTCGCCACCGCCCAGCCGACTTGAGCCGATTCGAGGTTCGCTTCGGCTGCGGCCAGTGCCTCGGCGATTTTCTCGCGAAGATACGGCACGTAAGTTGGATCGGCGTCGGTTCCGAGGCAACTCATCGACGCCGGCGCACTGTGCGTGTGAGTCGCGGAAATGAGAATGCGTTCAGGGCGAAGTTGCGTTCGTTGTGAAGCGAGTTGTTTTACCTCGTCGAGAAACGGACGAGCCATCATACAGCTGTCGACAACCGCAATCCCGAGACGCGTCTTGCCATCGTCGAGGACGATCGCGCGAACATTGATTTTGGTTTTGACAACGTCCAGGCTGCGGCTGGTCATACCGCCGTTGACGAAAACGGGGAACTGAATCGGTGTCGCATCAACGACAGCGGCACCTGCTCGCAATTCCGCGATCGCGTTTGGCGAGACGGCTGAAAGGAGAACGATAGTGACGACGACGGTCGATACGAGTTTCATGATTCAGCCTCGTGAGGTGAGCGAGCGTCATCAAGACTTCGGAAGAGTTCGGAAGTTTGCGACGCGATAAACTGTGCAGAACAACTTACTCCACTTCGCGAATATCGTAACTGACGATCAACTCCTGATCACGCAGATAAAGCCGACCGTTGGCAATCGTCGGATGCGTCCAGATCTTTCCTTTGGGGCTGCGCTGTTCAGATTGCGGACTAAGCGTGAATCGGCCACGCTCTTTCCAGCCTTCCGACGAGGCATCGATCAAGACGACTTGGCCGTCCCGTTCGTCTACCAGATACAAGCGACCGTCCGCGTAAGTGAGGCAGCCTTTGCCGAGCTCCTTTTTGTCATTCCATACGATCTCGCCGGTCGCGAAATCTTGGCACAGCCAGCCAACGCCGTCGGAGTATCCGAACAAATGGTCGCCAAGGCGAAGCACGCCGCCGTGATGGTTCTTCATGTTTTGATTGGCATAGACTTCCGTCACGTCATTGGATTCGCTGAGTTCCACTAGCTTGCAACCAACTCCGTAACCGCTGGAAATATAAACCTGGCCTTCATGGAAAATCGGTGTCGGAATAACGGCGGTCTTGCCTGGCCAATCACTTTGCCACAGCAAGTCACCTGTTTCGGCATCGAGTCCGAACAGATCTTGTTGAACGAGTTGGATGTACTGGCGACGACCACCATGCTCGGCCACGATGATCGATGAATATTGAGCGCCTTCCGTATACTGGCTGCTCTGCCAGATTTTTTCGCCGGTCTTGCGATTCAACGCGACGACAGCACCCTGCTTGCCGCCTGGCGTCCACACAACTTTGTCACCATCGATCAAGACGCTTTCGCAGTAGCCCCAGTTGGGTTTGCCACCGCCGAAGTCGCCAGCCTTGGCCTTCCACACGACATTGCCATCGCTCGCGCTAACACAAGCCAAAGTGCCAGTTCCAGAGAAGGCATAGACCAGATCGTCAACGACGGTCGGCGTGCTTCGCGGGCCATCGCCCCAACCGTTCGAGAGTACTTCGCTGATCGGCGTCGACCACTTCTTGCTCCCATCGGATACGTTCAGGGCGATCAAGCACTCCTGATTGTCCTGCGCACCGAGGGTATAGAGCGAGTCGCCAACGACCGCCATTCCGGCATAGCCGAGCCCGCCGTCCTCGGACACCCAAACTTTTTTGGGACCATCTTCGGGCCAAGCCTTCAAGAGACCTGTCTCTTGCGAAACATTGGTGCGATCAGGACCCTGCCACTGCGGCCAGTCTGCGGCCGAGGCGAAGCGTGTCAAAACGAGCAGCGAACAAGTGAAAGCAAGCAGTTTCATTGCACAACTCCGTGCGGTGGGATGCAGCTGGTGGGTGGGCTGGCGAGCGCGGCGTTGGCTCAGTCGGACATAAAGTCATTAGGCCAAGATGCGCGACGCGGCGGGATTATTCACAGTTTAGTCAAACCGCTACTAATTTCGATAGTAGGATTCAGCGACCGCTGTCGGGTTTGTCTTGAGCCTTGCGGCGTTCCAATTCCGGGTCGATATCGCGTAGCCAGCGTTCACAAGCTTTGGTCCATTCGGAAGCTGGATACGATATCGGGTCGATGCCTCCTCCGTGGCCGCCGGTCGCATAGACGTGGCACTCAGCCGACAGCTTTGCGGCTTGGATCTCTAGGTAGAAGTTAAGCATCCCTCTCGTGAAACGATCGTTTTCGGCACCAGAGAGGAACATTGGCGGCGTGACACTTCGTTGCAAAGCCAATACGTTCGGATCGACTTCGTTCGAGTCGAGTGGCTCGGTCAGGTATGCCGGATAGGTCAGCACCGCGAAGTCCGGACGGCAGCTTTGCTTGTCGATAACATCTATCGGTTCGTACCAGTTGGTTTGGAAGTTCGTGCTGAGCACCGTGCAGAGGTGTCCGCCTGCAGAAAAGCCGCACACCCCGATCTTTGTGGAATCGATATCCCATTCTGCGGCATTCGCGCGAACTATCCGTATGGCTCGCTGCAAATCCTGCAGGGCATGATGGTGCTTTTCGTAATCGCCTCCCCGACGCGGAACACGATATTTCAGCAGGATGCCCGTAATTCCCAGCTCGTTGAGCCACTCACAGACGCGTGTTCCTTCGTGTTCGGCAGCTAATCCGCCATAGGCACCACCTGGACAGACAATGATTGTTTTACCCGTCGCTTTATCGTTCGTCGGGCGGACGATCGTCAGCGTCGGCTTTGTGACTTGGGTGATGTTCAGCGCCGTCCCGCCGCGAGATTTTGAAGTGACTGTTTCTTCGGACGGTTCGAGTGTTTCGTCAGGTCCGAAGCCGTTGGGCCACACCGGGACCACGGGACAATCGCGACCGAGGACTTGGCCGAGTCGCTGATCGCCAAGCGTTAGCGTTTCCGACAATTCAATATCAGGAAGTCTCTTGGCTTTGTAGGTGAGCGGCACTGGCTTCTCCGCAACTTCGAGAATGCCTTGGTCGCCTAAAAAGCGATAGCATTCATTCGCCCATTCGCCGAACGGATATTTTTCAATGGCACCGCCATGACCTCCGTCTGGATAGATGTGTAACTCGGCAGCAACTTTTGCTTCCATTAGAGCCAGGTAGTACTCGATCGATCCCACTGTGAACTTATCGGGGCGCGTGATGCTGATCAGCGTGGGAGGCGTCGCGGTCGCTGAAATGAGGTCGTAATTCAACTTGGCATCCCGCTCGCGTGATGTGATTGGATCCGTGAGATACGCCGGGTAAAGCAACACGGCGAAGTCGGGTCGGCAACTCGTCTCGTCCAATGCATCGACCGGTTTGTACCAACGCTTCGCGTGATTGATCGCGAGCGATGCGGCCACATGCCCACCCGCCGAAAATCCGCCGATGCCGATCTTGTTCGGAGCAATCTTCCACTCGGCAGACCGCGCTCGCAGAATGCCCATCGCCCGTTGAGCATCTTGCACTGGTTGATGGTTCATCGCGAATTCGTGATGCCGCTTCGGGACACGATACTTCAGAAGCACCACGGTGATGCCTCGCTCGTTCATCCATTTCGCGGTCTCGATCACCGTGTCGCACCCCAGACTTCCGTAGCCTCCACCGGGACAGAGGATGATCGCCACTCCCGTGTTGTTGTTGCCACTTGGGGTCAGAACGATCATCGATGGGCTCGATACGTTGCCGATATTCAGCAAGCCTTCGCGGTTTCGATACATCGTCGTGACTTCCTCGTCTCCGATCGCTCTCGGTTCGTCGGGGACAACTCCATCGGGCCAAAGTCTGATGACAGGGCAGTCCCGCCCGACGGCCTTTACAAACTGCTCCTCGCCGACAGTGAGGTCCGCCGCGAGGCCGTTCAGGGGCGAAATCAGAATGAAATAGAACAGCAATCTTCGAAGGCGAGACATATAGTTCCTGTGCGTCGCAGTTGATAGCAATGAATGGTTTCGCAACTCTTGATGTCGCAGGTGTCAGGAACGATTGTAGTTTAATGCTGACATGAAAATGCGAGTCGGATGGCGTCGCGAAACTCGCGATCACATGCCGAATATCACCTCCCCCTCAAAATAGAGGGCGAATCTCGACGAAAAATGAAGGTAAGTCTTGACCACCGCTTCGCGGGGATGATATAAGCGCTGTAGCAATAACGGTTTCTAGTATTCACTTCCTCTAGCATCTTCCCAGAGAGACGGGCTGATGGCGATTACGTTGCGCGTACTCGATGGTGCCGATCGTGGCCGAGTGTATGGAGATGTGTCGCCACCGGTGACGGTCGGTCGCGAAGAGGGAAATTCGATTCAGTTAAACGACGAGCGCGTCAGTCGCTTTCATCTCAAGATTCAAGAGGATCATGAGAAACTCGTCCTGACCGATCTGGAGAGTACCAACGGGACGAAAGTGAACGGCGAAGACATCCAACTGCGGATACTTCGTTATGGCGACATGATCACGCTCGGTCGTTCGGTGTTGCTGTTTGGTTCGCGTGACGAGATCGCAGGTCGCTTGGCTGACATGCGACGCGGAAGCGCTGCCGCGCGTGGGACGATCGATCCGTCGTCGAAAGCCAAACGAAGCGCTGGATCGTTAGACTTTGATCTGCAATGGGAAGGCGACGACGATTTGCAAGCGACGCTGCATTCGATCGAACCGCCGGAGCTTCCCGATCGCATGTCGCCCGGGCAGGCGGCTCAATTGGCCGAACTGATCGAGTACATTCACATTCGCATTCGCAATTTGATGAACTCGGTTGAGACGGAGGGCAAAGGCGAGCAGGTCAAGTTGGACTTGCAGCAGTGGCAGGGCCTGCTCGATCTGCAAAGCCGACTGGCCGAATATCTCCGAGCTGTCAGCGGGCCCCACGATTGAGACGGTTCGCCCGTCGTTCAATCCATTGAAGCACAGTGGTCACATTCACCCGGTCGTTGTACGCTAACAGCTACCGCGAATCATTGATCCGAACATCAGTTATCGGTGAAAGTGTTGTTATTTCATCAAGATACTAGCGACCAACGGAAGCGAGTTGTATCGCGCCGAGCGATAGCTCGCATCGGCTGCGGCCCTGCCGCCCCACGGAAAGAGCATCATGGAAACGACTGCGCACGAATTTCTGAAGCAACTGCTCCTCACTCCCAGCCCGTCCGGCTATGAAGCACCGATTCAAAAGGTCGTTCGCGACTACGTGGCTTCGTTCGCCGACACGGTCAAAACGGACGTGCATGGAAACGTCATTGCGTGCAAAAACCCCGATGCTCCACTGCGGCTGATGTTCGCGGGACACTGCGACCAGATCGGGCTGTTGGTCACGCATATTGACGAATCGGGCTTCATTTACACACAGCCAATCGGTGGCTGGGACCCGATTCAACTGGTTGGGCAGCGAATGATGATCTGGGCTGAAAGTGGTCCCATTCCGGCGGTGATCGCTAGAAAACCGATTCACCTGCTGAAAGATGAGGAACGCAAGCAGACCGTAAAGCAGGATGACCTGTGGCTGGATATGGGAGCCGCGAACAAAGCCGAAGCGGCGGAGGTGGTGCGAATTGGTGACCCGGTCACGCTGGAGCTTGGCTATCAGGAGATGCGAAACAATCTCGCGAACTCGCCTGGTATGGATAACCGAACGGGGTTGTGGGTCGTTATGGAAGCATTACGTCGCGCTGCGTTGCAGAATCCGAAGTGCGGCATTTATGCCGTGTCCACGGTGCAAGAAGAGATTGGCTTGCGCGGTGCTCAGACCAGTGCATTTGGAGTAGATCCCCACGTGGCGATCGCCGTCGACGTGACCCATGCCACAGACTGCCCGACGATCGACAAGCGGCAACAAGGTGACATCGCACTTGGCAAAGGCCCCGTCATCTACCGAGGTCCGAACATGAATCCTCGCGTTACGAGTCGCCTGATGGATCTGTGCGCGAAACGCGAAATGCCTTACCAACTAGCCGCAATTGGTCGCGCAACGCCGAACGATACCAACTCGATCCAAGTTAGCCGTGCTGGTGTGGCGACAGGGCTCGTGAGTATTCCGAACCGCTACATGCACAGCGCAGTCGAGACAATTTCGCTAGACGACATCGACCGAGCGGCGGATTTGCTGGCAGCCTTTGCCTGCAGTCTTGCCGAGTCCGAGGACTTCACACCGTAGCACGCCAGAAATCGACGATCAGAACCAGCACTGAAATCAAGATCGTTCCGACGATTGCACCTACACATGTGCCGATGACGACGCTGCGTCGAGTGCCCCATCGATCGAAGGCAAAGCTGCCGGAGGGTACTGCGAATGCCAGCACGAGCAACAAATGGGCACCGACTGCATACCAGACGCGAGTCGTAAAGAGCGCGCACAAAACCGAGACGCCCATCATCGCCAACAGCAGTGTTCGTAAGCTGAATCCTCGCATCGGGTGACTCTCTTTGAGAAAGTAGACAGGGCTTTTCAGTTTTTCAAACTGAGAGGCTTGTACGACGAGCCTCCGAGCCCGTCGATGAATCTAAGTCGTTATCGACGGGCTCGGAGGCCCGTCGTACATCTTGTGCAACTTCAACAAATGAATCGCCCTGACAAAGTAGATCACGCGCTGGTGTTCCTTCGAGTTTACTGCAAAGATATTTGCGCCACGACATTCTCTTGGTCGCATCCAACCGCGAACTAGAATTGGTGGTAGGCAGAAGGAGCCATATGCGTTATCGGAACGTCTCACTAGCCACCAAAATATCGACGGCATTGATCGGATTGTTGCTGCTGGCGGTGATCAGCAGCGTGGTCGCGATCATGTCGGCGTATCGTTTTGAAGCATTCCAAGAGACGCTGGTCGTTGAGAATCTGGCAAGTGTCCGGGCCGCAGAAGAGTTGGAAATTGCCTTGTTGGAGCAGCGAGGTTACGTCTCGTCTTATGTCCTGGATCGTGGGCAAGGCGACTGGCTCGAACGGCTGAGCCGAAAGTCGAGCGACTTCGACTACTGGCTCCAACAAGCTCGTGTCACCGCCCGTACGGATACTGAACGAAAGCTGCTAGATCGACTGGAATCCGTTCAGAACGCCTATGCGGAAAAGCGAGACAGTGTCGTTACGTTGTTCGACTCGGGGAATGAGGAACAAGCTCGCAAGCTGCTGCTCGAAGACGTGGTCGCTCTGTACGATCAGTCGTACAACCTTTGCGAAGAGTTTATTTCGATCAACCAGCAGTTGGTCGACGATACGAGCGCCCAGGTTCGCCGACAAGTCGAGCAGGTCACTGTCATTGTTAGTGCGACGGCCATCTTCACGCTAGTGTTGGGTACGGCTTTGCTGTGGCTGTTCTTCACGGGGGTCGTCTTTCCTTTGCGGCGGATCGCCGACGATGCCAGACTGTTCGCCGGCAACGCACAGAACGCCTCTGGCGACATTGGCAGCGACGAGATGCGCGAGTTAGGGCACTTCGTCCGATTGCTGATGACCAACGTCGAGGAATCGCGTTCCGACCTTGAACAGAGCCGCTCGCAATTGGCCCAGGCCGAAAAGCTGGCGGCGGTGGGCAAACTGGCGGCGAGTGTTGCGCACGAGATCCGCAACCCGTTGACTTCGATGAAGATGTGGCTTTACTCACTACGCCGTGCCGTCGGTCAGAATCCGGACTTACAAGAGAAGATCAGTATCGTCTCCGACGAAACGGTCCGGCTAGAGAATATCGTTCGGCAGTTCTTGGAGTTTTCTCGCCCTCCCCAGATGAAACTATCACGACATCCCATCGGTGAGTTGTTGGATAAGACGCTTGAGCTGCTAAAGTACCGCATCGAAGAACACAACATCCGCGTGATACGCCAGCCGGAACCGGTCGTTCCTGATGTGCTGGCGGACGCCGAACAACTCAAGCAGGTGCTAATGAATCTGATTCACAATGCTGTCGAGGCGATGGAAGATGGCGGCGAGATACGAATCTCGGTCGAACCGGAGACACGCAATGGCGAGCCGGTGTTGGCAGTTCGGATCGCCGACAATGGGCCCGGAATGTCGAGCGATCAGTACGACCGAGCGTTTGAGCCTTTCTTCACGACAAAGTCCGAAGGGACGGGGTTGGGCCTATGCATCGCCGCCTCGATCATGGCAAGACACGGAGGCGGACTGACCTTGGAGCCGTCTAGTGCGGGCGGGACCGAGTGCATTGTGACCATTCCGACGATCGAGGGTCGCCGCTATGAGTAAGATTCTGGTCGTCGATGACGAAACCGGCGTGCGCAATGCCTTCCAAGATATGCTCGTCGCGTTAGGGCATGACGTCGTGACGGCAAGCACTGGCGAGGCGGGGCTGGAGATTGTCCGAAGTGACCCACCTCAAGTTGTCATTACCGACCTGAGTATGCCGGGGATGGGCGGCCTGGAAGCGTTTCGTCAGATCCGCACGATCGAGCCGAAACTGCCCGTAATCATCATGACGGGTCGCGGAACCATGGACACCGCAATCGAAGCCACCAAATTGGGCGCGTTCGATTATCAGCTTAAGCCATTCGAACCCGAAGCCATGCTGGCGGCAATCGAACGAGCATTGGAAAGCGTTCGGCTGATGCAGCGCGGAGTGGCGTTGAATCCGGAGGAGCCCGTATCCGCCACCGATGCGATTATCGGTGAAAGTCCGGTGATGCAGGAGGTCTTTAAGGCCATCGGACGCGTCGCCCCAACGGATGCGACGGCTTTGATTCGCGGTGAATCCGGCACAGGGAAGGAACTCGTCGCGCGAGCGATCTATCAGCACAGCCTGCGGGCCGCAGCTCCGTTGCTCGTCGTCAATTGTGTCGCGATTCCCGAGACGCTTTTGGAAAGTGAACTGTTCGGCTACGAACGCGGTGCATTTACAGGAGCAAATTCCCGAAAGATCGGCAAATTTGAACAAGCTCACGGCGGAACGATCTTCTTGGACGAGATTGGCGATATCCCACCGAGCGTCCAAGCGAAGTTGCTGCGCGTCTTGCAACAGCGGACGCTCCAGCGAGTCGGCGGCAATGAGACCATCCAAGTCGATGTTCGCATTTTGGCGGCGACAAATCGCCCCTTGGAACGAGCGATCTCCGACGGGCTCTTTCGTGAAGATCTCTACCACCGCCTGAATGTTGTTAGTGTTCCGATCCCACCGCTAGGCGATCGACGCTCTGACATCCCGAAGCTGGTTGAGTACTTTCTAAATCGCTACTCGTCCGAGCTTAAGATCGAGAAACCGGTCATCTCCGAAGAAGCCTTGGAAACGATTTGTAAAGTGGATTGGCCGGGGAATGTGCGGCAACTAGAACACTGTGTCTACCGTGTGTTGATCTTTACGCGCGGCTATCCGATTCAGGTGAGCGACGTCAACCGGGCTCGCGATGTGGATCAGGCCTCCCAACAACCAGTCTCCCAGTCACTAGAACAGTCGCTCGGGGAACTCGTCAGCCGACATCTCGACGCTCACGTTGGTGGTCGGGCCCACGAGGAACTGCTTGATAAGGCCGATCGATTGCTAATCGAAGAGGCATTGCGGCGCACCAACGGCAATCAAACGCATGCCGCTCAGTTACTCGGGCTCACACGCCCCACGTTACACGCGAAGATGCAACGCCACGGCATCGCTCACGCCAAGTAACGACAAGTCAGCTTTCTGTCACTTGCGTCGGCTTTGTGACGGAGACCGCGATCAATAGCTGGCTTTGCTAATCACCAACGCCCGTTCTGCTGGGAATTCACGTTTCTTCAGAGAATTTTGGCGGTTGGCACGATAACTGCTTTTTGTATCCATTGGTGACTTTTTCGTCCACACCCTTCCAGTTGAGAACCTGAACATGACCACCCGCGAAGACTTGTTTGCTTTGATTGGCGAGGATGTAGATTTCATCGGCGACATCGTTCGAACCGACGTTCCCGTTCTGACATACCGCTGGTCGAATAGTGATTTGATTGCGAATGTCGAGCCGTTGACGCTGTTGAAGTGGGGTCGCGATGCGATGGATGATCTGGGGCTTTCTAATGTTCGCTGGCAAGGACTCCACCTGCGTGGTGACAGCAGCACAGGACAACGGACCAAGATGACGGTCCTGAGTTCCCAAGGTGAGTCGACTTACGTCCTGATGACGGCCGGACTACCGGGAACGCGAAAGGAAGCCAAGGAGATCAATCGTCAAATCGCCGAGATTATCGAGCGCCGCTCGCGACGTACAGCCGTCCATCGATTCGACGAAGCACATCTGGAACTGTCGTCGGCCAGCAAGCCAAGTGTCGGGAATCTGACAGGACCGTCCGCTCGCTGACGCTTCGGCTCGCAAAACCAAAGCGATCGCAGTTTGTTCGCGGTTCCACCGGGACATAAGGAAGTAGGGACAACTAGCAATTTGCCCCGCTTATTTGAAGGTTTGACCTCACCAAGACGGTGCATCACTCAACAAATTCCGCGATTAGCCCGATCGGCACGCGGAGTGCTAACACTCAACAGTGGTCACCGAACGTTTCACTAGGCGGCCATCTTAATACCCAACCATGCGTTACAGAACGAAAGGAACACAAGGATGTTAGTTCTCAGTAGAAAGATTGGCGAGGAGATCGTGATCGCGGGGAACGTGTGCGTTCGCATCGCGGGAATCGAGGGAAAGCGTGTGAAGCTCTCCATTTCAGCGCCGTCAGACATTCCGATTTTCCGTGGCGAGATTCATCGTCAGCGCTGTGAATTCTCTGTCGAACCTGAACTGCTCGCCTTGATTGGAGATTGAGTGATGATACTGAAGAACTTTCCCACGATCGCCCTCGCCGAAAGCAATGAAGAAGACGCAAACTCATTGCTCTCGGCGTTGCAGCAAGCGGCCCCAAACCTGAATGTTGACTTGCTGCAAAACGGGGAGGAGGTGCTCCAGTACTTCTTCAGCTCGGACAAACGCGGGGCGGAGAATTCGCGAGTACTTGCCTGCGACTTGCTGCTGTTGAATCTCGCGCTGCCTAGGCTAGACGGCTTTAAAGTGCTGCGGCAGTTGCAGTGGCTCTTTCGCGACGACTTGACTCAACTGCCGCCGATTGTCGTCCTTTGCGATAGTGATGATCCACAGTTTATCGCACAAGCCTATCGGTATGGCGCAAAAGGATTCCTATGCAAAGTGATGCCACCTGGCCAACTGACCGCTGCGATTGAGCAAGTGTTGCACTACTGGATTGATGTCACGCTGCAACCACCTCGTGAGCGATCACGCATTCGGAGTGCGCTTCGACGTTGGTGGCCTGTCGGATTGGGTGGCCCGGGGCAACAGGAGCTAGCGGTCCAGTGAGACCTACGATTCTCTTTGCCGATAACGAACGCGGTATCCGCCTGTTTTGCCGACAGGAGTTGGAGGCTGAGGGGTTTCGCGTCGTGCTTGCAGAAGACGGGGACGAAGCCGTCAACTTGGTCAGCACCTATACGATCGACTTGGCAATTCTCGACGAACATATGCCTCGCTGTGGCGGACGCGAATCAGCGAGCAGAATGAAAGAGTCAAATGCGGAGTTGCCCGTAATTCTATTCACCGCAGACTCCTTCTTCGAGTCGTATAGCAGCCCGCAAGTCGACGCGACAGTAATCAAGTCTTCCGACCTCACCGATCTGCGGGCAGTGATCGCCAAGCTCCTCCCAGCGACACGAACGAACCAGAATCGAGAACGCACTGAGTCGAAGCCGGCGTCAAGTGCAGTGGCAATCAACAGTGCCTTCTTTCAAGAGATCAAAGAAGAGAATATCAACTTGTCTTTTCTGCTAACGTCACTCAGAGCTTGGCTTCGGCTTGGTCCGTCCGCATATCACCAACGTGATCGGTTCGTTGGCTTGCTAAGGGAACTGCAAGAAGAAGTGAATCTGCACTTCTCGTTGGAGGAGGGCTATGGGTACTTTGAGAACGCCGTGTCGGTTGCTCCAGACCTTGCAGAACGCGCTGGAGCCTTACGCGACGAACATAAGAAAATGGAGTCGGAGATTTCGCGACTGGTCGAGCAGGCAGAATCGGTGCGGACGGGTTCTCACACTAGCGAATTCGGGAATCTGCTGGCTCGAGCTCGGTCGTTCCTGGACCAACTTCAATCACACGAGACCTGCGAACGAGAACTGATCTCACTCGCATTCAACAATGATCTCGGAACCGTTGATTAGCAACAAAGGGATTCGTGATGGCATCCGTAATGACCTTTCAACCGAAGAAGTCCGACGCTACGTCGTCGCACGTTACCGGGGTGCAACATGTCCGACTCGAACGCTTGCCAAACCTGTCCGGCGACACAAAGCCGCTGCAGTTTCCCGAGATGATCGCCGACCGAATCTGGTTCGACGCCGAACACAAACGCTTGGCCTTCCGTGGCTTTATGAGCAAAGCGACCTACGACCGACTGCACGCCCTCAGCAACGACAGCGCGTACCTGCGGGCGATCGACGAATTGTTTCGCACCAGCATCTTCGAAGAAGCCACTGAAAAACCTCGTTCGTTCACAAAGCTCCTACCCATTGCAGCAATCGCTACCGTGGCACTGCTCGCCGCGGCGCTCGCCCTCCCTATCCGGCTGCTGATCGTACGTTAGATCGCACTGCGGTTCTGCGTGTCACGCGGAGTGAGCGTGATGTAATCTCTGGCGGGCTTTTTCGGTAGGTGAAACCTTACCGATAACGATTATTCAAGCTGCGCCAATCGTGCGACACCGCCTGCTGTGGCGTCCCCCATTCTCGGCGAAATGCCACAACTTGCTGATTGACGAGCTATAGCGAAATTTGCTCGACTCGAAGCATGCTCGTCAATTCACTTCGTTCACTTCCGAGGAGGCATTGTCTATGAATGCGTGTTTGCTTGCAGCCGCTCTGATTATTCCTAACGTCGTTGGGCAAACGATGTATGAAGGAGAGATTGAAGCTCAGAATGTGATCTTTCAAAAGTTATGGGGCACGGAAATCAACTGGACGTTCGACGAACTGCCTGCCGCCGCAAGAGTTGCGGACGATCGAGTCCCGTACTCCGGCTACATCTATCCAGATACACATGGCGGAACTGTCTCAGCCTTGCGCAAATACGATCAAGCCTTCGATCAAGGAACCCTGGCAACCGCCTTCGAGCGACGTGATACGTCGCTAACCGCGCCAGTCACGCGTCGAGTGAGTTACACGCGTCGCGTTGGGTTTGGAGGCTCCCGAACCTTCACCCGACTGGAGACGGTTCGTGCCGTGCCTTATTGGTATGGACACTGTAACGGATGGACATCGGCAACGATTCGACATGCGGAACCGCAGCAGTCGGTCGAGCGCAACGGCGTGGTCTTCACGCCTTCTGACATCAAAGGTCTGTTGGCGGAGATGTATATCTACAATGAGAATGAAATGCTGGCTGAAGGTTACATCAATCCAGGCAAGCTGCACGCCGTGATCGCCAATTGGGTCGGACGAGGCATGCATCCGATCGGCATGGAAGCTGACCCTGGCAGCGAAAAATGGAACTATCCGATCTATGGTTACTCGATGGAGGCGTACAATCGGTCGCCGGGCCACGTTGATGTGCGGTTAACAGTCACCTATGCCATGAGCAGCGAAACAGAGGCCGATAAGAGTCCTCGCATCGCAAAAGAGAAGCATTTCAACTATCACCTCAACCTCGACGGCGAAGGCAAGATCGTTGGCGGATATTACTATCGAAACAGCGCTCGCATCGACATGCTGTGGGTTCCGCTACGACCGAAAGCCGCTGGCGAAAAGGGAAACGAACGCGGCAATCCACACATTGATGTCGAAAAAGTGTTAGCGATCTGGCGTGATTCGGTGCCCGCCGAGCAACGTGCCGGCTGGGCTCATGTCGATCCATTTCTACAGGATCGATTGGCTGACGACATCCAATTCGCACACCTCCGGCCTGCTCAACCCGCCAAGGTGGTTCTAGCAAGTGCAGACGTTGCGAACGACGCGAACGACGCGGTAGCTACCACGGAACTCGCTGCCGAAGAGTCCGTTCTGAACAATCTGGCAATGCCATAGTCGAATTGAAGTGAGGTATTGAATGCGAATGCCGGCGGCGCATCGTAACACTGTGGACTTTGTTGATCAAAGTCTCGGATCAAGACCCGCCGCTGGCGACATTCCGCGCCATGTTCGTTTCGGAATGCATAGACCTTGGAGGTGGGTAAAGCATTAGAAGTCACCAACGGCTTGACCGTCGTTGCGAATGATCAGGTTTCGAAGCAAGTTGGGATCGATCGACTCGGAGATGAAGTGTACTGCACCATCCCCCATTGCCGCCTGCATACCGCCGGGATGATTGCTTCCCGGATCGGTTGATCCGCTGTTGATCGCCATCTGCATTTGAGCAAGCGACAAGTCCGTCGGCTCCATCCAAGGCACTTGTTGGTCTTTGACTTCGACCACCAGGATCGTATTCGAAGTTCCGTCCGTGATGTCGCGTAACGCAATTGGTTGATCACCTTCGAAAATAGTGCCTGGCCCGACGATCACCATATAGTTCGTTGAGTTCATCATCGCGTTCGGGCTTGACACGCATCCATAGGTCGGAATTGCGACATCGACGAGATGCTGGTTCTCCGGTGCATCCCAGGGCTTATCGAGATCGATCTGGTCATACAACTGTGATTGCTCCACAAATGGAAGCAACAACGTACGCCAGCTGTGTAGCTTGTTGCCATCGGCATCGACCGTATAGGCTGGCGGGAACGTCTTGTAAACGTCGTGATAGTTGTGCATTGCCAGCGCGACTTGCTTCAGATTGTTTTGGCATTGCATTCGGCGAGCCGCTTCCCGGGCGGCTTGAACCGCCGGCAACAACAGCGCGACCAGCACACCACCGATCGTCACGGTCCCAATAATGGCAACCAAAGCGACCACGATGATGACGGTACCCGTGGAGGATGAGGACTGCGTAGGGGCGGCAACTGGTTTGCCTTGATAGGCGGTGGGGTGGGGAATCTGGATCGTATTACCGCAAGACTTGCAAGGGCCACTCTGCCCGGCGTATTGATCCGCGACTTGGGTCGAGGTACCGCAATGAGGACAATTAAATGAGATTGGCATCGCGAAGGCTCCTTCGGTTCGATGATCTGCTGGGCAGAAACTGGGTGAGCGAGTCTGCGTACTTCGCACTCTATCCACTAATCTTGGCATTGAATAGCTGAAGGCTCAAGAACTTACGGTGGTTCCCAAAAGCTGAATCGTTCGGGTCTGGATCGGGTTGCGCGATGCGAGGTTCGAGTCTGCGTTAAAGCGGTTTGGACTTCGACCAACGTGTAAGATAAACCAACGCCAGGAAATCGTAGAGCGAGTGAGTGACCAGTGGTGCCAGCAGACTGCCGGTCATCAGAAAGAGTACCCCGAAGTAGATACTGGCGACTGCCGCGAGCACGGCGTAGGCGGGAGTGATCCAATGGCAAACGCCAAAGAGAACCGAAGTCAAGGCAATGGCGAAGACAATTCCCGTAGGACCACTAATTCGTTCCGCGATCGCCGCCTGACACAAGCCCCGAAACAACAACTCTTCACCGAAGCCTGCCGCAAGCGAAACTGCGGCAAGTTCCAAGAGGGATAAAGGTTCAAACAGCGGCAAGACGCGTGAGGTGACGAAGCGACGAATTCTCACCAGTGGTCGGAAGGCAAGTCGATTGATAAACCACAACCCGATCAACAGAGGGATCGTCGCAGCGGTTCCCCAAAGGACGGCCAACAGATACTCACTCGACGAATCTTTGGCCAGCACAGGGATTGTCGAAAGTGGGTCGACGCCGACCAGCCAACCCACCATCAACGCTGCGACCCCCAGTGCTGCTTCAAACGAGAAAGCAGTCATGACGAATGAGTCGGTTGTGTTGGCGGCTGGTGACACGAGATGTCTGTTTGTGTTCGTCGCACCCATAAGGCGAGTTATGGGGTACTTAGGCTAGGGCGGCGGTGACTGGAACGCAAAAAATCCCTCAAATCGTTGGTGGATCGGCCCTCCAGACGGGTCGGGTGGTTCATTGACGGTCTGAATGGTCGCTGCTAGACTTTGCGGCTTATCTACGCCTCGCAGCCTGCCGTCAGGGGACTCTAGCACCAAATCCACCTGCGGAAAATCGGTTGTCTGGCGAACCGACCCCGGTTCCCTAGATCACTCGGTATTCGATTTATTAAGTCTCAACCCGACTCGGGGCAGACTGCCAGCACCTCGGAACGGGCTTCAACACAAACAAACACACCGAATTCTCTCAACAGAAGGTACTCGATAATGGCGAAGAAATCCGCTGACAAGATGGTTTATTATTTCGGACAAACCCGTTGCGATGGGCGGGGCAAGTCCAAGTTTCTGCTTGGCGGCAAGGGGTTGAATTTGGCCGAAATGACGGCGATCGGGCTGCCAGTGCCTCCTGGGCTGACGATTACGACCGAGGTTTGTGCGAACTACTACAAAGAAGGACGCCGCCTCCCCAAGGGTTTGATGGAAGAAGTTCATGCGGGCGTGAAGACGCTTGAGAAGGAACTCGGCAAGAAGTTTGGCGATGACAAGTCGCCGTTGCTCTTCTCGGTTCGTTCGGGCGCGGCCGCTTCGATGCCGGGAATGATGGACACGGTTCTCAACCTGGGGATGACTGACAAATCGGTCGAAGCTCTGGCTGCGGCCACGGGCAACCCGCGATTCGCGTATGATGCCTATCGCCGTTTGATCAACATGTTCGGCGACGTCGTGATGGAAGTCCACCACGAGCACTACGAAGCCGAGTTCGTGAAGATCAAGAAGAAGTACAAAGCCGAGCTAGACACCGATGTGCCTGCTGAAGGCTTGAAGGAATTGTGCGAGGCTTACAAGAAGGTCTACAAGAAGTACACCAAGGAAGACTTCCCGCAAGATCCGTTCAAGCAGTTGGCTCTCGCCATCGAAGCGGTCTTCAAGAGCTGGCAGACACCTCGCGCGATTCGCTATCGCGAAGTCGAAGGCATCTTCGGCCTAGCCGGTACGGCGGTGAATGTCCAGTCGATGGCTTATGGCAACATGGGCGAAGATAGTGGAACGGGCGTTGCGTTCACTCGCAATCCATCCACCGGCGAGAACAAGTTTTACGGTGAGTTCCTCATCAATGCTCAAGGCGAAGACGTCGTCGCGGGCATCCGAACTCCGCAGCCTGTCGAAGAAATGCCCGCCTGGTCGACGACCGCATTGCCGACGCTTGGCAAGACGGTTTACAAGCAGCTCCTGGATATCAAAAAAATCTTGGAGACGCATTACAAGGACATGCAGGACATCGAGTTCACGATCGAAGGTGGCAAGTTGTTCATGCTGCAGACTCGTAACGGCAAACGAACGGGTGCTGCGGCCGTGAAGGTCGCTTGCGACATGGTCAAGGAGAAGTTGATCGACGAAAAGACAGCTGTGAAGCGAATTCCCGCGAATGATCTGACGCAATTGTTGCTGCCTAGCTTCGATCCTGTTGCTAAGAACAAGGCCGATGTCCTCACAACCGGCCTACCAGCTTCGCCAGGAGCCGCAGTTGGAACGTTGGCATTCACTGCAGAAGAAGCTGTCGCGCGGACAGCCGCTGGTGAGAAAGTTCTCTTGGTTCGTAACGAGACCAGCCCCGAAGACGTCGATGGCATGCACAGTGCCGCTGGCATCTTGACCAGCACGGGTGGCATGACCAGCCACGCGGCGGTGGTTGCACGCGGTTGGGGTCGTTGCTGTGTTGCCGGAGCCGGAGCCGTTCACATTGATGAAAAGGGGCGCAAGATCACGGTCAATGGCAAGACGTTCACCCACAAGGACACGATCTCGCTCGACGGTTCCACCGGCCAAGTCATGGCAGGTTCAATTTCAACCATAACTCCAACGCTGTCTGGCGACTTTGCAACGGTCATGAAATGGGCCGACAAGTATCGCAAGCTCGGCATTCGCACGAATGCGGATACTCCTGAAGATGCACAACGTGCTCGCGACTTCGGTGCCGAAGGAATTGGTCTGTGCCGCACCGAGCACATGTTCTTCGAAGGCGATCGCATCACAGCCATGCGTGAGATGATTCTCGCCAGCGACGAGAAGGCAAGACGCAAGGCGTTGAAGAAGCTGCTGCCGTTCCAACGCAAGGACTTCATCGGCATTTTCACCGCGATGAAAGGTTTGCCCGTGACCGTTCGCTTGCTTGATCCACCGTTGCACGAATTCCTGCCTCACGAGAAGAAGGCACAGGCGGACATGGCCAAGTTGCTCGGCTTGAAGGCCAGTGATGTCGAAGGTCGCGTGGATCAACTCCACGAGGCGAACCCCATGCTCGGCCATCGCGGTTGCCGATTGAGCATCACCTATCCCGAAATCCTCGAGATGCAAGTGACCGCAATTGTCGAAGCGGCGATCGAGTGCAAGGCCAAGAACGTGAAGGCTCAGCCCGAGATCATGATTCCACTGGTCGGAACTGTGGCGGAACTTTCGACGCTGCGCAAGCTGGCCGAAGAGACGATTGAAAAGGTCAAGGCCGACAAGAACTTTAAGGGCAAGCTCGACATCTCGATCGGTACGATGATCGAGATTCCGCGCGCTGCGTTGACGGCCGATCAGATTGCCGAGCATGCCGAGTTCTTTAGCTTCGGCACGAACGACCTGACACAGATGACGTTTGGCTACAGCCGCGACGACATCAACTCGTTCCTGCCCGATTACTTGAAGCAAGAGATTTTGCAAGTCGACCCCTTCCAATCGCTCGACCAAACCGGCGTTGGCCAGTTGGTCGAAATGGGCGTTCAGAAGGGACGAAAGACTCGCAAGGACTTGAAAGTCGGCATCTGCGGCGAACACGGTGGCGACCCTTCGTCGATCGACTTCTGTCATCGCGTTGGCTTGAACTACGTCAGCTGCTCGCCGTTCCGAGTGCCCATCGCGCGATTGGCAGCTGCCCAAGCAGCCCTGAATAACGAGTAGTTCACTAAAAGACGAAGCCTACAATGCCCCGATGCTCGATCGCGATCATCGGGGCTTTTTCGTGCGCCGATATCGAAGCAGGAGCCCCAAAAGAGCGCGCGGTTCGCGCGCGCAACTCATTGCATGGGCTCATATTTCAGCTTGCCCGCACAGTTTGCCAGTTGGACCAGTTCTCCTGAGATTTCTTCCTGATTCGCGCTGTAGCAACTGCTTTAACCGGTCGAATCTAACCACATAGGCGAACGAGGAGTCAAATTTCGATCCTCGCAGGCGGCTTTGCACCAATTGGATCAATCGACTTCCCATTCCACAGGATGGACTCAGCAATGCGTTTCTCAAAACAGTTAATCTCATCCGTCACCGCTCTGGCGATGTCAGCCGGGGCGACAGCCTTGGCTCAGCAGGGTTCCTACTACGACACGATTACCAGTAACAGTTCGGTCGTCAACGCCGCAGAAGACGACACTTCCATCCACGAAGCGTCGGTTATGATCAGCGTGTTCGAAGCTGCTGATCTCGGCGACACGAAAGGCGGCAAGGGTTGCACGTGTGATTCGTGTCTCGGCGGAAAGGGAGACGGGAAAGGCGGTTGTGCGGCGGTGCGGAAAGCAGCCGCGGCATCGCATAAGAATGTCTTCTACGACAATGACTTCAGCTATTTGTGCAATTCCGGCTGTTGCGATACTTATCTAGGCGATCGATTCAAACGGTTGGCTGTTGGTAACTGTTGGACCGTCGACGTCGGCGGCCAGTATCGTATGCGATTCCACAATGAACAGAACATCAACAATCTCAACATCCCCAACTTCCTCGGCCTAACGGGTGACGACGACAACTTTCTCTTGCAACGTACTCGACTTTACCTGAACGCCGAGTACGGCAGTCACTTCCGCTTCTACGGTGAAATGCTCGATGCGGTCAGCGAGTTTGGGAGTGGTCCTCCGCGAGTGATCGAGGAGAATCGAACGGAGTTGCAAAATTTGTTCATCGAGTTCCGAAAACTCGATGTCGGGGCAGGCACGGTCGGCGCGAGAGTTGGCCGTCAAGAGATCCAGCTCGGTGCCCAACGGATGGTTTCCCCACTAGACTGGGCAAATACGCGGCGTACCTTCGAAGGTGCTCGTGTCATGTGGGAAGGTGAAAGCTGGGACATCGACGGATTCTGGCTGCGTCCGATGACGCAGGATGCAGCTCATTTCAAGGCGCTCGACTCGCCAGACCTGGATCGCCAGTTGTATGGTGTGTATGGCACGTACAAAGACCTCTGCCGTGACAATCTGGAGGCCTATTGGTTGGCATTCGACTCGAAAGATACAACCGTTGCCAACGGTACATTTCGCTACGACACGTTAGGTACGCGTTACTGGGGCGCCGAGGGCAATTGGCTGTACGAGTTGGAAGCGGCAGTTCAATTTGGTACGAATTCCGACGACAGCGCTCACTCGGCGGGAGCCGTTACTGCTGGACTCGGTCGCAAGTTCCCTTGCACGGTCTTCTCGCCGACCTTGTGGGGCTACTACGACTGGGCCTCCGGCGACAACACCGTCGGCAACGGGTATCACCATTACTTCCCACTGGCTCACAAGTACAACGGCTTCATGGACATCTTCGGACGTCGAAATATCCATGACATCAACCTTCTGCTAACTGCCGACCTCACGGACAAAGTGAAGTTCCTTGCGTGGTATCACTACTTCATGCTCGCCAATGGCAACGACGTTCCCTACAACGTCGACATGACCAACTTCAACGGTCAAGCGGCAGGGACGAGCGGCAGTCGGGATCTAGGACACGAAATCGACTTCCTGATCACCCACAACATCTCACCGCGAATGAGCATGCTCTACGGCTACTCGCACTTCTTCGCGGGTAACTACTATGCGACAACCGCAGGCGTTCCCTACAACGGCGACGCTGATTTCGCCTACGTGCAATTCCAGCTCGACTTTTAATGCACCTACGCTATCAGCGCCCAAAAAACGAAAGGCTCTGGATATTCCAGAGCCTTTCGACGTTCTTGCCGGTGGGTAACGCTTTCTAGTCTGACGTACTACACCTTATCCGCCGTCGGACAGACGAAGCCTTCGCGATACTCGCGAGTACACATCGCGGTCGCTTCCGCCGAGTCTGGGAAGATCTCGCGTTCAGGATCGAACTTCAGAAGGGGGCCGAGCGAGATCGGATACTTCGCCAGATCAACCTTGTTGTCCTTCAGATGCTGGACCGTGCGATCGAGCGTCTTGTCGTTGTCGTCGAGACTCTTGATGCCGCTCAAGGCTTGCCGTACTTCGTCGATCGAGACCTTGTTATTCTCGCCGAGATAGTACGAAATGTTGCCGAGATGGCTCATGCCAGCCGACAAGTGACCTTCGCGGACGTCGGCGTTGAGATCTCCGGCGTTGCGGCTGATGCAAGCGTCGATGAAGTTCTCGAAGTGGTTTTCGCCACCTTTGAACTGCTTGATGACATTGAAATCTTTGTCCATTGCGACGCAATCCGAGTAGGTGCGTTGCACGACGTAGCCCTCGCTGCCGTAGAAGACGACACCGATCTTGTTGCCGCTCGCGCTCCCAAACAGCTTGTTCAGCTCTTCGTCGGCCGCATTATCAATCTCTAAGCCACGAGTCTCGAATACGATGCATTTCTTGCCGTAATCGAAGACGGTTACTTCCGTGTTCGCCGTGTCGCCAGCATCGACGTAGTTGGGGTCGTTTCGTTCGGCTTGATAACCTAAACGCCCACCGTAAGTGATGATGTTGGTGGGATGCGTGTCGATGCCGAGTCCCCAGCGTGCGATGTCCGTTTGGTGAGGGCCTTGGTTGCCGCTGTCGCCGTTGCCGTACAACCGCTGCCAGTGCCAATCGTAATGGAACTTGCTTCGTGTGACGCGGGGATCGGTGTAAGGTGCGGGTCCGCTCCAAAGATTGAAGTCGACTGACGACGGAACGGGATAATCGCCCAAGGCTCCGATCGACTTGCGACGCTTGTAGCACAGGGCTCGCGAGAAATTCACTTCGCCGATCCCGCCGGCCGCGATAAACGCCACCGCTTCCTGGCAGGCCTTGCTCGACCGACACTGAGTGCCGACCTGGCACATCTTGTTGTACTTGCGAGCCGCCGCGATCAACGCGCTGCCTTCGGCGATGTTATGGCAAACGGGCTTTTCGACATAGGCGTCCTTGCCAGCTTGCATCGCCCAAACTCCGCACAATGCGTGCCAGTGATTCGGTGTCGCAGTGCTGACCAGATCGACGGTCTTGTCGTCGAAGGCTTTCCGCATGTCCTTGACGAACTTAGGACGCGTGCCCTGTTGCTTTTCGATAGCATCACAGCGTTTGGCACCCGCTTCCTCATCCACGTCGACGATGTAAAGGATTTCCGTCCGAGGATCATGCAACCAGCGACCGATGTGCTCGCCGCCTCGACCACCGCCTCCAACAACGGCCACCCCCAACTTCTCGTTGGCAGATTGTGCGCGACCAAAACGAGGAGCGATCGCGACAGCAGCAGAAGCTGCCAGCGAGCTTTGAACAAACCGACGACGAGTAATCTTAGACACTGCTTGTACTCCTCATAATGAAACGAGCTGAATTGTGGTGGGGTAAGTGTGTTGACCGGTATTCACGGTCGACGGCGGGTCTTGTTGAGTTTAATAACTTCGCGACCAAGAACCCAGCCTTCCAGCTATTTTATTGTGGCTTTCTGACCGTCGGCGATTGGTATGCCCTACCATCGGCGGGCAATCGTACCTTGGTAGCGATGCCACTTGTAGGTCGGACGCCTCGTCCGACCAAATTAACCCTTGGAACCATGGACGGACGAGGCGTCCATCCTACGGATTCTTCAAACGGTAACACTACCCGCCCTTACCAACCGTTTCACTCTGACGGGCTGAGCGGTTAACATGGGAGTAATCCCGCCAACCGTCCTACCTTCCTACGACCTTCACTCCTCGAACTGCTTACCACTATGCGTTTACCCTTGGTCTGTTTCGCTATAGTACTAATCGCTGATCCGATGGTCGGCGGTCGTGTCGCCTGGGCCCAGTCCGTTCGCTTCGACCGCGACATCCGCCCGATCCTGTCCGACAAGTGCTTCCACTGTCATGGTCCGGACGAAGAGCACCGCGAAGCCGACTTGCGGCTTGACTTGGAAGGCCCCGCCAAGGAGTCGGCGATTGTCCCAGGCAAGGCCGACGAGAGCGAAGTCGTACGCCGCATCGTATCTCACGACGCGGATGAGGTAATGCCGCCGCCTGCCGCCAAGAAGCCGCTCAAGCCCGCCGAGATCGACCTAATCAAACGCTGGGTCGAACAAGGTGCCGAATGGACTGACCACTGGGCCTTTCTCCCACCGTCGCGTAGCGAAGTCCCGAACGTAGTCGCGTCACTCCGTGACGCAGACTCCGAAGTACTGAAACACTGGACGCACAACGCAATCGATCACTTCATTCTCGCTCGCTTACATGCCGAAGGCTTAGCCCCAAACAACGAAGCCGATCGCCGCACGTTAATCCGCCGCGTGACTTTCGACTTGACCGGCTTGCCGCCGACTCCCGCTGAGGTCGATGCCTTCGTCAACGACTCCGCCGCAGATGCCTACGAAAAGGTCGTTGATCGTTTGTTGAAGTCGCCTCGCTACGGAGAACGAATGGCGCTGATGTGGCTCGACGCGGCGCGTTATGGCGATACGAGCGTCTTCCATGCCGACGGCCCGCGCGACATGTGGGCTTGGCGCGATCTGGTCGTAAAATCGTACAACGACAACAAACCGTTCGACCAGTTCACGATCGAACAGCTTGCCGGTGACTTGCTCCCCGACGCGACCGTCGAGCAAATGGTGGCGTCCGGCTTTAACCGCAACAACGGGACAACCGACGAAGGCGGTGCGATCGCGGAAGAATATCGCGTCGAGTATGTCGTTGATCGAGTGAAAACAACTTCGACCGTTTGGCTAGGCCTGACGATGGAGTGTGCTCAATGCCACGATCACAAATACGATCCCATTTCGCAGGCCGACTACTATCGTTTCTTTTCGTTCTTCAACGTCAGCGAAGACGCGGGTATGCAGACTCGCAATGGCAACGCCGAACCGACCGTGAAAGTCGCCGATCCCGAGAAGGAAGCAAAACTTCCGAAGACTCGCGAGGAATTAGCCGCTGCCGAACAGCAACTGAAAGATCACGTCACGGCTGCTGAGCCAGAGTTTCAAGCTTGGGCAACCGCCAAGGAGTCGGAAGTTGCAGCGAACAAGCTCGACCTCGTGCCAACCGACGCATTGCTGCACTTCACATTGGATGAGGGAAAAGGAAAGAAGGCGGCGGATTCCGTCGACCCAAGCCGCCAAGGAACCATCCAAGGTAAAGAACAGTGGGTGGCCACTCAGTTCAATCAAGGACTCAAGCTCGATGGCAACACGTATGTCGACCTTGGCAATCTCGCCGACTTCGAGCGTACCGACAAGTTTTCCTATGGCGGTTGGGTAAAGCCCCAAGGTAAGGCTTCCGGCGTGGTTCTGGCGCGGATGGATAACAGCGACAACTATCGTGGCTATGACATGCTGTTGAGCGATGGCTACATCACAGTTCACATCGTCAATAAATGGCCCGAGAACGCGATCAAGGTTCAGTCCAAGAAGCAGCTCGAAGCCGATCAGTGGCAGCATGTCTTTGCCACATACGACGGCTCGTCGAAAGCGGCGGGGATCAAGATCTATGTCGACGGCGAGTCGTGGGAGTGGGACATTCAACAAGACGGGCTCACCGAAACGATCCGCACGAAGAAGACGCTGTTGGTCGGCAGTCGTCACTCGGACGCTCGCTTCCAAGGAGAGATCGACGATCTGCGAATGTATGGCCGCGAGTTGCTCGCCGCCGAAGTGCAATCGCTGGCTGGCTCGAATCCCATCACGCCCATCTTGCAACTCGCCGCTGGCAAGCGAACTCCAGAGCAGGTCACTCAGCTTCGCGACTACTATCTGAACAACGCCGATGCGAAGTATCAGGAGTTGGTAAAACAACGCGACAAGTTGAAGGGTGAGGAGATCGAACTGCTCAAACCGCTGACGACGGTCATGATGATGCGCGACACGCAACGCGACACGTTCATTTTGAATCGCGGTTCATATAGCTCGCCGACCGAACGCAAAGTCACTCAGGGAACTCCGGCGATCTTGCCGCCGATGTTGTCCGATTTGCCGACGAATCGGCTGGGACTCGCTCGCTGGTTGTTTCAGCCAGATCATCCGTTAACGGCGCGCGTCGCGGTCAACCGCTACTGGCAGATGCTGTTTGGCACGGGATTAGTCGCGACGCCGGAAGACTTCGGTTCGCAAGGCGATTATCCGAGCCATCCGGAATTACTCGACTGGCTGGCGGTCGACTTTCGCGAGAGCGGCTGGGATGTCAAACGGATGATCAAGCAACTTGTCATGTCAGCGACCTATCGACAGAGTGCCAAGATTACGCCGGATCGATATGCTCATGATCCTAACAATCGCTTGCTGGCGCGAGGTCCGCGATTCCGCTTGCAAGGCGAGTTCATTCGAGACAACGCGTTGATGATCAGCGGATTACTCAACGAACAGATGGGCGGCCCCGGCGTGAAACCCTATCAGCCGCCCGGCCTATGGGCCGAAGTCGGACTCAGCGGCAAACCCAACTTTGTCCAGGATCACGATGAAAAACTCTTCCGCCGCAGTCTTTACACCTACTGGAAACGCTCGGCCCCTCCCCCGTCGATGCAGATCTTCGACGCGCCCACGCGCGAGAAATGCACAATTCGTCGACCACGCACCAACACACCCTTGCAAGCGCTCGTAACGTTGAACGATGTGCAATTCGTCGAAGCCGCACGTCACTTTGCTCAACGGATGATGCTCGAAGGCGGCGACTCGCCGGAGAAGCGACTGGCGTTTGCCTATCTGCACGCGATCGCTCGCGAGCCCAGCGAATCGGAGCGAGCGACATTGCTCGCCGTTTTCACCGCTGCAAGAGAACACTTCGACAACGACGCTGAAGCAGTGAAGCAATTACTCAGTTTTGGTGAATCAAAACGAGACGAATCGCTTGACGCCGTTGAACACGCTGCCTGGACGATTGTGGCGAGTTCGATCTTGAATCTCGACGAAACACTCACACGAGGGTGAGAATGTCAACTTTGAACATCGAACGTCCAACATCGAAATGAAGACGGGACATGGCAGAATGACGAGAAGTACACCGCTACGACTTAGAAGAACGGCTGTTGGCGTCGTTGGATCTCGAAGCGGTCAGTGAAAGTCCTTGCAGTTCCCTTTTTTAACGCGGAGTTCGGAGAGACGCAGAGAGAATAGATTCATGCAGATAAATCTTTGCGTCTCTGTGCCCTTTGCGTTTAAATTGCGGAGCTTGACCATGAATCAATCGCCCGAATACCGAACAACGCGAGAACACGTCATGACGAAAGCATTTCTTCCTTCGAAGTTCGACGCTGGAAGCTCGGCATTCGACGTTACGACCCGTCGTGCCTTCCTCACCGGCGCGGCAGGCAGTCTAGGCGCAATGGCATTGGGAACGCTCGCCATGGCGGACTCGCGGGGAGTCGGCGGATTGGCGGACTTGCCGCATTTCGCTCCCAAAGCGAAACGCGTGATCTATTTGTTCATGGCCGGCGGTCCCAGCCATATCGACTTGTTCGACTACAAGCCGGCCATGCGAAAGATTCACGGCACGGAGTTGCCAGAGTCGATTCGACAAGGCCAGCGGCTGACCGGGATGACCAGCGGGCAGAAGTCGTTTCCATGCGTAGCACCCATGTTCAAGTTCACCCGGCATGGTGAGCGGGGTACGTGGGTGAATGCGGAACTCTTGCCAAATATCGCGTCGATTGTCGATGATCTCGCGATCATCCGCACGATGAACACCGAGGCGATCAACCACGATCCGGCCATCACCTACATCAACACCGGTACACAACAACTCGGCCGACCGAGCATGGGAGCGTGGCTGAGCTATGGACTTGGCAGCCCCAACAAGGATTTGCCGGCTTACGTCACGATGATCTCCGTTGGCAACGCACCGGGCCAAGCGCTCTACGCACGACTATGGGGCAGTGGCTTTCTGCCCTCCAAACATCAGGGCGTGCAATTCCGCAGCGGTGCCGATCCGGTGTTGTACTTGAACAACCCACCGGGTGTACCTGCTTCGCTCCGGCGGACGATGCTGGATGGAATCGCTAAGGTGAACGCGGAGCGATTCGCTGACTTGGGAGATCCCGAAATCCAAACGCGAATCGCACAATACGAGATGGCTTATCGCATGCAGACCTCCGTACCCGATTTAATGGACGTGTCGAGCGAGTCGGAGTCTACCTTCGACTTATATGGGCCGAACTCCCGCAAACCGGGAACCTTCGCCGCGAATTGCGTACTAGCTCGCCGCATGGCCGAGCGTGGTGTTCGGTTCGTGCAACTGTTTCATCGCGGCTGGGATCAGCACGGCAGCTTGCCGACCGCGATCAAGAACAACTGCGACGGCGTTGATCAACCGGTGGCCGGCTTAATCAAGGATCTGAAGCAGCGCGGGATGCTGGAGGATACGATTGTGATCTTCGGCGGCGAATTCGGTCGCACGATTTACAGTCAAGGCACGCTGACCGCCACGAACCACGGACGTGATCATCACGGACGCTGCTTCACGACTTGTGTGGCAGGCGGCGGATTCAAGCCGGGCATCGACTATGGCCAGACTGACGATTACAGCTACAACATTGTCGAGAATCCCGTCCACATCAACGACCTGAACGCGACAATTCTGCACAACCTCGGCATCGACCACGAGCGGTTTACGGTGAAGTACCAAGGACTCGATGCGAGATTGACTGGTGTCGAGGGAGCACACGTGATCCGTGACTTGCTCGCGTAACGGGTCGCCGGTTCAACCACTAATGGACACTAACTTGCACTAATGGAACCGAGACTTAAGGACGTAAGATTCGTCAAGAAAACAAAGCCGGTCATGTTTCCCTCGTCTCATTAGTGCCAGTCAGTGTTTATTAGTGGTTCCCCTCGCTTCTCCGCCACGTCGCAAGTCTTCCACCTGTTTCCATGCGGCCAGACCGTTCTACCGTCACAGCCCGCGTCTCTCGTTTCGTTTGCGACGGCTTAATCTGCGGCGAGTTTGCTGGCCGATGGTTAGGGAACGTCCGTCGTCTCCGCGCGGCGATCCGATTGGTCCCCAACTCCGGTTGAGCCGAACATGATGAAGGTTGCAGTTCTTAAAGAGACGTTCCCGACCGAACTCCGTGTCGCCTTGGTCCCTGCCAATGTGCCGCAACTCGCTAAAGTAGGCCTCGAAGTGGTGGTCGAAGCCGGTGCTGGCGAAGCTGCTGGGTTCCTGGACGCTCATTATGTCGACAAAGGCGCCAAGATCGTTGGCCGCGACGAACTGTTCAGTGCCGACATCATTGCTCAGGTGCGAACGCTCGGGGCGAACAAGGACGCTGGCCGCGGCGACCTTGCCAAGTTCCGCAGGGGGCAGTTCATCATCGGCATGTGCGACCCGCTTGGTGAACCGGGTTCCGCCGTCGAGATTGCCGAGACTGGTGCGTCGCTGTTTGGTTTGGAGCTGATTCCTCGGATAACGCGAGCGCAGAGCATGGATGTCCTCTCGTCGATGGCGACGATCGCAGGCTACCGTGCTGTGCTGCTCGCGGCCATCGAGCTGCCGAAGATCTTTCCGATGCTAATGACGGCGGCGGGAACGCTGACACCGGCTCGTGTCTTCATCGTCGGCGTCGGCGTCGCCGGATTGCAGGCCATCGCTACCGCGAAACGACTTGGTGGAGTCGTTCGTGCGTACGATGTGCGGCCCGCGTGTCGCGAGCAAGTGGAAAGTCTCGGCGGGAAGTTTGTCGAGTTGGCGTTGGAAGCAGGCGACGCGCAGGACAAAGGCGGCTATGCCAAAGCGATGGGCGAAGAGTTCTATCGCAAGCAACGCGAGCTAATGGCCAGCGTGGTCGCCGAGAGTGATGTCGTGATCACCACGGCAGCGATCCCTGGCAAGCAGTCGCCGCTGCTGATCACGGCAGATGCTGTGAAAGGCATGGCTCCGGGTGGCGTGATCGTCGACCTGGCGACCGAACGCGGTGGTAACTGCGAGTTGAGCCAGGCCGATACTCGTGTGGTCGAACATGGCATTACGATTCTCGGGCCGACGAATCTTCCGTCGGAGATCCCGAACCACGCCAGCCAGATGTACTCGAACAATGTTACAAAGTTTCTGCTGAACTTGGTCAAAGACGGCAAGGTTGCGCTGAATCTCGAAGACGAGATCATTCGCGACACGCTTGTTGCTCACGACGGCCAACTGCTCAATTCTCGCATGCGTGACATCCTCGGGATGGAACCGCTGCCGGAACCCACGCCAGAAGTAGATCCCAACGTTGAAATGACTTTGACCTCGGAGGATATCGAGGCCGGTGAAACGGACACGGATGCGAACGACAAAGACGGCGAACCCGCCAAGGAAACAGACGAATGAGTCGAACTCCCTCGACGTTCAAAGTGTTCGGACTAGTTGTACTCGCGACGTTGATCGGCGGATTGCTATTCGCTCAGGATGACGCGAAAAAGGGCGATGCGCCCGCGGTTGCTGAAGCGGTGGAAGCCGAGCAGCCCGAACCCGCTCCGGAAGCGAAGGCAGAAGCTGAACCTGCCCCATCGAAAGCTGCCCCCGAAGCGGCGCCGGAGTCGATGGCGACTGCCGCACCAATAGCCGCGACGATTGATACTGATCCGAACGCGAACTGGCGACGGGTGATTGGCAGCTTGACCGTGTTTGTGCTGGCGGTGTTCGTGGGGTTTGAAGTCATTACCAAAGTGCCTCCGACGCTGCATACACCTCTGATGTCTGGCTCGAATGCCATTAGCGGCATCACGTTGGTGGGTGCTGTGATCGTGGCAGCCAGCATGAGTTTCTCCGGCTTTGTGGGTTTCATTGCGGTCACGTTAGCGACCGTAAACGCCGTCGGCGGATTCATGGTGACTCACCGCATGTTGGCAATGTTCAAGAAGCGATAACGCGTAGGGTGGGCATTGCCCACCATCGGAATCAGGTGGGCATTGCCCATCCTACAACACTAAAAGAGACAGCAGCCATGCTTTATCCGCTGGTCCAAATCAGCTATATCGTCGCCTCGATCCTGTTCATCATGGGCCTCAAACAGATGGGGCGACCAAAGACAGCGGTGCGCGGCAACCTGCTCGGCGCGGCCGGGATGTTGTTGGCCGTTGTGATGACGCTCGTCTGGATCGCCAATGGGGGCGTGTCGGACCAAGCCGCGAACTTCGTCTTCATCGGCATCGGCGTGATCATCGGTGGTGCCATTGGCGCCGTGCTGGCGCTGCGCGTGCAAATGACTCAGATGCCGCAACTCGTCGCGTTGTTCAATGGTTTCGGCGGAGCGGCCTCGATTTTCGTCGCGGCTGCTGAGTTGTTCAGTCGCTACGGCGGCAATGCCATGACCAACGACGTACTGATCGCGACTGCCGCGTCCGGAATCATCGGTGCCGTCACGTTCTGGGGCAGCTTAGTTGCCTTCGGCAAGTTGCAAGAACTCAGTTGGATGAAGAAGCCTTTCCGCGTGCCCATGCAGCACGCTGTGAACGGTGGACTGACACTCGTCATTCTGTTGTTGACCGTCTTGATGCTCAGCACTCACAGTATCGGCTGGCACATCACGTTGTACATCTTTATCGCCGTGCTGGCCTCGGCGCTCGGCGTGCTGCTCACCAACCCAATCGGCGGAGCAGACATGCCGGTTGTGATCGCGTTGTTGAACTCGTACTCAGGACTCGCCGCCGCCGCGACCGGATTCGTCATCGACAACAATGTCTTGATCATCGCCGGCTCCTTGGTCGGAGCCTCAGGCGTGATCCTCACACAGTTGATGTGCAAAGCGATGAATCGCTCGTTGTTCAACGTGTTGTTCGGCGTGATGGATGCCGGCGGTTCGGGCGGCAACGCGGACGAGATCTATGCCAACGTCCGCAGCACCTCGGCTGACGACGTTGCATTGATTCTGGAAACGGCCCAGCGAGTCGTCATTGTTCCTGGTTACGGTATGGCTGTCGCCCAGGCACAACACGCCGTTCGCAATCTCGGCAAGATGCTCGAAGAACGAGGCACGACGGTCGAGTACGCGATCCATCCCGTCGCCGGCCGGATGCCGGGACACATGAACGTGTTGTTGGCGGAAGCCGATGTGGACTATGACAAGCTGATGGAGATGGACGCGATCAATCCAACGATGGACACCTGCGACGTGGCGATCGTGATCGGTGCCAACGACGTTGTGAATCCAGTTGCCAAAACCGACCCCAAGAGTCCAATCGCCGGCATGCCGATCATCGACGTCGACAAAGCCCGCACAGTGATCGTCATCAAACGCAGCCTCAGCCCCGGCTTCGCAGGCATTCCCAATCCCTTGTTCGCTGCCGACAATGCGATGATGTTGTACGGTGATGGCAAGGACGCGGTTCTGGAAATTACCACCGCCCTGCGTGAAGCTTAGTTGCGTTGCGAAACGATCGTCGCTGGCAACTACAGCGGTTTGCCGCACAATCGACAATAGACCGCGTCGGATAAGTGGCCTTCGGCCATGCAGTAAGGGCAGGTTTGCGTCAGCGCTTTTCGCTTCTTGCGGCTTTCGACGGCTTCGGCCGAGACGAATCCGGTTGGAACGATGATCAGGCTGTAGCCAACCAGGATCAACAGCGCGGACAGCAGCTTACCCAAGGTCGTGTGGGGGACGATGTCGCCGTATCCGACCGTTGTCATCGTGACGATCGCCCAATAGATCGATTGTGGGATCGATGTAAATTGCGTCTCGATGGGGTCGTGAATTCGCTCGACTTCGTACATCGCTGCGCCCGCGATTGTGACGGTAATGAACACTACTGCTAAGAACACAATGATCTTGCCGCGTGCGCGCCACACCGCCCCCGCCAAATCTTCAGATTCGCTGGTAAGATTGATCAGCTTCAGCACGCGGAACACCCGCAGTAGCCGGAAGGATCTGACGACGGCAAAGGAACCGAACCGACCGAATCCGATGCTACTCACATACGTCGGCAGAAACGACAGCAAATCGACAATGCCATAGAAGCTTGTCGCGTAGCCGAGCGGACGCCTCACGCAGATTAATCGCAATGCGTACTCAATCGTGAAGAGCACCGTCAGCGTCCACTCGGCGTAGTAAAACCACACACCGTATACCGACTGGAGATCCTCAACCGTCTCCAGACACACGACGGTCACACTAATCAGAATCGCAACTAGCAATCCGATGTCAAACCATTGGCCAGCGCGCGTATCCGCCTCGAAGATGACTTCGTGCAGTTTGTCGCGCCATGCGGCGCGTGGTTGATGTTCCATGCGATCAGCTTACCACGCGGAGTTCAACTCCCGGAGTTCCAGTCGGCGTATCTTGGCTTCACCGCCGACTGCATGAATCGAGTGCTTGGCCGGACCGAGCTTTGGGTTGAAGTAGTGAGCGCCGAACGTCTCGCCGCCGAAAGCGAACGCTTCGAGCGACATGCGATCGACGAGCAGCCTCAGTTGCACGACACCGTCGCGAGGCGGGATCTTGTCGATCGTCCAGTAATCGTGCGACTGACCTTCGTTATCGATGCCATTGTGCATAAGGACCTGCTCCTTGGCGTCGTATCTGACCGCAATGCCAGGCAAATCGAACACCACTTGCGTCGCCGTTCCTGGCTCGAATTCAATGGTCAGATCGACCAAGTCGAGTCCCGAGATGTCGGCCAAGGCGTTTGAGTCACCAGCAAGTGAGACGTTCTCGATGTGATGCAATCGTTTCGTGAGCGATTCGATCTCTTTAATCGGCCAGCAATTCAGTCTCACGCCCTGAGATGTTGTGCGCAACGATAACTCGTATGGGAACGACATTTGTTGGTTGTAGGGAAGTTCGTAGGCTTGTGCCGCATTCGGGCCGCCACGCATCCAACCGATCTGAACCACTCGCCCATCCGGTGCATGGTTGAACGTTTGGGCCGCGTAGAAATTACCGCGAGAGATCTTCAAGGGTTCCGTTTCCGAATGGAACTCCTTGCCATCGAAGGTGCCGATTTCGTAATCGAAGCTGGCATCATAGATCAAACACTTCACCTTGGTCGGGTCGCCATCCACCGGCAGAAACACGAGATCCATACACTCGAAAGCCCAGTCTCGCATCAAGTCGGAAGCGAACTCCCAATCCGTCAAGTTCTTCGAGGTGAAGAAACGCACTCGCCCTGGGTTCCGCTGCACCCACAGCACCATCACCCAACGCTGCGAGGCTTCGTGCCAGAACACCTTGGGGTCGCGTTCGCCGCTATCGAAACCCTGGTTGGGAACGACGGCGCGACCTTCGTTCCAGTAGGTCCACGTTTCACCGAGATCCGTGCTGTAGGCCATGGCCTGATAGAAGTTCGGTTTGGCGGCGAAGGTATAGAACGCGCAAAGCGTCTTCGTGTCGCCGACTTGCTTACCGAGACTGTTGTTGTGATCGACGACCGCCGTTCCCGAGAAGATTGTGCCGGCGCGGCGATCGACTCGATATGGTAATAGCGCATGATCGTGTTGAGTCCAACGCACCATGTCTTTGCTGGTTGCGTGTCCCCAAGTCATATTCCCCCAACCAGTTCCCTTGGGATTGTGCTGGAAGAATAAGTGATACTTCTCGCCATCGAACACCATGCCGTTCGGATCGTTCAGCCAGTTCTTACGCGACGAAAAATGAAACTGCGGTCGAAACGGTTGGTCATAGCCTGTGTCCGGGTAAGCCGCCGGCGATATCTCGTCGGTAAACGCGAACGCTTTGGTGGTGTCAGGGACGGCTTGATCGGTCGCGGTAAACGCATCGACGTTGATGTGCCCCCATCCGCCCGTAGCGCTGTCGAAGATTACCAATCGCGCCGTTTTTCCAATGAACTTAGCCACGTCGCAGCTTTGCTTTACCATCGTTTCGGAATCGACACCGCTGGCCAATTCCACCTCAGCGCCATCGCACAGCAACCTGACGCCGGTTTGTCCAGGCAAATCGCCACCGCCGATCCGAAACGTGATGTACGGCTTGGTAATGGTGAATTGCGGCGAAGTAAGGGTCCCCGTCAGCGAGTCGCCTCGCGTTGCTCCGGGCTTCCCCACGCTACCGGTATAGTTTTCATAGCCGCCGATCCAATACTCGCCCTCGTGGTTGCTCGACTCGCGATTCCGAACGGCCGAATTGTCGCCTTTCGTTGGCTGAACTTTGAATGCTTCGCCATCGACGGTCCATCCGGATAGCGTGCCGGTCTCGAAGTCGGCATTGGGGAACAGCGGTTCATCGGCGAAGCTAACTGCCGTCGTCAGAGCCATCGCAAAACAGATCGTGCGTATCATGGAAATCCTCGGCGTCGCGACAGGAGTTGTTGGAAGTCACTGAGCCGGGATTTAAACTCGCCGTGAGCGACATCTCAAATCGGCTGCACATGGTTCGACGTGGTTGATGTGTTATCTTACGAGGTGACGCGTCGAACTGCCATCACGTTGGATCGCGTTTACCCCAGTTATAGAGAGACGTCTTTAGATGCGAATTAGACCCTTCAATCAACGACAAACAAATTGGCTCGCTATCGTGGCGTTCTTGCTGACGTACCCGATGGCTGTTTGGGCGGCGGAGGACGAAAGTTCGTCTCACTTTGTATGGCCGGATCTTGCGTCTGGAGAGACATCACGTGAACTAGGTGTGGCGCAGCCTCTTCGTGTAGGAGAGACACCGCCCGTCACCCGCCTCGTAAATATCCGCCGACCTAGCCTGGATGTGTTTCTTCCAGAGAAACCGAATGGAACGGCGATCTTGATCTTGCCCGGTGGTGGGTTCGTGAAAGTCGTCCCCGACAAAGAAGGCTCGGAAGCGGCACCTTGGTTGAACGAACACGGCATCGCCGTCTTTGTGCTTCAATACCGCACCAATGAAACCACACCGGACAGCGAACCCGTGTGGCAGCGACCGTTACAAGATGCCCAGCGCGCATTGCGACTCATTCGGTCGAATGCCGAGAAATGGCATATTCAGCCAGACCGCGTCGGCGTACTCGGATTCTCCGCCGGTGGCCAGGTTGCCGCGATTCTGCATACGTGCGGGGACGATGCCGCTTACGAAGACTTCGATCACATCGACGCGTTGTCTTGCACCCCCGACTTCTCGTTGTTGATCTACCCTTGGCGTGTCCTCGATGACCGGAGTGGCGAGTTGCTGCCGCAGATCCGAGTGTCAAAGAGTTCGCCACCAGCGTTTATTGTCCATACGCACGACGACGCCTCTTCGTCGTTGGGCAGTGTCATGATCTATGCCGATTTAAAACGGAACAACGTACCCGCCGAATTGCATGTTTACTCCAACGGTGGCCACGGCTACGGCATGCGCTCCGTGCAGAGCTCCGATATCGGTTCGTGGCCTGACCGGGCAAGCGATTGGATGCTCCTTCGCGGCATCGCTCGCGCGGCCCAGTCGGAGTGATCTGAGTGTCGGTTTGAACTGCTCTCCGAGATTGTGTGCAATCTCGCTGGATTTTGGCGACCTGGGATGTTTCTGCGAGCTGCGTTCGAATAATCTTTGGTACAGGGCGATTCCTTTGTTGAAGCTGCACAAGATGTACGACGGGCCTCCGAGCCCGTCGAATAACGACTTAGATTCATCGACAGGCTCGGAGGCCCGTCGTACAAACCTCTCAGTTTGAAAAACTAAAAGGCCGTAATCTTTGGTATCGATGAATTGAATCAGCGACTCGACTGCGTTACGCTGGTGCGTTCGCCTGATTCGTTAGGCCTTTCACCACCTCTCTTCGAAGCACGACATGACCCTCCCCCGTCACCCTACGCTCGCAGCGCTCATGGTAAGTGCTTGTGTTTTGTCCGCCCTGCCGAAAAGCGGAATCACACTCGCTCAAAGCGGAGTTGAAGCACACGCGGTTCGGACGAATATCGCTCCCGGTGGGATGGGGCGATACGAACGAGGGCGATGGTCCGTCGTCTCCGTGCAGGCTTTGAATGGCGGCGATGAAGCGACCGAAGCAACCCTTTCTGTCTTTTTCGAGGGCGACTCACGAAAGCAATACACGCGGCGTGCTTGGGTGCCTCCGCACGCGATTCGACAGACGTGGCTTCCCATCCTTCCGCCGAAGGATATCCCACTCGAGCAGACTACTTTGCATGTGTCGTCCCTAAATATCATCACTACAGCGAACGGTGAATCGCTCTTCCGAAAGGAAGGCGCCCAGCTGATCCCAGAGTTTTTGCTCCCACTTGATCCCAACGAACTCCATTGCGCGATGATCGCGAGCGAACCGCTGCCGGGACAGCCAGAGTTCGTTTCGCCGCGAGACGACGACGCTTATGAAATGGCCGTCGAAGTCCGAATGTTGCACGACGGTGACCGCAAGATCATGAGCCTGAGCGGTCGATTCATGGCACCCTACCCGGAGGCCTACGATGCACTTGACCAATTGTTGATCTGCAGCGATCGGTTTGTGGACGATTCAGGCGGCATCGCCGCACTCCGCAACTGGATCGCGCGCGGTGGTCGAGCCTGGATCATGCTTGATCTCGTCGGAATCGACGCGGTCCGAACGTTGCTGGGCAACGCCACTCCTTATGAAATCGTCGACCGCATCGAAATGACGGAATTTGCCATCGAGACTCCAGCCTCTGTCAGTGTTGGCGGCAAGTTAAGTGAGACTTGGCGGGCAGAAGAGCCCGTGGAATTGGTGCGAGTGTTGACTGATTCCGTTGACGTCCACAGTTCCATTGACGGTTGGCCCGCTGCATTCTCGATTCCGTTCGGCAACGGCTATGTCATGATGACGACTCTGAGTGCCCGTGGCTGGATATATCAATTCGACGAATTCGCGGATCGATTGGACGAGTCGCTTCGCACTTCTGGTCCCACGGACGCCTTGCGGCAGTTGGCCAACCAATTCAATCAGACGTCGTCTGGTGAGCCGATACTGAGTGACGATCTTAGGCCGATTCTGTCCGAGCAACTTGGTTATCGCGTTCCCTCTCGCAGTATCGCAGCGACCATTCTTGGATTGAATTGCCTGGTGATTTTGATCGCGGGTACGTGGCTCGCGCGACGCGAGCAACTGGAACGTGTGGCTTGGGTGGTTCTCGCTGCCAGTTCTGTTTCTGCCATCGTCCTCGTTTCGATCGGAAGTGCCAATACGTCGAGTATCCCTGCGACTTCGTCGATTCTGCGTTTGGCGAACATCAGCTCCGAGACGAACGAGATTCACGCCGACACGATTGCTGCGTTCTATAGTCCCGATACCGTCGAACTCCCGTTACAGATCGATTTATCTGGAGTTGTTGAGCCGGATGTGCAAGATCTACAGGGCGTCGCCAAGCGAGTGGTTTGGAACGACAATGGACAGGCACGCTGGGAACAGGTGGATGTCGCATCCGGAAGCGTTCGATTCGCCCGCGCGAAAGAGAGTGTCGTCCTTGAGCACCCGCTTCGAGCACACGCCACTTTCGGGCCCAATGGTCTTGAGGGCCGCATTACGGGACTCGGACAACTAGGAACTCCGAGCGACGCTATTATCGCAGCTCCGCCCGCTCCAAATTCGGACGCCACGATCAACGCACAAGGGGTTTTTCGCGCAGGGCCCAACGATCTTCTGTCGGAGTCCGAGTACCTCGGCGGTGCCATTCTTACGGACGAACAGCAACGGCGACAAACGATCTATCGACAAATTCTTACACCCCGCCGGGAAAGGGTCTATCCACAGCGGTCGACCCTGTTCGTTTGGGGTGATGCACTCGAATTGGGACTATCCTCTCCCGATCTCTTTCAGCAGTCGGGCGCAACGCTCTACGCAGTCCCGCTGGACATCGGTCGTACACCCGCGAAACAACCTTTCTTGGTGCCGCCGACCTTTATCCGAATCACGAACGCAGCCGCGCGGCAAGGCGCCTCAGCGGCCTATAATCCGCGAACGGGACAGTGGATGAAGGATGCGACGCTTCCCACGCAATCGTCTTTTCAGTTCCTCTTGCCGCGTGAAGTCGTCCCGTGCAAAGTGCAAAACGCTGAGATCACGTTGAAGATCCATGCACCTTCTCGAACGGTCGAACTGACAGGATTGAAGGACGGCGAACCGGTCGTCGTCGAATCTCGTGACAGCCCAAGCGGAACATTCACCTTTACCATCACCGACCCCAAGCTGTTGAGCCTCGACGAGGCTGGCGGATTGCAATTCGGTGTGGTCGTTTCTCCGACCAAGAGTCAAGCCGAAGCCGCAGCCAAGCGTCAGCTCTACGGCAACGAATTGCCCAATCTCGATGGACCCAATGATCCTGACACAACGTTCGACCACACGACCTGGCAAATTGACTATCTGCGTCTTCAAGCCAGTGGTGAAACGCTTTAGGCTCCACTGCGAAAGACAACTTTGACAAAGGACACACACGTGGCGACATCCCCCGTTGTCGAGACAAAAGCTTTGACGAAACGCTACGGTGAATTCACCGCTCTCGATTCGTTGTCGATTTCTGTCGACGCAGGCCAAGTACTCGGTTTCATTGGCCCCAACGGTGCCGGAAAAACGACCACGATACGAATCCTGGTGGGGTTATTGCGACCGACGGAAGGCTCAGCAACGATCGCCGGAGCCGACTGTGTTGCGCAATCGAGAAAGATCAAGCGGCTTGTCGGCTACATGCCGGACGTCTTCGGCTCGTATGACAACATGCGAGTTACTGAGTATCTGGACTTCTTTGGCGCCGCCTATGGAATCGGTCGTCGCCATCGCGTCAAGCGAATTGCCGAGGTATTGGATACAACCGGGGCGACCTACATGAAAGACTTGTATGTCGAGAGCCTCAGCCACGGCATGAAGCAACGTGTCGGGATCGCTCGCACCCTGCTGCACGATCCGCAGGTGATGATACTGGACGAACCGGCGAACGGACTCGATCCCCAAGCGAGAATTGACATGCGGGAGTTGCTGTTGCAACTCGCCGACATGGGCAAGACCTTGATCGTGACCAGTCACATACTCCCAGAGTTGTCGCGCATCTGCGATACCGTTGCGATCATCACGCACGGAAAATTGCGAGCGTTCGGCACGCAAGCCGAGATCATGCGGCAGATCACTCAGCGTCGCACGTTCGAGATCCTGCTTGTTGAGCAAGAGCAGATAGAGCTGGCCAAGTCGCTGGTCGGCCACTCACTTGCTTCCGATGGCGAAGCGAACATTTCCGTTTCCGAAACGGAGATGATCGTACGCTTCGATACGAACATGCCGGACCGGGAACTTGCCGGTCTGCTAGCCCATTTGCACGACAAGCGGATTTCCGTGGCTCAGTTCCGTGAGATCCCAACGGATCTAGAAGACGCCTTCCTGTCCGTTACCTCCCGAGGCGATGCTCCCTCCTCCGCCGTTTCGTCAGCCGCTACGGCTGCAGCGCAGGAGTCGGCATGATCAATCCGGTGATCCAGCGCGAGTTGTTCAGCATTCTGCGTACGCGGAAGGCACTTGCGATGCTGGTCGCAATGAGCGTGGCGTTTTCGCTGATTGTGTTGTTGCGTTGGCCAACGGATGGCCGAGTCGACTTGTCGGGGATGCGGTCGCAACAAGTGTTTCGCGTCTTTTCTTACACGTTGCTCGCCGGGGTCTTGTTCGTTGTGCCGGCGTTCCCTGCCGTGTCCTTTATCCAAGAAAAGAACAAGGGAACGTTGGCGTTGTTGCTCAATTCGCCTTTGAGCAGCGCATCGATCTTTAACGGAAAGCTGATTGGCAGCTTGCTCTTCGCCCTGCTCTTATTGTTGACCAGCCTTCCCGCGGCCGCTGCTTGCTATGCGATGGGAGGAATCGATCTGTACTCACAACTGGGGCTGCTGTATGTCGTCCTGCTGACTTGCATTGTGCAGTATACAACGCTTGCCCTCTTGATCAGCACGTTCGTTCAATCGACCGACGCCGCTGTCCGTATGACCTACGCCGCAGTCTTTGCCTTCGGGATTCTTGGCACTGGACCCTATTATCTTCTCCAAGGGGAAACCGGGTTGTTGTCGCTGATTGCTTGGTGGTTGCGAGCCGCTTCACCGCTGACGGTCGTGATGGATCTGGTGGGGCACGGCGATGTGGGCAGCCTGGCATTGATGACCGAAGGTTCGACACTCGCCGAGTACCTTCTACTTTCCATCGTTAGTTCGCTGGCATTTGTCGCGTTCACCATCTCGCGACTGAATCACCGCCTGTTCGACCGAGCGAAATCCAAAGGGAAGGTGACAGACGATCGTCAGGTCATGGCTCGTGGTTTTCGTCGACTGTTCTTCCTGGTCGACCCACAACGACGCAAGTCGGGCATCCCATTCTATGCCAACCCCATTATGGTCAAGGAATTTCGTACCCGAAAGTTCGGTCGCATCCACTGGTTGCTGCGGTTGGTGGCAGTTTGCGCCGTGATGTCTCTGCTGCTGACGTTCGCCGCTACGACCGGAGTTGTAGATTGGGGAGTCAAAACGATCGGCGGCTTCATGGTACTGCTTCAAATCATCCTGGTGGTTCTTATCACTCCGAGCCTCGCCTCCGGACTGATCAGTGCCGAGCGGGAGAGCGGCGGTTGGGAGTTGTTGCGCATGACACCTATGTCGCCGATGAAGATCGTGCGTGGCAAGCTCTTGAGCGTAATCTGGACCGTGGGGCTAATTCTTCTGGCAACTGTACCGGGCTACGTCGTCATGATCTACATCCAGCCGGCGATGTGGCTGCAGGTTTACATGGTGATGATTTGCTTGGTGCTGGCTGCAATCTATACCGTTTGCGTGGCGGCGGCTGTGGGGAGTTTTTTCCAACGCACCGCGACGGCAACGACAACTTGTTACATCGTCCTGATCGTATTGTTTCTCGGCCCGCTGCTGATTTGGATGGGACGCGACGCTCCGTTTTCACACGATACCGTGGAAGCCGCTTTGTCGATCAACCCGACTGGCGCTGCGCTCAGCATTATTGAAGCTCCAGGATTCGAGATCTACGAACTCGTTCCGGGCGCTTGGTGGGTGAGCGGAATCCTCGCACTCGCCGCATTAATTTGTTTGGGATGCCAGGTCTGGCGCATCAGCCGCCCGGTTTGAGATTGCGGCGAACGGTGTATGGATTGAGTTGCTCAATTGCGAAATGATGCACGACTGGGCAGCACCTTCGTCTGGCGACGTTCTGGTGGAATCTAACAGTTATTCCGCCCGACCTTCGTTCGTGGCACACAAGGGACCCAGAATTCGACCATAGAAGCTTGCAATACAGGCATCTGGGGAAGACAATCGCGTAGTCGTTCATGTCATCCCCTGAATAGAGAGTAGTTCCATGAAACGCAAAGGGTTCACGTTGGTCGAACTGTTGGTAGTGATTGCCATCATTGGCATTTTGGTCGCGCTTTTATTGCCGGCCGTGCAAGCTGCTCGGGAAGCCGCCCGCCGGATGCAGTGTGGGAACAACATCAAGCAGATTGGGTTGGCGCTTCACAACTATGTTGACTCGTTCGGCAAACTGCCTGCAGCAGGCCGCGGATACGGCATGTGTGACGGAACGCCCGCAGACAACGCAGTCAAGAACTCGAACGGTTTGGTGGGGGTACTTCCGTATATCGAGCAGCAGTCAATATACGACCAGTTCAATCATTCGGAAGCGTATTCGTCATTCAACCTTCGTTCTTCCGGTACGGTGATCGGCAATCCCGCCACCAATGGAAACGCGGCGTTATCGGAAGAGGTACTGCCCGGCTTCATTTGTCCGTCCGATAATAATGGCCCGAATGCCCGACCTCTGACGGGGACTCATTATGGCCCTGCCCCTGGGTTCACCGGAGCGTCAACGAACTATGACTTCATCACCTCCGCATTTGGTGATTACTCGAACTGCAACAGCTATGCCACGAGTGGAATCAACAAACGGATGTTCGGGGAAGAGAGCGCAACGACATTCGCTCACGTGACCGATGGACTCACGAACACGTTCATGATCGGCGAAACGACCAAGTGGCACCAGAATGGAGCCGGTTTCGCGTGGGCGTATCGAGCACATGTGATGACTGGTGTCGATCCCTACCCCAGCGCGCAAGATGCCGGAATCAATTTGTGGCACATGCCGTGGGTTCATCCGACTTGGCAGAATCCGCCCTACTCGCCTCTGAGGGGGCGCACTCGGACTTGGTGGTCGGCGGCGGCGAGTCTCCATCCAGGCGGATGTCAATTCGCCTTGGGCGATGGGTCAGTGCGATTTGTGTCGGAAACGATCCAAAAATCGATGCTCAACAATCTGGCACGTATGGCGGATGGCGAGTTGGTTGACTTGCCGTAAATACTTCACACTGTCTCATCGAACGAGTCCTGTTTTCTCAATTTGTCTGTTGGAGAGCGCGAGTCATGCTCAGATCATTGTCGTGTTCCATGCTCGTGTTCGCTGTTGTCGCGGGGTGTGGCAATTCGGGACCTGCCGTCGTACCCGTCGAAGGGCGATTAACGCTGGATGGAAATTCACTTGCCAATAAGAGTTTGATGTTCACTCCGATCGAGAGTACCCCGGGGCAAGGCGCTGGCGGAATGTCGGATGCCGAAGGCAAGTTTACTTTGAAAGCGATGGTTCCTGGGGCGACGAAGGAATACGAAGGCGTCATACCAGGACGTTATCGTGTCACGGTGTTTGAACCCCTGCTTTCTGGCGACGTCGCGGCGGCTGAAACCGATGGCGAGCCGGCTGCGGCCTTGGCCCCCGATATGAGCAGACGCAAATCGGAAATCTCCGCCATTTACCGCACTGAGCAATCCCCGTTGATCGTCGACGTGCCGGAGTCTGGCGGGGAAGTCGTCGTCGAGTTGAAATCGAACCCCAGTTCGTAACAGCTGGGATGAAACATCACACACCGCCACAACTTTCGAGATTGACAGAGAAAATGTTGCATCGGAGTGTGAATCGATCGACGGAGCTACCTTCGGTCGATTGGTTCTGTTGGATCACGTTGCTTGGTCTTAGTGGCCTTCTGGTCGGCTGCGGTCGTTCAGGCCCGTATACAGTGCCTGTCGAAGGGACTGTAACGCTCGATGGAAACCCCGTAGCTTACAAGAGCCTTCTGTTTTTGCCGGACCAAGGGACGGCGGGAAATGGCGCGGGAGGATTTACCGACGGTAAGGGTCAGTTCAAACTCATCGCAGTTGTATTCGGCGCTACGACAGACTTCAACGGTTGCCCGCCTGGACGTTACCGCGTGGTCGTGTCGGAGCCGTCCGTCCCGTTAAGTGAGGCCGATTTCGCGTCGGACGCCGAGCAAGTCGATAACGGCGAACCGATCGCCGCGATTGCACCCCGTCGAGCCACGGCAAAACGAGAGATCCCACCGATTTATTCCTCAGAACAAACGACGCCCTTGGTCCTTGAAGTTCCTGAAACTGGCGGCGTGGTTAACGTTGAGTTGAAATCGCGACCGTAAACAGGATCGTGTAGCGCACGATACGCCGGTTCAAGGTAACGATGTCGCCTCCTGCAATTGCGTCACGCGCGACTAGGTCACAGTTTGCGTACATGTCCAGAATGTTCCCTCTGTATTTCCAAAGCATTCGGATGACTGCAAGCGCCAAGACCACCAGCGTGGACAGTGCAAGAAGAAGCAACGTTTCGTCCAGGTAGTAGACTACGATGGCCGTAAGTACCGGCGTTAGAGCGGTCTTTGGGTAAGTGTTGCGTTGTTACGTCAAGATTCCCTGCGAACTAGACCGCACAGCTGATACACGTCCGTGCGACTCGCACTAGAACTATCGCCGTTGGCAACACCACTCGACGTATCTCGACTTGGACTTTCATCCAGAAACTTTATTGTACCCCTATTTCTTCCCCCGGATCGGCACGGGCTTGCGAGTTTGACCATCGGTCTTGACGGAAACGTAGGTGACATCGGCTTCGGTCAACTTCATGAGTTCGCCGTCACGATCGGCTTCGACGGTGATGTGCATCGTGATGGACGTCTTGCCAATGCCACGCAACTCGGTCCAGAAACTGACGCAATCACCCACAAACACCGACTGGTGAAATTCGACGCTCTTCATCGCTACCGTGACGATGTCCTGAGCCGGAAACGTGTTGCGAGCCATCTCGTGACGGGCTCCGATCGCGCCCGCCTGATCGATATAGCTGAGTAACACTCCGCCGAAGATCGTGCCGTACGGATTCGTATCGCGGGGCATCATCATGACTTTGAGCGCAAGATAGCGGTCGGCAGGTTCGTCTAGCACGGTGATCGCTCCGAAGGCATGGATCTGGAGAACTTCGGTGTTCATTCTACTGGTGGGCGGTCTGGCGTGATAGAATCCGAGCCGACCCTTCACTATTGCTAGTGCTGCCTCGAGATCTTGTTGAGGAGACAACTGTGATGTTGCGACCGAGTATGAAGCTGCTGTTTGCAGGAGTGATCTCGCTGACGTGCGCCGCCTTCGATGCGAACGCCGCAGAGATGGCGATGGGATTTCGCGTCGGCGAAGCAACTCATGACTCGGCGATTGTCTGGACACGCGTGACGCGTGATGCACAACGCAAATGGGATGGTTACCGCGAGGCGAAGAAGGCCGTTCTCAAGGAAGACGAGTACACTCCTTCTGAAATTAAGGTCAAAGACCGCGACGGTGCGACGCCCGGCGCGGTGGGACAAGTACGCGTTGTTTACTCGACGGACGAAAGCCTTCGCGAAGCAATGTCCACGGACTGGGTGACGGTTGCCGCCGAGAACGACTTCATTCATCAATTCCGCATCCAGGGCTTACAGCCGGCGACTCGCTACTACGTGAAAGTCGAAGCTCGCGATTCGCAAGAATCCGATGTCAGCGCCACCGCAACGGGTTCGTTCGGTACTCCCGCCGCTGCCGATCAATGGCAAGACGTCAGCTTCGGCGTGGTGACGGGCCAATCGTATTGGGACCTGGACGATCGCGAGGGCTATCACATCTATCCTGCGATGCAGAAGTTGAATCTCGACTTCCTTGTGCCGACTGGCGACACCGTCTACTTAGACAGCGAAGCACCCCGCGCGCGAACGATCGAACTGGCTCGACTTCATTGGCAACGCATGTACTCATTGCCTCGCCACGTCGAGTTCCATCGCAACGTGCCGGGCTACTGGGAGGTCGACGATCACGATGCGTGGGCCAACGATTGCTGGCCGACGATGAAGGCCAAGTGGATGAATCCGCTGACCTTTGAACAAGGGTTCAACATCTATCGCGAGCAGGTTCCGATGGGAGACCTGACCTATCGGACGATTCGGTGGGGCAAGGGCCTGCAAGTATGGATGGTCGAAGGACGCCTGTATCGTTCGCCTAACACGGCTGACGACGGACCGGACAAGACGATCTGGGGTGCCGAACAACTGGCGTGGTTGCAACGCACGATCCAGCAAAGCGATGCGGAGTTTCGCGTGCTGATCAGCCCGACGCCGATCGTTGGTCCCGATCGTGATAAGGGCAAGAATGATAATCATGCCAACGATTCATTCACCTACGAGGGCAACTTGTTTCGTTCCTGGACCAAGTCCAGCCAGCTCAAGAACTTCTACACTTGCTGCGGCGATCGGCATTGGCAGTACATGTCCGTCGATCCCGCATCCGGATTGCGCGAGTTCTCTTGCGGACCGGCCAGCGACAAGCATGCCGGCGGCAATCCAGAACAGCCCGACTGGCAACCGTTCCTGCGAGTCAAAGGAGGTTTTCTAAGCGTCTCGGTGACAAAGCCCAAGGACTCCCCAACGATCGCGTTCCGGCATCACGATGTCCATGGCAAGGTTGTCCACGAGTTTAACGCGACGTCCGCTGTGGCACCCGAGTAGACGAACTAGCGACGACGAACCGCGACGGGAGGAGTTTCCGGTGGAGACGGCAGGACCTTCTCAGTTTTTCAAACTGAGAGGTTTGTACGACGGGCCTCCGAGCCCGTCGATGAATCTAAGTCCTTATTCGACGGGCTCGGAGGCCCGTCGTACATTTTGTGCAACTTCAATAAATGAATCGCCCCGCTGGCGACGGGATCAAGCTTGACCAGCTAGCGTCTGCCGGTTTAACATATTGGCCGGCGTTGATGGGTGATTTGTCGACTCAATCGATGTGGGTTCGATAACTCTCACCTTGCTGCGCCGCCTACCGTATTCATTCCCGCCTTATTGCGATTGCTCGGCCTCAGCCGCCTTGTGCGACGAAAGTTGCCCCATGGTTAAGCCTCTCCCACTTGTAGTGCTCGCCTTCGCCTCTGTCTTGCCGCTCGCGGGACTCGCGCGGGCTGACGAAGTGCCGCTTCACGCGACGATCGATCGGATGATCGCCGAGGCAAACTTAGGTATCGTCGCTCCGATCGCCAGCGACGGTGAATTCCTCCGGCGACTGTACTTGGATTTAACAGGCTCCATCCCGCCGAGCGAAGTGACTCGCCAGTTCTTGGACGACGCGACGGCGGACAAACGCGAACAGACGATCAATCGATTGCTCGAGAGTCCACGATTCAGCCGACACATGGCCAGCGCGATCGATGTGATGTTGATGGAACGGCGGGCCGAGAAACATGTGAAGCATGTGGACTGGCAGAAGTACTTGTACGATTCCGTTTCACAGAACAAGCCTTGGGACGAATTGTGTCGCGAGATCCTTGCCGCCGATGGTACTGACGAGAAGAATCGAGCGGCAGCCGCTTTCTACTTCGCACGCGATACCGAAGTGAACGGCATCACTCGCGATGTCGGACGCATCTTCTTCGGTATGGATCTTCAATGTGCACAGTGCCACGACCATCCACTCATCTCCAGCTACTATCAGTCAGATTACTACGGCATCTATGCGTTCCTGAATCGAGGCGTATTGTTCACTGATAAAGACAAGAAGGTGTTCTACGCCGAGAAAGCAGAGGGTGACGTGTCGTTCACCTCGGTGTTCACCAGCGAGAGCGACAAGACGTTTCCCCGTTTGCCGACCTCCTTTGAAATCGATGAGCCGTTCTTTCCGAAGGGCGAGGAGTACGACGTCGCGCCAGCGGACAAGGTGCGTCCCGTGCCAAAGTTCAGTCGACGTGAACAGTTGGCGGCATTGGCAACGAACGGCACCAACACGCAATTCAACAAGAACATTGCCAATCGCCTGTGGGCTCATATGATGGGCCGCGGGTTGGTCGAACCCGTCGACTTGCATCATGCCGACAATCCGCCTTCGCATCCAGAGTTGTTGGAATTACTGGGTGATCAGTTCGTCGCGATGAAATACGACATGAAAGCTTTCCTGCGGGAACTCGCATTGAGCGCAACTTACCAACGGTCACTCGACGCTCCCGATTCCGTCGCCGAGCAGGCGAAGACAATTGAACCACAGATCGCCTCGCTGCGTTCGCGCGCGGAAGAGCTGGCGATTCAAGTCACGGAAGCAGAAAAGGCGATTCGTGCGACGGAAGAGGAATTCAACACCGCGCGTGCTGCGGTGAATCCGATCTACGACGAGTTAACGACCGCCAACACAGCGATCGGAACCACGCGAAAGGCTGCGGATGCAGGCGCGAAAGCGTTGGCCGACGCTCAAGCTTTGCAAGCGTCAACGCAATCAGCGTTCAACACGATCGCTCCGCTTGCCGCCACCACCAAGGAAGCTGCCGACAAATTGAAAGAAGCGGAGCTTGTCGATATCGCGACCAAGCTGCAGGCCCGAGCCGATAAGTTGGCGGGGGAACTTGCTGCTGCGACAAAGGCGGTCGCCGACAAGACACCACCGGCACAGAAGTCAGCTGATGCATTGAGTGCGGCGAAACAAGCTGCCGAGGCGATCAAGCTGCGATTCGACGCGGCCCGAGCCAAAGTGCGTGAAGTGGAACCTCGACTAGCAACAGCCCGGCAGAACGAACGATCTGCTGCTCGCGCCAAGCAACTCGCGGACGACGAACTGCAAGCCGCCGAAGCGATCCTCGCCGTCGCGCATGCCGAACAGGTCGCGGCGGATAAAGCCACGGTGACCCAGTTGTACGAAGTCATGCGAGATCAATGGGGTAAGCGTTTCTCCGCGAATCGACTCGAGCATCTGTCGCCTGAACAGATGGCGTGGTCGGTGATGGAGGCAACGGGCGTCCTCGAGAATCAACGTGCCGCTGGCGAAGCGGAAGCGAACAAGACACTGCCGCTCGAACCTGATAAGCCAGCCGATCCGGCTCGACTTGCGGAGCGCAATAAGCTGATGGAAGCTTATGTCTACGAGAAGGTGAAAGGCAACATCGCTACCTTCGTGAAACTGTTCGGCCACGGCGACGGACAACCGCAGAGCGACTTCTTCGCTACGGTGGATCAAGCGTTGTTCTTTGCCAACGGCAGCGTCGTACAATCGTGGCTGAACCCGAGCGGCAATAACCTGACGGCGCGGCTGAACAAGCTGGCAGAGCCGCCAGCAATCGCCGAGGAGATGTATATCAGCTTGTTGTCGCGTCGACCGACGGAAGAAGAGATCACCAGCGTCGCGGCCTACCTGCAATCACGACCCGAAGACAAGCTGAACACGATCAAAGAAATGACATGGGCGTTGCTCACGTCAGCCGAGTTTCGCTTTAGCTATTAGCCACCACGCCATAAAGTAAAGGGATTGACATGAAGTGCTCCTACGCGTGCGGGACGGATGAACACGTCATTGCCAGGCGACAGTTCCTCGGCGGAGTTGCTGCTGGGGCTGGAGCGGTTGTCGGCGGGCTCGGCGTTTTGGCCGCGCCGGCTTCCGCGACTCAGCTGGTCAAGGATCAAAAGCGTGTTCTCGTCGTCAACATGGCGGGCGGATTGAGCCAATTGGAAAGTTGGGATCCTAAGCCGGGAACCGACACGGGCGGCCCGTTTCGAGCGATTCCTACTGCTGTGCCAGGCATTCATATTTGCGAGTTGTTGCCCGAAACGGCGAAGCAGATGAAGCATTTGTCGTTGGTTCGCAGCATCAACACGAAGGAGAACGATCACGGTAAAGGTGGCTATGCCATGTTCACGGGTCGACGCCAAACGCCTGCCGCCGACTACCCACGCCTGGGTGCTGTTGCGGCGAAGGCGCTGTCGCCCGCAACGAGTTCCTTGCCCGGTCACATCGTCATCACTCCCGGCGGCAGCGGCGGGCGCGGTAGCGACTCGGCCTACCTCGGCCCCAAGTACTCCAGCATTTCGCTCGGTGATGGCAAGCCGCCACAGAATACGGAACGACCCGCGTCGATCAGCGAACAGTCAGAACTTGCCAGACAAGCGTTTCGCCGACAGGTGAACGATCGTTTCGCGATGCGACGTCGAACCGCGATGACCGATGCTTACACGGCCAACTATGAACAAGCGTTGGAGCTGATGAAACGGCGCGAAATCTTCGACATTACGAAGGAGCCGCAGCAAGATCACGATCGATATGGCTCGCATGACTTTGGGCGGCACTGTTTGCTCGCGAGGCGGTTGCTCGATAGTGGTGTCACGTTCGTGCAAGTCACTCACTCCAACTACGACACTCACAACGAGAACTTTAATTTTCACATCGAACAGGTTGGTGAATTTGATTCCCCGTTCGCGACGCTGGTCGCCGATCTCGCCGATCGCGGCATGCTGGAAAGCACGTTGATCGTGGTGCTGTCGGAATTCGGACGCACGCCGAATATCAATCAGAATTATGGCCGTGATCATTGGGGCACCGCATGGTCGATTTGCTTGGGCGGAGCTAAGATTCAACCGGGTGCTGTGATCGGTAAAACGAACGACAACGGAACGGCTGTTGCCGATCGTGAAGTGGATCATGGACACCTGTTCCATACTTACATGCAGGCGGTTGGTGTCGATTCGAGCGGTACGTTCGATGTCGATGGCCGCGAGATGCCGATTGCGGACCCTGCGGCTTCGCCCATTAGCGAACTGCTTGCCTAGCTTCACATCCACAGGAAAACCTTCATGCGTATTGTTCATTGGATCGGCAGGGCGTTACTCGCTGTGTCAGTCGTCGGGTGCGGGAACTCGTCGAACGAATCCGCTCCCAATTCCAAAGCGATCGCCGTTGCCGACTCGGCGGTGGCGAAATCGACCGAGCCTATTGCTCCCGAAGTGTCAGCCGACATCAAAAGTTGGAAAGAAGTTCAGGAGTGGGTTGCCAGCCAGCAGGGCAAGGTTGTCGTGCTTGATATTTGGTCGAACTCGTGTCTGGAGTGTGTGAGGGAGTTCCCTCACTTCGTGCAGTTGCACAATGAGCTTCAACCCCAAGTCGCCTGTGCTTCGCTGAATGTTGATCACTACGGCGGCGATGTCGATATCTCGGAGGAGATCAAACCGGGCGTTATGAAATTCCTAACGTCCAGGCAGGCGACGATGCAGAATTTCATTTCGAGTAACGCCGATCAGGCTGTTTACAAAGAGATCAATACGGCATCCATTCCCGCTGCTGTCGTCTACGATCGCGACGGCAAGCTTCATACGGTGTTTAACAACGACGAAGAAGCTTATGGTCCGAGCGGCTTTAACTACGAAGAGCACATCACGCCCCTGGTGAAGCAGTTGCTCGCGTCGGAGGATTCGTAAGAACTGGGCAAAAACATGTGCGGGCAAAAAGATGACCCGGTGGAGAGTACCTCCCGCGCGTAGAAAAGCCGCAGTGCTGAATGGATCAACACTGCGGCTTCATCGAAAACTACTTTGGCGAGATCCTAGTTAAGAATCTTTGCCAAGTCAGCGATCACCGAATCGACGGCGACGTCCGATGCCGAAGCAAAGGCGTGATTCGCTTTGACCTTGCCGCCTTCGGCCATGATGATCGTGACGGCGGCTTTGGCGTTCAAGCCGTAATTGCCTGGACCGTTCTCGACTTCATTGGGCACGACGAAAGGAACTTCCTTCGCCTTGCTGGAGGATGCCAACTTCTGGGCTTCCTTCGAAGCGGCTGACTTGTCTTCGCCCATGACGTTCACGAACGCGCGCAGTTGCTTGCTGCTGTTCTCAGCGAGAGCTGCGTCCAGCTTCTGAACCAACTTCACAACTTGCTCGTCCGACGAGCGGGTGAACACCATCACTTGTGGGCGACCACCGTTCTTGCAGCGGTAGCACAGGTTAGCGCCGGTCTTGACGCCATCGTCTTCAGCACCCGCCAACTTGGTCACATAAAACGCATCGATCAAATCGCCGGCTTGAAGACCACTCTTGATCTCCTCAGCGGAAACAACCGAGACGCTCGCAAACAATACCGTCAACATCGCGACATACTTCAGGCTTCTCATCGAACACTCCTTGAGACAAAATCGGGGGGAGGAAACTGTTGGAAGGAACCGCCTCTGAGTTGAATGCCAACTGGTCTAATCTTCACAGAGCGGTCATCACATGTGGGAGTCAGCGGCAACAGGAACCATTCCATGTTGACGTCCGACAGCCAATTAGTATCCATTCTTACAGTCGAGGCTTCAAGACGTCGGTATGCTATTTCACCGTTCTAGAGATCACGTGCTATCATTCTGGTTTATTATCCAAATTTGAGAGACGACAAGTGTCAATCAATCACGATTTCCAAGGTTCCGAGAAAATGTCGCGTCCGTCGGCCACTCGTATTAGCGTATTAATTCTCGTTTCCGTGTTTTCCCTCAGCCTGCCGCTGGCGGCAGCAGCGGCGAACGACGAGAAGTCCCCGCCCAAGCAATCGGTTGTACATCGCTCGCCTGTCGACTTGGTTCTGGGCGGCAATGGAAACTGGATCGCGACCGCAAACGAGACGTCGAACACGGTCTCGTTGATCGAGGCGAAGAGCGGAAATGTCCTCGACGAACTGACTTGCGGCGAGCATCCGGCGAGCATCGTACGCTGTCTCGATGGCCAGCATCTGCTGGTCTCTTGCTCATACAGCGGCGAACTTGTGCTGATCGAAGTGCAGCAAGGCAGTCTGCGAAAGAAAGCGGTCATTCAAGTCGGCTTCGAGCCGGTGGGAATCGCCATCTCGCCGGATGGTCGACAAGCTTACGTTGGTTTGACCGCGTCGAGCGAGGTGGCAGAGATCGATCTCGCGAAGGCAGAACTCTTGCGGCGCATCGCCGTCGGCAAGTGGCCTCGCTACCTAACTGTCGCGCCCGACGGCACGCGACTCGCCGTTGGTTGCAGCGGCGAGAACAAGATCGTCGTTGTCGATATCAAGAGCGGCGAGCATTTGTATGAAGAGGGACTAATCGGCGGCATCAATATCGGCCATATGCTGTGTTCCGCCGATGGTCAGTACGCGTATTTTCCGTGGATGGTGTATCGCAGCAATCCGATTAACCCGAGCAACATTCGGTTGGGGTGGGTATTGGCGAGTCGCATTGGCCGCGTGCGACTGGATGGTCCCGCGTATCGAGAAGCGATCTCGCTGGATGTGCCGCGTATGGCCGTTGCCGATCCGCATGGGATCGCGATGAGCAGCGACGAGCGACGGCTTGTCGTAACCGCATCGGGCACGCACGAGTTGCTCGTCTATCGACAACCCGATCTGCCGTTCGTCGGAGTCGGCGGTCCCGGAGATTTGATTGATCGAAGTTTACTTGCGGACAACGACTTGTTCTATCGAATTGATGTCGGCGGTCGACCGATGGGAATTGTGCTTGCGGCCGATGATCGAACTGCCTTCGTGGCAAATCATCTGAAAGGCTGTGTGCAAGAAGTCGACATCGAATCGCGAAAGCTGATTCGCGAGATTTCGTTGGGGTCCGCGCCGGAGTCTTCGTTAGCGCGGCGTGGCATGGAGATCTTTTATGACGGGCGAAGGAGCCTCGATCAGTGGTATAGCTGCCACAGTTGCCATTACAACGGAGGCGTCAATTCCAAAGCGATGGACACAATGAACGACGGCAGCCAGCTCACGATGAAGACCGTCCTTCCGCTCTATCACGTACATGAAACAGGCCCTTGGACTTGGCATGGTTGGCAAACCGATTTGCACGACGCGATGAGCAAATCGTTTACCACGACGATGCAAGGTCGTGGCATCAGCGACGAGGATACACGAGCCGTCATCGCCTATTTGAATTCGCTCGCGCCACCGCAGAGCCCGTTCCGCAACTCGGACGGTTCCTTCTCCGATGCGGCCCTTCGCGGAAAGCAAGTCTTCGAGAGTCGTCACGCTGCCTGTGCGAACTGCCATAGCGGCGAGTACTTCACGGATGGCAAGATTCACGATGTCGGACTCGGCTCGGACGAAGATCGGTATGACGGATTCAACACGCCATCGCTGCGAGGAGTCTATCGAAAAGTTCGGTTCCTTCACGATGGACGGGCAAAGTCCCTGGAGGAAGTTCTGACCGACGAGCACGCTCCGGAGAAGGTCGCCGGAGAGGCGTCGCTATCGTCGAGTCAGTTGAGCGACTTAGTTGAGTACCTGAAGAGCCTCTAGGCTTAGGTAGCGGCAAAGTTTGCGATTCCCGAAAGTAGGACGGCCACTCTTGGCCGTCTTTTGTCGGGCAGGAGTGGCCGTATCTTGTCGGGCAGGAGTGCCCAACCTACGGTAATGTGTACCACTACCGAGCATCACAGCGCGTTGACCCGTCTTTGCATTCACTGTTATATTCCGGCTTGAAATTGTTCAACACAGCCTACGTGCTTAAAGCATGGGCTTTTATCGAAGACTACTCACATCTTGAGAGGAAACGAAATGTCTACGGCAACCAAGAGCGGAATCTACGAAGATATCACCCAGTGCATTGGCAATACACCGCTCGTCAAGTTGCGCCGCATCGTCGATGGCTGTGTCGGCACGGTCGTCGTCAAAGTCGAGAACATGAATCCGCTGTGGAGCGTTAAAGACCGAATCGGTCGTGCCATGATTGATGCCGCCGAGCGGGATGGCAAGATCAACGAGAACACCGTCATCATCGAACCGACCAGCGGTAACACCGGGATTGGCTTGGCCTACGTGTGCGCGGCCCGAGGCTACAAACTGATGGTCACCATGCCGGAAAGCATGTCGCTCGAACGACGACGGATGTTGAAAGCGTTGGGTGCCGAATTGGTGCTGACTCCGGCGGCGGAAGGTATGCCCGGCGCGGTACGCAAGGCCGAACAGATGGCAGCCGAGAATTCGAACTACTTCGTCCCACAACAATTCGAGAACCCGGCCAATCCTGAAGTCCATCGCCAAACAACTGCCGAGGAGATCTGGCGCGACACGGATGGCAAGGTCGACATCTTTATAGCCGGCGTTGGGACTGGCGGAACGATCACGGGTGTTTCCGAAGTTTTGAAAGCGAAGAACCCAAAGATTCGCTCCATCGCGATCGAACCCGTGAACAGTCCTGTCATCACGCAACGCAAAGCGGGCGAAGATCTGAAGCCTGGCAAACACACGATCCAGGGTATCGGCGCTGGCTTTATCCCTGGTGTGTTGAACGTCGACATCATTGACGAAGTCGTTCAAGTCAAAGACGAGGACGCTGCCGACACGGCTCGCAAGATGGCCAGCCGCGAAGGTTTGATGTGCGGCATCAGCAGCGGTGCTGCGGCTTGGGCTGCGATCGAAGTTGCTAAGCGTCCCGAGAACGCTGGCAAGTTGATCGTCGTCGTTCTGCCAGACATCGGCGAACGCTACTTGTCAACGGCGCTCTATCCCGAGTAAGCGTTTGTCGCTCCAAGACTTGTGGCGGTTTCCGAGGTTGTCTGCGCGCCAGCTGATCAACTTTTATGTAGGGTCCGCTGTGCGGACCTCGCGGGTTCCTGGTCCGCACAGCGGACCCTACGATTGAAATGACGAAGTTATTTTTTCTGGTGGCCAAAGAATCGATACCAGCCACACTGCGCTGGATTGAGGCACGCACATCGAGTAACATATCAATCGACGTCAATGTGACAGCAGTGCTAGGCGAAGCTTCGTACCGGCAACTGCTCCCGCCTCGAATAAGAGCACACCGATCTGATGCGATCCTCTCCGCACATCGTGGTGATTGTTTGTTGCCTCCTGGGCATGACGTTGCCGGTCTATGCCGACAGCAGTCCTGAACTCGCCAACCAAGAGATCCACGAAATTGTTGATCACTTTATCGATCTGCGACTAAACGCGGTGGGCGTCGCACCGGCTCCGCAGGCCGACGAAGCCAATCTGTTGCGGCGGACGATGCTTGATCTGGTGGGACGAATTCCGACGGCGGAGGAAGCCAAGCAGTTTATCGCTTCGACCGATGTGAACAAACGCGTCGCGATGGTCGACCGGTTGATCACGTCTCCCGGCTTTCCGCGGCATCACGCCAACGAGTTGAACGCGATGCTTATGCCAAGCGGTAGTGGTGATCTATTGAAGTACCTTCGCCCCGCAGCGGCCGACAATCGACCGTGGGATCAGGTGTTTCGCGAGTTGCTGGCCGCGGATGCGGAGTCGGGTGCCGACCAGTTTCTGAAATCGCGAGTGAAGGACCTTGATCGGCTCGCGAATGACACCAGCGTCATCTTCTTTGGCGTCAACGTCAGCTGTGCCCAGTGTCACGATCATCCCTTGGTCAGCGAGTGGACTCAGTCGCATTTCTTTGGCATGAAGTCGTTTTTCAACCGCACTTACGAGAACGGCGATTTCCTCGGCGAGCGAGACTATGGACTTGTTAAGTTTCAGACGACCGACGGTGAAGAGAAAGTCGCTCCGTTGATGTTCCTGACGGGAACGGTCTTGGCCGAGCCGGATGCCGTCGAGCCCTCGGATGAAGAGAAGAAAGAGGAGAAGAATCAACTCGAAGAGCTGAAGAAGAACAAACAGCCGCCGCCTGCCCCTTCGTTCAGCCGTCGTGCACAACTCGCCAGCGTCGCACTTGAAGAAGACGAAGACATCTACTTCTCGCGTTCGATCGTGAATCGTGTTTGGTATCGACTGTTCGGTCGCGGTCTTGTCGCGCCGGTCGACCAGATGCATCCCGAGAATCCGGCGAGCCATCCCGAGTTACTGGATTGGCTGGCACGCGATTTGGTAAAACATGACTACGATCTTCGTCGTTTGATCCGTGGGCTGGTGCTGAGCGATGCCTATTCAAGATCCAGCCGTTGGGAAGGCGCAAGCGATCCGGCGCCAGATCTGTTTGCGGTGGCGACGATCCGCCCGCTGACACCTGCTCAGTACGCAACCTCCCTGCGACTGGCCAGCATGAGTCCAACTTGGTTCCCTGCCGATACGACGAGCGAAGACTTCGAGAAGCGAATCGAGCAGGTCGAGAACAGTGCAAGTGGCTTCGCTCGGATGATCGATCCTCCGAGCGAAGGCTTTCAGGTCAGTGTGACCGAGGCCCTGTTGTTCAACAACAACCAACGGATCTCGAGCGAGTTCCTACGCGATGGCGGCGACTCGTTGGTTGGAATGCTGAAGTCCATCGAAGACCCAAATCAACTTGTGGATGTCGCGGTGTGGAACGTCTTCGCGCGACCGACGACGGTGGACGAAGCCGAAGTGCTAGGCGAGTACCTAAAACAGTACCAAGACAATCGCTTGATCGCGGCCCAACAATTGGTGTGGGCGTTACTGACCACGAACGAAGTCCGATTCAATTACTAAGCGGCAGGGCCGCAGCCAATGCGAGCTATCGCTCGGCTGAACAGTACCCGCTCCCGTTGGTCGCTAGAATTCTGTTGAAAAGCATCACTTTCATTGATCACTGAAGTAGGTCTCGGGTCTCATGAAACAAATCATCAACCGCCGATCCTTCCTTGGTAGCACTCTGGCTAGCACTGCGGTTCTCACGGCGGCGGATATGACCGTCTTGGACGCCTTACAAGCTCCCGCTGTCGCGGAGGAGTTGAAGCGGCAAGACAAGCGAGTGATCTTGTTTTGGTTGGCGGGTGGAGCAAGCCAGCTGGAAACTTGGGACCCCAAGCCCGGTCGCCCGACGGGCGGACCTTATCGAGCGATCCAGACGAACGTGCCTGGTATTCACATCTCGGAACTAATGCCCAAGATGTCGCAGCGGTTGCAGAACACCGCAATCATTCGTTCGCTGAACACAAAGATCGGCGACCACGGAGGCGGAGCCACGCTGATGCATCTCGGTCGGCGTGATGAATCGGCACTTCAACTGCCGGATCTCGGCGCGATGATCGCTCGTGAGATGGGACAGATCGACAGTGCGGTGCCGGACTATGTCGCGTTCTACACCGCAACCGAAGGTCGCAGCGGCGGGACGGGACAATCAGGATTTCTTGGCGCGAGATACGCGCCGATGTTTCTAACCACGGAATCGAAACCGGCTGACCTTTCGTTGCCGCCCGGCATCGAAGCCGTCGATCACCAGACTCGTGCCGACTTGCGAGAATTACTCAGCAACCGATTCGCGCAAGGCCGCAAGTCCAGTTCGCTGGGCAGCCACAACGAGGCGTATGCTCGCGTGCGAGGCTTGATGTCGAGCGAACAGTTGTTTGATATCTCTGGCGAGCCGCAAGCAATCCGCGATCTGTATGGGCCCACGCTCTTCGGCGAACAAACGCTAGTGGCTCGACGACTGATCGAAGCCGGTACGCCGTTCGTGAAGGTATCTCGAGCGTGGTGGGACAGCCATGGTCAGAACTTCGAGACACATTTGGAGTTGGTCACAGAACTCGATCACGTCATGTCGGGATTGTTGGACGATCTAGAGCAACGCGGATTGCTTGACAACACGCTCGTCATCACGATGTCCGAGTTTGGCCGCACTCCCAGCATCAATGCGAGTCTTGGCCGCGATCACTTCGCATCCGCGTGGAGCGTATCGCTGACCGGTTGCGGCATCAAAGGCGGTTCGGTGTATGGCAAGTCCGACGAAGATGGGCAAACGGTTGCCGACGGCGAAATTGGGGCGGCCGAATTGTTCGCGACCATCTTCCATGCACTGGGCATCGACCACGAGAAGGAGTACTACGTCGGCGTCCGTCCCGTGCCGTTGACGGAGCCGGGCACTCACCCCTTGAAAGATGTCATCGCCTGAGCGGTAGCCAAATGATTGCAAACGACCCGAACAACCTGAAAGTCGTCAAGGAAGTCAATCGTCCTGGCATCTTGTTCGCCCTCGCGCAACAACCAGACTCCAGCCGCTTGTTCGTCGGCGCGTCCGACTTCAAGGTCCACGACTTCGATGTTATGGCCGACAAGCCGGAAGTCGTTGAATACTCTGGGCACGAGAGCTATGTCACCGGCGTCGTGCTGGCGGGAAAATTTCTTGTGTCGGGCGGATACGATGGGAGGTTGATCTGGTGGAACACGGAAACCAAGCAAGCGATCCGATCCATCCACGCGCACACGCGTTGGATTAGAAGCGTCGCTGCCACGCCCGATGGAAAGTACGTGGTCAGTGTTGCCGACGACATGGTTTGTCGAATCTGGGATGCCAACAGCGGCGAGCTGGTTCGCGATTTATACGGTCACGATTCACGAACGCCGCATCATTTTCCGTCGATGCTCTATGCCTGTGCTGTGTCACCGAATGGTCGATACATCGCAACCGGCGATCGCGTCGGTAAAAACATCGTGTGGGACTTGGCGAATGGTCGGCAATTGGCCGTGCTGGAAACGCCGATCATGTACACCTGGGACCCGAAAGCCAGAATCCATTCGATTGGTGGTGTGCGATCGCTGGCATTTTCATCCGACTCACGGTTGCTGGCCGTTGGTGGCATGGGGCAAGTCGGCAATATCGATCATCTCGGCGGCTTGGCACGCGTCGAAGTATTCGATTGGCAGAAGGGCGAGCGGACGCACGAGTTTGCCGGCGACGAATACAACGGGCTCGTCGAGCGATTGGCTTTTGCTCCGCAAGACCAATGGTTGCTCGCAGCTGGCGGAGATAACGCGGGGTTTATCAAGTTCTTCGACCTTGCCGCCAGCAAGCTGATCAAGCAAGACAAGGCCCCGATGCACGTTCATGATCTCGTGCTGAACGACGACGGTAGCAAGATCTACGCTGCCGGTCATGGCAAAGCGGTTGTGTGGGAACTCGCCGGCGCGTAGTTCGATCAACGCTCGGCGAAGACTACTCAGCGACCGAACGATTCATCACGGTCTCGGATGCCGCATCGCCGAAGCCAACCGACGGACACTTCCGATCATAAGTGTCGCAAATCAATCGCTCGTAGCCTTTGACCATGCGATCAAGTGACCAGTTGGCTTCGACGGTCGTTCGTCCCGCCGAACCCAGTGATCGAGCCAGAGCCGGATCCGTGAACAGGTTGACCCAGTGCTCTGCCAATGCCTTTGCGTCGCCGGGTTCGACGAGATATCCCGTGCTGCCTGCCGCGACCGATTCGGCGACGGAACCAACGCGAGTCGATACAACGGGGATCTCGCAAGCCATTGCCTCCAGAATCGAAACGGGATTCGCTTCATTGTGAGAGGTCAGCGCAAACACGTCGAATGCCGAGAGCACTTGTGGGATGTCCGATCGTGATCCGACGAAGTGCGTGCAGCTGGCTACACCTGCTTCCATCGCGACCTTCTCCAGCCTTGCTCGCTCGGGTCCATCGCCAACGATGATGAAATGAGCATCCGGGCGTTGCTTGGCGGCCAACGCCGCAGCTCGCAGGAACAGCGTGTGGTTCTTTTCGGGGCGTAGTGCCGCTACGATGCCGCACACTGGTGCGGCGGGCGGGATGCCTAACTTTGTCTTCACGGCAAGCCCGCTGTCGGGCAATGAACGAAAGCGATACGTATCCACGCCGTTCGGAATCACCGTCACCTTCTCTGTAGGAAATCGTTCAGTCTCGATCATGTGGCGACCGTGATTCGCGGCCACAGCGATAAAGCCGTCCGTCATCGGCGTGAGCAGGCGATTCAAACGCCCCACGCGATCGGGCCAACCGGTCGAATGTAGCGCCGACAAGATCACCGGCACACCTTCCATCCAAGCGGCCAGCCGACCCCAGAACATCTTGTCTCCCGCTCCGACAGTAACGACTGCGTCGATACGTCGCTCGTCAAGCAGCTTTCGCATACGAGCCAAGATACGATGGTCATACTTCGTGCGGATCAAACCGGCGTGAACGGTCACTTCGTTCGCAGCGACTTCACCCAACGGGCCCATCTCTTTCAAGCAACACAGTTCGGGCGCAACGAGTTCTCGGTCCAATCGTCGCATGAGATTGACCAGCAGCGTTTCCGCGCCGCCCACTGGCATGCTCGTGATCACGAACATGGTCCGCAGTGGACCTCGATCGAGACGCTGTGTAAGAGTTCGTTCTTTGTGAAGCATGGTAAAAACTCCCTTACGTTGAAGCCGGCATGCTCATCCCGAGCGCCGTCCGGCTACGTTGAATCATTGCGGTGACACTGCCCATGAGTTCTGTCTTTTCGGAGGCGTCAAGTAACCAGCCTTCGCGGTAGGCGATAAAACAAGCGAGGCTGGTGACGGCAACGGCTTGCCACCCGCCCAGGCACAGCGCGAGCGGTAAGAAGCTGGTGAAGATTACGCCACGATCCCAGTGCATTCCATTCAGCCAGCTCAGATAGTAGATCAATGTCAGCGTGAGCGCGTTGGCGACCGCCGTCGCGATGACCACGCCCATCAATCCTAGGG
>JACKHN010000014.1 GCA_020638975.1 Planctomycetaceae bacterium
GACGAATCCGGCTGCCATCGCTACATGAAAATGAACGCCATCCAAGCCGCCCGCGTGGTCGAAGTTCAACGGGCTTTGGTGAGTCAACCACCATCCGCAGCGGCGTCGCGATGACAAATTCCGGATGTGCGTGAAGGACATAGAGTTTGATGCGAGCCGCGTACCAGTTTGCCACAACCCGGCTTCGCTTCGGTCACTCCGCAAGAAACTCTTCTGTCGGCACGCCGAAGTAGTTGGCCAAACGCAGCGCGTTGGCTTTGCTGATGCTGCGGCGGCCAGCGAGGATTTCGTTGATCGTGGTGCGGGGGACTTGGGAAGCTCGAGACAACTCGGTTTGCGTCAGCCCATGGGCCTCGATCAAACCCGCGAGACGGTCTCTCGGTGAGAGTTCGGGAGTCGTGTGGCCTTGCCGGATCTCATACTGTTCGACGAGCGTGGATAGCAGTTCCAGCAGGTCGTCCTCGGCGCGGCTCCGCTTGGCTTTGCGGATCAGACCGTCAATCTGCTTCAACGTCCGCCGGTAAGCTCGCTGGGAAGAAATCGGACGGGGAACAAACTCCTGAAGCAACGTTTCGTAGGTTGTGGACATGACAGCCTCGGTTAACAGCAAATATCTTTCCAATCGTCGCGGTCGTATTCGGCGTGCGTCAGGAAGTACCGAACATAGAGTGTTCCTTGGCGCGCGTCGCTCGCATAATGCACGTTACAAATCAACCGTCTCGCGCCCGTCGCGTCGAACACCAGGCATTGACCGACCTGATCCGCCGACGGATAGTCCTGCCGCACTTCATGAAGGTTTCGCCAGTTCACCTGACTCGCTGTTCTCCACCAGTTATCCAGCCAATTACTGCATTGCGGATGGCGGCGTTTTGCGTTATCGATCGCAGGCCGAGCGATGATGTGCATGGATTACCTCTACACGAGTACTCCTAACAGGATGTCACAAAATGTGACATCTGTCAAGTTCAGCATAGGAGCAAACGCAGCAGGTGTGCAAGCAAAGTGCTCGATATTAGTGATCGCAGCAGCAATCACCTGGTAGCTTGAAGGCTTGCTGCTGGCCATAATGTAACGTTCGCCCTGGCCCAAGCACGTCGATATACCGAGTAACCGCCAACACAAAACAACCATCAGAGATGTTTACAGCAGTGGCTTGAGCCTCACCGAACTCAAGATAGATGCCCCACCAAACCTAGATACAAAAAACGCACGAAACAATGATGAAGTTCTCGCTTTCCCTAATGGCCATTTTGCTGGTCGTCGCCTCAACCGCCCTTGCGGATCGCCCTAACGTGATCGTCATCATGACTGATGACCAAGGGTATGGGGAGTTTTCCTGTCACGGAAATCCGGTCACGCAGACACCGAACATCGACAAGATCGCGCGCGACGGAATTCGGCTGACGGATTTTCATGTTGCGCCGATGTGTACGCCGACACGCGGCCAGTTGATGACGGGGCTGGATGCGTTTCGCAATGGTGCGAGTAATGTCAGCAGCGGTCGAACATTGTTGAAAGCGGATGTGAAGACGATCGCCAACCTGTTTCAGGACGCGGGATACCGGACGGGGATCTTTGGCAAGTGGCACCTTGGTGACAACTATCCGTTTCGGCCGGAGAATCGTGGCTTTGACGAAGCGTTGTGGTTTCCCTCTTCGCACATCAACAGCGTTCCGGACTTTTGGGACAACGACTACTTCGATGACACGTACATTCACAACGGAAAACGCAAGAAGTATCAAGGGTATTGCACCGACATCTTTTTCGACGAAGCCGCGGCGTGGATTGCCAAAGAGGATGAACGCCCGTTCTTTGCTTACATCGCGCTGAACGCCGCCCACTGGCCATGGTTCGTTCCGGACAAGTTTCGTGAGCCGATTCGTCAGGCGATTCGAGAGAATCCCGAGGTGGTCGAGCGTCTGAACAATTTGCAACGGGAAGACCTGATCAGTTTCCTGGCGATGGGAGCCAACATCGATGAGAACGTCGGCAAGCTGGATGAGCGACTGAAGCAGTCCGATGTTTTCGACAACACGATTGTCGTCTTCCTGACAGACAACGGCAGCACGATGGGGCAGGACTACTACAACGCGGGGATGCGCGGCAAGAAGACTCAACTGTGGGAAGGCGGACACCGTGTCCCCTGTTTTATCCGCTGGCCGGCCGGTTCGCTCGGCGAGCCACGTGACGTCGCCGAGTTGTCTCATGTTCAAGACTTGATGCCAACGCTTGCCGACTTGGCCGGAGTCGCCGGTGTTCCCGACGAACTCGATGGCCAGAGCCTGGCACCCATACTGCGTGGCGAAAGGGACAGCCTGGAAGATCGGATGCTGGTCATCAACTACAGCCGCATGCCGGGATTCCAGGTGACCTACACCCGCGGCAGCCCGGCGATTCCAAGACGTAATGGCGCAGGAGTGCTATGGAAACGCTGGCGGTTGCTTGAAGACCGCATGCTGTTTGACCTCGACAGTGATCCGCACCAGGACCATGATGTCGCCGCCAATCACCCCGATGTCGTTTCAAAAATGCGTGCTCACCTGGACCAGTGGTGGGACGGCGTCAAAGACGATGTGATGACTCCTCAGCGCGTGATCATCGGATCCGACGAGGAGAATCCAATGATGTTGACCGCATGTGAATGGCTGGATGTATTTGTTGACCAGCAACGACAGGTCCGCGACGCCGCATTGAAGAACGGGACATGGCACTTGCAAGTCGCGAAGACGGGAACGTACAGAATCGAACTGCGCCGTTGGCCTCGAGAGTCCGGATTGCAACTGACAGACAGTCTTCTAGAAACCCGTGTGACCGACGGCGTATTCGTGCCTGGGAAGTCATTGCCTATCGCGTCGGCGACCCTGCAGGCGGGTGATCGTAAAATGAAGCTGAATCCGCAGCCTGACAAAGCTTCATTCGTCGCAGAGGTCGAACTCGCCGAGGGCCCGATTGAGTTGAGAACATCGTTTTTCGATCCCGACGGCAACGAGATTTGTGGCGCCTACTATGCCTACGTCGCTCGCCAACGTTGAGCACAAGGCAGATTCAATTCAACTATTCCATCTCGGATCGCGGCGATCACCGACTTAGGATCGTTCGAGAAATAGGGATGCGAATTGTTTGTAGCGGCAAGACGCTTGCCGCCGGTTTTGTGCTGGAAACAGCACTTCGCCTGTGGCTGGTGCCATTCCGATCACTCATTTTTCGAACGAGCCTATTTTCGCGGCCCTTCACGAGGAGATGCTCTAAAGCGCGATTTCCCGTTCGTGGGTGCCGAGACCTTCGATACCAGTACCGCCGTGTCAGGAGCCTTGCCGGAGTAGAAAGACACGTAGTGCGTGTCCCCGATCACGGTGTCACTGATCACGGTGTCACTGATCACGGTGTCTCTGATCACGGTGTCTCTGATCACGGTGGCATTCGCATTGCCCGAATCCAACGCGATCTCACTACCGATGGCGACGACCTCGGACGCAGGCCATCTGAGCGGATGGTCGAACACGCTTTCTGGATCCACGACTCGGCGCCGAAGGATGCCCCTGCCACGCTCATAATAATAGTTGCTCAGCAAACCGGTTTCGGGGTCGAGGATCAGGCTTGGCGTGGAAGCCGCGATATCGCTGATGTTGGTCCGCTCGCGAGTCCAGGTCGCGCCGTAGTCCGTTGAGACCATCTGGAATTGCGACTGCCCGCCGCTTTCCGTCCGCCCGATGGCAAGAATGCGGCCATCGCCGAGGTAGACCGCGGAGGGCTCGGTCGGCCAGTCCGCTTTTGTCAGGTCGGACTCGATGGTTTTCTGTGTCCAGGTTGCGCCGTCGTCACTGCTGGTCATCATGCCCCACGAGTGAACGGCTTTGTCACTGTAGTTTCCTGCGAACCACAGGGCCATAAGCCCGACGTCAGGGACCGCGAAGACGTCGGTGATCTGCATGGGTTGTACGGCGAGCTTCGGCGTCGCCACCAGCGTAAACATTATCCCGTCCGTGGTGCGGTACAGGTCGTGGTTCCACTCTTTTCCGATTCGGCGCACCCAGAGAAGCATTGCTCCCTTGGAATCCAGTCCCTTCCCCACTGTGACCTCGCCGTAGCCCGGCGTGCTGGCGATAGTTGTTTCTGCCGTCCACGATTTTCCTCCGTCCATGGACGTACGTGCGTAAACGCCGCGGGCGTCTTCATCGATCTTATGCGCCGTGCCGCGACTGTAGGTGCAGACCAACTTTTCTCCAATCGCCTGGATCATCGGCCACGAGTTGTAGCCGCTCACGTCCTGAACGACACGTGGCTCCGCAGGAGCGTTCAGGGGCGTCACTTTGACCAAAGCCAAACCGGTCGGACGGATGAACGAGTCTCCCGTATCGCCAGGCTCCCGTTGAATCCGCACCGTCAGGGGCGCGTCGGGTGCCACTTCGTAGTAGGATTCCAGAACGATCGTCCGGGTATGAAGCGGTGCGGCGGGAAGCGCTGTTCGCACAGGCTTGCCCAGACGATAGCGGGTTGTGAACGGGGCATTCTCCACCATCTGCGAGAGGTGGACCCGGTAAACATCCTCGTACTCGGGGCTCGTCTCCGAGTCCGTCGAGGTCACGACGATCTCGACCTTCACCGCGACACAATCCTGGGGAAGGCCGGCAACGATGCCAGCGACAGACTGCCCAGGCGTGCCACCGGACAATGACCACACTGGAATGTGCGTCGAGCCGCGCGACATATTGACGAGCGAAGGTGTGCCCGTCGCGATCGACATGTTGTTCGCGGTCAGGTAGATCGGCGACTGCTCCCACCTGCGGGGAATTTGCGTTTCAGCCCCTCGCGCGCCATCCGCGTTACTGACGCGAGGAGTTATTGTGTCCGCGCTCACTGTCACCGTCATGGAAATCGTGGCCAAAATAAAGACGAGCATGTCTCGCACCATCCTCATTTCCTTCCTTTCGTCTGATTCTGATTCAACAATTGGTCCTACAACGACTCCGCGCCGACCGGAGTCAGACGAAACGTGGAAAGAGCTTTCATGGTTCATTCCCGATGCCAGAGTGTTGATGAACCACAAAGTCATTAGTATCAGCCGTCAAACTTGCCAGGCTTCAGGTACGGCTTAAGTGACTCGAAACGCCACTCAATTTCGGCGATCTCCTCTGGAGAAAGTGTCAGGTCACGAATGATCGGATTGGCGGGAGTGCTGCCATTCGGACCATACTCGCGCGAGATCATCGTGCGGAAAACGCCACGCATCTTCAACAAATGCAGACTGTAGCCGCGCAAATCGCCTGGATGGGTCTGCGACAGATTGAGCATCAAGGTCAGCTTGCTGTACATGTCCTTGAGCGTCGCGGGATCGGAGCCGCTTCGCATCAATTCCCAAATCTTGGCGAGGAGGTCGGCGTAGGCGATTCGTTCGGTGACGAGGCCTTCCGTGCCGAGCCGCGACTCATACAACCAGCCATAAGCGCCCCGAGCGCTGAAGATGCTACGGATCGACGGCGAGGCGAGCAGCGCGCGAATGCGTGGGATCACCGGACTCGACTCTTCCTTGACGTAACCGAAGTTCGGGAACTCCTTAGCCAACTCGATCAGCAACTCGGTCGAGGGCGAAGCGCCGCCGCGGCGAGCGGTCGTTTGGATCATCACGGGTTGCTCGGTGATCACGGCGGCGAGGGCTCGCCAATACTGTCGCAAGTCGTCTTGCGTCTTGCCGGTGTCGGGCGGTCGCGAGATGATTGCCGTGGGCGACAGCTTCTTGGCGTGCTTGGCGTAGATGAGCATGTCGTCGGTGTCTTTACCCTGTACACCGAGACACAGCGCTGTCTTCTGCAGGCCCTGAGTTGTCTTGGCAAGCACCTCCATCCCTTCGAGCTTTTCGTCTTGGGTCAGCAGATCAACACTATCGTTCGACTGCGGCCAGATCATCCCAGGGCTCTCACACCAATCGGCGAACCGCGCCTCTCGCGCAAGGATCTCGAAGTCCACGGCGCCGGAAAGGGTAAAGGGAGTCGAAAGAATCGGGAACGGACCACGGAATCGCGGAAAGTCGGGGCACCTCAACTTCACCGGAACTTGCGTGGCGGTTGCCTTGAGGGGCTCCGCATCGCTTCGTGTCGGAAGCAACGCAGCGGCAGCGACGCCCGACGCGCCGACCACCGCGGTCTTTAATATACGTCTTCTGGTGATCCGGACGTCTAAGTTCATGAGTGATTCTCGCTAACAGTTGTGACGACGATCACGTCCCGCGAATTCTGATGGAACGCAGTCATGACGGTTTCTCTTGCAACTCCGGTTCCTTTTTCAGCACCTGCATCGTCTGTTGCTGCCGCTTTCTGACGAATGCTCCGGCGCCTTCAGCCTTTGCTCGTGCCGCATCAGGGTTCTTCGCCATCTCAAGTACCGCGGGGACGATTTTCGGAATTTGCTCTTCGTCGTCGAGATCGAAGAGCCAGTCGCCAAGTCCGATATCTCGCCACATGAAGCCCTTGCTGGTTTGCTCTTTGAAACGACACACGATTGCGGGGATGCCGTTGCCAAGTGCCATGATCGGCGAGTGCATCTCGCTGCCGAATAGGCCGGCGCTGCGGACGTAGGTGCTGAGCGCCTCGTCGGTGAGCCAAAACTTCTCACGCCACACAACGCGAGGCTTGACGTCGGTCGGCAGCTTATCGAAAAACATCTCCTTGCCGACGGCCATCTGCGTCATGTCTTCGGGGCAGAGCAGCACCTTCAGCGGCGTTTCGCGCACCACGGCGATGATTGCTTCACGCAGCGCCGCATGGTCGTGTTCCTTCATGCTCTCGTTGTAGGCATGCCGCTCCGAATCGACCGCTCGATTCTTAGCAGGAATCGTCCAGTAAGGCGTGTAGCGAAGCCGCGACAGGCAACAAAGGAACTTGCCTTCTTCGAGTCCGCTTGCTTTCATGAACGCAGTGGCACGTTCATCGTCGCGCAAGTCGCAGGCAAACGCGCCGTCCGGTCCGAATTCCATCACCGGACAAGCGATCTTCTGCTTCTTTGCATGTTCGAGTGAAACGGAATCGCGGAAGAAGATGAACTTCGCGCGGCTGAGCAGTTGCGAAAGATCAGCGTCCCAGAACGAACCATAGGTAATGCCATAAACGCCGAACGGTTTTCCCGTGTGCTGGTCCCATGCCGCCACATCGTTGGCCGCTACGAGCGAAGGCCCGGAACCGTGCAACAGAAAGTCGGCCCAGTGGATCGCCTCGCCGAGTTCCTTGTTTGATGCCTTGCCGTCGCTGCCGATACGTCCCTTCACGATCTTCAACTTCGGAAAGCGACGGTGCTCCATCGCGGCGACTTCATCCGAAAGATCGTACGACGCCCAAAGCACGACCTCGGCATTCGGAATGTATTTTTCGACGAGTGCCAACACACCGGGCGTATGGGCGATGTCGCCGATATTGACCACCTGCCACGACGACCGCAGCAGAATCCGCGGTCGACGTTTGTCATCAGCCGCGGCGGCAGAGGCGGCGATCAAGCTGGCAAGCGACGACTGTAACCATTGACGGCGATGCATGAGGTCACTCTTAGTTGAGTAAAGAAGGAATTACGTCAATTGTTGGCTGAACCACTCCCGTGCCGGAATCCTTTGGCGCTGCCGTATCGCAGGCTGTTAAAGGCATCAAGCGGATCACCGTCCCATTGCGACGAAGCGGCTTTGTATTGCGGATCGTCGTCTAAGCTGCCGTTCCATTGCACGACCTCGATCGCTTCGTAGGTCGTGCCGCTCTCTTTGAGCACAAGCGGCTTGCTTGCTACCTGGGAATCACTCGAGAGAATGCAATCTACGGCCCGCAACTTTCCGCCTGGGCCGTTGTTTTCAATCGCGATTGCTGCTGTGGCGTTGTTGTGAAATGTGCAACGCTCGGCTTCGACGGTGCCGCACAGCCACAAACCGTCTGAGCTGCCCGAGCCGCCCACGGACTTGTTGTACACGCCAAGGCAGTTCTCCAAGCGTGCCGGATGCTCATTGTCGCCGCGCACGTTCCACAATCGGAATCCGCGTTTGTTGCGTGCCGCGATACAACCAATCAAACGGGGCGCGCGGGATTTGTCGTCCCACCCGCCGTCCGAATTCCCAATCGACATGCAATCGACATAGGTAAGATCGTACGAATTGTTCTCAGCCACAAAGCCATCACCGTTCCAATACTTGCCCGGCTCGCCGGGAAAGACATTGTTACGTGCCGTGCAGCGTTCGAAGCGGATGCTGTGATTCCCGTCGCCATCTTCCACTGCGAAACCAAACGGAAAGGCTTCGGTCGGCCAAGCATCCTGGCCGCCAGTCGCATCGGCAGCGACGTCCGCCACGACCAGATCATGGCATCCTCTATCAAAGCGAATACCGCGTTTGGCATAACCGATCATTTGGCAATTCCGGATCGTCGAATCCGTCAATCCATTCAGCGAAATTCCTTCGCGACAGCGTGAAATGGACAGATCAAACAACTCGATGTCACGATTGTTAGTCGCCTTAACGCCGTAGAGAAACCCACTGAATTGCAGCCCGCCAATCCGTACGTGCGAAACGCCATCGGCCAAAGAGATTGCGTTCCAGCTATGAGCGTGATATTTAGGGTTCGTCTCCTTCCATCGACCTTGGATCGACGGAAGTCCCCCGCCAGTATCGGTGCCGGTGATGGTAATCTGCTGACTAGGCGAACCGCCTTTGGAGACGGAGAACTGCGGAAACTGTCCGGAGCCGAGCACGACTCGATCGCCTGCGGTTACCTTTTCCGACAGCAACTCTTGCAAACTCGCGGCAGTTGCGGCATTCGCCCAGTCTGAACCATCCATCCGACCGTCACCTGTCGGCGTGACATAGAACGTACGGTCAGCGGCGTTTTGATCGACCGGCCGAGCTGGGCGTTCGTCAGCGGTTGAATTTGGTATCGGATTAGTCGAAGTTGTGTCAGTCTTTTCCGAGTCGGAGATATCACGCGCGGAGTCGCTATCACTGGAAGCCGCAGCAAGCGTGGATGGCGTTTCGACTTGGTATTCACATCCACAGTAGGCAATCAAAACGAACGCGGCGGTCGTTACTTGGAAGAACGAGAAGTTACGGCGATCAAGATGTTGGCGCGACGTATTCATCGAAGGCCAGTTTAGCACAAGTGGCTGAAGGGCGGTGGTGCGATACAATGAAGAAGTTGCCGCAACTGAATTCATCGTCTAAGGAGCAAACAGTGTTCGTCTTCGCAGCAAACAGATACTCGATGTCCTTTACTTTCCCAAGGAAGGCCCCGACGGCGGAGCCCGCGGCATGAACCCGTATTATCACGGCCACGGCATTTTCGAATACGACCCCGCGAGGCATGCCGAGACGAAGATCGGCGGCGCCCGTTACGCCGTGGGCAGCTTTCTCCGCGAGGCTACAATCGGTCGCTTCGGAGGACTGGCGGTCTTCAACCGTGCGCTGCCCCAGCCATTGGTAAGCGTGTCCAGCGCCAAGCATATTCGGTTTGAAGAACTGGCATTCGAGTACAGTCACGGCACAGGCATCGCAGGGATTTTCATTTATTGAAGTTGCACAAGATGTACGACGGGCCTCCCGAGCCCGTCGAATAACGACTTAGATCAATCGGCGGGCTCGGCGGCCGGTCGTACACACCTCTCAGTTTGAAAAACTGAAAGGCCCTACTAGGCATCGTTCTGCAGCAGGCCGAGCATATCGAGATCGCCGGCTGCGAAATCGCGGATAGCGCCGGTCGGGGCGTTCAGGTTACCGGGATGAACAATACGATTCGTTCCTGCAATCTGTTCAACCTCGGCACGTCGGGTATGTCATTGACCGGAGGCGACCGACGGAAGCTGACGCCGGCAAACAATCTGGCGGTCAACAACCATATCCATCATTACGGGCGTTTCCAGCGGACTTACGCTCCGGGCATTGGAGTCAGCGGCTGTGGTCACATCGTGCGTAGCAATTGTATTCACGACGCACCTCATAATGCCGTTGGCTACGGCGGCAACGAGCATCTGTTTGAACGCAACGAGATCTATCGAGTCGTGATGGAAACCGGCGATTCAGGTGCGTTCTGCACCGGTCGCGACTGGACCAGCCAATCGTCAATGGACTCAGGCGTACTCAGCCCTTCCGACCTGAGGGTAGCGAGTGCTGACAAGTAACCGTCGTACATGTCCTTCCGAAGCCACGTTGCTGCATTGTGTCGCAGTTGATGCGGATGCCATTTCGGAATCTCACACTCACCAACTATTGGCGTGTGACCAGAAGGCGGCTAGCAACTAGATAACGGTGGTATCCTCACTCCCAATGGTCGACGTTCGTCGGTCGTCGGCAAGCCATTCGCCGATCAGCGATCGTATTCGGCCTTGCTGGCTTTCGTTCCGTGCGGACCTAGATAGTGGTCCTTGCCATTCAGTGTGACGATGGCTCGATCGCTGGCCCGATGCTTGCGGTATTTGGGGGAGGAATTCGTGAGACGTGGGATCGTGCGGGTTCCTTTCGTCGCAAAACGGTTAATACCGTTTTGGCTTTCGAGAAAACGCCGCACTTCCGACCATCGGAAGGTGTCTTAACCCTCAATTTGGCTTGATGTTAGCTTCAGTACGCCCGACAGGATTCGAACCTGTAACCCTCGGTTCCGAAGACCGATGCGCTATCCAATTGCGCCACGGGCGCTTCTTCTTAATCTGTACAGACTTACGAAGTTGCTGGTAGGTCGTTTTACAACTTTCTACCATTGTTTTACCAATTCTACCCTGACTTCGGGTAGGTGGTGACCGCGTACGAACTAAGCCGTACCCTCGGACGCGATAAGCTTAGTCGATGAAAGGGTTTTCTGTCTACCCTCGCAAAAACGTTCGACCGAGAGTTATCTCGCAATTTGAGAGGTAAACGCTTGCCTTTTGGGGAGCGTTCTTCTGATGGCTACTGTGCAATAGCCCACTCATAACCACACTTTACAACGACGGAAGGCAAAACGAACTTCGCGCTGACCTTCCGCGCGAGCTAGGAGCCGGGAGGATAAAAAATCGCCAACCAGACGGTGGGTTCATGCGGCGTGGTCCAGGCGACACGATGTCGGCGATTCGCCGGGATACTCAAGAAGTCACCCGATTTCAGTTCGATCTTCTCGTCCTCGAATTCCAATCGCGCAGCTCCTTGCAAAATGACGACCCATTCGTGCTCGTGTTGGTCGTACCAGAAGTCCTCAGGTGAGGCATGGCCATGCGAGACGATACGCTCGATGCGGATTGACGCCGAGCTGACCAAAATCTCGGTCAATTCCTCGGGAAGCAACGCTGGAATCTGAGCGAGCAAGTTGCCCCTGTTTCCTGGTGGTTCGTTGATGGTAGTTCAATCTCCGTTATCGCGGTAAGAGATCGTGCGCCGAGTAGATCTCGTTGTCATTGCAAGAGGCTGCAGAAGCTCGAAGTTGCTTAATCAGCGTTCGACTTCGTAGTAATAAGCTTGATATCGTCCATCGATCTCGAAGCTACCATCGGCGGCGACGGGCACCTGCTCACGCTTGCGGGCACCGTATCCATCCAGCGGACTGATGCGGAGGGGAGCGGAACCCGCGATTAGCAAGCTTGCTTCCACGGGTTCGAGCAGCAGGGGCGGCCCGCCGGTCTTTATCAACTTCGACCCGTCCGCATTGAACTCCGTGCCCGTCTGTTTGTCTCGGGCCAGCGCCGTGATGAGGATGTGTCGCGACGTAACCAACGGTTCGTCATCTAGCGGCGTGAAGATCAGCGAGACGAACGGTGTCTTAATCTTGGCTTGCACACCGGGTAGCCTGATCGGTGCGCCCGAAGTGAATCCGATCACCGCCTGTGTCTTCGGCGAGCGAACTTCGACTCGGCGATCACCATATCGCCACGCCAACTCGTTCGTCGTTGATGTCAACACTTTCGACGTTTCGTCTTGGTATGTCGCCAAGTCAGACGCCTTCGTCTGGGACTGTTTGCGAAATCCGATCGTGACGCGTCCAATCGCCAACGTGGCTGGTGATGTCGTCAGACGCCCCGTCAGTTCCTTGGCATCCCAACCGCCACCAGCGAGCGACTGGCCCAGGACGTCTTTGCCGGCAAAGACATCCTCCTTGGCCAATTCACGTGCCGCAACAACATCGCCTTCCTGGATGTGCCCGTTGTAAATTGCAAACGCCAACGCGGGGAACTGTCCGATGTAATGCGGTGTCTCGGTCACGTATTTGCGTAACGAAGGCCAGCCATCACCCATGTGAGGCGAGTTGCAGGCGAAATGATAAACGGCGTCCCACCCTTGTAACCCCATGCCATAAAACGCGAAGAGCGGAGCGGCTTCGGCCTTGTAAGGCGAGGGCGGCAACATGCTCCATTCGCTAACACAAAATGGCTTGTTCTCCACTTGAAACAACCCCAAGCTCAGCAGTCCTCGGCCTGGCTCGGACAAGTGTGTGCTCGTGATGACATCGCCTTCTGTAATGACATGGCCTCCGGCACCTCCGCCATAGTAGTTATGTCGATCGATCATGCCTCCAGCCGAGTCGGCGACCAGATTCGCCATGCTGGCAGCCGGGCCGCCGGACTTCCACGCCGTCGTTACGGTCACGGCTTTAAATCCCAGTTGGCGAACCTCTTGTTCGCGGCGGACATAGTAGTCGCGCTGTAGCTTCGTTAAAAATTCGATGTAGTCGCCCGCGCGTTGATTTTGTCCAGAGAATTCGTGTAGCGGACCGTCGCTGCCCCAGTGATAGGCAGCCATCAAACCAAGTTCACCGGCTTCCCATTTATCATCGCGATCCCACCGATTTCCCCACGCCACACCCGCCTTTGCCTTTGTCCCATATTTAGTCTGCATAAACGCAAAGAATGCCCGACGCATCTTGCCAGCGAACAAAGGGAACTCGCCACTTCGCAACCCATTCAGTGTATGGAAGTAGACATTGCTTTCGTTCTGAAACTCCAGCACTGCCAGCGCGGGATCGTCCTTATACATCAGCCCGGTATAGGGATTTTTGTGTTTCAACAGGTGATCGAAGTACCGCAACGCGATATTTTGCAGGTCTCGATCCAAATTAATGAAGTCGTTGACGACGATTGCCTGTCGATTGCCATCGTGCTGCTTATCTGCCTGATCGAGTTCGGCGAATAGCTTCGCGTCGTAGCCATCGTGCTTTTGGAGAAAAGGTCCGTGGTGGGGATAGATCACCGACCAAGTCGAATAGACGCCTTGTTCCTTCAATGCCGCAAACCAACGGTCGTAGTGATCTAATCGTTTGGGATCGAACTCACCCTGGCGATCCAGCAACCCGACGGCATCGATCAGCGTGTGCTGCCGCACGAGATTAATGCCGTGTTTGCGATACCACTTCGCGGCGTGTTGCATTTGGTCGACGGCCAAAGTGTTAGGCGAAGCGTTGATCGCCCAGAACTTGCTGGGTTGTTTTGCAAGTTCGAATCGCAGTCGATCGGCGTCGGCTTTTAGAAAGCCTTGCTTCCCTGCGGGCGCTTCGATGAGGTGACTGATGTCGATCGCCGATTCTGGTGAAAGGGGATCCTCCGCTAAGACGACAGGGAACCAATCGCTCGGACCAGCTTCTCGCGGTTGCGAGGAAGGCTTTTGTGTTCCCGATGGCACCCAATTGTCGGTCGTTAGACAGAAACAATCGATTGCACCATGGTTCTGCGGCCCAGAGTCCATACGGAATTCAATCCGATGTGCGCCCGGTGTCAACTCAACGGCACCGCCACTTACCCAAGCGATGAACCGCAGATCGGGCTTGTTGTCACGCGCAATATTCATCGCGCCGCGTTGATTTTTATCTGTCGCGACGGATTGCCACTCGCCATCGTCCAGTCGATAGGACAACGAGGACTTCACATGGTTGGCTCGTACCCAAAGTTGATATGTTCCCGATTTCGCCGCTTCAATGTCGTAGGTTGCCATCCCTGGCTTGCCGGCATCAAAGTGCGAGAGCCATTCCTGTCCCGACAATACATCCTTCTTGACGCTGTCGTACCAGTCATGTCGTGTGATCTGCTTGGTTTGTGCGGCCTCGCCCTCGACCCAGATCGATTCGGCCATGCAACGTGCGGTGATAGTCGCGAGTAGCGTTCCGCAAAGTAATCGCGCCGCTGTCTTCATTGCGTTTCTCCAACAGGAAAGCTCTCGTATCGTGTGCTTGCGATCAGGGACGTTGCGATGCGAGCCACGTCGCCAGCGTTTTCAAATCGTTTGCATCCATGCCCAGGACCAATTCTTCGCGATGCGTAGGATGGATCGCAAGGATATGGTCCGCGTGAAAGACAATCACGTCTCGTTCCTGTAAACCATGCAGCCGCGCTTCGTACAACGGGTTATCCACATGAGCCGCGAAATAGTTGCCTTCACGCTCTACGATTTGCACCCAAAAATCTTCGCCCCAGCCTCGCGATGGCACTTGTTGATCCGGCAGCTTAACGAGCGTTGCCGGGTGATCATGGCGGAGGATCGGTTTTGAGGCTTCGCCGTTACACGTCGGGCATGTGCACTTGAGCGGTGCATCTTCGTGGACCGAGAATCGTGGCGAATCGATGCGCAGCTCAACAAAGTGTCCGACATTGACGTGCTTCTTCAGCACCACGTGCGGAATCTGAAATCGCTCGCCGTTCTCCTCGTGCATCGCCACGCCATTGACCAATTCATAGCCGTTAGCGAATCGTTGTCGATCCAGGCGTTGTTGTAAGAGCGAGTCGGTCATAAGTGGCAAACATGCAGTCGCTAGGGACGACACAAGAATAGGTTGCAATTCACGCATAGGGGCCGCTGTGCAGGCGAGGGACTTATGAGGTCCGCACAGCGGACCCTACACGAAACAAGGAAGTTGTTGAGTCGAACCTTAGAGCGCGGTGCAGCCCCGAATAGCATAGCAAATCACACGCGAAACATCGCTAGTGCGACGATAGACGCGTGCTGAGAGCGTTGCAGGAGCGCGAACTTCTCGCGACTAACCTCGGCGACCTGTGCTTAACTCAATCCCGTAAGCGGCCCGTCGCCACAGAAGTCTGGGTTGCCGAACGTTTTGATGTCGTGACCGAAACCTTGGGCGATCGAAAGCAAAAGACGATTGTGCGGCACCTTGTTGAATTTCAATGACCGACCCATGTTGAAGTCGAGTCCGTTTCCAAGCATCACGAAGGGGATGTTGTCCAACGTGTGCGAGTTGCCTTGGCCGAGCTCGTTACCCCAAAGAATGACGGTGTTGTCGAGCATACTTCCCTCGCCACCGGGTTCCGGTGTTTCGGCCAGACGCTGTGTCAGATACGCGAGTTCGCCGGCAAACCACTTGTTGATCTTGGTCAACTTCTCTTGCGATTCCTTCTTGTCATTCTCGTGGTGCGATAGCTCGTGGTGACCTTCGTCGATGCCAAGCCAGCGCATCTTGGCTTGGCCGACCGAGTTGGTGTATTGCAGCGTCGCGATGCGAGTGAAGTCCGCCGCAAAGCTGTTCACCATCAGATCGATCTGCATGCGGCTGATGCGTGGGATGTTGTCGTTCTCTTCTCGGACCCCGGCTTCAAGCTCCGGCACCGCGTGACCAATGTCGGATTCACTCGCCGACTTTAGCTCCCGTTCCATTTCTCGCACGAAGGTCGCTTGTTCCTCGAGCAAGTGGCGATCTTCGGCGCTCACCAGCGAACTCAGCTTCTGTAGATCGGCCTGCACTTCGTCGAGCACACTCTTCAAGTTCTCTTGATCCTTGAGTTGGCCGTAGAGCTTGTTGAACATTTGATATGGATCATCGATCGGTGCGACCGGCTGATTGGCACCGGTATAGCTCATCCGCGTCCATGTGTCGGCGCGGTCCGGGACCATGACACCAAACTCCAGTGAACCGAATCGGGTTCGTGTTTCAGGATTCGCCTGTAAAAAGTTCTTCAGCTCTTGGTCCAACGAGATGCCCGTCGACCAACCGGCGGGCGTGTGTGATCCGCCTTGAATGTTGCCGGGAAAAAGTTCAATGCCGGTCAGCAAGCAACCCATGCCGCGCATGTGGCTGTCGCCGTCACCACGCACCTTGTCACAGACGCCATGCATGATCAGCATCTTGTCTTTAAATGCTTCCAGCGGCGTCAGGCTTTCTTTTAATGAGAACGAACTGCCCTCTTCGTCCGGCCAGAAGTTCCACGGAACGACACCATTGGGGCTGAACATGACGACCAATCGCTTCTTGCGAGTCGCGGTATTGGCGAATCCAAGACTCGGCAAATTCATCATGAACGGCAACGCAGCAGCGGTGAGTCCGAAGTCTCGCAGAAACTTGCGTCGGTTGGTGGCTCGGGACATTCTTGTTCTCCAAACTCGTTTAACCCCGTCGCATCGCGATGGTCGTTCCAGGAAACCGTCGCGATGCGAAGGGATTAAACGCAAGTAATGGTTCGGTTCTTATTCTACCAACCCAGGTGGCATAAACGCAGCGACCTTGGCGATTTCAATCAGTAACTTGTTGATATTAAACTCGTGCTGCACGAACAAGTTCCGCAACTCGTCGCGTTTGCCCAGACCAAATGCCTGAACCGGTTGCTTCACAGCATATTGAAACAATCGTTCGGCGAAAGCCGCGTGTACTTCCGTGTTGCCCGCTAAAAATTCGGCCAACTCGCGGGCACCGTTAAACTCTGCCTTCTCGCCGGAAATCGTCTGGTAATAGCCGGATGCGTCGACCGGGCGACCACCTTCCTCTTTACGAAATCGTCCCACCGCATCGTAATGTTCCAGTGAAAACCCGAGCGGATTGATCATTTCGTGACACAAGGCACAAGCCGGAGGGCCGGTTTGCAGGGCAATTCGCTCGCGCGTTGTTAGGTCAGGGTGCAGATCGGCCGGAATTGGTGTGACCGCTTCTTTGGGCGGCTTCAATGTGCGGCCGAGCAGATTCCGGGCGAGGAAGACACCTCGATGGATCGGGGAACTCGTCGCGTGGTAGGCGAAGCCTGTCATCATGTACGGGTGCGATAAAACGCCCGACCGTTCGACGGGATCAACAGCAACTCTCGCGAACGGGGCGTTATCCGGTGCTTCAATACCATAGAACTTGGCTAACCGATTATTCGCGTAGAGGCCATCCGATAAAAGCAACTGTCGAAAGTCCGCATGCTCGCTCCAAATGACTTCTTCCAGCAGCAGGTCGAGCGAAGTCCGCAGATCGGCAACAAGCTCGGGCGAGAACTCCGGATACAGCTCTTGGTCCTTGGCAAGGTCCTCGAAGTCGTCCAACTTCAGCCACTGATGCAGGAACTCGCGCAGCTTTGACTTTGCTCGCGGATCTTGCACCATGCGCTCTGCCTGACGCGCGACTTGCTCGGGTTTCATCAGATCGCCTCGCAAGGACGCTTGCCAAAGCACATCGTCCGGCAACGAATCCCACAAGGTAAACGAAAGCCGAGCCGCAACATCGAAGCTATCGTTGGTCCCTTCAACTTCGCGGAACAAGAATCGAGGCGACTTCAGCGTCAACAGAACAACTCGTTTCACGGCTGTTGTTGCATCGCCTGATTCGTTGAAGTGTCTATCGACGTACAACTCACGCTCAGCATCCGACAGCGGACGGCGAAACGCTCGTTCCACGAATTTCGCACAGAAAGCACGAAGCTTGGTATCACGATCCGAGTCGTCTTGCTTGACTCCGGAGTATTCTCGTAGGTGTGCGACGATTTTATTAGCGACTTCGATCGCGGCGAAAGTCGTGGCTTCGTCCCAGGCTTTCGAAACGGCGGTACCACGTTCATAGCCCACACTTTTATCATCGGGCGGAAACGGTGTTTCTACGATCAGTGTGTCGCGCGCGCCGCTTGGTGTAAGATTCCGTTCGGGGATGATCTCCACTTCGCGATGTGGCGGCTTCCACAACAGTCGAATTGACGCCTTCTTCTCTTTGAACTTGAAGAACTCGAGTCGCAGCGGATAGCTTCGCCCGCCGAGCAGTTTGATCGTCGCGCGAAACTCGTTGTCGCTGCCCGAACGAACCCAGGCGTCGATCAGAGCGTTCTCGCGATCGTTGATCCACAGCCGCGCTCCATTATCGGTATGCACGATGAATTCGTACTCGCCCGTGTCCGGTGCAATCACCGATCCCTGCCACTTCATCGAGAACTCTTCCTTGCCAAACTTCTCGCCGGGGTTCCCTTCGCCGAAATCGAAGTCGACCGTCGCATCCATTCTCTCGATCAACCGCTTGTCTCGTTGAAAGTTCCGCGAGTTGAAGTATTCGGCGCTCAGCCCGCGACGATCATCCCAGCGGCTTGCTCCGGTAAATCCGGCGAGCAAATCGGTGATGGTGTTCTGGTACTGCCGCACGGTCAACCGAGACAACTCGACGCGAGGCGGTTTGTTGCGTGCCTGTGCGATGGGTGAATAGAAGGCCTCGTAGATATACTCCGCGACTGCCTTCGCCTCGTCACCAACAACCTGGTCGGGATCTTCTTCCGGCATCGTGTCGACGATGACTTCGATCAAGTCCTTTAGCGAACGGTCGCCGATCAGCGGCTCGGGCTGCTTCTCTTCGACTCCTTCACCCTCGACCCCGTGGCAACTTGCACAATATTGTTCGTAGATACGCTGCCCAGCAACATTGTCGACCACTTCGGCAAGCGCGTTCGCGGCGGCGCACAGTGCGACCACGAACACGCCGAGCAGGCGCAAATTTTTCGTGTTCTTCGCAGTGCGGATCACGTGCCAACTCGGTGGGACAAAGGGGTTGCTGGCGAATCTGTTCGGCGGGAGGGAGTTCGACGGGGGGAGACATCTCGTGTATGTCTATCCAATACGTTAAAAACAGGCGAGTCGAGTGTCAAGAACGGTTGACGAGCTACCAACGGATACCAACATGAGCCAAGTCACGATCTACCACAATCCACGCTGCACCAAGAGCCGGCAAACGCTGGCCCTGCTGAGCGAACGCGGAATCGAACCGACCGTCGTCGAGTACCTCAAAAATCCCCCGAACGAGGCGACGATTCGTAAGCTGCTGAAGAAACTCGGCTTGGAAGCTGCACAACTCATTCGTCGCAAGGAATACGCGGCGTTAGGTCTCGCTGGCACGGACGATCCGCAGACGCTAATCGCGCACATGGCAGCGCATCCCGAGATCATTGAACGTCCCATCGTGGTCTGCGGCGACAAGGCTCGATTGGGGCGACCGCCAGAGCAGGTGTTGGAGATTCTCTAGCGGCGGTATTAGGCCACTTGAGCCAGCACGTAGGGGCCTTTGGGAATCACGGCCATCGTGGCATCGTCGCCGTACTCGTTGAGCGAGTCAGCGACCGCTTGCTCGATGCTGGGGGCGCTCTCGACGAACAGCTTGTTGATTGTTTCGGCAGGCAGTCCATCGCTGACGATCTTGACCTTGGCCTTGCGACACACCTTAGCCAACTCTTCCAATTGCCATTGGTCCATCACGAAGTAATCCTTACCCAGGATTCGCTCCATGAAAATCTCCAAGTTTTCGTTCTCCTCGAACAGTTGCTCGAACTGCGGGCTGCCGATGCCTTCGGTCAGACTTGCCGCCAAGATGATCGTTCCGCCTTGCTTGACGATTGGCAACGCGCCGGTCAGTCCTTTGACGGCTTGATAGAACGTGGTGTCTAGTGGATAACCGGCGCAACTGGTAACCACGATGTCGACCGGCTCGGGAACCGTGTCGCGAACGACGTCACGCACGAATTCGACGCCTTCTTGGAACGCTTCGACCATGTCGCCCGCCACGAACTTCAAAGCTCGTCGCTGCGAGTCGATGACCACATTCACAATGAAGTCGCAGCCCGTCTTGCGACCGATCCAAGTGTTCTCTTCGTGGACAGGATTGCCTTCCAAGATGCCACAGTCCGCCATCGGGCTTTCGAGGAAATCGGGACCGTGCCAGACCTTTACCGTTTCGAGGGCCGCGATGCCGGGACAAATCAACTTGCGACCGCCCGAGAAGCCGGCCATCAAATGCGGCTCGATCAAGCCGGTCGTAATCTTTAGATCCGCATTGACGTAATGCGAGTCGATCCAGATGGGCACACCGCGTGGGCTGTCGCCTAGATAAGTATGCTCCTCGAGCACTTGGCCATGATGATTCTCGATTCGGTAGTTGCTGGCGATGTACTCACCAACGATCTCGATCAATTCATCTCCGACGTTGGGCCGATGAAGACCCGTTGCGATTAAGATGGTGATCTTGTCGCGCGGGATGCCAGACGCTTCGAGCGTTGCCAGCATAGGCCGCAACATCATCTCGTTGGGCACAGGCCGCGTGATGTCACAGATGACGATGCACGCATCGGTGCGGCCCTTGGCAAGTTTCGCCAACGGGGCCGTGCCGGTCGGATTCTTTAAGACTTCACGCAGTGCGGCGTCAGGATCGGGAAGAGGCGTCGCGTTCTTATAGGCCAACGTCCGCATGCCCGGTCGATCGGGAAGTTCGACTTCCAAACCGGTTCGACCGTATTCCAATCGCACGCGCATGAGCCACCTCGATCGCGAGATCCGACGACAGACAAGACTACTTCTTCTTGCCCTTCTTGTCGTCTACTGCTTCTTCTTCCTTCTTCACCTTCTTTTTCTTCTTCAACGCCAGCTTCTGGACGCGAACCTTCGGCATGCCGAGGATATTGTCGCCTTCGGACCAACGATCCGCCGCTTTCAGCTTTTCCAGCCGCTCGGCTCGCGTCAGCACATTCCGCGAACGCAACATTCCAGCCTTCACTTTGAGGCTTTTATCGATTGTCATCTGTCTATATTCCTTCTCGCTAAGCTCAACGAATCTCACAATATACGTGCGGAATCGGTTGCGTACAACCTCGACAAACGAAAGGGTAGTGGTACATTTTGCCGTAAGTTGGGCACTCCTGCCCGACAAAAGACGGCCAAGAGTGGCCGTCCTACCTTTCAGGAACTTCAAACTGTACCACTACTAACGAATGCGAGTGGACTTTCCAGCCGGGAGACAGACCAATTCGTTTCAGCGTAGTAACATCTTTGGTGTCAGTCTTTTACGTACTGGCAACCTAGTCGCGACGGAATCTGCGCGGGAGCAGCTCGGCGAGGCTAACCTGTTCCACCTGCCTGTCGGACCGAGTGTCAACGATCAGAATCGGCAGGTCGTCACAGAATTCGGCGAGGACCTGGCGGCAGGCTCCGCAGGGCGAGTAGCCGCCCTCGGTTGCAACCGCCATCGCCAAAAATCGCGTCTGTCCCGCTGCCACAGCCGCGAAGATGGCCGTTCGTTCCGCGCAATTCGTCAGCCCATAGGAGGCATTCTCTACGTTGCAGCCAATGAAGATCTGGCCATTCTCGGCCAAGACGGCTGCGCCGACGGAGAACTTCGAGTAGGGAGCGTAGGCCTGTTGGCGAGCCGCGACCGCAGCGTCGATCAACTTTTGGTTTTGTTCTTCCGTGAGATCACGCATTGTCATTCCGGATAGCGATCGATTATCAGCGGAGGCACGGGCATCGGTTCATCCTGCAAGTGGAAGGAATTCTCAATTGATCGCCGAGTCCCTTCAACATCTTGTCCGTTGGCGAAGATCCTCGCCAGAGGCCGCCCACGTTCCACTCGATCACCAATCGATACGAGCGTCTCCATTCCGACCGAATGATCGATCGAATCTGACATAATCCGACGGCCCCCACCAAGATGAATGATCTCGTAGCCTAGTGCCTCGACATCGATCGCACTCACGAACCCTGAAGCTGTCGCTTCGACGATCATTGCGGGCGCGATCGGCCGCGGCGCGTCCAAGTCGCCACCCTGAGCCGCGACCATCTCGCGAAACTTTTCCAGGCCGGAGCCCGAATCGATGTGTTGTTGCATCAAAATGGATCCCTCATCAAGCGACTGGACCATTGCGGTTGCAACCAGCAACTCGGCTCCCAAGGATCTGGTCAGTGCGGTCAAATCATCGGGGCCGTCGCCCGCCAGCGCTGCTACGGTTTCATCGACCTCAACCGCATTGCCCGCCATGCGTCCAAGCGGTTGCGACATGTCGGTGATCAAAGCCGTTGTTGGCACTCCCATCCGACGACCTGTTTCAACCAACGACAGAGCTAAGGCTCGGGCTTGATCAAGCGTCTTCATGAATGCGCCCGATCCAACCTTCACGTCCAGCACCAGTGCATCAAGACCTTCGGCCAACTTCTTGCTCATGATGCTCGCGGTGATCAGCGGAATCGAAGCAACGGTTGCCGTGACGTCTCGCAACGCATAAAGCTTTCGATCTGCGGGCGCTATCTCGGCACTGGCTCCCGTTATCACACAGCCAACTCGATCGGTGATTTCATGAATTTCTGAAAGGGTTAGATCCGTCCTGAATCCTGGAATCGATTCAAGCTTGTCCAGTGTTCCGCCCGTGGGACCGAGTCCTCGGCCCGAGATCATCGGCACTCGTAGCCCGCAGCAAGCCAGCAGTGGCGCGAGCAACAGAGAAACCTTGTCGCCTACTCCACCGGTCGAGTGCTTGTCAACGCACGGTGAACCTTCGGGCCAAGTGAGTGTGATGCCCGACGCCAGCATGTGCTCTGTGAGCGATGCCGTCTCGTCCGCGCTCATCCCACGCAAATAGACGGCCATCGCCAACGCACTCATCTGATAGTCAGGTACGTCGCCGGTTGTGAAGCCACTGATAAAGGCTGCAATCTCGCCGTCCGTCAGCGCAGCGCCATCCCGCTTCTTGGCAATCACATTCGCAGGATTAAAAAGCATCGCATCGTTCGCGGAGGTGTCTTATCTTTCCGCCCCCATTTTCCTGCCCTGTCGCCCCAACACAAGGGCGACGGATGGCGACAAGTGAATGTGAGGACAGAAATGCGCAGGCTGGTTAGCGGTGTCGATTCCACCAAATCGCAACGGGCACGGCGGCGATGCAGACGAAAGGGAGGACGCAGGTTGACAAGAGAAACCCAATCTCCTGACTCATGCGTGCATTGGGTGGAGGCAAAAAACTGGCGAACAACAGCCCCGTAGCGACCAGCAGCATGTAGACACCAGCCACCAGGGCGATGCGTGTTTTCGTTATTAGCCGCAATCGAAATGCTGTTACATAGAGGGCCACAGTACCGCCAATGGTCACGCCAATCCAACCCCAGTTCAAGATGTCACTAGCGAGTTCATGCGGCAATAAGGCGGATAAACCCATTGGAATCACCGGGAACGCAACGACTGAAAGGCACACGGATTTGATGAGCCAGGGACGCAAGATCGCAACGGAAGCTGCCAGACTGGTCAACGCCCAACTGGCTAGAGGCACAATGACCACGCCGATTATCAGAGCGCGCGGATCCGTGCCGGGTGGAACGAGGTCATCCCAACCGGTTGGGGCTTTTCCGATCGCGGCCATACACACGACGATTAGACAAATTCCGATCGCCCACACAAACCAAGTCCAGCAGACACTCTTGAAGATGTTGCGAAGCTTCACGTCCGCGAGCTGCGCGTCCGCGAGCGGTCGAGTGGCTAAATGTTCGTGGAAGTCAAATCGCTCGCCAACGTGCCCCAGAAACATCCCGATGATGGCACCGCTTATCAGTTGCAACCACGAACAAATCGCGATCCCTTGAACTACCGATTGCCACTCGAAGCGACCGGAAAGGTAGAAGCAGCACAGGATAATCGTGACCAGGATCGCTCCCGATGGCATCACGCGACCTCGTTGCGTCCACTCTGCCCAAAGTTCAGCAGACATTGGTGTCGCCGCGCGGTAGGTGGGGGTGAAGCTGATATCAATCTTCGCGACCAGCCATCTCCCGATAGCCGTCAGCGAAACTACTTGGCCACGTCGTGCGAAGGTCAGTGCGACGAGTGAAAACGCACAAGCCGCAATAGGCACAAGGATCATGAGGGCTACGTCGAGCGGCCTCATGGTGTTCCATTCCCGATGGAACGACTCAATGGTGTCGTTGACGCCATTCAAGACGAGGATGACGATGCCAAGTGCCGTACTAACTCCGGCAACGATCGCCCCACGAAGCGTCGAAGAGGTCCAGATCATCCACCCGACAGCTTGGCACACAGAAACCATGCAGACCGCGAGGACAGTTGGCTTTACGAGGCTCCACTGAGCGTTATAAAACCAATTCATCAGCAGCGCGATGGCCAGATAGCCGATCACCGTCGCGATCGCGCCATTCAACATTGGTATCAAAACGGATGTGCGTATGGAAACCGGCAACGTAAATCGATACTGAGGCGAAGTGGTCGATTGGCAAATCACGGCAGCCAAGCCGACGACGATAAAGACGAAACAGAACATGTGCAGGTGCTGAAACATCGCAGTGTCGGATGCGGAAAACCTATCGATCCGGAGTCCCCCGTACAACATCGTCATCATGCCGGAGACCAACGCGATAACCATCAGCAATGGCCACCAGGCGTGCCGCCAGAACTCCCAGGTTAGTGCGAGAGGGATGGATTTCATGATGGTGTCCTCCCTGACGGCGATTGTACGGAACGTGCGCGGGCCAGGAACACGTCTTCGAGCGAGGGGCGGCGTTGTTCGACGATCGAGGCACCAACGGACGTGGCGGCAGATCGCAACTGTTCCAACTCGCCGTTGCAGACACATGTCCACTCGCGACCCTCGCCGCTCCATCCCAACCCGCCAGGCAAGGTTGGGTTTGACGTAAGCGATTCAGGGAATTGAAGCGTGAGCAAGTGATGTGCTTCGAGTATCTGATCGAGCGGGGCGCTGATGACAAGCCGCCCCAGATGCAACATCGCGACATGATCCGCAACGCGTTCGACCTCGTCTAGCAAATGTGAAGAAAACAGAATCGTTCGACCTTCATCGGCAACGGTGCGAATGATTGCAGAAAGAATGTCACGACGAACGATTGGGTCCAGACCAGAAGACGGTTCGTCGAGCACCAGAAAATCTGGGCGATGAGCCAGAGCAGCGAGCAGTCCAACTCGCGCTCGCTGGCCGCGTGACAGCGATTTGATTCGCTGATCCCTTGCCAGTTCGAACATTTCGCGAAGTTCTTCGGCGTACTTCACATCCCATTTGGGATAGAACGCCTGCGAGTAGCTCATAAACTGACTAATTTGCATCCAATCGGGCATCTCGCGACTCTCGGACAAGTAGCCGATTCGACCGAGCACGCGAACCGGATCATCGACTGGATTCAATCCGAAGACCGAAACTGTTCCCGCTTGGGCTTTCAGCAATCCAAGCAGATGTTTGATCAGCGTCGTCTTGCCAGCACCGTTCTCGCCTACCAACCCGAAGACAATGCCGCGTGGGATGTTTAGTGTGATATCAGTCAGCGCTGTCTTGCGCCAGAAGCGACGAGTCAGGTCCCGGATTTCGACGATGTTTTCGCTCATGATGATTTACCTCATCTGCTGGCTACGTTGACGGACCAGTTTGATCACGGCTTCCAAATCGACGTTCATGTGCCCGGCTTCGGCCAGCAGCATGTCGATTCGTTCGTTCAGAATCTTGTTTTGTTCGCGTTTGGCGAGCGGCGATACGCCTTCCGACACAAACACGCCCGAACCTCGCCGCGATTCCACGACACCATCCGACTCCAACTCGCGGTAGGCGCGAGCAACGGTGTTTGGGTTGACGATCAATTGCTCGGCCAGCTTACGAACTGGCAGCAGTTGCTCGCCCTGTTTCAACCGTCCAGATGCAACCAGATACTTGATCTGATTCACGACTTGTTGATAGATCGGGACGCCGTCACTGGGTGAAACGTGAAGTTGCATATCGGGTTTTCCGGATGACTCACTGTGTATTAATACATTAATACAATTGTGCCGTTCGAGTCAAGCAAAAAATATCCGCCCAGCAAGAAAGGCTCGAACTGCACACAGGTCTCCCGATCCGAGCTGTGCGCAGGTCTCCCGACCTCGCACATTCCCGACCGCAGGTCTCCCTCCGCGACGCACGGTCAACGGTCCTGGAGACCTTCGGTCGGCGGTTTCGGCGAGGTCAGGAGACCTGCGCCGAGCGTGGGGTCAGGAGACCTGCGCCGAGCGTGGACCTACGCCGAGCGTACCCTCAGGAAACTTGCGCCGAGCCAAGATCTTCGATTTCGCGAACAACGATTCGATTGCCGCTAATCTGAATCACGCGCACTTGCTTTCCCTTGTCGACGAACGAACCGTCCGCGACGACATCGAGGTAAGCGTCGCCGAAGATTGCTTTACCGGCGGGACGCAGCGGTGATTCGGCGACGCCCCAATCACCAACGCCGACAGGGAAACGATTCGCTTCAGCAGTTCGTCTTGGCTTACCTTCCTCATCCGTATCGTCGTGACTCGGCACCGGCAACTCGAGCTTCAACCAACCGACGACGGGAACGGTACCAAAGTAGTGACTCACCCCGAAGGCTGCGAACAAGAAGGCGAAGCCCGCGCCCACAATCACCAATATCCCTTGCAAACTGGCGTTCAGTTCACGGGTTGTGGTCGGAATCACAAAGTCTTGCCCCGCCATAATCAACGAGACCACCAGCAGCAACATTCCCGTGATCCCAGCGAAGCCAAATCCCGGTGTGACGAAGATCTCGATCAGCAGGAAAGCAACGCCCAACAAGAACAACACAACTTCCAGCCATGCGGCCGTGCCACCTAAAAACTTGCTCCAGAAGAACAAGGTGAAACACATCGCCGCAATAATACCGCCAGCACCAAGCCCCGGCGCGCTGAACTCGACATACAAAGCGATCAATCCAATCAACAGCAGCAATCCTGTCACGAACGGTACGTTCAAGATCGTGACAGCCGTATCGACACCGGTTGGCTCCAGGACGATCAACTCGCCATCGATTCCATATCGCTGTTTAATCTCGTCACGATTCGTTGCGATTCCTTCGGCCAGATTCAGCTCGACGGCGCGACGGCCTGTTACCGTCAGGAAATGTTTCTCGCGAGACTCTTGGACCGGCTTTAACTTCTCCCAGTCGTCAGGAGTGTCGGACGATTCGATCTCGTGATCGGTAAGGAATGTTTCCACACCGCTGTTCTTATTGCGAACTCGATAGACGATCAGGTCCATGTCGACCATAGCTTCGGCCAAAGCAGGCGGGCGTCCGGTTGCTTCCGCTAAATCCCGCACGCGTAATGCCAGTTCGCTGCGGATTTTTTCGGGAGCGTGACGAAACAAGGCGTCTTCACCTTGGAAGATGGGCCCCGCGTCGCCCAAATGCGCCTCGGGAGCCATCACGATCTCGTCGCATCCCAACGCCGCGATGGCAGCGCCGCTCAGGGCTTCGCGCGGCACGAACGCAACGATGTGGGCCCAATCCAGATCGAGAAAGCGGTCGGCCAAGTTCAAGCTCGAGTCGACATATCCGCCGGGGCTGTCGATCTCGATGATGACGAGATCGGCCCCTTTCTCTTTGGCCACGTCCAGCTTGCGATAAATAAAATGTTCGAGCAGTGGCGTGATGGGACCTTCGAACCGAATCAGCACGGCCTTGCGAAAGGTCCGCGCCGGTTCGGCCTCCTGGGCAACAACACACGCGTCTACGCACACGATGAGTAACATGGAGGCAACGCAGAGGCAAATGTCTCCGAAAGCCGTTCTTCGTTGAATCATCGTGCGAGCCCCGTTTGTTAGTGCTCGTGACAACCTTCGCCGTGGGCGTGGCCGTGATCGATCTCTTCGGGGGTCGCGTCGCGGATCTCGCCGACGGTAACATCGAAGTTCAAGGCGACGCCGGCCAATTCATGATTGCCATCGACGGTCACTGTCTCGTCCGTGATCTCGACAACCGTCACGACCATCGGACCGTCATCCGTATCGACTTGAAACTGCATGCCCAGTTCCAATTCGTCCATGCCCTCGAACTGACTTCGCTCGACTTCGTGAAGCAACTCTTCGTCGTGGTCGCCATAAGCGTCTTCCGGTTCGACGTGAATCTTGAATTGATCGCCCGCCGATTTACCTTCCAATACGCTTTCCAATCCGGGAATTATCCCGCCGACACCATGCAAGTACTCGAGCGGCTCGCCGCCTTCCGAGGTGTCGATGACTTCTCCATCGTCGTCGGTCAACGTGTAATGAATCTTGACGACTTTGTGTTTCGTAATCTGCATCGAACTTTCTTCCTGATATGGTTGCGGCGAGTGAGATCGTTGGGAGTATCACCGGCGGGGCAAGTGACGATCACAACCTGGATAAGAGCAACATGAGTCACTGCCCATGTTTATAACAGAATAGTTTACGATCGAAGAGTATTCGATGGGGGCATGGAGGATGCAGTCGTTTCACGCTCAGCGGCCGGCATCTTCACGCGAAGCCGGGCCCGGCGGCCAAGCGTTAAACATGTCAAGGGATTTGACGCCTCCTAGCGACAACTCGATAATACCAACGCCTTTTTGATTCCCGTCGCGCTGTTGGGATAGTTTTGGATGATTCAACGGATTGCCATTGGCTTCGTCGCGATTGCCCTGTTGTTGGGCTTGCTGGTTTACAGCCAGATGCGCGTCGAGCCGCTGAAAGTGTCGGGTTATGTCGAAGCGGACGAGATCCGGCTGGGTTCACGAGTTGGCGGGCGCGTAAAGGCCGTCCACTGTCAGGAGGGCCAGGCGGTGACCGCCGGAACTTTGCTGCTGGAGCTTGAGGAATTTGACCTACTCGCCAGAAAAGCCGAAGCCACCGCTCAGGTAGCTGCCAGCGAAGCCGAACTCGCAAGACTGAAGAACGGTTTTCGCGAGGAGGAGATCGCGCAGGCGCAAGCTCGTGTCGAACTACTGGCGGCGAAACACAAGATGTTGGTCGACGGACCGCGAGCAAGAGAGATCAATGCGGCGCGTGCTCGACGCGATTTGGCGGTTGCACAAGTCGAGCGGGCGAAGTTGACCTACGCTCGTCTCCAAGATCTATTTGCTCAGGAAACCGGTTCCGTCTCGCGGGACGAAGTCGACCGTTCCATCGAAGAAGTGAAAGTGACGGAGCAGACACAACGGGTTCGCGAGGAAGAGTTGAAGTTGCTCGAAGAAGGGACTCGCGCCGAAGAAATCACCGCCGCAGCCGCCGAATTGAAAGAAGCCGAACAGGCTCTGAAGCTTTTCAACGCAGGCAATCGCTCCGAAGATATCGCACAAGCAGAAGCCGCCGTCGCCGCCGTCCAAGCTGCTCTCGCCGCGATTGAAGTCCAGTTGAACGAGCTGCAAATTCGTGCCTCGGTGGATGGTGTTGTGGAAGCGATCGAGTTGCAACCAGGCGACATGGTGGGAATGGGAACGCCTGTCCTATCGCTGATGGACACGCGGACGCTGTGGGTGCGTGCTTATGTTCCGGAGAGCCGACTGAACATTGCGATCGACCAAGAGGTTCGCATCACGACGGACAGCTTTACTAGCGAATCATTTCGGGGAAAGGTGACGTTCATATCACGGCAAGCCGAGTTCACGCCGCGTAACGCCCAGACGCCTGAAGAGCGATCGAAGCAAGTGTTTCGCATCAAGGTCACGTTGTTGGATGGGCTCGACAAACTTCGACCCGGCATGGCCGCCGATGTCTGGCTGGAGTAACGCATCGGTGTCCAGCACAATCTCAGTCCAAGGCCTTTCACGCCAGTTCGGCACACTGACGGCAGTCGATGACGTATCGTTCGAGGTCGAACGAGGTGCGATCTTCGGGCTGCTCGGCCCCAACGGCAGCGGCAAATCGACGATCATACGCATGCTGTGCGGAGTGTTGCCGCCGTCGGCTGGCGATGCTTCTGTGCTGGGACACAATGTTCGCACGGACTCGGAGGCGATCAAGCGACGCATCGGCTACATGTCGCAGAAGTTCAGTTTGTACAACGACTTGTCGGTCCGTGAAAACTTGAACTTCTATGGTCGCATCTATGGCCTCGATGGCGATCAGTTGGCACGGCGGCGCGAAGAGGTGCTGGAACTGACTTCGCTGGGAGATCGCATTGATCAACTGGCCGGAACGTTATCAGGCGGTTGGAAGCAGCGACTGGCTCTCGCATGTGCATTGATTCATGAACCCGAAGTGATCTTTCTCGACGAGCCCACCGCCGGGATCGATCCGGTGGCACGGCGGCAGTTGTGGGATCTGCTGTTCGAGTTGTCGGCGCGAGGTGTTACCTTGTTCGTGACAACGCACTACATGGATGAAGCGGAACGGTGCAACTACGTTGGCTATATCTATCTCGCCAAATTGCTCGCGTTGGGCAAACCGGATGAACTCAAGCAATTGCCGACCGTAAATCGACCGGGGACCTCGCGGTACGAGTTGCGAATCGCGTCACCTGCCGAGAAGCTCGCGCCGCTGCGCGCGAATGAGCAGGTTCACGATGCTACGCTCTTTGGCGAAACAATCCATCTGCTTGTCTCTGATGAAACGCCCGTCGCGAAGATCTTAGAATCCGCAGGCATCACCGCCAGCGAAGAAGCGATTCGAGAAGTTGGGCCGTCGTTAGAAGATGTCTTTGTGACGTTAACAAAAGCCGCAGAGAGAGATCAAGTCGCCCCTGCCGTTCCTTCGATCGACCAGCCCGAAACTGATCGCCCGTCGTCCAAACATGCCGAAGTTCGGCGTTCCCCTTGGCGAACATTCGATGGACTGTTCGCGATCCTCATAAAAGAGTTCTTCCACATCCGCCGCCAACGCTCGACCTTGTTCTTCATGCTGGTCATGCCGGTCATGCAGACCATCATCTTTGGCGTTGCACTCGATACACAAGTGGAACACATTCCGACCGTTGTCCTTGATTTGGACGGTCGGCGGGCGAGTCGCGAATTGACGGAAGCATTCGTCAACACGCGTCAGTTCCGTATTGTCGAACGTGTGTACGACCGAGATGTGTTTCAAGGCTTCATGACATCGGGGCGAGCGCGAGTCGGTGTCGTCATACCACCGAACTACTCGGAACGACTCCTGCAAGGCGAGCAAGTTCAGGTCCAGGTGCTGATTGACGGCAGCGATTCGCAGGTCGCGACGACCGCGTTAAACGCAGCGAATCTGTTGGGCATGAATCTGTCCGTTGCGATCGCACGACCGAAGGCAGACACCTCCGGATCGGCTCCCTCGCGAGATCCGGTCGGTCGCGCGGCACTGCCGATCGAAGTGCGTCCCCGCTTGCTCTACAACCCAGATCTGGAAAGCGCCTACTTTTTTGTGCCTGGGTTGGTTGGCATCATCTTGCAACTGGTGACACTTTTCCTGACGTCTTTCGCGATTGTCGGCGAGCGAGAACTTGGCACGCTGGAACAATTATTCGTAACCCCTGTGGGACGATCTGGGCTGTTGCTTGGAAAACTTGTGCCGTATGCCTTGGTTGGTTTTGTCGAGACGTTGGTCGTGCTGGCGGTCATGGTCTATGCATTCGGCGTCCCGATCCAAGGCAGCTTGGTGTTATTACTCGTCCTTTCAACTTTGTTCCTGGTCACTGCACTCGGTCTTGGTCTACTGGTATCGACCCTGGCCAAGACGCAGGTCGAGGCAATGCAGTTCGCCTTCATGATCATGCTGCCATCGGTGCTATTGTCCGGATTTGCGTTCCCGCGAGCCGAGATGCCGTCACCGATCTACGAAGCGACCTACTTGCTGCCGGCCACTTACTTCATCGAGATCTTGCGTGGTATCGTCCTACGTGGAGCCGACCTGTTCGACCTCCTCCCTTGGGTCGTTGGATTGACGATCTGCTGCTGTGTGATTCTGATGCTCAGTATTACGCGTTTCCGAAAACAACTGTCCTGATAAAAACCGAGAACTCTCTTATGAGTCGTAAGCTCGTCATCCTGACCGAAGGCCATACCAACCCGCACACCGCCAAGACGGCCAGTTGCATCATCCGTTACCGGCGTGACGAGGTCGTCGCGCTGCTCGATGGCACGCAAGCCGGCAAGACGACGCAAGAACTGCTGGCCGTGGGAGGCGATGTGCCGGTCGTCGCGACACTGGATGAAGCTGCCGGCGCGAACACGTTGTTGCTGGGAATCGCTCCTCCCGGCGGCAAGATCCCCGGGCCGTGGCGAGCGATCATCCTGGATGCGATCAGCCGAGGCATGAATGTGCTGGCCGGGTTGCACGACTTTCTGACAGATGATGCCGAGTTCGTTGCCGCTGCTGAGAAACACGGCGTCACGCTGACCGATGTCCGCAAGAACGAAGAACGAACGATCGCGCGGCGCGTGGGCATTCGCGATGATTGTTTGCGAGTTCTCACAGTCGGGCACGATTGCAGCGTTGGCAAGATGTTGACCTCGGTCGAGCTAACGAATGCCCTCAAGGCACGCGGCCACAAGGCAAAGTTCATCGCGACGGGCCAAACGGGCATCATGGTGGAAGGCGACGGATGTCCGATCGATCGTGTGATCTCGGACTTCGTCAGCGGCTCGGTCGAGAAGATGATCCTGCAGCATCAACAAAACGACATCTTGATCGTTGAAGGACAAGGAAGTCTTGTGCATCCGTCCTACTCGGCAGTGACGCTCGGGTTGCTACACGGTTCGTTGCCGCAGGCCATGATCATGTGTTACGAAGTGGGGCGTCATTGCATCACAGGCGTCGAGCACGTCAAGATCCCGCCGCTGGCCAAGATTATCGAACTGAACGAGATGATGGCCAGTCTCACGCAGCCGTCCCGAGTCATCGGGATCGCGATGAACAGTCGGCGTGTTAGTGCCGACGAAGCGGAGTTGGAGCGTGAACGCGTTCGCGCGGAACTGGGTTTACCCGTTTGCGATGTTATTCGGCATGGGCCCGATGAATTGGTCGATGCGATTCTGAAATTCAAAGAGTGTGACGAGTGGAAGATGGTGAGCAAGTAATGTGTAGAGAAGGGGTCGGGAGTCTTTTTCGGCCAGAGACACTTCAATTGGAGCAACGCTTGGCCGAAAAAGACTCCCGACCCCGTTTACTTCGAAGATGTGAGACCGCAACATGCAATTAACGATTCACGCGTTCGATCTACCACTGGCACACACCTTCACCATTTCCCGCGAGTCGATCACGGTTCAGAAGACGTTAATCGTCGAGTTGGAAGAAGATGGCTTTCGCGGCTATGGCGAAGCGACGACGAACAACTACTACGGCTTCACGTTTGAGAACATGGCAGCGGCGTTGGAGCGAGTGCGCCAAGATTTGGAATCGCAGACGCTCGACGACCCTGTTACTTTGTGGCAGCAGCTTCATCCCAAGTTGAACGACAATCCGTTCGCTCAATGTGCGTTGGATCAGGCGGCTCATGATTTGTGGGGCAAGAAACTCGGTCAGCCCGTCTATCGACTGTGGGGACTGGAAGCGAAGAACCTGCCGCCGACTGACTACACGATCGGAATCGATGAGATCGACGTCATGGTCGCAAAGATGCAAGAGTTTCCAGACTGGCCGATCTACAAGATCAAACTCGGCACCGCGCACGACTTGGACATCGTGCGAGCCTTGCGTGAGCACACAGCATCCGTATTCCGAGTCGACGCCAATTGTGGTTGGTCCGCCGAGGAAACGATTCGCAACTCGAGCGAATTGAAATCGCTTAACGTCGAATTCATCGAACAACCGTTGCCCGCCGACCAAGGCGCGGCGATGGAGCAAGTCTATCGCGAGTCCGCTCTGCCCGTCATCGCCGATGAAAGTTGCATCGTTGAATCGGATGTCGAACGCTGCGTCAACCGCTTCCATGGCATCAACATCAAGCTCGTGAAATGCGGTGGTCTCACACCCGCTCGCCGCATGATCGATCGTGCTCGCGAGCTTGGCTTGCAAGTCATGGTCGGTTGCATGACCGAATCGACCGTCGGCATCTCGGCCATCGCACAATTGTTGCCGTTGCTCGACTACGTCGACATGGATGGCGCGTTGCTGCTTGCCAAGGACATCGCGACAGGCGTCACCATCGAGCAGGGCAAGTGCAAGTATTCCAACGAGAATGGGTGCGGAGTCATTTTGAACTAGTGCTGTGTTTCGGCTAAGAATTCGGGTGCCACTGGCTCCGCCAGTGCTGCACGGACCAACCACGCCCGTGACGGCACTGGCAGAGCCAGTGGCACACAACCCTAAGATTAAGCTGCACCACCAGGCACTAGTCGCCGCCTTCAACTTTCGGCACGCCGCACTTCGCTCATGAACAAGCTCGTTTCCTCCTCCAACACAATACGCCCGATGTTGGGGCTCGCGATGCCGGTGTTGGCCGAAGAGTCGCTGACGATGCTGGTTGGCTATACCGACTGGTGGCTGGCCGGACATTTTCTCCAGGGCGCAGAGTACAAAGCCGCGATGGGTTTGATGTCGTATGTGCTCTGGCTGTTGCCAAGCCTGTTCGCTGCAGTAGCGATCGGTGCGACGGCGTTGATCGCCAGATTTGTCGGAGCCGGCGACCGTGAAGCCGCTCGACGCGTGACGCATCAAGCGATGATGCTGGGTTCGGTGTTGACAATTCTTGTTATCGCAGCCGTCATGCTCGGTGGTCGATCACTTGTACAGGTGATGCAACTTGAAGGTCGGTCCGCCGAATTGGCAGTCCGCTATATCTGGATTCTGACGCCCGTCATTCCGGCCATCATGCTCGAACAAATTGGTGTCGCTTGCCTGCGTGGCGCGGGAGATACCGTGAGCGGCTTCATCGCCAAGTCGATTGTCAACGTTGTGAATGTTGTCGTCAGTACGCTGCTGGTGGTGGGACCAGGCAGCATCCCGACACTCGGCTGGGAAGGACTCGCGATCGGAACGGCTTGCGGGCACGGACTCGGTGGTCTCTTGGTGCTTGTGCTGTTAGTGCGAGGCCGTGCCGGATTGCAGTTGTCGTTCGCTTGGATGCGCCCAGACAACGACTTGATTCGACGATTGTGGCGCATCGGATTGCCGGGCGGCATTGATGTACTGGCGGTCCTTGGTTGTCACTTCGTGTATTTGGCGATCATTAATGCCTTAGGCGTCGAAGCTGCCGCGGCACACGGACTCGGAGTGCAAATCGAAGCCCTTGCGTATCTCACTTGCTACGCCTTTCACGTTGCCGCATCGACGATGACCGGGCAACTGCTGGGCGCTGGCGATTCACATCGTGCGGCACGAAGTGCGTTCGAAGCCTGTGTTTTCGGCACCGCGATGCTCACCGTTGCGGCGTTCGTCTTCTATTTCGCAGGCGGTTGGTTCGCCGGATTCTTCACGGGTGATATTAACGACCCCACCGCGGTGGCGGCAGGAAAGCTGCTCAAGATCGTCGCGTTCTCGACACCTCCGCTGGCAATCGTCATGGTACTGACCGGAGCCCTGCGAGGCGCCGGCGACACACGCTGGCCACTCGCCGCGTCGCTAGTTGGCTTGATCGTGGTGCGTCTGCCACTGGCGTGCCTGTTCGCGTGGGAGTCGCTTCAAGTTCCGATCCTCGACCTCACCATCACAGGGCTGGGGCTGGGTGTCGCGGGTGCGTGGTGGGCAATGGTGATCGATGTTGTCTTGCGAAGCATCCTGCTGATTGTCAGGTTTTCGCAAGGGAGCTGGAAAGCCATGAGCGTCTAACGCATCATGGAGGCGAACAAGTCTGCTCCTAGTTGACTCTGGCGACTCACAAATAAAGGACACTTCACATGTTCTCAAGAGCTTGGTTGAATAACCTCTGCCTGGTCGGAGTGATCGCAGTGGTCGTTCCGATGTCGGCGGCAGAGCCACCCGCTCGCAAACCGATTCACGAAGTGCGGGCCAGCGGCGGGATGGTCGTCTCGGACAGCGAGATCGCTAGCCGCGTGGGGCGCGATGTACTCGCCGATGGCGGTAACGCTGTGGACGCAGCGGTGGCGACGGCGTTTGCTCTGGCCGTGACGTGGCCCGAAGCGGGCAACATCGGCGGAGGGGGCTTCATGATGATTCATCCAGGGACTGGCCAGACGCCGGTTTGTATCGACTATCGCGAAACCGCCCCGCTTGCGGCAACGGAAACAATGTTCACGAAGGACGACAGCCGCTATAAGGGCAAAGCGGTTGGAGTGCCAGGAACGGTGCGCGGTCTCGCATTGGCGCATCAAACATTTGGCAAACTCGCTTGGAACCGTGTGGTCACGCCAGCGGCGGACTTGGCGGAGCAAGGGTTTATTGTTGATGCGTGGTTGGCACACTCGACGAACAGCATCCTTGAAACACCCGACGTCCGCGAGAGCAATCGATATGCAGAGCTACGTCGCGTGTACGGTCGCGCGGATAGCGGTGTATGGAAAGTCGGCGATACGATGGTCCTGCCGGACCTGGCGAAGACTCTGCGAGCGATCGCGGCGGACGGTGCCGATGCGTTCTATGAGGGCAAGATTGCGGATCAGTTTGTCGCGCAGATGAAACGAGGAAACGGCCTCATCACCAAGCAGGATCTGGCGGGCTACGAAGCGAAACTGCGTGAACCCATTCGCGGCACCTATCGCGAGTACGAACTGTTCGGACCACCGCCACCGAGTTCCGGCGGTGTATGCGTCATCGAAGCGATGAATATGCTGGAACCCTTTCGGCTTCGCGAGCATCCTCGCTACGGCAGTCGCAACATGCACCTTATCACCGAGGCCATGCGACGCGCGTTCTGTGATCGAGCACGATATCTAGCTGACCCCGAGTTCGCGAACATTCCCTCGCATCTGACGACGAAGGCACATGCAGCGGAACTAGCCGACAGCATTGATTTCGATCGTGCCACACCCAGCGAAACCCTTGCTCCAGAAATCGCGATCGCGCCAGAGAGTACTGACACAACACACTTCTCGGTCATCGATCGTAACGGGATGGCGGTCAGCAACACTTACACGCTCGAAGCAAGTTGGGGGTCGCGGATCGTTGTTGCTGGCGCCGGATTCGTGCTGAATAACGAAATGGGCGACTTTAATTGGGAGCGAGGCGTTACGACTCGCGGCGGTCAGATCGGAACGACTCCCAATCTGATTGAGCCCGGCAAACGGATGCTCAGTTCACAATCGCCGTTCATCGTGACTCGCGACGGCAAAGCATTTCTGCTGACCGGCAGCCCGGGCGGTCGAACGATCATCAATACAGTCCTGGGGAACTTGCTGAATGTGCTGGAATTCGAGATGACTCTCGCCGATGCGATCGATGCCCCGCGAATGCATCATCAATGGTTCCCGGACGAACTACGTTTTGAAGGCAGCAAGTCACCGGAACACGCAGACGCCATCGAACAACTTCGCATGAAAGGGCACACCGTCTTGCATCGCGATCGCCAAGGCAGCGCTCATTCGGTTCAAGTCGATCAAGCGACGGGCCAGTTCATCGGTGTCGCCGACTGGCGGCGAGGAGGTGCAGCGATCGGTGCCAACTCCGAGGTCGTCGAGTAGTCAGCGCATAAAAAGAGGACAGGAACGGTCAAGCGACCGAACCTGCCCTACACGGGGGTGAGATGCGTCTAAATCAAAGCTGTTTTGTCTTCCCGTTGCATCTGAAGTCTACGCGCAATTCCCTCTCGGCACGTTAGAAAAAGATCGCCCATATTTCAGAAAGCGCAAAGTCGCCGTCGAGCTTGACGGTTATATCGGTTGTGCAACCGCAATCACGCTAACAACTCAATCGATCGCAGGAAGAATCACGTCGTTCAGCCAGAATCGCTTTAGTTGTCGCACGACATCGAGGAACTTCTCGACGTTGACTGGCTTGGAAATGAATGCATCGACGTGCAACATCTGGCACTTCACCCGATCGGCTTCGTCGTCCGAAGCGGTCATGATGACGACGGGGATGTCCTTGAGAGAATAGTCGGCTCGGATCTCGTCGAGGACTTCCGTGCCACATTTTTTGGGCAGCATGAGGTCCAGCAAGATCAAGTCAGGCCGCGGAGCTCGCGCGAATCGGCCTTCCTGACGCAGGAACTCTAAGGCCTCTTCGCCATCTCGGATGAGCGTCAGGCGGTGCTGAGTCAGCCCTTCTTTCAGCGAGGCAATCGCAACACGCGCGTCGAGCAACCCGTCTTCGACGAGCAGAATCTCCATCGGACGACCGACGATATGGTCTTGGTCTGGCGTGTTCATCTGAAAATCACCTCCGACATGGTGAACCCACACTCAAGATGTGGGCTCAGAGAAAATCAACTTCGCCTTAGGGAATACTAGAAGGCAACGTCGGTCCTTCGACTCTCTCCATTGTAAACAAACTCGACGCGGGCTGTAGCCCAGCTTCGACCGGGAAGGCAATCAATCGCCAACGCCGATGTCGTCGCTATATTCCTGCATAATCAGTTCATTTTCGCGCGATTCATGCCGCTGGAAGCGCTCGTCAAAAGATTGGAATTGCTTGACCGCCGCCAAGACAGCTCCAATCACTCGATTCGGTTGAGTCAGCGATTCGGAAGTATCACAAAACGCAACAACCATCAGATATAACTCGTGATGCTCCGCTCGCAGTTCATTGGCGAGCCGGCACAGCCGAGGAGCTACTTCGACGGGATCTTCAAAGTAGCCGTAAGCCTCTTCCAGCGAGAAGTGCAACGCCAGATGATCTCGCAGTTCTTCCACCAAGCCGAAGAAACGCCGTGGCGCGGAATCGATAGTGGCTGGCGAGTCGCACATCCGGCGAACGTCTGCCAACAGCCGCCACAGATCTTGATTGACCTCTTTGATCTCTTGAAGGAAGGCCGCATTAACTGTGACCGTTTTGGTCTCGATCGCGGTTGCCATACCGAACTCCTTTTTCCCCGTCGCGAGCAGGTCCGCCCGACACACGGAACTCGACAATAAACCAATTCCTTACGTACACCGCTGCCTGAGAAACATCGAAGCTTCTTACGGTGTGATTGGCAATCTTCCAAACGAGCAGAACGCTCTCGAATAAGATCTCAAACAGACGACCAACCAAGAAGTCAGGCTATGTCATGCGAACTGCCGCGTCAAGCTTTTTTCGGACCGAGGGGGACCGGTCGCTTGTGGACCGTCCAGATCTCGAGGATTCCCTTAACTTGGCGTAGGTTCCGCGCTTACGCTTCTCCGAACGCACTTGCGGACTACCACCACACCCCCGTCGCAGGGTCACTCGTGCTTGTGATGATGCTCCAAGTGGCCTGGCAGCTTGTAGCCGCCGGATTCAAGGAAGGCAACTAAATTCTGAATCTCTTCGGCCGTCAAGACGTTGGCCATTCCCGCTGGCATGGCCGAAATCTTCGAGACAATCTTTTCGTCGACGTCTTGTTTGTCGACCTTCGTAATCGCCGTCGGGATCAAAAGGTTCGTAATGACTTGATAAGCGGCTTCATCTTCTCCCGCGACAACGCCGGAGACGATCTTGCCATCGGCCAGCAGGAATTGGATCGTTTGAAACTTCTCGTTGATCTCGCTCGACGGTTCGAGAATCTGTTTCAATAGCTTCTCTCCTTTGAGTCGCTTGGCAACGTCGGTTAGATCAGGTCCCAGATTGATGCCATGACCGGCAACGACGTGACACTGATTGCAGCGAGCTTTTGCGAAGGCTTGCATACCGCGCATGATGGCTTGTTCGTCGTGAGTGGTTTTCAAGTCAGCGAAGTCGCCAAGCGTCCATTCTTTGACGATCGTCGGTTCGCGTGCGGCGAGCATTGCTTCGACGTCAGCCAAGTCTTCGGCAACGACCATGTCTCCTTTCATGACAACCCAGTGGCCCGGGAACGTGCAGACAAAAGGGTAGATGCCGGGCTCAGTCGGTGCTTGAAAGCGAAGTACATGAACCTGCTTCTTACGCGTTGGGCCAATCATCGGCGAGGCTTCAATGATCAGCGATCGCTTTTCCTCGGGGATGAAATCAGAATTTGCATTCTTAGGGTCTTTGGCCATTTCGTTCGCGGCCATGCCCACCTCTTCTAAGGCTCCCGGTTGGACGATCAGCAAATTGTGGTCGGTCGCATCGGGATTCGAAAACACGATCTTCACTGGCTGTCCGGTGGTGACAGCAAACTGGCCGACCGTGTAACGCATTCGTTCAGGCATACAGCCGATACGAACGACCTTTAAGTTCTGCTGAGAATCGAATTGTGCCTCGCCCGCCGTTGGCGTAGGCTCCTTGAGCACCTGGCTGCGACTGGCTCGCTTCAGTTGCTTGGCGACGTCGTACGCAGGATTATTCTCCCAATGACGCCGGAGCGATTCAGAACCGAGTGAGCAAGTAATCGCATACGTCAAGTGCTCGTCGTGGGGCCGCAGGAACACATCGAGAGCGGCATCGAGTGCTTCGCGAGTGCCGATATAACTGGCGGCGATGACGCCTTCCATCCGCACGATTCCATTCGAATCGTTGACGGAGGTTCGCAACAAGTCAGCCGCATCCGGCATGTGTGGATGCCAATAGCGGAGTTGTTGCGTCGCGGCGGCGCGAGCGTGATGTTCCTCGCAGCCGATGACTTCTCGCAACAGGTCGGTGTTCGTCTCGCCGACATTGCGATACGCCCAGATCGCTTCCATCTGATGGTGACGAAAACGTGGATCGGTGCGATCCAAACCGGCAACCCAATCGTCGAGTGCGTGTTTGACGGTGGTGGCATCACGCTCGCGCAATTCTCGTTTGGCCCAATAGCGATAGCGATACTCGTCTCGCTTCAAAATGTCGAGCAGTTCCGGAATCGACGCCCCGGCGAAGCGGGGTGGATCTTGCAGCGGTTTGCCCTTCGTGGTGATTCGCCAGATACGACCCGAGTGGCGATCACGCCTTTCGTCTCGCAACGAATACTGAGCATGACCCTTCACCGGGTTGTACCAATCACAGACGTACATCGCTCCCCGCGGCCCGAATTGGAGATCCACCGGGATGAAACTCAAGTTCGTCGAGAAGATCAAGTCGCTCACGTACTCTTCGTTGAAGCCGTATTCGGACTCGATCCACTTGTGAATCTCGACGCGGTTGGTCGGCTTGTAACGGACCTTGATGAAGCCGCCTTGCAACTCGTCGGGAAATGTCTTGAAGTCCACGAACTCGTGACCGCAGGTTCCTGAGTAGGCTTGCAAGCCAACAGGCTTTGGATGTTGTTGTGGATACGGCGGATCGAGCGAATGAAACGCTGCGGCGTAGATCGGATGGCTCGCGACGTGCTGCCCCCAATCGTCGAAGGTGACTCCCCACGGGTTCGTGCTGTGATACGTACCAAAACTTGTCAGTCGCTGTGATCGCGGCTCGAATCGGAACCAACCGCTGTTCTGTTGGCGCACTGGGCCGTAAGGCGTTTCAACTTGCGAGTGATGAAAGATCGACTCGCGGAAGATCAGATCGCCGTCGGGAGTCCACGTGAAATCGTGCAGTGAATGGTGCGAATCCTCAGTGCCGAACCCAGTCAACACGCGTTCTCGCAAATCCGCTTTTCCGTCGCCGTCGGTGTCCTTTAAGAACGTCAAATCAGGTTGCTCCGAGACGTAGATCCCTCCGTCCCCGAACTCGAACGACAACGGGATGTGCAAGCCCTCGGCGAATACGGTCGACTTGTCGGCCTTCCCGTCGCCATCAACATCTTCGAGGATGACAATTTTGTCGGCAGGCTCGTTGCCCGGATAAACGTGCGGATACGTTGTCGAGCAACTGACCCATAATCGCCCGAGCGAATCCCACCGCATCTGAATCGGAGCCGCGATTTCGGGGAACTCTTCTTCGCCCGCGAACAGATTCACTTCGAATCGCGGATCAATTTGAAAGGCTTTTAACTCTTCGGCAGCCGTGATCCACTCGTTGGCTCCACGACTCTCTTGCGACGGCGGCAAAGGCGGCACATTGGAATCGTCGATATCGGTCGATGCCGATTTACCTTGAGCGATCTGCCAAATCCGAGCGTCTCGATTCTCGGTCATGATGTCGAAGTTTCGCATCGCCGGTAAAAAGTCGAGATAGCCGTAACTCTTGCTTCGATCACCCGTGTAATAGAACGTGTTCACAGGTCGATAACGTCGGTTGTATTGGCGATTCTTGTCGATGACGACTTGACGGAGTAACTCGTTCGATTCAGGTGCCGCTTGGCCGATCGTGCCACGAAACAGAGCTTGCGAGAACAACTCGTAACCCGCTTCATCTAGATGCACGCCGTTGATCGTCAGGTCCGATCCAAGGCTCTCCATCCCTGTCTTGGTCGCTGTGAATACATCAACGTAGCCAACTTGCTGCTGCTGAGCGACAGAAACGATTGCGTCGACATAGAGTTTGATTCGTTCGTTGTTCAAATCGGCAGCGGCGACGGCTTCCGTATTCTCGTTGGCGATCGGCGAGACGAGGATGATGCGCGGAGCGGTTTCGCCGTCGAACGCCTTTGACTTGATGCTGGCCACAAACTTGGATAGCGAATCTTTGAACGTGTCGAGTCCTTCTTCACCAGCGAACGATTCATTAAAGCCAAACGCCGCGAAGATCACATCGATTCGCTCGTGCTTCAGGTGTTGTTCTAGATCCGCGAAGTTCGCGGGCCGCGGTTGGGTATCCGGTGTGTCGGCAGACCAGGCGAGGTTGCGAACGACCAACTGATGATCAGGGAATTGCTGATGCAGGAACGTTTCGAAGTAACCAAAGAACTGTGAACGCTCGAACAGCGTATTGCCGATCAGCGCGATTCGATCGCCTTTGTTCAGACGCAGGGGAAGCTCGGTTATCACCGGAGTCGCGGACTCAGCTCGCGGAGCGGTCTTTGCATAGATGCCATACTGCTCGAATTCCGGATCACGAGGCTGAGGCGATTTTCCGGTCTCGAGGTTCTTGGCGTCGATCAACTTCTTGGCTCTTCCCTCACGTTTCCTGTTTTTCTTCTCGGCTCCCGACTGAGAGATGGCGACGGCACAGCACAGGCAGGACAACAGGACGGCAACAGCAAAAGCGCGGTAGGACATGCAGTACTCTCGATATCTGGAGACGAAGCCAAATCGGACGGGCGGAGGGAAGCCCATGAAGACACTATCCTAACTTGTCCTTGCCGCAGAACCAATGTGCGGCGGCGAAGGGTGATGGTGCCGTTTGCCGTAAGTTGGGCACTCCTGCCCGACACAAAGACGGCCAAGAGTGGCCATCCTCTTTCAGGAATCGCAAAGTGTACCACTACCCGACGAAGAGCCTGGCCGCCGCTTGCCGTAGGACGGATTTTCAATCCGTCACAGATAGGAAACAGACGGATTGAGAATCCGTCTTACGAAGTAACGTCAAAGCGGTGGAGCACTCGTTAGACTCAGTGCGGTGAGGTTGCTTCCGTCCGATCTTTGCGCCAAACGCTCGTACGTTGTGCCGTCGATGTCTTCGGATAGAAAATGAACGGCCCCATCCAACATCACGAACTGAGCTCCGCGCGGGTGCCAACTTAGGAATCCGCTAGATTGGTTGGCGTCGTTGAGGCGTAGTTCGCGATGGCAGACGCCTGTCACGGCGGTGCCATCGCCGCGATCACCAGTTCGATTCACGGATCGCAGCCAAATGGCTCCGTGCTGTCCGTCGCGAGTCATCGCGCGCTCACCCACGAGCAACGTGAACTCGGTTCCATCGTCGATGTCGTTGAAGCAAATATTGCTATTCATGCTAAACACGCCGTTGCCCGGTTCCTGCATCGAATTCGACACGCGGAGCATCGCACCGCCGTGGACGCCCGCATAATCGCTGCGAGCGTAGCCGGCGTAATTCGCGTTGTCGTCTGGACCGGTCACCGAAGGGCAGTGATAAGTATGTAGCACAACATCGTGCTCGGAATGACTTGGTGGCGGAAATCTGCAACTGCAGAGATGTTCATAGATCGCGTTTCACTCGAGATACGGATCGATCATCATGGACCAAGCCCACGAATCCGCACCGCTCGGATCATCCGGATGCGCGGCCAACCAACCTGAGGGCAGTCGCTTGAAGGTATCGTGATAATTGTGTACCGCCAAACCAACCTGTTTGAGGTTATTCGCACAACTCATCCGTCGTGCTTCCTCACGAGCCGATTGAACGGCGGGGACGAGCAATCCGGTCAAGAGGCCACCGACCGCGAGGACGACAACGACTTCGACTCGAGCAAAGGCGCGATCGCATTGGCGTGAATTCATGTGTTTCCTCCGACTTCAAGACCCGTTGTGAAGGCTTCAGGGTGAAGGCTTCAGGGTGAAGGCTCCTGGATTTTAGCCGAACACGTTTTCCGCAACCAGCAAGAACATTGCTGGCGTCTTATCCAGCAGATTCGAGTGGTGCCATCGCCCCTTCGCGAGGTGGTGTAACAGAACTTTGCGAATTGTCTGTTGAAAATAGTAAGATTCGTGCGTTAAACGAATCTGTAGCCCGTTATGGTTTGGTAATCACAGTTCACGCGACGATCGATGGGAACGAAGGTATGACGTGTTTTAGGATCAGCTTCTTCGCGATGCTGCTTGTGATAGCTACCATCGCCGTCGCAGAAGACCCCACCCCGCGTATCGCTTGGTACGGGCAACTCGCGGATGGGCTCGCCGAGGCACAGCGGACGGGGCGACCTATTTTGCTGGTGTCCGGGGCGCCGCAGTGTCATGGCGTGCCCGGCGTGTGGTGACCGGGTAAGCGCGGAATGGATGGGAGTTTCCTGTCCAACGAAGGCGTGGTTGCCGCGTCGAGAAACTTTGTGTGCATTCGCTTGGCGACCTACGAAGATCAACAAGAGGCCGAGTTCATGAGCGGCGTGTTCACTTCACGCTCTGGGGTTCTGGAGAACACTACTTTCGGAATTCTTTCGCCGGACGGTAAGCGAAATCTCGTCGCAGCAGGCCGTGGGCCCATGCACGCGTTTCGCGATGCCTCGGATATGGCCCGCCGAATGGACGTCATCTCGCTTCAACACGCGGGCGCTCGTGATTCGCGATGGAGCGATCAGCGGTTACCCGTGATGAAATCGGTTGATGTTGCACTGAATGTTGCTGCTTGCGACAACTTGCCGGTTCTCGTCACGTTTGCGAGCAACGAACACCGTTTGGCTGAGATCAACAATCAACTGCTGAAGGCTGCTTGGAGCGAAGAACTGGCTGGTCAATTTGTTTATGCCACGACAGCCAACCTCGCGGAACTAAAACCGATTCCCGGTGTTAAGGCTACCGAAGGCATCTTAGTGGTCGAACCCGGAGCGTACGGATTGTCTGGCGAGATCCTTCGCGAGTTGACTGGAAACATTGAGTCGGATCAAACTGCTACGGAACTTGCTCAAGCCGTGAAAACGTTCACGCGCGTGGCGCCCGAGTACACCTCACACATACAACTCGGAATTCAACTAGGTTTCGACTGGGAGAGCGCAATCCCAGAAACCGACGAGCAGTCCATTCGTGCCAAGGAACGAGCAAGGGCAGGACGGTAGAAGTACTGGTAAAAAGATGTTGGGCAGAACACCTCGCGTCCCATTTTGTGCCCCACATCTTTTTGCCAGCTTCACGAACTTCAACCGAAGTCACAACTTTAGATGAGGAAGACAACACTATGAAACGAATTGCATTCGCATTTACTGCACTCACGGTCGCGGGCATCGCGGTGTGCGCCGCACTTGCTCAACCACCCGGAGGCGGTCGCGGACCGGGCGGTCAAGGTGGCGGACCTGATGGTTTTCGTCCCCCAACGCACCCGCTGGAAGAAGCTTTGGATGCCGACGGTGATCACCAGATCTCTGCCAAAGAGATCGAGGGTGCCGTCGCAGCCCTCAAGAAACTCGACCGCAACGAAGACGGAAAACTAAGCGACGAAGAAATCCGGCCTCGTTTCGGTGGACGCCCCGGCGGTCCTGATGGCGGCGGACGACCTGATGGCGCGGGGCGACCTGACGGCGCAGGCCGGCCTGATGGACGCGGCCCCGGCCCGGATGGTCCTCCTCGCGATGGAGACCGGCCCGCCAATAACGACGAAGTGCTGTCTCGCATCATGAACTTTGACAAGAACGAGGACGGCAAGATTACTAAGGACGAATTGCCCGAGCGAATGCAGGGCATCATTGCCCGTGGTGATAGCAATGAAGATGGCGCTCTGGATCGAGCCGAGCTGGCAAAGATTGCTGCCAGTTTTCAAGGCCAAGGCCCAGGTAGGGGGCCTGAGGGAGATCGTCCCGCAGGGCGTGGCCCCGACGGTCGGCCAGACGCTGGTCCAGAAGGGCGCGGTGGGCCTGGTGGTCCTCCAAGTCCAGAGCGAATGATCGAGATGGCCTTGCGCTTCGACGCCGACAGCGATGGCAAGCTCGATCGTGAAGAATTGACGAAGTGGGCACAAGAGATGGGCCGGCTTCGCGGTGGTGAAGGAAACTCACAGGGACGCGGTGGTCGTGGCTCTGCGGATGGTGATCGTCCTGGTGGTCGCCCACAACGGCCGTCCGGCGAATAGTTTAAGTCGATTTAAGCGAAACGAGAGGCAAGCAGTGGGTGTTTAATGCTCGCTGCTTGCCTCGCGTCGTTTTGTCTCTTATCGTGATGGCAATGTTTATCACTGTTGGAACGCACTCGTAACGAATCTGGAGCTAAACACATGTCGAAGAACACGAAGCAACAAAACTGTTCCGATTGCCAAGGACTTGATCGTCGCCACTTCATGAAGACGGTTGGCGGTGCAGTTGTGGCCAGCGCTGCGGCTCCCGTGTTGTTCGATAGCCGCTTCGCTCACGCCGCTCCTACTTCCGACAGCTCGGCCGAAACCGCCGTCAAACAGTTTTATCAATCGTTGAGCGAGAAACAGATGCTGAGTATCTGCTTCCCCTTCGAGCATGAGTTGCGCAAGAGAATCAATGCCAATTGGCATATCACCAAGCCGTCGATCGGCGATGACTTCTACACGAAAGACCAGCGAGCGCTGATCGACACGATCGTCCGCAACATCACCAGCGAAGAAGGTTACGAGCGGCTGATCAAGCAGATGGACGAAGACGCTGGCGGTATGGACGAATTTAGCGTCGCGGTGTTCGGCGAGCCAGGCAAAGGCAAGTTCGAGTGGGAACTGACCGGTCGGCATCTCACGATGCGTGCCGATGGCGACAGCGTCGACAAGACAGCATTCGGCGGGCCGTTAGTGTACGGTCACGGCGAAGAGAATGTCTCCGACAACATGTACTTCTATCAGACGAAGCAAGTCAACGAAGTCTTCAACGCGTTGGATGCCAAACAACACGAACAGGCTCTCGTGAAGAAAGCCCCCAAGGAAACCGATGTGGATGTCCAAGGCGAGAAAGGCACATTCAGCGGCCTCGCGGTCAGCGAGCTGTCGGGCGACCAGAAGGAGTTGGTCGAAGCAACGATCAAGGTGTTGCTCGCCCCTTACCGCAACGAGGACAAGGAAGAAGTCTTAGAGATCGTCAAAGCTTCCGGCGGCGTCGACAAGCTGCACATGGCGTTCTATGAGCAGGGCGATCTCGAAGGCGATAAAGTCTGGGACATCTGGCGTCTGGAAGGCCCGTCATTCGTGTGGCACTTCCGCGGCGCCCCGCACGTGCATGCATATATCAATATCGCACATCGCGCATAATCGCACGTTCCGATTGTCCCAAGTGTGACGACTGTCGGACGTTCCTCCTCACAACCAATCCGGGTTACCGTGCCAGGTAGTGGTATACTTTGCCGAAAGTCGGGCACTCCTGCCCGACAAAGGACGGCCAAGAGTGGTTGTCCTACTTTCCGGAATTTCAAACTGTAACACTACCCCGTGCACGTTTTCATTGACGTGGAATTCCGCGGGCTTAGGATGGAAGGAGTGGACAGCGCTTGCGTAGTGAACAAAGCTTACGCAGTGTGTGACTTTTGCAGCATGTGAATACTTGGGCACCGTGATGAGACGTAATTCGAGATCACTGCGGATCGAGCAACTCGAAGCTCGCTGGGCAATGGACGCCGCGATGGCGGGATCGGTGCATTTGGTCCCAGAGGGCGAAGGTTCGCCAATGGCGGACTTTCAGTTGCGAGATATTAACCCTGCGTCCTCGCGCTTTGGCGAAACCGTTTCGCCTCGCGACTATCTTTCACAGGTCTCGGCTTGGTACTTCGGGCACTCGACGTGAGGCTACTGCCGTGCTCAGTTCGGGCACTTGGACCGATTGCAAGGTGAGTTGGAAACGACCTATCCAATTCTCAATATTCAGATCGTCGGCCTCAACGAGTTTGGTCAAGATCCTGCCGGTGCCAACGACCTGATGATGGCCAGTCGCACAACGCCATGGCTGCAAGATGGCGATAGCAATGGGAACCAACGCTCGGACGTGTGGTATGACAAGTGGAATGTCACGTACCGAGACGTGATCGTTCTGAATGGCCAGAATGAAATGACAGACGTTTACAACTTGACGTCGCACGATCTGGGAGTCGCCGCGAACTATGCAACGATGCGGGACAAGCTGATTGATGCCGCGATGACGGAGCAGAAACCGTGGCAGAACCATCGTGATCGCTTCGACATCAATGACGACGGCTTCGTCGTACCCGGTGATGTGCTGATCATGATCAACGACATCAACGCTAATGGCCCGCGAGATTTATTGCCGCCGACAACGACTTCGCTCGCTGCGCCTTACTACGATTGCAGCGGCGACAACTACTTCTCACCGATCGACATACTGCAAGTCATCAACTTCATCGAAGGGACAAGCGCCGAGGGCGAAGCGACGAGCGAAAGTGATGTAGCGATGCAGATTGCAACGGTCGCGATTGCATCGCCGGTTCCATCTTTGTCGTCAGGATTCGAAGTGACGTTGGCCAGTAATCGAATAGTCGCTGTCTCGGTTGCCATGCAGGTCGATCCGACTGGCACAAACGCGGCGCCTCGAAGCGAATCATCTGCCGAGGATAACTCTGAATCGCGTGAGTCGGCCCCTGACGATTTCTGGGCGGAGTACTGGCCGAGCCTCTAATTGGACTTTGTGCTGACCCGCTTTTCTCTTGAAAACGTCGCCAGCAAAGCCGGCAAGAACACCAAATCGCCAACCAGAGCGGCCGCGATCGTAGAAACAGCCATCGCGGCGAAGTAACGCTGTCCCGGCAGATCGCTCGTCAAGACTGTTCCGAAGCCCGTGATCAAGATGAACGTCGTAATGATCATCGCAGACCCGACGCCCTGAAACGCATCGCGAATTGCTTGTTCGACGTTGCCGTGGCGGTCGACTTCGCTGCGATACTGAGTCAGAAAATGGATCGTGTCGTCGACGGCGATGCCCAGGCAAACCGTAAACGCACATACGCTGGCAATCTCCAACGGGTGTCCAAACAGCACCATCATGCAAGCGGTCACGACGAGCGGGAAGAGATTGGGGATCAGTGTGATCAGGCCGATTCGTAAAGAACGATAAGCCAATGTCATCACGATGAAGATCGTAATCGCCGCCGTGCCCAGGCTGCTCGCGAGATCGGTCACGATGCGATACAGGTTCCGCCCGCGTTTGACCGGGTCGCCGACCAGCGTCAAGTTGAATCCCGGATACCGCGTTTGCAGTTCACTTAGCCGTTGTTCCACTCGCAGGAAGATCGGCTCGTAGTGGGCGATGCCCAGGTCTTGGATGCGAACGGTGATTTCGGCCACTCGTTGTTTGGTGTCTAAGTACGACGCTTTCGTTTTCTCCGGCAAAAGCTCCAGAAATGCCAACCGATTCGTTACCGACTCGTCCCCCGGAAACGAAGCGAGAATGTTCAAAATCGAAAGCGGGTGCCGCAGGGAGGGCTCGTCGGTCAAGATCTGTTCGGCATCTTGAATCGCGGTCAGGATCTGCGCAGAGTTCTCATCAGCCGATTCGTCCCATTCGACGCGAACCCGCACGAATTCAATGCCGCCGAGCGCCTTATCGCAATGAGCGAGCGCTTGGTACGCTTCGCTGCCGGTCGGTTGCGAGTCTTGCATGCGATCGTCGGGCCGTAACTGGGCGGCACCGATTCCAAACACGATTGTGCAGAGCACTGCGATCATGCTGACTAGCTTGGCACGACGCAACACGAACTCAATCAGCCATCCGAACCGCTTCAACCCGTGCCCCACCAAGTCGTGTTCATGCCCTTTGTGGATGTTATTGCCGAGCCACGTGCTACAGGCGAGCGGAATGGTCGTAATCACGGCCACGAACGTCACCACAACGCCAATTGCACATCCGCGTCCGAAGCCTCGTACAAACTCCGATTGCGCCACCAGCAGCGAAGCAAATCCGATCGCCGTCGTTAACGATGTGAGCGCGCACGCAAGTCCGACTCGCATTACCGCCGACCGCGAAGCCTCTTGCGGCGACATGCCATCCGCTCGCGCGCGGCGAATGTGAACCATCAAATGGACTCCGTCCGTCAATCCAACCATGGTGAGCAAGACGGGCACCACGACACTTGTCAGCGGATTGGACAACTCGTCCATCCAGTTGAGCAATCCCAGCGTCCACATGATTCCAAACGCCGGCGCGGCGGCGACGACCGCCACGGCTCGAATGCCGCGAAAGAGCAACAATGCAAGTCCCAGCACGAGAGAATAAGAAATGAGCTGAAACTTGCGATGATTCCGGTCAAAGGCCTCTTGATAGGCAATGTATAAGGGCACGCGACCGGTCAGTTGGATGTTCAACGATGCGTCAGGACGACTCGCCGACGCGTCGCGAGCCGCTTGCAACAACGCTTGCGAGCAATCCGCGTCGCTTGTCACGAACAGCCAGTCGAACGTAATCGGCATCAACAGCGTCCGACCATCGTCGGACAACAACTGCCCCATCGCGAGCGGGTGCTGCATCACACGATCGCGGGCCGCTTCAAAGCGTTCGAGGGAAGCATCGTTTGGCGGTAGCAGCGGCTCGCGCAGCCCGAAGACATTCAGCACAGGGATCGTATCGACCCACATGACGGAATCGACATATGGTTGCTGCTCGATCGCGGCGACCACATGCCGCAACGCGGCGACGGTCGCGGGCTTAAAGAGATCGTCCGTTTCGACAACGAGAAAGCAATCGGACGCATTGCCTTCACCCTCGCTCGTCGCAATCCGCAGTCGCGAGCCCGTGTTCGCAGGAGAATCGGAATCGGATTCGCTCGGTGGCGGAGGTACATACAGATGCCCCCCGATTGCAAAGGCCGTGGCAATTGCCATCGCCAATGCAGTCAGCAATCGATACCGAGTTACGACGTCTGCGAGCAGTTGGATCAGGATCACGAGCCGTTTCCATTGGCTTTGTCTTGCACCGATCGCAGGGAAGCTTCGAGTGCTTCTTCATACGTGATCGTCTTGTCACGATTTTTGTCGATTCTGCCGAAAGCAAACGTCGCAAAGGCCTTTGGCGTCTCCGCATTTCTCAACACTCCGTCGCCATCGCGATCAAATCGTTTGATCAAATCGGCGGCCGTCTGCTCCGCGCTCGCTCGTTGCTGGTCCGTTAACGGTGGCGGCTCGTTTCGACGATCATCACGGTCGCGGTCGACGGGAATCGACACCTCCAAAAATGCGATCATCATTTCTTCCCATGTCTGATCGCCCCAACGTACCGTGACGGACGGGTCGGGATTGACGAGGTTCTTCTCCGAGTTGTCGAACAACGCCGTGCACTCTAACCGCAAACCACTTGTCAGCGGCAGCGGCTCGGTCAACGCGTACGCGTGTTGCCAATTGAAGTCGTAGCGCGGAACATCGAGCAATGTGTGCGATGGATTGGTCGCCGTCGAGTTGATGGCATCCACGCGAAATGATCGGCCTCGGACATGCATGTGCGGCGTGATCCCTTGAAGCTTCGCCCCTGGCGGAAAATTGCTGCGAGTTGCTTGAATCGGAAAGTCCTGGGCGTGGGCGGGAATCTCGAAGTCATGATTAATGGCGACCAGCGTCACGAGTTCCTCGGTCACATCGGCCGCATCGCTGAACAGTAAGCCAACCCGTGTTAAGTCTTCTTCCGGGGCACCCGTGGGTGTGTAATGCATCTGAAAGACGAACTTTGATCCTGCTGGAACGAATCGCGCCTGATGCGACGGCAATTCGAAGCTGCTTTGGCCGGGGACGTAACCCGTTAGCGACCCGAGTCCCTGGTGCGACATTTCGTCGGGCGTACGAAAGAAGACGATCGCGTGATGCACGACCGATCGATTGCCGGGCAGCACCTCGGCACCACGAATCCATTTGTCTTCCGTAAAGCCGGGATCGACAATGAAATATTGATACTCGACGGTTCCTTCTGCTGGCACAACGAACGGGTGGTCGCGCATCGCGATGATCGCATCGGGCTCGCGTGACAACCGCCAGCCGGTGACATACTCGATCGGCTCAGGCAGTTGCTTCGGATCGCCCTGCGGCGCACCGCTGGCGACCCAATCATAGATGGTCTGCTTCTCGTCGTCCGTCATTAGTCGCTCGTTCTTGAAGTGACCGGGTGGCCCCTTCGCGTGCCAAGGCGGCATGCGTTGCTCTTCGATCACTTCGGAAATCGTATCGGCCCAGCCGACGACTTCGTCATAGTTGGTCAAGGAAAACGGAGCGATCTCGCCCGGTCGGTGGCATTCGACACACTGTCGCTGAAAGATGCGAGCCACTTGATTCGAATAGGTGACCACAGCTGTTTCATCGGGCGTTTTAATGCGACCGATGTGACAACCGACAGCTTCCGTGATCGGCTGGCTGACGGACAGGCCGGAAAGCAACTCTTCGATCGCAAGGCGAAGGTCATGGCGAGTCGGCTCGTCGCGGCTATAGCCGACTCCGTACTGGTCGTCGATGCGTCCCCAGTAACGGACGACACGATCTTGATCTAACAAGAACACTTCAGGCGTCCGCTGTGCCCCCATCGCGTCCGCCACACGATTGCCCAGATCCTTCAGTAAAGGAAACTCGATTGCATGTCGTTGTACATACGCCGCGATCTCGCTGTTGGAATCGTGGGTATTCGAGTTAATGCCAACGAACGCCACACCCTTCGACGCAAACTCATCTGCTAGCGCATTTAGTCGCGGTCCGTACAACTTGGCGAGAGGACATTCGGTGCCTAGAAACGCAACGGCCATGAGTTTCTGAGAGGAGAAATCGTCGAGCGAAAACTCGCGGCCACGATAGTCACTCAAAGAGAACGCAGCGACGGTTCGACCAAGCGGAGACCCTGAGTCCTCAGCGTGCATGACGGAGAGATTAAACGCCGCAGCAATCGCGCAGCTGGCAAAAAACGTCAGGTAATACCGAAGTTGCCGATTGTAAGTGGAGATTTTCATGGAGCATCAACCGTCTATCGGAGCAAGAATTAACTAGCTAGATCATCCTAACCGATGCCCGGAGCTTCGCACACGTCAGGTGATTGGGGGCCTGCGAACTTTTCGCGTTTGCGGAGCGTCACATCGTAACCTACGGTTGAATAGTAAACCGGTCTGTCTATACCGCGACCGGCGTTTAGGTTGGGGCAATCAATGGGACCTTCACGCAGCTTGCGGCTCGCAACACGTGAATCGAAGAGGGGTTAGTGCCATGCGCATCAAGCGGCAGAGGCTGTACGTTGATAAAGGGGTCCAGGGTGCATTGGTTCGCCGAGTGGCGATGTACTGGGTCGTTGCTTGTTGGGGAATCTTTTGCGTACTCGCCGGATTCCCAATCGGCGTCGCTTTGGCAGTCGGAGCACAAGACGGCCTGACCGTCGGATCGCTGATTCACCAGTCCTGGCTGGACTTTTGGCCGTCGCTGGTCGCGTCGTTTCTCGTCTTGCCGATCATTGTCTGGGATCTGCTGCGTTTAAGCCATCGGTTCGTCGGCCCAATGATTCGTCTGCGAAACGCCATGCGAGACCTTGCGGCAGGCAAATCCGTTCGCCCGATCTCGTTTCGCGAGGGGGACTTCTGGTGTGAGTTCGCCGACGAGTTCAACAAACTCGCGGCTCGCCTGGAAGCAGCGGAACTTAGTACCAAGCTTGACGACGGGTGTGAAGTCGATTCGGAAGAAGCCGTCGCCGTGTAGTCAGTGATTCGGGCGGCAGGCAGGTTCGGTGGACGAGTGACGCTACGGATTCAGCCGCTCGCCAGCATCGCACAGGGCTTTCGTTTTGTTCAATCTGCACAACCTGTACGACGACTCTCCGAAGCCGTCGAACTCGGTAATTCGTTGCTCGACGGCTTCGGAGAGCCGTCGTACGAATCCCTTCAAATTGAAAAACTGAAACGCCCTGCAGCATGGCGGCATACTTCGCTGGCACAAGCTGAATCGAGTTCGTATAATCAACAACAGTTCCATGCGGGTGTAACTCAGTTGGTAGAGTAGCAGCTTCCCAAGCTGCCTGTCGCGCGTTCGAATCGCGTCACCCGCTCTTGAAGTAAAGTAAGCCGAAATCAGTCTTTAAATTACCTGCCGATGGTCGGCAGTGCGGTCCGTCTCAGTTGAGCCAAAAACGATATGTACCGTTTTGGCAGAAGAAGGGGGAGCCTCGCACGTGCCACGTCTGACCAGTTCGCTGTCAAAATTACGCAAGCAGAGTGCATCCCATCAGGCGATCGTCACCCTCTCCGGCAAGGACGATTATCTCGGTCGCTAGCCGTCTTGGGTAATTGCTCATTCTTATAACGCCCACGGAGCAACGATGGTCTGTCGGAAGCACCAGTGATGTTATTGACCGTGTCGTCATGGACGGGGCAGCATACATTGTCTGATGCCTCTTTTGGCAGCCGAACTACCATGTCAGCGTGCGAGTCGGTGGCGTAGAATATCAACGACTTGCCCAAGAAACTGGGGCCGATGTGTTCAGACAAGGCTTGGCGGACCGTCTGGTTGAAGTCTTCGGTGATGACTTTGCGGTCGAAGTCTTCGATCTCGATGTTCACGTCGGCGGGCGTATTAAAGAGCTCAATCTGCCCGGCCTTGGTGTGGTAGACCTGCATTCAGTCGCCACGATCCCACTCGATGCCGTCATCACCCGACAGTGTTACGACGATATAGCGGTTCGCAGTAGGGCAATCATCCGTTGGCCGCCCTTTACCAGATCTGTCTGCCCTTCTAATATCCGCGTTACAGAACCGTATTGAGGATTACCGAAAAGCTATGGCTGTTTTGTTGCAAATCCAAGGTGCTCACAAGAGTTACGGCGATCAAGTGCTGCTTGATGGGGCCGAGGCGACCTTGGTCGACGATGTGAAGGTTGGTTTTGTCGGACGTAACGGCGCCGGCAAATCGACGCTGCTCCGCGTATTGCTGGGTGAAGAGGAACTCGATGCGGGCGAGGTCATACCGCATCCCAACCTCCGCGTCGGATACCTCCGCCAGCACGATCCGTTCCTACCCGGCGAGTCGGCACTCGACTTTTTGATGCGAGACAGCGGCCAGCCCGATTGGAAATGCGGCGAGGTAGCCGGGCAATTTGAATTGAAGGGTGTGTACCTCGAAGGTCCTGTCGCACAGCTTTCCGGTGGATGGCAAACCCGCGTCAAGCTCGCTGCGCTCCTGCTCCACGAGCCGAACCTGCTGCTGCTGGACGAACCAACGAACTTTCTCGACGTGAGAACTCAGATTCTGCTGGAGCACTTCCTGCGAGGGTTTCGCGAAGCGTGTCTGATCGTGTCGCACGATCGGGCGTTTCTGAAGGCGACCTGCACGCACACGCTGGATATTACACGCGGCAAGCTGACAATGTATCCGGGCAAGATTGATGCGTTTCTCGAATATCAGAAAGAACGCCGCGAACATGACATCCGAGTCAACGCGACCGTCCAGGCAAAGCAGAAGCAACTCCAACGCTTCATCGACAAGAATCGAGCTGGTGCCAATACCGCGAGCCAAGCGCGTTCGAAGCAAAAGCAACTCGATCGCTTGAAGACGACCGAGATCGAAGTCGACGATCCAACGGCTCACATGCGAGCGCCAGTCGTCGAGCCGCGACATGGTCCCGCGGTGCGTTGTGAAGACCTCACGATTGGCTACCCCGACCACGACGTCGCCAGTGGCATCATCCTGGAAATCGAGCACGGTGAACGAGCAGCGATCGTCGGCGATAACGGCCAAGGCAAGACGACACTGTTGCGAACGCTCGTCGGTTCGCTGGAGCCCAACAAAGGTCAGGTTCGCTGGGGCTATGGTTGCGAAATCGGCACCTATGCCCAGCACGTTTATACAACCCTGCCCAAGGACCAAACGGTCCTCGAATACCTCGAATACAAAGCCAACCCAGGCACAACCAACCAGCAGATTCTGGCCATGGCCGGAGCATTGCTGTTTCGGAACTCGCACGTTCACAAAAAGATCTCCGTGCTCTCGGGAGGCGAGCGTGCGCGGTTGTGTATGGCTGGCTTGCTGCTTGGTACCTACAACATTTTGGTGCTCGACGAACCGGGTAACCATTTAGATGTCGAAACGGTGGAAGCACTCGCCGAGGCGTTGCTCAAGTACAAAGGCACCGTGTTGTTCACGAGCCATGACCGCCACTTCATGAAGCGAATTGCCACGTCCGTGATCGAAGTCCGGGACGGTCAAGCGAAGAACTACATGGGTGATTACGACGCGTACCTGTACGCGATGAACAAGGAGATCGACGATGGCGAGCGTGAGATGAACGCTCGCAAGGCGACCGCCACCGGCAAAGCAAACGGCAAAGCCGTGAAACCGACAGCTGAGATCTCGGAGAAAGACCACCGCAAACTTCGTAAAGAGATCACCAACATCGAACGCAAGATCGCGAGGCTCGACGAGCAGAAGCGTGAGCTTAACGGGAAGCTGCTGACGACTACTGACCCCGACGAGGCGCTCCGACTGCACAACGAAATCGAAGCCCTCGGGGAAGAACTTGGCCAAGCCGAAGAGCGCTGGTGCGAGTTGAATGGAACATAGGGCTCTCATTTTGTGCGAGGCTCCAAGCTGTGCGCGGGGCCCCGCAAGGGCGCTGGACCGTAGATCTCCCAGCCCCTTTTCGAGCCGGTGCGTCCTACAGGAGATCTTCGGTCGTGGATTGCGGCGAGGTCAGGAGACCTGCGCCGAGCGAGGCGAGATCAAGCGTCCTGCGCAAAGGTGGCCTGGCTAGTCGGGAAGCTTTTCTGCCAGCATGGCTTCGATAAACCTCTCGACACCGCATACAGCAGCGTCAAAAAGTACCGCGCCCTTCTCGGCAGATGCCAGGTCAGCGCGACCGGTGGCTCCTGCTTGAGTCCGTTGCATCATATCGCGGCACACGAACATACCTTGCACCTGATCCGGCAGCCAATCACCGGCGTGCGCAACGCGGTCGGTGTCGACCAGTTCTGGCCGCAAGTGCATGATCATCGAGGTCTCAAACTCGCAGGCGTGTCCCACGAATTTGTCGTCGCCCTCGAGCAGCTTGACGATATCAGCATCGCCCGGCGACCAGTAGCATCCCGCCGTCAGCAAGGTGTCGGGGAACTCGGGCTGGAGTTGGCGCAGCGCCACTTTCATTGGGTCGATGTTACCGCCGTGGCCATTCAACAGCAAGACGCGTCGATAGCCGTCCAAGAGCAATGGCTGAACGATCTCGCACAACAGCTTGATGTAGGTCGGCAACTCGGCAGTCAACGTGGCACCAAACCGCAAGTGATGGCTGCTGGCGCCAAGCCACAGGGTAGGCAGCAGCAACACGGACTGCGGATTCCGTTGTTCGACTGTTGTCGCAACTGCCTCGCAAATGATCGTGTCGGTGCCTGTCGGAAGATGTGGCCCGTGTTGCTCGATCGCAGCGATCGGCAGGATCACTAACACTTGGTCGTGCTTGATCGACTCCAATTGCCCCGAGGTCATCTCATGAAACTTCATCGCTGTCTCCAAAAGTTGTCGGTCGTTCAGCGTCGCGCCGCATCACCTCCCAATAGGTCAACGACGTTCGCTGCTTATCACCTTCGATTCGCCAAACAAGACTCATCAACAAACCGATGATCATCGTCAGTCCAAATCCAATTGGCCAGAACCACATCGAGAACCAATCGCCATGCCGTTCCATAAGTACCATCGTGATAGCTGCGCCAAGTAACGCACCTATAAACGCGCCGGGTGTACTCGCACGTCGGAAGAATAATGCCAAGATGAAGACGGCCAACAACGGCCCCCCAAAGGCGGCTGTCGTCTTTTTCGCGATCTCGAACACGTCGCCGAGCGGACCGACGAAGCAGGCCAGGGCGATTGAGATGCCTCCGATGATGAGAACCAACGCTCGAATCAACGTCACATCGCGAGCGCCGTCTTGCGGTCTCCATGCCGGACAAAGGCGATCTCGAAAGTCGAGCACGATGGCGGTTGTGACCGAGTGAATTCCTGAGTCGATGCTCGACATCACGGCAGCCATCAACGCTGCGAGGAACAACCCGACCATACCGGGCGGAAAGTGGAGACGCACGAATTGCGGCAAGGCTTGGTCCTGAAGATTGGCCGTCCGTATAACATCGCCAACTTGATCGAGCGCCAATCCATCAGCCGCTTCGATGTGAAACTGTTCGAGAACGGGAAGTAATTCCTGCGGATGATGCTCGAAGTAAGCATGCAGTCCGACGCCGATCGCCAACAGACCCGGAATGACAATCCACATCCCCAGCAAGTTGATGCCGAACCCAATTTGTGATGTTCGAATGTTGCTCGCTGAGATGTATCGCTGCACGGCAACCTGATCCGCACCGAATGCCGACAGTGCTTCCAAGAACAAACCAATCAAGATCGCCCAGCTGCCAAATTTTAAGGTGAGAGAAGGCGTGAAATCGACCAGCAAGTTCGAACGGCCCTCGAAGTAAGTCGATGCGATCTCGCCGATCCCGAGTCCACTCCGAGAAACTACCAATCCCAACGCCAACAAGATGGTGGCCGCGAAGATGAAGAATTGAATCACGTCGGTCCACATCACGGCCCGCAGACCGCCCATCATCGTGTATCCGATGGCGACCACGCCAAGCGACAAGATGACCACGACTTGTGGAACTTCGGCCACGCTGGCAATCACGAGGGATGCCGCGAACGTCGCCGACGCCATCCAACCGATCCGCAACAGAATGAACAAACCACTTGCTAAGCAGCGAACCGAAACGTGAAATCGCTTTTCCAAGTATTCATAAGCCGTCGAGCAAGCCAAACGTGAATAAACCGGAATGAATACCCAGACAACCAGCGGCGACATCGCGGTGATGGCAACGATCGCGAGGCCAACGCGCAGGCTGCTACCGTATGCAGCCGACGGATACATCACGAAGCTGTTTGACGAAAACAACGTCGCCATAACACTCAAGCCGACAACCATCCAGCCCATCGATCCACCTGCCGCAAAGAATTCGCGCCGCGATTGGTGACGACCAAAATAAAATCCAAGGCCTAGCGTGAACAACAGGTAGGCAGCAACAACGATGTGATCGAGCGGATGCACGTACTGGATGCCTGCAATAGAGAATGAGGTGGGACGCGTGATCGTACAGCAAGATCTCACGCAATTGAAGGATGGGATCGGACATATTGGACACAGACTTCCGAACTCATCGGAGACTTCGGAAGTCTGAATTGCCAAGTTAAGCAACGCTCGCGGAATTAGTGGGATAGGCTTCCAGCCTGTCAGCGGCAATTCGACAGGCTGGAAGCCTATCCCAAGTCGAAAAACCGTCAGTCATTTCACGAGCGATGCTAAGCGATCACATCATGGATCGGATTGCCGAAATCAATATCAAGTCGCTTGTGGCCGGGGACTTCGAGCTTACGAGGGTCGAGGCCGAGTTGATGCAAGACGGTCGCGTGGATGTCGGTGACGTAGTGCCGGTCTTCGACGGCGTGAAAGCCAATCTCGTCCGTCGCGCCATGAGCAATTCCGCCCTTTAGTCCACCACCCGCCATCCAAACGGAAAAACCATACGGATGATGATCGCGACCGTCCGATTTCTCGGCACCTGGTGTCCGACCAAACTCCGTCGCCCACACGACGAGCGTCTCGTCGAGCATGCCGCGCTGCTTAAGATCCTGCAGCAACCCGCCGATCGGCTTGTCGACGCGAAGACAATTCTGTGAGTGATTCTCTTTTAATTTACTGTGCGCATCCCAACCACCTCCACCACCGCCACCATCGTAGATCTGCACAAAGCGAACTCCGCGTTCGACCAATCGACGCGCCGCTAGTGCTTGTCGTCCCATGCCTTGCGTGGTCTTGTCGTTCAGGCCATACAACTGCTGAACACTTTGTGTCTCACGATTCATGTCGACGATTTCGGGCACAGACATTTGCATGCGGAAGGCAAGTTCATACGCTTTGATCCTCGCCTGTAGTTTTGCATCGTGGGGATACTCGACGGCGGTTATCTGGTTCAGATCACGCAACAAATCCAGTTGTTGTCGTCGTTCACGCACGGTGACTTTGTCGCCTGGTGTGCCAAACGGCAATGGATTCTTCGGATCGAGCGTCATACGGACACCGGCGTGCTCGGGTCCGAGGTAGCTGCCGTCGTGAGCCCCTACGCCGCCACAGCAGTCGCCTGGCGGTGGGCCCATGACGACGAATTGAGGCAGGTTCTCGTTGATACTCCCCAGGCCGTAATGCACCCAAGAACCGATCGAAGGGTAAAAACCATCGAAGATGTGTCGACCCGTATGAAACTGTAGTTGAGCCGCATGGTCGTTGTCGGTGGTCCACATCGACCGCACCACCGCGATGTCGTCGATACAGCTTCCCACATGCGGCCACCAATCGCTGACTTCAATTCCACTTTCACCCCGTTTGCGATAACCGACCTGCAACGGGTAGACCTGTGCCATCAGCGCTCGTGGTGTGCCAGCGAAATCACGAACGTTTTGACGATAGAAGGGCGAATCAAGAACAGCTGACTTGTAAGGCGATTCGTCGATCGTCAAGCCAGCGTATCGATTCAGTGCCGGTTTGGGATCGAAGGATTCCAAGTGACTCGTGCCGCCGTTCATGAAGAACCAGATCACACTCTTTGCCTTAGGCGCGAAGTGTGGTCGACTTGTTGAAGGCGTGGCCTCCGTCGCGTAGCTCTCTTGCTGCAACATCGCTCCCAAGGCGAGACCTGTAAAACCGAGGCCGCAGTCGGCGAGAAACTGTCTTCGCTGTATTTGTCCACAAGGGAAGTCGTTGTTTGGATACATCACATCTGCTCGGTGAGTAATGTTAGGCCCATCATCTTACCGTGACGAAATCGTTGTGCAAAAGAAGCACATGAACAAGGTTCTCTTGGGCACGCCTTTGCGGATCTTCGGACGGATTCGTTGTCGCTGTTCCCCCACTCGTGAACGACGCAACCGTCTGTTCCTTGAATCCACTTACCTGCGTCTCAAGAAACTCCCGGCAGCGTTCAGCCTCTTCCCTCGTTGGAGCCCGCGTCAGGATCGTCTCGAACGCAGCTAGGATAAAGTCACTCTTGGTCGCCACCAGTTTCCCGGCGAGCATTCTTGCGTGATCTGTCGCCAAGCCGCTGTTCATCATCGCCAACGACTGATGGGGCACAACGCTTTCTTTCCGTCGATAACATGAATTCGGATCGGCTACATCAAAAACTTCGAGCATCGCCATCTTCTCGTTCGGCGTGTTGCGGAAGTAGATGCTGCGACGCAAGACCTTTTCGCCATCCGTCTCAGGAATCTCGGGCCCGCCGAATCGCATGTCAAGATCGTTGGCCAAGTACAGCGTACTATCGCGGACGACTTCGGCTTCCATGCGTCGTGAATTCATACGCCACAAGAACTTGTTCTCGGGGTCTTTATCTTGTGCCTTGAGTGTTCCTTGCGAGCTCGATGACATACGATACGTACTCGAAAGAACAATCTGCCGATGCAGCGGCTTCATGTTCCAGTCGTTCGCGATTAGTTCGGCGGCCAGCCAATCGAGCAGTTCTGGATGCGTCGGCTGACGTCCGTTCAGCCCGAAGTTCTCGGGCGTCGCTACCAGCGGTTGGCCGAAGTGCCGACCCCAGAGATGATTCACTGCCACGCGTGCCGTTCGCGGATTCGATGAACTCGCAATCCATGCCGAGAGCGCCGAGCGGCGGCCTGTGCTCGTCTTCGGAAACTGTTCGCCGAGCGGCGTGAATGTCACGGTTGGTTTTTCGGCGGCTTTCTTCGCGTCAGACAGTTTCTTCTGGGCCGTTGCGAGCGTCTGCTTCGCCGCTTCCGCCGTGTCATCTGCATTCAGCTTTGCAAGCTCTAGTTCGGCCTTGAGCACGGCGGCGTGCTGTTCGTTCGCCGATGCCGCAAGTGCAAGCGATTGTGTCTGCTCGGCGTTCTTCCCGAGAAACGCGGCCTCCGTCGCAGCCACTCGACTCTCGACCGACTTCAGTTCCGCACGGGCGACACCCAACTCTGCCTTGGCAATGATGACACGATGGTCGGCATCCCTTGCTCGCCTCTGTAGAGTTTCGATCGATTCAGCCTGTGCACTAATCTTCAGCTCCAGAAACTCAGCCGAACCTTGATGCACCCACAGAGCGAACTTACCATCACGCCGTTCGACCGGCATGACGTAATCCAGCTTTCGCTCGCCGTTCAGATCAATCGTCAACCGCGACCCAAGTACATCGACATCGAGCGTCGCTTCTTCGCCCACCTTCAGTTCTGTGTAGACAATGCCGGCCTGTGGATAGATTTGCTGGCCACCCAGGCGATGAAACGCTTGCACACTTTGCTGCTTATCGTTCGTGCTCGTGTAGACATCTTGCGAATTACCTTGATCCTGATAGTCGAAACTCAATCCAATCGAGCGGTATCCACCAGGTTTAAGCGGACGATAACGCAAGTGAACCTTGAAGTCGCTGGGGTGATTCTCTTGGGTGACGATCGTGGCAAAGCTAGTGACAGCGGTTTCCACGAGCTTGTTGTCTTCGTAGACCCAAGTGCCGCTGATCGTATTCCAAACTTCTGGCTTCGCGATCGCGAAGTCATCATGCAGGAACATTCGAGCATCTGGTGACGAATCGTTCGCTTGGTTGCTGACCGCCGCGAGCTTGTCATGAGCGAGGGCGGCAGCTGCTTCGATCTCCTTGAGCTTCGTTTCCGCGTTCGTGATCTCGGCCTGCGCCTCGGAGATCAACGTTTCGCGGACGCCTTCTCGGAGCATTGGATACCACGCCGCCGGAGGCAAATCGACCGCGACAACCTGCAGTTCGTCGCCACCGAGCGCACTCGGTACACCAGGTTGCAGTGGTTTCGATTTGTCTGGGTAGCGATTGTCGCCACGCTCGAAGCGATAGGTAGGTACGTCAACGTCTTTGTCATAGACCAAGGCAATGCCGTCGGTAAGAACTTCCCCAAGCGTTGCATCCTTCTGCAACGTTGTGAGCGCCGAAACGGGGTCGGTGCGAACTTGATGTGGTTCGAAGAATGCCCGGAAACGGTAGTACTCTTCCTGACTAACCGGGTCGAACTTGTGATCGTGACATCGGCAGCAACGCAACGTCAGGCCGAGAAACGCTTCGCTCGTTCGCTCGACGGTTTCGAACATCCACACGTCGCGATCGAATTTGTACCAGCTACGACCAAGGTATCCGGTCGCCGGCAGTTTCGAGATATCGTCGCCAGCAATCTCGTCCGCTGCCAGCATTTCGCGAATCATTTGGTCGTAGCCCTTGTCGTCATTCAGCGACGAGACAATCCAATCTCGCCACCGCCAGATGTGGCGCTGGCTGTAGCGGATTTCGTTGATGCCGCGACTGCCGTACCAATCGCTATATCGCCAGATATCCATCCAATGCCTCCCCCACCGCTCGCCGTACTGCGGGCGTGACAACAGATCGTCGACGACCGCTTCGTAGGACGTCGCAGAATCATCGGTGAGAAACGCGTGAAGTTCGGCTCGTGTCGGCGGCAAGCCAATCAAGTTAATGTATACACGTCGCAGCCACACAGCCCGCGACGCTTCATCCGCGTGCGTGAGTTGATTGCTCTCCCTCGTCGACGCGACAAAGTAATCGATCGGCGTGCGACACCACTCGCGCTCGCTGACCTCCGGTACGCTTGGTCGAACGATCGGTCGATAGGACCACCAAGCCTTCGGGTCGGCTTGAGGCTCTTCCTCTGCCGGCGCGATCGCGCCCTCTGCGATCCAGTCGCGAATGATCCCGATCTCGCTCGTCGTGAGCGGCGAACCTTCGTTATCGGGCGGCATGCGAAAGCCAGCTTCGCCCGTGAGTACGCCGAGCAACAAACTCGCGCTCGGATCGCCTACCACGACGGTTGTGCCTGAGTCTCCGCCTTGCTTCAACGCCGCCGCCGTATCCAGGCGCAAACTCGCTTGTTGCTTGATCGCTCCATGGCAGGCGTAGCACTTGTGCTCAAGCAGCGGTTTTACATCGCGAAGATAATCAGCCGCAAACGCTGAATGCGTGACGAGCAGCGAGATCAGGATATGAACGGGCAGGTGCTTCATCGCTTCGAGTCGCAAATGAACGCAGAGATACGAGGCTGGCGGTCTTCACAGGCGGGAAACAGTGATTGTTATCGCCGTCCATTGTAAGGCAAGCAAGCATCGCAAACCAGCAATACCCGAGTGGCTCCTGCGAAGTCGGCATCTCAAGAGCCGTGTCCGCTGTGCGGACCTCACGGATTCCTGGTCCGCACAGCGGACCCTACTCATAAGAATGAGCTTGCTATTGAGCCGATCCTAAGCGACATGAAACGCATTTCGCCAACGTACACCGACACGACCGCTGAAGTAGCTGATGAGACTCATCAGGCTGAGCATGATCAAGCACCAAGCGGTCGCCTTGCCACCGCGGAGTCGATCGGCTAGGTCAAGGATCTGTACGAAATGCCCTTGGTCGGTGGACAGCAGCGTTAGCCCAAACATTGCCGCGTACCCCGCTGCAATCGCCAGCGTAAAACATGTCACAACGCCAACGGAACTCCAGTCCGGCAACTGAACCAGATAGACCGCATACGCGCACTGCAAGACACCGACCAACAGCAAGGCACACGCCCACCGACTGACTCCGGCGGATGTGTCGCTGAGCACATGTTCGACAACATCGATAACCGCGGGTACCATGCCGATGAAACTGGTGATCAGGATTGCCGCAGCCAACCACCGCACCGTCGCGACTTTATCCCGATTCGCTTGGTAGCCACGAACGGGAATCTCAACATCATCGGTTTCGACCTCATGCTTAGTCGGTGTGGGCGCTTCGGATGTTTGAGGCTTGCTCGTCGGATCTAGCTTAGTTTTTGAAGTGCTTGCTGCTGGCAACAGGCTTGGTGCAACTTCGTCCTTGCCCGACTTCGCAGGTGGCTGCGGTTCGACGGATGCTGCGAGAGTCCTTGTTTGGTCCTCACGTGTCTTGGGTAGTGGCGGCGGTTTTCTCGGCGACTCGACCGCAGCTTCCGCTTTGTCCGACAAAGGCTCCGGTTTCTTTAGCGGTGCGCTCGGTTCCGATTGCTTGCTTGTTTGCGCTTTGGCAACTTTAGGTTCGTCGATTTCGGCGTGAATCGGCGGTGGTTCGGGATCGGGCAGATCGACGAATGCGGAGAGAGGCTTTTCAATCTTCGAACGCGGCGTTGCCGGTGCTGGCTTGGGGCTGGTCTTCTTCGCCTCGATCTGTGCGCGGCGTTTCTCGACCACATCTACCGGCACTCGCAGCTTTCGCTCGCAGTTAGGGCACTTGATGCGTTTGCCTGCCGACCCGGTCGACACCAGCAACTTGCACCCACAGATACAGCGACACTTCAAAGCCATCTGACAACAACACTCGCTGGAACTTTCGTACTCAGGAACAGTTCCTTCAGTTTCGTAGCCGAGACGCCGCTGGTCAACGACTTGATCCGATCAGTTGAACATCTGCCCAGTGCCAACCGCCTCGAAGGCGTTCTTGAAGTGTTCGATGGTGGGCTGCTTTTGGTCCGGTGGCCAAGTGATAGCGACGACGTCGAAGCGGGCGCTGTATTCAAGCAGGTCGTGGCGGCGGAGGTAACTCAGCGCGACGCGCGTCAGGCGGCGCTGTTTGTCTTGATCAACGGCTTCGGCGGGATGGCCACGGTCATGAGACGCGCGCGTCTTGACCTCGACGAAGACAATCGTCTTTCCGTCGATGGCGACGAGATCGATTTCGCCAATTCGATCTCGCTCGCCATGTGCGACAATGATGTATCCCTGACGCTTCAGGAAGCGAGCAGCGGCTCGCTCGCCCCGAACTCCCAGCGACTCTGGCGTGGACCAGCTCGTAATGCGGTCACGAAATTGCTGAAGCCACGACATGTCGCTTCGACTCAAGTAGACTAGCGGCGGCGCTCTTTAAGGCGAACGGCTTTGCCGACACGATCGCGAAGGAAGTACAACTTGGCGCGACGCACGACGCTCGAGCGTTTGACTTCCACCTTGGCGATTCGCGGCGAATGAACCGGGAACTTGCGTTCGACGCCTTCGCCCGCCACGATGCGGCGAACGGTGAACATTTCACGAGCCCCGCCACCGCTGCGAGCGATCACGGTGCCGCTGAACACTTGAATCCGTTCCTTGGTGCCTTCCAAAATTTTGGTATGCACATCGACGGTATCACCAATGTGGAATACCGGCGGATCCTCTCGTAAGCTGGATTTCTCCACCAGATTCATTAAGTGTTGACTCATGACTTGACCCTTTCGCTACGATCGATGGTTTATTTTCTGTCTTTGGTTTCGGTATCTTCTCGGCGGTCCAATGGATCAATCGTCCAACAGGTCGGAACGCCGTTCTCGTGTCTTCAAGTAACTCTGCTCGCGTCGCCAGCGAGCAATCTCCTCGTGATTTCCGCCTAACAGTACGTCAGGCACGACATGACCGCGAAACTCACGAGGCCGTGTGTATTGTGCAAATTCCAAATGCCGATTGCCTTCCGAAAACGAATCGTCGACCGCACTCGTTTCGTCACCGAGCACTCCCGGCACGAGGCGAATCACGGAGTCGATCAAAACCATTGCCGCGACCTCACCGCCATTCAAAATGAAATCACCAATCGAGATCTCATCAGGTTGCAAGATGTCGGTCACGCGTTGATCGAAACCTTCGTAACGACCACACAGCAGCAACAATCGTTCTTCTTGGGCGAGCTCCTCGATAACTTTCTGGTTCAACTTGCGACCCTGAGGCGTCAACATGACAACGCGTCCAGGAGCAGGTCCGGCCTTCTGTATGTCTTCCACACTCTCGACCACCGGCTTGACACACAGCACCATGCCGGGGCCACCGCCGTACGGTCGATCGTCTACTTTCTGATGCTTGTCGGTCGACCAGTTTCGCATGTCGTATACGTCAACATGCACTAAATCACGGTCGATCGCCTTGTTGAGCAAACTCTGACCCAGATACCCGGCGAAGATATCTGGAAACAAAGTCAGCACGTCGAATCGCATCTACTCTTTCGTCTCTTCAGGTGTTGCAGCCTCGTCCGACGCCTCGGTAGCAACTTCTTCCGTGGCTTCAGCAGCCGCTTCCACGACCGGTTCGGGGGCCTTTGGCTTCGGAATCGGCACGGCGGGTGGAGCCGTTGGCTTGTTGGTTTGCAGTCGCTCAATGGCTTGACGCTGTTGCTCGAGATGCGTGCCATTGGAGCCGTACTTCTTGATCAACACACCGACTTTGTCGCTGGGCTGAGCACCGACACCCAACCAATAATCGATCCGCTCGGCGTTTAACTTTGCTCGAGCGTCAGTTTCCTTGAGCATCGGATCGTAGTGACCAAGATACTCAATCACCTTTCCATCGCGCGCGGCACGCTGATCAACCGCGACAACGCGGAAGAACGGTTGGTGCTTGCGACCCATCTTTTTCATACGTAATCGGACGGCCATGAAATCTCCCTTAACCTTCTTAGTAGGGTGGGCTGTGCCCACCGGCATCTGTTTTCTAATGGTGGGCAGAACCCACCCTACAACTCCACAATTGATTCTCTTAACGCTTGGTTGGACTTCCACCCTCAAAATCGCCGCTGGCTCCACGACCTTGTCGTTTCGCGCGACGCATTTCGCGATCTCGCTGCTTTTTGAGCTTGGCCTTTTCCTTGGGCGACAACCGCTTGCCGGTATTGCCCTTCGGCTTCATCATGCCGCCGCCAGGATTGAGCGCACCGCTCTGCTGCAGCTCGCGAATGGCTTGCATCCGTCCCGCCATCCCCTTCCCCGCCATGCTCTTCATGATCGGGGCCATCATGTCGTACTGTTTGACAAGCTGATTCACTTCCGTCGCCTGAACACCCGCACCAGCCGCGATGCGATTCCGGCGACTGGGATCGATCACTTTAGGATTCCGGCGTTCGACTCGGGTCATCGAATTGATAATGCCAATCAATCGCCGCGAATCGGCCTCGGCATCGACGTCACCCATCATCTTCGCCAGATCACCCATGCCGGGCATCAGACCCAGCATCTTCTGCATCAACCCAGGTTTCGAAAAGTGTTCCAACTGCGTCTTGAAGTCATCGAGCGTAAACTCGCCGGCTTTGATCTTCTCTTCCAGCTCTTGCTGCTGCTTCTCGTCAACGACCTGACGAACCTGATCGACCAACCCGACGATATCACCAAGCCCCAGGATGCGACTGGCCATACCTTCGGGACGGAAGGGCTCTAAGGCGTCGAGATGCTCGCCGGTTCCGATGAATTTAATCGGCACACCAGTGACGTGCTTGACGGACATCAACGCGCCACCGCGTGTGTCGCCATCAAGCTTCGTCATGATCACGCCATCTAACTCCAACGCATCATTAAATGCACTGGCGCTGTTCACCGCGTCCTGTCCCGTCATGCCATCGACGACGAAATAGACCTGATCGGGCCCGACCTTCGAGTCGATTCGCTTCAACTGCTCCATCAACTCTTCGTCAATCGCCAATCGCCCGGCGGTATCGAGGATGACGACTTGCACATCCTCTTGCTTCGCCTTTTTGACGGCATCCTGGCAGACTTTCACCGGATCTTGCGAACCCTTGTCCGAATAGACCGGCACGCCAAGCTGCTCGCCAATCACATGCAACTGATCAATGGCCGCCGGACGCTGCAGGTCGGCCGCGACGAGCATCGGCTTGACTTTATTGTTCAACAGCATTTGCGACAGCTTGCCGCAAGTCGTCGTTTTGCCCGATCCCTGCAAACCGCAGAGCATAATCACCGTCAATTCACCGCGAAGATGCAGCGACGGATCAACGGGCCCGAGGATATTAACCAACTCGTCGCGAACGATGCCAACGACTTCTTGGCTGGGGTCGAGCGAGAGCAAAACGCGGCGACCGAGTGCCTGTTCGGAGACAGCACCCATGAAGTGCTTGACGACGTCGTAGCTGACATCCGCCTCCAGCAACGACTGCTCGACAATCGCCAAGCCATCGCGCATATTCGCTTCCGTCAACTTGCCCTTGCCACGCAAGGACTTCATCGCGGAGCGCATACCGTCTTGGAGCGATTCGAACATCAGGACGCTTTAACTCTTTAGTGCAAACAACTTACGCACTCTCCTCCCGGCAACGCCCGGAGCAGAGAAAACGCGTATTTTAGCGGCCTGGAGGCGAGTGTGTAAATGCCCGCTAGGCAAGAACTTTGGGGCGGGGTGCAGGAACGGGCTTTGATAGTGGTTTGCCTTTTTCGATCTCGATTTCAGTATTTGGGCAGGCTTGGTATGTTTTCTCTTGAGTTTGGGAAACTTAGTTTGGCTGGAGGAGAAACTATCATGAGCAAGGAAGCTCGATTGGCAGTGGTTTTGAACGATGAAGCTCAAAGAAAGTTCGATGAATGCGTGGCAGCATTGACGGCGTTGCGTTACGGGCCGGAGGGGCCTCCTAAGGATACGACCTTTGCAGAGATTGAGGAGTTCGGTCACGAAGTCGGACGTATGTTGGGTCGGGCTGTCGATCAGCAACTCACGAACCAGCATGCGGAGCAGTTCCAAGGTGCGGCTACCTGTCCGACTTGCCAATCGGCATGCGATCCTAAGCCGACTCCTCTAGAACGGGAGATACAAACCTCCGACGGGCCTGTGCCCATCCACGAACCAGTCTGCCGCTGCTCGGTTTGCAACCGAGATTTTTTTCCCTCAGCGTTTGGCGTTGAAGATTGACGGACGTTCGTACAGCCCGAACGTGCTTGAAAAGGCCATGTACATGGCGGGGACTCAGCCCGCTTATCATCTGGCGTCGACGGCACTCGCGAAAGTTGGCGACATCTCGATCACCGGTCGACATCTTGGCAACTTGGCCGAAGGCATTGGCGAGGAACTTGCTAACGAACGCGATAATCGCACCGACACCTACTTTGCACAAGACTTGCCGCGTGAACGCACCAAGCCCGATATGCCGATCGCGTTAGCCACTGTCAGCATTGATGGCGGACGTATGCAAACGCGCGCCGACGGAGGGCCCAATGGCGTGCAAGATCCGCATTGGCGCGAAACCAAAAATGCGTTGTTCATGCGGATGACAGGCGTTGCGTTTGAAGACGACCCGCATCCGGCCTTGCCGGAGTGCTTTCGGGATCGTCGTTATATGAAGAAATTGCTGGCTGGCTTGGCGGATGAAGGCGATTTCGCTCCCGATACGGCTCATGACAAAAGGAAGTCGGACCTGCAATCGTGGCGGCCCGAACGTCTGTTTCGAACTTGTTTGAGTTCGCTTTGTGATAGCCATTCGTTCGGGCGCATGATGGAAGCCGAAGCCGATTCGCGTGGCTTCTTCCACGCGATGAAGCAAGCCTTCGTCGCCGACGGTCTACAGTATAACTGGACCATCCAGCAGAAACACTTCCCGACCTTCACGCCGATCCTTGACTTCCCGCATGCCATCGAACGCATCTATGAAGTTGCTCGTGCGCTGCATGGCAGCAGCGAGCGCGTCTGGGAAGAGTACGTGAAGTGGATCACGGCTGTCTGGCAAGGTCGTGTCGCCGATGTCTTGCAGGACTTGCGCCGTGAACAGTCGCAACGTGGTGAACCGCCGCAGGACTGCGAAGAGAAAGATCCCCGCCAAGTACTCGCCGAAACGATCACTTACCTGGAGAACAACCAGTCGCGAATGGATTATCCTCGCTACCGCCGCGAGGGTTTGCCCATGACGTCGGCCCACATGGAAAGCTTCGTGAAGGAAATCGGCTATCGCGTGAAAGGCACCGAGAAGTTCTGGAACGACGGTCGCACCGCCGAAGCAATGCTCCAAATCCGAGCGGCTGTTCTCTGTGAAGACGATCGCCTGGACTCCCATTTACGCAACCGCCCTGGAAATCCCTTTCACCCCAACGTCAAAAACTCGCTAGCAACAAACCTCGCAGCCTAAGTGCCCGTTCCTGCACCCTTTGGGGCGCGAGGCACTACGGGAAATTGCACCAACGCCAGCCCGCGTCGCCATACAGGGAAGGTGCCGAAGGCCTAGCGTAAAAACTATATTGTGCGGCAAGTGCAGCATTAAACTTGCCCCAAGAATTCGCAGAAGATGTGAGCCCAAAGTTTAATTGCTTTGGTCCATGCAGATTTAAGGCTGCGTTCGTGAAAGAGGTACACGACGAACGCAGGCAAGAAAAACAACGATGCAAAAGCCAACGAAAGCATCATCGCACCAGCAAAATGTTGCAGCGAATTCTCCCAATCCCATACGGCCCACACGGTTGCGACGCCGAGCGCAAGCAACAAGACAGTTGGCATTAATCCACGAATGACCTTGCGCATCTAGTCCACACAACGGTTGGCACGACCGTCACCGCCCGTGCCGAAGAAGTAAACGGTTGAACTACGATTGATTCTATTACGCGAGTGGCGTTTGCACTACGCCGAAGGTGACTCCGCCTTGCGGCCGTGCCTTGTTGGGCGTCAATCCCACCACGCGGCAAACACATCACAACCGTGCGGCGCACTCGGGCCATCCGGCGGGAGAGATAAACCCGTTTCGATTTCCGACGGTTGCAAATCGACAAACCAGCTATCGATATCGTGCTGTGCCGCGCTCGTGATAACGAAGACTCGTTCTGAAAACGGCCACATCGAATCGTCCTCTTCTTCAACTTCGTAGATTTCAATGACCACATCGTGGACGTCCTGACGATCACGGATCGAACGCAACGTGTTGAAAAAGAATTGAATACCAGGATGCTTCGTGAGGTTGCAGCCAATTGACCCGAGATCGTCGTTGCCGTCGAAAAACTGTTCAAGCGTCACGACAGGCAGCGCGGCTTCAGTCGAGGGCAAGCCTTTTTGCCGGATCGTTTTGATGAGTTCAAGACGCTTGGCCTGATCCATTTTCTGATCGCCTAACAGTGTTCTCAATGACGACCTGTCGCAAGGAACGGTTAAGCTGGGTAAGCTGACTTGCGACATCGGTCAACGGCTTTGATTATGGTGGACCAAGCCGTCGTCGGCAATCGTTTAAATGTTCACGCGATCATGCCAACTCGGCCACCACCTGCCCCTTGTCCGTCGCCGGCGTTGGGCTGCCGAAGGTGGTTTGAAATTCTTTTGCGGGGTCGATGTCGAGTCGTTGTAGTAACGTCGCAAAGAGATCGGCGATCTTATAGCTGTCACCTTCGATCGCGTTGCCGCCGCTGTCTGTCTGGCCAATGGCGAGGCCGCCTGGAAGCCCGCCACCGCCGATCACGGCGGGCGTGACCGTCGGGAAATGATCTCGGCCTTGCAGAGCGTTGATTGTGGGAGTGCGACCAAAATCGCCCATCCAGAGGACGACTGTCTCCTCAAGCAATCCACTCGACGACAGATCGTCCAATACCGCAGCCCAAGGCCGATCGATTGTCTCGCGCAGCCGTCGCGTCGCAATCGCGTTGTCGCGGTGTGTGTCCCAGCCATCTAGCTGAACTTCGACGAAGCGGACGCCGGCTTCTAGCAATCGACGAGCAACTAAACAGGAACTGCCAAACGCGTGATTTCCATAACGCTCGCGTACCGCGGTTGATTCCAGCGACGCATCTAGTGCGGTCACAAACGGCGTATCAACCATCCGTTCAATCCGCTCGACGACGGCATGCCGGCGCTCGACCAAATCGGCAGGGTGTTGCCGGTCGAAGTTGCCTCCCAACGCTTGCAGGAATTGCAGTTGTCCGCGTCGTCGTTTCAGGTTGTTCAGCAGTTGCATTGCTTCCGTCGGATTCTCGATCGTGAACGGCGCATGTTCCGAACCGAGGAAAGCCGGGCCGAAGCCTTGCCCACCTATCGAAACGCAAGTCGGAAACGGTTCGCTCGGCAACTCGTGCGAGACGATCGAACCCAACGTCGGACGCGGGAACGCTGGAATCAGCGGATACCCCGTGTGCATTGCATATTGGGCTCGTTGATGCTCGCCTTCCGTCGAGGTGAGATTGCGAACGATGGACAGTCGATCCATGCGTTTGGCCAACTCGGGCAAGTACTCGGCAATCCGCAACCCCGGCACCGACGTCGCGATCGAATTCGTCTCGCCGCCGGTCACCGTCCCAGGCTTCGGATCGAACGTCTCGAATTGACTAGGCCCGCCATTCATCCACAGCACGAGACACCGCTTGGCGGAGCCTGCCGAGGTGGCGGCGAAGGCCCGCCCCAACGAATGCCGCATAGAGAACGCAAAGAACCCACTCGCCGCACCGGTTAGAAATTTTCTTCGTGTCGAACGGACATGCAACATCGTGGATCTACCTCAATGGTTGAAACAGAACTCATTGCCATGAATCAGGGCGAAAGTAATCGCTTCGCGAGTCTGCGTCTGACACAGTTCCCGTTCGCGGGCGGTCGGCTGTCGGGTCAACGTTCGCAGATACATTTCGTCGAGCGACGCGTCGGGCGGCGGGATCTGGCGGGCGAGTCGCGTTAACAAAGCCTGAGCGGTCTCGCGATACTCCCAAGTGTTACTAAAGTCGCTATCCAGTGCATCCGCCGCAACCACGCGAATGAAGGCGCGCCGCTGCACTGGATTGGCCTCGATTTGCAAAGCCACCTGCAAGCTGTCGTACATCTGTTCGGGAGTCATCGGCTTTAACACACGATAAGCAAAGATCGCTTCGCGCTGCGGATCGGATCGTTCGATCCGCGACGACAGTTGATACGCTTGCGAATTGCAAATCCGGCGAATCATCGCGTGAATGCTAAAGCCTTCCGACCGCGCTTGATCGGCCAGATGTTCCAGCAACTCGGGTACCGCGGGCGGATTCTCGGCGTTCGCGTCATCGGACGGATGCACAATGCCGCGTCCCATAAAGTGATACCACAAGCGATTTGCGAACGTCCGCGCGAAGGGCTTGCTGCGTATCGTGAACAATGCAAACTCGTCGCGCCACTGGGTTGTACGCGGCGTCGCGCCGGTCAGGAAACGCGGTCGAGACACTTCATCGCCGGGCACGCTGTTGACAAGTTGGAAGTTGTTGTCGGTCACTTGCTGCGGCCGAGTCGCTGCGAAAAAACGACGCATGCTTTCGTAGTCGTCTTGCGTCCAACGATCGAACGGATGGTCGTGGCAACGGGCACAGTCGAGCCGCACGCCGAGAAACAACTGCGTGACTTTCATCACGGGCTCTTCGCGATGCCGCACGAGGAAGTTGGTTGGTCCGCTGAGCGCCGAGGGTTCGCGAGCCGTTATTAACTGCTGCACAAGTTGGTCGTACGGTTTGTCGGTGCGCAAGGACTCTTCCAACCACGTCCTCAGTACCTCGCGATCAGCGCCGAACGCGTCGCTGTAACCGACGAACGTCGCCGTCCACAATTCAGACCAGGAGCGTGCAAATGCACTCGTTGTCAGCAACTCGTCAACCTTGCCCGCCCGATCGGGATTAGCCTGAAACGAGCGGACTTCGTCCAAACTTGGAATGCGTCCGACCAGATCCAGCATGATCCGCCGTAAGAACTCTTCGTCCGTGCAAACGCTCGCCGGTTCGACGCCTTTCTCACGCCACGTCGTCTCCAGAATCTGATCGACGGGTGAAGCAGCAACGGCCAACAGCAACCAGGTTGCCAGACTAGAAGTCATCCTTTTTCAACTCCTCGCCGACCTTTTCGACATCCGCCAGGATGCTGCGTACTTCCTCGAACGCCGCGGCTTTCGCGACATAGCCCGCATCGGTCGATTCGAAGAATTCGTGTCGCCACAAGGCAAAACCTTCGACGTTGATTTCGCTCAACGCCTGCTTGGCTTCCGTGGCCATAACGAACTTGCCGCCCGTCGAGGCAAAGGCATCTCGCATTTCGGGATCAGTGATCTTGGCGGCGAATTCGGTAACACTGTGTCCGCGTCGACGAGCATCGCGATAGTCGCGAAACATCTTGCTGGCGAACTTCTCGATCTCTTCTTCGTTCTGGCTGATCATCTTCAGGCGTCCGTCTTGTTCGGTGAACATCTTGGCCAAAGTGGCTTGGATCGCGACCTCGGGAGTTACTTTGCCAGCTTCGTAACTGGGACCGAACATCGCAGCGGCGAGGTCGCCGCGCAGCAACTCGGCCCACTGGCGATGCAAGTCATCGTCAGCCTGAATCCGATCTGCATACTGAGTGAGCATTGGTCGAACTTGTTCGGAAGCTTGCTGCGCGCGGGCGAATTCGGTCAACAACTTGTCGATGTCTGCTTGAGCTTCGTCGCGCACGACTAAACCATCGACCGTGTCGCGACAGGCATTCTCCAATCCTTCGAAGAACTTATTCACTTGCATCGACGCTTGCCCCGGTTGGTTCCCCTTCTCATAGATCTTGGTTGCCACCAGCACCGCAAACAGCGGATCGGCGAACGCAGCCTGCATTCGCTTGTGGAAGTCATCGGGCGTGGCGAGGTCTTTGGCCCATGCCGACATTTCTTTCTGAAGCGGGCTGATCACGACCGTCTGTTGTCGCGACCTCTCGACAAATTGCTCAGCATCCGGTCGACGTCCCGCACGAATCACATACTTGCCTTGCTCGCCCCGCACAAAGACCTTGCCGAGTTCCCGATCGATCAGCGCACCTCCCGGTCGCAAATACGGTTGCACGACAAAGTAGAACATCGGCGCGGCACCTTCACTTTCGAGAAAGCGAACTAAGAGTTTGGTGGCGTCCGTCTCGGCGTCAATCTTGGGAGTCGTCTCGCGGATCGCGGCAGCCACCGCTTCGATCTCTTTGTTAATACGCTCGCTGGATTTCAGGTACGCTTCGCGATACTCCTGTTGGCCGTCACGCAACGCGTAGCCGTCGCCCGACTGCTCGAAGTGCAGTTTCAGGTAATCGGTCAACGCATTCGCCTGAGCCTTTGCAAGCACATCGGCAGCTCGCCGCGCAGCGCGATCGTTCACGACGATCACACCAGGCTCGGTGCCGAGTGTCTGCTGAAACTTGGAGAGCGACTGGTCGCCGCCAACTTGCAACTTGGCGGCAAAGTCCGTGATCTGGTCGCGAATCGCTTCGCCAGCGGACGTTGGCTGCTCCGTAGCTGCCTCGGGCTCTTGGGCCAGTGATTGGATGTGAGTCACGCCAAACCCGGCAAATACGATCAACAGGGCGGTCAGTCTAGTGTGATTGAGCATAGATTGTTCCGGAGTAACAGGTGTCATCGACGCATCACGTGCGTAGTTGCGGTTGGTTGGTCTCGCGAAACCACACGGGCGATCAGGCACCGATCTTGTCGGAACGCCAAACACGAGACCTTCGTTTGGCGGCACAGCGAGGTCGAACTCAGAGAACCAATTTGCAACTGCGATCAGTGCGGTGATTATCACTCAGGCAAGACTTGCTGGCAATCGATCAAGTCCGGGGGTAGTGATAGCGTTCGGCGATCCCGAGTCTGTCGCGACGTCATCACAACCCGAAGCGTAAGCGAGGCAATGCGTTCCGTCCTCGCTTACGCATCGGGTTATGACGAAAGAGCCACACGGTATCACTACCCACTCGGGCTGGACAGTGAAATGCCGAGGAGATAGCTTTGCCGTGTAAGACAATTAGCTAATTGGTAGTGGTACCGTTTGCCGTAAGTTGGGCACTCCTGCCCGACAAAAGAACGGCCAAGAGTGACCGTACTACTACCAGGAATTTCAAACGGTACCACTACCAGCCAATTAGAAACGGTGCGAGCAAACAAGATGAGCGAGAACCAAGACGATCTGCCCTTGGAAATTGATGTTCAAGGCGTCAAGAAACTCCTTGATAAGGGCGTCGACTTCTTCTTACTCGACTGCCGTGAGCCAAGTGAATACGCGATCGCCAAGTTGGATTCGGCGGTCTTGATCCCCATGCGAGAGATTCCGGCACGGCTTCCCGAATTGGAACCGGTGCGGGATCAGCGGATCGTCGTCCACTGTCACCACGGCGGGCGCAGTATGCAGGTGACTCAGTGGTTACAGCAGCAAGGCTTCCCCCGGGTCCAGAATATGGCGGGCGGAATCGATGCGTGGTCGGTCGAAATCGATCGGGCCGTGGCGCGATACTAAGGACGAGTCGTTGGATGCGAGCCGACCAATGAGCAACGACTTGAAGCCGACGCATTGGTACTGGGTTCGCCGCGACGACGGCAGCATCGCACCCTATCGCTTTCATCAGGCAAAGACCGATGCGAAGGGGCGGCAGTTGGGTGAGTTCTTCGTCGGGAGCTTTATCCGCACGTTTCCACTGAGCGCGGTTGTCGGTGAGGCGGAGATGCCGTCACGCTCACCATAAATGACCGACGTTTTGAAGACTTCGGAGCTTTGACGCGAGCCTGCCCCGCCCTGACTCAGCCCTTTTGCAGGATCATCAAGCGAAACGTGCCCAGCCGAAGGCCATTCACTTCTTTGCCGGATTCATCCAGTAAACGGAGCCTAAACTCCGACCGAGTCACGAGCTCGAGGAATGACTCAGTTGCCGAGCGGCCCGGATCGCCGATCCAGCACTCGCCGCCAGTGGACAGCAACGATTCGATTGTGCGCAGCAAGGGTTCGTGAAGTTCGCGGTCGTATAACACATCGGACGCGAGGATGACCGGGTATTGATCCGTTGGCGGTTGCGTCCAATCCAACACATAGCCCGTAGCAGTCGGGAAGCCATTACGGTATGCATTTTCAAGTGCCGTGTGGATTGCTAATTCAACGTGATCGGTGAAAGTAACATCGAGTCCTGCGATGAGCCCAGCCAATCCAACGACTCCGACTCCACAGCCTATTTCAATCGCGTGTGTCCCGGTGGGGAACTTTGCGGCAGTAATGAGTTGTGCCATCGGAAGGGACGCGGGCCAGAGTTCCGCCCAGTACGGATCACTCGTTGGTGCGTCCACTGCCGTCTTCTCAAGTTCATCGAGAAATTCATCCGGTTCCGCTGGAAGCAAGATTCGCACCGAGCGATTGCCGAGCGACAACTCGCGTTCGGACCAACCGCCAGGGATCGCTTGCTGAGTTACTGAAGGTGGTGGCAGATCGTTCTTCATCATTCAACGCGGTGGACGAAAAAGAAACCGCGACCAACTTGTGCTGGCCGCGGCCTTGTTTGCGAACTCTACTGCTCGTCTATTTACTTCGCCGCCAGCTGCGTTTCGATGACCTTTAGCAACGCTGGATCATCGGGGCTGGTGTTGGGAGCGAACCGGGCAACGACATTGCCTTGGCGATCGAGCACGAACTTTTCGAAGTTCCAGCCAATGTTGCCCGCGCCTTTGGGCTTCGTCTCGACCGACGTCAAAAACTTGTAAAGTGGACAGGCGTTCTCGCCGTTCACATCGACTTTGGCAAGCATGTCGAAGGTTACGCCGTAGTTCTCTTTGCAAAACGTGCTGATCTCTTGAGCCGTACCGGGCTCCTGTGCTCCGAATTGATTGCAGGGAACGCCGACCACCGCCAAACCCTTGTCGGCGAGTTCGGCATGCAGGGCCTGCAACTGTTCGTACTGAGGCGTCAAACCACACTCGCTCGCTGTGTTGACGATCAAGACGACCTTGCCTTTGTATTGGGCGAGGTCGACTTCCTTGCCTGCCAATGTCTTCATTTTGAAGTTCAATGCGGCAGGTGTCTTTTCTTCACCGCTGCCAAATGACGTAACCGCAGTTACAACGACAAATGCCGCTAATACCAGAGAGAGTTTTACCATGAAAGGATCCTTTGAGGTGTGAGGGAGGTTGGCGGGAATTCTACGTGCAACCTAATTCTAGCGAAATTGAGTGGGCGGCGAAACGACTTCGCAGTGCGAATGGAGACGACTTCCTCGGTCTCGCGAAACCTAGCTCGATTCGCCTTTTGCCACCTTTCCGCTTTCCCTACAATTCGCAAAGGCAATTCGCAAGAACCAGTCGACGAACCAAAGATCTCCGGGATTCCCTATGCCAACAGTCGAAGAAGCGTTGCAACTTGGGTGGAAGCAACATCAAGCGGGCGACCTCCGGAATGCCGAGCATATCTATCGCCAAGTCCTGGCGGTCGTGTCGACCAACGCAAATGCCTGGTGCTTTCTCGGGATGGCATGCCATGATCAGTCGAAATACGACGAGGCGGTGAGCGCCTATCACAAGGCCCTGGATATCCAGCCAAACTTCCCCGTCGCGCTCAGCAACCTGGGAAACACACTGAAGCAACAAGGGAAACTCGAAGAAGCGGAAGCGAGTTGTCGGGAGGCCTTGCGATTGAAGCCTGACTATTCAACGGCGTTCAACAATCTTGGCGTCGCGCTGGTTGCACAGGGGCGACTGGAGGAAGCCTCCGAGACATTTCAACAGGCTCTCGCTTTGATGCCTAACGACGCCGTCACGCATTCCAATCTGAGTGCCGCGCTAGTTCGACAGGGCAAATATTCGGAAGCCGAAGCCAACTCGAAGCAAGCGCTCAGCCTAAATCCCAACTATGCCGAGGCACATAAAAATCAAGGCATCGTATCGCTCTTGCTGGGCGATTTCGAAAGAGGTTGGGCCGAGTACGAATGGCGTTGGAATTGCCCTGGCTGTCGAATGCCCAACTACTCGGCACCCATGTGGCAGGGAGAACCGCTGGATGGAAAAACGATCTTGCTGCACCACGAGCAGGGACTCGGCGATACGATTCAGTTTGTTCGTTATGCGGCTGTATTGAAGCAGCGCGGTGCCGGTCGCGTTGTTGTTAAAACGCAAAAGCCGTTGATGCAGTTGCTCGCCACGGGCGAAGGTATCGATGAACTCGTGTGCGACGATGCCGCGTTGCCGCCGTTCGATGTGCATGTCCCGATCCTCAGCGTGCCCGGCATCCTGAAGACAACTTTCGATTCGATTCCCGGGCAAGTACCTTACATTCACCCCGATCCGAAACTTGTTGCCAAATGGAAAGAACGACTTGCGAAGTACGAAGGCTTCAAAATTGGTATCTCTTGGCAAGGCAGTCCCGATTTTCACGCCGATGCACAACGCAGCATTCCGCTGCGGCATTTCGCTCGAGTCGCTGCGGTTCCAGGTGTGCGTTTATTCAATTTCCAAAAGGGTTTCGGAACGGAGCAACTCGATGCCTTGAACGGCGAATTCGAAGTCATCAGCTTTGGCGAGGAACTCGATCGAGATTTCGGGCCGTTTATGGACACGGCAGCGATCATGAAGAACCTTGATCTCGTGATCGCGCCGGATACGAGCATGATTCACTTGGCAGGTGCCGTCGCCGCGCCGGCGATCATCGCATTGTCACTTTCACCGGATTGGCGCTGGTTCCTAAAGCGAGATGACAGTCCATGGTATCCGACCGTGCGGCTATTCCGCCAGCAAACGCTGGGCGACTGGGATGAAACCTTCACCAGGATTGCCGACGCCGTCCAGGAACGAGTAAACGCCGCTTCAGGTCTCGTCGACCAAGTTACACCCAATCAACAAGCTACAACTCCAGGGAAAGCCACCATGACGCAGGAAGCAACCGTCAATGTAGAAATCGCACCGGGTGAGTTGATTGATAAGATCACGATTCTCGAGATCAAACTGGAACGCATTACCGATGCCGCCAAGCTGGCGAACGTTCGCATTGAACTTGATACGCTGGAAAGAGCTCGCGACGCGGTGCTGACGCCATCGCCGGAACTCGATGGATTGACCAAGCAACTCAAGTCCATCAACGAGCAGTTGTGGGAGATCGAAGACGACATCCGAGACTGCGAGCGGGCGAAGGACTTTGGCGAGAAGTTTGTCGAATTGGCTCGTTCCGTCTACAAGAGCAACGACAAACGTGCCGCGCTCAAACGCGACGTCAATACTCTGCTCGGGTCGCATCTCGTGGAAGAAAAGTCGTATAGCGATTACGAATGACGTCGTTACGCTGAGCCAACTATTTCGGGCGTTTTGATTCCAGCCATGGCTGCTTGGGCACTCGGTCGGGGTGCTCCTTGGCCCAATCGGGAGTTGGGAACCATCGTAAGGAGCTGTAACGCGGATAGGTTTCCCAAATGTCACCACCGTCCACCGCAGTCAGACGAGCATCGTCGGTTTGCTTGAGGTAGCTGAATAATCGTTCGTGCAGTTGTGCTTTCACGGCGGCATGGGCCGGGATACTTGCCAGGTTATTCAAACAACTGGGATCCTTTCGAATGTCAAATAGTTCGTCGGCGGGTCGCAAGTCGACGGCCCAATGAAGAAACTTTCCGAGCATCGCATCATCACTGCGGTCAACGAGAAACGACAGCGAGGGACAGGCATCAATGTCGTGATAACCGCCGTGCATCGGTCCCAGGTCAGCAGCAGTGTCTGCGGATTTCCCGTTGTTGAGCGTCTGTGGGGCACCTGCTGGCCATCGTTCGGGTCGGAAGTTGTGGATGTAAAGATATTGTGGCGTCCTTAGACAGCGTTGTGGATATCCAAGCGAGTTGAAGCGCGAAGAGGAATGTCGCTCGCGACCGGAATAGACGGCATCACGCGAGGCGTCGACGAACCCTTCTTTTTTTGAGGTGAGAATATTACGAATGCTGCGTCCGGCGATCGGAGTCTCCGCCGGCGGATCAACACTGGCTGCGTCATAAATCGTGGCCGTGAGATCGATCAAGTTGACGAGATCATCCACCGTTCTGCCGCCGGAAGCGACCGCGGGCCAAGCAACCGCGAGCGGCATGTGAATGCCGTACTCATAACAGTTCGCTTTGGCTCGTGGAAACGCCATGCCGTTGTCGCTCGTAACGATCACGAGTGTATTCTCTAGCTCGCCTGCGGCTTCGAGCGCATCCAACATCCGCCCCAAGTGCTGGTCGAACCATTGAATTTCGAAGCAGTAATCGAGGATGTCGTCACGGATTTCGGGCGTATCGGGCAAGAAGTCCGGAACCTTTACTTGGGCCGGATCGAGTCCGTGCTCACGTCCGATGCCTTTCTTGAAGGTGCGATGCGGTTCGGTCGCTCCGTACCAGAAACTGAAGGGTTGACCTTTGGGACGCTGCTGGAGAAATTCCACGAAGTTGGCCGCATAGTCATTATTCGAAATGCCCTCTGGCGATTCCATCTTCTTCGCCGAGAAGTCGTTGCCTGCCGGATTACGGGTGCGACCGCTGATCTTCCAATTCCCGGGTCCCCAACCCTTCCCGGTATAGCCGACGAAGTAGCCGTTTGCCTCCAAGCGGTCTTGATAGACTTCGTACTTCGTCGCGAAAGAACTCGCGTGGGTTCCGGCATGTTCAAGCTGCCAGATGTTTCGCCCCGTCAGGAATGCTGCTCGCATGGGGCTGCAGCCGGGGGCAGGAGTGAAGGCGTTGCGAAACAGCAGTCCGGCCTTGGCCACGCGATCGAACGCCGGTGTATTGATTGCTTCAAAGCCATAAGCCGAAGCATGCGGATAGGATTGGTCATCTGAGATGGCAACCAAAACGTTCGGCCGCTCCGCCGCGGACGCAATTCCGCAAATGCCGATTAAAAGCAATAGGCCAAACGCTGGGGATCGATTCATAGCAAAGTTCACTGGCTTGGAGATTCGGAAACACCGCCGCTCATCATGCGCAACCACGAACGGTTTCGCAACAACCTTAATGACTGATATCGTGATCGGCGACGCTTCAGCTCTCTGTGGAACTCCGGGACCAGTTGCCGGACACCGATAATCGAGACAATATCGTTCCACCGCGGGCGAATACCTGACAAAGCATCCGATCGATTCTTTCTGCGGTGTCCCAACGGATGCGAAGCGACCGTTCGTGGTGCCGATGGTTAACACCATCGCCGCCATCTGTGGTCACTTGTTCATGCAGTGCGAATTCTCGCACGAGAAAGGGGACTGAAATGGCCAGTTCATTGCAAGTCGGTTCTTCGGGAACTCGATCCGTCATACGCCGTTTGTTGCTGCTTCCTTGGTCGCTCGTTGTATGGCCTGTCGTTCGATTGTGGCGACTGTTCTACAACCACTTCCTGGCGTATGTGATTGGCACGAAAGTTTATGATCGCCAACGCGTGTATAGTGTCAAGTTCGTCTGGTATGGCGACTCGGTTTACCTGCATCCCATGGTGTGGGGAAGCGTGCTTCTCTACCTCGTCGCCAGCACAGGCTTGATAGCCCCGGGCTATCTGCTGCTGGTCTGGTTCGCTGGATTGGCAATCTGCTATTTGACGATCATGTACAACTTCAATGTGATCCGGTCGGCGATGCTGGGCATCGGATTGATCGCCGTGTTTGGACTGGCATATGTGGCAACCGTCGAGTTTGCCTGGAACCCTGCATCGGCAGTGGCAGGTCACATCGCGAGATTGGAGGCCGGTGTAACGCCTGGGTTCTATATCGCAGCGGCGTATCTGTTCACGGCGTTGATCGTTTCTGAAGTCGTTTGGGCGTGGTTGTTCCATCGCGTTGAGATTGACGAGTCGTACGTCTACGAGCACGGATTCTTGCAGGGCTCGACACGCGAACCAATCTTCGCGCGCGGAATGAAACGCGAAACGAAAGATCTCTTGGAGTTGCTGTTGCTGGGCGCAGCAGACATTCAGCACCGCACGAAGAGCGGATACAAGCGTTACAAGAATGTGCCCTTCGCATCGCTCTGGCTGGGCACGGCGATCGACTCGCTGCTCGACCATCGCCGTAAGGGCGAGGTCGAACTTGCGAACCCAACCGACGACGAGGCGGAACTTGTCCGAGTGCAAGATGCCTTGGACGAACTTGACGACGACGATGAACAGGAGGATGCCGAGGTGTAAATTCGGAAGGGCCTCAGATTTCTCCACGAAGAGACAGCAAGATGGGATGCGTGACGGAGGGACGGACAGCGTTTCATTACTTTCCCCCTGCCATAGGGCCTTTCAGTTTTTCACACTGAGAGGTTTGTACGACGGGCCTCCGAGCCCGTCGATGAATCTAAGTCGTTATTCGACGGGCTCGGAGGCCCGTCGTACATCTTGTGCAACTTCAACAAATGAAAAGCCCTGCCCCCTGCCAGCCCCGCGTTGCATGAATCGCTTGAGCATCACAGAATGACGTAGCTGGCCATTTGGCTGTGACGACGATCTAACGAATCTAGTGAGCTTTACGAATCATGCATGCAGTCACTACCGTCGAACGCCTTGTCGACCTAATCGATCCCAACGCCAACGTTTTGCTTAACATGACAAGCGAGGAAGCGGCCGCAGCGGTCGCCTCTGGTGACGCGAAGCGAGTGCGAGCGATCGACGGCCAGTTCGCAATTATTCAGAAGCAAGGCAATGTCGTTCGCCTGGCGCGGTCGATTGGTCGCCCGATGCGTTACTTCCTAGCAAAGCAGGTTGCTGGTCCCTGCTTGATCGTGGCCGAGCGGATGGAAGAAATCAGAGAGCAACTCGAAAGAGATGGTCTCGGCGATCAGTTCCATCCTTCCTATACCCGGATGGTTCCCGCTCATTACCTCGTCGAGATTCTTCTGGTCGGTTGCCCTGATCCGAACCCAACGTACACGCGTTACTTTACGCCGGAACGCAATGCAATGTCGTCGGATTTGGATGAGATTGGGCGAGCTTATATGGGGGCATTGGCAGACGAGTGCCAGAAGTGGCTCGATCGCATTGATGCCAACGAACCGCTTGGTGTTTTGTTTTCGGGCGGAATCGATAGCGGTGCCGTCTTCTTGCTGCTCTATCACCTTTTGCTTCAACGCGGCCAATCACCGGCTCGACTGAAAGCATTCACGCTGTCGGTGGAAGGCGGCGACGACGCACAGCAGGCCAAACAGTTCCTCGACCACCTCGATCTCTCGATGTTCCTGGAAGTCATCGACGTGCCGCGTGAGCAGATTAGTTTTCGTGATGCCATTCGAGCGATCGAGGACTACAAGCCGCTCGATGTTCAATCCGCGACTATGGCGGTTGCTTTGTGCAAAGGCATTCGTAAGCGCTATCCCGATTGGAAGTATCTTGTGGATGGCGATGGTGGCGACGAGAACTTGAAGGACTACCCGATTGAAGAGAATTCCGAGCTAACGATCCGCAGCGTGCTGAATAACTTGATGTTGTATCAGGAAGGCTGGGGTGTGAATGCGATCAAGCACTCGCTCGTCTTTTCGGGCGGCCAGAGTCGTGGGCACGTCCGTTCCTACGCACCGGCGCGAGTGCTCGGATTTCAGGGTTTCAGCCCCTATGCGCTTCCGAACGTGATCGGCGTCGCCGAATCGATTCCATTCATTGAATTGACAGACTGGGATCATGGACGTCTTTACGCATTGAAGGGCGAGATCACGCAGCGAGGCATCGAAGCGATCACTGGTATGACGATGCCGGTGTATGAAAAGCGGCGGTTTCAAAGAGGTGCCGTCGGTGAATCCGATTTCGACTCGCTGTTCCCCGCCGACGAAAACGCGTATCGTGATGCGTTCACCGAGATCTTCGGTTAATCTCGAGTACGATGGCCCTCCGAGGCCGTCGCAGGTACGAATTCGACGGTCTCGGAGGGCCGTCGTACGCAGAGGAACAAGTTTTGAATCAGGGAAAGCTCGTCATCGTCTTTATCTTTGGCTTGTCAGCGGTGATGGGCGGCTACGCTTGGTGGCATCACTATACGCAAGGCCGCCGGTGTGTGGAGTTTTGGGGCGCCGAGACGGGCGAACTGATTCGCTATGCTCCACAAGTCGAAGTCCTTAAGCTTGGGCCACCCGCTGCGTCGGACGTCGAAGCGGTTCAGATCCAAGGCGATTCGTACGCGATCTTGGACCGGAATGACATTACTGCGACGCCAGGGTTGGTACACGCTCGGCAAGCGTTGATCGAGGATGCTAGTTTCCTCTGGAACGCCGAGATGGCTGGCTCGTCCAATTGGCAGTACGTCCTGCGGTTCAGCGACGGCGAACAAAATGTTGACGTGGCGATCGACTGCGACAGTGGTCGAGTGCAGCTTGCAGGGGGTGACAAGATCGCGATGCTTAAGCCTCATTTATCGTCGGCCTACGCGACTCGCCTGCCGACATGGCTCGGTGCTGACGCTAACACTTCCCTACCGGTCGAAACAGCAACGGCAGATACGCCATAACGACGCCCACGCCGAGTCCTACGAAGTGTGCCTCATTCGCGATGCCTTCTTGGAAGAGGCAATAGAAGAGATAAGCGATAAAAATCACGATCGTGACGTTGCTGATAAAAAGCCGCGACGTAGGATCGTATTTGGTCTTAATCCAGACATAGCCAAAGAACGCCACGCCGACGCCGGATATCCCTAGGAAATTGGGACCCTGGCTCACGGCCTGGACGACGTTCGAGATCACGGCTGCCGTCACTACCAGCAGCCCCAGCTTCCAAGTTCCTTCGAAGTGCTCGATCTGCGAACCTAAGAAATAAATCCAGTAGACATTCATCACAAGATGCCAAATGTCGCCATGCATAAAGATTGGCGTGATCAGTCGCCAAACTTCACCCTGTTTAATGTCGACAAAGGCTCGCGCGGGGTCGTTGGGATCGGTTTGGGCATACGACGCGAGGCTGGCAAACAGTAAGCTCTGCTCCTCTTTCGTCGCACCGCCGTTCATGCTCTTCGTCCACAAGCTTGCCAGCACACAGGCTCCGATCAAAGCGAAAACGAGCGGCGCCCGCTTCGCTGAACCGCCTTTGCCCCACTTGCCTCGCATTTCAACGACATGTTTCCGAGCGGCTTCTCGCTGCGCTATTTCCTCGCGTCGTAGCTGGGATGCAGTCCGTTCCACATCCTTATAGCGGCTGTCGTCGGGATTGTGCTTGAAGTCTTGAAACGCTTGACGAGCTTCGTCGAGCCGATTCTCGTCTCGCACCCAAACCGCCCACTCGCCGCCTTCGTCTTCAGCATGTGCGTTGATCCCTTTGGTGACCAGATACGCAGCCAACCGCTCCGCGTTCGCTTGTTTCGCAAGTGTGCCAATCTGTCGCATAGTATCGTGTATTCTGCTTTGAGGCTCAGCGAAACAAGCGAGCCGGGGCGTTTATTGGTTGCCGATTCCGAGGGCTCGGAACTGGCCGCTCTCGAGCAGCGACTGAGCATGCTCGACGTCCGCATAGTAGTCGCGACGAGATAGCCAACCACCGGCATCTTGATCAACGATAACGATCACGTCTCGGTGCAACTGTAACGCCGACGCTGTGACTTGTGCGGTGACGGGGCCTTCGATCGTGCTGCGAATCGCAGCGGCCTTGCCCTTGCCCATCGCCAGGAGCAAGCATTGCCGCGACTCGAGAATCGTACCAACTCCCATCGTGATCGCCAGCCGCGGGACTTGGTCTTCGCCACCAAAGAACCTCGCGTTGTCACGAATCGTTTCGCTGGCTAATGTCTTCAGTCGCGTGCGGCTGCCGAGTGACGAACCGGGCTCGTTAAAAGCGATGTGCCCATCGCTGCCGATCCCCAACAGTTGCAGATCAATTCCACCGGCATCCTGAATTCGCTGCTCGTACTGGCGGCAATGAGCTTGAAAATCGAGCGCCCTTCCGTCTGGAACATGCGTCTTGGCGACCGCGAGATTGACATGGTCGAAGAAATTCGACTGCATGAAATAGCGGTAACTCTGCGGATGCGTTGCCGCGAGTCCGACGTATTCATCCAAGTTGAAGGTCGTGACCTGCGAAAAGTCCAAGTCCTCGTCGCGGTGCATCCGAATCAATTCGGCATAAACCCCCAGAGGCGTACCCCCGGTTGCGAGTCCTAACACGCAATCCGGTTTTCGGCGCACTAGTGCCGCAATAAAGTTCGCCCCGCGACGGCTGACATCGTCTGCGGCCGTTTCAATGATGACGCGCAACGTCTCTCTCCCAGGATTAATTAGGTGCTAGCTGGTATCGATTTTGGGCCACGGTTTAGCATCGCGAAACACCCTCTAGCGAACTGCTGTTGTAGCCCAAAACTACAGCTAAACCAACGGGACCGTGGGCGAACAGGGGCGAACACGACTCGTCTGGCCCCATTTCGGCGATCTTGTCTATAATCCCACCGCATGTCGGAGCGAGTAGCTTGACTCTCCGAGTCGAGCACCGGCGCCTAATTCTCGACTCGGAGAGTCAAGCTACTTGGGTTACGGCTGGCAAGCCGGAAGTTTGCCGCCACGTTAGGAAACGGAGTTCACTATGCGATCGATCGCCATCATCAATCAAAAGGGCGGCGTTGGCAAAACCACAACGGCGGTGAACCTCAGCGCGGCCTTGGCCGCCGAAGGGCATCGCGTTTGTATCGTCGACCTTGATCCACAAGCCCACGCGTCGCTGCATCTGGGGATCGCATTGCCCGAGGGAGCCCCGTCGATCTACGACGTGCTGACTGGCGAAGCGCGTATCGCCGACGTCAAGCAAACCATCAACGACCGGCTCTCGATTGTCCCTTCGCATCTCGACTTGGCCGCCGCCGAGTTGGAACTAGCAGGCGAGGTTGGACGCGAGTTGATCCTCCGTGACAAACTTGCTCAGGAAGAACTCGATTGCGACTTTCTGCTGGTGGATTGTCCGCCGTCGTTAAGTATCTTGACGCTGAATGCGCTGACAGCCGTCAACGAAGTGTTTCTGCCGCTCCAGCCGCACTTCCTGGCGTTACATGGCCTGAGCAAATTGTTGCGGACCATTGAAGTGGTCACACAGCGATTGAATGCCAACCTTCGACTCAGCGGAGTCGTCCTGTGTATGTATGATTCGGGAACACGCTTGGCGGCGGAAGTCAGCGCCGACGTTCACGACTTTTTCAATCGGCAATCGGCGACGGACAAATCGTGGGAGCACGCCCAGACGTTCAAAACCCGCATCCGCCGAAATATTCGACTCGCGGAAGCGCCGAGCTTCGGTCAGTCGATCTTCGAGTACGCTCCGCAGTCTCATGGCGCGGAGGACTATCGCGATCTAGCTCGCGAAGTACTCGCCATCGAGCTTGAGCAGCGAGCCACTTCTCTCGAGTTTGCTGCGGCCTGATTTAGACGCTATTTCGAATGCTATCCTCGCCACCGAACAAGAACGGTTGCGGGTATGGTCTTGTTGTAGCGATCGTAACGCCCGCATCGGTTCTAGCATGCTCTAGAGATTGCGGTCCCTTTCGGGTTGCGCCGCGCATGTCGAGTGAATGGTTTCCCATCCACGATTCTTCGCGGATTCACCTCGAATCCGCCAACTCCAACGCGTTCGCACGCCGATGGATGAAGCAAACGTCTTAACGGATTGCTCGCGCGGAACGGATGCCTACGACGCGGCTTAATTGCCCAACCGGCTCGTTTCCCCGAACGCTTGTGACAGGCGATGCGTTCTCGATTTGGATCGCTATGCGCGATGCCACGGGATGAAATACGAAATGGAGTCGTGTCATGAAACCTCTACGCACTCTCGCCGTCGCTGGCGTCGTCGGCGCAGCAACGCTCGGCAGCGGCCTGTTGACGCAGCTCTTTGGTGTGGCAGATAAGGAAGTCAACGCGCAGAACCTTATGGCGCGCGCTCCGTCGGTACTAGCTGCACCGGTCGGCAATGCTCGCACACCCAGCTACACCGCGATGCCTGGTTTCTACGCAGCACCGGCTTACCCAACCCAAGCTTATTCGACCCACCCGAATCACGCGCCGCAGGCCGCTGCGTCCCTCTACGGATACGCTGCTTATCCTGCGAATCCTTATGGCACGTCCTATGCGCAAGCCCTGCCGTATCAAATGCAATACCAACAGCCTGCGGCTGTGCCAACTTGGCCTTACGTCCAAACAAACGACGGGCAAGCGAGCGTCATGCTGGGACGCAGCGAACTGTTGGGAGGCCCACCGCTGTCGGCACCTCAAGTTCAACTGCCTGCTCCGTCGCAACAGACCCCACACGGTCACATGCCGATGCAGCAGGCACCCTACCCAGGCGGGGCAATGCAACCGATGCAGATGCAGCCGATGCCCGGTTATGCAATGCAGGGCTACGGTTATGGTGCTTCGTGCGATTACGGAGCGAGCGGGTACGTCGTGGGGAACGCACAGCCGGCGGTAAGGAACTGGTTTGGCAGCATCGGTGGTATCGTGATGACACGTGATCGCGGGGACCACTTCACCTTCAGCTATGGCACTGGGAACGAAGCCGACCAACGCACCGACACGCGCAATGCCTCGATGGATTGGAATCCTGGGTTTGAAGTTCGAGTCGGCAGGTACTTCAACTGTCAACGAAACGCGATCGAAGCGGTCTACTGGAGTCTTGACCCGAGCAGTCAATCAACGCAGACCGTTTCTGCAAACGTACTTGGAAACCTGAACGGCATTCTGAACTGGGATAGCCTCACCTACGGTGGCAATACCGCGGACATCTATGTCAACGTCGCGCCGGGTGACGACGGTATCCATCGACTGACGCGCGACTACTCGTTCCAGAACCTTGAATTGAATCTGTGGCAGTTCTGTGGCAGTTGCGGTACCGGGAAATGCAACTGCTCGAGACTTCGGCACAACTGGCTGGTAGGCGTTCGGTACTTTCGATTTGACGAAGGACTGTTGTTTGCTTCGGATGCAAATGATCTACAGATCACTTATGCGCCGGACGAAATCTTCTACAACATTGACATCGAGAATCACTTGCTCGGCTTCCAGGTTGGCAACGAAGCACAGTACTGCGTAAGTGACAGGTTGACGGCCGATCTCGGGGTCAAGCTCGGTCTCTTCTCCAATCGCATCAATCACATTTCCGAGATTGGCGGTGCTCTGGGCGTCGCCACCATCAACAATGGCCCGTTCCTAGGCCAACAGTATTACGTCGAAAGCTCAAAGAACGATGTCGCGTTCCTCGGTGAAGTAAATCTCGGCTTGCGATACTGTTTCAATTGCAACTGGACGGGAACGATTGGTTATCGCGCCTTAGCAATTACGGGTGTGGCAGTTGCCTCGGATCAGATCTATCCTGACCTGCGAGGCATCAATGATGTGGAAAACATTGATTCGAGCCGCGCGTTGATCTTGCATGGCGGTTACGCAGGGCTGGAATATAATTGGTAGGCGGGCATGTCTCCAAACAACGAGCAACTGCTGCGCTCACGGTCGTCCTTCCTGCTGGATTCTGCCGCGTCGATGACGGCAATAATTGCCGTGTCTTGTGTAGGGTTCGCTGTGCGGACCTCAGAGACTCATGGTCCGCACAGCGGACCCTACTCTTGAAATGTCGAAGTTGTTTTTGAGTTGCGTCTTACGGATTGATCGATCGGTGAAAGTGAACGTGCCGCCATCCGTCCTCTTGGCGTTCCCAGACGCGAGTCTCATCGCAGCGAGACGTTTGCGGATTCCCGTCGCCATCGATCGACTGAACGAGTCGAACGTAGCTGACGATGGCAACATTGTCACCGAGCAGACGAACATGCGGCGAGGCGATTGTCGCCTGTTTTGGCTTGTCGCTGCCACCCAGATCAAAGTAGTAGCGATGAAAGTCCATGCCTTCCACCAATTGCCCACGGGCTTCCGGTTCAAAGGCGCTGATCGTTGGATCGCACAGACGTTCGTACGTCTCCCAATCAGCAGCGATGATACAGTCGAGCAACTGTTGGCTCAGATCCAACAAATCGGAAAGTGTTTCGTCCATCGGTTCGGTTGTCATCGCGTCACTCTCGTGTGCAAGTAGATTTTTTGTTAATGAGATCGTTCTAGTCGCGCGAACGTGTGAGGATAGTCATTGCGTTCGTCGGCAGCATGCGCCGTGCGTTCCACCACCGCCCATGCTGCTCGGTCGAACTCTGGAAAGCGTGCGTCGCCCGCCACGTCGGCCTCGACTTCGGTGAGGTAAATGCGGTCGACCAAGGGAAGCGACTGTTGATAGATCTCGGCGCCGCCAATGATGAACGCTTCTTCGTCGTTTCCGACGGCAGCAACCGCGTCCTGCAAGCTGTGCGTGACGATCGCGCCTTCCACGGCAAAGTCTAATTGTCGCGTCACGATCACCGTTGTCCGACCTGGCAGTAGCCGACCGATGGATTCGAACGTTTTCCGTCCCATGATGATGTGGTGGCCCATCGTCAACTGCTTGAAACGCTTCAGATCCGCCGACAGATGCCACGGCAAATCACCATCGCGACCGATGACTCCGTTACGCTCCATCGCGACGATCAAGGAAACTGTCATAAACGTGTGCCGTCGCCGTGTGCGAGGTCAGACTGCGACCGGTGCAGAGATATGTGGATGCGGATCATAATTGACGAGTTTGAAGTCATCGTACTCAAACTCAAAGATCGACCGCACGTCTGGGTTGATCTGCATGGTCGGGAGCGGACGAAGTTCGCGGCTTAATTGTTCGCGAGTCTGCTCCAAGTGATTGTTATACAAGTGAGCATCGCCAAACGTGTGAACAAAGTCACCTAGTTCTAGGTCGCACACCTGAGCCATCATCATCGTCAGCAAAGAATAGGAAGCGATATTGAACGGCACCCCTAAAAAGACGTCTGCGCTTCGTTGGTAGAGCTGACATGACAGGCGACCGCCAGCCACATAGAACTGAAACAGCAAGTGACAAGGAGGCAACGCCATTTTGGAAACGTCGGCGACGTTCCAAGCGCTCACAATCAAGCGACGCGAGTCCGGATTCGTGCGAATTTGGTCGACGAGTTGTTGAATCTGATCGATTTGCTGGCCGTCGGCTCCGGTCCAACTTCGCCACTGATGACCGTAAACGGGCCCCAACTCACCGTTTTCGTCAGCCCATTCGTCCCAGATTCGAACCCCGTTCTCCTTCAGATAGCGAATATTCGTCGCGCCCTGGAGGAACCACAGCAATTCGTGAATGATTGACTTCAAATGCAGCTTCTTGGTCGTCAGCAGCGGAAATCCCTGGCTCAAATCAAATCGCATTTGGTGCCCGAACACGCTCAACGTGCCGGTCCCAGTGCGATCCTCCTTGGGATGGCCTTCGTCCAGAATTCGTTGCAGAAGTTGCTTGTACTGTTGCATGCAGTGACTTTTACACCGCCGCTGATTCGGTGGCAAGGACTTCCACTGAAGATGTTCTTAAATCTAGCTGCTATCGCGACTTTCCGCAAAACTCGCAGACGACTATACTCGACAACTCGAAGCGGGCGAGTACACAGTCTCGCATTCCTCAACCGGCGGTAATTTTTGATGCCCAAGTACGTTGTTCGATTTGGCACGATGAGATCGCTCGGCGTGATGACCACACGCGGGGGCGACTCCCATGATCGCGGTACGCGCGTCGTTGCAAGAACAAATCGCGGCCTCGAAGCTGGTGAAGTTTTGTGCGAAGCTAGCGAGAATGCAATCGCGAATTTAAAGAACCCAGCGCACGGACAAATCCTGCGGGCGATGTCGGCTGAAGATGTGAATGAGGCCTTTCACATTCAGGCCCAAGAAGCCGAAGAGTTTACCAAGTGCAAGCAAATGGTTGCCGAACTTGGTTTGCAAATGGAACTCGTCGATATGGAGCATCTGTTCGGTGGCGAGCGGATTGTCATCTACTATCTGGCCGAAGATCGCGTCGACTTTCGAGACTTAGTCAAACAACTCGCTTCCGAATTTCAAACACGAATCGAGATGCGGCAGATCGGCGTCCGCGACGAAGCCAAGTTGCTGGCCGATTATGGAGATTGCGGGAAGCCCGTTTGCTGCAACACGCATTTGGACGATATGCCACCCGTATCGATGAAGATGGCGAAGATGCAAAAGGCCACACTTGATCCGACGAAAATTTCGGGACGTTGCGGTCGCTTAAAGTGTTGCTTGCGCTACGAATACGATACTTACAACGACATGCGGAAGGAGCTTCCACCCGTCGGTGCCGACATTATCACCGGCAACGGACGTGCTCGGATCTTGGGACACGAGATTCTCGCGCAACAGTTGCTGATTGAAACGGAAGATCGACGGCGAATGTTGATCGACGCCACGGAAGTGCTTACCGTACTCAAGAAAGAAAAAAAGAAGTAACTTGATGACTTCGACCACTATGTCAGAAGCCCTGCGACGATTGGCGGAGATTGCGAAGAAGGATGGCCGATATTCGGTCGATGCCTATATCTTTGTCCAACAATCGCTCGCTTACGCTCAGTTCGAACTCGGCATGGGGCGCCCACGCCCGTTTGGCATGAATGAGGATGACGACTTTGACAACCCACCGCCGGAAGCGCACCTGACCGGCCAACAGTTGTGCGAAGCGATCCGGTTGTACGCCTCCGAACTCTATGGGTTGATGGCGAAAGTCGTGTTGAACAGTTGGGGCGTGAAGACCACCAGCGACTTCGGCGAGATTGTCTACAAGCTGATTGAGGTCGGCGAGATGACCAAGTCCGACACGGATCGACGCGAAGACTTCGACGGACATTACGACTTCAAAGAAGCGTTCCAGCAAGAATACAAGATCACAATGCTCGAGCCGGACGATTCAGAATAATGTCGAATCGTAAGCGGCGAGCCAATGCAGCGGACGAGGCAAGTCATTCGAAGCCAATCTCCGAGGAATCATCGGGGCAACCGCCGCGGCGAAACGTTACGATGCTAACGGTCTGTCTTGTCGCTTTCGCAGCCTGGATTGCATTCCTTCTCTATGTCGCTGTGTTTGGCTAACCAGTTGCCTGCTCGAAAGGCAATTGCGTGACCGAAAGGTCAGCCTGGAGATTCAACTCATGGTTTGCGGTCGAACCACAAACACCCGCACCGTGAAAAACAGAGGAATCGATTTAGCGACCGCCGTCTGACCAGCAGCGTGGGGGTAGTGGGGCAAGCGTTGCGATATCTCAGCCTCAGGGCTTTTCATTTGTTGATGTTGCACAAGTTGTACGACGGGCCTCCTAGCCCGTCGAATCACGACTTAGATTCATCGACGGGCTCGGAGGCCCGTCGTACAAACCTCTCAGTTTGAAAAACTGAAAATCCCTGATCTCAGCCTCTGCCAAATGGACACTCGACCTAACGATAGATCAGAATGGCAACCTAGTGCTGTGTTACCGCTAAGAATTTGGGTGTCACTGGCCGAGCCAGAAGTGGCACACAACCCGAAGATTAAGCTGTAACCAAGCACTAGCGGTATTCCCTACTGTCCGTCCGAGCAGTATGTCCACGTGATTGATGAAGTCAGCGGTTGGGACCGGCTCAACAATAACTTCTTCTTTTGCGTAGGGTCCGCTGTGCGGACCTCAGGGATTCGTGGTCCGCACAGCGGACCCTACTCTTGAAATGCCGAAGTTATTTCTGACTTATTTCTTGGCGTGGGCTCGGGAGACCTGCGCCAAGCGAGGTCGGTGCGAATTGTGCGGGTCATGTCAGTTTCGCGGCGAACTCAACGTTTTATCCTTCCGCAGCGTGGTAGCCGCCGATAGAACTGCCTAGACCGCAGATGCTGGGCTACGGAGAGCCACGCTTTGTACTGGTCAGCCATTACGAGACCCGATCGGGACCGGAATCGAGAGCGATCCAACAACTCGCAAACACATCCAAATCGTAGGAATCCGAAGAGTATGGATACTCATCATCAACGCATGACCGGCAAGGTCGTGCGAACCTCGTCCATCGTCACGGCAATCGTGTTCGCGGCAATTGCCAGCAGCGACACGGCTTTCGGCCAGTTCATTGGGCAAAGCGAGATTGGTGCCACCGGTCTCTCGGACCCCGCGCAGACCGGTGCAGTGGCATCAGGCCTCGACTCTCACGCTGACGGCATAGCGGCAATGGCCACCAGCGACTTTTCAACCGCCGTTGGCAATACAGCGACGGCGAGCGACGCAAATTCCACTGCACTCGGCCATTTTTCCACGGCCAGCGGGCTAGTTTCTACTGCACTCGGCCAAAACTCAACGGCGAGCGGGATAGCGTCTACTGCACTCGGCCAAAATTCGTCGGCGAGCGGTAGTATAGGTTCGACTGCACTCGGCCAAACTTCGTCGGCGAGCGGTATAGGTTCGACTGCAGTCGGCCAATTTTCGACGGCAAGCGGAGCACTTTCCACTGCAGTCGGCCAAGCTTCGACGGCAAGCGTAGTAGCTTCCACTGCAATCGGCGGAGGTTCGACGGCAGGCGGAGCAAATTCCACTGCGCTCGGCGGAGGTTCGACGGCAAGCGGAGAAAGTTCGACCGCACTCGGCCGATCTTCGACAGCAAGCGGAGAAAGATCGACTGCACTCGGCCGATCTTCGACGGCAAGCGGAGAAAGATCGACTGCACTTGGGTATTTCTCAAGGGCAACCTTTTCGAACTCGACGGCCATCGGTGCCAATTCGGCGACGACTAGAGACGATCAAATGGTGTTCGGCACCGCGACCAACACCTACACCGCGCCAGGCATTACCTCGGGTGCCAGCCGCGCGGCGCAAACAGGTCCGCGCGAGATCGTAACAAGCGATGCGAGCGGTAACCTCGCGACGGACACGCCGGCAGGATTGGGACTGGCCACGACGACGGACACGATGATGCTGCGACAGGATATCGACCGCAACGCGGAAGGTGTGGCCATGGCCATGGCGATGTCGGGCATCCCGAGCATCCTACCCGTGGATGCCACCTACGGCATCTCGGCAAATTACGGCACCTTCGGCGGCGAGAACGCGATGGCTATCGGGGGTGCGGTCACACTGACCGAAAGCCTGTTCTTCAGTGGCGGCGGAGCGATTGGAATGGGTGGCAATGGTACCAGCGGAGGCGGACGAGCAGGGTTTACATTTATTAGGTAGTGCGGGGGCGGGAGACCCGCGCACATCGTAAGGCATAAGCTGACAAATCGGGACAGAATCGATTGCGGCAGAGCCGCAGAAGGAGCAATCGCATGGAAGCGTCAGTTATCGATGTATCGTCTACGCCACGGCATCGTTCGCTTCAACTCCTGCTGGTGTGCGGGCTGATAGCCAGTAGCTCTCTGGCAAACAGCGCGAGTGCCCAGACTCCGAATGCGCTGCCCGAGCCTCCCGCCCAAGTGATGCTGATCAAGAATGTTGTGACGGCAGTCAATCACGGTAACATCACTGGCAACTACACGGTGTTGCGCGACCTGGCTTCCGACGGATTCAAACGCCAAAATACCGCCGCCGATCTGGCCACGACGTTCGCCAGCTTGCGACAAAAGAAGTTTGACCTCAGTCCAATTCTCGTCACGGAACCTCAACTGACCCAGCAGCCGGGCACGGACCAACACGGTCGGTTTCATCTGGTGGGTTACTTTGCCACGCGACCGCAAGCGGTTCAGTTCGTCTTGGTATTTCAGCCGGTCAGCGGGGGCTGGATGATCGACGAGATTTCGATTGGCGTAAAGCCCATCGAATCGATCGTGCAGCTGCAACCGTCGCCGCAACGACTTCCGCAAGCCGACTCGCGTAGCGCACAGCGTCAGGAACCGTACTATCAGCAATCTACGCCATCACGTTAGTTTCGAAGTGCTGTAGCCTCGTCGCTGAGTTGCCACTCGGCATCCAATCTTCTACTCGCTGGTTTGCAACGCACCCACAGAACGACGACGCTAAGCGGAATGAATCACCGCGGTCTTCAGCAGATGTGTGCCGGCCTCGCGACCGCCTTGGCCAAGGAAGACGCCTTGTGCGCGTCGGCGGTTAGATCGACCGTGACGCGGAGTGATCTTAACGCGACCACCGACGACTACTGGCGACTCGGGGGCGGCGACGCTGCCGACTTTCGACTACTGGCGACTCGGGGGCGGCGACGCTGCCGACTTTTGAGAATCGTCGTGGACCGGCTGGGCGGCACGATGCGTCGCGAGTTGCTTCTTTAACTGCGCCACGACTGCTGGCTTTTCTGTCGCCAGATTCTTTGTTTCCGAAGGATCATCTTCATAGTCGTACAATTCGTATTCGATACTCTCCGGACCGGCGGCCCAGGGTTTCCATTCGACGAGCCGATAGCGCTCCGTGCGTATCGCCCGCCCCAGACGTTTCCCCTTTGGGAAACAGTGATATGCGTGATCTCGTACAGTCGCTGTTGGATTCTTCAGGATCGGAACAAGGCTTCGTCCGTCGATCGGTTGCGGACCGGAAGGTGTCGGCAGGCCGGCGAGCTCGCAAAGCGTTGGATAGACATCGACGGATTCGACGAGCGATTGCGAACGGCTCTTCGCCTTCGTCACGCCCGGCGCGACGATGACGATGGGGATTCGATTCGCTTGCTCATAATTGGTGTGCTTGGTCCACATACCGTGATCGCCCAAGTGGTAGCCATGATCGCCCCACAACACGACGATGGTATTGTCGTCCAACTCAAGCCGATTGAGTTCCTTCAAAACGCGGCCAACTTGTGCATCCATGTAACTCAGCGCGGCGTAGTACCCTTGGATCAGGGTCCGAGTCATTTCTTCGGTCAGCGGCGGCTCGTCGGGAACAGGCTTGTATTGATTCAGCTCGCCAATCGTTTTACCCGCATAGCTCGGCGCGTCTTGGGGCGGCTGAGTGACTTCGGCTAGCTTCATCTCCTTGGGATCATAAAGATCCCAGTACTTCTTCGGCGCGCAGAATGGCAGATGCGGCTTTGTGAATCCGAGGGCTAGAAAGAACGACTGCTCGGAGTCCTTGTAGGCTTGCAATCGCTTGATGCCTTCCGCAGCGATCCGTCCGTCGGCATACGCGCCGTCATCAACGTCCGCCGCTTCCCAAGCCGCTCCGCGCGGGAGACCTTTCGCAGGCTTGTTGCTGAACAATGCTTGTTCTTTCGTCAGCTGGCCGTTTGTACTTTCCGGCAGCACATAATCGATCACCTTGTCCGACTGAAACGGCACACTCCACGAAGCGTCATCGCCAACATTGCCGTGCCCGATATGAAACACTTTGCCGATGCCCGCCGAGTGATAGCCATGCTGCTTGAAGTACTGGGGCAACGTGATGGCATCGGGGACAGCTCGTCGAAAGTTGTAGCCCAGGCTATAGACACCCAACGAAGTCGAGCGAGCCCCGGTCAGCAGGTTATTACGCGAAGGCGCACAAACCGCCTGGTTGCAGTACGCCATGTCGAACCGCATGCCGCTGGCGGCCAGCCGATCCAAGTTCGGAGAATGCACCCAGGTGTCGCCGTAGGCACCGAAGGATGGCTTCAAGTCGTCGACGAGGATTAGGAGTACGTTCGGACGCTCGGCGGCTGTCGCAATGTGGCCGAAAACAACACAAAGCAACACCAAGTGGAAACGCGACATTTGCCGAGACCCAAACATAGACTTGCCTTTGAACGTCTGAAGTTGTACGCAGCGGACGGGGTCGGGAGTCTTTTCCGACCAAACATCTTTCGAATTGAAATTGGTTCGGTCGGAAAAGACTCCCGACCCCTTAGCACTCGCGAATCAGTTGCTAAACGGATCTTTGGGCTGGTGAGACGCGGCGCGATCTGACAATTCGAGAATCGCCTTCTCGATGCGTTCTAATCGCCCGTCCAGTTCACGGACATGTTGCGACAATTCCTCAACGTGTCGATGAAGGCGTTCATCATGTTGGCCCTCGCGTTCCGCCAACAGTCGCCGCTCAACGTCGCGTTCGCGCTGTTCGGCTTGGCGCTCGAGATCTTCCGCCAACTCGTTCATGCCGGCGGCGTGAAGATGCTCGGCAGCGGTACGAATGTGATTTATCTGCTCTCGAGCTTCCTCGTGGCGTTCACCATGCTCGCGTCGCTCGTGATGCTCTGCCAACTCGTCTGCCTTTTCCAGCAGGCCATGGGCATGCTTACGTAATCGTACAACTTCATCCTCACTGAGCTGTGTGTGACGTTCCTTAACGCGGCGCATTATGGATGCAGCCTCGCCTCGCAACTCGTCAATCTCACGCTCGTCGGCTCGTGCCGCCATGACAAAATACCCGATGATGCATGCCGACACAGTTAACAACACGGCGATTCTGGTTTTCATGATGGTTAATCCTGTCTGAGAGCTGACTGGTTCACACGGCGCAGTGTCGCGGGAGTTGAGCAAGAATCCGCACCCTTACGCGTGGTCTTCTGGGCACTATCATAGTGCAAACAACGAACCAGCCCAACTGAATCCGCTCCCGAAGCGACAGATCACTCGAAACGAAGATCAAGGTACGCTAGTTTGTCCAAAGCCGCGACGAGTGCCTCGCCCTCCAAAGAGCCCGCTCGCGAATACCGTTACTTTCCTGGGTGGACCATGCTGGGGTTTGCCGCTGCCGCTCAATACATGTCGGCACCGGGGCAGTCCTATTCCGTCGCGGCATTCAAAGAGCCCATGCGTGAAGGGTTGGCGGTCTCGGAGACACAGTATTCGTTGGCCTATGGTGCAGCGACGATTCTCAGCGGTCTGGCCTTGCCATTCGTCGGACGACTTGTCGATCGAGTTGGCGCGAGAGTGCTGCTGCCGGCGATCGCCTTGTTGCTGGGCGGTGCTTGCGTTTGCATGTCGCGCGCGGAAGGAATCCTCGGGCTGTACGTTGGCTTCATGTTGATTCGACCCCTGGGACAAGGTGCATTGACCCTCGTTGGGACGTGGCTGGTTGGTGAGTGGTTCGAGCGGCGACGTGGCTTCGCCACCGCGATCTCGGGCATCGGTGGGAGTGTGTCGGTGATGACCATTCCGCTTTTGAATCGCTGGGTCATTGCCGAGTATGACTGGCGGACTGCCTGGTTCGTACTCGGATGTCTCGTCTGGACAACGCTCGTGTTACCAGGGTGGTTGTTCATTCGCGATCGCCCGGAAGATCTCGGCCTGCAACCCGATGGCCTCGATTCGTTGGAGCATCCTTCCAAGTCACACCCAGACGCAGTTTCGGCATGGACCGTCGCACAAGTGCTTCGCGACCCAACGTTCTGGAAGCTGTTGTCCGTACCTGCGACGAGCGGCATGGTCGGGACTGGGTTAATTTTTCATCAAGTCGCGTTACTCGGAAGTCGCGGCGTTTCTCCGACATGGGCCTTAGGATTGATTTCGTTTCAGGCAGTCGTCGCCACGCTTGCGGTGCTCGGTACAGGTTGGCTGACGGACCGCTATTCCAATCGCCACATTTTGGGTATCTCGATGTTGATGCTCGCATTAGCGACCTTGCTCGTGTTGGTAATGCCGCGCCCGGAAATGGCGATTGCCTATGCTGCGCTGCTTGGCCTGCACGGCAGCGTCATGCGAAGTACGGGAAACGTGGTATGGCTGAATTATTATGGGCGAGCCCATCAGGGAGCAGTCCGTGGCGTGGCCTTCGCCGTGATGATTCTGGCAGCCGCAGTGGGCCCGCTGCCGTTTGCTCTGGCCATCGATCGACTCGGGTCGTACAACTCGGCGTTGATCGCCTTTGCGATCGTTCCACTCGTTGCAGCTGGACTGGTCCTCAGCGCGAGACCGCCTAGAGCCTTCGGCTTGACCGAGTTGTAGCGGTGTTGGACGAGCTAGAGTTGCTGTAGGGATTGCAACGACTGGATTCGTTAATCGTAAGACCAGCCACGTTGGCAAGGAGTCGCGGCGGCGAGTGAATCGACGGTAGAGGAATCGCGATGAATGAGTTGAATCGCTTCGAGCAAGCAAGTTACACCACGGACTATCTAGGCGATGGTGTACGTTATCGGCTGCCGCATCGAACACTTGGGCGAGCGAGGCATCTCGGCTGGTTCGGCGTTGGTGCAGGGATGATGCTGAGCCTGTTCATGATCGCGTGGATGTCGGGGCCGGTCCTCGGTGGCATCGACGATCTCAAAAAAGGTGGCGAAGCGGCTTGGTTCTCGATCGCATTCGGCTGCTTTGGATTGATTGGACTTGTTCCGGGAATCGGCTTGGTGCTGGGTGGTTTTGCCGTCACCTGCAATCGCACACGCTGCGAGATCGAAATTCGCGGAGGAAAGATTGCCGTGAAGGAACGGTTCTTTCTGGCAAGGATGCGGCGCAGCTGCGAGACTTCAGGAATACGAACGCTTCGGGTCGCTGATGCCAACGAACGCACCGGCGGAAGTGACGAACACAATACACGCGTCTGGCTCGGGGATTCGGATACCGCTTTGCTCGCCAAAACCGGCGGCAAGAAAGAGTTTCTGATCGCTGCAGCCTACCCTCGCGAGTTACTAACGAAGCTGGCCGAAGAACTCGCTCCGAAGCTCGAAGCCGACTTGAGCGTTATTTCGGCAACGATCAAACGCGAACCGGCAGAGATCACTGAAGGCGAATTGACGCCGCGGAAGATTGCGATTGTCGAAGGGCTCGTCAATGAAGAGCAACCTCCACCTGTTCCCGATCAACCGACCGATAGCCTTGCGACGATCACTCGACGAGATGACGGCATCACCATCGAGATACCTCCTGCAGGACTTTGGAAGGGCTCGAAAGGATTGTTCGTTTTCGCTCTCCTTTGGAATGCCTTTGTCAGTATCTTCCTTGTCGTCGGAGTATTGGCAGCCTTCGGACAGATCGAAGTCGATGGCGACGGGCCCCCGTGGATCATGGCGTTAGTTGCAATTGTTTTTTTGGCAATCGGTTCCGGCATCATGCTTGCGGCGGTCAACATGGGGCGGAGACACGCAACCATCGCGACCGCCGACGATTTGGTGATGATTGTCCGACACTCGATCTTCGGGAAGACAACGCGCGAGTGGTCCGCGAGTCAGATCGACAAGATCTGTTGTGGCAACAGCGGGATGGAGGTCAACGATGTTCCGGTGCGAGAACTGCAGATCATTCCGATCGATGACAAAAAGTTCGGTTGTCTTAGTCAATTAGATGACAGTGAATTGGATTGGATCGCTGCCGAGATCAATCAAGCCTTGGGTATTCATCGTCCAGCCGATCGTGGTGAACGGCGCCCTGCAGTCATCGAGCGTGACTCACGCGGATGGGTCATTGCTCCTCGCAACAGCCGTATCACCCTCGATCGCACGATCGAGGGTCTACAAATCAATGTGCCGCCAGTTGGTGTGTGGAAGTATCTGGGCCTCGTCGTCTTTGGAATCTTTTTTGCAGCGATCGGAGTAGGCATCGCCTTCGCCGTAGGCTGGGACGCGGTCGATAATGGATTTCGGCGACGCGACATCGGCGATCTGCTATTCGCCGGGGTCTTCTTATTAGGATTTGGCGGTAGCGGCACCGTCATTACGCTGGTGGGACTCGTCGCCGGGCGGCGACGATTTCAGCTGCAAGTCGAGCATGATGAATTGACCCTTGTGCGACGCGGCCCGTTCCTACGGAAGACGTTTCGCTGGCACCGCGATGATCTGGACTCAGTCTCTGTGAAGGATAGCGGGACACAAGTCAACAATCGCTCGCTCTATCACGTCTTCATCCAGTCCCGCAAAGGCGATTCGATCGGTATCATGACAGGACACGACAGCGCGGACCTCGACTTCGTCGCGACTGCCGTAAAGGAATCCCTTGGCCTACTTGATACCGATACTGCTTCCGCATGAACGACGTCGTTAACATCGCCGCTTACAAATTCGTACCACTCGACGACCTCAAAGAACTCCGCCGCCGACTGCGAAAACGCTGCGTCCGGTGGGGGCTGATGGGCACGATTCTGATTAGTACCGAAGGAATCAACCTGTTCGTAGCGGGCAGCCGAAACGCCATCGATAAGTTGCTCGCCGAACTTCGGAGCATTCCGGGTTTGGCAGACATTCCGATCAAGGAAAGCTTCAGCGACGATCAACCGTTCAATCGCATGTTGGTACGCATCAAACAGGAAATCATCGCGTTCGGAGTCGAAGGCATCGAACCGGGCGCGAGAACCTCGCCCAAGCTGGCCGCTCGCGAATTGAAGCAGTGGCTCGACGAAGGACGCCCCGTCACGTTACTCGACACCCGCAACGACTACGAAGTCAAACTAGGCACCTTCCGCAACGCCGTGCCGATCGGCGTCGGACATTTCCGCGACTTTCCCACAGCCGTCCAGCAATTGCCCGCCGAGATGAAGGAACAACCGGTCGTCATGTTTTGCACCGGTGGCATCCGCTGCGAGAAAGCCGGGCCGTTCATGGAGCGGGAAGGTTTTAAACAGATCTTTCAGCTCGATGGTGGAATTCTAAAATACTTCGAGGAGTGTGGCGGAGATCACTACGAGGGCGATTGCTTCGTGTTCGATCAGCGCGTCGCACTGGACCCGCAACTGCGAGAGACCGACGCCGAGTTGTGCTTTGCGTGCCAGGAGCCGCTCACGGTCGAGGACCAGCAATCGCCCAAGTACATTCCCAGTCAATCGTGTCCGTATTGCTACAAGGAACCGGAAGAGCGACTCAACATCACGATCGAACAGCGTCACGCGGCGATTCGCGCTGCCACGACGCCACTACCGGGCAGCCTGCCCTACGAGAACAAACGGCCCATTAAAGTCCCGCAGCGGTTCGATGGGTTCGAGTTTATCGAGTTTCTTTGCAGTTGCTTACCTCATGTTCGCCGCGACCAATGGCTCGAAGTCTTCGACGCCGGCTACATGGTCAACGCCGACGGGCCGGTTTTGCCAAATCGCATCGTTCGTGCAGGCGAACGATTCCACCACGTGCTGCCCGGAATGATCGAGCCCAAAGTCAACGCGGACATCCAGATCTTATTCGAAGACAAATCGATCATCGTCGTCAACAAACCGGCCCCGCTGCCGATTCACCCATGCGGCCAGTTCAATCGCAATACGCTGATGCACATCATGGCCGAGGCCTATCGTCCGGAGCGACCGCGCGTCGCCCATCGACTCGACTCGAACACGACAGGCATCGTCGTCATGAGTCGCACGCGTCACATGGCCGGATTGCTGCAGCCTCAGTTTGAACGTCGCGAGGTTGACAAGGCTTATATGGTGCGAGTCCACGGACATCCTGCGGAAGACCACTTTCGTTGCGACGCTCCGATCAGCGTCGAGAACGGAGCCGTCGGAGTGCGCACGATCGAGCCGGATGGCTTGGATTCGATAACAGAATTCAGCACGCTCGCTCGGCTCGAAGATGGCACGTCGTTGGTTGAAGCTCGTCCCATCACCGGTCGCACGAACCAGATCCGCCTGCATCTCTGGCATCTCGATTTGCCGGTTGTCGGCGATCCGCTTTATTTGCCTAATCAACAAGTTGGTCCCAAGCAAACTTTGTCGCTCACCGATCCGCCGCTTTGTTTGCATGCCTGGCGAATTACGTTCACGCATCCGCTCAGCGGCGAACGTGTTCACTTCGAGGCGCCGCTGCCCAATTGGGCCAAAGATTTCGCTGCCGTCGATAACACGGTTGCACACTAGCGATCTCATTCAACATCCTACGCCATCTCTTTCTCGAACCAAGTGTGGCTGATTCAAGGCTGCTTTGTTTCATACGGCCAACGACTCTTCTTTGGAGCCGCGTCTCCCTCTGGCTTGGCGTCGATGGTTGAAATGCTTTCGGCATACACAAGCTTACCCGTATAGCCATCGTAGAACTGAATGATCGCTTGCGGTTCGTCGTACGGCACGAACTGATAGCCAACACCTGTGGGCCGGGCGGCTTTCATGATGTTGTTGATATTGACAATGCCGTAGTAAGTGTTCCGTTGTCGGCTGTAATGAACGTTGTCGGGGAAGCCGGCGACCCACTTGATCTTTACTTTGCGTCCCTCGCTATCGAACCAACCACCGAACGGGGGCAGTCCCGCCGTGCCGATCGGATGCCCCGCTGAGTTCAGCGGCCCCACCATAAACTCCCACACGTTGTCGGTGATTTGAACGCTGAAGGAATTGTGAACGTCTCCGGTAAAGATCATCACCGGCTTTTGAATCGCATCGAGTTCCGGGATCAGCATCTCCCGTTCATGCACGTAACCGCAGAAACCATCGCCCTTCGACCCGGTGCCGCCTTCGGGTTTGACGTGATAACCCGAGTGATAAATCGTCCAAGGATCGGGCGAAATCACGAAGATGAAGTCGGCCTTCGATTGTTTCACGCCGTCGATAAACCACTTTCGTTGCACATCGCCGAGGATAAAACGATCAGGATCATGAGCTCGCTTCTCGCCAAAGAACTTGGACCGTTCGCCACGCGTGTCGAGAAAGAAGAAGTGGCAATTGCCGACCATGCGATCAAAGTAATGATGCGTTCCGATGCTATAAGGTGCTTGGCCGCTCGCCTTGAACGCCGGAGTCACTCGCAAGTGATGCGCATCGACGACCTCGGCCAAACCATAAACGCCGATATTCACGCCGCCGCGTTCCTTCCTCGTTCGCTCGTCTCCTTTCATGAAATGGCCGACGTGAATCGTGCTGACTTGCTCCTTTCGAAGCGAGGTGAAGTCAGCTTCCGGATCAAACAAGATATCCTCGCCGCGCTCGACAGTTGCCGCGCCGAATCGCAACGGTCGCTTTCGGTCTGTTTCATCGTTCGCCCAGCCCGCGTACTGTTGCCACACCGACAGCGCATCATCTCGCTTCAAGAAGTCGCCGTCGCCCAACCCAATCTCACCACTGCCATCAAGGTTGGAGTTCACCTCGTGATCGTCATACATCGTCATGAACGGAACGTATCGGAACAGATTCGACATGTTCCTGCCTCGGTCCAAATACAGCTTGTAGTTCGCCGCGTAGCCAGCTCGTGTGCCGTCAAGAACTTCTTCATAGGTGAAGTCACCGTTGACAATGTGAAAGGCAATGTCGTCCGCATGTCGTTGAAAGATATTCAGAAAAGATGGCGGATTGGTATAGATGCCCAGCGGGGCGTCTGGCAACAACTGACGTGAACAGCATCCGATCGAGAACGCGAAGTTGAAAGTCCCTTCTTGATTGTTCAGCGGATCGTGAAAGCTCGTTTCGTCAGGCAATGTCCTGAACGAAGGCCAAGGGCGATCGAACTCCATACGTGTATCGATCAAGCCCTTCGTGTCGATGATACCGTAGTAATAGCGAGTGTTCGGCGTTAGTCCGACGAGGTCGACGAATCCCGTGTTGTCTGCTTCGGCCAGCGTCTTGAGAACGACCGCAGGACTGTCTTTCGTCAGCGGCGTTGTTGTATCGAAGACAACGCGGCACTCAAGCGGAAGTTTGCTGCGAATCCAAACCCGCATCGACGTCGCCATTGGCTTGCCGAGCATCGGCCCGTGGGTAATATCGCTGGTGTGGTAAGGCATCACATCGTGAGCCACCGGGTCGGGCCACGTAATGCGAGTGAATTGAGCAAAGCCGGGAGAAACACTTCCCATCAGAAGCATTGTCGTGGCGAAGAGGGCTTGAGCTGGGAAGCGACAGAACATGCGATGCCTCGAAACAGGTTCATGTTGCAAAACGAGTCTTTGCGAAGGTGACGCGTCTTGTTGTAGAATGGGACGTGGGCGTTTGCGAGTCGCACAACGCGTGAGTTCACTCAGCATAATCGACAGGTTCGAGGATGACACCAGTTCAAAGCCACCTGCAGACCGTTTCGCGACGCGAGTTGTTCCAGAACCTCGGGAGCGGAATTGGTTCGATTGCGCTCGCCTCGTTGTTGGCGAACGAGTTGCCAGCAGCTTCGGCCTCGTTGAATCCGCTTGCGCCTAAGACGCCGCACTTTGCAGCCAAGGCAAAGAACGTCATCTTCTTACACATGGTTGGCGCGCCGTCTCACCTGGACTTGTTCGAGAACAAGCCAGCGCTGCAAGAGAACGATGGCAAGCCATGCCCCGACGAGTTGCTGGAAGGCCAACGCTTTGCGTTCCTTCGCGGTCATCCCAAACTGCTGGGGACAGAGTTCAAATTCAAACGACACGGCCAATCAGGACTTGAACTCTCCGAGTTATTACCGCATCTGGCGACCGTCGCCGATGACATCTGTATGATCAAGTCGCTGCATACCGAACACTTCAATCACGCCCCGGCGCAGCTCTTCTTTCAGACGGGCTTCGGTCGCTTCGGTCGGCCAACGATCGGATCGTGGGCAAACTATGGACTGGGCAGCGAGAATCAGGATTTGCCCGGTTTCGTCGTGTTGATTACGGGCTCGGTGGCTGGCGCAGGCAACAGCCTATGGGGCAGCGGCTTTTTGCCAACCGTATATCAAGGCGTCGAATTCCGTAGTCAAGGCGATCCGGTTCTGTTTCTGTCGAATCCGGATGGCATCGACGCCGCTGGCAGGCGACGCATTGTTGACAGCATCAACAAGCTGAACGGAGCACAACTTGCCGACGTCGGTGATCCGGAGATCGCGACGCGGATCAGTCAGTACGAGATGGCGTATCGGATGCAAACCAGCGTTCCCGAACTGATGGACATCGCGCAAGAGCCGCAGAGCATTCACGACATGTACGGAACGCAGCCCGGCAAGACCAGCTTTGCGAATAACTGTCTGCTCGCGAGGCGGTTGGTTGAACGAGGTGTTCGGTTCGTGCAGTTATTCGACGAAGGCTGGGATCATCACGGCAGTGTCTTTAGCGCGTTGCCGAAGAAGTGCGAACAGGTCGATCAGCCGATTGCCGCGCTGCTCAAAGATCTGAAGCAACGCGGTTTGCTCGATGAAACGCTGGTTGTGTGGGGTGCCGAGTTTGGCCGCACGCCGCTGCTGCAAGCCGATCGCGAGAAGGCTGGCCGCGACCACCACAAGGACGCGTATTGTGTCTGGATGGCCGGTGGCGGGTCGAAAGGTGGTACGACGATCGGCAAGACGGACGAACTTGGTTATTTCCCCGTGGAGGACAGTGTCCACGTCAACGACTTTCACGCCACGCTGTTGCATCTGTTGGGATTGAATCACGAGAAGCTGACCTACAAGTTCCAAGGCCGCAACTTCCGCCTGACCGATGTCGCCGGACAGGTTGTCACGAAGGTGCTGGCATGAGCCTACGCCAATCTGGCTAGTCCGGTCGTCGTTTACGGAGACGCCGGAACATTTTCTTCAGAGCGACTCGGACGATGATGCTGTGACTTCTCATGTTGCTCGCTACCCAGCCTCTGAATGCTGACGTCAGACCGCTAGTGCGCAGGCTCGCAGTATCGTGAACTTCACGGATGCGGAGCTTACGGAACGAGAAGCGATCGGCAAAGCATCCGAGAACCTTGACGTTCCGATGCTACTCACGGTGTCCTATCGCTACGCGGTCGTAACTCTCCCAAGCCACGTTACAATCACCAACTTGAAAAGCATGGAGAACACTTCCGCCGATAATCGGATCTGCGACTCCGGAGCCACGTTGGGACGTGTGCTGTTCCGAGATCGACAGCTTTCTAAGAATGGCACGATTGGTTGTGCCGGCATTGCCCGATCTCATTCGTCGGCAGCCGAGAAACCCTTTGCAATGCTTGGTGTTAACGGCGATGAAGATCGCGAAACTCTCAAACTCACAATGCTTGAAGAACAGATCATCTGGCGCAGTTGGTGGGACCAAGGAAAGATCGATGGCCCCACATACGACTTGGCCGATCCAGAAACGCCCCGCGATCCTCATTCTGGATGCAACCGGGCGAATTCGCTACGAGAACCTTTCTCCCGAAAATGTTGATGCTGCGATTGATGAGTTGCTTGCCGCGTCGCCAAAACGGCAACCAATCAAAAAGAGCGAAAGTCCCATCCGGGTGTGCACTCCGATTCGCTAATCACGAATCAACGCTACACTGGTATGACGAATGCTCGCAACCGCAAGCTATTTGACCGAGACCTCGATCCACCAACAGTGACATGCCAATCCAATGGTTTCCGGGCCACATGCATAAGGCTCGGCTTGAAATCCAAGCGGCGCTGCCCAAAGTCGATGTAGTCATTGAAGTGCTCGACGCGCGGATTCCTTATTCCAGCGAAAATCCGATGCTGGCCGAGCTTCTGGGCGACAAGCCCTGTTTGAAAGTGTTGACGAAGAGCGACCTCGCGGATGAAGCACAGACAAAAGCCTGGCAAGACTATTTGGAGCGAACTGCCAGTGTGCGGGCTCAGGCCGTCACGAAAGAGGACGTGTCGACGATTCGTCGATTGACTTCGGTCGCCTCAAACATGGTTCCCCACCGCCACGGCAAGACCGTGCGGGCCATGATTGTCGGAATTCCGAATGTCGGAAAGTCGACGATCATTAACTGCTTGGCCGGACGAAAGATCGCCAAGACGGGCAACACGCCGGCGGTGACAAAACGACAGCAACGAGTCAACCTAGACGACGGCATCGCGCTGCTCGACACACCCGGAGTACTGTGGCCCAATGTCCATAACGTGAACAGCGGCTATCGTCTGGCGTTGCTCGGTTCGATCAAAGAAACCGCCATGGATTATGCCGAAGTCGGATTCTTCGGAGCCCGCGCTATGCTCGAACTCCATCCGGATCGACTCGTCGAGCGGTACGGTTTGGAGTCGCTTCCCGAGACCGACTTGGAGGTGATCGAATCGCTCGGACGCAGGCGAGGCTGTCTGGGAAGAAGTGGCGTCGTTGACATCGATCGCGCCAGCCGGATTCTCGTTACGGAAGTTCGCTCCGGTGGACTTGGTCGCTTGACGCTCGAAACTCCGGCGATGATGGAGCAGGAGAAGATCGACACAGCCGCCGAGATCGCCAAGAAAGAAGAGAAATCCAAGCAGCGCGACCTGAAACGGAAACAGAAGTTTCTTGATCAACAGCGTGCGAAACGGAAATCTCGCGAGATGGATTGAAAGCTCACTCCGATGGCGAATGATCGACGTCAACGGGATCTGCTTTCGGTCGCAGCAACCACATCCCGCCCGCCTGGACGCTTTCAAGCAGCAACGTCAACGGCATTGCTTCGTTCTGTTGTGTTTCCACATTGTGATAATGGACATCATTGACGATCTTGACGCGGCGTAGCCGGATTATTTGCCCAGAGTCCACTAAGTAATAGAGCCGGTGCTTCGGCAGTCCCGGGCTGAACTTGGCCGTCTTCTGCTTCGGATCGGTGCCTGCAATCTCAACCGTCAACTCCGCTTCCACATCGAAAAACCGTTTTACGATTGCTTCTTTCCGTTCGGCCTCGGCTGCGCTGAACGCTTCCAGGAATCCAGCAGGCAACGCAGTTAGTTTCCGTACCACAGAAACGCGCGATCCCGAGCTCGACGACTCCTCGCGATTCGCTCTCGCCTTTCGCTTTTCAAGTGTAAGGTGAATATCCAGCGCCTCGACGAGCCTTCTAAATTGGTTCTCCGCGGGAGAAATACGAGTACCAATTGGATTGTGATAGCCCTTCTTTTGTTGCAGTTCGCGCATGGCGCGGCGACGAGCAGAATCGTCCTCGCTCTGACGGACGCGACGTTCCCATTCCGATTTCTTGCGGCTAAAACCTGCTTGAGCCTGCCTGATCTGCTTGGTCGCTTCCTCGGCATCCCCCTTGAAAAAGAGCCTGCCCGCTGCGTGAACCAGCGCCCTTTCATCGTTCAGCGGAATCGACTCCATTCGCAACGTTCCGGAACTTTGAATTGTCACCCAGACCTTGAGATGAATGCTCTGAATCGCGGAAGTCAAGTTCATGAACGCGCCTTCGTCGACCTGCATCACGCTGGCGGAGATCGTCTCGTTTGCTTGCGCGGCGGATGGGCCGGTGTCAGGGCCCCGAAGTGGTTCGGGCTGTGTCACGGGCAGAGCTTTCAACCTTTACAGAAGGGAGCGTTTCCATCTTGCAGGAGGCTACGACCAACCCAGATTGCTGAGTTTTCCGGCGTAGCCGGTATTAGGCCCGTGCTTTTTAGCACGGGTTTGCATTGGGTTGGAGTACAGGCTTTCGCCTGCTCCGTTCAGCCTGAAGGCTGTACTCCAACCCAATGATCGAAACCTGACTCGGCATTAGTATCGGCGATGCCGCAGCATCAACTAGCCGGGCAAGATCGCGTTGTGGTAGATTTCCTGCACATCCTCGCAGTCGTTCAGCAAGTTGATGAACTTCTCGAACAGCGGCACGTCGGCGGCGCTGATCTGCTTGGTTGCCTGCGGCACGAAGGATATTTCTTGGACTTCTAATTCCGTATCGGGGAACGCTTCCAGCAACGCGGTTTTGGCTTTGTAAAATTCGGAGGCGGGAGCGAACAAGGTAATTCGACCATCCTTGCACTCGACATCGTCAACATCGACTTCCGCTTCCAACATTGCTTCCAAGACTTGTTCCGAGTTGTCTCCCTTGAAAGACAAGATTGCCAACTGGTCAAACATATGTGCGACAGAACCAGTCGGTCCCAACTTGGAGCCGGTCTTGGTAAAGCAATTGCGAACGTCGGTAATGGTGCGGTTGTTATTATCGGTCAAGCAGTCGACGATGATCGAGCAACCGCCCGGGCCAAAGCCTTCGTAGCGGGCGGACACATAGTCTTCACCGCCCCCGCCGCGGGCCTTTTCCAATGCCTTTTCGATCACGTGGGCGGGTACCTGGTCGCGTTTGGCCTTGTCGATCAGATTCCGTAACACCGGGTTGAGATCGGGGTCCGGTACACCACTTTTGGCAGCCACATACAGCTGTGTGCCGTATTTGGAATAAAGCTTGGACTTCTGGCCTGCCGTCTTGAGGATCGACATCTTGCGGTTTTCGAAGCTTCTACCCATGGAGAGTATCTTTTCCCTGATTACAGTTTGGTTGGGGCCGTTCCATCAGTTCTATCTCACATCCGTGTTTATCCAAGTGGGACGGACAGGACCGTAGTGGTACACTTTGCCGCAAGTCGGGCTCTCCTGCCCGACAAAAGACGGCCAAGAGTGGCCGTCCTACTTTCCGGGATTTCAAACTGTAACACCACCGACAGGACCGCGCAGTACGAGAATATTCGCATCGACTGCCCGTATTATCAAGGACCCGCGAGAAGGAAGAGGATCGCCTTGAAATCGAACTCATAAGGCGTCGGCGACTACGCCGGAGGTTATTTGCAGCCGCGTGAAACCGCCAGCGGCGCGCCGTCATTCCCAGCACCGGAGGCTCCGCCCAAAATGAACTCCGCTTTATAACCAAGTTCAGCGATGGTCGCGGTCAGATTCTCGATTGTGCTCTGCTTCGAATCGCAAGTCACAAACAACGAATCGAGGTCTTCCTCCGCTTCCAGTTCTCGCTCTGACTCACCTTCCACCGACTCGGCACTGTCAAACTCTAACAGAGCCTGTTTGACCTCATTCTGTCAGTCGCCTCACATGATTTGCAAGCTGTTGTTCATGCCAGCTAAATGGAACGTGGCCTCAGTCGGAGTCGATGATTCCACGCGTGGTCCAGATCAGTGCGTTCAGACCACGGACGGCGAAGCTCAAATGCTAGCCATCAAAGTAAGCGTCGGTTAGCCGGACGGAGCGGGGCGTCCGACGTACATTTGGTTGCGGCGAAGCCGTGTAGGATAGCCGTAGTTCCCCAGGGCTTTTAACATGTTTAGGACGACCATTGAGTGGTGGTTATGCTGGGAGAATAAGCCCGATAGGGCTGACACAACCCTTGCCGGGGCTGTAAAGCCCCCGTTGCTAACACCCAACTCGGCCAAGCCCCGATAGGGGCGACACAGGTGGTGAGGTGTGAAGTGTGCCGCCCCTATTGGGGCTTTCAGCACATATCGCAAATGATTCCAGGGCTTTACAGCCCCGGCAGAGGTTGTTGCGACCCTCCGGGCCGGTGAGACTATGCTCGGCTCCAAAGATGTTAAAAGCCCTGGCCGTAGATCCCCCTCCCAGGTTCAAAAAGTGAAAGGCCCTGATTACACTCGGTCTTCATAAGGCCACTCCTTGGATGCGTTGAAAGATGCTTGAGCAAACACCTATTCGACACCCGTAGTGCGTTTGCTTGATATTCAGTGAGGAATACGCACTAGTGCTGTGTTACCGCTAAGAATTCGGGTTGTAGACATTAGCCGTTTGGGCGTTAGCCGCGGTTGTTGTGAGGGAACCGTGGCTAACGCCAAAACGGCTAATCCTAAAATCAAGCTGAATCGTAGCGCAAGCGACTGTCGCGGCCTAATTCCCAGGGAATCTTGACGAAAGAACGCTGCACTTACCCAAAGACTGCTCTAGACTCGCTTTGACGTCAATAGATCTGAGCTGAGAGGATTGGAATGCAATGATCATCAACTTGTGCCTTGCGACTGATTTGAAATCTCGATTGCTTGCCATTTTTCTCGCCCCGATCGTCGGAATCGCGTTACTTACCAACAGTTCATTCGCGGCAGACCGTCCGAACGTCATCGTCGTCATGGCCGACGACTTGGGAATCGGCGATGTCTCGCCGACGAATCCAGACGGTAAGATCCGGACGCCGCATCTTCAACAGATGGCGAGTGAAGGTCTTACGTTTCTCGACGCTCATACCCCGAGTTCCGTTTGCACACCAACGCGTTATGGCTTGTTGACTGGGCGTTACAATTGGCGATCGCGACTGGCCAGCGGAGTACTGAGCGGTACGAGCGAGCACCTGATTCCGGCGGATCGACCGACACTGGGACATCTGATGCGGGGGGCTGGCTATCACACAGCGATGATCGGTAAGTGGCATTTGGGCTGGGATTGGCACAAGACGGGTAAGGGCATCGACTTTGCGCAACCGGTGAAAAATGGTCCCGATATCAACGGCTTCGACCAGTATTACGGTCACTGCGGTTCGCTCGACATGCCTCCCTACGTATGGGTCGACACGGGGCGCGTCACTGCACAGCCAGATCGTGAGGAAGGTGTCACGAAGACCGAAAACCGATATGGTTGGTATCGCAAGGGCCCGATTGGTTCCGACTTTCATATTGATGACGTACTACCACATTTGTTCGACAAGTCGATGGCACATGTCAAGGCTCGCTCAGCCGATGCCAAAGCAGGCAAGCCCTTCTTCTTGTACTTGCCACTACCCGCTCCACACACGCCGATTGTCCCAGTCCCGCCGTTCAAGGGCGCCAGCGGGATGAATCCCTACGCGGACTTCGTGATGCAAGTCGATCACCACATGGGACAACTGCTGGCGACGCTAAAAGAAACCGGTCTCGACGAGAATACTCTGGTGATCTTTACCAGCGACAACGGCTGCTCGCCGGAAGGCAACTTTGAACTACTGAAACAGCACGGCCACGACCCAAGCGCCGGCTATCGAGGCCACAAAGCCGACATCTATGAGGGCGGGCACCGCGTACCCTTTATCGCACGTTGGCCAGGACATATCGAAGCCGGACGAAAGACCAGGGCGCTGACCTGTTTGACCGATGTTTACTCAACTCTGGAAGCAATCACCGGGCAACCGCGTCAATTGTTGGGCGGGGAAGATGGCTTCAGTCTGCTGCCTGTGTTCAACGGCGATGACACTTCCGGTCGCGACACGCTGATCAGCCACTCCATCGGCGGATCATTCGCGATCCGGCAAGGTGCGTGGAAGCTTTGCCTGTCTGCTGGCAGCGGTGGTTGGAGCGCGCCTCGTGAGCCCGAAGCCAAAAAACAGGGCCTCCCACCCATGCAATTGTTCGATCTCGACAGCGATCCCGGCGAGACGAAGAATCTCGTGGACGCCGAGCCAGAGCAGGTGAAAGCATTGCTCCGACTACTGGACCAACAAGTCAACAATGGTCGTTGCACACCAGGTCAAGCCGTTTCCAACGATCGAAACGTAACATTCCTACCCGCTGGCGTAGAGATCCCCGCACCGTAACACAGTCGTGGCGACGTCGAAGGGATCGAGGCTGTTGGTGCGAGCGTCCACTTAACCTGGACCCGCACCAATTTAAAAAAGGGGCTGCCGGGAATGGCAACTTTGTTATCTTCGCGTCTCAGCGCAAGACTTAGCGACTTCCTCGACTTCTTTAGCTTCCACGATCGGTTGGAAGCTAGATTTGTGGAACGACGTACTTGCCACGGTACGCGCGTTGGAGAAATGCGTTGCCGAGATCGGCATGTTCGCCAACAAAGCGTTCCGACTTCGGATCGTGTGTCAGAATCGGACTGGAAACAAGCTGGCTCGTCGTCACATCAAATGGAGCAAGTTGCCGTTCCATTTCTTCGATGAGCAACGGCCAAGCGTCCAGAGAAGATGCGGACGAAAGCTGGTCTCGATCGTAAGCCGCACCGGCGTGGAAGCCGATGTTGGCCAGATTGCACCAGCCGGTGCTGTGATGTCCCATTTCGACGGGCGCATTGAGCGATCCGGCATCGCGACTTTGCACGGCGTCGACGAAGTTCTGAACATGCAGCGGAACGATGTCCCCGCCTTTGAACGCGCGGATCGTTTTGCCATCGAGATCAACGGCTCGTCCCTGTTGACGCTGGCCCAGATAGTATCCGCCTTCACACACGATCACATAGCCGCTGCTGGAGCCGTCGATCGGCTTTCCGGCGCGAGCCGACCAGCCACCTTTTTGGCCTGGACCTTTGGGCAGATTGCTGAGCGCGATCAGCGTTGGGAAAGAATCGGTCTCGAACAAAGCGTAATGCACGTTCGGCGAATTCGCTGCGTCATTCCACGCGACGCGACCGCCGGCAGCCACAATCCGGCTCGGCGTAGTCACCTTGTCTTGATAGGCGACATTCCGCACATCATCCAGGATATGAACGCCCCAATTCCCCATCTCACCGCTGCCCGTATTGAAATCCCAATGCCAATCGTAGTGCAACTTGTCGCGATAGATTGGTTGATTCGCCGCCGGGCCGACCCACAGATCGAAATCGATCGTCGATGGGATCTCCAGCGGACTAGTTCGTTTACCAACCGCTTCGCGTGGGCCGAGTCGATTGGCTTGCACGTATTGGATCTTGCCCAACGCTTGCTCTTCGTGCAGAAAACGCTTGGCCTCGGCCTGCATCGGATCGCTTCGCTGTTGCGTTCCAATCTGAACGATGCGATCACTCTTTGCCGCCGCGTTAACGACTTGACGACCTTCCCATTGCGTATGCGACAGCGGCTTTTCGACGTACACATCTTTGCCGGCTTCCAGTGCCCAGATCGTCGCTAGGCAGTGCCAGTGGTTACACGTCGCGATTACGACAGCGTCGATGTTCGGGTCATCGAACACTTTCCGTAAGTCGACATGAGCCGCCGCTGAATACTTGGCTGCCATTGCTTCGCTGAGCGTCCGGTCAGGATCAGCAAACGCAACAAGCCGACATCCGCGAGCTTTCGAAAACGCATCGGCGAGTTGCCCCCCGCGCCATCCGGCACCAAGAATCGCCACTCGGACTTCTTCGTTGGCGGCCCAAGATGGTCGTGCGATCGCAGTCGCAGTGATTCCGACGGCGGAGCTTATCAGGAACGAGCGGCGAGTATTCGCAGTGCCACGCATGTCTTTTCCCTTTCAGAAATGTGCAAGTGGAAGACTTGATTGTGTTTCAAGAATACCGCTTTCGCCAGTGGTTTCCAACGGCAAGCTGCTCGACGTACTGATTTCGGCAAGCTGCCCAGGTACGATAAACCCCACGAAGTTATCGGGATGGGAGACGTGGGCGCGAGCCTGCTAGTTCAAGCAGTTCGCTACACCGAACTCGGCAAACCACTATCGGAAAAGCCCGTTGGTAGCGATCGTGATAGACGGGGCACGCTGCTCGGTTCACCAATTTTGTTCGCGCCATGCGGTGATAGTGACGTGTGGATGAGCGAATTGTTCCCGCATCTATCTCGGTACGCTAACCAGATCTTGGTACGTCACACGCGACTTGCTGACGTACGGAGGCAGGGCCGCAGCGGGCACCGACCGAAGGTCAGTCGGGAGGCATTGTTTGCGAAACCGACTGCCCAGAGTTCCGTTGGTTTCGGCGGGAACCTCGAACTACAATAGAGCCGGTGACATCAACGACTACTTCGTGGGGACTCGGCCATGCGACGCGAAATACTTGCATTCCTTTTGGCAGCAACCGCTCTGGGCGTCGATTGTCCGGCGATCGCCGTTGACGCGGAACCTGTCGCCACTGGTCGGCAAATTGAGCAGGCAGAACTCGAGGAACTTGGCTACGCCGTGCATCGCGTTGACCTGTATCGCGACAACGTTTACCAGTACGAAGCGCAGGTCGAGCGTCTTGCGGAAGCCGCCGTCTCGATGGAAGGCGGCACCGTCGAGATGCTGCTGACTGTTCGGCGAGTGACCCCAGGCGAAGTCCTTTGCGAACCGTCGGACGCAGGGCGAACTCGAATGATTTTGAAGCATGCTACGCCGCCACTCTTCGGCAATCTGGGCACTGTGTGGTACTGTGCTCAGCCTTCGGCCGATTACTGGAATATGCTCGCGAAGCCAGTTGGATTGCGCATTGGTGACGAGATCACACTCGACATGGCCAAGGAATTGCGGCGGCGCGACGTGTTGCGAGTAACGGGACGCGTTGAATCAATGCCGATCAGAATGACCGGGGCCTTCCAGCCACGGGTGGCTGCGGTTGTCGTTGATTGGACGGTCGTCGAGGTAATTGTTGATCCGAACTTCGAGAAGTTTCGCTACTAGCTCGCGACGACTTGACAGTGAGTTAAAATTGATCCGGCTTCATTCGTTTCAGGAGGTTGCGAGGAAAATGACCTTGCGACCAACCTCCGTCGACGGTCACATTGGTACCGGTCATATAACTGGCGTCTTCACTTGAAAGCATAGCGATCACACGGGCAATCTCGGCTGGTTCGCCCCAACGCCCCAAAGGGATCTCGCTTGTACTCCACTCGCGCAACTGATCCTCTACTGATTGGCCATCGCCGCTCGGATAGTCACCACTCAGTTCGGTATCGATTGCACCGGGGCTGATGGCCAGGACGCGAATTCCGCTGCGACCGTAGAGTGTAGCGAGTTCGTAAGTCAGCGAATCGATGCCGCCTTTCACAGCTGGGTAGGCTGCTGCCACTCCACCGCCGCGGCGTGACATGATGCTGCACACATTGATAATGACGCCTGAGCCTTGCGGTTCCATCACCTCGGCGGCCCAGCGAGCCAGAAAAGCGGGTGTCGTCAGGCAAATCCGCAGCGTGCGTTCCCACGACTCGACCGAAATCTCTCGCATCGTTTTGATTTCACGCCATGCGGCGTTGTTAACGAGCACGTCGAGGCGTCCGAAATGTTGAGCGACTTGTTGCAGCGAAGCTTGAGCGGCTTCCAACGAGTTGAGGTCACACAACTCGGCGAGACACTCCGCTCCCAGTTCGGTCGCGTCGCGTGAGGTTGCCTGCAACTCGTCCGACAACACATCCAGCAGCCCGAGGTTGTAACCGCGTCGTGCAAACTCAAGTGCTGTCGCGCGACCGATGCCTCGAGCGGCGCCCGTGATCAGAGCGACTGGTTTGGCAGACATCAATATGACTCGCAGTTAGATTTCAGACGTCTTCCAGAACTACCGCCAACGTGTCGCCGGCATGAACGCGCGAGAATGTTCGCAGCACGATGACCGTACCGCTTTCTTGCGACAACGCGGGGATCACGTTGTCGCCAAGGATGTCGGTCACGGTCCCCAGCGGTTCGCCAGCCTTGACGTCACCGCCAAGTTGCACGCTCGGCTCAAAAAAGCCCGTGATGGGCGACGGGTTGCGGATCTGCATGTGACCGGCACTCTCGCGGAAGTCGTCGACGGTTCGTTCCACGCGTGACGCGGGCCGCTCGCGATCGAGCATGTCGAGTTCAGCCATCACGTTCAAACATCCTTCCACGTAAGCGTCGATCCCCGCAGGATCACAAAGCCCACGGCCTAGATACTCGGCATAGATCGCCGGAACACCGGCATCGCGAGCCACGGACAAAGTTCTGCCTTCCAGACGATAGTCCGTGCCCCAAACCAGCGGCAAGTTGAATGCATGAGCCATGCGGCGCTGTGTCTCGCGGACAGCTTCGTCGGGAACGAGTTTATAACCCGTCAAAGGCAAGACACTCATGGTCGTCCCGCCGGTATGCAGATCGATGAAGTAATCGGCTGTGCGGATGAGTTGGCTGATCGCGTGCGCGGTTTGTTCCGTAACCGACCCGTCGGGCCTACCTGGGCATGTTCGCGCGAGGTCGCGTTCATCTTCGGCAGTCCGAGCGCCGCGCAGGAACGCAGCTTCGTTAACAACGGGAACCAACGTCAGTCGACCACGAAGTTGAACCGGATCGACTTCTCGCATCAATCTGCGAATGGCCGCCATCGGCTCGAACTCGTCGCCATGCACGCCGCCTGTGATAAGCAAGTGCGGACCGTCGGTTGTGCCGATGATTTGTCGAGAGTGGATTTCCATCGACGCCAGTAGAGTCGCAACTCGCGTGGCAATCAAGTGCTAGTGTCGCGGCCAACGATGTTCTGGATCGGAACGGACGACGTCACCACTTTTCCGACGCGTGGCCGAGTGTCGGGTCTCGCCTCCCTCGACGAGCGACGCATTTTCGCCGGCACCTTGCGCAGGTGCATCGACCGAAGCAATCACTATTTCCGTCTCAGTTTTTTTTTCAGGTGCGGGCTCGTCGGCAGCAACCATGAAGAATCGGCCCAAAGGACCAGCGAGCAACGCCGGCAAGAGAATCAGATCGCCCGCCAAGGCCGCGACGAGTAACGTTACCATCATCACGCCGAAACGCTGCGTCGGCGTGAAAGTGCTTAAAGCGAATACCGCTAAACCAAGTCCGCCGATCAGCGTTGTCTGTGTCATCGCAGTCGCAACGCGACGATAGGATTCGAGGATTGCCTCGTTGCGTGTCATTCCGTCGCGCAGGCCAATGCGGAACCATGTTAAAAAGTGGATGGTATCGTCGACGGCGACTCCCATGGCGACACTGGCACACATCATCGTGCCAATATCGATTTTCATCCCAAGGTGCCCCATCGCGCCAAAGATCAGCACCACTGGGAAGACGTTTGGCACCATCGCTGTCATGCCAGCCGTGACATTGAGCGTGTTGAAAGGACTGATACGACGCCGCCAATCCCGCAACAAAACCATCATCACCGCGGCGATCATCACGAAGGCCAATCCGATGCTCTCGACAAGGCTGTTCAACAATGTCCGTTGGGCCTTGTAGACGACGGGCACAACGCCGGTGTAGACCACTTGGATTGGGGCATCCCGCTCGGCGGCAGTCAGTGATTTGCCAAGTTCAAACTTATGATCACGAGCATCGATGAACAGTTTCGAGTTCGCCGCAATCGCATCGACGTCGTAGCCCGGATCGTCCTTCAGCAGCACGACGCAGTCGGCCCACGCGCCAACCAGCTTGTCGAGCGGAGGCAATCCTTCAGGATGCGGAATGCTCGGGTCGACTGCTCCCGTTGCACAGCGAACTTCTTTCACGAGATCGCGAAGTGTCTCGCCGAAGATTCGTGTCTGGTCAATTTCGTGTACTTGCGTCGAGGCGTCTGCCGATGTGGCTTGCGCGATATCCGCTGTGACGTCGGGAGCTGCGCCGAGTGGAAAGCCGAGAAAGAGGATCTTCTTGCCGGCGAACCCGCCTGCGGCACTTGCCGAAAGCTCGCGCAGGATCTTATCGCGGAATTGATATGCCGTAATTACCGGTTCGACAGCGACTTTCTGCTCATGGACAAAGACGCCGTAGTCGACATCGTTCAAGGCTCCCAACCGCTCGCTAATTCGCCACAATTCATTGCGTGTATCCGTGCGTACGTAATCGGTTGGTAACGCCCCAAACTGTCGTTCCAGTTGGCTGTTGAAAGCGCCACGCGTTGAAAAGTCGGTTACGGCGGGAAGGTCTGAGACGAACGTAGCCGCTGACATCCCTTTGCCGATCACGTCTCGACCCGACTCACCGAATTCGCGTTCGCAAACCTTTTGAATGCGGTCTACCAGCTGCATGCGTTCGAGTACGGTCAATTGAAAGGAAGCCTCGTCGTAGGCTTTGGGGTTCTTCTCCGAAATCGCTTTCAACTTTTCCAGGGATGGCCGGATTACTTCTGGCTTGACACTTACCACCAACTCCATCGGAACTAGTTTGCCGAGATTACCCTCAAGCCAGTGGTAGTCGCTGATAATCTTTGAATCGGCGTCGAACAGCTTGAGGAGTTGGACTTCGGTCTTGATCTTGTTCAGGCCTAAACCGACTCCGATCATCAAGGCCACACACCCAACGGTAACGATCCAATGGTTGCCGATGATCCAACGTCCGGTCGCCAACCACATGTTTTCGATGGCCTTCGTAACGCCAGCTTCTTCGCTTTGCCGCTTCTTCGAGATGAAAGGCCAAATCGTGAGAGCTGCCGGCAAGTAGCAGAACAGCAGGCTCAGCGTGGCCATTACACCGAGTGCCGAAAAGAGGCCAAACTTTTTGATGGGCATCAAGTTGCTAGAGTAAAGGGAGATCAATCCCAATGCGGTCGTAAACGCGGCGAGCGTGCAAGGGCCCCAGGCGTGGCTGAGTGCTCGCTCGGCGGCACCATCAACGCCTTCTTCTTCGACGGCCTCGCGATAGTAGTTCACGATATGAACCGCGCCCGACAACCCGAGTACGTAGACTAACGCTGGCATCGACATCAGCACGGCGTCGACCGAAGACAGATGTGCCATTCCGGGAATGCTTCCGGACCAGAACACAATCGCCAAGCTGGCAACGGCGGCGACTCCACCAACGAAGAAAACCATGATCGTCACTTTGATGCTGCGGAAGCAAAGCAACGAGAGCGTGATCCCAATGACAGCCGAGAAACCGACAAGTCGCACGAGGGTGATCGTTCCCTCCTCATCGATCGCGACGTTGTCGACGGGCGGTCCGCCCATCTTCAATTCATCCGCACTGATGCCACATTCGTTGATCGCAAGGTCGAGCACTCTGCCGCGAGGTTTACCCAGAATCGGTCGACCGATCACACGAGCTAAGTCTCGCTTTCCCGCGTCGCTCATCGTGACGATGAAACAAGTCTGACGTGGTGGCGGATCGACTCGCAATTTCGTAAAGAGCACATCCCAATGGGCGGTTTGCTGGTCGGACGAGGCATTGACGAGTTTTTCGCGATCGCCGCCGTACTCGTTTTCGATGAGTCGATCGACGAATGTCTCGAATCTTTCTTTCCAATCGGTAGGCAAAGCGGCTAGCGTGGCAGTTGGCAGAGCGGTTTGGAAGTCATGCACTTCCCAGCTGAATCCCTGTTGAATGGCGGGCCCGAACAAGGTGCCGGTCAGACGCTCATAGGCCGTTTGTCGTGCCACACGGGGCTTGTCCTCGTCGGCGACATCCGTCGTGCGAGGCCATAACGGACCATTTTCAAAGACCAATTCCTCCATCATTTGAGGACCGCTACGGATCGTCTTGAAGAACCTCGCGGTGATCTTTCGTGGATCGGCATGGTACGGATTAGGAATGCCGGGAACCGATTCACCGACGGTCGCGATCAGTTTCCCGGTTGCGATTTCGCCTCCCGTTCGCTTCTTAATCGAGCGAATTGTGAAGTCGCCCAGATTTGCATCGCCATCCCACTCGTAAAGCTCGCCGGCTGGCGTGAGGTAGTACCATTGGCCACCATGACCTTGCAGCCACTTCTCGCCGAGCCCGCCCCAGTTCTCGTGGTAATCGCCGGTCGAAAACAGTCCGAGTCGGTCGCCCATTTGGCGAGTTCGTTCGTGCGTTAGTTCTTCGGGCGTGAACGCAGCGATCTGTTCCTCCGTCGGCGCGATTTCGCCTTCGATCTTCTTGCTGAACAGTTGGTATCGCTGGTCGACCTCCGTGCATCCGGGCCAAGTCACGAGAATGAATCGTTCGCCAATGAAGTGTTTCCCGAACCACTCCAAATCCTTGGTCTCAGGAAAATCGCTCGGCAACCAATCCTTGATGTTGTTCTCAAGGTGCTGGGTCGCCATTCGGGCGCCGCGCAAAGCGAAAGGCACAAGAAAGAAAATACAGCATAGTACGACGACGGCCCGGTTGCCGAAGAATCCTACGCGTCGGTCGAAGAACCTGAATGCCATTCAGAAAGCCAATTGAGACAAGACGTTGCAGCGACGGCCTGTTCCTGTTCTAGGTGTGAAAAGTAAACCTTAACTGTCGGTAACCTAGGCGTCTATGGCAAAAGAACGATCGACGGGTGTTCGGTAATGCCATTATTCTACTTCGACGCCATCATAACCGAGCCAATAGTGTCAAGGCCGTTAGGCCGCACAAGCTCCGCAGTTTATGAACTCGCCGTGATTTGCTATTCTTCCCCTATTAACTCACTCGCCAGGGTGGCGCGTCGGGTAAACAGGAATGACTTGAAAGGAGTGTCAGATCGTGGTTGATTCGCTGAAGTCGCTGATAGCATCGGGGACGAAATTGTGGCTCGACTCGATCGATCCTGACTTGGTCGCTGAAAACCGGGCTCGTGGTGCGACGGGAGCGACATCGAATCCGATCATTATTTCGGATCTCTTGAAGACCGGTCGCTTTGACAAGCAATTGGACATCTTCCGCGGTCAAGGTTTGGATGACGAAGCCATCGCTTGGGCGATGACGGACCAACTCGTTCGGCAAGCCCAAGATGTCTTCCACCCGGTATGGCAAGAGACCCAAGGCAACGACGGTTACGTGAGCTTCGAACTCGACCCGCTGCTTGAAGACCTCGAATTGGGTCCTCCACACGACAAGCGTGTCGCGCGTTACGTCGAACTCGGCAAACGATGGGCCGAAGGCCATGACAATCGCATGATCAAAGTTCCGGCGACGCCGGCAGGACTTGATGCTTTAGAAGATCTCGCGGCGGCTGGCATCACGTTGAATGTGACTCTCATCTTCTCCACGCGCCAGTATCACGCCGCCCGCGAAGCGGTTTGGCGCGGAGCCCAACGTCATGGCGACCTACAGCGTTTTAAGAGCGTTTACAGCATCTTTGTCTCGCGACTGGACGTCTACTCGGAGAAACATGTTCCCGAGCTTTCCGCCGCGGCGCAGGGACAAGTAGGAATCGTCAACGCCAAGCGATTATGGGCGGACAATGTCGCATTCTGGCAGGGTAAACAATTGCCGTTAGCGCAAGAGATCATTTTTGCAAGCACCGGTACGAAGAAACCGGAAGATCCACCGTGGAAGTATGTTGCGGCTTTCGCTGGGAGTGACATCCAAACCAACCCGCCGGCAACCAATCAGGCAGTTCTCGATAGCGGACGCGAGTTCACGTCGGAAGTCGCGACGCTGCCATCGGACGAGATACTCGCAGAGATCGACGCCAAAGTCGATTTCGATCAACTGGAGCGAGTTCTCATGGAAGAGGGCTTGAGAAAGTTTGCCGATCCGCAGAAAGCGCTCTTACAGCTGATTGCGACAAAGCGGTGAGTGCTCGCGCGGCAAGCCGTAACGAAACACGTACTGACGATACACATCCGATGACGAATGCCGCGATTCGTTCACCGAAAAACTTGCGAGCACACGGCTCAATCATAACCATCGACGCCGCCTAAGCATCGCTCGTGAAATAACTGACGGTTTTCCGACGCGAGCGTTGCTAACCAGCGTAAGCGACATCCGAATTTTGCTCGCGGTCCAAAGCGAATGCACGCTTTTTTCGTCTCGGCATACGACTGCCGATTCGACGTTCTGCCACGGCCACGATGCACCAATCCCGTACCGACTCCAGGCCCGCTTCGTCTAACGGTAGGTCACTCATCGTAGTTCACTCGCTTCGGCCAAAGTCATCTCCCCTAAACGAACCCGGCTGAACACTTCCAGCCGCTTGCGCCCCTGCAAACTCATCGAAATCGTCTCCATTACCTGTCTCCTTGTGAAGACGTCGCCTTCTGAAACAGCATCATGGCGACAATTCTAATGGCGCATGACACCCATAGGTTCCGCCATCGTAGACATCGTCGCCATCGCGAGTCATGATGAGACGTACGGCAACAGGTAAAAAACTCGATGAATCGTCGCAGGAAGTCCCGCTCTTACACTCCGAAATGCTGCCGCCGCGGTCTGTTCGTGGAGCGTCTCGAAGACCGTCGGTTGCTGGCGGGTGATTGGCAGAATCCTCGCAATGCACTCGATGTCGATGATTCGGGCATTGCGTCGCCGCTGGATGTGCTGGTCGTCATTAACGATTTGAGCGAGACGGGAAGCCGCGGGTTGCCTTCCCTGGCCGGGACGGCTCCCGTGCATTACTTGGATGTGAATGGTGACGACTGGATTTCGCCGATCGATGCATTGATTGTTATCAATGCGATTGAGGAGAATCTCCAGCCCCTGGCCGTTGCCGCGAGCTTGTCTCCCAGTTCTGACCCCGATGGCAACGGCGTTGTGCTGCTGCCGCAGGTAACCGTCGTCGGGCAAACACTGCCAGGAGCGAGCGTGCGGATCGAGGTTGAAGCGGCGGTCGCGCCCGCGAGTTCCGGTCTCGGAGAGACCGGACTACAAAAAGCGGATGCGGCAGGCCGCTTTCAATTCACCGTCAACCTGTCGCCGGGGCTCAACAACGTGCGCGTCGAAGCACGCAACGTGCTTGGCGAGTCCTTGGCCGTGGAACGCGAGGTTCGCCGGGGAGATGTCATTCTCGATTGGAACGCTTCGCTGTTGGGAGTGATCCGCGATTGGACGACGACTTCCAATGATCCGTATCCGAATCGAATCGTGACGGAACGCCCCCCGGTTGCCGCACGCAATTTAGCAATGGTCCATGCGGCGATGTACGACGCGATCAATTCGATTGAAAACACTCACCAACCGTATCACGTCCACATCGCGGCACCAACGGGCGCGTCGCCCATCGCAGCCGCCGCGGCAGCGGCGCATCGAGTCGCATCGCAGCTTTACCGAGAGCCGGATGAACTCGCGATATTCAACGCGGCCCTGTCCGAGGCACTTGCCACCGTCGCAGACGGTTCGGCCAAGTCGATGGGTATCTCGCTAGGTGAACAAGTAGGCGACGCGATTCTCGCCTTGCGCAGCGCGGATGGAGCGAGTGCCGAGGTAACGTACACGCCCGGCACCGACCCAGGCGACTGGAATCGCACGTTTCCGGGCTTTCTTCCTCCTCTAATCACGCAATGGCCCGGCGTAGCGCCGTTTGCCATGACAATCGGCTCGCAGTTTCGCCCTAGCCCGCCCCCAGCGTTGAACAGTGCCGAGTATGCGGCAGCCGTGGACGAGGTCATGCAACTCGGACGCTTCGACAGTCCGACGCGAACCGTCGAGCAAACCGAGATCGCCATTTTTTGGGCGGATGGAGGTGGGACCTTCACACCGCCTGGACATTGGAATCAGATTGCCGCCGACGTGGCATTGGCTCGCGGCAATTCGCTGTCCGAAAATGCTCGTCTGTTTGCGTTGCTGAATATCGCTGAGGCGGACGCCGGGATCGCAGCTTGGGACGCGAAGTATGCTTACGATCTCTGGCGACCGATCGATGCAATCCGACGCGCCCAAACCGACGGCAACAATGCAACGATCGCTGACCTAACGTGGACGCCGCTGATCGTGACGCCGCCGTTCCCAACCTACACATCGGGTCACAGTACTTTCAGTGGCGCGGCCGACGCCGTGTTGAGCTCCTTCTTCGGCGCGAACACTCATTTCACGACTCAGTCCGATGGTCACAGCGGTTTCACACAACGGCCATTGTCTACCAACCAGATCGTGATGCGTTCGTACAGCAGTTTCAGCGAAGCCGCCGACGAAGCAGGCCGCAGCCGCATCTATGGCGGCATCCACTTCGAATTCGACAACACGGCAGGACTCGCCGCCGGTCGTGCAATCGGTGAGTTCGTCAGCAGCGAATTTCTCAAGCTTCGCGCCAATTGAATTCTTGAGCTGACCAATAGGGTCGATCGCTTCCTCGCACACGGGCTCACGGTTTTCTGGCACAATGACCGATTCGCAGATTCGTGCCCGTCGATCGCTCTCCGAAGCCACATGGAACCAACACGTCACATGAGCCACTCACCGTTGAATTGGATCGACGAAGAACTGCGGGAACTAGATGCAGTGGGGCTGCGCCGGCGGTTGACGACTCGTTCCAGTTCTCAAGCAGCGAGAATTGTCGTTGACGGCCAGGAGTTGATTAACTTCGGCTCGAACGATTATCTAGGGCTTGCCGCGGAGTGTTTGAACGACGTTGTCATCGACGCGATTCGGACGCATGGCTGGGGAAGTGGAGCAAGTGCGCTCGTGACTGGGCGGGGCTCGTTGCACGCAGAGTTGGAAGCGGCACTGGCAGATTTCGAAGGGACGGAGGCGGCTTTGTTGTTTCCCTCGGGTTTCGCGGCGAACGTGGGTGCGATTACCTCGTTGGCCAGCAAAGGCGACGTGGTTTTCAGCGACGCGAAAAATCATGCCAGTATTATCGATGGGTGCCGGCTATCTGGTGCGCGAATTCAGATCTATCCGCACGGTGATCTCGATTACTTGAGGATGATGCTGCCCCAGGCCAGTGCCTTTCGCCGACGGCTGATTGTTACCGATGGCTTGTTCAGCATGGATGGCGACCTCGCGCCGCTGTGTGATCTCGCCGCGTTGGCCGAACAGTTCGACGCGATGTTGATGGTGGACGAGGCGCATGCGACCGGGGTATTTGGTGATCGAGGGCGTGGCACCGCCGAGTATTGGGGCGTTGAAGAGGCTGTTCACGTTCGCGTTGGCACGTTGAGCAAAGCTGCGGGCTCGATCGGCGGGTTTGTGGCGGGAAGTCGCTCGTTGATCGAATGGATTGCGAATCGGGCGAGGCCTTACGTCTTTTCGACGGCCCCGCCCGAGGCGATTGCGGCAGCGGGATTAGCGGCCATGAAGCGAATCCAGGAAGAGCCACATCGCCGGACGGAACTATTGTCGCGAGCGGACAGACTGCGCCGGCGATTGATGGCGATCGGCTGTGACACGGGCGAGTCGGCGAGTCAGATCATTCCGATCATGATCGGCGAACCGGAGGCAACGATGCGATTCAATGCTTCGCTACGAGAAAGCGGATTCTTCGTGCCTGGGATTCGTCCGCCAACGGTGCCTGAAGGCGAATCGCTGTTGCGGATCAGTCTGAGTTACGCTCATACGGATGACATGATTGGCGCTTTGGTTCAAGCGATCGAGCGGCTGTTACTCGTACGGGGAGGCGAACCACTAATGGACGCTAATGAACACTAATGCGTCGCAACGAACTCGTACGAGTATGAAACCGCCCTGTCCGATTAGTGCAAGTTAGTGTTCATTAGTGGTGCTCTTCGCCACTATCTCCACCACGAGTTTATTCTCCGTCGAGCAATTGCCTCACGAATTGCACTTGCGGCTTGCCGCCGCCACGAATGGCTTGCACTTTGAGGAATTCGGCCACGTAGCGTTGTGGTTCCTTCTTCTCGGGCACTCGGTAATTGTCGCCCTTTTGTAAGATGGGCCGGAAGTCGGGCATGCTGCCGAAATCGCGTGTGCCTGCGGCTTGGCAAGGGAACCAATGTCCGACGCCTTCTTTATCTTCCAAGTAAAACTCGGGATAGCAGTGTTGCGGAATCCAGACGGTACGAGCCGGGATCTTGTTGGCTCGACACATGGCGATAAACAGCGACGTCAGTTCTTCGCAGTCGCCGGTGCCATCGTTCATCGCGGCCAGTGCACCCTTTAGCGGGCCGTTCACGTATTCGACGTTCTCCCGTACCCAATCGTACATCGCTTCGACTTGTTCCCACGCCGACTCCTTGTCTTTCACCAACTCGCGAGCCTGCTTGGTAATTTTCGAGTGACGGCTTTCGATGTAAGGACTCGGAGCCAGGAACTTGCCGATGTCGCGTGGTACTCGTTTGGGGATCTCGAACTGCGTCGGATCGTCAGGCCCCAGGATGGAGCTTCTCGTGACTTCCACGGTTACGAATGCGTGAGCCTCTTGTCCTGCATTCAACATCGGAATCGAAATCAGCATCTGTTTGACACCGTTGTCGAGCACTCGATAGGCAACATCTTTGACTTCGGGCGAGAAGTCTTCTTCCACCAAGCGAACTTGTTGCTCGGGCCAATCGGTTGGAACGGTCGCGGTGCCAAAAATTCCGGCACACGGACCTGCCGGGGCTGTAATGGTCATGCCGACTTTCCAGCGTTGAACGAGTTGCTTATCGAACTTGATCCCATTGGCCTGCTCGACTTCGGGTTCGACTTGAGCGTTGGCAACAAGCGATGTGGCAAGGACGAGTGTGATGGCGATTAGCGTTCTCATGTGGATTCTCTCTCCGATCGTGGCGGCTGGCGAACGAGTGAACTCATGAAGCAAACGTAATGCCATTGCCTCTCATTCTAATCCGCGGAAATCCGTGAGCGCATAAAAATAACCCGTCGCTAGAAGTCGCGTTCAGGATGGCGCGATCTTCCGACGACGGGTTCTTACCGAGGATACGGCAGGCCAGCCGATCGCACTTCGCTAGGAAGCACGCCGCTGGTTCTTGTTTGCATGCAAGGAGTTACCGAGCCGCTGGTTGCGGGCCGGGCAGCACTTCCGTGGTTACGGGCGGCAGCATCGTGTCGCCTTCGTACATCATGCCTGATCCATAGGAACTGGCGTACGAGTCGTAGCTGCCGGTGCTACAAGTGTCGCAGGACGAACCGCGATTGAACCAACTGAATGGCGAGCCGCATGTTCGGCAACCGCTGCTCGTTGCAACCGTCATCATTGCGATGACTGTTAAGATGGTGAGCCTTTTCATGGCTAGTTTCTCCGGGAAGGTGTGGTTGTGCGGAGTAGGCGAGGTTGAAGGACAAGCAACTCTACATCACGTGCAGTGATGTGCAAATTCAACGTCGAATTTTTTCTCCACGTCAAGTTGTTTTTTTTCAACACGCATGTGTTTATCAAAAGCTACATTTGCCTACCGTCCGTTAAGGCAACTCTCCACTGAATACACATTGGTGACGCGGTCATGAAGTTTTGGCGTTTCTTACTCGTTGGCATTTCACTTCACATCGTCGTTGCGGGCGGTGCCTTGTCTCCCATGTGTGCGTATGCCGCAGCGGATGGCCCTCAACAGGAAGGCTCGAGCAGTGGCGAATGTTGTGACGTTGACCGAGCCGATGATGTCTGGCTGATCTCCACGCGTCATCTCGGCTGCCCCTGCTGGGACAAGAGCGACGATGAGCTTGATTTGCATGTCGAGCGCTACGGCGGAAAAGGTGTTGGCTGGATTGAGACATCGCTCGACGAGTTCTTTAGCAGTGCCGATCCGACACAGCGTACGATGATCTATGTACCCGGCAACCGAGTCGACTGGAACGACGCGATCGTGCGAGGAAACCATGCTCGAGATGGAGTGCTTGGTTGCAGTCATATCGAGCCGATTCGATTTGTGATCTGGTCTTGGCCCAGCGATCAAATTCACGGACAACTGAAAGACGTTCGCGTGAAAGCCGCTCGTACAAACGGCGAAGCGCATTACCTCGCCTGGTTTCTATCGCGATGCGACACCGAAACGCCGATCAGTATCTTGGGTTACAGCTTTGGGGCTCGCGTGACCACGGGAGCATTGCACGTACTGGGCGGTGGCCAACTCGCTGGCCAAACACTGCCGCATGCCCAACCACGCCGGACGCGAGTCGCGTTGCTGGCCGCAGCCGTCCACAACTACTGGCTTCAGCCCGGTGCTTGCCACGAGTATGCCACGTCGCAAATGGATCGACTCCTGATCCAATACAACTCGTGCGATCCTGTGCTACAGCGATACCGAATCATCGAGAAGCACGGTCGCCCCGCTGCGTTGGGCTATACGGGAATGCGAGTCGACGAGACGGCAGGGACCTACATTGATCAGCACAACGTTTGCTGTATCGTCGGGAAGTCGCATGCCGAGGCCCGGTATATGAACTCCCCGATACTAACTGACGAGATTCGCGAGACGCTGTTTGGGGAATAGGGATTGGGGATTAGCGAGTGGAGCCTTAGATTGGCGAGTGACAAGCAGCGTCAACCAATCGTCACTCTGAAATCTACGATCTAAAATCCTATGTCTCGCCTAGCTTACTTGAACGATCAGTTTGTCCCTGAAGAATCGCTGTCAGTTCCCGTCTATGACGCTGGCTTCGTGCAAGGGGTGACGGTCGCCGAACAACTTCGCACGTTTGGCGGAAAACTGTTTCGACTCGACAAGCACTTGGAGCGACTTCGCCGATCGCTGGAAATCATTCGCATTCCGGGGATTGATCTAACCTCGCTCGGTGCAGCAGCCCAGGAACTCGCCACCCACAACCACAAGCTGCTGGCACCGGGGGACGATCTTGGCCTCTCCTTGTTTGTTACCCCTGGTCCCTACTCGACGTTCGCTCCTCCTGGACCGCACGAACCCACGATTGGAATGCACACGTATCCTGTTCCCTTCCACTTATGGAACGACAAGTACACGACCGGCGAGCGACTGGTCGTGAGCAGCGTGCGACAAGTCCCGAACAACTGTTGGCCGCTAGAGCTGAAGTGTCGGAGTCGCATGCACTATTACTTGGCCGATCGCGAAGCTCGCGAGCGAGAACCAGGTGCGCGGGCGTTGCTCTTGGATCAGGATGATTTCGTCGCCGAGGCATCAACCGCGAGTGTCATCTTGTTTAACAGCGCTGAAGGATTCTTATCGCCGCCGCGAGAGAAGATATTGCCTGGAGTCAGCGTTGGGGTTGTGGAGGAACTGGCACGCGGGATGAACATCCCCTTTCTGCATCGAGACCTCACTATCGACGATGTTTATGCGTCGGATGAAGTCATTCTGTGCAGCACGTCGCCTTGCCTGTTGCCAGTCATTTCGCTGAATGGTCGGCCCATTGGGACGGGACGTGCCGGAGCAATTGTGAAGCAAGCAACTGCCGCGTGGAGTCAACTGGTAGGTCTGGATATCGTGGAACAGGCGAACCGCTTCGCAAAACGCTCGCTCGTATGAGGCTCAACGCTTCTTCTTCGTGAGCTTGAGTACCGTGTCAAATTCGGCTTTGCGAACGGGCTGTACCGACAGTCGCGAACCCTTTCGAAGCAGTTCCATTCCTTTCAAGGCCGCAACACTGCGCAGATCGTCCAATGGAAGCGGTTCATCGAAAATCTGTTCGAGCTTGATATCGACCATAAACCAACGCGGACTCTGAGCGGTGGACTTTGGATCATAGTGTTTATGCTCCCGATCCCACGACGTGTGATCGGGATAGCTCTCGCGGACGACCGTGGCGACACCGGTGATCGCTGGTGGATTTGCGTTTGAGTGATAGAACAGCACCTTGTCGCCGATCTTCATCTCGTCTCGCATGTAATTTCTCGCCTGGTAGTTTCGGACGCCGTCCCAAAACGTCGTCTGCTTCTTCTCCGCGGCGAGATCTTGAATCGAGTAGCTTGTTGGCTCTGTCTTCATCAACCAGTACTTCGCTGCTGCCATGATACTTCTCTTCCGTCCCTAACGCGGCTTCGCCGCAACCAAATGTAGGATGGACGCCCTCGTCCGTCCGGCCATCACGAATAAACACGGACGGACGAGGGCGTCCAGCCTACAGAGCTGCGCGCCGTGCGCACATCAAACAGAGCAAAACTCTAAATCGTGGAGAATCCTCTCCGAGGTTATACCAATGCTCGCCGTGTTTGGAATGCCCGGAGAGATCGAGGCGAAGGCTGAGCGTAGCGACACACGCTCGCCGCTCAAGTACAATCGCACCAGAGCTTGGTCGACATTTACATCTCCTGAAAGACACGCAATGTATAAAGCTTTCGTTTTTGTTGTTACTACGTGGCTAGTCACCGCTGTTGCTAGTCAAACTACTATTTCTGCTGAACCTGCGCTCCCTCCCGCGCAGTTCGAGGCAACCGATTGGCCGTGGTGGCGTGGTCCTGATCGGAATGGCATCGCAGCGGCAGATCAAACTCCGCCACTGAAGTGGAGCCAAACGGAGAACGTGTTGTGGAAAGCACATGTTCCAGGACGCGGTCATGGTTCCGTAACTGTCGTCGGCGACCAAACGTTTCTCGCGACTGCTGACGAACAGGCCGACAAACAACTCGTGCTGTGCTTCGATAGAAACACCGGCAAGGAGTTGTGGCGGACCGTCGTTCACGATGGCGGAATCGAGCGGAAGGGAAACGCCAAGGCTTCACAAGCTTCGACCACGATCGCCTGCGATGGCGAGCGACTGTTTGTCAACTTCTTGAACAAGGGTGCCGCGTATACCACTGCACTCAGCCGCGGAGGTGAACAGATCTGGCAGACGAAGATTTCGGATTACGTCGTCCATCAAGGTTATGGTTCGTCGCCGGCGATTTACGAGTCACTGGTCATCGTGTCGGCGGATAACAAACGCAATGGTGGCGGCGCAATTGCAGGATTGCACCGCGAGACGGGCAAAGTCGTCTGGCGGCAGGAGCGGCCCGCAACTCCGAACTATCCTTCGCCGATCATTTTGAAAGCTGCCGGTCGCGACCAGGTCTTTCTCACAGGATGTGACTTGGTTTCCAGCTTCGCACCACTCACGGGCGAGAAGCTGTGGGAGATTGAAGGTGCGACCACCGAATGTGTAACGTCGACCGTAACCGACGGGAACATCATTATGACCAGCGGCGGTTATCCTAAGAATCACATGGCGGCTGTCCGTGCGGATGGATCCGGCGAAGTTGTGTGGGAGAACAATGTGCGTGTGTATGTTCCCTCGATGCTGCTGCACGAAGGGACACTCTACGGCGTCACCGATGCTGGTGTCGCAATGTGTTGGGAAGCGGCCACGGGCAAGGAACTGTGGAAAGGTCGACTGGGCGGCACTTTCAGTTCGTCACCGGTTATGGCTGGCGAGCATATCTTCGTGGTCAACGAAGCTGGCGAAGGCTTTGTGTTCAAAGCGGACTCCAGCCAGTTTGAATTGGTTGCCGAGAATCAACTTGGCAACGAAGTGTTCGCCACACCAACAATCTGTGCGAGCCGCATCTATATGCGAGTCGCTGAACAACAAGGCGATATTCGCCAAGAGATGTTGTATTGCATCGGCAAGTAGTTGACGACGATTAGTGCGAGTCGCACGGACGTGTAGCGGTTGTGGCGATCTAATTCCCAGGGAATCTTGACGAAACAACGCTACACTTACCCGTAGACCGCTCTAGAAGTCGTACCAAGTTCCAACACCAAATTGATGCTCGAATTCGTCAAAGAACGAAAACTGCGGACTCTCGCCGTTGTAGTAGTGAAACCCGACCCTGAGCAATCGGCCCGCCGGTGAGTCGGATCGCCACGCCCAACCGACTTGTGCCGTTAATCCTCCGCCGTAGTTCACCTCTTGTCGCAGATGCGCATTCACCGCGAAGAATGGTTCACCACGGATGCCGGTCGGTCGCGTCGGCGCGTACTCGACGCCGAACTGAAATTCCCATAATCCACTGACGTCGCTCCAAAAGGCCCAGCCAGCTTCTCCGTAGAGGCGAATACGCTCGGTCGGATAGATGGAGTAGCCCAGGACCAGGACGTCGCGAGCATAGTTCAGTCGCGTGAAGCCTGGATTCTTCAGCAGGAATTCATCGCCGACATGCGAGCTGATGTGATAGTAGGCGAACTTGATCTGCTGATTACTCCAACCGTACGTAAACGGCACACCCGCCCGAAAGTCCGCGCTGCGTACGTCGACTTCCTCGTCGGGATCAAGCCGCACATGTGCCGCACCCTCGAGATCGATCTGAAATCCCAACGGGGCATCGCGGGGCCCAATCCGCAGCAGTCCGACGCGACCTCCAAGCGTCGAGTCCCACAACGTGCCATCACCATCGCGATTAAACGCCTGCGTTCCCAAGCGGGATTCCTTGCTACCTGCCAAGTACGCGCGATAGATCAAGCGGTCTGGCAAGAGTATCAAGCCCCACGGGTTGTCGAACGGAGATGGCTCGTACTGCGGCACGGCGATGTAGGGTGCCGAGTACTCGTCGAGCACGACGGTCGGACCGTCAAGCGGCGCATTGAACGATTGCCCAAGTACGAACTCTGCGCGCAGGACGCCCAGCGTCACGAGTGCTAGCAGCAATAAGATCAGAGCTCGTCGCATCTCCCACCAGTCCGACATTGTCGAGCACGCCCTACAGAACTGGGCGCGCAGCGGTTGTACGGGGGCGGCATTCTAGATAGATGTCGCGATTTCAGAAACCGCAACCGAGAGGGGTACTTTGGCAGGGATTTTCATTTGCTGAAGTTGCACAAGATGTACGACGGGCCTCCGAGCCCGTCGAAAAACGACTTAGATTCATCGACGGGCTCGGAGGCCCGTCGTACAAACCTCTCAGTTTGAAAAACTGAAAAGCCCTGGGTACTTTGGCTGCGTAAAGACAATCGACTAACGGTGGTAGCATAACGCGTGAGGGTTTGGGCGACACACGACTTCGGCGGCTAGCTCAGTACACCGTGACGTCCTTGCTCGGAACCCAACCATCCTGCGAACCAGCGAGTCGCACATGGGTCCAACCATTCCGTTGCTCTAAGACTTGAAACTCGGTCCCTTCGTCGAGCGACTTGGTGAAGGCTGGCTGATAGCTTTCGCTATCGCCCTTGCGAGCGACTACTTCCTCAGTAACGACGACGCCGTGTTTCAGATGGCTGAATCGATACCAGTCGTAACCAGCCGAGATCACCATTGCAATCGTCAGGCAGAGTGCCGGCATTGCAATTCGTTTCAAAAGTCGTGGCTTCACATACAAGCTGCCGACGCTCACACAGAAGGTCAACAACGCGCAGACCAGACTGGCTTGGAACTTTCCGTGATAGCTGACCCAATCACTCCAGAAGAGCACGTATTCGATGATCGGCTTGGAGCGATGGGAGGCTTTGTCGCCTAAGGCATAACGCAGGTTTGCATCGAGGTAGGGGTCACGCGGTCGGTGGCGTTTCGCTTGTCGATAGCAAGCGATCGCGCGCCCGCGTTCGCCGGCGCGCATGAACGCGTTGCCTTGGTTGTAGAGGACCGCTCCTGATACGACGCCCGCATCGAGAATCTCTTGATACGTCGCCGCTGCTTGGAGGAACTGGGCCGGATCGGTTGCTTGTTCGAATCGGTCTTGCGCAGACTGAAACTTGGCATACATCGCTGGGTCGACGGACGAACCACACCCGGCCACCGCGAGCAACGCAATTGCGAACAGCGTCCAGCGAGCGCACATCACGATAGCAGCCTTTGTCCCTTCATGGCGCGCACGAGTTCATCAAGTACGCCCGTCGCGACCGCCGGCAATTCCGACATCGAAGTGCCTGTCGCTCCGTATCTTGCATCATCGCACGTTTGCATAAGGTCACGCACGCGCGACACAATTGGTTCGGCGAGCCCAAGTTCGCGAAGCTTATTGACGGCGTTCGTCGAAGTGAGAACTCCATGTGGTGTGTTGGTAACATCAGCGACGAGACCAATCAGCGCTTCGCTTATCGCTTCCGCGCCGCCCTTTGCGTCACCACTATTCGCGACGCGAATGGCAGACTGCAACCGATGTTTGGCATCGGAGGCAGCATTTCGGCGGCGTTGGAGACTCGGATCCGATTGCAGTCGCTGCACACGCTGCGTGACCAGCGCCACAACAAAGAACAATCCTGTCAGCCCACCAAGGCTCAAGAACCACCGATTGGGATGCACCGTTTCATTTCGCAATTGGCGTAGATCTGTGACATTGGCAAAGATGCCTTCAGCGCGAACTTCGACGTTCGCCGACTCGGCTTGTTTGGGCTTGGCCATCGCAATCTCGCCGCTCGCCATGCGATCTGCTGCCGTCACGGAGATCGAAATGGGATCACTTTGCAACGTGACGAATTTTTCTTTCTCGACGTCGAAGTAGGAGATGGGGATGGAGGGGACTTGGGTCGTTTCGATGCTCTTCGGTCGCAGACTGTATGTGAATCTGCGCGAGTCGTCTCGCGTTTCTTCCGTGGCCTCATAGATTTTGAAATGTTTGGCAAAGTCGCCGATGCTTTCAAGTTTCGGGGCCAACGCGTTCTCGAGGGTTCCTTGTCCTCGCAGCCACAGTGTCAGCGTCATCGGATCTCCGACTTTCGCCTCCAGTGGCGAGACCTCCGCACCAATATCGAATCGCCCCACAGCGCCAGTATAGGAATCGGGACGTCCCGCCAATGGCACATCCTTCACGCGGATGCTAATTGGCTTGGCGAATGCATAAACCGCTTCGCCTTCCAATTGGCCGCGTGTGTCCACACGAACACCGAACGTTCCCTTGAGTGTCGCGGGGCCGAACGCATACTCGCCAACTTTTTCTCCCACGAACGTACGAGTGAACGTGTACTCCCAATACTCCAGTCGACGACCGTTCGCATCGGCGCGCCCAATTCGCCGCGGCGTCGGACGAAAGCCTTCGGCAAGATCCGAGAAGAAGCCGCCGAAACTTCCGAACGGCGAGCGACTGGATTCGCGTCCATTGATCGAGAAGCCGCCGCTGCGATTTCGCATGGAAGCGAGCCAGCGTTCGCCGGGTGTTTTAGCCACGATACCGGCGGCGAGCGTTTCATCCTCGGCCCAGGGTAGGGTGAGTTGGACTAACGGGTTCTGCACAGACAAGGGATCGTGATCATTCTCCGGTTCGGGAATCGGCTTGATCAGAATTTTGAGCGACACGTCGAACGGCTGCATCGGGTATACGATGTTGTGGCTAGACGTCATCTCCAAGATGGCGATGTCTTGGTCCTTGGCAGCCACCACCGAGAGCGTGAGCGACTTCGTTGGAACCTGCTCGCCGTCGACTTCCACGACAGGTGCGGGAATCTGCAGCGTGCCAGATTGTTTGGGAGTCAGCACGTACTCGTAAATGATCCCGCGTTGGATGACTTGCTGCCGTCTCCCGTTGATGATGCGAATACTTGAAGAATTGACTCGCTGTGTTCCGGCTCGCTGTACGACGAACGCGTCGAACCCCACGAGTTGCGGCTCGACCGGCTGGTCGAATTGGCTGAGAAAGATGCGATATCGTGCGCTCTCGCCTTCATAGATTTGCTCTCGATCGAGTTCGACGATGACCTCGCGGTCTTGGGCAGTCGCGGGTGATACCGCAAGTAAGTGAGAACTTAATGTCAATAGTGCGAAAACAAAGGCAGGAAGATAAGCCCGCAACGGTCGACACACGCCCTGTCGGGTCCGCAAATCCCCGGCGTTGTTGCATCTCGTACGACGGCCCTCCGAGGCCGTCGAATGCTTCACGACGGCCTCGGAGGGCCGTCGTACTTGTTTCGCGATAGTGCCGTTGCCAACCGCGAGCGGTCGAACTTCCTCCAGGCGCGATGTAAATCTGGATTCAAGCATCACCAGTCCCTATCCACCTGAAAGGTTCCCTGCAACGCTTGCAACTGTTCCTTCTGACGCTCGCGATACTCTCGCTCCCGCTGGCGAGCCTTGCTCAGTAACGCTTCGGCTTGCTGCCGAGAGAGATCTTGCTGCTTCTGTTCGCCGCTTTTCTCTTGCTGTTGTTGGTCCTGTTGTTCTTGCTGCTGATCATTCTCGCCATCTTGAGGCTGGTCCTTTTGGTCCGCTTGCTGATCTTGCTTGTCTTCGTTTTCTTGATCCTGCTTGTCTTCTTCGGGTGGCGTCTTCGGCGCGATCTCCTTGAGCAACGTCAAGGCTTCCTCTTGCTTCGGTCGAGCGTCTTGCCATTTTCCTTCCTTGAGGTCGCTGGACGCATCGTTCGCCAGTTCGACGATCTTTGGCGCTAACTCAATCGCTTTCTCGTACGACTCCTTCATGGCAGCTTGCGTCTGTTGCTGCTTCTTTTGTTGGTCGTCCGTCGGCGGGCCGATCTCTGTTTGAGTAACGTTCCCCTCCTGCAACTGTGCCAAGCCCTGCTGTGCTCGCGCCGGCAGCGTTTCGCTCCAGCCGGCGATATAGCCTTGGTCACGAGCAAGCAACTCCCGATCAACAAGCGACTCGTCGGTCTCTTCGTCGACGATCGCGACCGCCGTATCGACGAGCGATTGCTCGGTCTTAATGGCCTTTTGGATGACGTGCTCATACGGGGCGACGGCGCGATACACTTCGTTCAACGAATCAATCGCTTCACCCTGAGCGACTAGAGCTGCCGGCAACTCGCGACCGACAAGATCGTCAGCCGCGCGGAACATCGCACTCTTGGCTTGCTGGGCCATTTGCTTTAACGCTTGGACGGCTTGAGCGGTCGTCGCATCGGCGGGTTGATCACCAGCGAGTGCCGCCTCGAGCTTCTGTTGTAACGGTTCGATTTCGTCAGCCAATAGCCGTTGCGCATTCTCCGTCTGCGCGATCGCTTGTCGTTGTCGTGGCGAACCATCGATGTGACCGAGCGCTTTTGTCGCGGCTTCCAACATCCGCTGCTCGCCGTCAATCCACTCCAGAAACTGTAGCAAGTCTAAATCGTCGCGTCGCTTCTCGCGGTCACGCTGTGCCCAAACATCTTCCATGTGCTTGATCCACAGGCGAAGCGTTTCCAAATTCTTCCGAGCCGCCGCATGATCGTTGTCCACCCGCAGGCAATCCCGATAGTGTGTCACCGCCTGATGGAGCAGTTTGACGCCTTGTTCGCGCGTTGCGACTTCCGCATCCTCTGGATTCTCGCCGAACAACTCTCTTGCCTGCTGAGCCACGAGGCAACCGAGATTGTAATGCGAGGCCGCGACAAGTTCCGGCTCGCGGGCGAGCGCTGCTTGTTGAAACAGGTCCGTCGCCTCCTCTCGCTTCCCCTCAGCGGCCAAAGCGCAGGCACGGTCGTAAGTAACGCGAGGTTCTTCCGGCAGGATCTTCTGCGCCGCAGCAAACGATTCTGCAGCCGCGCTATAGTCTCCCGCCTGATGTTGTTTCAAGCCGGTGCGAACTTGCTGCCGGGCGGAAGCGGTTGCGCCGTGAACCGGATCGCAGACGATTGTCCCCGCGAGCAGAATCGCGGTGCCGAGATAGAGCGTGTTGGGATGGTGCCGGCGAAACATTTTATGCGTCGATCGTTGGTCGGATTTCAGGATGACGGGGTCGGGAGTCTTTTTCGGTCGCAGGACTTGTTAGGAGAATCTCGCTCCGGTGAAAAAGACTCCCGACCCCTTCCACGCGAGGATATCGAGGAACAACCATTTCCAGCAAGAGCGCCGCTAGTCCTAATACGACGAACAATTGAAACCGTTCGCGATACCGCTTCCTCTTTTCGGCATTGATCTCACCACGCGTGAGCCCCGCCAAATGCTGCGAGTAGACTTGCCCCAAATCGTATGCCCGCGTCTTGGCTGGAATATACGCGCCATTGGTCGTAATCGCGATCTCCTTCAGCAGTTTCTCGTCCATCTTCGACCACACTTCCTGGCCATCGTGCTTCATATAGGTCAATTGGCCGGTTTCATCGCGCATCGGGATTCGCATCCCCTCCTCCGTATCGCCCAATCCGACGCAGATCACCTTCACGTTGCGTTCGGCCGCCGCCTTGGCTGCCTCGGCCGGAAAGGAATCATGATCCTCGCCATCGGTTATTAAGACGATTACTTGGTCGCGATCGTGTCGTGGCTCCATCGCTTCGAGGGCTTTGCGGATCGCGTCGCCGATCAGGCTGCCGCCGCGAGGGGCGCTCTCCGAGTCGGTATCGTCCAACACGAGTTGAAAGAAGCCTTGATCGGTTGTCAGCGGCGTCTGGACAACTGCGGCTCCGGCAAAGGCAATCAAGCCGACTCGGTCGCCCTTCAAATACGGCAACAGATCACGAATGTCAGACTTAGCTCGATCGAGTCGATTGGGGGCCACGTCTTCGGCCAACATGCTGCGCGAAACATCTAGCAGGACAAACATGTCGACGCCACGAGTCTGCACATCTTCGAAGTACACACCCCACCGAGGACGCGCGGCGGCGAAGATCAAGACTCCCAGGCCAACAAGGAGCACAACGATCTTTGCCCAGTTCCGACCACCGCTCATCGCTGGCATGAGCCGCTGCAGCATGACATCACCTGCGAAGCGATGAGCCGCGGCAATGCGACGACGCTGCGCATAGACGAGCAGACCGCCAATGGCAGGCAGCAACCAGAGCAAGAGTAATAGTTGAGGTGATTCGAGGTACATGAATTGGAACAATTTAGAATTTAGAATTTAGGATTTAGAAATCTAAAATCTCAGTTCTAAAACCTAAAGCCCTACGGTAACGATCTAAACCGCGTGCAGCGTAATGTCAGTTCGGTCACGATTAACGCGAGGCCTGGCAACAGCCACCACTGAAACAACTCGCGGTATTCGGTGTAAAGGCGTCCTTCGAGTTCTGTCTTTTCCAAGCGGTCGATGTCGTGATAGACATCCTCCAACGCGTTGGTGTCTTTGGCGTTGAAGTATCGGCCTTGGGTCGTCTCAGCCAACATCTTCAGTGATGCTTCGTCGAGCCGCACGGGTTGGCGGACCAGTTGTTCGCGACCAAAGGGATCGATCATCTTGAACGGTGCCGTGCCGGTCGTGCCGACGCCGATCGAGTAGATCTTGATGCCAAAACTCTCAGCAGCTTTGGCAGCATCTTCTGGCTGTATCGCGCCCGCCGTATTCTCGCCGTCAGACAAAAGAATGATCACCTTGCTCTTGGCTTGTGAATCGCGCAATCGCTCGACAGCCAACGCCACGGCATCGCCAATCGCGGTCGCCCGCTCTTCTTCTAGATAACGACGGTTAATAACATTGCCTTCGCGATCGTAGACGGGTTCTGCGATCTCGACGGTCTCTAACACTTCAAGCAACGCTCCATGATCCAACGTCAGCGGAGCTTTGGCCTCGGCGAATCCTCCGAACGCGACTAAGCCGATCTGATCGTCGGGTCGCCCAGGCAATCGTCCATCACCCGCCACAAAGTCATGAAAGACCGCTTTCACGGCTTCCAAGCGATCGACCCGTTCGCCGTCCAGTTGAAAGTCCAAAGCTTGCATCGAACCGGAACGATCGATGCACATGACAATCGAAATGCCTTCGGTTTGAATTCGGAAGTCCTTTAAGCCGTGTTGAGGTCGAGCCAACGCCACGATCACAATCAACATGCCAGCAAATCGCAGCCAAGGCAGCAACCGCTTCACGCGCTGGGCAAATGTAACTGGCACGGATTCGAGCAGTCGCACGCTCGAATACACAACGGCCCCACGTCGATCACCACGCATCGACAGCATCGTCGCCAACAACAATGGCAGGGTCATCAATAACCATAGCGGTTCGGCCAAACGCAGTTCACTCATGCCGCTGCCTCTCCTTCGTCCAGCCCGACGAATCGGCGCGCTCGATGGTACGACTCGTCGATGTCCGACGATTTCGGAAGGTGTTTGGCGAACTTCACCAAGTCGGCGGACTCAAGGAAGTCTTTCAATCGCTGTCGTTCTTCCTGCGAGAAGCGTTCACCAGCGCCGATCTCGCGGAGGAACTCTTCGGTGGTCTGCTCCGGTGCGTGAACGCCAGTGGTGCGTTCGATGTAGTTGCGAACGATGGCCGTTAGTCGTACATAGAACAACTTCACGTCTTCACGACTCGCCTTATCACGCCAAAGGTTATCTAATTCGCGATCCGCTAGTTCGCGGGGCGTCAATTGCCTCTCGAGGACGTTGCGTTTGCGACGGGTAATTAACACGCCTGCCACAGCGACACCTGCCAGCAAGACAGCAGCGACACCAATCGACCAACCGATCCAAGCTCGCGACGGAGGCAAGTCGACAGGGGCGGCGAAACCCTCCAGGTCCGCCAAAGACGGAGCTTCGGAGGCGACCACGGACAACACGTTCAACGTGAGTGCTTCCGTTTCGAGCGTGTGCGACTTGCGGTCTCCACTTGGACGAGCGTCGGTGAAGTGGATCGTGAAGGGATCGATCTGTAACGCGCCGGTCGTGGTCGGTTCGAGAGTGTAGATCTGGCGGACGAGTTGTCGCTGGTCTCGCGTGACTGGCAACGGTTCACGAAAGTCACGAATGATAAACTCGCCCATCGCTTCACCAAACGGTGGCAGTTCGACCTCAATGCCTTGTTCGTGGTCGACGGTCAATATCAGCGTTGGTTCGTCCGACAAACGCGCAGGTTCGGGAGAGACTTCGACTGTAACGATCACGGGGCCGCGCTCGAGCTTCGTTCGCGCAACTCTCGGCGTATCCGCCTTCTTGTCGTTCGTGGCCTCTTGCTTGCCACAACCTTGGATTGCGACCAACAAGAGAACGACCAAAGTAGCCATCACGCTCCGCCGTGATGAGCCTAACAGAGTGGAAGTCGAATCGGAAACGACGCTGAGCAAGCGACAAACGGCCAGCACTACAGGCTCATCACGGCGGAGCGTGATGGCTACTTTATTTCGCAGAAGTGTTTTCTCTCGCATCGTTCTAGCGAAATCGCTTCTCCCTCATGCGGAAGAACTTCCGCAAACTAAGCAAGTAATCGCCTTGTGTTAACACCGGCAACTGATCGACTCCCATCCGAGTTAACTGCTTCGAGAGGGCATCGTTGCGTTGTTCGTTATACGCGGCGAACATCTCACGAACGCGCGGGTGACGTGTGTCGACTTCGATGACTTCACCGGTTTCGGCATCGCGCAGGCTGACGAAACCGACATCCGGTAGCGTTTCTTCGCGTTGATCCGAGACAGTGATCGCCGTAAGGTCATGCCGACGGTTCGAGATCGCCAACGTCTTACGGGGCAGCTCGCTCAGGAAGTCGCTGATCAAGAACACAACCGCTCGTCGCTTTTGGACTCGATTCAGGAATTCGAGCGCCAGTTCAATATTCGTTTCGCGTGCGACTGGATGCACGTCGACCAACTGGCGAATCATCCGCAGGACATGGCCTTTGCCTTTGCGAGGCGGGATGAAATCGACGACGTCGTCACAGAACGTGATCAAGCCAACTTTGTCGTTGTTCTTCAACGCCGAGAACATCAGCATCGCCGCGATCTCAATGACCAAGTCCAGCTTCGAGTGATCCGTCGAGCCAAAAATGCCGGACGCCGAGATATCGACCACGAACAGGACGGTCAACTCACGTTCTTCGCAATATCGTTTAATAAAACAGTCGCCGGTGCGAGCCGTCACGTTCCAGTCGATCGTTCGAATGTCATCGCCCGGTTGATACTGACGAACTTCGTCAAATTCCATGCCCCGCCCGCGAAACACGCTCTTGTACTGTCCGGCAAACATATCGTTGACCGTGCGATTCGCAACGATCTGGATGTGCTGGACCTTCTTCAGGATGTCGGCGATGTTCTTGGCAGGCATGGGGTCGATCAAGGAACAGGAACCGTACTGAGAATCGTCGAGATGACTTGTTCGGCACTGACCTGCTCGGCTTCCGCTTCATAGGTCAAGATGACACGATGTCGCAGCACGTCGTGGGCGATGTCCTTTACGTCCTGCGGCGTCACATAACCGCGACCGTTTAGGAATGCGTTGGCGCGGGCACCAAGCCCCAGGAAGATCGAAGCTCGGGGCGACCCACCGAAGTCAATCAACGGTGCAAGATCCTTCATGCCGAACTTGTCGGGCGAACGAGTCGCTTGGACGAGATTGATAATGTAGCCTTTCACTTGATCATCGACGTAGATGCGTCGCACAACTTCCTGCATCCGCGAAATATCGGCGGCAGACATGACAGGCTTGATCTTGTTCGAGATGCCATCGAGGGCCATGTCGAGGACTTTGCGTTCTTCTTCCAGCTTGGGGTAGTCGATCTTTACCTTCAGCATGAATCGGTCGACCTGCGCTTCGGGTAATGGGTAAGTTCCTTCTTGCTCGATCGGATTCTGAGTCGCCATCACCAGGAATAAGCCTTCGAGCGGAAACGTCTCGTCGCCGATCGTGACTTGTTTTTCTTGCATGGCTTCCAATAGCGCCGATTGCACCTTGGATGGAGCCCGATTGATTTCGTCAGCCAGGATGAAGTTCGCGAAGATTGGGCCCTTGCGAGTCTGGAAACCACCTTGCCCCGGCATGTAGATCATCGTGCCGATCAAGTCGGCTGGGAGCAGATCGGGAGTGAACTGAATGCGACTGAAACTGGTCGAGAGGGCGTCGGCGAGTGCTTTGATCGCAGTTGTCTTGGCAAGACCAGGCACCCCCTCGAGCAACACGTGGCCATGTGTCAACATGCCGATCAACAACCGCGAGAGCATATGCTCCTGGCCGATGATGACTTTTCTCAATTCCGAGTTCAGTTGATGCAACAACTCGGCTTGTTGCGCCACCTGATCCTTGACTTGTTGAACGTCAGCCTGCACTAGTTCGCTCCACATTCTGAGGTGAGTGTCATCGATACTTTACGCATCCGCTGATTTTTTGGGTCAGCTTTTTTTCTGTCAAGGCCGAACCTGCCCCGTCGAGCAGGGCTCCGTCGTGGTGTAAGTTGTTTGCATTAACGCATGTCATGACGGAATGCCTGGCGGAGAGGGACGGACGAGGCGTCCATCCTACGGAATCATTGGGAGAATAGGTTGGACGAAGGAACACCACGCTTGCGAAATGCCATCGTCATTGCCATTGATCGACTTGGAGCGGGCTTTCTTGGGCCCTATGGCAATACCTGGCTCGAAACGCCTGCCATCAATCAGTTGGCGAGCGAAAGTGTTTTGTTTGAGCATGCGATTGCTGACTCGAACGACCTGCCGTTGCTGTATCGCTCGTACTGGAGTGGCGTCCATGCTATGTGCCGAACGGATAGTCCCGAATGTAGTCTGGCGAGGCTGATTGAGCGAGGTGGCTTGCAGGCGACCCTGCTGACCGACGACGAGTCGCTCCTGCGGCATCCGTTGGCCGAGGACTTCGGTGAACAGATTTCCGTCGCGCAGCTCGCACCAAAGACTCTAGCGGCGTCGATTGAAGAGACGCGGTTCGCACAGCTGACGTTGGCTGCGATCGAATGGTTGGCTGACGCCAAGGAACCGGGTTTGTTGTGGCTGCACGCTCAGGGAATGAATGGCCCCTGGGACGCCCCGGCGGAACTCGCCGAGCGCTTCCGCGACGAAGAAGATCCGGAAGCCTACGCGGACATCACTCCTCCGCAATTCGAGCTTGAGCAAGATTTCGATCCCGACGACGTCCTAAGCGTGATGCATGCCTACGCTTCCCAGGTGTCTGTCATCGATGCCTGCCTCGGGTCACTGCTTGATGCCATCGCACAACACGAGTTGGCTGATGACACCCTCGTCATTGTGACTTCGCCGCGAGGTTATCCGTTGGGCGAACATCTTAGGATCGGAGCAGGCCCGCGCGATTTGTTTGGCGAATCGCTGAATGTTCCGCTCTTGATTCGGCAACCTGATCGACAGTCCGCTTGCATGCGTCTCGACCTGCTAGCACAGCCGAGCGATCTCTACGCCACGCTAGCATCGTGGCTCGGTGTGAGCGCTGGCGCGGATTCGTCGACGGGGCACGATTTGTTAGAGCTAACGACCAACGAGTCGGCTTGGAGGCGGCAAGCTGCGTTTGCGATAAAAAACGAAGAGAAAGCCGTGCGAACACCTGCCTGGTTGTTGCATGTCGATGACAGCGAAACGAGATCGTTGTTTGCAAAACCCGATGATCGGTGGGAGGCAAACGAGGTCGCTGACCGGTGCGGCGATGTGCCGGAACAGTTGGCAAAGTTACTCGACGAGTACTCGGAACGGGTAAATCGAGAGAAGCTAGTCGAACTAGCACCGCTATCACGCGAGTTGGTCGAGGGTACGGATTAAGAACGGGGTGGCTTGAAATCGCGGGACGTGTGTATACTCCCGCCCCTGTGACGTGAAACTCACAGCGAATTGAAATGTGCAAGGTTCCAACTTGCATCTCAAGGATTGAGATGTAAGGGGTCTGTTTCGCGAGAAGTCTCTTGCGAGATCGTTCCGTTTAATACGCCACCTCGTTGGGTTTGCCATGGTCGGACACGGAAGTCCGCAGAAGGCCCCCAGACCAACTGCATCCGATAGGATTCAGCGTTATCTCGCGAAACTGATCTGTCAGTCGCGGATCAGGCTCGCGTTTTGCGCTCTCGTCTCGCTCGGTCTCTGTCAGTTCGTCGATCCCGCGAAAGCCGAAGAGCTTGATCTTCGCCTTCGAATTACTTGGGGCGAGGCAACGCAACATCATTGGAACGGCATCCTGCAACTATCCGACGGCAGCTTCTCGGAAATCAGGCGATTGGGCTTCGAAGCCAACGCACCGACGTCGGTCGTCAACCGAGGCAGTTCGCTAACGATCTGGCAGCCCGCCCCAGTTGTCTTTGATGGGATCGATGTTCGGGTCAATGCCTCCGACACGGCGACGTTGACCATCGTCCTGCAGCGAGATCGCAAACCCGAGGACGAAGAGACGGTCATCCTCAACCTCGCAGACTTCGCTGCAAACTTGAAGCACACTGCGTCGAGCTTGATCGATAGTGAAAACAATCGGCTGACCGTGCGTCGAGCGCCTGGCGATCATTTGCGAGTGACGACGAATCGCGAGTCATTCGTTTTCTCGCCGGGAGAGACCTGGCCGTTTGAGGTTCAGCCGTATCGACTGACACCAAACGCGGAGCTTCGTTGCACACTCCAGTTGGTCGACACTCGTTCCCGAGACGAGATTTGGTCCGAACAATTCGACGTTGATACAGACGCCACGGGCAGTCTGCCGTCGAGTCGTCCGTTCTCGGTCACACTTCCAGCAATAGAAGGTCCGTACGAGCTCGTTGCCACGCTCCGCGAGCGTAAGATTTCCGTGCCGTTGCTTGCGCAATCCTTTCGCGACCGTCGGTTCTCGCCGCCAGTCGTTTGTCAACGCAAAGTCCAACTCGTGGTGATCGATCCGAGTCCAGCGCCGATCGATCAATCGCCGTGGCGCGAGGTTGATGATGTTCAACCGGGTAACGCCAAGTGGTGGGAGAGATGGTCGTGGTTGCCGCAACTGAAACTGACCGGCGCGTCGCACGGCCCGTTGGACAACGGACTCGTTTCACTCCGCGAGCACCTTGGTCACCAGTTGACAGAGCTCGCACCCAACGGATGGCAAGCCGCACCTTTGCCAATCTCTCGCATCGGCGCTCCGCACTTGTTGGAAGTTGAGTACCCGAACGATGCACCTCAGACGCTGGCGATCAGCGTACTGGAAACGAACGCGGCAGGTATGGTGATGCCGCTGGGATTAGATTCCGGTGTGGACGTTGTGCGATCACCGGCACCGTCAACACCAGGCATGGAGAAGCATCGCCTGATCTTTTGGCCCAAGACAAAGACGCCTTGGCTGCTGCTCTCGAATCGGCGAGACGGAAAACCGGCAGCGTTTGGCAAGATCCGCGTGTTAGCTGGGCCGACGGTACTCCCACCCGCTTCACTCGATCGAACAACGACCGAAACTCGGCAGCTTGCGGCTTACTATGACAAGCCTTTGTTCCCTGAGAATTTCTCGGCGCCCGAGGCACTCGACGACACAACACTCCAAAGCCTCGGCGATTGGAACACGTTCTATACGGGTGGCCTGCGGTTGGTCGAGTACTTGAAGCATGTTGGTTATACGAGTGCCATTATTTCAGTATCCAGAGACGGAGCAACGATCTACCCGTCACGACTGCTAGAGAGTACGCCGCGGTACGACTCGGGATCGCTGTTCGTCAGCGGACAAGACCTTCGGCAGAAAGATGTGTTGGAGATGCTGTTCCGGTTGTTTGACCGTGAGCAACTGCAATTGATTCCCTCGTTCCACTTCGCGACACCACTCCCCGAGTTGGAAGCCTTGCAGCGAGACAATGATCCGGCAGCGAATGGCATCGAGTTGCTTGGATACGATGGTCGGTCGTGGGCCGCAAGGTTTGGTACGAATCGCGGGCAGGCTCCTTACTACAATCCACTGGATACGCGTGTCCAAAACGCGATTCGCCACGCCATTGACGAAGTCGTTGATCGCTACTCTCATCACAGCTCGTTCGCCGGCGTGTCGCTGCAAATGGGCCCTGACACGTTTGTTCAGCTGCCAGGAGTCGCTTGGGGCAACGATGATCGTACGATCGCTCGGTTCAAAGTCGCGACAAAGACCGAAGTTCCGGGTGACGGACAGACTCGTCATCGTGATCGGTCGACCTTTTTGACCGGCGTAGGACGCAAGTTGTGGCTGGACTGGCGTGCTCAGGAGTTAGCCCGCTTCTACAGCGACATTCAAAGCGATGTAGCTCGCTCGCGCCCGAACGCGAAGCTGTACCTCGCGACCTCGGGCTTACTTGACAGTTCACTCGTCAAAGACGAGCTACAGCCTCGACTGCCTCTCCGCAGCGACGTGTCCGATACAATGCTGCAACTCGGGTTGAGCGCCAAACTGCTGCAAAAGAACGTGCAAATCGTCCCCATGCGCCCCCAACGCATCAAACCGTTCACCGCCTTGGCTGATCAGGCGGTTGATCTTCAGACGCGTGAGTCGGCGACCGTGGATTCATTGTTTGAGGGTGAAGCATTCGCGAGTGCGATCAACTATCACGAACCGCTAACTTTCGCGATCCCGTCGTTTGATGCGGTCAGCCCGTTTGGGACAGAAAAGACTCGGACATGGTTCGCATCACAAATTCCATCGAACGGGTTCCACGCTCGATCTCAATTCATTCACAACATTGCTGCGCTTGATGCACAACTTGTGGCGGAAGGCGGATGGATGCTTCCGCTTGGCCAAGAGGATGCGCTGCGGAAACAGTTCACGGCGTTCCGGCAATTGCCTGCTCAACGTTTCGAGACCGTGAAGCCCGCTTCAGCGGCTGCTCAAGCTTCGTCGATCGTGTTTCGTAAACTGACGGTTGGTCCGCGAACCTATTTCTATGTCGTGAACAACGCACCATGGCCTGCGACGGCGGACATCGACCTCGAGATGTCACATGCCGGGGTAATCCACCGATTCGCGAGTGATCAATCCGCACAGCCGCGCGCGGTGAACAGCGGTCAGATTTGGACCGTTGAGCTTGAACCCTATGATTTGGTCGCCGGCTACTTTACTGACTCGTCGACAAAGGTCGTTGATTGGCGAGTCCGATTCGATCGAGTTGTTACTGCCGAACTAACGACACTTGTCCAGGAAGTGAAATCACGAGTCAACGAACTGCGCACGCGAGAGCCCTTGAAAGTCGTGGCGAATTCGGGATTCGAGCAAGTTGGATCGATGGGCGAGCCGGTTGATTGGGTTCATGCAAAGGGTCCCGGCATCACCATCGATGTTTCGGACAAAGAGCCACGAACCGGTAGTCGATCGTTGCACATGAAAGTCACCGATCGAAAGAAGATTGCCTGGATACGCAATCGAGAGTTTCCAGCTCCAAAGACGGGCCGATTGTCTCTATTGGCGTGGGTCAGAACGAGAGATGACGGGACCCAGCCACAACTCCGGATGTCGATCGACAATGGACGTGGATACTACACTTTCGCGACGCTTGGCAAGGATGTTGATGGCCAGTCCGTTAACGAACTGCTGGGCAAGGCGTGGCCTGCTGAAGCCTATCTGTTCCACTGCGACACGTTGCCTGCAGATCTTGAGAATATCTCCATCGGGTTTGATCTGGTCGGAGAAGGGGAAGTGTGGATTGACGACGTGGAAGTCTATGACTTGTACTTCTTCGACACCGAGCTGAACGAACTGATTAAGAATGTCGCGACCGCTCACTTCCAATTGGAGGACGGGCGAGTCACCGACTGCGAGCGATTCCTCGACGGTTATTGGCCACGGTTCGTGATCGAGCACGTACCGCCCAGTCGTATCGCACAGCTTCCTCGGTCACCTGCAACAAGCCGATCGACCTCGTCTAGCGTCAACGAATCTCCGCCTCCAATCGACGATAAGCCGACAGGTATTCGGCGGTATATCCCAACGCTACCTTTTAAGCTGCCGTTCTCGAACTAACGCCGCGTTGGTCCGACTTGGGGTGCTAACCGGGCGGCCACTTGAGTTGCCGTCCGCCCAGAATGTGGAAATGCAGATGGTCAACGGACTGTCCACCATCGGCTCCGCAGTTTGCGACGACGCGATAGCCGTTTCCTAGTCCAAGTTCGTTAGCGATGTTGCGGATGACCAGGTAGATGTGGCCGATGAGTGCTTGATCCTCGTCGGCGATCGTCGCGACGGATACGATCGGTTTCTTAGGGATCACGAGTACGTGGGTCGGTGCCTGCGGCGAGATATCGCGAAACGCCAAGCACTGGTCGTCTTCATAGACGATGTCAGCCGGAATCTCCTTATCGATAATCCGCTGAAACAGAGTCTTATCGCTCATTCTTTCGCCTCGTCTTGTTGGATGCCGATGTGATTCAGCGCGATGGCTTCATCTGCCAGCAGGCAGACGATACCATCGCGTATGGCGTAGAGCCACAAACCTGCTTGGTCGATCAACCCGTGTTCCAATCCATCTTCGACCGTCTCGCCCGATCGGTTTGTCAGTTTACGTTCGTTGATCAGGTCGTTGGCACGATCGAGTACGTGTGGCTTCGCATTCAGCAATGGCTGTCGCGTCACGGGGCATTGCAGTCGAAGCAACAGTTCGTCCGCGATGTTAACCACGATAACTTCCCTAGCGAGTTCGATCAGCTACGATCAATGCAGCATACAACGCCCCTCGCCCGTGTCGAGTGGTGCAATTCAACCCACAGCGATTGTCATGCGAGTCCTAGCTCTTAACCCTTATCACGGCGGCAGCCATCAAGCGTTTCTCGAAGGGTGGATCGCGCACAGTCGACACGCTTTCGATGTCTTGACGCTGCCCGCGTACAAGTGGAAATGGCGCATGCGACACGCACCCGTGACGTTTGCGGAACGACTTCAGGGTCCGGATCACCGCGATCGAAACTGGGATGTGGTGTTCTGTACGGACATGCTGAATCTCGCCGAGTTTCGTGGCCTCTGTCGCAGTGATGTAGAAGGGTTACCGGCCATCGTCTACTTCCACGAGAACCAACTCACCTATCCCAACCGCGAAGCCCGTGAACGCGATCTCCATTTTGCGTTCACGAATCTGACAACCTGCTTGGCAGCAGATGCGGTTTGGTTCAACTCAAGGTTTCATCGCGAGGCATTTTTGACCGGGATGGCGAATTGGATGCGAAACATGCCAGACCATCAGTTGCTCGATGCTTCCGACAAGATCCGCGCAAAGTCGTCGATTCACTGGCCGGGAATCGAAATGCCTTCACGGCGAATGGCTCGACGCGCAGGACCACTCCGCATCCTGTGGTCGAGTCGATGGGAGCACGATAAAGATCCGGAAACATTCTTCAATGCGATTCAGCTATTGCGAATGCAGCACGAGCCGTTCCGACTTGCGGTGCTTGGCGAGTCGTTTGGGAATGTTCCCGCATGTTTCGCGACAGCACGCGATCAGTTCTCGGAGTATATCGACCATTGGGGTTACACCAAGAGTCGTGAGCAGTATCTCGAAGTGCTGCTGGATGCCGACGTTGTGGTCTCGACCGCTCGTCATGAGTTCTTCGGGATTGGCGTGGTTGAGGCCGTGGCAGCCGGCTGCTTCCCGCTTGTTCCGAGATGCCTGGCATATCCAGAGGTGCTTGGCGACCACGATGATTTCTTTCACGATGGCACGCCGCGCGGAATTGTGGCACGCCTGAAACTACTGAGCCAACGGGCGGGGGATGCGGCATCTTGCTGGCCGCAGGAGAGCGATGGCAGGTCAATCGCATCCCAATACGCTTGGCCGATTGCGGCAACACGGATGGACGTCGCCTTGGAGCAAATTCTAGGCGACTCGCTGCAAGGATACTGATTGGGGGAGCGGGGTACAGTTTGCCGCAAGTTGGGCTCTTCTGCCCGACAAGAGACGGCCAAGAGTGGCCGTCCTACCTTTCACCTTTCAGGAATTTCAAACTGAACCACCACCTAATTGGGCACTTAGTTGACCAAACGTATCCCTCATGTCACGATTACCAACGTGTCACCCTAACTCTTTATTCATCCCAATCGGGCGTCGGTGACAGACGGACTTCATTCGTTTTATAGACAGAGGAGATTTGCATGTTGCACAACCAATATCGGTCGATGGCGATCTTGATGCTTGCGATCATCGCCGTCGGCTGTAGCAAGGAGGATCTGACCGGCGCGCTCGACAAGGCAAAGAACGCCGTGTCGGAGAATGCCACGAAGGCCAAAGACGCGGTACAAGCGAAGATGGAGTCGACGACCGAGCAAGTCCAGGAACAACTGAATCTCGCCGGCAGCATCGAATTGACGGCTGGGGACGTCGTGAAGACGGATGCCTGTTATGTGAGTCTGATCCCGCAAGGAGCAGGTCGGCCAACGGTTCTTCAGCTGCAAAGCTATCGCGATGCTGAACGTGAGTCGTTCCCGTCCGTCTTCCTCCAGGCCCATGTGCAAGCCAACTCGATCACGGAACTCGTTGGCGAACCGCTCGCCGCCCGCCTGTTCGTGCAGCGCGTTGCTGAGGGGCCGATTCTGTTCTCGGATGTCGATGCACCTGTCGAACTCAAGATCACGGCGATTGAGAATAACCTTGTCTCCGCCCAGTTAACCGGCAGCAAGTTGCGCGACACAACGACGGGTGCAGAAATCCCTGTGACTGGTTCGATTAGCGGAGTTCTTGAGTAGCTTCACTTATTCCTCTCAACACGCAAGTTCCTCTCAACACGCAAGCCCAGCTACGTTATATGTGGCATTGCGGAATAGGTCACATGTAGGGCTTGTGCCGACGGCGATACGCGGGCTAGTGTCACTCTACTCGGAACCGATTCAGTTTCCGAATCTATGGGACGATGTTAATCCCTGACGGTTACGGAAAGTGAGCGCGGCCTGTCTGCTAAGGTTGCGCCGAGCGAGTTCCACGGATCGGAACTGCGATTTGACGCACTCGATCCGGGAATACATTGTGACGAACAACTTGCCGCCCTTCCTCCGTTTGCACATTGCGGAAGAGCTCGCCGCCCCACCCAGCCCTTCCCTTGTCGATGATACCTTAGCCTCGCTGGCTACGGCCTTCGAATTGGCAACCGGCTGGCCTCTCGTCGAAGAATCAGCAACTCTGACGGAGTCGTCGAGCCATCGGCGCCGAGTGAAGGAGTCGACCGACGACACGATTTCCGCACCGCCTGCCGATGCAACTAGGATCGAACGATGGCGGGCCGCTCAACTCTCCGATGCCATCTCGAATTTGTTCGCACAACTCAAAACCTTGCAGACAGCCCTTTGGCATCGCGAGGCGGAATTGGCGATTGGCATCCCCGTCTCGCCGAAGCGAGAGGAAGAGGAGCACCTCGCCGCGCGTCTCGAAGTCATGCTTCGAAACGGTGCCGATGCCGTTGGGTGTTGTGCCGCCGGCCTGTACATGCTGGACGATGCAACGACCGAACTGAAGCTACGAGCGGCCTCGGGCTTGCCGAATGACCGGTTCCTCGAACCAGCGCGACCACTGGCTGGTGCATTTGCCGAACTGGAAGCACTGATCGGGCACGCGGTTGTGTTGGAGGATGCGAGTCTCTTGCCGCATTGGAGGTTGCCGGAGTCGTTTCCCGCCGCCCTCTGCCTCCCCGTCTCCAGTCCCACGGATCCGCTAGGCACGATTTGGTTCTTCGCCGATTCCGTCCGCGACTTTACCGATCAAGAGATTCATCTGGCCGAGATCATCGCTGGTAGCATTGCCGCCGAATTGCAACGCGAGGTACTGCTTGCTGAGTGCCTAGCGTCGAAACAAGCCGATCGGCAGGTCATCACCGCCGTGCATTGGCAGCATAATCATCTTCCAACCATCAAACCAATTGTCGACGGGTGGGATGTCGCCGGCTGGTCTGCGAGCGACGATGAACTGGCTAGTGGTTTCTACGATTGGTTCGTGCCTCCAGATGGTTCGCTAGCTGTCGCTGTTGGCATGAGCAATGGAATTGGCATGGAGTCGGCGTTGAACGCAAGTGCCTTGCAGGCAAGCGTTCGAGCACACACAGACTATGCACACAACGCCGCGAATTTGATATATCGCGTGAACGATTCCGTATGGAACGCGTCGACAGGAGGGCACGCGAGTTCACTGTTCTACTGTAAGGCGACACCCGATTCGGGTGAGATCGAGTACTCGACCGCTGGCGTCGTCACCGCGATACTCGTACAGAAATCGGACGTCGAGCTGATTCAATCCGACGCTCCGCCATTGGGAGTCGAGCCCGAATTGAATCCACCGATGACTCGCGCCCGCTTAGCCCAAGGCGACGTCCTGCTGATACTGGGCGGACCGAGTACGCGACCGTCGCTTCATTTAGAACTTTCGAGACAAATCCGCAAGAACCGCGACGCAACGGCAGAAGAGCTCTTAGATCTCGTACGTTCCGTTGCCCCGCAAAACGACCTAGCGTTGATCCTGCATCGGCGCCAACAGGGCGAAGCATCGGGGCATTGACCGGACCACGTCTCGACGTAAACTATTTTCCACAGCCAATATTAGCGGGAATGGCGGAATTGGCAGACGCGCTAGGTTGAGGGCCTAGTGGGGGTTAACCCCGTGGAGGTTCGAGTCCTCTTTCCCGCACTTTACACAGCAAGGACTTACGACGATCGGTCGTGAGTCCTTTTTTCGTTCGTGAACGTGTCCGCACGGTGTTTTGTGCGGACATCCGTGCAAATATGGTGCGGACAAAATGTTTTTCGTTGGTCGCTTTCAACCCTTCTCTAATGGAGACGAAAGCGATGAAAGTTTGGCG